>NZ_JBITLL010000008.1:0-793267 GCF_044465245.1 Nonomuraea terrae | reverse complement strand
GCCGCGCTGCCGCTGGCCGCGCTGGGCCTGCTCAACCCGATGATCGCGGGGGCGGCGATGGCGTTCTCCAGCGTGTTCGTGGTCAGCAACAGCCTCAGGCTGCGCCGCTTCAGGTAGGAGCCCTCGTCCATGTGGCCGAAGGCGATCCCCGCTTTCGGCCACATTCGTACGACGGAGGTGATCAGTGGTGGTACTGGTGCGTCACCGCATGGCCCTTGCCCCGGGAGATCAGCCACTTGTTCACCGGCGTCGTCACGACGAAGGCCACCGCGAAGGCTCCGGCCAGCGCCAGCCAGAACAGCCACGTAGTCAGTCCGGCGTCCATGGCGCCGGGCACGGTCAGCATCACCGCGTTGTCCACGATCTCCATGACCGCGATGGAGATGGTGTCCGCGGCCAGCGCGACCTTCAACGCGGTGCGGAAGTCCACTCCGGTACGGAGCACACCGCGCATCGTCAGCGCGTAGCCGAACACGAACGCCAAGGCGACCGCGAGCGCCACCGTGGCGACGTCGGACATCCCCGTGGCGGTGCCGATGACCATGCCCAGCACTTCGCCGATGGCACAGCCGATCAGACAGTGCAGCGTCGCCTGCGCGGCCATTCCCCAGGTCGCCACGGTGGAGCCGGCCGGGTGGTGCGCACCCGCATGGTCCTGTTCGGGCAGCCGGGTGGGTCCTGGCGGATGGTGATCGCTATGGTCCATGCGGCCATCATACGGATACGGGGTATATAGCCGAAAATGTCGGACGGGAAGCTAGTTGTGCCCTACAACTAGATGGTTGTACGGTCGAACCAGGGCGGATGAGTTCAAGGCTTTCGTCCCCGCCCGCGGACAACGTGCCGAGCACGGCTGGATCAGAAACCCGAAGGGGGTATGCCGCCGCTTGATATACCCTGCCGCCGTACCGTATATCTTGCCGGGCACCTGTCCGGGAGCCCGCGCCAAGCCCTGACGACGCGCGGTCCGGCAATCACTTGAAGGGACTCCCCTTGCAGCCATCCACACAGATCGACCCGGGCGGACGCGCCGGTGTCAGGACCTGGCTCGGGCTGGCCGTGCTGGTCATGCCCGCCCTGCTGCTGTTCATGATGCTCACGATCTTGTTCCTGGCCATCCCCCAGCTGGCCGCGGACCTGAAGCCGAGCAGCACCCAGACCTTATGGATCGTCGACATCTACGGCTTCCTGATGGCCGGGCTGCTGGTCACCATGGGTACTCTGGGCGACAGGATCGGTCATCGGCGGCTGCTGGTCGCGGGCGCGGCCGTCTTCGCCGTCGTCTCGGTGATCGCCGCCAACACCTCCGACCCCGGCCTGATGATCGTCTGGCGGGCCGTGCTCGGCATCGCCGCGGCCACCCAGATGCCGGCCACCCTCGGCCTGATCTTCGCCACCTTCACCGACGCGCGGCAGCGCGGCATCGCCGTGGGCGTCTGGTCAGGCGCCATCTCCGTCGGTACCGGCCTCGGCCCGGTGATCGGCGGGGCGCTGCTGGAGACGTTCTCCTGGCGCGCGGCCTTCCTGGTCGGCGTGCCCGTCATGGTGATCGTGGCGATCGGCGCCCCGCTGCTGCTGCCCGATCACCGCAACCCGGCCGCGGGCAGGCCCGACCTGTTCAGCGTGGCGCTGTCGCTGGCGACCCTGCTGCCGATCGTCTACGGCGTCAAGGAGCTGGCCAAGGACGGCGGGCTCGCAGTGGCGGTGGTGAGCATCGGGCTCGGGCTGGCCTTCGGTGCCTGGTTCGTCGTCCGCCAACTGCGCCTGCCCGAGCCACTGCTGGACGTGCGCCTGTTCGCCAACCGCACGGTCAGCGGCGCGCTGGGGGTCTTCCTGCTCTCGGCGACCGCGCTCGGCGGCATCTACCTGCTCTTCACGCAGTATCTGCAACTCGTCGAGGGCCTGTCGCCCCTGCGGGCAGGGTTGTGGGTGCTGCCCGGCGCGGCCCTGCTGGTGGTCGTCTCCACCCTCTCGCCGGTCCTGGTACGCCGCGTCCGTCCTGGCCACCTGATCGCCGCCGGGCTGGTCGTCCAGGTGATCGGCTATCTGATGCTCACCCAGGTCGGCGCCGTCGGCGGCCTGCCGCTGCTGGTCGCGGGCTTCATGGTGCTCTACCCCGCCGTCGCGCCGTCCATGGCGTTGACCACCAACATGGTCGTCGGCTCCGTACCACCGCAAAAGGCGGGAGCGGCCTCCGGGCTGGCCACCACCTGCAGCGACCTGGGCATCTCGCTCGGTATCGCGCTCATCGGCAGCCTGGGAGTCGCCGTGTACCGCGCCCAGACCGATGGCACACTGCCCGCGAACCTGCCGCCCGAGGCCGCTTCGGCCGGCCGCGACAGCCTCGGCGGAGCAGTCTCCGCGGCCCAGGGGCTCCCGGCCGACCTGGGCGCCGCACTGCTCGTCCCAGCCCGCGAGGCCTTCACCAGCGGGCTCAATGTCGCCGCCGTCATCTCCGCCGTGATCGCCGCCGTCGCCGCGATCCTGGCGGCGGTCAGGCTCCGGCACGTCCCTCCGACCGGGCAGCCGGCGACCACGGCCGAGCAGCCCGCAGCATGACCGCGCTGAACTTCACGACGACGAAAGGTGATCCATGACGACCATCCGCCGCGCGACGGCCGACGACGCAGCGACCCTGCGCGCACTGATGCGTGAACTGGCCGAGAACCAGGGCCACGCGGCGCAGGTGGCGGTGAGCGTCGATCGCCTCGCGGACCTGCTCACCCGCCCCGACGTCGGATACCTGATCGCCGAGCGGGACGGCAAGGCGATCGGCTACGTGTCCTGGCTCCAGCGGGTCAGCTTCTGGAGCGGCCAGGACTATCTCGCGCTGGACGACCTGTACGTGTGCTCCGGAGAGCGCGGCGCGAAGGTCGGCGAGCACCTGATGCGTGCCATCTCCCAGCTGGCCGAGGGCCGGGTGATCCGATGGGAGGTCGCTGAGGCGAACGTGGCGGCGCAGCGGTTCTACCGGCGCATCGGCGCCACTCTCGTCTCCAAGAAGATCTGCCGTCTGGTGGGCGACGCGACCGTCTAGTGGTGTGACCGGAGGCCGTTCCCCTCAGCGTCGTGGCGCGTGAACCTGATCCAGTCCGGCGCGCAGGTCACGGGCGAGGGTCGCGGCGTCTCCGGTCTTCCAGAAGTGCATGTAGAACAGGCGAGGCTGCTCGTACAGCATGTGATTGTGCAGCTCGATGATGGTCACGCCATGGGCGCGCAGGGCGTTGATCACCGGGTTGACCTCGTCGGCCGTCATGGTGAAGTCGCCGTTGATCGCCGCACGTCCGCCGCCCAGCGGTTGGAACGCCAGCATGGTGGACGCCTCCATCAGGTACGGCAGGGTGATGTGAGCACGGGTGTCGACGACTTTCCGGGCGACCGGGATGTGATAGACCTGCACGCCGTTCTCGTTCTCGCCCCTGGTGCCGATGATGCGGTCCAGCTGTGCGGTGTTCAGGTCGACGGGATGTTCCTCTCCTTCCCGCTGGTTGAGCGGAATGCCGGTCTGCGTCAGGGCGGCGTGCACGGTGCGGGCGATCACGACGGGGTCGCCCTGCGCCCAGTAGTGCATCCACCACAGCCGCGGGGTCTCGTCCTGGATGTGCTTGTGCAGCGCGGTGATCTGCACGCCGCCGCGCTCCAGACGATCGGCCACCTTGCCCACTTCGGCGCCGGTGAGAGTGACCTCACCGATCAAGAGCGCCTTGCCGGGAGTGGTCTGGTGGAACGACGCCTCGGCGTTCAGCTCCATGCCGGGATTCTCGGTGACTCCGGCGTTCACCACGTGCAGGTCGGTACGCAGCCACTCGGCCGTGTGCACGCCTCCCGCCTCGGTGGTGAGCGGCTGGCCGATCGCGCGGCCCACGGCGTTCCAGTCGATGGCGCGGGCCTGTCCGGCCGCGGCGCCGGTGGTCATGGTCACCGTCACGGCGATGGCTGCGGCACCAGCCGCTACGCGTGCGGCCCTGCGCCGCAACGGTATGCGATAAGCCATATGGGCCTCCTCCTATGCAGTTTCCGCTCACTGCGAGGGGGTGAGGGGCAGCGTGAGGCCGGTGTTCCGGTCGACCGCGTCAGAAAGTCGGCGGCAGTGCCGCGAACCGCTTCACCTTGGCCCGTAGTACGAACCGTCCCCGGAGTATCGCCTGGCGATATCTGATCCCGATTTGCTCCAGCCGTTCCCGATAGGAGGGAGACGCAAACCCGTTTCTCGCTGCCCGCTCGGCCGCGCGTTGAGCCTTCTGCGCCGACGTGACCTTGGCGGAGCTCGCGACCGGTGCCAGGCACAGGGTTACGGTCGAGGTATGGCACACGACCTTGCCTTCGGCCCAGAGTGGGTGCCGTCGGCCTGCACGCTGCCCACCGCCGAACGGCCACTGCGGGTGGCCGAGTTCGACGCGTTGTTCGCCGAGGTGGTGCTGACGGTGCAGCGTCCCGAGCGCGAGCGGCTGCGGTTGGCACTCGTCCTCACACCGGACAACGCCGCCCGCGCCGGCGTGGCGGCTGCTTCGGCGTGAGGCAGGCCATCGACGCCGCACCCGCGTAGCGGGCTCAGGCCGAGGCCGACATCAGGACCTTGCGTTGCGCCGCGGTCTGACCACCGAACCTGCGCGTAGCCCCGTCGGGCACCGCACCGACCCGGTCGGCAGCGAAATCGCGTCAAGGGCGCAGCGGCCAGGAAGGGTCAGCCTCTTCAGGGGTACGGGCGGAACGTGGCATCCGGTCAGGCGGCGCGGGTGCGCGAGACCGCTGACAGCAGGCGCGTGCCGGCGTTCCGGGCGGCGATGCCGTAGCTGGTGGCCGGGATGAGCAGCCGGGACGCCGGCGAGACGAAGCGCTGCTTGGGTTTGGTCAGCCGGCGGTGCTGGGACTCGTAGGCACGTAACGCCGCCGCGTGATCGTCTCGGTGTGCGGCCAGCGCATCAGCCAGGGTCGCGGCGCCGGCGATGGCCAGGGTGGATCCGTCACCGAACAGCGAGACGCAGGAGGCCGCGTCGCCGAGCAGCGCGATCCGTCCGGTCGACCAGCTGCCAAGACGCACACGGCTGACGGAGTCGAAGAAGAGGTCGTCCGCGCGCGGTACCTGGTCGAGCAGATCGGGGATGCGCCAGGAACCCCCGGCGAAGGCGTCGGCGAGCAGCCGCTTGTGCTGGTCGGTGTCACGGTGGTCGAAATCGGGCACGGCGCGACTGCGGAAGAAGAACGCGGCCCCGCCCCGACCGGTGCCGGGGTGCAGGGCGACGGCCCGGCCGGGGGTGTTGTGCAGGAGCACCTCGTGCGGGTCGAGGACGAGGTCGGGCAGGGGCACGGTGGCCACGTAGATGCCCAGATGGTCGATGAACCGCCGCTCCGGGCCGAAGGCCAGGCGGCGGACCGCCGAGTGCAGCCCGTCAGCGCCGATGACCAGGTCGAAGCGGCCGGGCGCGGCGTTCTCGAAGGTGACGTCCACGCCGCCGGGGTCCTGGTGCAGAGCGGTGATGGTGTCGTCGTAGAGGTAGTCGGCGGTCGCCGCCGAGGAGAGGAGGCGGGCCAGGTCGGCACGGGGCAGTTCGATGTCGTCGGAGGGCATGGCCATGCCGCCGATGCGCCTGCCGTGGTCGTCCACGAAGCTCAGCCGGGTCACGCGCGTCGCCGCCGCGAGCAGCTCAGGCAGGACACCCATGCGCTCGACGACCACCCGGGCGGGCCCGCGAACGTCGACGGGGTTGCCGCTGGAACGCCGGCCGCGGGCGCGCTCCACGACGGTGGGCTCGAACCCGTGGCGGGTGAGCCAGTAGGCGAGGGTGCTTCCGGCTATGCCGGCTCCCGAGATCAGCACGGTCTTCATGTCTTGGACAGTAGCTGCACTCGATGCCGACTTGCAATGAGTGCCGACCAGCATTCCATGCGATACCATCTGCGGCATGGCTGAGCTCACCCTGCGCGAACGCAAGCGGCAGCGAACCCGCCAGGCGATCGTCCAGGCCGCCGTGGAGCTGTTCGAGGAGCATGGCTACGAGGGCACGACCGTTGCCGACATCGCCGAGGCCGCCGAGATCGGCACGCGCACCTTCTTCAGCTACTTCGCCAGCAAGGAGGAGTTGCTCTTCCCGGAGAGCGACTCGCGGGTCACGGCCGCCGTCGAGGCCATCGCCACGCGGGAGCCCGACGACCGGCCGGCCGACGTGCTGCTGCGTGCGCTGCGCAATGTGAACCGTGACAGCGACGAGATGGTGAGCAGGGTGGCCGCGCTCCGGCTGCGGCTCATCCGGAGTGTGCCGGCGGTTCGCGGGCGCGGCTTGCAACTCCAGCTCGACGCGCAGCGCGAGATCGCGCGCCACCTGGCCGCGGCCTATCCCGATGAGCTCGACGAGGTCGGGGCGGCCGCACTCGTGGGGGCCTTCGTCGGAGCGGTCACCGGCGCGGTGCAGGTGCTGCTGGAGACGGCGGGCGACGATCCCGCTGTCATGAGTCGCCGCTTGCAGGAGGCGACGGACGCCGCACTGCGGCCCTGGCTACGCCAACAGGACAAGCGGTACGCACAGGACAGGTCGCGGGAACAAGCACCGTCGTGATCCGAGGGCACGACAGATCGCGCGGTAGGGCACAACGGCCCGTCACCGGATCAGCTCAGCTCTGCCCCGCCGCGCCGATCCACAGACCTCACCGGGGGCGTGCGTCAGTTCTGCTGACCTGTCCCCATGACGTGGTCCCGCAGCGAGTGGTCTTCGGGGCCGGCGGAGCGCGACCGCGCGTGGTTCAGTCGGAGCCGGAGACGAGACCCACCCGGTAGGCGAGAACGACCGCCTGCACACGGTCGCGCAGCTGGAGTTTCGCCAGGATCCGCGACACGTAGGTCTTCACGGTCTCGGCGGTGATGAACAGCTTCGCGGCGATCTCCGCGTTCGACAGGCCGGCGGCGATCTGTTCGAGCACCTCCAGCTCCCGGGGGGTCAGCGCCCGTACGACCGCGTCCCTGGCCGGCCTGGGGGTGTCGGCCGGGCGGAGGCGGTCGGCGAAGTGGCCGATGAGGGTGCGGGTGACGGCGGGGGCCAGCAGGGAGTCGCCGCGCGCGATGGTGCGCACGCCGTTGACCAGCTCCGCCGGTGGCGCGTCTTTGAGCAGGAAGCCGCTGGCCCCGGCCTTGAGCGCCTCGTAGACGTACTCGTCGACGTTGAAGGTGGTGACGACCAGCACCTTCGCGGGAGCTGCGGTGTTGGGACCGGCCAGTTGCCGGGTGGCCTCGATGCCGTCCAGGATGGGCATCCGGATGTCCATCACGATGACGTCCGGGCACAGCCGCCGCGCCGCCTCGACCGCCGCGCGGCCGTCCGCGGCCTCCCCGACCACTTCCATGTCGGGCTGGGCGGAGAAGATGGTGATGTAGCCGGCCCGCACCAGTTCCTGGTCCTCGCAGATGAGCACCTTGATCGGGGTCTCCGTCATGCCTGGCTCCTTGCGGGGATGAGGGCGCGGACGCTGAACCCGCCGTCGGGGCGGCCCGCGGCGACCAGTTCGCCGTCGAGCATGCGCAGCCGCCGGCGCAGCCCGTCCAGACCCCGCCCGCCCGACGGCACCACGGGGGCGGAGCCGGTGGACCCGTCGCTGGTCACCTCGATGGCGATGCGATCGGGGTGGTGGTGCACCGTGACCGTGGTGCGCCGTCCTGTCGCGTACTTCATCGCGTTGGTGAGCGCCTCCTGCACCACCCGGTAGGCGGCCAGCTCCACGTCCACGGCCTGTGGACGCGGCTCGCCGTGCTCGGCCAGCTCGACGGGCTGGCCGGACAGCCGGGCCCGCTCGACGAGGTCGCCGATCCTGCCCAGCGCCGGCGTGCGGTCCACGGGGCCAGACTCGCCGGTCGCCTCCAGCACGCCGAGCAGGTGCCGCAGCTCCGTCAGCGCCCGCCGTCCGGTGTCGCTGATGGCGGCGAGCCCGGCCCCGGCGCGATCCGGCGCCGCGCCGATCACGTACTGTGCCGCGTCCGCCTGGACCACCATGGCGGTCACATGATGCGTGACCACGTCATGCAACTCGCGGGCGATGCGTGCCCGCTCGGCGGCCCTGGCCACATCCGCGCTGAGCCGCCGGCGCTCCGCCTCGTCCGCCCGCCACCTGCGTATCCCCACACCAGCCATCCACATCACCACCAGAGCCAGATAGAACGCGAGGAAGTCCGGGACTCGATTGGGCGACCCCAGGCCGGCCAGCACGACCGCCAGCACGGCATACCCCGCGGTCGACACCGGCGCGAGGCCGCGACGGAACCGGACCTGGTGCGCTCCGGCCGCGTACACCGCCAGATAGAGCCCGATGCTGCCGAACGTCGACGGATAGGCCAGCGCCTGGTGGATCCCGAAGGCCGTGCCGATGACCGCCAGGCAGGCCGCCGGCCATCGGCTGCGGATGGCCAGCGGTGCGGACTGACCCAGGGCCAGCGCCACGGCCAGCGCGTCGGGCGGGCGCTGGGGCAGGTCGCCGAGCTCCGCCGAGATGGCGGACAGTGTCGGTACGAACGCCAGCAGCGTGAGCGTCGCCGCGAGCACACCGTCCTTGGCGTACATGGGGCGAGCGCGCCACGAATCCGGCCAGGAGCGAACAGAACGGGTGACGCTCGCGAACATCGGGCAAGCCTAACGTCGGCCACGGCACCCGGGCACCGATCGACGCCTCCAGGCCCAAGTCACCGCCGGTCAGCGCCGCACGGCCGGGGACCTCGGCGATCATTCAACGGCTGCCGCGGCGTCAGCTCGCCGAAGCCACAGCCCCTCGGGACAGTGCCAGGCGGGTTCAGGTCAGCTTGGGGAGGAGAAGCCACTCCTTCCAGGACAGGTCGTGTCCGATGAAGCGCGGGCGCTCGAACGACCAGGACTCCGCGATCCACTGCGGGACCAGCGCGTCCATCGTGCGTTCCAGGTCGGTGCCGACCCGGTCGTCCACCACCCACCAGGAGACCTCGGCGTCGGCGCCGTGCCGCTCCGGCGGGTCGATGTAGACGCAGCCGAGTAGGGCGTTCTCCTCGTCGTCGAGCAGTGCGTAGTTGAAGGACTCGTGCGCCTCGATCTCTCTCGCGTGCCGCTCCAGGTCCTTCAGGTCGTGCTCGTACGTCATGTCGGCCGTAGGCCAGCCGTACGCCTCGCCGTAGATGGACCAAAGGCGCTCCCGCGAACCCATCACGGCCGGGTAGTCCAGATCGGTGTCCGCGCCGGTGATCGGGCGCAGGTGACAACCGCCACCCGGGAGCGCGACATAGGGGGATGGACGAAATCAGCAGGCAACCACGTCATGGCGGCAGGCCATCCGGATGGGGAGCAACTCTTGATCAGCAGCCCGAACCGGGCTTCGTGACTGTGCCGGACCGACTCATGCCATCGGGAGCCACGATGAGCCGTACCACCCCGCCACGGCCGGTCGACGTCACCACGGTCTTTCCTCAACTGGCTCCGCTGGCACGCACGGCGACCGGTTGCACCCCCGCGCCGGGTCGCCGTCGCCGCACGACAGCTCGGTCGGCGCGCCACCCCTGTGGCCCGCCGCCGAGCCGTGGCCGTACTGCGACGGCCCGCACGTGCCGGACGGAATCCGGCCACCTCGCGGGGGACGTGCGGCTGCGGCGGCGCATCCGGGCGGCGGCGGGCCGGCAGCCGGGCCGACCGCGCTTCACGCCGGAGGAGTTGGCGATCGACCGTCGGATCAACGCCGGCCGCCCATGGCCAGAGGGCCCGGTCGCCATGCTGCCCGTGGCCCCGTTGTACGTGCGCGACGTCCCCCGACTGCGCCCGCCCGGGCGGGCCGACCTGCTGCAGGTGCTGTGGTGTCCCTTTGACCACCTGCCGGAGCCCAAGCCCAGGACCGCGCTGTTCTGGCGGTCCGCCGCCGCGGTCACCGACGTCCTCACCGCGCCACCGGAGCCGGCCGCGGTTCAGTTCGGTGGCTACGTGCCGGAGCCGTGGCCGCTCGACCCGGAGCAGGTCACCGAGTACCCCGACCCCATGGAGTTGAGCGAGGAGGTGCAGGAGCGGCTGGGAGATGGGAGAACGTGGCAGGCGGCCGGCGCCGCTCCGGCCGGCTGCTACGCGCCCGCCCCGGAGGAGTTCTACCGTGACGAGTTGTCCGTCGCTCCCGGCTGGAAGGTCGGCGGCTGGAAGGTCGGCGGCTGGACGCGCTGGGGCCTCACCGACCCCGTCCACCGGTCGTTGCCCCGCCTGCGATGCCGAGATGGAGCCGCTGCTGACCATCGCCTCGACCGAATGGGACGACAGCACCCGCAGTGGGGTCCCGTACGAGGATCAAGCTCACGCCACGCCGTCCATCACCAACCCCCACCCGGCGAACCCGGCCATGGTCGAGGTCGCCGGAGGCTACGATCTGCAGCTCCACGCCTGCCCGGCAGCGCCGGATCATCCGCACGCCGACCTGATCCAGTGAGTTTCCGCAGCGTGGCAGTGGCGCTCTGACAAGACGTCCGTCGGTTCGCGCCGCTACGGCCGCCCCGGGGCCTGGCTTCCGACCGGTAACCCCACCCCCAAGCCCCAGGGGTGACGAAGGAGATCGCCCTGCCACCGTCCCACGCGACCAGTCTCGTCTGCCCCCGCTCGGCCGCGGGCAGCGTCACCGACCGGTGCGGCTCAGCGGGTCCGGTAGCGCGCGTAGATCAGTCCGCTGTCGAAGGCGCGCTCCTCGACCAGTTCGAGATCGAGGCGCACGCCGTCGGGGAAGAACCGCTTGCCGCCGCCGACCACGCTGGTGGTGATGAACAGGTGGAACTCGTCCACCAGGCCGGCCGCGATCGCCTGGGCCGCGAGGTTCGGGCCGTCGACGGTGAGGTCGTGATCAGCCTCGGCCTTGAGCTTGCGCACCGCGTACGGGTCGAAGGTCCGCTCGATCCTGGTCTTCGCGCTGGACACCGACTCCAGCGTCGTGGAGTACACGATCTTCTCCGCGGCCTGCCAGTCGCGGGCGTACTGCAGGATGTGCGGCGGGTGGTCAGGCTCGGTGTGCGCGGTCTCCCAGTAGACCATCGTCTCGTACATCCGTCGGCCGTAGAGATACGTGCCGACGGGGCGGAAGAGGTCGTTGATGAAAGAGTGCACCTCCTGGTCGTCGGCCCCGGTGCCGAGGTCGCCCTCCGCCGCCTCGGCGTAGCCGTCGAGCGAGGTGATCATCGAGTAGATGAGCTTTGCCATGCGTCTCCTCGGGGTACGAGCGCGTCAGTCTGCCGGCTGTGACCTCCGCACGACCCGGAACTCATCGGTCGGCCGGCCGCCGGTTCCGTCAACCGCCACATCCCGGACGAATCTCAGGCTGCCGCCCGCCTCCACCGACCCGGCCAACACGAACCCCGCCGCGACCAGAACCGTCACCGTGCGTTCTGGACGTGCCTCTGAGCTGGATCGGGCATGATCGCGCGGGTGTGAACCGACTGTTCAGGTGGCCGGGTCTGTGAGGTCGGGGGCTCCGGCGCCGGCAAGGCCGTGCAGGAGCAGGTTGGTCAGGGTGTCGATGATCTCGTCGTCGGAGGCGTTCGGTGCGCCCTGTCCGGTAGTGAGTACGGCGTAGCCGAACATCGAGAGCATGGCGCCCATCGCGGCGGCCACAAGAGTGGGGTCGCCAGGCAGCGGGTGTCCCTGTTCGCGCAGCCACTCCAGGTGGTCGCGGAAAGTGTCGGTCTCGGCGGTCAGGGTGGTCCAAGCCCGACCGGAGGTGGGGTTGTCGGCCATGACCGACTGGAAGCGGGCCACAATCACCGGGAGATGCTCGCGGTGGGCGCGCCAGGCGACGGCCAGGTGCCGGCGCAGTTGATCGCGATCGGACAGGTCATGGTCGCGCGGGTGCTCCCAGGCCGCGACCTCGGCGTCGGCCTGTTGCTCCAGGTCGGCCATCAGAGCCTGGAGCAGCTCCTCCTTGCCGGCGAAGTGGTCGTAGAACGACCCGGTGGCCCGGCCGGCCGCTGCGGTGATGTCGGTGATCTTGGTGTTCAGATAGCCGCGCTCCATGAACAACCGGCGCGCGGCGTCTTTGAGAGCGGTCTGGGTCTCGGCCGCCTTGGCCTTTCAAGGCGTTCCGAACCATGCGGAGAGTGCCTCGCGCAGCGTGGCCGTGGCGCTGTCCGTGGATTCGTCGAGGCCGGCGGCCCAGGCGACGTGGCCGTCCGGGCGGATCAGCAGGGCGTCGGCCGGTCGATCGTCGGTCTTGGCGGTGTGGACGTCGAGGAGATGCCGCCAGTCCCGGGCGGTCTGGCGGAGCTCTGGGCGGTCGGCCAGGTCGAGCAGGACGGGCCGGGCGGGGTGCATGAGCTTGGCGACGCTGGTGATGCCCTGGCCGGTGTGCAGGGTGAGGTCGGGAGCGAAGGCGCCGGCCAGCGGATGATAGGCCGGTGCCGGGCATCGGGTGGCGGATGTCGGTGCCCGCGACGAGGGCTCCCATGCGGCGCAGCGGCAGCTCGTCGGCGAGCAGTTCCTGGAAGACCTCCCGCAGCGCTTCGGCGGCTGCATCGTGCCCGCGCCGCAGGTCCAGTGTGTGGCGCCGGCCGGTGTCTCCTCCAGCGTGGCTACCACCACCTGCTCGACCTGGTCCAGGCTGATCGGCGGCGGGCGGCCTGGGCGTGGCTCATCGATCAGCCCATCCAGTCGTGACTTCAGGAACCGATGGCGCCATTTGGACACCGTGTCCGGGTGTACCCGCAGCTGCTCGGCGATCTGCTTGTTGTCCTTGCCGTCCGCGCTCGCCAGCACGATCTTCGCGCGCATCGCCACGATTTGCGCGGCCTTGGCCCGCCGCGCCCACCGCTGCAGCACCGCCCGCTCGGCATCGGACACCGTCAGCTCCGCTTTGGGCCGGCCCGTGCGCGGGTCGTCGGCCAACGCCTCCAGCCCGCCCCGGGCGAACGCCGAACGCCACTTGCGCACCGTACTCTCGGCAAGGCCCAGATCTCGGGCCACCTGCGCAGTGCTGATTCCCGCCCTCGCACACGCCAGCACGATCCTCGCCCGGACCGGGAGGCCGACATACCGATCAGTCGAGCCTGCTCACCCTCGGATAAGCGGATCTCCACCGCGGACGGACCTGGATGCGCCACAAAGAACACCATACGGACTTACCCGACGAATTTTAGGCGGATGACACTAGCCTGCCCGGATGGTCACGGGCACGGAGGAGGTCAGACGCGCGGTCCCGCCTCGGTGGCTCGTACCGCCTCGGCATACCCCGTCGGCTCCTTGCCCTTGAAGACGACCTCGCATACGTACGTGGTCTTCGCGTTGAGGGGCACCAGCACGGCCTTGGGGATGCCGTTACAGAGGGCGTAGTCGATGCTGTCCCGGTAGTTGCCGTAGAGCAGGCGCGCGACCCCGTCGCGGGTGAGGATGCCCTTGCGCGGGGCCGCCTCGTATTCGACCAAGTTGTCCGAGATGGCAGACTTCCTGCCGATGGTCACGTCCCACACCACCTCAAGTCCTTCATAGGTGGTCGTGCAGCTCATCCGCGTACCGCTCTTCGCGGCCACATTCTTCGGGCACGTCGCGGTGACTTTTCCTGCGGCCTTGGCCATGTCGAGGGTTTTGCGGCGCAACTCGTACGCCAGGTTCTCGCTGAACGTGGCGTCGTCGGCCGGGGACGGTTCCTCCTCCGGCATCGCAGGCGGCTCGGCCAGCTTCTGCGGGAGCACGGTGGCGGCCGGTGCCGGCTCAGCAGTGGCGCTGTCGGAGCCGTCACCTCCACCTGCGCACCCCGTGGTCAGAAGGCTCACCACACCAGAAATGAGGACTGAAATAATCTTCATGCGCATTGATGTGACCTTACCAAGAGGGACTGCCACAGGGCGGTTGGAGAGTTGATGCCCGTTTCGTCGTTGGGGTTCGGGCGGCGCGGGCCGCTCACGCGCCTCGCCACGGAGCCACGGATGCGGCTGAGGGAACAATCCCGGCTTGGGATGAGGATGCCCCTCCAGATCGGCGGGGCCGCCCGTACAGCGCGCGGCGGGGCGCGCTGTCGAGCTCGCCTTGCAAGTGCGTGAGGCATTGTTGTTGAGCATCCGGGTTATGAAGCGCTGCGCCGGCTTGGGTGCGCTCTGGCGCGCGCAGAAGGCCGCCAGCCCTCCTGCCGGACGGTGGCGGCCGCCACCTATGCCAGGCGACCCTCCCGGTTGGGGGTACACGGCCCGTAGGCCCTTCGGCTACGAGCCCAAGGGGATCCTGTCCAGGTCTGGAGCGGAGTCGCCGTCGTTGCGATGGTGATGGTGTTGTTGCCCGTGTTGAGGGCGACGGTCACCTCCTGAACTGCGGTTCCTACAGGCCAGGTGAACCTATGTGGTCACCGCACTAGCCGGCGAGGGCCATACGGATGATGCGCCTCCCCACGAGAGAGGAGACGCCGAGCGTGACGGCGATCCCGACGACGACCGGCACCACGTAGGTGAGGGGGCGGCCGCCGGCAGAGGGCTGCCCGTCTTGACGATGGCGAAGGGCAGGACGCCAGCGAATGCGCCCGGCAGGATGGCGAGATTCGGAAGATGATCGCGAGTGGGCAGGAGGTAGCGCGGGCCTCGCTGGCGCGGGCGTTCGCCGGCCTCGGCCCCGGCAGTGATCCGGACGAGGTTCAGGCGGCCGGCTCACGCTACTTCGCGCTGCTCGTCGGGCTCGCCGCGCAATGGCTCACCGACCCCGAACATGCGCCTACGGCCAAGCAGTTCGTCGGATCCGTGCTCAGTCGGCCGCGGTCTGCGTGGGGCGCGGCAATGATCTTCCAGACGGGTTGTTGATCTGACCAGGACTGGTCGAGCTGGGCTTTCGGCTGATGAAAACACCGACAAGGATCATTAGGCCGCCGAGCAGCGCGGCTGAATGAACGCTTTCGTTGAGGGTCGCCCAGGCGATGCCGATCGCCAGGAACGGCACGAGGTAGAGCGTGTTGGCGGCAGTGGCCACCGGTAGGCGGGCTTGGGCGTAGGCCCAGGTGATGAAGCCGAGTGCGCTGGGCGCGGTTCCGAGAAAGAGCAGGGCCACAAGCGCTTCGCCGGAAGCGTGCGGCACCTCGCTGATCAGGGCGGGCAGCAGCGGCAACAACAAGGCAGTACCCGACCATATCGCGTAAGACGTGATCTCCACTCCGCTGTAACGGGCCAGCAGAGGCTTCTGGAGCACGAAGAACGATGCCTGCGCGATGGCCGCGCCGAGTATGAGGCCTGCGTCCAGGCTTGGAGTGAGGCCGCCGCCTTGCACCAAGGTGATGACGACGGCGCCTGCGAACCCGAGAGTCAGGCCGGCGATGCTTCGCCGGTTCAATGGTTCGCGCAGCACGATGAGGGCGAGCACGGCGGCAGCGATGGGAGCCGTGTTGACCAACAAGCTCGCGGTACCGGCGGGCACGCTGCGTTCACCGGCGTTGAGCAGCAGCTGGTATGCGGTCATCCCGGTCAGTCCGCAGCCGATGATGCGGGGTAGGTCGGCGCGGGCAGGCCGGCGTACGCGAAGCAGCGGGGCGACTGCCGCGAGGACCAGAGAAGCGACCATAAGCCGGCCCACCGACAGGCCGGCCACGCCGAAGCCAGGTAAAGCCACTCGGATGGCCACGAATGCCGCAGACCACAACAGCACGGTGACGGCCACGGCGGCGGCCACCCGTCGATCACTGAACATGACCCAAGCCTGCCGTGGCGGGTGCGTAAGCGCTAGTAACGACTTTTTCGCCACCCATGTAGCATCACTTTATGCTGGATGTGCGTCGCCTACGGGTGTTGCTCGCGGTAGCCGAACACGGTGGCATCGCCGCCGCCGCACGAGCGTTGACGTTCACACCGCCCGCCGTATCGCAGCACATCGCCGCCCTCGAGCGGCAGGTCGGCATGCTTCTGGTCGACCGCAGCGGGCGTACCGCTCGACTGACCGCCGCCGGGCATCGATTGGCCGGTCACGCGCGTCAGGTCCTAGCGGGCCTGGAGGCCGCCGAGGCGGACCTCGCTTCCCTCGACGGGGACCTACGCGGGACACTCGCCGTGGGCACCATCGCCACGCTAGGCCGGACGCTGCTACCCGCCGCGCTGACCACACTGCGCACCACGGCGCCCGACGTGGATCTGCGCATCGAAGAATGCGAACCGGAAGACAGCCTTCCCGCCCTGGCGCGCGGCGATCTCGACGTTGTGTTGGCCGGCGAGTATGGCCTGACACCACAGCGACCGCAAGCGCACATCGACCGCATCGACCTGTTCACCGAGCCATTACTGATCGCGATAGCCTGCGATCATCCCCTCCGGGGACCTGATGTTGATCTAGCGCAACTGCGTGACGAGCGCTGGATCGCCCCGGCCGCCGGGAGTTCCTGCGAGACCATGCTGCAGCGTATCTGCGCCCTGGCCGGCTTCGAGCCGCACGTCGTGGCGCATAGCGGGGACTTCACGGTGGCCGCCGCCCTGGTCAGTGCGGGTCATGGCATTACCCTCCTGCCTGCCATCGCCACGCCTCCCACGTTGGAGGACGCCACCGGTGTCAAACTGCTCGGTGTCCATCAGCCGGGCATACACCGCACGCTCTATGCCGCCATCCGTCAGGGCACTCGCCAGCACCCTCTGGTCAACTGTGTCCTGAACGCCTTGACCACCAGCGCTGAACGTTTCCCTGCATCCCATAGAGAAACGTGTCCTGTCTCGCGCGGCGCTTGACACCTTGATCGTCTTCTGTGCCTGCTCGCGGTGTATCGACGCTTCGGGGAGGCCGGGATGGCATTGGTGGAGCTGAGCGTCTGGAGCAGCGCTATTACGCGGTGATTGAGGTGTTGTCGGGGCGAAGGTCACCGATGTGGCGGGCCGATGTAGCGGCAGTAGGTGCCCGAGCCCACCCTGACGAGCATGGTCGATCCGCTGTCGCGCCAGGCGATCGAGGTCGACCGGGTCGTGCCTGCGTCGGGCAACATGTCGATCGGTGGCCAGCAGCTCTGTTCGGCCCCACCGGGCTCGCCTCGGACAAGCCCGCCCTGCACCGGACGAGCCTGTCGGCGAACCAGCGATAGCGGCGAGCGCCGTCAAGGCTCGGTTCTCACTGGGGCCCAGGGAAGCCGCCGCGGCCCGTGTCGGCGATATCGACTGGCGGGCCGAAAAGATCCTGGTCCGCGGTAAGGGCGGACGCGACGAGCGGCACCCTTTGACGCCTGACGCCTGACGCCTGACGCCTGACGCCTGACGCCTGACGCCTGACGCCTGACGTCGGCGCGGCGATCGCGGACTACTGCCGTCATGCCCGCCGGCAGGACGCTGCCAGCGGGATGCTGTTCCTCCGCGCCCGTGCCCCATACAGACGGTCACGTCATCGACGGTCGGCCATGCCGTGAAACGCGCCTGCCTGCGAGCCAGGCTGGAGCCGGCCAGCGCGCACCAGTTGCGCCACCGCCGCCGCGACCGCGATGCGGCGGGCCGAGGCGCCACTATCGGAGGTCGGCCAGCTGCTGCGCCACCGGCCGAGCAGGTACGCCAGCAGATGCTCTCGGCCGCCGCCCGGGCGGTGCACCTGGCCGGGCGAAAGCCTACGACGCTGGCCAGCAGGGCCTGGCTCAGCGCTACTACCTGCAGTCCTACGCGCTCGCAGCCGAGTCCCGGAGTGACCGGCCAGGACAGTTTCGTGATGCGCACCATGGCTCAGCAGGCCCTCTAGCTCGACCGCTCCGAGCACTGCCGGTCACCGGCTCATGCCCGCCATTCGGAAGCAAGGACCGCCCAGATCTGCTTGTCGTAGCGCACGCCCTTGTACGGCCATGCCTCGCGTCGCACACCCTCCAGCGTCATGCCGAGCCGCTTGGCCACAGCTGAGCTGCGTTCGTTGTCGGCCCGGCAGTGCCACTCGGCCCGGTGCAGCCCTCGGGACGTGAACGCCCAGTCCAACAACGTGCCACACGCCTGCGTGATCAGTCCGTGGCCCTCAGCGGACGGCTCCAGCCAGCAACCGATCTCACACGAGCCGAGAGCGGCATCGAAATCCGTGAACATCACACCGCCGACCAGCACCCCATCCCGCCAGATGCCATACAGGCGCGCACCGTCGCCGGCCTGGCGTTCGGCGTACCGCTTGAGCGTGGCCCGCGCCGCCTCCACGTCGTCGGTGACGAACGAAGGGCCGACCCAGGGACGAATGTGCTCGCGGGCCCGGTCCAGATGGTCGGCGAACTCCTCGGCATGCCAGACCTCCAGCGGCCCGAGACGAGCACCGTCGCGTAGCGGCAGCGAGAACATGAAAAGCCCTCCATTCACATAACAAGCGTTACGTAAATGTACCGTAGCAGCATGCCACGCACCAAGGGAGATCAAGAGGCTCGCCGGCGCGACGTCTCCGCAGCGGTCTGGCAGGTAATGGCCACACGCGGCTTCGCCGGCCTGACCCTGCGCGCCGTCGCCGCCGAACTTGGCGCGACCACCGGCCTGCTCACGCACTACTTCCCCACCAAGCAGACCTTGGTGGAGTACGCCCTTGACCTGCTCGAACAGCGCACCGCATCCCGCCCTCGCCGCCACGCGGGCAACGGTCTGGCCGCCCTCAGGGACGCACTGCTGGACATCCTGCCGCTGACCCCCGAGGCCACTGACAGCAACCGCATCTGGGTCTCCTCCTGGGACGCCGCGCTCTCCGACCCCGACCTGAGCACCGGCTACGCCCGCAAGTACGGCCAGAGCAGGGACCGGCTGAGCGAGCGGGTGGCCGCAGCCCAGGAACTTGGCGAACTGTCCCCTGGTGACCCCGTCCGCATCGCAGTCGGCGCTCAATCCTTCATTCTCGGCCTGGTGGTCCAGGCCCTGTTCGACCCGGTAGCGTTCCCGCCACAGCGACAAGTCGAGCTCCTGGACGACTACCTGGCCACCCTGACCGCCTCGCACTGATCAACGTGGATCACTCGGCGCGTACCGCCGGTTGCTCGTTCGACTCCGGCGCTCTCCCCGCCTGCCCCGCCTCGGCACTGCCGAGGACCCGCCTGTCACTGTTCGCCCGGCAGGAGCGGCGATGTGTGGCTCGATGGTACGCACTCCGGTTGGAGCAGAAGGTCCGACTCCGGATCGGGGGCGCGCAGGAGGGCTTTGATATCGACGTCGGACAGGCTTACCACATCGGACAGGACGAGGAGGGTCGTGGTGCGTCCGATCCCGGTGAGGCTGTCGATCATCTCTTCGAGATGAGACGGGCTCCGGGCGGCCACCTCGATGACGTAGCAGTCGTCGCCGGTGACATGCACGCAACTGAGCACATGGCCGAGGGCGAGCAACTTCTCGCGAAGCCCGTGAGCGCGGGCGTTGGGCTGGTGAGGGCGCAGTCGCACATGCGCGCGCAGTGGAAGGCCGAGGCGGGTCGGATCGATGCGAGCGGCGTAGCCGGTGATCACACCGGTGCTCTCGAGCTTGCGGAGGCGGTCGGCGACCGAGGGACGGCTGAGGCCGACCTCCCGCGCGAGATCGGTCAGGCTCGCGCGGCCGTCCTTGGCAAGCCGGGCCAGCAGTGCTAGGTCGATCGCATCCAGGGCGGCACTGTCTCCCATCTCCATCTCTGTCTTTCCCTTCGGCGGCCGGTTGCTTAAAAAGCCATCGTTTCGTAGGCATCATAGCAATTGTTGCTGTGACACGGAGGCTGATGTCCCGCTATGGTCTCCCTCGTGAAGGACAGTGACTGGAACGTGCAGACGCGGTTGCTGGCCGGCGGCACGTCCGGCCGAACGGGGCCCGAGATCCGGCCGGTGGCCTGGCCGGTGTACGAGACGGCCTCTTTCGAACTGCCAGGCGTCGCCGAGGCGGGAGTGCTCTACGGTGAGGACGCGCTCGGCGAGGCGTTCACCTACAGCCGTTACGCCAATCCCACCTGTGCCGAGCTGGAGCGGCGGGTCAGCGCCCTGGAAGAGGGCGTGGGTGCGGTCGCGACCGGCTCCGGCATGGCCGCGATCGCGCTGAGCGTTCTCAACCTGTGTCAGGCCGGCGACAGCCTGGTCTGCTCCTCGGACGTGTATGGCAGCACCCATACGCTGTTCGCGCACACCCTGCGCCGATGGGGCATCGAGACCCGATTCGTCGACGGATGCGATCCGCAGGCGTTCGCGCGCGCGGCGGACCACACCACTCGTGCGTTGTACGGCGAGACGATGCCGAACCCGTCCCTGCGCACATTCCCGATCCGGCAGGTCGCCGACGTCGCCGACCGGATCGGCATACCGCTGATCGTGGACAACACGTGCGCGCCGGTGCTGTGCCGCCCCGGACGGCACGGCGCTGCCGTGGTGGTCCATTCGGCCACCAAGTACATCGGCGGTCACGGCACCGCCCTCGGCGGGGTCATCGTCGACACGGGCCGTTACGCCTGGGGCGCCGCCGGCACTCGGTTGCCGCTGCTCACCGAACCCGACCCCGCCTACCGAAGGCAGGTGTGGACCACACTCGCCGGCGCCCGAAACTCCAGCGCGTACCTGGTGCGACTGCGACGGACGCTCATGCGCGATCTCGGGCCCGCTCTCGCCGCCTCGGCGGCGAGCCGGCTGGTGCAGGGCATCCAGACGTTGCCGCTGAGAATGGCCCGCCACTGTGACACCGCCCGTGTGATCGCCTCGCACCTGCACGGCCATCCGGCGCTGCGCCGCGTCAACCACCCGTCTTTGCACAGCGGTGACGACGCACGGCGTGCCCGGCGCTATCTCGGCGGCCGGGGCGGGCTGATCGGCCTCGAACTCGCCGGTGGCTATGGAGCGGCCGCCGACTTCGTGTCACGCCTGCGGATAGTGCGCCACGTGGTCAACCTCGGTGACGTCCGAACCCTGATCACCCACCCGGCCGGCACCACGCATTCCCAGCTCGGCGCCGAGGAACTGGCCTCTCTGGGCATCTCCCCAGGCTATGTACGGCTGTCGGTCGGACTCGAGGACCCGGCCGATCTGATCCACGACCTCACCCAGGCGCTCAACTCCATCACCCTCCCGGAGCAGCCATGACCGGCCCCATGACCGACAACGCATACACCGAGCCGACGGACACGATGGACGCGGCACTCGCGTCGATCAGTCTGCGCGGCACGCCCTTCATCGACGGTGTGCGCACGTCCTCCAAGGACGGAGCCACCTTCGCCGACCACAGCCCGATCGACGGCCGGATTCTGCTTGAGGTCAGCGCCTGCGACGCCGCGGACGTCGACGTCGCCGTGCGAGCTGCCCGGCGGGCCTTCGACGACGGCCGCTGGCGCGACCAGCCGCCGGGGGCGCGCAAGCGCGTGCTCCTCGCCTGGGCCGACCTCCTCGAGGCACACGCCGACGAACTCGCGCTGACCGAGTCGCTGGATGTGGGCAAGCCCATCACCGACGCCCGTACGGTCGACGTTCCGGCCGCCATCCGGACCGTCCGCTGGTACGCCGAGGCGATCGACAAGGTGTACGGCGAGACCGCGCCCACCGGCGGCGACGTACTGGCGACCGTCACACGCGAGCCGATCGGGGTGGTCGGATGCGTGACCCCCTGGAACTTCCCCCTGTACATGGCCTGCCTGAAGCTCGGGCCTGCCCTGGCGGCCGGCTGCTCCGTCGTGCTCAAGCCCGCCGAGCAGTCACCCCTCAGCGCGCTGCGCGCCGCCGAGCTCGCCGTCGAGGCCGGCCTACCGGCCGGCGTGCTCAACGTCGTCCCTGGGCTCGGCGAGACCGCCGGGCAGGCCCTCGGCCGTCACCCCGGCGTGGACGCGCTGGCCTTCACCGGCTCCACCCTGGTCGGCAAGCTCTTCCTGCGCTACTCCGGGGAGAGCAACATGAAACGGGTCAGCCTCGAATGCGGTGGCAAGACACCGCACATCGTCATGGCGGACGCCCAGGACCTCCAGACCATCGCGCGAGCCGTGACGTGGGGAATCTTTTTCAACGCCGGCCAGGTGTGCAACGCCGGATCCCGCCTCCTGGTCGACCGGCGCGTCAAGCACGAACTGCTCGAGCACATCACCGCCCAGGCCCGCGCCATCCGGCTGGGCGACCCTCTCGACCCGGCGACCGAGCTCGGCGCCGTCATTGACCACGACAGCAGGGACGGCATCCTCGCTCGGGTGCGCGAGGCCCAGGACGCCGGCGGGCGCCTGGTGCTCGGCGGCGGCGCCGCCCGCGTGGAGACCGGTGGCGCCTACGTCGAACCCACCATCGTCGATCAGGTCGGCAACGGCACCCGGCTCGCCCAGGAAGAGGTGTTCGGCCCGGTGCTGGCCGTCATCGACTTCGACGGCCCCGAGCAGGCGATCGAGCTCGCCAACGCCTCGACCTACGGCCTTGCCGCCGCGGTCTGGACGCAGGACATCGACGTGGCGCTCAACGCCGCCCGGCGACTGCGGAGCGGGACCGTCTGGATCAACAACTTCGACGACAGTGACATCACCACACCGTGGGGCGGATTTCAGCAGTCCGGCATCGGCCGCGACAAGTCGCTCCATGCGCTGGACAAATACACGGAGCTGAAGACCACCTGGATCAGCATCAGACACAACCGCCAGGCCAGGTTCTGAGATTGCTGAGCGGTCCGATCTGCAGGGCGACCATACCCAAGGCGGTGCCGGTGAAGGTCGCCCTGTCGAACCCGGCTTCGCAGGAACGGCAGCCGGTCAGGTCGAAGCGGACAAGGGTGGCGCCGGTGAGGTCGAGGCGGATGTCGGGCCAGTGGCGACGGGCGGCTCCATGGCCATCTACAGCCAGCAGCTGGCCTGCTCGGCGTCGGAGGCGCACGCCATGGTCGAGGGGCCCCTCGCCTGGACCTGGCCTGGCAGCACGGCATCGACGCGGCGCAGCGTCGCCTAAGCAGCAGGTTTAGTCTGGCGCGCCGGCCCCGTACGGGCGGTGTGCTACGCGGTTGTCGCCTTCATCCAGGCCGGCCTGCCCGTCGCGGTCGCCTGGCTCACCAAGCTCGTGCTGGACGACCTGGTCCGAGGCGCCCCTGCCGGGGAACTCTTGGTCCTGCTCGTGCCGCTGGTGGTGGTCGGCGTGGCCATGGCCACGCTGCCTCAGCTCGCCACGTACATCGGGGCCGAGAAGATCTCGGTGCATGCCCCGACCGCCTCTACGTCGCCATGGACCGCATCATCGGCCTCGGGCCGTTCGAGACCCCCGCGTTCTTGGACCGGCTCCGCATGGGCCAGCAGGGCGGCATCATGGCGCGCACCTTCGTCAACAGCGATGTCGATCTTGGCAGAACCGTCCTGACGCAAGGTGGCTTCCTCGCCTCGGGCCTGGTGATCTCACCGATGATGGCCGGCCTGGTGCCGGTCGCCGGCGTTCCGGCGCTCGTCGCGCAGCTGGCCATGGCCAGGCGGCGGGCTGCGATGATGTCGGAAATCGCCCCCGCGCAGCGGCGAGGGATCATCTACGCCCGGTTGCTCAACAGCGTCGAGGCGGCCAAGGGGGTGCGCCTGTTGGGGTATTCATGGTCTGGCCTGCGCCCAAGAGAGAAGTCCAAAAGATCGCTTCCCGGTCGACGGATGATCGTTCCCGCATGGCGGGTTGGGAAGGGTCTGTAGCCCAAAGCGGCGCGCTGCTCGTCCTGGGCTACGGCGCGGCGGACTCAGTTGGTTTCAAGGGAGTCGAGCCAGGCGAGTAGGCGATCGCCCTCGCGTTGCATGATCCCCGGGTCCCGCAGGGCGTTGGTCAGCAGGGACATGCCCTGGTAGGCGCCCACCAGGGTGAGCGCCAGGCCTTCGGGGTTCGGCTGGCCCAGCTCCCGGAATTGGCGCTCTACCCAGGTGAGCAAAAGCCGGATGACCTTGCCTGCTTCGACGTCCAAGCCGCCCTCCTTACGTTTGTCCAGCTCGACGGCGAGTGTTCCGGTCGGGCAGCCGTAGCGGGCGGCGAGGTCGCGCTGGCTCACCCAGGCGTTGATCAGGCCTTTCAGGCGCTCCCGGGGGTCGGGGAGCTGGTCCAGGTGGCCGGTGAGCAGGTCCAGTTGCCGTGCGTGCTCCGACAGTGCGGCGGCGACGAGCTCGTCTTTGGTCTTGAAGTAGTAGTACACGTTGCCCACGGGGACCTCGGCCATCCGCGCGATGTCAGCGATGGTGGTGCGCTCGGCGCCCTGCTGGTGCACGACTTCGGCCGCGGCCCTCATGAGCCGCTCCCGCTTGGCGCCGGCCGTCCGGACTCGGGCGGACCCTTTCAAGTCAGTCATCTGACTAACTATACGACTCACATCCATGCTAGGTTCTATGTAGTCAGTCAGTCGACTAACTAACTACTCACGAATCGAGAAAATTCATCGTGATCGTTGTCACGGGAGCCACAGGAAATGTCGGCCGCACGTTGGTCCGCATCCTCGCCGAGCAGGGGCACGAGGTGTCCGCCGCCTCCCGCCGCGTCACCGATGGCGACGTGCCGCCCGGCGTCCGCGCCGACCTCTCCCAGCCGTCCGCCGACGTGCTCTCCACGGCGGACGCGGTCTTTCTGCTCGTCGGCGGGGACTTGATGATGGCCGGCGACCCCGCTCGGGTCGTCGCCCCGTTCGCCGGTTCCGGAAAGATCGTCCTGCTCTCTTCCCAGGGAGTGGCCACCCGCCCGGACTCCTTGTCACACGGGCAGGCCTTCGCCGCTTTCGAACAGGTCGTCATGGATTCCGGCACCGACTGGACCATCCTGCGCCCCGGCGGCTTCGCCTCCAACGCCTACGCCTGGGCCTCGTCCATCAAGGCGACCCGCACGATCGCCGCGCCCTTCGGCGAGGTGGGCCTGCCGGTCATCGACCCCGGCGACATCGCGGCCGTGGCCGCCGCCACCCTGACTCAGCCGGGCCACACGAACGCGATCTACGAACTGACCGGCCCCATGCCAACGACCCCACGCCAGCGCGCGGCCGCCATCGGAGACGCCATCGGCGAGCCTGTCACCTTCATCGACCAGACCCGGGAAGAGGCCCACGCCCAGATGCTCACGTTCATGCCCGCTCCGGTGGCCGACACCACCCTTGACATTCTCGGCACCCCCACCGTCCGCGAACAGACCGTCAGCCCTGATGTCCAAAAGGTCCTCGGCCGTGCTCCCGCCACCTTCGCCGACTGGGCCAAGCGCAACGCCGCGGCCTTCCGCTGATGCCATGGCCCTGTCGAGCGCTTGAGTCGGGACCTTTTCCAGGTGATTTCAAAGGCGTGGCGGCCACGACTTCATGCGCGATGGCGTCGCGATGAGAGCACTGGGGGCAGTGTTCTGGCGGCCACAGCCCGGACGCGGCTGCCAGGGCGGCGGAAACCCGGTCCTCGTTCGCTCCCGGTTGTCCTGCGGGCGCTGAGCCACTGCTCTCTGCCGAACTCCAACCCCTTGCCGGGCCGGACCGAGCTGGGTAATGGCTTCGGAGCTGCCTTCCACGTCATCGATGTGTTCGACGACCACGTTGTTGTTCCCCGAAACCGACGAAGTCGACGTCGTAGATGGCCACGCCCATCGTGCCGCCGTTCACGAAGCAGTGGCGTACATAGCTGTTCGGGCCGGACCCTACTGTTCCGGCTGGGGGATTCCTGCGCGGGCGGATGTTGGAAGAGCGGGGCTCGCCAACGACGCTGAGCGGGCCTCGAACCGCAGAAACCTGCTCGTCCAGAGTGGCCTCGAGCTGCTTGTGGAAGCCCCAGCCGCGATCGTCCTCGAAGGCGTTCTCTTGAAAATGGTCGATTGACCCGAAGCCCAACACCTGCTCGCCGATGGCGGAGCGGAGGGCTCCCGGTGTCGGGAACCGCTTGCTCGGGAAACTGGCCTCTCGTCCGTAGTCTCCGGGCTCGTCCGACAGGCCATGACCACGCTGATCGAGTCCGATGACGCGCCAGTCAGGGCCGAGGTGTTCAACGAGGGTCATCCATGCGCGTCCGCGCCCGAAGGCGCCGTGAAGGGCGAGTATCGGGTGGCCGGTGCCTCCGCTGTCGACGTACGCGAGGCGGACGTATCTGCTGGCGTCGACTGGCCAAACTCTGACTCCGTCAGGAACTCTTCGAGTCTGCGCAAGCCCTCCGGTCAGGCCACGATGGCCGGATAGGGACTCCTCATCGCGCCGAAGTAGGCCTCGGGCGCTCCTTCGATGTGCTCCGGCAGGGCGTCCATGAAGGCGCGCAGCAGTGGGGTCGCGTTGTGCCGGTCGAGGTCCTCCTGCGAACGCCAGACCTCATAGAGGAAGAAGCGGCCGTCCTCCTGCTCGTGGAGGTGGTACTGAAGGTTGCCCTCGTGCCCTCGAGACGGCTCGACGAGGTCCATCAGGAGCTTCCTGAACTCGTCGGCGTGTCCGGGCTTGGGGGTCAGGAATCCGTAGAGCGAAACGGGCGCTGGTGCAGTTGAAGTCGTAGTCATGTGAGCAACGTTAGGATGTGACACCGGTGTCAGATTCAAGCCGCTGTCCTATGAGGTGGGTCACATGAGGATCGGGGAGCTGTCCCGCGAAACAGGCGTGGCCGTACGTCTCCTGCGCTACTACGAGGCCCAGGGGCTGCTCACCTCCCGCCGCAGCGAGGGCGGCCACCGCCATTACGATCCCGAGGCCCCCGCCACCGTCGCCCGCATCCGTACCCTGCTCGCCGCCGGGCTCCCTACCAAGGTCATCCGCGATCTTATGCCCTGCTTCGTCGGCGACGGCACCGAGCTCCAGGCATGCGTTCTCGATCACCTCAGAACCCAGTACGCCGAGCTGGACTCCCGCATAGCCGACCTCACCCAAGCCCGCACCGCTCTGGGCGACATCCTCGAAGCCTCCGCCCGAGCACTCACCCGCATCTGAACCGGCCGTCACGCGTCGGGAAGCCGTAACCGAGCCTGCGTCAAACACCGGTGATCAACCTACAGAACAGATGATCAATCGTCCCAAGATCATTCTGTTGGAAATTCTTAAGCCGCGACTCATTTGGCGGTCAGTCGTTAGATCGTTCGTTGATGTGTTCCTTCAGCGACTGGTGCCCGATGAGTTGTGGGAGCTGTGCCAGCGCGTTGTGCCGCCGGTGCCCACGCGGCCGTAAGGGGCGGGCGACGGCAGGTCGACGATCGGACGAATTTGCGGCGATCGTGTACGTGGCCACCACCAAATGCGCCTGGCGGCAGTTGCCGCCGGCCTCCGGCGCTTCCCGACAGACGGTGCACCGTCGCTTCACCGAGTGGAGCGCCGCGCGGGTGTGGGCCAAGCTGTACCGGATCTCGCTGGACGAACTCGGCGCCAGTGGCGAGCTGGACTGGTCGCGGTGCGCGATCGACTCCGTCAGCGTGCGGGCAGCCAAAGGGGGGACGTGACAGGTTCGAATCCTGTCGACCGCGGCAAGAATGGGTCGAAGATCCACCTCATCACAGGCCGGACCTGACCGCCGCGGGCTGCTGCTGATGGGTGGGCTCGGCCTGGCCGACTACGACGCCCGCACCCACCAGCTCGCCCTGGCGGCCACCGCTACGCTGCGGGCCGAGGGCCGGGTCGGGCTGCTGCCGCAGGCGCTGACCTTCCTGGCCCGCGTCGAGTACGTCCGCCGCCACTACGCCGACGCGCGCGGCTTCGCCGAGGAGGCCGTGAGCATCGCCGCGGATACCGGACAGCCCGCCTGGTCACGCCTGGCCACCGCGCTCCTGGACCAGCTCGCCGCCGTCCACGGAGACCCGCTCGATCCCGCGACCGCCAATCCGGCCGCGCTCGCGCTCCTCGACCTCGGCCAGGGCCGCCCGGAGCAGGCCCTGCTCGGCCTGGAGGCGCCCGTGTACGGCAAGGCACGCAACCGAACCTCCGCCATGCACCTGGTGCCCGACCTGGTCGAGGCCGCCTTGCGCAGCGGCAGGAGCGCCCGCGCGGCCGAGCCGTTCGCCCGCCTGGAATCCTGGGCCGGCGTGTTGCGGCAGGGATGGACCGACGCCCTGGTCTCCCGCTGCCGCGCCCTGCTGTCCACCACCCCGGATGTCGACGCGTACTTCCGTGCCGCGCTCGCCGCCCATGAACGGCCCTTCGACCGCGCCCGCACCGAACTGCTGTACGGCGAATGGCTGCGCAGGAGCCGCCGGACCAGCGACGCGCAGGAGCACCTGCGGGCAGCGCTGGAGACGTTCGAGTGGCTCGGCGCGCGCCCCTGGGCCGACCGGGCACGCACGGAGCTGGGCGCGACCGGCTGGAGCACCCAGCGCAACACCGGCGACCGCTTCGCTTAGCTCACCCCGCCGGAACGACAGATCGTCCACCTGGCCGCCCAAGGGCTGTCGAACAAGGACATCACCGCGCACCTGTTCTTGAGCCCCAGAACCGTGGGGCAGCACCTCTACAAGGCCTTCCCGAAGCTCGGCGTCACCGCACGCGCCCAGCTCGCCGACCTAACCCTCAGCAGCTGACAGCCGTTCACGGACAGGCGAGCGCGGGCCGCCTGCACCCGGAGCCGGTTGGCCGTCGTGGAGATCCTGACGATCCACGCGGCCGGGTCCCACCCGTACAGGATCGTCGACATGGCGGGGTGACCAGACGCGCCAGGTGCGCAACAATCCGCACGTTGCCTGCACGTGCACGGCCCCGACGTCTGGCTGTTTGCCGTCGCCTCCGCGACCAGGTCGCGCAGCGTACTCCCCGATCACCGGGAATAGCGCCGCGCGCACAGTCTCCTCCGGGTGACCCATCGCCGCGTCCGCCAACCGGAAGAGGATGCCCTCCTTGCCACGGACCTTCTTCGGCTCCGCCGTTAGCTGCCGCTCCACCCGCCGCTCCTCACGGGCATTGATCTTGTGGACCAGAGCGACCAGCAGAGGCATCGGCGATCTCCGCCTGCCGGGACGCATCCAGCGCCGCCAACAGCGGGATCCGCACGTCCGCACCGCGTCCCTGAAATCCGAGGGATACACCTTGATCCCCCGTGCCCGCCAGCTTTCCGAACAGGCCGCGAACCAACCCCTCCCGAACCCGAGCTGTCCTACCGAGCTCAGCTCGGTGATCTCCGTCGGCAGCGAGTCCAGCCCGCCGCGCCCGGTCTCGCTTCAACGAGGCCAGCAGCGAGGGCCGTCCGTCGTTGCCCTTCTGCACCAGGCCACCAGGCAGCCCGCGCACGCCTTGCCCAGGCGCTCGATCGTCTGCGTGCAAAAACCTTTTTGGGGACACGAAAAGTGACTGCAGTCGCGTAGAGCTACATTGCGTCCATCGGGCCGATCCGAGCAGTGAGCTCTTCACCCTGGCACGAGGCGACACCAGTAAGGTTCAGATCGCAATCACGAGCACCGCCCAGCTGTTACCTGGCTGTCCGGCGGGAGGTTCAGGCGGCGAGGGGAAGCCGGACCACGAAGGACGCGCCGCCAACGGGAGAGTCCTCGACGTGCACCGTTCCGTCGTGGGCTGTCGCGATGTTGTGCACGATGGTCAGGCCGAGGCCTGTGCCTCCACGGTCGCGGGAACGGGCCTCGTCCAGCCTGGTGAACCGTTCGAAGATCCGTTCTCTGTCGGATTCGGCGATTCCCTCGCCGTCGTCGGCGACGATCAGCTCTGCCTGGCCGCCGTTCCGGCGAACCTGCACATGTACCGTCTGCCGGGCGTGCCGCCGGGCGTTGTCGAGCAGTTCGGTGAGCAGGCGACGCAGCTTGGGTGCGAAGGCGTCGACCACGAGCTTCTCGTCCACGTGGACCTTGAACCCGTGCTCGGCCTGCCGGGAGACCTCCTCGCGGACAAGTTCGGAAAGATCGACCGGCGTCCGTTCGGTGGCCAAGTTGGCGGCCTGCATCTGGGCCAGCAGATGCAGATCGTCGACGATCCCCTGCAGTCGGCCCACGTCCTGGAGCGCGCGTTCGAGCATCTCTTCGATGTCGATCTCACCAGGGTACAGTCGGGCGGCCTCCAGCTTCACGCGGAGCCCCGCTATGGGGGTGCGCAATTCGTGTGCTGCATCCGCCTCGAACCGTCGCTGCCAGTCGATCGCCTGGTCCAGTTTCCGGCGCATGATGGCGACGTGGCTCTCGATCTCGTCGAGCTCGTTCAGGCTTTCACGCAGATCGTTGAGCGGCTTCATGCGGACTCCCTCCTTCACGCCATCGTGTGCGCGCCTGCAAGATCCACTGCAACAACCACCATCAGCTTAACCGGCCCGTGTCGAGCTGCTGCAGTCGTGCGGCGGACGCGGTGTGCAGGTCGGCCTGTCGCCGCGCAAGCGAGTTGCTGGGTCAGGTGCTTGGCGAGCACCCTGGTGCGTCATTAGCCGCGGGCGTCGGTGCAGACCGGCTCGGCCCCGCGATGGAGGCGGCAGGCGACCAGGATGCCGCCGCGATGAACGCCCTGCCGAAGTACGTCGCCTCCCGAACACTGACCGAGGCCACCTGGAACGCCACGATCATCGAGGGAGACGTCGCCAAGGGAGTCGCAGCTCATCAACTACATCGCCAGACCCCTGCTCGGGACCGGCGGGTTGACCCCGACTACACCCTGGAGCCTGAAAGACACTTAAGCCGTCACTTGACTTTCCAGGTCCGGCGGTTAAGGTTAAGTGCATGCTTAAGCGTGAGGCAGCGGACGGAGTGTTCCACGCGCTCGCGGATGCTAACCGGCGGGCCGTTATCGAACGCCTGACCCGCGGCCCGGCCACCGTGAGCGAGCTGGCGGCCCAGCTCGGGGTGACCGTCGCCGCGACGGTCCAGCACCTCCAGGTGCTGCAGGACAACGAGCTGGTGCGGTCGGAGAAGGTCGGTCGGGTCCGCACTTGCCAGATCGATCCGGCCGGCCTCCGCAACGCCGAGGCGTGGTTGCAGCGTCAGCGCACGGCGTGGGAGCACCGCCTGGACCGCCTCGGCGCGGTCCTCGACGACCAGACGAAGGAGTCAGGATCATGACCGACCACTCGGTGAAACACAGCACGTTCACACTGGAGCGGAACTACGCCGCCTCGCCGGCCGCGGTCTTCGCGGCGTGGTCCGACCGCGACACGAAGGCGAAGTGGTTCGCGGACGAGGACCGCCGCTACTCGCTGGACTTCCGGGTCGGCGGCACCGAGGCCGTGCACGGCGGCGACGGGGTCGATCTCGTCGCCAGGAGCGAGTACCACGACATCGTCCCCGACCAGCGCATCGTCTACACCACGGTCCTGTTCACCGGGGAGGTCTTGTCGACCGTGTCGCTTACCACCGTGCGGTTCGACCGCGACGGCGACGGGACCCGCCTGGTGCTCACCGAACAGGGCACCTTCCTGAACGACCAGGAACAGCCCGAGTGGCGCGAGCGGGGCACCGGCGACTGGCTGGACGCTCTCGGACGTCAGGTGGCCCAGCGATGACGGCGGACAGCGAACAGCAGATCCGCGAGCTGCTGGAGACCCGCACCCGGGCGTTCGACCGCCGGGACGCCGCCGCCGCGACCGCCGACTACGACGACGACCTCGTGCTGTACGACGCGGTCGGCCCGTTCGTTCGCCGTGGCGAGGACACGACCGGGCGGGTGGAGAGATGGATCGCGTCGTACCGCACCGGGATCGGGCACGAGATCCGCGACCTGGAGATCACCGCCGGAGCCGATCTCGCGTTCTGCCACTTCCTTGTCCGGATCAGCGGCACGATGCGGGACGGCACCGAGGTCGCCATGTGGGTGCGAGCGACGAGTTGCCTCCGCCGGCAGGGCAGCGCCTGGACGATCGTTCACGAGCACGCGTCAGTGCCCTTCGACGCCGACACCGGCCACGCCGTGCTGCGCGGTGAGCTCTGATGACCCTCCAGCGCCGGGTCCAGGACCTCCTGGACGAACTTGTCGCCACGGGGGCCGAAACCGGCATGCAGGTCGCCGTCCACCACCAGGGCCATCGGGTCGTCGACGCCGTCGCCGGCGTTGCCGACAGCACGACCGGACGGCCGGTAACCCCGGAGACCTTGTTCTTCAGCTTCTCCACCGCCAAGGGCGTGGCCGCGTTGATCGCACACCTACTGGTCAGGAGCGGCCTGGTCGACTACGACACGCCGGTGGCGGAGGTGTGGCCGGAGTTCGGGATGCACGGCAAGGAAACCGCAACGCTGCGCCAGGTGCTGACGCACACAGTGGGAGTGCCGGCGATGCCCGGCAGACTCGGCCCTAACGACCTGACCGACTGGCCACGGGTCTGCGCTGCGATCGCCGAGGCGGAACCGCGGTGGCGACCCGGCACCCGGACCGGCTACCACTCCTTCACCTTCGGCTTCCTGGTCGGCGAGATCGCGCGCCGGGTCACCGGGCAGCCGGTGCGGCAACTGTTGCAGGACTGGGTCGCCGCGCCCCTCGGGATCGTCGGTGAGCTGTACTTCGGCGTGCCCCCGACCGAGCTCGCCCGGCTCGCCCGGCTGGAGGACACCGAGCCACATCTGGCCGAACCGCCGGGGCACGACAGCATCCTGGCGCCGTGGGAACGACAACCCCGGGCGTCGATGGGCAACAGCCCCGACTTCCTCCAGGCCGACGCCCCGTCAGTGGGCACCTTCACTGCACGGGGGATCGCGACCGTGTACGCGGCGATCCTGGACGGCCGGCTGCTCGCCGCGGACCAGATGGCGGAACTGTCGACGGTCGCCTTCGAGGGAATCGACCAGGTCTTCGGCAACTCCGCGCGGCTGGGCCTGGGCTACCCGCTTGGTCGCGTCGGCGCCCCACCGGACGAGGCACCGACCACGTTCGGCTGGCCCGGCGGAGGGGGCAGCTACGCCTACGCCAACCCCGCCACGGGGACGTCGTTCGCGGTTACCAAGAACCGCCTCACCCCAGATTTCGGCACCGCACAACGCCTCTCGGACGTCGTGACCGCCGAGATCGGCCCGCTCGCCTGACACCGGCCGCGCGGGCCGAACCGCCTACACCCTCGTCTGTGAAGAGCCAGTTAAGCCCAGCATCCCAATATGGCCGTAATGCCATCGCGCTATGCCAAGTCGAACTCTCCGCCTTTGGCCCCAGTCAGAAAAGCAGCCCACTCGGAGTGAGTGAAGACCGGTGCTGGGCCTTGGGGGTCCTTGCTGTCCCGAACGGCAACTACGTCGGGCAGGTTGCGTGCTACTTCTACGCAGTTGTTCCCGCCGCCGCTGAGGCTGCTCTTGACTCAGATAGCCTTCGAAAGATCAACCATGATAGAGGGCTTCCTTGGTTTCGTTGATCATCTGGAGTGAGTCGTCTGAGGACAAAGCGGACTTTCGGATGCGCTCGAACGCGAGCTTACAGCGCTCGACCTGCTCTGCGCTCTCGACATAAATGTTGCCCGCCGTGCCCTCCACGTAGACCACGTCGGGGTCGATCTCTTCGGCGAAGCTCAGGAGTGTGAACGCTCCTTCCAGTCCGGCGCGGGCTCCCGCCTCATAGGGAAGGACGTGGAGCGAGACGTTCAGCCGCCGACTCGCGATCAGGAGCGCTTCGAGCTGCTCGTACATCACCCTCGGGCCCCCGATCGGACGGCACAGGACGGCCTCGTCGACCACCGTGCAGAGCTCCGGCGCCTCCAACGAGAGCTTCGGCGGCTGGACCAAGACCTTCACCGAACCCGGCCTCTGCGCCGCCATCGTCGACCGGCTCACCTTCAACGCCACCATCATCGAGACCGGAACCAGCTCCTACCGCATGGCCCACGGCCGAGCCAAGACACAGACCGGCGACACAGCCTGACCATTGGCTATCCATCCATGACCCATAACCTCGTCACGCCGTTCCGTCAGAGAGATCGCCAACAGCCTGGGCGTGGCGCATAACACCGTGGCCAGGTCCCTGGCGGCCGGAGCGCCGTGATAGACAACCGAGGTGCAAAACACTTTGGAGTTCCCCGAGGTCCTGCGGCTGATCGAAGACCGCTCGGCGGCGTTCCGCGCCGCGATCGCGTCCGCCCCCGACCTTGACGTCCAGGTCCCGACCTGCCCGGACTGGACGTTGCGCGAACTGGCGCAGCACCTCGGCGACGGCCGCCGCCGCCAGGCCGCCATCGTCGCGGCGGGCCCGGGCACTGAGCCCCCGGCGAGGACGGACCCGAAGGGCGCCCCGACCGCGCCCCTCGATCGCGAAGCCCTGGACGCCTGGCTCGCCGAGTCGACCGAGCTCATGCTCGACGCGATGCGCGAGGCCGGCCCGGACCGCGGCTGCTGGACCTGGTGGGGTCGCTCGCAGGCCCCGGAGACCAGCGGAGCCGTGGCCCGGCACCAGATCCAGGAGATCGCCGTCCACACCCACGACGCCCAGCTCACCCAGGGGGCCGCACAGCCGCTGCCGACGGACGTCGCGGTCGAGGGGGTCGACGAGTTCCTGACGACCGTCGCGGCGACGACCGTCCCTTGGCCGTTCAAGCCGGCGACCATCGACCTGCACACGACCGAGGGCCGCTCCTGGCGCCTGACCCTCAACGCCGACGGCGTCCGCTGCGACGACCTCGCCGCTGACGCGGAGCCGGGTGACATGGCGATGCGAGGCGCAGCGAGCGAACTGGTCCTCTACTTCTACGAGCGCGTCCCGCTCGACGGTCTGGAGACCAGCGGCGACACCGAGCCGATGGAGCAGCTCGCAAACTGGGACCCGAACGCGTAAAACGCGCATTTGTGACGCAACATGGAACAGATTATGCGGACGGACGACGTCGGGTGGCTCAATTCCGTGATCGTTGCCCGGCTCAATTAGACGAGCGCTGATAGCCAAGCGCCCCGACACGACCGCTGACGATCAGCCTGCTGATGAAGTCGCCTTCGAGCCGAGCGGCGCGCTGCAGGCGTCAAGCGACGAGCCTGGTCACCGTCGACTTCCCGGCCCCGGCATTCCTGTCGAGCTACACACCAACTGGCGAGAGACCTGGCGCCCTTGAGAACTGGTACCAGAATTCGTTCGCCGAACCGATCTCGAAGATCGCGAACTGGTACCAAAACTCATACGAATCGCGGTCCCAAAACTCGTTCGTGAAACCAGGCCCGACCAGCGACAGCCACGGACTCGAACCGAGACTCCCCCCAATCAGGGATCACGAGCACTCCTATTCTACTTGAGGACGCCTGCTGTTGATCATGAGGATGGGCCTACCGTCTGCACATGATGCAAGGTCAAGTCTCCGTTTGAGTGCCGATTGTGGTTGCGGTTCTCGGCATTGTGGGCCTTGTCGTTGGGCAACTCGTGAACGCCTGGCGGGAGGATCGTCGTTGGCGTCGTGAGGAGCGGGAAGACTTGCGTTGGGAGCGTGAGCAGGCTCGCGAGAAGGACAAGCGCGATCACGAGGTCCGGACGCACTGGGAGAAGGAGCGACTGGACGCCTACACGCACTTCGCCAAGGTGTTGGGTGAGTGGAGGGAACTCCTCCACGAGATGGAGACACTCCTGCGGGTGGATCAGGAGCCAGCTTCCAGCCTGGCCGCGAGGATCAGAGAGCTCAACGGAGAGGCGGCAGTGATCACTGCCCGTATCGCCTTGGTTGGCTCATCATTCATGCAGGCTCGCTGCAATGACGTGTGGTCCTTCTACGAGAGCGCCTACAAGCAGATGCTCTCAGGAGAACCGGCGCTTTCCGCCGAGGATCGGGCGAAGGACTTGTATGGGCAGGCGTACTACGCCCTGCTGGACAACGTCAGAGATGATCTAGGTACTCCGCCGAGGGCCCTGGAGCAGGTACAGAGGGCCCATGCCAAGGATGCGGCCGAGTCATCAACGGCCAGGCGGAAGGCATAGTCACGCAGTTAGTCACTCAGGAGACAGAAGAGGCCGCTTCCGATCTTCGGAAGCGGCCTTCTACCTGTGGCAATACTGTCGGGGTGGCGGGATTTGAACCCACGACCTCTTCGTCCCGAACGAAGCGCGCTGCCAAGCTGCGCTACACCCCGGCGCACGCCCGTCGTGTGCGTGCTTGAAGAAGTCTAGCCCACTTCCGGGATGGTTGTGACCGCCTTCAGCGCCGGGGAACCAGGGTCAGCAAAGTCGCCTCCGGGAAGCAGGCGAAGCGGGCCGGGGCGTACGGGGAGGTGCCGAGGCCGGCCGAGACGTGCAGCCAGGCGCCGTCGTGGCGGCTCAGGCCCTTCACCCTGGCCCGGTCGATGCCGCAGTTGGTCACCAGGGCGCCGTAGAACGGGACGCAGAGCTGGCCGCCGTGGGTGTGGCCGGCGAGCAGGAGCTCGTAGCCGTCGGCCGCGAAGAGGGACATGTTGCGCGGCTCGGGCGAGTGCATGACGCCCAGCCGCAGGTCGGCGTCGGAGGGCGCCGGGCCCGCCACGAGGTCGTAGCGGTCACGGGAGATGTGGGAGTCGTGGATGCCCGCCACGGCGACGTCGAGGTCGCCCACCTTGATGCGGGCGGTGGTGTTGTTCATGTCGAGCCAACCCTCCGCCGCCATGCCCGCCCCGAGCTCCTCCCACGGCAGGGACGGCACGTGCTGGCGGCGCTCGTTCTTGGACGTACGCCACAGGTAGCGGGCCGGGTTCTTCGGCTTGGGGGCGTAGAGGTCGTTGGAGCCGTACACGAACAGGCCGGGACGCGACAGCAGCGGCTCCAGGGCGTGCAGGAGCGACGGGACGGCGTCCGGGTGGGCGATCGAGTCGCCGGTGTTGACCACCAGGTCGGGCTCCAGGGAGCCCAGGGAGCGCACCCAGTTGATCAGCATCGAACGGCTCGGCGTCAGATGCAGGTCGGACAGGTGGAGGATGCGCACGGGACGCTGCCCGCGCTCCAGCACGGGTACGTCGAAGCGGCGCAGGCGGAACCAGTTGCGCTCCACCACGGAGGCGTAGGTCAGCCCGGCCAGGCCGAGGCCGAACACGGACAGGGGCACTGCGACGGCTTTCCTCACCCCTTCATGATGCCCGACATCGGGCGGGAGACGACCGTGGCGGTCCGGACAGGCGGCAAGATGGAGCGCATGAGCGCATTGAAGGACAAGCTGAAGGCCGATCTGACGGCCTCGCTGAAGAGCCGGGACGAGGTACGCCTCCGGACCATCCGGATGGCACTGGCCGCGGTGAACGTCGAAGAGGTCGCCGGCAAGGAAGCCAGGGAGCTGACCGACGACGAGGTCATCAAGGTCCTCACCAAGGAGGCCAAGAAGCGGCGCGAGGCGGCGGAGGCGTTCGGCAACGCGGGGCGCGCCGAGCAGGCGCAGGCCGAGCTCGACGAGCAGAAGGTGCTGGAGGAGTACCTGCCGGCGCAGCTGTCCGACGAGGAGCTGGCCGTGCTGGTCGACGCCGCCATCGCCGAGACCGGGGCATCGGGCCCGCAGGCCATGGGTCAGGTCATGAAGGCCGTCAACCCGAAGGTCGCCGGTCGCGCCGAGGGTGGCCGCGTCGCCGCCGCCGTACGCGCCCGCCTCGCGGCCGAGTAACACCGACCGGCCGCCTCCCCGGCTCACGCCGCAGCTTTGACCGGCGGGCCGTGATCGGGCGGATCTCTGTGCGGTTCCGCCGATCCGGACCTCCGAGGCCTCCGCCCCTGATGGGCGGGGGCCTCAGCGCTTTACGGGCCCGTCTCCGGGCCGCGAAGGCGCGGGAGAGGGCCCGGCCGGTCCACCGGACTCCCGGAAGGCCCACAAGCGCCCGCAGGCCCGCAGAGGCCCCTGGAGGGTCAGTCGTCGTTGCCGGCGGGGCCGGCGTCACCGGCCCCGCGACCGTTCCCCCGGCCGTTGCCCGGGCCGTCGCCAGCCCGCCCGTTGCCCCAGTCACCCCGGTCGTCGCCGCCGCCGTCGTCGTCGCGGTCGAACCAGTCGAACGGATCGCGCGGCCCGTCGTCGCGCCGCTCCTTGGGCGGCTTGGGCGCGCAGTTGTCGGTGCAGCCGCCGAAGCGCGACCGGTCGACCGGCGTGAAGTCGGTCGGCTCGACCCCCTTGAGGGCGTCCAGCATGGAGTCCTTCCAGATGCGCCCCGAGATCGACGCCCCGTACACGTACGAGTAGTACCGCCCGCCGATCGTGACCCCGATCAGCTTGTGGGCCGAGGTGCCGCGCGGGTCGCCCAGGCTCACGGCCGACGCCAGGTTCGGCGTGTAACCGGCGAACCAGGCGGACATGTAGTTGTCGGTCGTGCCGGTCTTGCCGGCCGCGTCACGCCCGATGCCGCCGACCTCGGTCATGGTGCCCTTGGTGAACACCCCGGACAGGATGCCGTTGACGGCGTCGGCGACCTTCTCGTCCAGCACCTGGGAGCACTTCGGCTTGTACTGCTTGACCTTGCCGTAGCGGTCGGTGATCTCGGTGATGGCCAGCGGCTTGCAGTATTCGCCGCGGGCGGCGAAGACCGCGTATGAGCTGGCGATCGTGACGGGGTCGACCTCGTTGACGCCGAGCGTGAAGGTCTCGACCTCCGACAGCTTCTGCCCGTCGGCCCGCTTGACGCCGAGCTTCTTGGCCATCTTGACGACGTCGCAGAGCCCGACCTCCTCCTGCAGCTTGACGAAGAAGGTGTTCACCGAGCCCCAGGTGCCGGTCTCGAGCGTCTTGAAGCCGCCGCCGCCCTCGCTGGAGTTGCGCACGGTGTGGGACGGGTCGCCGACGTTCTGGCCCTTGCAGTTCTTGAACGCGCTGTAGCCGCTGGCCTGGTAACCCGCGGGGGAGGGGAAGCCGTCGCCGTACTTCAAGCCCTCTTCGAGCGCGGCGGCCAGTGTGTAGACCTTGGCCGTCGAGCCCTGCTGGAACCCGCGGCCGCCGCCGTGCGCGCCGTCGGCCACGATGTTGTAGCTCATCTCGTTCTTGCTCTTGCTCCGGCCGTACTTCCGGGAGGCGGCCATGGCCTTGATCTCACCGGTGCCGGGCACGACCATGGCCTGCGAGGCCACGGGCTTGTCCTTGGCGCTGACGTACTTCCTGATCGCCTGCTCGGCGGCGGCCTGCATCTTGGGCTCGATCGTGGTCTTGATCCTCAGACCGCCCCGCTCCAGGAGCTCCCTGCGCTCCTCCTGGTTCTTGCCGAAGTCCTCGTTGTTGAGGATCTCGTACTGGACGTAGAGGCAGAAGTACGGATATTCGCTCTCCTCGCACCCGCCGGGAGCCTCGATGTCCTTGAAGCCGAGCTTCTTCGTCTTGGCCTCGGCCGCCTCCTGCGGCTTGATCATCTTGAGCTCGGCCATGCGGTCGAGCACGACGTTGCGCCGCTCCAGCAGCCGCTCACGTGAGTCAGGGCCGACGTTGGGGTCGGTGCGGGCGGGGTTCTGGACGGCGCCGGCGAGCGTGGCGGCCTCGACGAGGTTGAGCTCGGAGGCCGGCTTGTCGAAGAAGCGCTTGGCCGCCGCCTGGATGCCATGGGCGCCCGCGCCGAAGTAGGCGATGTTCAGATATTTCTCAAGGATCTGGTCCTTGGTGTACTTCTTCTCGACCGCCATGGCGTGGCGCAGCTCCGACAGCTTGCGCGAGACCGTGGGCGCGATCGCCGCGGCCTGCTCCTCCGGCGTCTTGGCCTTGTTGAGCAGAACCTGCTTGACGTACTGCTGGGTGATCGAGGAACCGCCCTGCGTGACGCCGCCGCTCGTCAGATTCTTGACGAGCGCTCTTGCCGTTCCTTCCACATCGATGGGCCCGTGCTGGTAGAAACGGTAGTCCTCGATGGCGATCAGGGCTGTGCGCATGATGGGGGCGACCTTGTCCAGCGTGACCGACTGCCGGTTCTCGAAGTAGAACTGGCCGATCTGGTCACCGTTGGCGTCGTAGAGCCGGGTGACCTCCGACAGCGGAGGCTCCTCCAGCTCCTCGGGCTTGAGGTTGAGCCCTTCGACGGCGCTCTTCGTGGAGATCCCCGCTCCACCGATCGCGGGCAGCGCCACGGCGGCGGTGAGCACGCCGGCCGCTGCTCCCGCGGTGATCAGGCGCAGGATGTTGAGTACCGGGTTGGAGCGGTCTTTGCCCTGGGCTTGCACACCCCTAAGGGTACGTCGAAAGACTGACCTAATCGGTAGCACGACACCATTTCGCCTTGACTGGCGGGGGTGACTAGTCATTCCCGGTCAAGACTGCCGCGAGAAATTGGTCCTCTGGGGTCTGTCGGTCCGAAGGGTCGGTTGCGTACGTTCTCCCTGCGGCAACTGAATACGGAGGCTCGGCGCCCGCGCCCGTCGGCCCCAAATGACGACTGACCACCTAAGGGGAGTGGGGTCGAAAAATGTGGATCACGGATTGGACCTCCCGTGCCGCCTGCAAGGGTGCGGATCCGGATGCCCTGTTCGTGCAGGGCGCCGCGCAGAACAGAGCGAAACTCATCTGCCGGGGTTGCCCGGTCCGTACCGAGTGCCTCGCCGATGCGCTGGACAACCGCATCGAGTTCGGGGTGTGGGGCGGTATGACCGAACGCGAAAGGCGTGCGCTGCTGCGCAGACGGCCCGACGTGGACTCGTGGCGCGACCTGCTCGAGTCGGCCAAGGAAGAGTACGAACGGACCAACGAGCTGATCGCGGGCTGATCCCGGATCGGCGACCGCGTACGGCCGGCGCCGCCCGCCGGCCGTACCTCTATGCGGTCGCCAGCAGGTTCCCGATCCGGCGCAGCCCCGCCAGATCGTGGACGTCCTCGGACATGGCGCGGACCTGCACCACGGGCACCGTGGGGTGGGCCGAGACGAAATGCTCCTGTTCGCGGCTCTCACGGGCCGCGAGCTGCATCCGCCCGGCGTGCAGCCGCAGCACGGCGGCGGTGAGCTCGTGCTCGCCCCTCGATTCCAGGTCTTCCGCGGCGGCGGCGCTGCGGGCGGCCGACAGCGCCGAGGCCGGAGAGGTGTGCACGCGGTTGACCACCAGGCCGGCCAACGGCATACGCTCCTCGGCCAGGCGTTCCACGAAGTAGGACGCCTCACGCATCGCGTCCCGCTCGGGCGCGGCCACCACGAGGAAGGCCGTGCCGGGCGCCTGCAGCAGCCGGTACGTCGCCTCGGCCCGCTGCCGGAACCCGCCGAACACCGCGTCGAGCGCGGACACGAACGTCTGCAGGTCCTTGATGACCTGCGCGCCGAGCAGCTTCGTCATCGCCCCGGCCATCAACCCGAACCCGGCGTTGAGCAGCCGGAACGCGCTGCGCCCACCGGCCTTGGCCGGGGCGGTCAGCAGCCTGATGAACCTGCCGTCGAGGAAGCGTCCGAGTCGCTCGGGAGCGTCGAGGAAGTCGAGCGCCGAGCGCGAGGGCGGCGTGTCCACGATGATCAGGTCCCACTCGTCGGAGCGGCGCAGCTGGCCGAGCTTCTCCATGGCCATGTACTCCTGCGTGCCGGAGAAGCTCGACGAAAGGGACTGGTAGAAGGGGTTCGACAGGATCTGCCGGGCCCGCTCCGGGTCGGCGTGCGCCTCGATGATCTCGTCGAACGTGCGCTTCATGTCGAGCATCATCGCGTAGAGCCGGCCGTCGCCGTCGGGCGAGCCGACCAGGCGCGGGGTGTTGTCGAGCTCCGTCAGGCCCATCGACTGGGCCAGGCGCCGGGCCGGGTCGACGGTCAGCACGACCGCGCACCGGCCGCGCTCGGCGGCCCGCAGGCCGAGCGCCGCGGCGGTCGTGGTCTTGCCGACGCCGCCGGAGCCGCAGCACACGATGATGCGGGTGCCCCGATCGTCGAGGATCGCGTCGATGTCGAGTACGGCGGGCTTCTTCACGCTGCTCCCTGGGTGCGCATGGACTCGGCCAGCTCGTACAGGCCGGCCAGGTCGACGCCGTCGGCCAGCAACGGCAGCTCGTACGTCGTCAGGCCCGCTTCGGCCAGCGATTCGCGTTCGGTGCTTTCGAGGCGGGTGCGGCGGGCGTGTTCCACGATCTCTTCGGCGAGCGCCTCGGCCATTGAAGTGGCCTGGGCGCCGTCGATCACTCCCGCCGCCTTGAGCCCGAGAGTGAGCTCCGCGACGTCGAGCCGGCCTTTGACAGCCGAGTCAAGTGCGGCCTGGGGAAGGAGGGATTCGCGCACCATGTTGATGAATATGCCACCGGCGGGAAGACCGGCGGCGCGCAATTCGGTGACGCCGTCGAGCGTCTCCTGCACCGGCATCTCCTCCAGCAGGGTGACGAAGTGCACGGCGGTCTCCGGCGACTTCACGACGCCGCTGACCAGGTCGGAGTGGTTCTTGATCGGGCCGACCTTGGCCAGGCCCGCCACTTCCTTGGTGACGTTCAGGAAACGGGTGATGCGGCCCGTGGGCGGGGCGTCGAGGACGACCGCGTCGTAGACCCTGCGGCCGTTCCTGCCGCGCCGGCGTACGGCCTCGGTCGTCTTGCCGGTGACGAGCACGTCGCGGAAGCCGGGCGCGACGGTGGTGGCGAAATCGACGACGCCCATCTTGGTCAGCGCGCGACCCGCGCGGCGCATCCCGTAGAACATCTCCATGTACTCGAGCATGGCCTCCTCGGGGTCGATGGCCAGCGCGTACACGTCACCGCCCGACGGGGCCACCGCGATCTTGCGCTCTTCGTACGGCAGCGGCGGCAGGTCGAAGATCTGCGCGATGCCCTGCCGGCCTTCCACCTCCACCAGCAGCACCTTGCGGCCGCCCGAGGCCAGCGCAAGGGCCAGGGCGGCGGCGACCGTCGTCTTGCCGGTGCCGCCCTTGCCGGTGACGACGTGCAGTCGTACGTCGGCCCAATCCGTGTCCGGAGAGTCCACGCTTCGAGGCTACCGAAGCGTCACTTGCCGAAAGCCGACGACCACCCATTGAGATTGCTCACACTCTGCTGCGCCACGTATGGCGGCGCCGACAGGCTGCGGGTCTCAGCGCCTATGGTGCGCCGCGTTCAGCGGTGCAGCACAGGCTGCGGGTCTCAGCGCCTATCGTGATCCCCATGAAGAAATGGGAGTACCTCACCGCCCCGCTGCTGATCCACAACACGAAGATGATCCTGGACAACTTCGGCGCCGACGGCTGGGAGCTCGTGCAGATCGTGCAGGGCGCCACGCCCGAGCAGCTCGTCGCCTACTTCAAGCGGGAGAAGCAGTGACCACCACCCCTGAAGAGAGGCTCACGGAGCTCGGCCTGACGCTGCCCGAGGTGGTGGCCCCGCTGGCGGCCTACGTGCCGGCCGTGCGCACCGGCGACCTCGTCTACACCTCGGGCCAGCTGCCCATGGTGGAGGGCAAGCTGGCGCTGACCGGCAAGCTGGGTGCCGAGGTGACCACCGAGCAGGGCGCCGAGCTGGCCCGCGTCTGCGCGCTCAACGCGCTCGCCGCGGTCAAGGCCGAGGTCGGCGATCTGGCGAGGGTCGTGCGCGTCGTCAAGGTCGTGGTGTTCGTGGCCAGCGACCCCGCCTTCACCGACCAGCCGAAGGTCGGCAACGGCGCCAGCGAGCTGCTCGTCCAGGCGCTGGGCGACGTGGTGGGCAAGCACGCGCGCAGCGCCGTGGGTGTGGCCTCCCTGCCGCTGGACGCGCCCGTCGAAGTGGAACTGATCGCCGAAGTCGACTGAACGGGCATATGTCACCATGACCGAGTGATGTTCTAGAGGAGGTCATGTGACTGGTCTGCCACTTCCAGCCGAGCTCGCCGCGCGGGCCCGGGACGTCCTCGCCGGACGCGTCCAGCCGGTGCCCGCGCGCGACGCCGCCACGGTGGTGCTGTTGCGCCCGGGCCCTCAGGTCTATTTGCTCCGGCGCAAGTCCACGATGGCCTTCGCCGCGGGCGCGTACGTCTTCCCCGGCGGTTCCGTCGACGTGCGCGACGCCGACCAGGCGGTCGCCTGGGCCGGGCCGTCGCCCGCGGAGTGGGGCGCGGCCTTCAACACCGACGAGCGGCTCGCCCGGGGCCTGGTGTGCGCGGCCGTACGCGAGACGTTCGAGGAGTCCGGCGTGCTGCTGGCCGGGCCGGGGCCCGGCTCGGTGGTGGCCGACACGACGGGCGACGACTGGGAGGCCGACCGGCTGGCGCTGATCGACCGGAGCCTCGCCTTCGCCGACTTCCTGGCCAGGCGCGGGCTCGTGCTCCGCGCCGACCTGCTCAAGCCCTGGGCCCACTGGATCACGCCGGAGATCGAGACCAGGCGCTTCGACACGCGCTTCTTCGTCGCCGTGCTGCCCGAGGGCCAGCGCACCCGCGACGTGGGCGGGGAGGCCGACCGGGTGGTCTGGCAGCGCCCGGCCGAGGCGCTGGAGCTGGCCCGCCGGGGGGAGATCTTCCTCATGCCGCCGACCCACCGCACGCTGAGCGAGCTGTCGCAGTACGACGGCGTGGGCGGGGTCCTGGCCGCGCCGCGCGAGATCGTCACGATCATGCCGCGCGCGGTGGAGATCGAGGGCGAGATGCGGCTGGTGACGGCATGAGCGGCCTGTACATCCCGGTCGGCACGCCGGACGGGTCGCGTACCGACCACGCCGAGAACCTGCTCGCGCCGAACCCCTCCGCGATGACCCTCGACGGCACCAACACGTGGGTGATAGGCGCCGGCGACGAGGTCGTCGTGGTCGATCCGGGGCCCGACGACGAGTCTCACCTGCTGCGCGTACGCGACCATCTCGGTGCGCGCCGTGTCACCGAGGTCCTGCTCACCCACGGCCACATCGATCACAGCGGCGGCGCCCGGCGTTTCGCCGAGCTGGTGAAGGCGCCCGTCCGCGCTCTCGACCCGCGCCACCGGCTGGGCGGCGAGGGGCTGGACGACGGCGACGTGGTGAGCGCGGGCGGCCTGGAGCTGCACGTGTACGCGACGCCGGGCCACTCGTTCGACTCGTTGTGCTTCTGGATCCCGCAGGACCGGGCGATGCTGACCGGCGACACCGTGCTCGGCAGAGGCACCACGATTGTCGCCCGCGACGGCGGCCTGGCCGACTACCTGCGCAGCCTCGACCGGCTCAGGGCGGCGGCGGAGAGCCTGGAGGCGCGGGCGCTGCTGCCAGGGCACGGCCCCGTGCTGCCCGACCCGATCGGCGCGCTCGACGGCTACATCGCCCACCGGCGCGAGCGCCTCGACCAGATCAGGGCCGCCCGCGCCAGGGGCGCGCGCACGCCGCGCGAGATCGTCAAGATGGTGTACGCCGACGTCGACCGCTCACTCTGGCCGGCCGCCGAGATGTCGGTGGCGGCCCAGCTCGACTACCTGGACCGGTTGTAGAGCCGGTCGATGTCGAGGATGACCACGGCCTTGGCCTCGATGCGCAGCCAGCCGCGCTGGGCGAAGTCGGCCAGCGCCTTGTTGACCGTCTCGCGGGAGGCGCCGACGAGCTGCGCCAGCTCCTCCTGGGTGAGGTCGTGGTGGACCCGCAGGCCGTCGTCGGCCTTGGTGCCGAAGCGCTCGGCGAGGTCGAGCAGCTGCTTGGCGACCCGGCCGGGCACGTCGGTGAACACCAGGTCGGCCAGCACGTCGTTGGTGCGGCGCAGGCGCTGGGCGAGCGCGCGCAGCAGGTGGAGTGCGACCTCGGGGCGGCCGGTGAGCCACGGCCGCAGGTCGTCGTGGCCGAGCCCGGCCAGGCGCACCTCGGTCAGGGCCGTGGCCGTCGCCGTACGCGGTCGCGGGTCGAACAACGACAGCTCGCCGAACATCTCGCTCGGCCCGAGCACGCTGAGGAGGTTCTCGCGCCCGTCGGGGGAGGTGCGGGACAGCTTGATCTTGCCCTCCAGCACGACGTAGAGGCGGTCGCCCGTCTCGTTCTCGTGGAAGAGCGTCTGCCCCTTGGACAGCTGGACCTCGGTGATGCTCGTCCGCAGCGCCGCGGCGCTCTCGCGGTCGAGCGCGGCGAACAGGGGGGCCTTGCCCAGCACGTCTTCGGTGTTCACTCTGCCTCCTCTGCTGCCCATTGTGACTCACCCCACTCCGGGCGGCACACAAACAGATTATGGGAATGCCGGAGTGGTCTGGTCTTGTCCAGGCACGCTGAGGTGCGTGAAGTCCATGGGGAAAGGTACCTGATGCGGCGGTTCGTTCCGTCCGCGGTCCCCTGGAAGCTCAGCCCGCGCGGGACAGCAGGTCGTCCACCGAGGCCATCGCCGCCGCGACCGACCGGCCGAGCAGGACGCGCACCAGGTCAGCGGCCCTCGGACGGGACGCGGCGCTGGGGTGGCGGCAGCGCTCCACGGCGATCCGCAGCACGGGCGGCAGCACCCGCACGTCGCCGTCCGCGGCGCCCGTGGCCGCGAAGACCACCAGATCGGCCCAGGCCCGTACGTCGTCCGCGGGCTCACCGGCGGACGCGCAGCCGACGAGCACCTGGCCGCCGGGCCCGAGCGCCACCTCGTCGGGGCGGAGCCGTACCCCCGAGGTCGTGTGGACCGTCGTGTGGAGCATGGCCGCCGCGCACCGCACGGCCACCCGGTGCAGCGCCGGGCCGCGCAGCGGTCCGCCCATCCGGACGAACTCCGCCAGCGTCGAACTTCCCATGACAACCCCCTTCGGTGGTGTCAGGTTGTACGCGGACCAGGCCGTCCCGGGTTCAACCGTTCGCGGAAGCTTCTACGCTGGCGGCATGGCGACGAAAGCGGCGGGGGGCAGGCAGGAGACCCGGCTCGCACTGGTGCGACGGGCCCGCAAGATGAACCGCGTCCTCGCGGAGACCTACCCGGACGCCCATTGCGAGCTCGACTTCGGCAACCCGCTGGAGTTGCTGGTCGCGACCATCCTCTCGGCCCAGTGCACCGACAAACGGGTCAACATGGTGACCCCGATCCTGTTCGCGAAATATCCGACGGTCGAGGAGTACGCGAGCGCCGACCGGTCCGAGATGGAAGAGATCATCCGCTCGACCGGCTTCTTCCGCGCGAAGACCAACAGCATCATCGGCATGGCGCAGGCGATCTGCGAGCGCTACGGCGGCGAGGTGCCGGGCAAGCTGAAAGACCTGGTCAGCCTGCCCGGCGTGGGCCGCAAGACGGCCAACGTGGTGCTGGGCAACGCCTTCGACGTCCCCGGCCTGACCGTCGACACCCACTTCCAGCGCCTCGTACGCCGTTTCGGCTGGACCGAGGAGACCGACCCCGTCAAGATCGAGCACGTCGTGGGGGAGCTGCTGCCCCGGCGCGAGTGGACGATCTTCTCCCACCGGGTCATCTGGCACGGCCGCCGCATCTGCCACGCCCGCAGGCCCGCGTGCGGCGTGTGCCCGCTGGCCGCCCTGTGCCCCTCGTACGGCGCCGGCCCGACCGACCCCGGGCAGGCCGCCAAGCTCGTCAGGTCCGGGCCCTTCTCCTGATGCCGGGAAGTGATCGAGCACTCGTCGTGTTGGAGGTTTCGTGACCCAAGTGCCCGACTGGCTCGAACGTCTGGCGGCGCAGGCGCAACAGGCCAAGGTCCCCCGCTACCTGCTTCCCCCCGCCGACGGCGGCAGGGAGGCGGCGGTGCTGATGTTGTTCGGCGAGGGCCCGTTAGGGCCTGACGTGCTGCTGATCCAGCGCAGCACGCGCGGACGTCGCCACCCCGGGCAGCCGGCCTTCCCGGGAGGCGGCGTCGATCCCGGCGACGGCGGGCCGGTCGGCGCCGCGCTGCGCGAGGCGGAGGAGGAGACCGGGGTCGATCCGGCCGGCGTCCACGTGCTCTGCACGATGCCGGAGCTCTACCTCAACCACAGCGACAACCGCGTCACGCCCGTGGTGGCCTGGTGGCGCGTCCCGTCGGCGGTGCACGCGGCCTCGCCCGACGAGGTCGACTCCGTCGAGCGGGTGCCGATCGCCGAGCTGGTCGATCCCGGCAACCGCATCATGCTGCGCCACCCGAGCGGCATGGCGGGCCCGGCGTTCCGGGTGCGCGGGATGGTGGTGTGGGGGTTCACGGCGATGGTGCTCGACTCGGTGCTGCGCGCGGCCGGGCTGGAGCGCCCGTGGGACACCGCCAGGGTCGAGCAGCTGCCGCCCGACATACTCGGGCTGGCCTCCCGCTCCTAGCGAGCGGCCCACAGCGCCACGCCGAGCGAGGCCCAGCCCGCCACGTCGGCGTCGTCGTCGGCCGCCAGCGCGCGCAGCGTCTCCAGGCCCGCCCGGTCGGGCGGATCGCCCAGAACGTGCTGCAACGCGTACGCGGCGCCGTACCGGACTCTGGGGTCGTCGTGGCCGGCCAGGTCGATCACCGACGGCAGCGAGCGCGGGTCGGCCAGGTGGCCGAACGCGATCAGCACCGAGTAGAGCACCATCGCGTCGTCCTCGCTGGCGGCCAGGTAGCGCAGCACCGGCAGCGTACGGTCGGAGAAGGCGTGGAGCATGCCCATGATGTCGACGCCGAGCAGCCGCTCATCGACGGTTTCCGCCGCGCAGAGCCGGCGCGCCTCGATGAACGACTCGAGATCGCCGCGCTGGCGGAGCGTGGAGATCACATGCCAGCGCAGCGGCCCGTCGGGGTCGGTGTCGCTCAGAGCCGCCCGGATGAGTTCGCGCACTGTTCCCTCGGCCCCCGGCATACCGCCCAAGATAGTCAGGCGGGTGACGCCGTCCTGATCGAAGACGTGCACGCTTGACTCTATCGCTGGCTACCTTTGAAGCGTGCGCGGTGATCTGCTTGACCTCATTCTGATCGCCCTGGTGATCGCCTTCGGCATCTCCGGATATCGGCAGGGCTTCATCATCGGGGTGATGAGCTTCGTGGGGTTCGTCGGCGGGGCCGTGCTGGGGGTGTTCATCGCGCCCCCGATCACGAACGCCGTCGTCGAGGGCGACACACCCCAGGCGCTGCTCGCCATCGTGATCGTCTTCCTGTCCGCGACGGTCGGCCAGTTCGCCTCCTCGACGCTCGGGGCGGTGGTGCGCAGCCACGTCACGTGGGAGCCGGCCAAGGTGGCCGACGCGATCGGCGGCACGTTCGCCAGCGCGCTGTCGGTGCTGGTGATCGCGTGGCTGATCGGCTCGCTGGTCGTCTCCAGCACCTTCACCCCGCTCGTCGACCAGGTGAAGAACTCCGCGCTGCTCACGACGGTCGACGAGGCCCTGCCGCAGGCCGCCCGCAACTGGCAGCAGCCGTTCAAGAAGTTCATCGACCGCTCGGAGTTCCCGCCGGTCTTCGACGCGATCGGGGCCGGTCACCTCATCGACGTGCCGCCGCCCGACCAGAGCGTGCTGCAGGGGGCCAAGCTGGCCCGCGCCCGGCGCGGCATCGTCAAGGTGCAGGGCAACGCCGACAGCTGCAACAAGCACATCGAGGGCACCGGCTTCGTCTACGCGCCCGGCCGCATCATGACCAACGCCCACGTGGTCGCGGGCGTCAACCGCGACCTGCAGGTCATCGACTCCACCAACACCCGCCACTCGGCCGTGGTGGTGCGCTACAACCCGCGGCGCGACATCGCCGTCCTGTACGTGCCTGGGCTCGACCTGCCGCAGCTGCCGTTCGACGCCGAGGCCGAGCGCGGTGACAACGCGATCGTGGCCGGCTTCCCCAAGGGCCGGGGGTTCACCGCCGCGCCCGCCCGCATCGGCGGCCAGCTCACCGCCGAGGGCCCCGACATCTACCGCGCGAACACCGTCCGGCGCGAGGTCTACGCGATCCGCGGCGAGGTGCTGCCCGGCAACTCCGGCGGGCCGCTGCTCACCGTCGACGGCCGGGTCTACGGCGTGATCTTCGCCGCCGCGATCAACGAGGAGCAGACCGGCTACGTCCTGACGGCCGACGAGGTCGCCCCCGACGCCGCCGCGGGCCGCAACGACACCACGCCGGCCAGCACGCAGGACTGCGACTGACGGCTCCCCAGAGCGACGAGCCTCGTTTCGCTCGCCTCAATGTGATAGCTTCTCACAATGTGATAGGTAATCACATGGAGGAGTGGCCCATGAAGGCGCGCAGACTCGGCACCACCGACATCGAGATCAGCCCCGTCGGACTGGGATGCATGCAGTTCTCCGGCACCGGGAACGTGACACGGCTGATGATCAGGCCCATCGACGAGGCCGCCGCCGCCGCGGTGGTGCGGGCCGCGCTAGACGGCGGCATCACCTGGTTCGACACGGCCGAGATGTACGGCGCGGGCGACTCGGAGGAAGTCCTGGCCGCCGCGCTCAAGAAGTGCGGCGTCGCGCCCGGCCAGGTCGCCGTCGCCACCAAGTGGGCCCCGCTGGGGCGCACGGCCGCCAGCATCACCCGCACCATCGGCGACCGCCTCGCCCACCTCGGCGGCTACCCCGTCGACCTGCACCAGATCCACATGCCGACGGGGTCGCTGTCGAGCCTGACCGCCCAGCTGCGGGCCATGGCCGCGCTGGCCAGGGCGGGCAAGGTCAGGGCGGTCGGGGTGAGCAACTTCTCCGCCCGCCAGATGCTGCTCGCCCACCGGGTGCTCGCCGCCGAGGGCGTCGCGCTGGCCGCCAATCAGGTCAGGATCAGCCTGCTGCACCGCGACATCGAGCGCGACGGCGTCCTGGAGACCGCCCGCCGGCTGGGCGTCACGCTGATCGCGTACTCGCCGCTCGACGGCGGGCTGCTCACCGGGCGCTACCACGACGACCCCAAGCTCGCCCGTACGGCGCCGGTGATGCGCAGGGTCTTCGGCCGCCGCGACCTGAGCACGCGCGGCCTCGCGCGTACGGCGCCGCTGATCGACGCCATGCGGCGGATCGCCTCCGGCTACGGCGTCACGGTCGGGCAGGTGGCGCTCAACTGGGTCGTCACCCGCTACGGCGACACGGTCGTGGCCATCCCCGGCGCCTCCAAGCCCCGCCAGGCGGCCGAGGCGGCGGGCGCGATGGGCTTCACGCTCACCGAGGCGGAGGCTGGAAAGCTCGACGAGCTGTCACGCTAACCTGAGGCCGTGCCCCGGACCACCAGACGCGACCGCTACCACCACGGCGACCTGCGGGCCGCGCTCATCGACACCGCGATGGAGCTGATCGCCGAGCAGGGGGTGCAGGGCTTCTCGCTGGCGGAGGCGAGCAGGCGGCTCGGGGTCGCCGTCAGCGCCCCCTACCGCCACTTCGCCGACCGCGACGAGCTGCTGCTCGCGGTCGGCGTACGCGCGGGCGAGCTGCTCGCCACGGCCGTCTCGGCCGAGATCGGCGGCGACTCCCACGAGGCCCGGCTGGTAGCGGTGGCCAGGGGATACGTCCGCTTCGCCGCCCGGCGCCGGGCGTTGTTCGAGGCACTGTTCGGCACGCTGATGCCGGTGGGCGAGCCGGAGTTCGAGCGCGCCACCCAGCCGGTGAAGGAGGTCTTCCAGACGGCCGCGACCGCCCTGGCGGGCGGCGACCCGGTGGCCGCCGAGTCGCTGGGGTCCGCCGTGGCCGCCGTCGCACACGGGTACGCCGGGCTGCTCCACCTGGGCATGCTCGGCGTGGAAGACGACGCCGTGGAGCTGGCGGTGGCGCGGGCCGAAGCCGCCACCCGGGCGCTGATCGCGGGCCGGTCGGCGCTGACCTAACCGGGGAGCTTGGCCAGGATCAGGGCGATGGCCTCGCCGGGATCGGTGTCCTGGGTGAGCGTCGAGGCCGCCTTGCCGACGCCGTCGTACGCTCCGCCGTACGACTGGGCCTTGGCGGCGCCGCGACTGAAGAGGGTCACGGCCCCGCGCCCGTTGCCGCGCTGCAGGTGGGTCAGGCCGACGCAGATCTGCGCGAGACCCTGCCACAGCTCGCGCTCGTCGTCGGGGGCGCATTTCCAACGGCCCTCGAACACCTCGTGGGCGTTGAAGGGCAGGCCGTCGCCGAGGAACCGGCGGCCGTCGGCGAGAGCCTGCTCGGTGGTCGGCGCGTAGTCGTCGGGGACGCGGGCGACGCCGGGGGAGCCGTACGGGAGCGGGCGGCCGAAGGTGTCGCGGGGCCGGGCGTTGCGCGGCCTGCCCTCGGGGTCGCGGTCTCTCATCGGTCGAGCTCCGGATCGTTGAGCCAGCCGAGCAGCTCGGTGTCGAACACGTCGGCAACCTCCTCGTGCGGGAAGTGGCCGGCCCCCTCCATCAGCCTCCACCGGTACGGGGCCGCCACATAACGGCTCGAACCGATGGCCGTGCGCGGCAGGACCACCGGGTCGAGCGCCCCGTGCACCTGCAGGGTCGGAGCCTCGACCGGTGTGCGCATCGCCCTGGCGTAGCGCCGGCCGTCGGGTCGAAGCTGAGAACGGCCGAACCAGCGGTGGTATTCCAGCGCCGAGTGCGCCACGGCAGGGATGCGGAACGCCTCGCGGTAGGTGCGCGACTCGTCGGGCGCGGGCCAGCCGGGCCGGGAGCGTTCGTCCAGCAACCTGCCGACCAGGGCCGCGTCGTGGCGGGTGAGGCGGCGTTCGGGCAGCAGGGGAAGCTGGAACCCGATCGCCCGGCGGCTCGCCTTCAGCTGCCCGAACGGGTCGGCCACCAGCGACCTGCGCACCCGCAGCGGATGCGGGGCCGACACGACGACCAGCCGGTGGACGCACTTGGGGTCGAGCACGGCCATCGTCCAGGCCAGCAGGCCGCCCCAATCGTGCCCCACGACGGTCGCGCACGTCTCGCCCAGCGCCCTGATCAGTCCGGTCGCGTCGGCGGCCAGCGTGGGCAGGTCGTAGCCGCGCGGCGGCTTGTCACTGCCGCCGTAGCCGCGCAGGTCGGCCGCCACCGCCCGGTATCCGGCCCCGGCCAGGGACGTCAGCTGGTGGCGCCAGGTCCACCAGAACTGCGGGAACCCGTGCAGCAGCAGCACCAGCGGGCCCTCGCCGGCCTCGACGATGTGGAAGCGGGTGCCGCCGGCGTGCACCGCGCGGTGCGTCCAAGGGCCCTCGACCTGGACGACGGACTCGTCAGGCGCCATCACGGGTCACCGGCTCGCGGTCTGGGCCGCGCGCGGGCACGACCTCACCGTCAGGGGTGGCGATCTCCTTCAACCCCTTGATCGACCGGGCGGTGCGCTTCATCCCGGCCAGGCCCTTCAGCCGCCGCACCCCGAGGAACACCGCCAGACCCGCGGCCAGCAGGTAGATGACCGTCACGATGAGGAAGGCCAGCCAGTGGGGCATCACCTGGGCCAGCGCGTACGCGATCGCGAACGAGGCGAGGATCAGGCACAGATGGGCCATGAACGCGGCGGCGGCGAACATCCCGGCCGCCGTGCCGACCCGTTTGGCGTCGAACCTGAACTCGGCCTTGGCCAGCTCGATCTCGGAGCGGACCAGGGACGAGATGTGGCTGGTCGCCTCGGCGACCAGCGAGCCCAGGGAGTCTTCCTCGGGAGTCTGCGGCATGAAACGTCTCCTATCGGGGCCGGGTGGCCGTGTCAAACATCATCCAGCGCCCTGGCGACGCCTGCGTACCCGTGTGCCGGCACCGCCCGGTCCCCGGGGCGGGTGCGATGTCCGACAGTCTCGCCAGGCCGGGCCGTGATGACGGCCAGGCGCCGCCGAACACGCCGGGGAGTTTCCTGGCGAGCACGGGTCCCGTTCCAGAACTACCCGATCGGACAAGATAGCGCCCGGGTGTGATCCCCGAACGTCTTGGTTCCCCTCTCCCCGAACGGCGAGAGCGCATGCCCGGAAATCTCCGGGCATGCGCTCTCGTGTCGGGTCTAGTCCTCCTGCTTGGCGGACGGGAGCTTCTCCGAGATCAGGTTCATCACCGTGCTGTCGGCCAGCGTGGTGACGTCGCCGATGCTGCGGTTCTCGGCCACGTCACGCAGCAGGCGGCGCATGATCTTGCCGGAACGGGTCTTCGGCAGCTCGGGCACCACGAGGATCTGGCGCGGCTTGGCGATCGGGCCGAGCGTCCTGGCCACGTGGTTGCGCAGGTCGGCGGCGATGTCGTCGTTCTCCTCCGCCGAGCCGCGCAGGATCACGAACGCCACGATGCCCTGGCCGGTCAACGGGTCGGTGGCGCCGACGACCGCCGCCTCGGCCACCTTCGGGTGGCTGACCAGAGCGCTCTCCACCTCCGTGGTGGAGATGTTGTGGCCGGAGACGAGCATGACGTCGTCCACGCGGCCGAGCAGCCACAGGTCGCCGTCCTCGTCCTTCTTGGCGCCGTCGCCGGGGAAGTACATCCCCTCGAAGCGGCTCCAGTAGGTGTCGATGTAGCGCTGGTCGTCGCCCCAGATCGTGCGGAGCATCGCCGGCCACGGCTCGCGTACGACGAGGAAGCCGCCGCCCCCGTTGGGGACGCTGTTGCCCTGGTCGTCCACCACGTCGGCGACGATGCCGGGCAGCGGGCGCATCGCGGCGCCCGGCTTGCCCGCGGTCACGCCGGGCAGCGGGCTGATCATGACGGCGCCGGTCTCCGTCTGCCACCAGGTGTCGACGACGGGGCAGCGCTCGTCGCCGATGTGCTCGCGGTACCAGACGTACGCCTCGGGGTTGATCGGCTCGCCGACGGAGCCCAGGATGCGCAGGCTGGACATGTCGTACTTGGCGGGGATGTCGTCGCCCCACTTCATGAACGTCCGGATGGTCGTGGGCGCCGTGTAGAGCAGCGTGACCTTGTACTTCTGCACGATCTCCCAGAACCGGCCCCGGTGCGGCGTGTCGGGGGTGCCCTCGTAGATGACGCTGGTCGCGCCGTTGGCCAGGGGGCCGTACACGATGTAGGAGTGGCCGGTCACCCAGCCGATGTCGGCCGTGCACCAGTAGATGTCGGTCTCGGGCTTGAGGTCGAAGACCGCGTGGTGGGTCCAGGCCGTCTGGGTGAGGTAGCCGCCCCTGGCGTGCAGAATGCCCTTCGGCTTACCGGTGGTGCCGCTGGTGTAGAGGATGTAGAGCGGGTCTTCCGCGTCGTGCGGCTCCGGGGTGTGCTGGTCGCTCTGGCGGTCGACCACGTCGTGCCACCAGACGTCCTTTTCGCCGATCGTGACGTCCTCGCCGGTACGCCGTACGACCAGGACGTGCTCCACCTGCGGGCACTCGGCGACGGCCTCGTCGACGGTCGGCTTGAGCGCGTTGGGCTTGCCCCTGCGGTACCCGCCGTCGGCGGTGATCACCAGCTTGGCGTCGGCGTCCTCGATCCGGCTCTTCAGCGCCTGCGTCGAGAACCCGCCGAACACCACCGAGTGGATCGCCCCGATGCGGGCGCAGGCCAGCATCGCGATCGGCAGCTCGGGGATCATCGGCATGTAGACGGCCACCCGGTCGCCCCTGCCGACGCCCAGCTCCTGCAGCGCGTTGGCGGCCTTGGAGACCTCGGTCTTCAGGTCGTTGTAGGTGAGGACGCGGGAGTCGCCCTCGGGCTCGCCCTCCCAGTAGTAGGCGACCTTGTCGCCGCGCCCCTCCTCGACGTGACGGTCGACGCAGTTGTAGGCGACGTTGAGCTCACCGCCGACGAACCACTTCGCGAACGGGGGGTTCCACTCGAGCGTCGTGTCCCACCGCTTGGCCCAGGTCAGCCGCTCGGCGGCGCGCTCCCAGAAGGCGAGGCGATCGGCGGCGGCCTCGTCGTAAGCGGCCGCGGTCACGTTAGCGGCCGCCGCCAGGTCAGCCGGCGGCTCGAACCGGCGGTTCTCCTGCAGCAGGTTGGACAGCGCCTGGGTTTCGTTACCAGCGGTCTCCGGGGCCACCTCGTGCTCCTTCTATGGCCAGATTTGGATAGGTCGTGTCCCACTTCACCAGCTCAGGACCTCCGTACACAAGAGGTCTAGACAGGTCTGTACCTCGGGGTCGAAGGCGGGGCGCGTCTTATCACTTCGCATGACAAACGCTATTGAAATGTTGTCATCCTGAAATAAGGGGAATATGTGGGTGGGGCAGGAGGCGGGTTCCCAGCGCTTTATGGGCCCCCCTTCCACGGTCCTTTCTCGCGGTACGAGGAGCGTCCCAGGGTGCATTGAGGCCTGGCGGCGGGGCGGAACGGCGGCGTGTTACCGAGGGTCATGTTCGGCGCTCGGCCTTCTCCGTCCGCGCCTACGACCGATCGGCCGACTCGGCCGGTCCGCGCCTACGACGGATCGGCCGACTCGGCCCCGGCTATTTCGTCGGCTGCGGTGGGTTGGCTGTCCTGGTCTTCTCGGTCTGTGTCCGGCGGGTTGCCGTTGCCTGCACCGGGCTTCCGCGGTGAGTTGGCCGCCTACCCGCCCTGGCCTTCTTGGCCGGTGCTCAGCGGCAGATTGACCGCTATCCCCGCCGTGCTTCCTGGCCGGCGCGCCCGGACTGGCCTTTGCCCGCACCGGCCTCCTGGCGAGCGCCTCTGTGGCGGATTGACCGCTATCCGGACTGGACGTCTTGGCCGGTGGCGGGTCGGCCGCTGCTTGTACAGGGCTTTTCGTCTGCGGCTGCGGCGGCTTGCTGTCCCCACCGGACTTCTAGCCCGGCGTCCATGCGCGGGAGTGATCGCTACCGGCACCGTGTTTCGTGCCCCGACGCCCCTGGGGCCGCTTGACCGCTACCCGCAGGTAAGGTCAGGTCACGTGAGTGACCCCTTGGCCGTCATCGCCCAGTTCCCCGGCGTCGCGGAGGCGGTGGACGAGGCCCGGCAGGCCGTCGACCGGCTGTACCGTCACCGCGTCCTGCGCCGGGCCAGCCCCGCGGTCTCGACGGAGTCGTCCCTGCGCGGCGCCCGAGCCTCGGCCGCCGTCGAGGGTGTGGACGTACCCCTCGACGCCCTGCGCAGGGACGAGATCCACGATCCCGTCGTACAGGGTGCGCTGCGCGCGTCGGCCGAGATGGGACGGCTGGGCCCGACCTGGCGCAAGGCGCCCAGGCAGGTGCTGGCCCGGCTGCACGCCGTGGCGGCGGCCGGGCTCGCCCCGGAGGCAGCGCTGGGCCGTCCCCGCGACTACGACGACGCCCCCGACCCGCTCGGCCTCGGCCCCGCGCCCGCTGCGGCCGACACGTCCATCCGCATGGAGAGCCTGTTCGACCTGCTGGAACAGTCGGCGAAGGCGCCCGCGATCATCCTTTCCGCCGTGGTGCACGCGGAGCTGGCGGTACTGCGCCCGTTCGGCACGGCCGACGGCGTCGTCGCGCGCTCGGCCGGGCGGTTGACCCTGGTCGAGTACGGGCTCGATCCGAAGTCGCTGGTGGCGGTGGAGGTGGGGCATCAGGAGCTGCCGTACGCGGAGGCGTTGCGGGCGTACCTGAGCGGGAGCCCGGAGGGGGTGGCGCAGTGGATACAACACTGCGCCTCCGCGGTAACCCTCGGCGTACGCGAAACCACGGCGATCTGCGAGGCCATGCAACGAGGCTGACCCCCTCACCGGCTTTCGAACCCTTGGCGTCGTGCCAGTCCCGCCGCCTCGATGGCCGGGCCGTTCAGCACCATCCGCGATGCGACCCGCTCGCGGTACGGCCGTTCCGGGCCTTCGTTGCCGGACGACTAGTACCTGCGGTGACGCGGCGGTTGGGGGACCTGCGGTGGTTCGGTGTCTTCTGGGGTGCGTTTCGTACGGTTCTTTCTCGGTACGGCTGTCCCTGGGTTTCGTGGTGTGGGCGCTGCCACCTGCGGCGATGCGGCAGCCAGGGACTTGCGGAGGTGCGGTGGTTCCCTACCTTCTACGGCGCGTTGAGTGGGGGCCTTTCGCGATGTGGCTGTTCCGATGCCCATTGCGGCCCTGACCCGGGCGGCCGTGGTGCCGCCGCAGCTCAAGACCTGTGATGGCGCGATAGCCCGGGACCTACGGTGATGCGGTAGTTCGGGACCTGTGCTTGACGATCCTGTAGCTGAGGACATTTCGCAGCGCGGCTCTCTGGAATCCAGCGCCGTGTGCTGAGGCCGTGGCTTTCGGAGACCCTGGCCGTGCTACTGCCCGAACCCTCAAGATCTTGGGCCGTGCCACCGCCCGGACCTTTCATGAACCGCGGCCGTGCCGCTGTTCAAAGCTCGTGATCCGAGCCCTTCCGGCCCTCACGGGTTGGCGATCCGGACATTTCCTGACATAGCGGACGGCGTCTCAATCCTGAGACGCCGTCGCTTTGCGCACCACGCCGGGTTACCAAGCGTGCACCTGTATCCGTCGGACCGGGTCAAGCCCGTCTCGACGCGCCTCCCGCGGCTGGTCGCGCGTGGGTACCCGACTGATGCACCCGGACCGGAGTCCGTATCTACTTTCTACGTCCGATCCGCCCTGATGGGAACCCCTCCGGCCAAGACCTTTACCGGAGTGTGCATCGGGCCGTCGCGCGCTATGGCGATCCGGAACGAGGAGTCGTGGATCCGCGATGGTCGCCGATCACACAGAGTGATCAGCTTTATGTGATCGTTATGAGTCGACGAAAAAAACTTGGCGAAAAAGCGAGATTGCTCCTCGACGTAACTCGAGTCGATCGGGCAGCATACGTTGGTATCGCCTGAAACTGGAGCGACGCGCACGGGATTGCTTTGCAACTCCCTTGCCAGGTTCCGGTTAGGTGATGAAAGCTTTCTTCTGAAACGGGACCGGCTCTACCCCCCCGGAGCCGGACCGGCAGGCGACCCCCGCTCTCCCCCCCGGCGGGGGTCGCCCTTTTTCCAGGGCAAGCCTCCCGCCTCACGCAGCGGCCACTCCACATCCGTTCGCCGCCCGCGAACCACAACCCAGAGCCATGTCTATGCGGGCTCACCGCGCTCCAGCGGTCTCGGGTTCGGCACCCTGCCGCCGAACGAGTCCTCGGCGCGGATCGCTCAAGATTCTCTCCGCCCGCCTCATCCCGGATCACCGCCATCGGCGGGCCGCCTGGCGAAGAGTCCACCAGGCGAGCCGCTCGTGGCCGCCGCTGACATCCTGCCTGCCTGCGCGCCTGCCTGCGCGCACGCACGTCTGCCTGCACGCACGTCTGCCTGCACGCACGTCTGCCTGCACGCACGTCTGCCTGCACGCACGTCTGCCTGCACGCACGTTCGCTTGCGCGCACGTCTGCTTGCGCGCACGTCTGCCTGCCACAGCCCATGCGTGCCGTGAACCTGTGTGCCACCATGACCGAGGCTGTGCGCCTGCGTCTCACCGCGCTTCATGACCCGCGGCTGACAGCGCCGTCCAGCCCAGTCGCCTTCATGCTGCCGCCGTCCTTCTCCGGCCACATCCGGTTGCGCACGCCGTGATTCCTAAGCAGTGGACCAGCATGCTGATCTGCCGTCCGGATCGAAGATCGTGCGTCGCTTGCGCTTGCCGATCGCGTGCCCCAGCCCGCTTTCGCGGCCGAGGTCCTTCGTACAAGGACGAGGACCTACTGCCACAGACGCCATCCGAGGCGGTAGGTCTGTGCGTCGCCCGAGGCTTCACTCGCGGACCGGGGTCGGGGCCCGCGAGCCGCGGTCCAGGGCCTGCGGGCCAACAGCGACCCTCTGCCATGCGTCGGCGAAGACCCGTTGTCCACAGCTGTGGACCAGCGCGCCACCGGTTATCCACAGAACCCGTTCCAGCGCCTCGCCGCCGCGACCGCCTCCGGCAAGGTGGGCCACCAACATCCACCCACCGCCGGGAGAGGCCGATCCCACATGCATCGCCCATTGGTCATCACCGAGGACCACGCCCTGCTGGACGACCTGGTCCGCATAGCCGCCGCGGCCGGCGCGCAGCTCGACGTGGCCCACGTCCCCGCGCACGCCCGCCCGTACTGGAACCTCGCCCCGCTCGTCGCGGTGGGAGCCGATCAGGCGGACGCCGTGGCCGCGGCCGCACCACCCGCCCGAGAGCAGGTCGTCCTCGTCACCCGCGAGACCGACGACCCCGACACCTGGCGCAAGTGCGTGGCCGTGGGCGCCCAGACCGTCGTGACTCTGCCGAGCGACGAGCGCCACCTCGTGGAGCGCTTCGCCGACGCCATGGAGCCCGACCCACGCTCCGGATCCGTGACCTGCGTGATCGGCGGCCGGGGTGGGGCGGGCGCGAGCGTGCTGGCGGCCTGTCTCGCCCTGAGGGCTTCAGCCGACCATCTCCGTACGCTCCTTGTCGACGCCGATCCGCTGGGCGGCGGCATAGACGCGTTGCTGGGCCACGAGGAGGCGCCAGGAGCCCGCTGGGGCGACCTGGTGGCCAGGGAGGGCAGGGTCAGCTCCAGCGCGCTCCAGGCGGCGCTCCCGGCGTTCGGCGATCTGGCGGTCCTGTCCTTCCACAGAGGCGACGTGGCACCGATTCCCGCCCAAGCCATGCGTTCGGTCCTCGAAGCAGGCACCCGGGGCTTCGACCTGGTGGTCGTCGACCTCCCACGCCATCTCGACCCAGCCGCGATCGAGGCTCTGACCAGAGCGAAAACCACGCTCCTGGTGGCGACGGCAGACGTGCGAGGCATCCTTTCCGCCTCACAGGTCCTCTCCGAGACGCACAAGCACACCGCCGACATCCGCGCGATCCTCCGTCCCGGGGTCCTCGACGACGAGGTGGTGGTGTCCTCGCTCGGTGTCCCACCGGCCGGCAACCTCCCCGACCAGCCCAGACTCACCGCCACCCTCAACCGCGGCGAGCTCCCCAGGCTGGGCCCCCGCACCGTGCTCGGCAACCTGTGCACGTCCCTCCTCCGAGACCTCCTGCCGGCCACATGACCCCCACCCAACGGTCAAGCAACCCGTACTCCACCACCGACATCCCATCCAGTCACCCGCCCCCGATCCAGCCACCCAGCCGCCCCACCGGAGCCCCCACACCCCTCGAACGCGTCCAACCGCATCGAGAAACGGTCTCCGCACACCCGGAGGCAGTGTCGGCGCGCACCGAAAGGCGCGAAACGCAACGTGGAACGGTCTCTGCGCGCCCGGGAACGCTTTCTGCGCATCCGGATGCGGTCACCGCACGTGCTGCCGAAAGGGTTCCGGCTAACTCAGGAACAGTCCCTGTGCGTCCGAGAGCGGCTTCTGCGCGTCCGGGGACGGTCTCCACGCCGGCTGAAGGGGTCTCACCGCATCCGGGAGCAGTCCTTGCGCGTCCGGGGGCGGTCTACGCGCGTCCGGAGATGGTCTCCGCGTATCCCGGACCGGCTCCGACGCACCCCGGAAGGGTCACCGCGCCTGTTGTGGAGGCTTTCGCGCACTCTGCGGCGGTCCCCAGGGATCCCACGGTGGTTTCCGCGGATTCCACGGTCGCATTCCGGCGGCCTGCGGAGGTTTCTACGGATGCCACAGAGCGGCTCAGGATGGTTCCCACGCATCCCACCGCAGTGTCAGTGCACTCCATAAGGGTCCAGGCAAACCCCGGAGCAGTCCCTCCACGCCCAGATGCGACCTGCGTGCCCGGCCACTCCGCGGTGACCTCAGCAGCGCCTTCACGCGCTGCCTCTTCGACCACGGCTTCTTCCATGTCGTATGCGCCTGCGGCGATCCCTGCACCAGGCGCGCCGAGGACCCCTGTATCCAGAACGCCTACAGCAGGGCACCCTGGGTCCACGGCTCCTGCGCGCGTTTCCCCCGAGCTGGTCGAGGCCGTCCGGGTACGCCTCGCACGGACCGGCGTCGAGCCCAGCGCAGCCCAGGTCGCCGTCGCCCTCAGGGCCGAGAAAGCCGTTTACGGCGACGCGGAGATCCTGGCCGTGGCCCGCGCCCTCTGCGCCGACCTCATCGGCGCGGGGCCCCTCGAACCCCTGCTTGCCCAACCCGACGTGACCGACGTCCTCGTCAACGGGCCGCGGGAGGTGTGGGTGGACGACGGCGCCGGCTTGCGCCGCACGCCGGTCACCTTCGCCGACGACGGAGCCGTACGCAGATTGGCCCAACGCCTGGCGACCGCAGCGGGCCGACGCCTCGATGACGCCTCACCCTACGTCGACGCCCGCCTGCCAGGAGGAGTCCGGCTCCATGCGGTGTTGCCACCAGTCGCCTCCGGCGGCACCTGCGTCTCCCTCCGACTGCCACCGAGACGTACGTTCACCCTGACCGACCTGGTCTCGGCGGGCACCATCGCCCCGTCGGCGATCCCCGTACTCACCGCCATGGTCACCGCCAGGCTCGCTTTTCTCGTGACGGGGGGTACCGGCACCGGCAAGACGACCCTCCTGTCCGGCTTGCTCTCCCTCGCGGACCCGGGCGACCGTCTCCTGTTGGTGGAGGACTCCGCCGAGCTCCGCCCGCTCCACCCACATGTCGTACGCCTGGAGACCCGTCCGGCCAACCTGGAGGGCGCAGGAGGAGTGGGCTTGCGCGACCTCGTACGGCAGGCGCTCAGAATGCGCCCCGACCGCCTGGTGGTCGGAGAAGTACGCGGGGCGGAGGTCGTCGATCTCCTGGCCGCCCTGAACACCGGCCACGAAGGCGGCTGCGGCACCTTGCACGCCAACACCGCGGCCGACGTACCACCGCGCCTGGAGGCACTGGGCTGCGCCGCCGGACTGAGCAGAGAGGCCGTCCACAGCCAGCTCGCCGCCGCACTCGACGCCGTCATCCACCTCACCCGTGGCCGTCCTGACGGGCGAAGACGCATCGCCGAGATCTGTCTGCTCCACCGGACGCCATCCGGCTTCGTCGAGGCAGTCCCCGCCCTCACATTCGACGCCGAAGGGCGCACCCGCCCCGGCCCTGGCTACGAAGCCCTAACTCACAGAGCCCTCCTGACACCACCCCACTCACCGCCGCTCCGATCAGGCCCACCCACGAACGACCGTTGATCACCATGAGGACACGGCCACAGAGCGACGTCGGTCACCGTCCGGACAGTCACTCGGACGAGGACACCCCAGGTTCGGGCGGGCACATCGGGCGAGGACATCCCAGGTTCGGGCGGGTCCGCGGGAAGGAGCCCACCACGGTAAGGACGTGCCGTAGGACAGCACGCACGACCGGTTCGGCCGACGGCCACACCGTGACGGATCGAGCGCTTGCCGCGCCGCCCGACGCACGCACCGAACCCGGGACCAGCACACGGCAGCCGTGCTCGACGCCGACATTGATCAACGTCCGGACACCGCTGTGGACGGAACCTTGAGCAGCTTGCGGACATCGCCGTGGAAGGGACGCTGGTCAGGGTGCGGACACCGCCGTGGACGGAGTTCTGATCAGGGGTTTGGACACCGCCATGGAAGAACCCGGATCAGCGTTCGGACAGCGGCATCGACGGAACGCTGATCAGCCCCCCAGACAACGCCATCGAAGGAACACGATCGATCATGACCAACGCGCTGATGTCTGCGTTGTCCACAGGCCTCGCCGTTTGGCTGTGGACAGGCCCCGACGTAGCCACGACCCGCTTGAGTCGCCTCCTACGGCCGCTCACAACACGCCCTGCCCCTTACCGGCGCTCACTGAGCGGCCTGCTCACCCGCTCCAGCCCCGGGCGCCGCGCGGACACGTGGCGACGCGCGTCGATCGAGCTCTGCCAATCCCTCTCGGCGGAACTCTCCGCAGGCCGTACACCGGGCGAGGCCCTCTCCAGGGCCGTCGCCGCAGTGGACTTCCCCGATCCCGATGCCATGCGCCAGGTCGTCGCCGCAGCCAGAGACGGCGGCGACGTTCCGGCAGCGCTTCTCTCGTCGGCGCCACCCGAAGGTGGGGAGGGCCTTCGCCGGCTGGCGACGTGCTGGGAGGTCGGAACCACTGTGGGCGCCGGAATGGCCGCCCTGGTCGACCGCGTGGCGCAGACTCAACGCGCCGCCCAGGCCCACCGCCAAGACGTCGCAGCCCAACTGGCAGGCCCTCGCACCACAGCCCGAATGCTGGCCTTCCTCCCCGCCCTCGGCCTCCTCATGGCCGCAGCCCTGAACATGCGCCCCCTTGACTTCCTGCTCGGCAGCCTCCCAGGGCTGATGTGCCTGTTCGCAGGGGTGGCCCTCGACGCCTGCGGTCTCTGGTGGACCAACCGCATGGCCACGAAGGCCCAGACCTGACCCGACTGTCCGCCTCTTGCGAGGACCGGTCATCCGGGGGCTTGGCCGTCCCACCGACCGCGCGACTCAGGCCACAGACGGCCGGGTGTCGGTTCCGATCGCCCGACGGCTTGGTCCCTGGGTCTCTCGATGAGGGATTCCTGCAGCGGGTTGACCAGCGGGCCTGGTCCCGAGGACGCCGGGAAGTCCGTCTTGCCGCCGGCTGACCCTTGGATGACTGCCTTGTTCCGGGGGCGGCGTCGTGGAGGGTTGTCAGGTCGATGGGCTGACGACGTGCCAGGTCGTTCGTTTCCGGTGAAACCGTCGATCCCTGGTGCCTGACGCGCTCATTCATGGTGATGGCCGGCGGGGCTTCAACCCCGGAGGACACGTCTGCTGCCCGAAGCTGAACACCTGGATGGCCGTCAGATGTTCGCCAGACCGACCATCCGGCCGGCGATCAGATCCCTGCCAGAGACCGTACGCAATTGCGTCATCCGGTCATGACCCGGCATCAGCCCACAACCGGTCATCACCGCGCTCACAACACGCCGCAAAGATTCGGATCCGTCCATGCTTCAGACCCTCCTGTCCGCCTTGTGTGCCGGCGCGGCCGCCTGGCTCTGGCTCTCACCGAGAACACCCGCAGAGCGCCTGGCCCGGCTCCGTTCAGCGACTCCTGCGCATGCCCGGCATCGAGCCGGACTGCAAGAACCGCAGTGCGCCATCCCTCCGGCCGCGAAGGACGAGCCGCAGCCGGCGTGGCTGCACTCCGCTGACACACACCCGAACCGCCTCACCCGCAGAACAGCGCTCTCAGCAGGAGCCGCCGGTCTCCTGTCGGCACTCCTCGTCGGCGGTTACGCGGGAGCCATAGTCGGCCTGCTCATCACCCCGGCGGTCGCGGTGTTCCTGCACCGCAGGGAACCCGACCACGTCCGGCAAGAGCGTCAGCGCATAGTCGCGGACCTTCCGTTCGCCGCCGATCTGATGACCGCCTGCCTCCTGGCGGGCCGACCGGTGAGCGCCGCCACCGAGATCGCCGCGAACGCGGTCGGCGGCCCACTCGGCCGCCGCCTCACATGGGTCAGCAGCCAGCTACGTCTGGGCGCCGATCCTGAACCGACCTGGGCCGTCCTCGCCAAGGACCCGGCCACAGGCCAACTCGCCCGAGCCATGAGCCGAGCGGCTCAGAGCGGCGCCCCTGTGGCCGACGTACTGACCCGCCTGGCGGACGACGCCCGCGAGGCCGCCAGGGCGTCGGCCGTCGCCGCGGCGCGAAGCGTCGGCGTGAAGGCCGTCGCCCCGTTGGGCCTGTGCTTCCTCCCGGCCTTCGTCTTGCTCGGCATCATCCCGGTCATAGCTGGTCTGGCTTCCACCATCGTCCTCCCGTAGAACGCTCCGGGGGGCGCCCCTGAACGCGACACCCGGCGACGGCGCACTCCCAGCGAGCAGCCTTCACTACAGGCAGTGATCGGCGGAAACCACCCGCTCAGGAAGCCGTCCTTCGCCTCTGAGCAGCCGACCGGTGGCTGGCCTCACCGCTTCAAGCGGCCGATTGACGGCCAACTGCTAGCCGACCGTCGTCCTCCGAGAGCTCCGCCCCTCGGCTGACCGGCGACCATCAAGAGCCGTCCCCACCGGCCGTCATCGTCCGGGAAGCCGGGATCGCGGGTCGACGGTCATCGTGCGATCACGCGGGCCGCCTTCGACAAGACCGAGACCGACCGCCGCCCTTTGAGAACAACCGCTGTCCGACCGTTGCCCCCCGGACAGCGCCGGCCAGTCACCGTCCCCCGAGAAGCGTCGCCGGCGCACCGTCCCGGACGACGGCTCTGACGCGCCATGGGCCACCTAGGCCCAGGGCCTCATCCACAGGTCTGGACACCTGTCACCGAAGACGGGCCCCGGCCACACCGGCGGAATCCAGGCCTCATCCACAGCCCACAACCCGTCCAACCGAGTTATCCACAGAACGCCACTCGGGCCGTTGCTCGTCACCCCGCTTCGGCGACCCTTTGACTCCCGCCGGGACGAGACCCCGGCCTTGACCCACCTGGAGGCACGATGCACAGTCCCGCCACGACGCCCGACGACATCAAAGCCGCCCCAGCCGACGAGACTCACCCGACCACGTCGAACGACACCATGACACTCGTTCCCAGCACGCCCGAGACAGCCGAGCCCACTGCCACCGACCAGCCTGACCACTCCAGCACCAGCCCCAGCGAGCGATCACTCCCCAACCGCCGAGACCGGCCCGCGATCACCACAAGGCCGCGCTACAACAAGTGGCTCCACTACGCGAGCGTCAACCGCGAGCGCGGCATGTCCACAGCCGAATACGCCGTGGGCACCATCGCGGCCTGCGCCTTCGCCGCGATCCTGTTCAAGGTGGTGAGCAGTACGGAGGTCCAGGAGATGCTGACGTCGCTCATCGAGCGCGCACTCAACACCGCGCAGAAGTGACCCTCGGCCCGTCGCGGCCCTGCACGAGCGGTAGGGGGCCGGCATCGCGGGGTTCGGTGACGGCCGAGACCGCTGCGATGCTGCCCGCCCTCATGGTCGTCCTGGCCGCAGCCCTGTGGGCCATCCAAGCAGTCGGTGCGCAGCTCGAATGCGTCGACGCGGCCCGCGCGGCGGCTCGGGCCGCAGCCAGAGGCGAGCCACTCGACCAAGTCCGCGATTTCGCCCGCGCATCCACCACTCCACTAGCCGAAGTAGCCGTATCCCGCGACTCAGAGCTCACCGAAGTCCAGATCACCGTAGAAGTACGACCAGCCTGGGGGCACTCACTCCCCGCCGTCCGCGTATCAGCCACAGCCACCGCCGACACCGAACCCGACGTCCCTCAGTGAGCACTCAACCCACCAAAGCCCCGGCCTGTCAGGGGCCGACGTCCTGACAGGCCGGGCAACCCGACCACTCAACAAGGAGGCACCGATGGGAGGGCGAGGTCCCGTGAGAGAGCACGGCTCGGCATCGGGGTGTGCCTCGGTGACAGGGCGTGGCTTGGGCGGAGAGCCAGGCTCTTCGAGGGAGCGCGGCGTTGCCGGTGGGCGTGATTCTGCCGGGGAGCGCGGATCGGCCACGTTCTGGGGCGTGGCGCTCATGGGGCTCCTGATGGCGATCGCCATGGTCTTCGCCACCGTGGGTTCCGTACGCGTGGCACGCCATCGCGTCACCAGCGCCGCTGACCTGAGTGCCCTCGCCGCGGCACGGCTGGCCGTGATCGACCCAGAGGGCGCCTGCGACAGAGCCTCCGCACTCGCCGAGCAGAACGGCGTCGAGCTGACCCGGTGCACGCTCACCGGCGACGTCGTCGACGTCTGGACCGCGTTGTCGATCTCGGTTCCGTTGTCAGGACGCCGCACCGTGACGGGTAGATCGCGCGCTGGCCCGGCAGATCCGAGTCCCGCCGCGGAAGTCCGATGACATCAGAAGCGGGGCTCGACCCGCCGCTGCGCCGGTGGCCGAGACAGCGATCAAGGAGGTGAGGTGTGTCGTGGAAGGGGGCCGCCACGTCGGTGCGGAGTCACGGCCGCGAGTGCAGATCGGCAATGCCAAGAGGGCATGGGCTATTCGGGAGTGAGAAGGGTGTTGAGGAGGCGGATGGCGCCTCGTTTGTCGAGGGGTTCGTTGCCGTTGCCGCACTTCGGCGACTGGATGCAGGAGGGGCAGCCGCGTTCGCACTCGCAGGACGTGATCGCCTCGCGCGTGGCCGTCAGCCAGTCGGTCGCGCGGGCGTAGCCGCGTTCGGCGAAGCCGGCGCCGCCCTCGTGGCCGTCGTACACGAAGACTGTGAGCAGGCCCGTGTCGGCGTGCAGTTCCGTGGAGACGCCGCCGATGTCCCAGCGGTCGCAGGTGGCGAAGAGGGGGAGCAGACCGATGGAGGCGTGTTCGGCGGCGTGGGCGGCACCGCCGAGGTCGATGCCCGCCTCCGCGAGCGGGGCCACGGCCGTGGCGGGCAGTGTCCACCAGACGGCACGGGTGCGGAGGGTGCGGGGCGGCAGCTCCAGGGGTTCGTCGCCGAGCACCTCACCGGATTGGAGGCGCCTCTTGAGGTACGAGACAACCTGCCGCGTCACCTCGACCTCGCCGAAGTGCAGAGTGCCGGGGCCGAGGGGGTGAGAACGCTCGGTGGAGAGGATGGAGATGTCGGTGATGTCACGAGCAAACGTCGTGTAGTCCGGGTTCCCACTGGAGACGAGGGCCACGCCGGCGTCCAGGTCGAGCAGCTCCACCAGGAAGGTCTCGCCCTGGTGGAGGTAGACCGCGCCGGTGTGGACCGTGGAGTGGGCGGAGGGCTCGTCCACGCTGCCCAGGAGCCGGCCGGTGGACGACTCCACGACCTGGATCGGGGCGCCTCCGCCGCCGCGGATGTCGGCGAGGTCGGTGGCGCGCTCGCGCCTGGTCCAGAACCATCCCGCCTGGCGCCTCCTGAGCAGGTTGTCCTTGACGAGGTCGTCCAGGACGTCCGCGGTGGTGGGGCCGAAGACGGACAAGTCGTCCTCGGTCAGCGGGATCTCGGCCGCGGCGGCGCAGAGGTGAGGGCCCAGCACGTACGGGTTGTCCGGATCGAGGACGATCGCCTCGACAGGCTGCCCGAACAGGGCCTGGGGGTGGTGGACGAGGTAGGTGTCCAGCGGGTCGTCGCGTGCGATCAGTACGGCCAGCGCGTCCCGGCCGTCGCGGCCCGCCCGCCCGGCCTGCTGCCAGAAGGAGGCCCGGGTGCCGGGCCAGCCGGCGATGAGCACGGCGTCGAGGCCGGAGACGTCCACGCCGAGCTCGAGGGCGTTCGTGGTGGCCAGGCCCATGATGGTGCCCGCGCGGAGGGCCTTCTCGAGGAGCCGGCGGTCCTCGGCGAGGTAGCCGGCGCGGTAGGCGGCAATCTTGTCGGGGAGCTCGGCCAGGTCCGCCCGTTCGCCATCCGCGAGGTTCCAGCCGAAGGGGCTTGCTACGGAAGTGCCCTGTATCGCGGCGGACGAGCCCGGCCCCGCCGAGCCCTCGCCTCCGACGGGCTCGGACAGGGGAGCCGAGGCGGGGAGATCGGGAGAGCCGTCGGTGCTGGACGGCTCGGCATCGCCGGCGGGGGCACCGGGGGAAGCGCATGGATCTGCGGCGTCGTCCGGGGCTCGGTGGCGATCGGGTGAGCTGTCGCTGGTGGATGGCTGAGCGGGGTCCCGGCGGTGACTCCGGGCGTTGTCCGTACGAGACGGTTCCGTGGGGTTGGCGGCGGTTCGGTGGGGGGTGAGGGAGAAAGCGACGTTGGAGAGTTTGGCGCGGGCGGACAGGGCGACCGTTTCCGCTCCGCGGCGCGAACGGACGAAGGCGAGCGTGCGTACGTCGGACAAAACGAGGTCGGCCAGGAGGTCGGCGGCCTCGGCCGTCGCCGTACGGCGTACCGGTGCGCCTCCCTCGCCTCGGAGCTCCGTCAGAGGCGGCTCCCACAGCGCGATGGTCGTCGAGCCCTTGGGCGAGGCGTCCACCGTCACCTCGTCCATCTCAAGGCCCGTCAGCCTCTTCGCGAACGCCCCGGGCTCGCTGGCCGTGGCCGAGGCGAGCAGGAAGGTGGGCTGCGAGCCGTACCGGGCGCAGACGCGGCGCAGGCGGCGCAGGATCTGGGCGACGTGCGAGCCGAAGACGCCGCGGTAGCCGTGGCACTCGTCCACGACGATCAGGCGGAGGCGGCGGAAGAAGGACGACCACTGGGCGTGGCGGGGGAGGATGCCGCGGTGCAACATGTCCGGGTTCGTCAGGACGTAATTGGCGTGCTGGCGAACCCAGGTGCGTTCCTCGAACGGCGTGTCGCCGTCGAAGCAGGCCGCGCGCACCTGGGTGATGCGCAGTTCGCGCAGGGCGCGGAGCTGGTCGGCGGCCAGGGCTTTGGTAGGGGTTAGGTAAAGGATGGTGCCGCCGTCGAGGCAGGAGGCGACCGCGGGAGTCAGGTACGCCAGCGACTTCCCCGACGCCGTACCCGTGGAGATGATCACGTTTCGGCCACGGAATGCCAGGTCGGCGGCCTCGTGCTGGTGGGGCCAGAGCCCTGTGACGCCGTGGTTCGCCAAGCGCGTAATGAGCAGGTCCGGCGTCCATTCCGGCCAGCGCGCGTGCCCCGCCCGACGTGCTGGAACATGCTCCACATGGGTTACACGGTCGTGACGTGCGGGAACACCAAGCAGGTGGTGGAGGAGTGGACCTGCTTGTTGTGGGGAGGATGCGGAGGAAGTCACTGTTTCTAGTCTTGCATCGTTGGGCAAAGTCGCCGGGAATCGTGATTTCGTATAGACACAAGCCAGGCGCGTGGTTGAATGCCGCGCGTCAGGATCGGACAGTCTGGGGCCACGTTCCAGATTGCCAGTCCCAAAAGGGTAGTTTCGCAGGCGAGGCGCTGGAGGATCTGTGGATCTGAAGTTGGATCACCGCACCGAAGACCGACTCACCATCGTGGAGGTCGAGGGTGAGATCGATGTCTACACGGCGCCGAGATTGCGTGAGCTCCTCATCGACCTGGTCAACAAGGGCAACTTCCACCTTCTCGTCAACATGGAGAAGGTCGACTTCCTCGACTCCACGGGCCTCGGTGTCCTGGTCGGGGGGCTCAAGCGGGTCCGTGCCCACGACGGCTCGCTCGAGCTGGTCTGCACCCAGGAGCGGATTCTCAAGATCTTCCGGATCACCGGTCTGACGAAGGTCTTCGGGATCTACGCTTCGGTCGACGAGGCCAAGGAAGCTCACGGCAAAGACAAGTAGCATGGCTACCGTCGAGCTGACGTTCAGCGCCCTCCCCGCGCATGTGCGCACCGCCCGGCTGGTGGCGACGGCCATCGCTCGCCGCACCGGCGTGGAGGAATCCCTGCTGGACGAGGTCAGGCTCGCCGTGGGTGAGGCGTGTTCCCGGGCAGTCGAGGCGCATCGGGTCCACTGTCCGGGTGAGCCCATCCGCATCGAGCTGCGTGACGATTCCGGACGCTTCGAGGTCACGGTCAGCGACCAGGCCCCCAGCGAGGAAATCAAGCAGGAGCAGCCCCTCGACCTCGGCATGCTCTCTGACTCGTTCATGTCCAACTTCGGCATCGCGGTCATCGAAGGACTGGCCGACGACGTCGAGGTCTTCCCCAGCCCCAAGGGGACCAACATCCGCATGAGCTGGCCCGCCGCCGTGGCGGTGTGACCGCCGTGCCGGTGTGCCGGCCCAGGCCCGGTGCGGCCTCGGCCGGCTGACGGCTTCTCGCCGGGTCTCGACTGCCCCTCGGCTGGATGTGAGCGGGCAGACCCTCGTGGGGCCTCGGGTGGTGGTCGAGCGTGCCCGTGAGGATGCCTGGCGCCCGCCTCGCCGCTGGGCGCCCTCGCGGGTGCGCGGTGTCCCGCCGTACAGGGCGAAAACCCGCATCTTGTACGGCGGAGCCGACGGCACACCCCTCGCCGACCGTGGCTGAGCACCTCCAGGGAGACGCCCGCTGACCCGCACGGGGCGGGCCGCCGTCACGGCGCATGGTGGGCTCGGCCGCCGTGACATGCATCAGCCGGATGACGCACCGGCTTTTCGGGCACCTGAAACCCCGGGCGATTACGGACACCAGGAATCCACTGATGCGGCCTCCGGAAGGCCGCGTATGGTCCCAAGCGCTTCGACCGAGGGCGGCAGGCTCTCGCAGCCCGCTTGAGGGCATGGAGGAAACCATCCGAGGTGGTCTGGACCGGCCGCCTTGACACACCTTGTTGCCGGTCGGCACCAGCAGGCGGGGGCACACAGCCTGCCACGCTAGCCATCAACACTCGGCACGACCCGCGGGCCATCGAGCGGGAAAGCACCCTGCCCCGGCCGGCCCCTCGGCATGGCCTGCGTCCTGCGGTGCCTGGCATTGCCTGCGGCCTGTGGTGCCTGGCATTGCCTGCGGCCTGTGGTGCCTGGCATGGCCTGCGGCCTGCGGTGCCTGGCATTGCCTGCGGCCTGTGGTGCCTGGCATGGCCTGCGGCGTGCGGTGCCTGGCTGGCCCGCGGCTTGCGGCCCGGCATGGCCTGCGATGCCTGGCTGGCCTGCGGCCTGCGGTGCCCGCAGCCCTGGGGACGCGCTGGACGCAAATGCGCCGAACCTGTCCAGCGCAAGATGGCAAACACCATCCTTGGGCGCACCTGCCATGTCCAGACGGCCATGTCCAGACGGCCATGTCCAGACGGCCATGTCCAGACGGCCATGTCCAGACGGCCATGTCCAGACGGCCATGTCCAGACGGCGAAATCACCGGCCGTCGCTGTTCGTCATGCTCACTCTGCCCTTGTACGGACGACCTTGTCGGCCGACGTTTCTATGCCCGATCCATAACGATCACTACACCGTGCTCGCCGGCATCCGTTCCGGCTGGAAGGGCGCGCTGATCGGCAACGTGGGCGGGAGCCGCACCGCGAACACCGGCAGGGGAGGGTGAGGCGGTCCTCGCCTTTCGCCGTGTGGTTGTGCTGTTGGAGTGGGCTTGAGGTGCTTACATCGGGCCTGCTTACCTTCCTAGCCATGGATGTGGTGAAACCCGGGGCGGGCCCAGGGCGGGAAAACGGAGGCGGGCCTAGCGCGGTAAAGCCGAGGCGGTCTAGGGCGAGGCGGGGGCCCAGGGGTCGGAAAGCCGGGGCGGGCCCGGGGCGGGAAAGACGAGTCGGGTTCTGCGGGGGGCCGGGGGCCCGGGGTGGGAGGCCGGGGCGGCCGAGGGGGAGGCCGGGGCGGCCGAGGGGGAGGCCGGGGCGGCCGAGGGGGAGGCGGGGGGCCCAGGGGTTGCCGGGGCAGCCCGGGGTGGGAAAGGCGAAGCGGGTTCTGAGCGAGGCTGGGGCTCGGGCGGTGGGAAAGCCAGGGCGGTCAGAGCGGGGAAAGCGGGGGCGGTCCAGAGCAGGAAAGCGGGCGGTCCAGGGCAGGAAAGCCGGGGTGTGCCCGGGGTGGGAAAGGTGAGGTGGGTTCTAACTGCCGAGGCGGCCCAGGCGGAGGCCGGGGGCTCAGGGGTTGGAAAGCCGGGGCGGGCCTGGGGGTGGGAAAGGCGAAGCGGGTTCGGAGCGAGGCTGGGGGCTCGGGCGGTGGGAAAGCCAGGGCGGTCAGAGCGGGGAAAGCGGGCGGTCCAGAGCGGGGAAGAGGTGGCGGTTCAGAGCAGGAAAACGGGCGGTCCAGGGCAGGAAAGCCGGGGTGGGCCCGGGGTGGGAAAGGGGAGGTGGGTTCTGGGCGAGGTGGGGGGCCGGGGTGGGAAAGGTGAGGTGGGTTCTAAGCGCCGAGGCGGCCCAGGCGGAGGCCGGGGGCTCAGGGGTTGGAAAGCCGGGGTGGGCCTGGGGTGGGAAAGGTGAAGCGGGTTCTGAGCGAGGCTGGGGGCTCGGGCGGTGGGAAAGCCAGGGCGGTCCAGAGGGGGGAGAGCGGGCGGTCCAGGGCAGGAAAGCCGGGGTGGGCCCGGGGTGGGAAAGGTGAGGCGGGTTCTAAGCGCCGAGGCGGCCCAGGGGGAGGCCGGGGCCCAGGGGTTGGAAAGCCGCGGCGGGGCCGGGGTGGGAAAGGCGAGGCGGGTTCTGAGCGGGGCCGGGGGCCTGGGGTGGGAAGCCGAGGCGGTCCAGGGCGAGGACCGGGCGCAGGGGTTGGAAAGCCGGGGTGGGCCCGGGGTGGGGAAGGCGAGGCGGTTCTGAGCGAGGCTGGGGGCTCGGGCGGTGGGAAAGCCAGGGCGGTCAGAGCGGGGAAAGCGGGCGGTCCAGAGCGGGGAAGAGGTGGCGGTCCAGGGCAGGAAAGCCGGGGTGGGCCCGGGGTGGGAAAGGGGAGGTCGGTTCTGAGCGAGGTGGGGGGCCGGGGTGGGAAGCCGGGGGTGGGCCCGGGGTGGGAACGGCGGAGGCGCCTTCATGGGGAGTCAAGGTGCTTTCGTGAAGATGCAGAGAGTCCCCTCCTGAAGATGTAGAGGTCCTGAAGATGTCGACGGTGCTCGTGAGAAGTCGGGGGCGTTCTCGTGGGGAAGTCGAGGGTGGCCTCGCGGGCAAGTCGAGGGTGGCCTCGCGGTAAGTCATGGTCGCCTTCGGGGGCAGCCGGGGGAGTATTTGTGCGGGTCAATGGGGACCCCGGTCCGACCCCGGTCCGGGAGAAAGGGTGGATTTCTGCCGATTCATATTCCGCCCGTACACTTGCCATGCGCCAAGATCTGTCAGAGCTTCGGTCAAGCTACGGTTAGGGTCCTGAACAGCGCCTTCGTAGGCGCGGGGTGCCGTGGGCGCGAGTGCTCGCGTGGCGGCGCCGAGGCGTTCTCAGGATTCACTCGTGTCCATGTCGCCCTAATTTCGGTCTGGCCGAATTATCGCCTTGCAGTGACCCCAAACCTCCGGAAATTTCGCATGTCAGGTCCCAAACCCGGGCGCTGGCAGGGGATTGCTAGACACTCGCACAATTAGCGACGCTCAGAGCCTTCATATCGGTTGTGCGCCTGCGTAGACTCCGGGAACCGGCCAAGGTGATCCGGCGGAACGCGGATTCAACCGGAAGCGGCACCCACAACCCGGATGGTGCCGCAACACCCGCCGAGGTAGCCGGGAGGCACCGCCCGGGCAGGACGACCGGTCTTGCCGAGGAGAACGATGAGCAGGCACATGCTGGCAGCTGAGCCAGCGTCCAATCTGGTTCTGAGCGGAAACAATCTCACCATCGTGATCGTGGTCGCCGCGGTCGCACTGATCGCGCTAGCCGTCGCCGGCGGACTGGTGCGGGAGGTGCTGTCCGCCGGCCAGGGCACCGAACGCATGCAGAACATCGCGCGCGCCGTACAAGAAGGCGCCAGCGCCTACCTCGCGCGCCAGTTCCGCACGTTGGCGATCTTCGTCGTCGTGATTCCCTTCCTGTTGCTCCTCCTGCCGGGAGAAACAGACGTACGCATCGGGCGTTCCATCTTCTTCGTGGTCGGAGCGGTGTTCTCCGCGCTGACCGGGTTCCTGGGCATGTGGCTGGCCGTGCGCGGCAACGTGCGCGTGGCGGCCGCGGCCAAGGAGTCGGGCGAGAAGCGGGCCATGCGCATCGCGTTCCGCACCGGCGGCGTGGCGGGCATGGTCACGGTGGGCCTCGGCCTGCTCGGAGCGGCCGTCGTGGTGTTCGTCTACCAGGGTGACGCGCCCTACGTGCTCGAGGGGTTCGGGTTCGGGGCGGCGCTGCTGGCGATGTTCATGCGGGTCGGCGGCGGCATCTTCACCAAGGCGGCCGACGTGGGCGCCGACCTGGTGGGCAAGGTCGAGCAGGGCATCCCGGAGGACGACCCGCGCAACCCCGCCACCATTGCCGACAACGTGGGCGACAACGTCGGTGACTGCGCCGGCATGGCGGCCGACCTGTTCGAGTCGTACGCGGTCATGCTGGTCGCGAGCCTCATCCTGGGGCGGGCGGCGTTCGGCGAGGAGGGGTTGATCTTCCCCCTCATCGTCCCGATGATCGGTGTCCTCACCGCGATCATCGGCATCTTCGTCACCGGCATGCGCGACCGCGACCGCAGCGGCATGGCGGCGATCAACCGCAGCTTCTTCATCTCGGCCGCGATCTCGGCGGTGCTGGTGACCGCGGCCGCGTTCTGGTACCTGCCGGACAGCTTCGCCGGTCTGACGGGCGCCACCGTGCAGTCCGACGCCGACCCGCGGCTCATCGCCATCGTCGCGGTGCTGATCGGGCTCGTGCTGGCCAGCGCCATCCAGCTGCTCACCGGGTACTTCACGGAGACGACGCGGCGTCCGGTCCGGGAGATCGGCGAGAGCTCCGTCACCGGCCCCGCCACCGTCATCCTGTCCGGCATCAGCGTCGGCCTGGAGTCGGCGGTCTACTCGGCGCTCATCATCGGCGGCGCGGTCTACGGCGCGTTCCTGCTCGGCTTCGGGAACGTCACGATCGCCCTGTTCGCGGTCGCGCTCGCGGGCACCGGTCTGCTGACCACGGTCGGCGTCATCGTCTCCATGGACACCTTCGGCCCCGTCTCCGACAACGCCCAGGGCATCGCCGAGATGTCCGGCGACGTCGACGGCGAGGGCGCCCGCGTGCTGACCAGCCTCGACGCCGTCGGCAACACCACCAAGGCCATCACCAAGGGCATCGCCATCGCGACCGCCGTGCTGGCCGCGACGGCGCTGTTCGGAGCATTCCGTACGGCGGTCGAGGGCGAGCTGGCGGCGGCGACCACGTCCGTCAAGGAGGCGCTCGGCACGTTCTCCACCTTCAGCCTCAGCATCGACCAGCCGAACGTCCTGGTCGGTCTGATCATCGGCGCCGCGGTCGTGTTCCTGTTCTCGGGACTCGCGATCATGGCGGTCGGGCGGGCCGCGATGCGGGTGGTCTTCGAGGTACGCGAACAGTTCCGCAAGAACCCCGGCATCATGGACGGCACGCAGAAGCCGGAGTACGGCCGGGTCGTGGACATCTGCACCCGCGACTCGCTGCGCGAGCTGGCCACGCCCGGTCTGCTGGCGGTCATGACGCCGATCGCGGTCGGGTTCGCCCTGGGGTACGCCCCGCTGGGCGCCTTCCTGGCGGGCGCCATCGCCTGCGGGACCCTGATGGCCGTCTTCCTGGCCAACTCGGGCGGCGCGTGGGACAACGCCAAGAAGCTCGTCGAGGACGGTCACCACGGCGGCAAGGGCTCTCCGGCGCACGAGGCCACGATCATCGGCGACACGGTCGGCGACCCGTTCAAGGACACGGCCGGTCCGGCCATCAACCCGCTGATCAAGGTGATGAACCTGGTGGCGCTGCTGGTGGCGCCCGCGGTCGTGCTGTACGCGGGCAACCCGGTGCTGCGCATCGGCATCACCGTGGTGGCGGTGGGCGTGGTGGTCGCGGCCATCGTCGTGTCGAAGCGGCGTTCCGTGACCATCGCGCCGACCAGCAACAACGACCGCACCCACGAGCCCGTCGCCTCGTAGACGGCGACCCGAACCGGCGACGCCCGCTTTCCCGCCCGCAGCTGGGGAGGCGGGCGTTTCCATGTCCGAGGTGGCGGCGGCGTTCGGCGTGGGTGGCGTGGCGGAGGTAGGCGGCGAGTACCTGTCGGGCGCTTGACGGGTGCCGGGCCACCGCCGGCAGGTCACGGCGGAGAGCGCCGGGCCTGGCGGTGCCGGCTTGGGGATGAGGTCACTCCGGTTCGGCGGGCATCAGGCCGATGGCGGGGAGGATGGCCTGGTCGACGATGGCGGCCAGGTCGGTGTCGGTGGGTGGCTTGCCGGTGTCGAGGAGGCGTTTGGTGATGAGGGCTTCGCCGATGTCGGCCACCACCGGGGTGAGGAGTTCGGCGGGGAAGTGGCCCCTCTCGGCGTAGTGCCGCAGCACGGTGCTGGTGAACGTGCCGCCCCGGTTGGCGAAGACCTTCTCGAACAGGGCGTCGGAGACCTTGGCCGAGCCTTTGGGGTCGGTGAGGATGGCCGCGACCGCGAGGCCGGCCGGGCTGAGCGTCCACCTGACCATGAGCTGGAGTGCGCGGATCAGGTCGCCGCGCAGGTCGTCGGCCCCCGGCGTCGGCTCCTCGACCGGATGGGCGTGGTAGAGCGCGTCCACGAGCACCTCGATCGGGTCGGACCAGCGGCGGTAGAGCGTGGTGCGGGCGGTGGCCGCCCGCTTGGCGATGCCGTCCATGGTCAGCCGCCCGACGCCGACCTCCAGCACCTCCTGCAGCACCGCGGCGTGGATGGCGCTGATCAACTCCTCGCCGCGCCGCCGGGTGCGTCCGTCGCGTTCGCTCATCGTTGCCCCCTTGCTTAGCTACAGCGATGTAGCCTACCGTCGAAGAAGTAAGCTACAGTCGTGTATCTAATTGCTAGGGATACCCATGTCCATCACCGCGTCGGCCCCCACAGGCAGGGCCGTGCCGCTCGCTCAGCGGTCACCCGCTCCCGACCTCGCGCGTGGCTTCATGCTGCTGCTCATCGCGGTGGCACACGCGCACATGTACCTGTCCGGCCATGAGGTCGGCTTCCGCGGCTACACCCTCGACGGAGGGACCCTCGACCGGCTGGTGGCCGGGGTCCAGATCCTCCTGGTGGACGGGCGGGCGCTGCCCATGTTCGCCGCGCTGTTCGGTTACGGTCTCGTCCAGATCGCGAACCGGCAGGCCGCCGCCGGGCGGAGCTGGCCGGAGGTGCGGCGGGTGCTGCGCGCCCGGAGTCTGTGGCTGCTCGCGTTCGGGTTCTGCCACGCGCTCCTGCTGTTCTTCGGCGACATCCTGGGCGCGTACGGGCTCATCGGCCTGCTGCTCGTCGGCTTCGTCCGACGCAGCGACCGGGCGCTGTTCTGGGCCGCCGGGATCGGCGCCGTCCTGCACGTCGTCGTGCTCGCCGGGTTCGGGCTGCTGACTCTGAGCGCGCCGAAGGGTGACACCCCCGCGGCCATGGCCGACCCGATGGAAGCCCTCATGACGCGGGTGATCGGCTGGGCCGGGATGACGCCCACCTACTTCGCCGTCGGCGTCGTGTCGGCCTTCTTGCTCGGCATCTGGGCGGCCCGCCGCCGCCTGCTGGAGGAGCCGCGGGCGCACCGGGCGCTGCTCGCCCGCGTCGCCACGTTCGGCACGGCGATCGCGGTCGTCGGCGCGGTGCCGCTGACGCTGATCGACACACGGCTCTGGGGGCCGTCGGACGCGGTCAGCGTGTCGGTGTACGCGTTGCACAGCGTCACCGGCATCGCCGGCGGCCTCGCCTACGCCGCGCTGGTCGGGCTCTTCGTGGCGGGCAGGGAAGGACGGACGGGCCCGGTCGGCAGGGCGCTCGCCGCCTGCGGCCAGTGGTCGCTCACGTGCTACCTGCTCCAGTCCGTGGTCTTCGTCGCGCTCTTCACGCCGTACCTGGGCGGGCTCGGCACCCGCGTCGGCGACGCGGCCGCGTCCGGCGTCGCCGTGCTGACCTGGCTGGGCACCGTGCTGCTGGCCGCGTCACTGTCCCGTACGGGCAGGCGCGGACCGGCGGAGACGGCGCTGCGGAAGCTGACGTACCGCCGCGCCGGCTGAATCCGGCTTCCCCTGGGGGCCGGAGGGGCGGGGTGGGATGGGAAACTGGGCGCGTGGACGATGACAAGCGGCCCAGCGGCGGGAAGACCCTGGGCCTGATCCTGCTGGCGATGATCGCCATCCTGGCCGTGATCGTGGGCCTGTCCGTGTGGGCCACGAGGTGATCTCGTGCGGACCTTGATCGTGCTGCGACACGCCAAAGCCGCGCAGCCGGACGGACTGGCCGACCGCGAGCGACCGCTGACCGACCGGGGCGAGCGGGACGCCAGGCGAGCGGGCGAGGAGCTCAGGGCGGCCGGCCTCGGCCCCGACGTGGTGCTCTGCTCGCCGGCGCTCAGGACCCGCCGTACGGCCGAGCTGGCCTTCCCCGGCGCGGACATCAGCTACGAGCGTGACATCTACGAGGCGTACCCGGACGAGTTGCTGGAGCTCGTACGGCGATGCGACCCGGACGCGCGGACGGTCGTGCTGTGCGGGCACAACCCGGGCGTGCACGAGCTGGCCATGGGACTGGCGGGCGGCGACTACGTGTTCCGGCCGGGGGCGTTCGCGGTGATCCGGGTGGGGACGCCCTGGGAGGAGCTCACGCCGGGCGAAGGCCGCCTGGTGACCCACTGGGACCCGAAGGAGCGGTGAGTCACCGCGGCGTGAGGACGCCGTCCTCCGCGTCGGCGGCCTCGACCTCGTCGCGTGAGATGCCGAGCAGGTAGAGGATCGAGTCGAGGTACGGCGTGTTGACCGCCGTGTCGGCCGCCTGCCGCACCACCGGCTTGGCGTTGAACGCGATGCCCAGCCCCGCGGCGGCGATCATGTCGAGGTCGTTGGCCCCGTCGCCGATGGCGACCGTCTGCGAGATCGGCAGCCCGGCCTGGCGCGCGAACCTCTCCAGCGCCCGGGCCTTCCCCGGCCGGTCGACGATCTCGCCCACGACCCGCCCGGTCAGCCGGCCGTCGACCACTTCGAGGACGTTCGCCGCCGAGTAGTCGATGCCGAGCTCCTCGACCAGCCCGTCGGTGATCTGGGTGAACCCGCCGCTGACGATGGCGAAGCGGTAGTCGAGGCGCTTGAGCGTGCGCACGAGCGTACGGGCGCCGGGGGTGAGCACGACCTCTTTGCGCACCCGGTCGAAGACCTCGGCCGGCAGGCCCTCCAGCAGGGCCACCCGGCGCTTGAGCGACTCGGCGAAGTCGAGCTCGCCGCGCATGGCCTCCTCGGTGACCCGGGCGACCTCCTCCAGGCAGCCCGCGTGCGCCGCCAGCAGCTCGATGACCTCGCCCTGGATGAGGGTGGAGTCGACGTCCATGACGATGAGCCGCTTGGCCCGCCGCGACAGGCCGGTGCGCTGGACGGCGACGTCCACCTCCTGCGCGGCGGCCTCGGCGGCGAGCTCGACGCGCAGCGCGGCCGGGTCGGCGCCGGAGACCGACAGCTCGATGCAGGTGACCGGCCACTGGGCGAGGCGTTCGATGCGGTCGATGTTCGCGCCGGCGGCGGCGATGCGGCCGGCGATGCCCGCGATGGCGGCCGGCTGCAGGGTCGCGCCGAGCACGCTGACCGACAGGCGGCCGCGGCGGCGCTGCTCCCTGGCCTGCGAACCGGTGGACAGTTCGATCTCCATGCCGAGGTCCTCTGCCAGCCGCTCGACGGCGGTCCACAGGGCGCCGAGGGTGCTGCCGGTGCCGGTGGGGACGCCGCCCGCGTAGGAGACGAGGACGCCGAGCGTGAGCCGGCCTCGGATGACGACCTGTTCGATGTCCGCGACCGTCACCGGGAACTTCGACAGCACCGAGAAAAGTCGCGACGTGACGCCCGGACGGTCGGGGCCGGTCAGGGTGATCAGGAGGGTGCGCTGGTCCACATCCAGCCACGGTACTGCGCCTGGCGCGGTGCTCGCGCGGCAGGTTGCGCATTCGTGCGCCGGTGCGCGGATGGTGACGACGCTGGATGGAAAAATCTCAGTAAAGCTGGCTACTTCAGGATCAGGTGGGTGTCGCCGAACTCGTGCCACAGATACCCCATGCTCAGCGCCTCCTCGTAGGCGCGGGCCAGGGCCGCTTCGCCGGCGATCGCGGTGAGCATGAGCAGGTGGCTGGAGCGCGGCTCGTGCAGGCCCGTGATCAACCCCGTGACCGCCCGTACGCCGGTTTCCGGGGTGACGACGTGGCGGGTCCATCCGGCGGAGGGGGAGACGTGCCCGGGTGCGTCCGCGACCGTCTCCAGAGCCCGTACGACGGTCGTGCCCGCCGCCACCACCCGGTTGCCGCTCTCCAGGGCCAGGTTGACCAGGCGTGCGGTGGCGGCCGGCACGTCGTACCGCTCGTCGTAGGGCGGCTCGTCCTTCTCCGGCGACGCCACGCCCGTGTGCAGGGTGATCGGCGCGATGCCCACCCCGCGCGCCACCAGCGCCGTGACCAGTCCGGTGGTGAACGGCCGGGCCGCGCTCGGCATCTCGGCGCTGCCCGGCACGGTCGCGAACACGGTCTGGTACGCCTCGATCGGCCAGTCCCGCTCCACGTACGAGTAGCGGATCGGCACCCCGTGCACCCGCAGGTACGCCTGCACGTCCCGGTTCAGCGAAGCGCGCCACAACCGCGGCGTCTCGCGGTCGATCAGGCGCAGCGTGGCCCGTCCCGGCATCGGCAGCCACTCGCCAGGTTCGCCCCCGGCGTACGGCTCGGTGCCCTTCGTGGTGCGGCGGCGCAGCTCGACCAGCCAGGTGCCGTCCGGGCGGGAGGTGGAGAAGTGCACGGCCAGCCGGTCCAGCCGGACGGCCGCGGGCAGGGTCGCCGAGTTGTTCACCACGATGAGGTCGCCCGCGTCCAGCAGGTCGGGCAGGTCGCTGAAGAGGTGGTGGGACGGCGCCAGGTCGCCGCGCGAGACCAGCAGGCGCACCGCGTCCCTGGCCAGGCCCCTGGCCTCGGCGGGTTCGCGGGCCGACAGGCCGGGCGGCAGCGTGAAGTCCAGCGAGGCGGTCATTGCAGGCTCACCCTTCCGCCGGCGGGGCGGGAGGCGATCAGGTCGTACAACGCCGCGGCGACCTTGGCCGGGTCGGCGGCGGAGGCGGCCTCCTCGGCGCCCACGGCGGCGGCGAGCATCCGGGTGTTCATCTCGCCCGGATCGACCCACCAGACGCGCACGCCGGGCTCCTCGGCGGCCAGCACGTTCGACAGCTGCTCCAGCGCGGCCTTGGTGGCGCCGTAGCCGCCCCAGCCCTCGTACGCGCCGGTGGCGGCGTCCGAGGTGACGTTCACGATCGCGCCGCCCGAGGCGCGCAGAGCGGGCAGCGTGGCCTGGACGAGCGTGAGCGGCGCGGTCACGTTCGTCTCCAGCAGCGCCCTGAACGCCGCCGGCGGGTAGTCCGCGAGCGGCGGCAGCGGTGTCACGCCCAGGTCGGAGGCGTTGTTGACCAGCAGGTCCAGGGACGGCGCGGCCGCGGCCAGCCGCCGGACGTGCGCCGGGTCGGTCACGTCGCCCGGGATCGCGGTGGCGCCCAGCTCGGCGGCGGCCCGTTCCAGGTCGCCGGCCCCGCGGGCGGTGAGCACGAGGTTCCAGCCGGCGCCCGCCAGCGACCTCGCCAGGGCGAGGCCGAGTCCGCGGGAGGCGCCGGTGATGAGTGCGGTCTTCGTCATGGATCCGACGCTAGGCACGCGGCGGCCGGCGGACATCGGGCCGCGGACCGGCTCAGGGCTCGGCACATGGTCCTAGGACCCTAGAGTTGGTCGCGTGACCTCCGACCGCGACGAGATCCTCCAGGCGGTGAGCTCGGCGGTGCTCGCCGTCACCCGCCACCTGTCGGTCCGCGAGGTGCTGCAGGTGATCGTACGCTCGGCGCAGCGCCTGCTCGACGCCCGCTACGCCGCCCTCGGCGTGCCCGACGACGACGGGTCGTTCGGCGAGTTCGTCGCGGAGGGCCTCTCCGACAAGCAGTGGGATGCGATCGGGCCGCTGCCCCGCCAGCACGGCATGCTCGGCGCGATGCTGCGCGACGGCGATCCGGTCAGGCTGCCCGACCTGCGCGAGGACCCGCGCTTCGAGTGGTGGCCGAAGGCCCACCCGGTGATGAAGGACTTCCTCGGTGTGCCGATCCGCGACGGCGACCAGGTGCTCGGCATCATCTTCCTGGCCAACAAGCGCACGCCCGGCGGGTTCACCCAGGACGACCAGGAGCTGCTGACGCTCTTCGCCGCCCACGCCGCGATCGCGCTGGCCAACGCCAGGCTCTACGAGCGCGGGCGCGAGCTCGCCATGCTGGAGGAGCGCAACCGGATGGCCCAGGAGCTGCACGACGCGGTCACCCAGAAGCTGTTCTCGCTGCGGCTCAGCGCCCAGGCCGCCGGCGCGCTGCTCGGCAAGGCCCCCGACAAGGCCGCCGCCGAGCTGGAGCGCGTCCAGCGGCTGGCCGGGGAGGCCCTGTCGGAGCTGCGGGCGGTCATCGTCGAGCTGCGCCCGGCCGAGCTCGACCGCCACGGGCTCAACGAGACGCTGCGCAAGCACGTCCGCCTGCTCGACCGGCTGCATCCGTCGCTGGTCGCGTTCGAGTGCGGCGAGCTGCCGCCGCTCGACTCCGCGGTCGAGGTCGCGCTGCTGCGGGTGGCCCAGGAGGCGCTGCACAACGCGCTGCGCCACTCGGGGGCCACCGCCGTGTCGGTGTCCCTGGTGTACGAGGGCGGCAGGCTGGTGCTGACCGTGCGCGATGACGGCAGCGGGTTCGAGCAGGCGGGTTCGCGCGGTCTCGGCCTGGTGTCGATGCGCGACCGCGCCGAGTCGGTCGGCGGCGTGATGACGGTCGAGTCGGTCCTCGGCCGGGGGACCATCGTGCGCGTGGAGGTGAGCGTGTGATCCGGGTGCTGATCGCCGACGACCATCCGGTGGTGCGGCAGGGGTTGCGGACGTTCCTCGACCTGCAGGACGACATCACCGTGGTCGGGGAGGCCGCCGACGGCGAGCAGGCCGTCGCGCTGGTCGCCGAGCTGGCGCCCGACGTGCTGCTGCTCGACCTGAAGATGCCGGTGCTCGACGGGCTCGGGGCGCTGCGGCGGCTGTCGGAGGCCGAGACCAGGGTGGTCGTGCTCACCTCGGTGAGCGACCGGTCCGACGTGGGCCCGGCCATGCGGGCGGGCGCGGCCGGCTTCCTCTACAAGGACGTCGACCCCGGCGCGCTCGTCCAGGCCGTGCGGGCCGTCCACGGCGGGCAGGTGCTGCTCGCGCCCGAGGCGGCGGAGGCGATGCTGACCGTCTCCGGCGGAGTCGCCGCGCCGGGGCCGATGCCGCTGACCGAGCGCGAGCGGGAGGTGCTCGCCCTCATCGCGGCCGGCCGCTCCAACAGGGAGATCGCGCGCAGCCTCGCCGTGGCCGAGAAGACCGTCAAGACCCACGTCTCCAACGTGCTGATGAAGCTCGGCGTCCAGGACCGCACCCAGGCCGCGCTCTACGCCGTGCGCCACGGCCTGGCCTGACGGTCACATGTTCCTGACCGGCTCGAAGATCGCGTGGTGGGCGGCCACGAGGGCGCGGCGTACGGCGCGGTCGAGCTCGCGCAGCGCGGCCCCGCGTACGGCGGTCTGACCCGAGGTGAGGCCGCGCTCGTCGGCCAGGCTCAGCGCGGAGGCCAGCCGTGTGGCGAGAGTGGAGACGCGGTGGGCGCGGGCCGGGTAGCCGGGCGCCAGCTCACCGCCCCGGTCGAGCCGGTCGGGGCGGCCGGGCATGGGGCCGTCGACGGAGGTGAGGGCCTCGGTGGCCGAGCGCATCGCGTCCGACAGCTCCCGCTCGGCCTCCGCCAGCGACGGCAGATCATGACGTACGGGGCCGGAGCCGTGCACATCCAGGCGTACGCCGACATAGGACGATCCGCGCCGGTCGAGTGTCGGCACGAGGCCGAGGTTGCGGTCGTCGAGCACGGCGATCGCGGCCTGCCCGGCGTCGACGGCGGCCGCGTTGAACGGCGCGGGCCCCGACAGCCCGAGTGGGTCGCCCGGCGCGGGCAGGGCGAGCCGCAGCTCCCGCAGCCCGCCCACGCGCAGGTTCGCGAGGTACTGGCGCAGGGGGACGTCGCCCGCGACGACGGGGCCGCCGGCGGCTTCCACGTGGTCGGCCGCCTCGTCGAGGCTCGCGTGACCCGCGAGCCACGCGTTGCCCCAGGCGACCAGGGATGAGCAGACAGTCGATTCAGGGCGCACCGGTCCACGATAAGCGCTCGCCCTGCAATAGGTTTGTCCCGAGGGTGACTCCTAAGGAGGGATCGGGGATGGGTGGTCAGGTGCTGCGGCTCCAGGACGTCGCCGTCAGGCGAGACGGAGCGGCCCTGCTGCGCGGCATCGACTGGGAGGTCAACGAGGACGAGCGCTGGGTCGTCATCGGCGCCAACGGCGCGGGCAAGACCACGTTGCTGCAGGTCGCGTCCACGTTGCTCTATCCGAGCGAGGGCGTGGTCGAGGTGCTCGGCGAGCGGCTGGGCCAGGCCGACGTCTTCGAGCTGCGGCCGCGGATCGGGCTGGCGAGCGCGGCGCTGGCCGAGCGCATCCCGCCGGAGGAGAAGGTCATCGACCTCGTCCTGACCGCCTCGTACGGCGTCATGGGCCGCTGGACGGAGGAGTACGACTCCAACGACGTCACCAGGGCCGTCGAGCTGATCGACATGATGGGCGCGGCCCACCTCATCAGGCGCCGGTTCGGCACGCTGTCGGAGGGCGAGCGCAAGCGGGTGCAGATCGCCCGCGCCCTCATGCCCGACCCCGAGATCCTGCTGCTGGACGAGCCTGCCGCCGGGCTCGACCTGGGCGGCAGGGAAGACCTGGTGCGCCGCCTTTCGCTGCTGGCCGGCGACTACCGCTCGCCGACGCTGGTGCTCGTGACGCACCACGTGGAGGAGGTGCCGAGCGGGTTCACCCACGGGCTGCTGCTGCGGCACGGCTCGGTGGTGGCCCAGGGGCCGCTCGAGCACGTGATGACGGCCGACCACCTGACGCAGACGTTCGGCGTGCCGCTCACGCTCGACCGCGGCGGCGAGGGCCGCTGGTACGCACGCGCGCTGTAGATCCCCTGCTTATGCGTCCCGCCGAACCACCTCGGTGGAAAGGCCGCACCAAATAGGATCTACGGAATCGGTTCCCTCGGCTTCGGAGCGTGGCCATGTCCGTGGAGCAGCTCATCGTCGCCCTCGTCCTGGTCGCGGCGGTCGGCTTCGGCGTGGCGCGTACGGTCCGCGTCATCCCGCAGGCCACGGCCGCCGTCATCGAGCGGCTCGGCCGCTACCACCGCACGCTGGCGCCCGGGCTCAACCTGGTGGTGCCGTTCATCGACCGGGTCAAGGAGATGATCGACCTGCGCGAGCAGGTGGTGTCGTTCCCGCCGCAGCCGGTCATCACCTCCGACAACCTCGTGGTCTCCATCGACACGGTCGTCTACTTCCAGGTCACCAACCCCAAGGCGGCCACGTACGAGATCGCGAACTTCCTCGTCGGCGTCGAGCAGCTCACCATCACGACGCTGCGCAACGTGGTCGGCGGCATGGACCTCGAACACACGCTGACCTCGCGCGAGGACATCAACACCGCGCTGCGCGGCGTGCTCGACGAGGCGACCGGCAAGTGGGGCATCCGGGTCAACCGGGTCGAGCTCAAGGCCATCGACCCGCCCGCCTCCATCCAGGACTCGATGGAGAAGCAGATGCGCGCCGACCGCGACAAACGCGCGGCGGTGCTGGCCGCGGAGGGGCAGCGGCAGGCGGCGATCCTGGCGGCCGAGGGGGAGAAGCAGGCGTCGGTGCTGCGGGCGCGCGGCGAGGCGGAGGCGGCGGTGCTGCGCGCCCAGGCGGAGGCCGAGGCCCAGGCCATGCGGGCCAAGGGGCAGGCCGACGCGATCCACATGGTGTTCAAGGCCATCCACGAGGGCAAGCCCGACCAGCACCTGCTCGCCTACCAGTATCTGCAGACCCTGCCGGAGATCGCCAAGGGCGACGCCAATAAGATCTGGATCGTCCCATCGGAGATGGGCAAGGTCTTGGAAAATCTCGGCGGCCTCTTCACACCCCCCAAGGACACGTAAGGAGCCTCGTGACGGGGTGGGAACTGGCCGCGGTCTGCGCGGCCGGGGTGGTGGCCGGTGCCATCAACGCGGTGGTCGGGTCCGGCTCGCTGATCACGTTCCCCACTCTGGTGGCGCTGGGCGTCGACCCTGTCACGGCGAACGTCTCCAACTCCATCGGCCTCGTCCCGGGCAGCTTCACCGCCGCGTACGGCTACCGCGCCGAGCTCGCCGGCCAGCGCGCCCGGCTGCTGCGCCTGGGCATGGCCTCGGCGCTGGGCTCGCTGATCGGCGGCATCCTGCTGCTGCTTCTCGATCCCGGCGTCTTCGAGGTCGTGGTCGTGGTCCTGATCGCGCTGGCGTGCGTGCTGGTCATGGCGCAGCCGCGGCTCAACGTGTGGGTGGCCGCGCGGCGCCGCGACCCCCATCCTCACGGGGGCGCGGAGCTCTGGCTGGGCGTGCTGCTCGCCGGGGTCTACGGCGGCTACTTCGGCGCCGCCCAGGGCGTGTTGCTCATCGGCCTGCTCGGCGTCTTCCTCGACGACGGCCTGCACCGGGTGAACGCCGCCAAGAACGTCCTCGCGCTGCTGGTGAACGCCGTGGCGGCGGCGCTGTTCATCCTGGTCGCCGACGTGGACTGGCAGGCCGTGGCAGGGGTGGCGCTGGGGGCCGTGGCCGGCGGGTTCGTCGGAGCGCGGCTGGGCCGGCGCATCCCGGCCCGGATCCTCCGCGCCGTGATCGTCTTCGTGGGGATCGCGGCGATTATCGTACTGGTGTACGGATAGTAGTTTTTGGGTATGAACCTGGGCATGAAGGGTGACCGGGTGGAGATCGTCATCGACGCCGGCAACGGCACTCCCCGTACCTACGAGATCACGGCCACCCGCGCGGGCCGGCGGGTCGAGGTGGCCAACCGGCGAGGGCTCGTGGAGGTGAGCGAGGTCACCCGCAGCGGCACGCCGGTGCGTACGGCCAGGTTCATGTCCAGCCGCATCCTCGCCCTCGTGGAGCACCCCGCCGACGAGGTCAGCTGAAGTCGGCGGCGTGGTCCTCGGCCCACTGCCGGAACGACAGCGCGGGCCGCCCCAGCAGCCGCTGCACGGTGTCGGTCGCCCGCTCGGGGCTCGCCACGAAGCTCTCCCACGTCCGCAGCGCGCTGTCCACGAACGCCGGCTCGCCCCAGGCCGCCATGAGCCGCTCGCGGGCCTCCCGCGGTGGCTGCTCCTCCCAGCGCACCTCGCGCCCGACCACCTCGCCGATCACGCGTACCTGGTCGGCCTGGGTGAGCTCGTCGGGGCCGGTGAGCGGGTAGGCGGCGCCGTTGTGGCCGGCCGAGGTGAGCGCGTGCACGGCCACCGCCGCGATGTCCTTCTCGTGGATCAGCGCCCTCGACGCCTTCCCGTACGGCCACCGGACGACGCCCTGCCTGATCTGCTCGGCCCACATCAGCGTGTTCACCGCGAAGCCGCCGGGACGCAGGAACGTCCAGCTCACCCCGGAATTCCTGATGAGCTGCTCGATCTCCCCGTAGTGCGAGGAGGAGTCCGCGCCCAGCGCCGACAGGTAGACCACCCGCCGCGCGCGCCCGGCGATCCTCGCCACCACCTCGGCGGCGTCGCCGGTGGTGAAGCCGGGCCAGAGCAGGAAGACGCTGTCCACGTCGTCCAGCGCGGGCTCCAGACTCCGCGGGTCGGTCAGGTCACCGCGTACGGTCTCCACGGGCAGCCCGGCCCGCTCGGGGTCGCGGGCCAGCGCCCGCACCTCCAGCCCGGCCTCGGAGAGCCGGGACACCACATGCCTGCCCACATTGCCGGTCGCGCCGGTCACGAGAATCGCACTCATGGGCCCGACCGTAGAACCTCAATCGAACTTCAGGTCAAGCCCGGACGCACCTGGACCGTGCCGTCGCGCCTGAGCCGGGTCTCGAACATCGGCGCGGGAGCCGTCGCCGGTCCGTGCTTGACCGAGCCGTCGACCAGGCGGAAGGTGCTGCCGTGCCAGGGGCACACCACGCAGGGGTCGCCGTTCTCCATCACGAGCCTGCCCTGGTGCAGCGGGCCCGCCAGGTGGGGGCAGCGGTCGGCGAGCACGCTCACGTTCTCGCCGCGGCGCAGCACGAAGAGCTGGATGTAGCCGAGCCGCCGCGCCACCGGCCGCCCCTCGGGCAGGTCGCGCAGCAGGCAGAGGTCGTGCCAGCCGAGCGGCACCAGGTGGGTGACCTGGGGGGCGTGGTTCGCGCCCGCGGCCTGCCGGTAGGCCAGGTGCCCGCCAAGATAGGCGCCCAGCCCGCCCACCGCGAGCCCGGCGTACGACAACGCCCGGCCCGGCCGCTCGCTCCCGCGTACGCGGGCGAGGAGGGAGGCGGAGAACAGGCCGAGAGCGGTCAGGTTTGACAACATGTGGACAAAACCGACGCGCTGCTGCTCGCGATGGAGGGAGGACCAGTCGGTCAGCCCGGCCGCCGCCGTCGGCAGCGCGTTGACCAGGCCGGTGGCCAGCAGCAGCCGCGCGGCGCGGGGGTCGGCCCCGGCCAGGTCCAGGATGGCTGTGGAGAGCCAGCAGCCCAGGCTGACCGTCGCGAGCGGCGGGTGCACCGGCTCGCCCAGGGGGACGCCGTGCAGCATGTCACGGAGCCGGCCTGGGCGCAGGCGCTGGCGCACGGCCTTGGCCAGCACCCTGACCGGTTTGTCCATGGCCTTCGACTTCTCCAGCCGGTCGGCAAGGGCAACGGGTCCGGCGAAACGCCCCAACTGCCAGCGCTTCGCTCGTACTTGCTCTTTCACGACAGGTCCCCTACCCCAGCCTCGCTGGCATCACTCGGCCAGGTGACCCCTCGCGACCGAGAGCTCCACGAGCTGCAGGGCGTACGCGCCCAGCGACGGGGAGCCCTCCTGGATGATGCGCACCTTCTCCTTCACCTGGGCGGCCTTGACCTTGAACAGCGGCCACGTGCCGCCCTCGGTGAGGTGGTTGGCCAGGATCGGGGCGAACCGGTCGAGCGCCTTGGCGAACCTGGCCTCCGGCGTCTTCATGGCCTCGAACTCCTCCCACAACTCCCGCATCCACACCCCCTGATCGGCGGGCAGCAGGCCGAAGATGCGGTCCGCGGCGGCCCGCTCGGCCTCGGCCTGCGCGGCCACCTCCACGGGGTCGTAGATGAACGTGTCACCGGCGTCGATCTCCACCAGGTCGTGGACGAGCAACATGGCGACCACCCGCTGCAGATCCGTCCCCGGCGGGGCATGCTCGCCGAAGACCATCGCCAGCATGCCCACGTGCCATGAGTGCTCGGCGGTGTTCTCCCGCCGGGAGCCGTCGATCAAGTGGTTGCGGCGGATGATCCGCTTCAACTTGTCGATTTCGACGGCGAAGGCGATCTGAGCGTTCAGGCGGTCCTCTTCTGGCGCGATAGTCACGCGCGACACCCTAATGTGCGCTGATCACCCCGGTTGGTGAAATCGTGACCGGAACTCCGTTGAACACTGCGTTACCACTCGGAACGTCGATCGTGGAATCGTCGGTCAGCGCGTTGGCGCTGACGCCCGCGTGCCGGGCCGCGACGCTCTGCGCGCTGTCCTCGTGCCCCCAGCCGTGCGGCAGGCTGACCACGCCCGGCATGATCGTCTCCGTGGGCTCCAGCACCACCGTGACCTGGCCTTTCGCCGAGCGTACGACCGCCTCGCCGGCCAGGCCCAGCCGGGCCGCGTCGGCCGGGTTGATCTGCAGCGTGCAGGTGTTGCTCCCGCCGACCAGCGGGGCCACGTTGTGCATCCAGCTGTTGTTGGAGCGCAGGTGGCGCCGTCCGATCAGGACGATCTCCGGCGGCTCCTCCTTCAGCTTGGCGCGCAGCCGCCGCACGTCCTCGACCAGCAGCGGCGGGGCCAGCTCGACCAGCCCGGAAGGCGTCCTGAGCAGCTCGTCCAGCCGGGGCTCCAGCGGGCCCAGGTCGATGCCGTGCGGGTGGTCGAGCAGCCGGCGCAGCGACAGGTCGCCCTTGCCGGACCACTCGCCGTACGGGCCGAGGCGCAGCATGAGATCGAGCCGGCGTTCGGCGCCCGTCGCGCCGTCCAGCAGGTCGCGCAGCTCGGCCGGGTCGCGGCCCTCGACGCCGGAGCCGGGCGTCTGGGTGGCCTTGCCCAGCAGGTCGTCGATGACGTACGCGTCGAGGTCGCCGTCCATGCCGGAGGCGATCTGGGCCAGCCGCGCCAGGATCCCGCCCTCGGACGGCCGGCCGTCCAGCGGCAGCGCGGGCGGCGAGTACCGGGCGTAGTTGCGTACGGCGAAGCCGAGCAGCGCGAAGTCGTAGTGGCCCGACTGCAGCATCCGCGGCGGCGGCAGGATCACGTCGGCGTGCCGGGTGGTCTCGTTCAGGTACGGATCCACGCTCACCATGAAGTCGAGCCCCGCGAACGCCCGGTCGAGGCGGTCGCCGTGCGGGGCCGACAGCACGGGGTTGCCCGCGACCGTGATCAGGGCCTTGACCTGGCCTTCGCCGGGCGTCTCGATCTCGTCGGCGAGCGTGGCCACCGGCAGCTCGCCGTTCACCTCCGGCAGCCCCCGCACCCGGCTCCTCCACCGCCCCACCGCATGGGGACGCCGTCGCGCGAGGAACTCCGTGGCCGGCTTGGGGAACATCGCGCCGCCCGGCCGGTCGAGGTTGCCGGTCAGGACGTTGAGCACGTCCACCAGCCACTGGGCCAGCGTGCCGAACTCGGCCGTGCAGGTGCCGATCCGCGCGTAGACGGCCGCCGTACGCGCCGCCGCCAGCTCCCTCGCCAGCCGCACGACCACCTCGGCCGCCACCCCGGTACGCCGCGCGACGTCTTCCGGCGGGAAGTGCTTGGCCGCCTCGCGCAGCTCGGCCAGCCCGTTGACCTCGTGCGACGGCGTGACCAGGTCCTCGGCGAACAACGTGTGCACCATCCCGAACAGCAGGTAGGCGTCCGTCCCCGGGCGGATGAACACGTGCTCGTCGGCCAGTGCCGCCGTCCGCGTACGGCGGGGGTCCACGACGACGAGCCGGCCGCCGCGCCGGCGCAGGGCCTTGAGCCGGCCCGGGAAGTCGGGCGCGGTGCACAGGGAGCCGTTCGACTCCAGCGGGTTGGCGCCCAGCATGAGCAGGTGGTCGGTCCTGTCGAGGTCGGGCACGGGGACCGCCATCGGATGGCCGAACATGAGCCCGCAGGCCACGTGCTTGGGCATCTGGTCGGCGGTGGCCGCGCTGAAGACGTTGCGCGTGCCGAGCGACTTGACCAGCGGGGCGACGTAGAGCGCGCCGGCCATGGTGTGGGCGTTCGGGTTGCCGAGGTAGACGGCGACGGAGCGGCGGTCGGCGACGCGGCCGAGACCCGCGCGCACCGCGGCGAACGCCTCCTCCCAGGTCGCCTCGCGGCCCCCGACCAGCGGTGTGCGCAGCCGGTCGGGATCCTCGTCGAGCCGGCCGAGGCTGGCCCCCTTGGGGCAGATGAAGCCCTTGCTGAAGGGGTCGTCCTTGTCGCCGCGGACGCTGGTCACGTGCCCGTCTTCGCCGAGGGTCAGCGTCAGGCCACAGACGGCCTCGCAGAGGGGGCAGGTCCGGTGGACGATCGACGTCATCGCGACTCCCTGAGTTCGTTAGATGAACTCATCTTGGCGCGTACCCCCGGGCATGGGGAAGCCCCGGAGCCCCCGCGGTCTCCGGGGCTTGCACCCCTGGGAATGGCCCCTATCCCCAGGCTTCACCGCGTCGCCTCAGGCGGCGACACGCGGCAGGAGGACCTCGGTGCGCAGATCAGGCGGCTCCTCGAGGTCGGACCTCAGGCAGATCCAGGAGCGGCGCCCGTACAGGCGTTCCAGGCCGGGGGAGAAGGCGCCGGGCGCCTCGTCGCGGCGGACGATCTCCACGATGAGGAACTGGGCGCGGGTGCGGTGCCGGTAGACGTTGACGCTGCGCGCCCAGCAGGCCGCCGCGATCTCCTCGCGGTACGCCTCGAACTCCTCGGCGGAGATGCCCGCCCTGGTCATGATCAACGCCTTCTCGCCCGCGGTCGTCGGCGTGATCCACCACACCAGCGGGATCCGGCCCGCCCTGGTGTGCATCGTGGTCTCCAGGCAGACCCGCTGGACGCGGTGCCGGGAGACCACGCACCAGAAGTGGGCGGCGATCCAGCTCCGGCCCGTCCTGGTGGCGGCGGGCGCCGAGATCGCGCTGGTCAGCACGACGAACGGCAACCACCGTCCCTCTCCGGCGGCCTGCATCAGGGCCACTGCGACCAGCCCCAGCCCGGCGAGCATCAGCAGCTCGGTACGGGCCCGCCAGAGCCTGAGCAGGAGACCCGCGCGGCCGGCGGCGGGGAGATCCTCGATGGCGGGGTAGATCTGGTTACGCGGGTTCCTCGGCATGTCAGGACACCTCCTCGGTCACTCGGCTTGGGCTGCGCAGCTGGTCGAAGCGTGGGTCACGGTAGCGGCGGGAGCCGAACCCGGTGCGGGCCACGGTCCAGCCCATGCGGTGTGCGAACTCGTCGGGCTCCATGCAGATTTCGCGATCCGCCCACACGATGAGTTCCCGGATCCGGGACTTGATTCGGTGGATTGCCTTGGTACCTTGTGAGTACATGAGAAGACCCCTTTCGCGGCAATTCAGAGGTGGCTTCTTGGCTGGTCCGCAGGCTGATTGACCGGTCGGCCGCAGGGTGGCAGCCCATAATGCGGTGACCTGGTGGTCAGCCTCGGTCCGGCTTTGTGCGTGCTCGATCGAGCAGAGATGCGCTGAATTCGTCAGTCGACGGTGTGATCCTTCCGGCAAACGGCCTCCCTGGTGCACAGCTTCTTTTCCGGGACGGCGCCGTTGCCGGTGACGCGAGCCCCGCGGGGCCGCTTGATCGATGCTGGAAAGCCCGGTGTGTACGGCCGTGTCGTCATCTCCGGCCTCCTCGCCACTCGAGAACCTTCCTGGTTCAGATCGTCCCCCGAGCTTGCCGATGCTGCAATACTTCGAGCAACGGAAGATTTAATTTTCTTCGCTTCTTGTTCTGCAACTTGCACCGGAAGTATCGACTCAGGAAGGGTTGCCCGGCAGTCGCCGGAAAACCTGATCCACTCCGGGCATCCTCGCGGAGGTTGTCTTGCCTACTACGCTCTACCCATGAAAGCCTTCTGGCAAGGCTGTGTGGGACTCCTCGTGCAAGTTGCAGTGTAAGATTGAGCGAACGGCCCCGAAAGCCGGGCCCCAAACAATCCTTCCGGCTACACCTCCATTCCCCCGAGAAGGAGTGTCGACGGTGCCATCGCAGCAGGGCAGTCCGACGGTCCGGCGGCTTCGGCTGGGCCAGGAGTTACGCCTCCTCCGAGAGCGTTGCAAGCTCACAGGCGCCAAGGCGGCCCGAGACCTCGGCTGGTCGGCGAGCAAGGTGAGCCGCATCGAAGCGGCCAAGACCATGCCGAGCACCGACGACATCAAGGCTCTGGCAAAGCTCTACCGCGTCGACGGTGACAAACTTGACGAACTCTTCGGCCTGTTGCGAGATGCGGAGCAGCGGGGCTGGTGGGAAGATTACGAAGACACCCTGCCCGAGGAGTACACAAGATTCCTCGGGCTGGAGGCTGAGGCGACGGTCCAGCGCAACTGGGAACCCCAGATCGTGCCTGGCACCCTGCAGACCGAGGATTACGCCAGGGAGGTCATTCTGGCGACCCGTGGCATCGCTCGCATCACGCACAGCGGTGTCCGGAGCCGGGTCGAGGCGCGCCTCAGCAGGCAGAAGCGGGTCCTGCACCGACCGGACCCGTGTGAGGTCACCGTGGTTCTCGACGAGTCGGCGTTGATGCGCCGCTTCGGAGAGCCCACGGTGATGCGGGAGCAGATGGAGCACCTCCTGGAGGTCTCCCTGCTGCCGCACGTACGCATCCATGTCCTGCCGCTGGAGGCACTCCATGCGGTCAATACCGGCGCGTTCATCCACCTGAAGTTTGCGGCGTTTGACGATGTCGTATATCTAGAGCAACTGTATTCTGCCGATTTCGTCGAAGACCGCGGGCGCGTGGCGGGATATGAAGCAGCTTTCGACCACATCCGGTCGGAGGCGCTGGACGAGGACGAGTCGCGAGTTCTCATCCAGCGAAAAGCCATGATCTGGCGACGATAAACCAAAGAGGGGCAATGGCGCCCCTTTACGTATTTGGGGAGAGCATGGACATCCACACCAAGGTGGCGGCCTGGCGGAAGAGCAGCTTCTGCAACGGCGCATCCGCCTGCGTAGAGGTCGCCCCGCTGGCCGACGGCAACGTCGCGCTGAGGGACAGCAAGGAGCAGGACGGCCCTGTCCTGGTCTTCACTCCGGCGGAGTGGGCCGCGTTCACGGCCGGCGTCCGCGACGGTGAGTTCGATCTGGCCTCGTTGCAGGTCAGCGCGTCCTAAGAGAACGGCCCTGGCGAGTTGCTGGCACAACCAATCAGGGCCGTTCGGATGGAGACAGCGCCTCCGAGAGGCTCCCCCGCTCCTTGGCCTCGAGCGTGGAAGACCCGCACAGCATGGCACATCCTCCACCATGTTGATCAAGCTTCGGCACACCTCATCGGCCGGTGTTGACCGGGTGCTCCCCAACCGGATGCCCGCCGAGCATGCCCGGCACCTTGACGAAGAAGCCGACTGGCCGGCTGCAGCGGGATGCGCGCACAAGAAAGCTCGGCACCACCGGTGAGCCGGATCGGCATCTGGATGATTTGGCGGCCATTTCTTGCCGAAAAGCATTGACGTCGAAAGAAACGGCCCGCGTTCTGGAGATCGGCCGGCCGCGCCCAGACGGTATTGGACGCGGCCGGCCGATTCCGTATTCGACGGCGTGCCGTCTGGTTCTGCCGAGAAGCCATCGGGCGGCTCTTGCCGCCGACCGGGGTGCCGGCGGGCGTGGCAGTCCGCCGGTGTGCCCGGGCGATCAGTCCGAGGCGCGACCGATGAGCATCACAGTGGGTTGAGGCGGGCGCCGCGCAGTACGCTCGGGGGCGCCTCGGTGAGCCGGAGGACGTCGCCCAGGCGGCGCTCTTCTTCGCCGGCCACGGACGCGAGCTCGTACGTGACCGGCCAGACCGTGAGCGTCGACGGAGGCTGGGTCTCCGCGCTCGTGCGCTGTGCCGCGTCCGGTCAGCGGGCACCCGCGTCGTTCTCCCTGCCCGGCCTCGGCCGGAAGCGTTCATCGGCGGGAACGCGCGTCACAGGCACGGCCCGCGTTTCGCGGAAACGCGGGCCGCGCCGGGGTGTTTCGGGTCAGGCGATGCCCAGGCCCTGGGCTACGCCGTGGCCGAGGTCCTTGTGGATGTTGGTCCAGTACTCCACGACGCGCTTCTTCATGTCGGAGGTGACCTCGGGGGCCGAGGCGTGGCCGACGATGTTGCTCACCAGGTGGGCGCGGTCCGTGTCGGACAGCACGTTCTCCCAGAGGGTGCGCGGCTGGACGTAGTCGTCGTCCTCGGCGTGCTTGGTGTACGCCGAGCGGATGATCTCGCCCGTGACGTGGTAGTTCTCGCCCTCGTACAGGGACGGGTCGGCGGCCGGGCCGCCGAGGGAGTTGGGCGCGTACACCGGACCCGCCGGGTTCTGGAAGGTCATCGGCCCGTCGAAGTTGTAGGAGTTGACGGGGACGCGCGGCTTGTTGACCGGCAGCTGCAGGTAGTTGGGCCCGATCCGGTAGCGGTGGGCGTCCGGGTACGAGAACAGCCGGCCCTGCAGCATCTTGTCCGGCGAGGCGCCGATGCCGGGCACCAGGTTCGCCGGCTCGAAGCCCGCCTGCTCGACCTCGGCGAAGTAGTTCTCCGGGTTGCGGTTGAGCACGAACCGGCCGATCGTGATCTCGGGGTAGTCGCTGTGCGGCCACACCTTGGTCAGGTCGAACGGGTTGAACCGGTAGTCGGCCGCGGCCTCGAACGGCATGATCTGCACGTTCACCGTCCAGGACGGGTGCTCGCCGCGCTGGATCGCGTAGAACAGGTCGCGGGTGTGGTGGTCGGGGTCCGTGGCCTGCAGCGCCGCGGCCTCGGAGGCGGTGAAGTTCTGGATGCCCTGGTCGGTCTTGAAGTGGTACTTCACCCAGTACTTCTCGCCGGCGGCGTTGTACCAGAGGAACGTGTGCGAGCCGAAGCCGTGCATGTGCCGCCAGCTGGCCGGCGTGCCGCGGTCGGTCATCAGGAAGGTGACCTGGTGCGCCGACTCGGGCGAGAGCGTCCAGAAGTCCCACTGCATGTTGTTGTCGCGCAGGTGGTTGTCCGGACGCCGCTTCTGGCTGTGGATGAAGTCGGAGAACTTCTGCGGGTCGCGGATGAAGAAGATCGGCGTGTTGTTGCCGACGATGTCGTAGTTGCCGTCCTCGGTGTAGAACTTGATCGCGAAGCCGCGCGGGTCACGCGCGGTGTCGGCGCTGCCGAGCTCACCGGCGACGGTCGAGAAACGCAGGAAGAGCGGGGTCTCCACGCCCTTCTGGAAGAGCTTGGCCCTGGTGTACTGACTGACGTCCTCGGTGATCTGGAGGGTGCCGTAGGCGCCGCCGCCCTTGGCGTGCACCACCCGCTCCGGGACGCGCTCCCTGTTGAAGTGGGCCATCTTCTGGATCACGTAGTGATCCGCCAGGAGCAGCGGGCCGTTCGGACCGACGGAGAGCGAGTGCTCGTCGCTCGGCGCGGGGATGCCGGCGTCGTCGGTGGTGACAGGCCTGTTCGTCATAGCGCGGTCCTTCCGGAAATCATCTTTGACAGCTCGGGCACACGCCCCAGAACGTGATGTCGGCTTCGTCCACGACGTAACCCGCGTCGTCCGCGGGTTCGAGGCAGGGGGCGACGCCCACCGTGCAGTCGACGTCGGTCACGGTTCCGCACCGCCGGCACACCAGGTGGTGGTGGTTGTCGCCGACGCGCGACTCGTAGCGGGCCGGACTGCCCATGGGCTCGATCTTGCGGACGAGCCCGGCCCTGTGGAGCGCGTGCAGCGAGTCGTAGACGGCCTGGAGCGACACCTGCCCGACGCGCCGGCGCACACCGCGGTGGACGCCGTCCACGTCGAGGTGGTCGCCGTCGCGCACGGTCTGCATGATCGCCAGCCGGGCCGCAGTGACCCGCAGCCCGGCCTTCCGGAGCAGGTCGTCATCCCCCATGGAGCACAACCTACGCCCTTAACTTGAGTTGTTCAAGTTTGCGAGCAATCCAAGTTTAAAGCGTGGCAGGGGCGCGGCGGCGGGCCAGGAAGAGGGCGCTCAGCCCGGCGAGGACCGCGAGGCCCGCCATGGCGAGGGAGGAGACCAGCGAGGCGGAGGCGCTGCGCCCCTGCAGCGTGATGAACAGCGTTCCCACCGTGGCGACGCCGATGACCTGGCCGAGCTGCATGACGGTGAGCAGCGCACCGCTGGCGTCGGCCGCGTACGCACCGTCGACCTGCTCGGTCGCCATGTTCGTCACCGCGACCTGCACGCCCAGCCCGGCGCCGATGAGGGCGCTCATGATCGCGTACGACAGGCCGCCACCGGCGGCGAGGCCGAGCCCGACATAGGCGGGCGCGGCGACCACGTAGCCGACGGGCACGAGCGGGCGCTGCAGGCGCATGGGCAGGCGCGGCCAGGCGAGCCCGACCAGGCCGAAGGCCAGCGCGCAGGGCACCATCATCATCCCGGAGGCGAGCGGCGTCATGTGCAGGTCGCCCTGCAGGTGCAGGGCCGAGACGAACAGGAACGCGCCCCAGGTGGCCGGGCCGAACAGCAGGATCGCCAGCCCGGGCCGCATGCCGGGCGCGCGCAGCACCCGGGCGTCCACCAGGGGACGGCCGCCCCGGGACGTCACCCACCGTTCGATCGCGACGAACGCGCCGAACATCACGACGCTCAGCCCCATCGAGAGCCAGCCCCACACCGGCCAGCCGAGGTCGCGTCCGAGCACGAGGGGAACCACCAGGAGCAGCACGGCGGCGGACAGGGTCACCAGGCCGGCCGGGTCGAGCCCCGCCTTGCCGCCGCCGCTGTCGGACGGCAGCACCCGCATCCCGGCCACCAGCAGCAGCACCGCGACGGGAACCAGCACCAGGAACAGGATCCGCCAGCCCAGGCCGAGGCCCAGCAGGATGCCGCCGAGCGCCTGGCCGACCACGATGCCGCCGCTGATCACCAGCGACCACAGGCCGATCGCCCGGCCGCGCGCCTGGCCGTGGTAGTTGCGCTGAATCAACGTCATGACCTGCGGCATCATCATCGCGGCCCCGGCGCCCTGGATCAGCCGGGAGGCCACGAGCCAGCCCGTCCCCGGTGCGAGACCCGCCGCGAGTGTGGTGACCGTGAAAACCGCCAAACCGCCGAGGAACGCCCTGCGATAGCCGAACAGGTCGCCGACCCTGGCTCCGGTGATCAACAGGACGGCGTAGACAATGGTGTATCCGGCCACGACCATCTGCAGCCCCGCGCCGGAGGAGTGCAGGTCCGACTCGATGGTGGGGGTGGCCACGTTCACGATGTTGACGTTCAGGATGGCCAGGAACTGCCCGACGAGGATGATCGCCAGGAGCAGGCCGCCGGCCTTCGATCCCGGTGACGTGGTCGTCACACGAGAGGAAACTGCGGCAGTTTGCGACATGGTGACTAGTGTGTGGCAGGCTGGATACCAGTAACGAGAGCCTCTTTATACTGGTATTACGAGCACCTGGATAAACGCTGCCGTATGCCCCCATAGTGGAAAGGTGAACGTGGCAGAGGCGAGGCGTACGGACCTGTCGGCGTTCCTGCGCAGCCGGCGCGAGCGGATCACCCCCGAGATGGTCGATCTCGCCCCCGGGCCCCGCAGGCGCACGCCGGGCCTGCGCCGCGAGGAGGTCGCCCAGCTCGCGGGCGTCGGGGTGACCTGGTACACGTGGCTGGAGCAGGGGCGGCCGATCAACGCCAGCAGCCAGGTGCTCGACGCGATCGCGCGCACCCTCCGGCTCGACACCGCCGAACGCCGCCACCTCTACCGGCTGGCGGGCCAGACCGAGGAGCCGGTCCCGGTCGACTGCAGCCAGGTGACGCCCGAGATCCGGGAGATCCTCGACCGGCTCGGCGACATGCCGGCCTGCGTGGCCAACAGTCGTTGCGACGCCCTGGCCTGGAACGCCGCGTACGCGGGGCTGTTCCCCGAGCTGACCGGCGCGCCGGAAGGAGAGCGCAACTCGCTCTGGCAGAGCTGCCTCAACCCCTCGCCCACCACCCTGCTGCTCGACCGCGACAACGAGCTCGCACGGGCGGTGGCCGTCTTCAGGGGCGCCTACAGCCGGCATGCCGACGACCCCAGCTGGCAGGACTTCGTCCGGCGGCTCAGCGAGGAGAGCGCGGAGTTCGCGCGGCTGTGGGCGCGGCAGGACGTCGCCGAGCCCGGGCCCAGGGTGAAGGCGTTCCGGCATGTGGCGTACGGGACGTTGCGCTTCAGCACGACCAGCCTCACGGCGGTGCCCGAGCTCCGGCTGATCGTCTACACACCTCTGGACGACGAGACCCGTACGGCTGTGTCCGCATTGATGGGGGAAGCTGCACGTTAGTCCGCCCTGCATGGCATGCTCGGATGCTAAATGTCAGGATTCGAGCGGAAGTGGCGGTAGATGAGAATCCCCCATGCCCTCCCGTTGTTCGCCGTGGTCGCCTTATTGGCCGCGTGCTCCCCGGCTCCGGAGCGGGAGCCGCAGCTGGCCCCGGTCGACCGGCAGGCGGTGGCAGAGCCGACCGAGGAACCGACGCCGGAGCGGCGGCCGTTCACCATCGCGTTCGGCGGGGACGTCCACTTCGAGGGGATGCTGCGCGGCCGTCTCGCCAACCCGCGCACGGCGCTCGGGCCGATCGCCGGCGTGCTGCGCAAGGCCGACCTGGCGATGGTCAACCTGGAGACGGCCGTCACCACGGGGGGCACTCCCGCGCCGGGCAAGCAGTACACCTTCCGTGCCCCGTCCAGCGCGTTCACCGCGCTGAAGGCGGCCGGGGTGGACGTCGCGTCGATGGCCAACAACCACGGCATGGACTACATGCAGTCGGGGCTCGCCGACTCGCTGGCCGCCGCCAAGAGCGGCAAGTTCCCCGTCGTGGGCATCGGGAAGGACGCGGCGCAGGCGTACCGGGCCTTTCGCAAGACCGTGAACGGCAACCGGGTGGCGATCATCGGAGCCACCCAGGTGATGGACGCCGAGTTCATCCAGTCGTGGACGGCCACCGCCGACCAGGGCGGCCTGGCCTCGGCCAAGGAGGAGGCCGCGCTGCTGAGGGCCGTCAAGAAGGCGCGCAAGGACTCCGACACCGTGATCGTGCACCTGCACTGGGGCACCGAGCTGCAGAAGTGCCCCAACGAGGCACAGCTCTCGCTCGCCCCCAAGCTGGTGGAGGCGGGGGCGGACGTGGTCGTCGGCGGACACGCGCACATCCTGCTCGGCTCCGGCTACCTGGACGACGCCTACGTCAACTACGGCATGGGCAACTTCGTCTTCTACAACTCCAACCCCGCCACCACCGGCAGGACCGGGGTGCTGACCCTGACCATCGAGGGCCGGAAGATCCTCAAGGACGCCTGGACGCCCGCCACCATCCAGGGGGGCATCCCCGTACCGATGAAGGGCGCCGCCCGGACCCAGGCGGTGGCCGACTGGAAGGCGCTGCGTTCCTGCACGGGGCTGTCCGCGAAACCCTGACAAGGGCGTTGCGCGGTTGGGTGGAGTCCGGCGCCGACCTGCCTGCGCTCGGGGCGCTGACAGAGGCGGCCACACGTGAGGCGGCCACACGTGAGGTGGCACGGCACACGTGCAGGTAGATGTCGCCGATATCGAACAGGTGGAGGAATTTCCCCGAAATATCGACGATGAATATGTGCGTGTCGGACATTATGGTGAACAATGCTCGCGGCGCCGCCATGATCGAACGGCCGGAGGCGGGCAGCCGGCCGCGTTCGTGCCGTCTCGGATGCCCACGCCGGTCTCGACGGCGGCCGTGGAGACGATCGGCGACCGAACCGGCCGGTCAGGGCGCCGAAGGCGGCGTCGGCTGTCCGGTGGGGGCGCGGGTGTCGGGAGATCGGGTGGCGGCGCACATTCTGCGAACCGTGACCGAAATCAGCCTGTTGTATCGGTCGTCCTGGAGGGGAAAATCGGTTATGCCCTGTCCGGGATTTCGCCGCCTGCGATGCGCAGGCCGGCCAGGTCGGGGCGTCCCCCGAGAAATCCGTAAATTGGCAGGTAATGATCGCCCAAACAGGAGAAGATAAGTTCGTGTCTTCGCCGCAAACGGATGACGAGTGCGCCGCCCCCCAAGCCCTCAGACGCAAACCCGCGCAGCGCCGCAGCGCCCGGCGCGTCGAGCGCATGCTCGACGCCTGCGCCGAACTGCTCGACGAAGCAGGCTACGAAGCCTTGTCGACGACGCGCATCGCCGAACGGGCGGGTGTGGCGATCGGGTCGGTCTACCAGTTCTTTCCTGACAAACGAGCCATCACCCAGGAGCTCACCCGGCGCAATGTCGAGGAGTTCGTCCGCAGAGTCGACCGCCGCTTCCTCGAGGAGGACTACCGCGGCTGGTGGGAGGCGGTCGACGCGATCATCGACATCTACGTCGACATGCACCGTACGGTCTCAGGCTTCAAGAGCCTGCACTTCGGCGACGTCGTCGACCTCAACCTGCTCGACTCCGACTCCGACAACAACACCGTGATAGCGGGACGGCTGCGCGGGCTGTTCCTGAAGGAGTTCGGGCTGGCCGACAGCGCGGCGCTCGACCTGGCCGTGCTGGTGGGGGTGGAGGCCGGCGACGCCGTACTGAAACTGGCCTTCCGCCGCGACCCCGACGGCGATCCCGAGATCATCGACGCGGCCAAACACCTGATCAGGGGCTTCCTGTCACGTCAGCTCAAGTCGTGGTCGCCGCACTAGGCGGTCAGTTGCGGCCGGCCTGCTCGACCTCTTCGAGCCAGGCCGGCATGTCGCGGGCCCAGCGTTTCCTGCTTTCGTCGTCTCCGAGCGCGGTCGCCGGCAGCTCCTGCAACCGCGGTGCGTCGGGCGTGCGCCCGCACGGCGCGAACGAGACCGGACGCGCGCCCCTGGCCTCGCGCACGTCGAGACGGGCCTCGATCGCGCGCAGGTTGCGTTCGGCTGATTCGATGGCCTCGAAACGGGCCGACAGATAGCCGGCCACTCCGGGAACGACGGCCGACATGACGACAGCACAGGCCAGCGTGAAGGTCAGCTGCTTGGACATGCCCATACAGTCCCTCCGCTCGCGTGGCGGCAAAGTGCTTGGTATATGCCCTCTGACCTGCGTGGACACGCCCATCCGCGGGGCGATTGGGCAAGACGTTACCTAATTTGTGCGGGACCGGCGATGCGGATTGACCGGGCAAAGACCCGAGTCGCTCGGTAGTCTCGCGGTGTGGCGCATGTGACCCGTGAGCACCTTGATCATCTGCTTGAGCAGGCCCTGCTGGCCGACGACCACAGTTCCCTGGCCAGTCGGCTCTACGACGTCGCGCTCGACTACTCGTCCGGCGACGTCTCCAGGGCGTCCATCCTGGTCCTCGCCGCTGAAGAGTGGCGAGCGGCGGGCCAGCCCGCGCGTGCGATGGAGTGCTTCCAGCGCGCGGTCCAGGACGGCGGCGACGCGGGTTTCGACCCGCGGGCCGGCATCGCCGACACGCTGTTCGAGCTCGACCGGCCTGATGAGGCGAGGGAGGTCATCGAGACCATCCGTGGCGAGGGCGACGTCTCCACGGCGACCGCTCACACGATCGCCGAGACGCTGGTCGCCTACGGCGATCTGCAAGGGGGGCTCGACTGGGCGACCCAGGCCGCCCTGGGGTGTGACGAGGGAGATCCCGAGCAGGTGGCGGTGTTGCGCACGCGCTACCGCATCCGGGTCGACCTCGGGCTGCCCGAGGACGAGCTCGACGCGCTCGTCTCCTGACGGCTGAGCCCCCGCGAGGGCCCGCCGTCATCGGCAGGGCCCTCGTCGTCATGCCCTGACGACCAACTCCGCCAGCTCGCGCGCGGCCAGCGCCGGATGGGCCTCGGGCCGGGTGACGGCGTGCGCGAGCACTCCGTCCACGAGCACGAGCAACTGGTCGGCCCCGCGCTCGGGCGCCGGATGCCCGTGCCGGCGCAGCTCGTCGGCGAACATCTGATGCATCCCGTCCTTGTACGCGCGGACCTCGGCGTGGGCCGGATGATCGGGATCGGTGAGGGCGAGCTCCGCCGCCGTGTAGCGGCAGCCGTGGAACGAGTCCGCAGTCGTGATCTTGTCCAGCTCGTCGAAGACGGCGCGGATCCGCTCGCGTAGATCGTCGCCGGCGTCGTCCATCACCTGGCGGTAACGGGCCGCGACGCCGGCGTGCTTCTGCCGCAGCGTCTCGGCGATCAGCCCTTCCTTGCCGCCGAAGTGCTGGTAGAGCGAACGGCGCGCGACGTCGGCGCGCTTGAGTATCGCATCGACCCCGACGTGAACACCCTGTTCGTACGTCAGGTCGCCGGCGGCTTCGAGGAGCCGTTCGCGAGGTCCGGGTCTGCTCATCACACCATCGATTCCTGGCACGCGGTTGACAGTAGATCGCTCATTCTATCTAATAAGCCCTGCGTATACCAACCGTTCTATCTATCGGAGTCGCCATGCCCCGCGCGGGCACCCTGCCCACCGTGTTGACCGGCGTGTTCCTCACGATCCTGGACTTCTTCATCGTCAACGTCGCCATTCCCGCCATCCAGCGCGACCTGCACGCCGGCCCCGCCGCGATCGAATGGGTCGTCGCCGGGTACGGCCTGGCCTACGGCTCAGGTCTCGTCCTCGGCGGACGGCTCGGCGACGTCCTCGGCCGGCGCCGCATGTTCGCGGTCGGCCTGGCCCTGTTCACCCTCGCCTCGATCGGCTGCGGCCTGGCTCCCGGCGCCGGCGCGCTGATCGCCGCCCGGATCGCCCAGGGGATCGCCGCCGCCGTGCTCGCCCCGCAGGTGCTGGCCATCCTGCGTACCGCCTACAGCGGGGCCGCCCAGGCCAGGGCGCTCAACGCGTACGCCATGACCATGGGGCTGGCCGCCGTCTTCGGCCAGCTCATCGGCGGCCTGCTGATCCAGGCCGACCTGTTCGGGCTCGGCTGGCGGGCGTGCTTCCTGGTCAACGTGCCGATCGGCGTGGCCGCGCTGGCCCTGACCCGCCGCGTGGTCCCGGAGAGCCGCACCGGCGCTCCCGTACGGCTCGACCTGGGTGGTGCCGTCCTCGTCACGCTCGCGCTGGTCGCGATCCTGCTGCCGCTCATCGAAGGGCGCGAGCAGGGCTGGCCGCTGTGGACGTGGTTGTCGCCGGTCGCTGCGGTCGTGCTCTTCGTCGCCTACGGCAGGCGGCGGCACGCCTCGCCGCTGATCGACCTGACGTTGTTCCGCGAGCGGGCCTTCACCGCCGGCCTGCTCACCCAGCTCGCGTTCACCATGGGCATGGCCGCGTACTTCCTGATCTTCGCCCTGTACGTCCAGGACGGGGTCGGGCTGGACGCGTTGCAGGCCGGTCTGGTCTTCGCGCCCATAGGCGCGGGGTATCTGGCGGCCTCGCTGCTCGCGCCCCGGTTCGTCGCGTGGTTCGGCCGTCAGACGATCGCTCTGGGCGGGCTGATCAGGGCCGCCGGCCTTGTCGCCATACTCGCCATGGTCGCCTCGGGGGCGCCCGTCGGCTGGCTGGCGCCCGCACTGGCCGTGGACGGGTTCGGCATGGGGCTGGCGCTCGCCCCGATCATGGGCACCGTGCTGGCCAGGGTCGCCCCGCAGCAGGCCGGCGCCGCGGCCGGGGTGCTCACGACCACCCAGCAGGTCGGCTCGGCGCTCGGCGTCGGGATCGTCGGGATCGTCTACTACGGCAGCCTGCCGGACGGCGTGAGCCAGGCGTTCCAGCACGGGCTGATCTACCTCGTCGCCATCGCCATCGCCGTCGCCGGGCTCGTCCAGCTGGTGCCGAGCGCCGCCGGCGCCCGTACTCGTGTCAAAGAGGAGAGCATCGCATGACAGACCTGAACGACCTCGCGCGCCGCTACGCCGCCCTCTGGAACGAACCCGACGCCGAGGCCCGCCGCGCGGCCGTCGCCGGGCTGTTCGCGCCGGACGCCGCCCACTACACGCCCACCCGCGAATTCCACGGCCACGCCGAGCTGGAAGAGCGCGTCGCCGCCGCGTACGAGCAGTGGGTCGCGCCCGGGGTCTACATGTTCCGTGCCGGGCCGGGCGCCGACGGGCACCACCAGGCCGTGCGGTTGACGTGGGAGATGATCAGGCGCGACACCGGCGAGGTCGACTCCGTCGGCTACGACGTCCTCCAGCTCGACGAGCACGGGCTGATCCGCAGCGATCACCAGTTCGTCGGGCGCTGAGTCCCCACGCGAAGAGGCCGCGGTCGCCGGTGACCGCGGCCTCTTCGGTTATGGGAATCCGGGCGCGGCAGGCACGATCCGCGCCCGGACAGGGTGGCTCATCGCGCTCCGAGGCCCGGCGCGATCGCCGTGACGCCGCCCACCAGCATCTGGGTGCCCTCGACGCTCTCCACCGCCTTCGGCAGCACGTCCATCACCTTTTCGCTGACCTCCTGCACGGGCTCGGCGAGGTGCTGCGGCGATTCGAGGTCGGAGCGGGCGATGCCGCTGCCGCGCAGGCCCTCGTCGAACCGCGCCTCCGGCAGGCCGGCCCTCAGCGCCGTCCCCGCCATCTCGGGCACCTGCGGCAGCACCGGCAGCGAGGCGACGCCCGCCGCGGTCGACAGGTCCTTCAGCGTGCGCGGGTCGGGAGCGAGCGGGAGACCGGCGGGCGAGGCCGAGGTCAGCGCCGGCATGCCCCAGGTGGCCGCCACGCCGCCCAGGTCGGCCGTGCCCAGCACCGGCTTCGCCGCCGCCAGGCCGGTCAGCCCGAGGCCATGGGCCAGCTCGCCGGCCGCCATGGCCAGCCTGGCGCTCTCGCCGGTGACGAACCGGCTGCTGCCCGAGACGGTCTCGCCGAGCCGCGGCGCGGCGTGCCGGTCGCAGTAGGAGGCGATCGCCGTGGATGACAGCAGCGCGGGGTCTGCTTTCGCGCAGGAGTCCGCGGCCGCCGGGCCGGTGGACAAGCAGCCGACCCCTGCGGCCAGAGCGGCGGTCGCGACGATGCTCCGGATCTTCTGCACTGACACTGCACGTCCCTCTGATCGGTTTCGCTGATCTGACGAAACGTGACCGTAGTGACGCGGCTCGGCGGGGGAGCGCCGCTTGTCCTAAGGGTGGAGCGAACCTTATGCGTTCATGGGCCTCGCTCCGCGGCGGCTCCCTCGCCCGGATCAGGCGCGTTGGACGAGGAGTTCGTCGTCGCCCAGGTCGACGTTGACCTTGTCGCCGTCGATGATCTCGCCCGACAGGACCGCCTTGGCCAGCTTGTCGCCGATGGCGGACTGGACCAGGCGGCGCAGCGGGCGGGCGCCGTACATCGGGTCGTAGCCGGTCAGGGCCAGCCAGTCGCGGGCCGCCGGCGTGACCTCCAGCGTCAGCCTGCGGTCGGCCAGGCGCCGGGCCAGGCGGTCGACCTGCAGGTCGACGATCCGGGTCAGCTCTTCGGTGCCGAGCGCGTCGAAGACGATCACGTCGTCGAGCCGGTTGAGGAACTCCGGTTTGAACGCGACCCGCACCGCCCCCATCACGGCCTCGCGCTTGGCGTCGTTCTCCAGTTGGGGATCGACCAGGAACTGCGAGCCGAGGTTGGAGGTGAGGATCAGGATCGTGTTGCGGAAGTCGACCGTACGGCCCTGGCCGTCGGTCAGCCGGCCGTCGTCGAGCACCTGCAGCAGGATGTCGAAGACCTCAGGATGGGCCTTCTCCACCTCGTCGAGCAGCACCACGGTGTACGGGCGCCGCCTGACGGCCTCGGTGAGCTGGCCGCCCTCCTCGTAGCCGACGTAGCCGGGAGGCGCGCCGACGAGCCGGGCCACGCTGTGCTTCTCGGAGTACTCGCTCATGTCGATGCGGGTCATCGCCCGCTCGTCGTCGAACAGGAACTCCGCCAGCGCCTTGGCCAGCTCGGTCTTGCCCACGCCGGTCGGCCCGAGGAACAGGAACGAGCCCGTCGGCCTGTCGGGGTCGGCGATGCCCGCCCGGCTCCTGCGTACGGCGTCGGAGACCGCCTGGACGGCCTGCCGCTGGCCGATGAGACGCCTGCCCAGCTCCTCCTCCATGCGCAGCAGCTTGGCCGTCTCGGCCTCCAGCAGCCGACCGGCCGGGATGCCCGTCCAGGACGAGATCACCTCGGCGATGTCGTCGGGGCCGACCTCCTCCTTGACCATGGCGTTCTCCGGCGGCGCGGCCTCGGAGGCGGCCTGGAGCGCCTGCTCCAGCCGGGGCACCTCGGCGTACATCAGGCGGGAGGCGGTCTCGAAGTCGCCGTCGCGCTGCGCCCGCTCGGCCGCGCCGCGCGCCTCGTCGAGCTGCTTCTTCAGCTCGCCGACCTTGTTGAGGCCGGCCTTCTCCTGCTCCCAGCGGCCGACGAGGGCGTTGAGCTCCTCCTGGCGGTCGGCCAGCTCCTGGCGCAGCCGCTCCAGCCGCTGCACGGAGGCCTCGTCGGTCTCCTTGGACAGGGCCAGCTCCTCCATCTTCAGCCGGTCGACGCCGCGCTGGAGCTGGTCGATCTCCACCGGACGGGAGTCGATCTCCATGCGCAGCCGCGAGGCGGCCTCGTCGACCAGGTCGATGGCCTTGTCGGGCAGGAAACGGCTGGTGATGTAGCGGTCGGACAGCGCGGCGGCGGCCACCAGCGCGCTGTCGGCGATCTGCACCTGGTGGTGGGCCTCGTAGCGGCCCTTGAGCCCGCGCAGGATCGCGATGGTGTCCTCGACGGACGGCTCGCCCACGTAGACCTGCTGGAAGCGGCGCTCCAGCGCCGGGTCCTTCTCGATGCGCTCGCGGTATTCGTCGAGCGTGGTCGCGCCGATCATGCGCAGCTCACCGCGGGCCAGCATCGGCTTGAGCATGTTGCCGGCGTCCATCGCGCCCTCGGCGGCCCCCGCGCCGACGACGGTGTGCAGCTCGTCGATGAACGTCACGACCTGCCCGTTGCTCTCCTTGATCTCGGAGAGCACGGCCTTGAGCCGCTCCTCGAACTCGCCGCGGTATTTCGCGCCGGCCACCATCGCGCCCAGGTCGAGCGCGATCAGCCGCTTGTTGCGCAGCGACTCGGGCACGTCGCCGGCCACGATGCGCTGGGCCAGGCCCTCCACGACGGCGGTCTTGCCGACGCCGGGCTCGCCGATCAGCACCGGGTTGTTCTTGGTGCGCCGGCTGAGCACCTGGATCACGCGGCGGATCTCGGAGTCGCGGCCGATGACCGGGTCGAGCTGGCCGCTGCGGGCCCGCTCGGTCAGGTCGACGCCGTACTTCTCCAGCGCCTGGTAGGTGTCTTCAGGGGTCTCGCTGGTGACGCGGGCGTGGCCGCGTACCTTCTCGAACGCGTCGAGCAGCGCCTGCGGGGTCGCGCCCTGCGACTTCAGCAGCTCGGCCGCCTGGCCGCCGTCGGCGGCCAGGCCCACCAGGAGGTGCTCGGTCGAGACGTAGAGGTCTTCGAGGCGGTTGGCGTGATGGGCGGCGGTGTTGAGCACCGTCAGCAGCTGACGCGAGCTCGACGGGGCCCCCACCGTCGCGCCCTGCGCCTTCGGCAGCGCCGCGAGCTGCTCCTCCGCGCGGGTGCGGATCGCGCGCCAGTCGGCGCCGACCGCCTCCAGCAGCGGCACGGCGGTGCCGCCCGTCTGGGTGAGCAGCGTGGTCAGCAGGTGAGCCGGGGAGATCTCCGGGTTGCCCTCGGCGGCGGCGCGCCGCATGGCACCCGAGAGCGCCTCCTGGCTCTTCTGGGTGAGCTTGTAGTCCATGTCCTTAGGCCCCCGGTGGCAGCTCGTAGCGGATCAGCGCCCGGACCATCCGCATCTCGGCGCGCAGGCGGTGGACCTCCTCGCGCAGCCGGAGATTCTCGTTCTCGAGCTCGAGGATCCGCTTGATCCCCGCGAGGTTGATGCCCTCCTCCTGGGAGAGCCGCTGCACCTCGCGGAGCTGGATGATGTCTCTCGTGGAGTAGAGGCGGCCGCGCCCCGCCGTGCGCCCGGGGCTGACCAGCCCCAGCCGGTCGTACTGCCGCAGGGTCTGCGGGTGCAGGCCCGACAGCTGCGCGGCCACCGAGATCACATAGACAGGGGTGTCGTCTGACAGGTCGAAATAGTTGGCGTCCATCGGCTTACTCGCTTCTGGCTCGCTGAATGAGCTCAGCGCGCGGGTCCTCTCCCGCGGTCGCGGTGTTGAACTCGGTGAGCAGCTCACGTGACTTGTCGTCGAGCGTCTGCGGCACCACTACCTCGACGGTGGCGAGCAGGTCCCCCTTGGTGCCGTCCTTGCGGGTGACGCCCCTGCCGCGTACGCGGAACGTGCGGCCGTTGGGTGTGCCCGGCGGGATGCGCAGCGTGACCGGCAGGCCCTTGAGCACGGGCACCTTGATCTCGGCGCCGAGGGCGGCCTCCGTGAACGTCACCGGCACGGTGATCGTCAGGTTGTCGCCCGCCCTGCCGAACACGGCGTGCTGCTTGACGTGCGTCTGGATGTAGAGGTCGCCCGCCGGGCCGCCGTTCTCGCCCGGCGCGCCCTTGCCCTTGAGCTTGACGCGCTGGCCGTCGGCCACGCCCGCCGGGATGCGGGCCTGGATCGTGCGGGTGCTCTTGGCCCGGCCGCTGCCCTCGCACACGGGGCAGGGGTCGTCCACGATCAGCCCGCGGCCCTTGCAGTCGCGACAGGGCTCGGAGAAGGCGAAGTTGCCCAGGTTGCGGCTGGCCGCGCCGGTGCCCTCACAGGTGGGGCAGACCCTGGGGGTCGTGCCCGCCTTGGCGCCGGTGCCGCTGCACGCGGTGCAGGCGGCCGAGCTGGTCAGCCTGAGCGACACGGTGGTGCCCTCGGCCGCTTCGGTGAACGTCAGCGTGACCTCGGACTCGACGTCCTGGCCGCGCCGCGGGCGGGTGGTGGTGCCGGTACGGGTGGCTCCACCCCGGTTGAACAGCCCGCCGAAAAGATCGCCGAGCCGATCCCCCGTACCCCCGCTCGTGCCCTGCCCGGTGCCGCCGAACAGGTCGCCGAAGTCGAACGGGAAACCGCCACCGCCGGCCCGCTGGCCGCCCACCCCGGAGCCGAACAGCGTGCGCGCCTCGTCGTACTCCTTGCGGCGCTTGCTGTCGGACAGGACGTCGTAGGCCTCGGAGACCTCCTTGAACTTGGCCTCTTTGGTCGCGTCGCCCTGGTTGCTGTCGGGGTGGTACTGGCGCGCCAGCTTGCGGTACGCCTTCTTGATCTCGTCGGCGGTGGCGGTCTTGGGCACACCAAGGACGGCGTAGTAGTCCTTCTCCAGGTAGTCCTTGGTGCTCATCTACGGCCCTTCGTCCTGGTGTCAGTTGTCTTCTTCGTCATGGGACGCGGGAGGGGCGTCCTCGGGCTCGGCGACGGCCACCCGCGCCGGGCGCAGCACCCGCTCGCCCAGGCGGTAGCCGGGCTGCAGCACCTCGATCGCGGTCGGCTCGGTCACGTCCGGCGAGTAGCTGTGCATCAGCGCCTCGTGGACCATCGGGTCGAAGGGGTCGCCCTTCTGCCCGAACGGGGTGAGCCCCAGCTTGGCGACGGCCGCCTCCAGCGACTCGGCCACCTTCGCGAAGCCCCCCGTGAGCTCGCCGTGGTCGCGCGCCCTGCCGATGTCGTCGAGCACGGGCAGCAGCTCCATGAGCGTGCCCGCGACCGCCTGCTCCTTGACCGCGACGCGGTCGCGTTCGACGCGCTTGCGGTAATTCACGTATTCGGCCTGGAGGCGCTGCAGGTCGGCGGTGCGCTCGGCGAGCTGCGCCTGCAGCTCCTCGCTGCCGGCGGCCGCCTGGGCGGGCGGCGCCTCCGCGGCGGGCGGCTGCTCGGCCGCCTCCTCCGCGGGGGCGTGCTCGCGGACCTGGCCCGTCTCCGGGTCGATCTTGCGGTTGTCGCGGATCACCGGCTCCTCGTGCCCGTTTTCACGCGGCGGCATCACTTGTCCTTCGGCTCGTCGTCGACGATCTCGGCCTCGACCACGTCGTCGTCGGCCTTCTGGCCGTCACCGGTCGTGGTGTCCTGCGGGGCGCCCTCGGCGCCGCCGGCCTGCTGGCCCTGGGCGTAGATCGCCGAGCCCATCTTCTGGCTGACCGTCGCGAGCTTCTCGGCCGAGGTGCGGATGACGTCGGTGTCGGTGCCCTCCAGAGCCTTCTTCAGCTCGGCCAGGGCGTCGTTGACCTCGGTCTTGATGTCGGACGGGACCTTGTCGTCGTTCTCGCGAAGGAACTTCTCCGTCTGGTAGGCCAGGCCGTCGGCGTTGTTGCGGACCTCGGCCTCCTCGCGGCGCTTCTTGTCCTCCTCGGCGTACGACTCCGCCTCGCGCATCATGCGCTCGATGTCGTCCTTCGGCAGCGCGGAGCCGCCGGTGATCGTCATCGTCTGCTCCTTGCCCGTGCCGAGGTCCTTGGCGGAGACGTTGACGATGCCGTTGGCGTCGATGTCGAAGGTGACCTCGATCTGCGGGATGCCGCGCGGCGCAGGCGCGATGCCGGTCAGCTCGAAGGTCGCGAGCTTCTTGTTGTACGCGGCGATCTCGCGCTCGCCCTGGAAGACCTGGATCTGCACCGACGGCTGGTTGTCCTCGGCCGTGGTGAAGACCTCGGAGCGCTTGGTGGGGATCGTCGTGTTGCGCTCGATGATCTTGGTGAAGATGCCGCCCTTGGTCTCGATGCCCAGCGACAGCGGGGTCACGTCGAGCAGCAGGACGTCCTTGACCTCACCCTTGAGCACACCGGCCTGCAGGGCGGCGCCGATGGCGACGACCTCGTCGGGGTTGACGCCCTTGTTGGGCTCCTTGCCGCCGGTCAGCTCCTTGACCAGGTCGGTGACGGCGGGCATACGGGTCGAGCCGCCGACGAGCACCACGTGGGCGATGTCGGAGACCTTGATGCCGGCGTCCTTGATGACCTGGTGGAACGGGCCCTTCGTCCGCTCGAGGAGGTCGGCCGTCAGGCGCTGGAACTCCGAGCGGGTGAGCTTCTCGTCGAGGTGCAGCGGGCCCTCGGACGAGGCCGTGATGTAGGGCAGGTTGATGCTGGTCTCGGACTGGCTGGACAGCTCGATCTTGGCCTTCTCGGCCGCCTCGCGCAGACGCTGGAGCGCCATCTTGTCCTTGGCCAGGTCGACGCCGTGGGCGTTCTGGAAGCGCTTGACGAGCTCGTCGACCACGCGCTGGTCCCAGTCGTCGCCGCCGAGGTGGTTGTCACCGGAGGTGGCCTTGACCTCGACGAAGCCGTGGCCGTCCTCCTGGCCGACGTCGAGCAGCGAGACGTCGAAGGTGCCGCCGCCGAGGTCGAAGACCAGGATGGTCTGGTCCTGCTCCTTGTCGAGCCCGTAGGCGAGGGCCGCCGCGGTCGGCTCGTTGATGATGCGGAGCACGTTGAGGCCCGCGATCGTGCCGGCCTCCTTGGTGGCCTGGCGCTGGGCGTCGTTGAAGTAGGCGGGGACGGTGATCACGGCGTCGGTGATCTTCTCGCCCAGGTACGCCTCGGCGTCCTGCTTCAGCTTCTGCAGCACGAAGGCGCTGATCTGCTGCGGCGAGAACTTCTTGCCGTCGATCTCCTGGGACCAGTTGGTGCCCATCTCCCGCTTGACCGAGCGGATCGTCCGGTCGACGTTGGTGACGGCCTGCCGCTTGGCGACCTCACCGACCAGGACCTCACCGTTCTTCGCAAAGGCGACCACGGACGGCGTGGTCCGCGAGCCCTGCGCGTTGGCGATGACGGTGGGCTCACCGCCCTCGAGGATCGAGACGACGGAGTTGGTCGTCCCCAGGTCGATACCTACCGCACGTGCCATGAGTACGTCCTTGTAGTCAAAGTTGAGTCGGTCAGACTCAACGTATGGATGCGTGTCGTCTTTGTCAAACGACTTGAGCCTATGCGACTCAACCCTCGTGAGCGCAAAAGCATTCCCCGGATTCAGCGGCGCATACCCGGCTCAACGGGGCTCATGTCACAGAAGGTTCCGCTCAAGGAACGGCGTACAACGACGTAGCTGGATTTGTCGGGAGGCCTACCGTTTGGCGCCGTCCACGAGTTTGCGCTTGCCGAGGGCCTTGTCCAGGTCGACCGTCGTGGTCTTCTCGATGGCGATCATGATGCACGACATGTCCTTGGCCTTCGGTGAGGCGCCCTCGTACAGCGTGATCGTGACGTCCTTCGCCGTCTCCTTCACCGAGACGCGGTCCAGCACCGTGCACGGGGCCACGCCCGACCACCACGTGAGGCGGACCTTCCTGCCGTCCGAGACGGGCTCGGCCTTGGTCCAGCGGACCTCGCGGACGTTCACCGCGTCGCCCACCGGCTTGACGGTCTCGGGGCCGTTCGGAGGAGCGGTGGACGGGGCGCTGGCGACCGGGCTCGACACGACCGGCGGCCGCTCAGCCGTCGAAGAGGCGGCGGGCTCGGCCGACGGCCCGCCCTGCGCGCCGCAGCCCGCCGCGAGCACCAGACCGGCAAGGAGAGTCGCTGTCATAGTCCGCATACTCCTACGACGGCTCACGCGCGTCACCGGTTCAGCGGCGCGAGTTAGTGTGGTCCACGTGCTCCGTCAGGCCATGCTCGCCCTTTCCAAGAGCCGACGCGCCGAGCGGCTCGTCTCCACCTCGCCTCTGACCGCAGGCGTCGTCGAACGCTACGTCGCCGGCGACGTGGCCGCCGTGGTGCGCGAGCTGACCCGCAGGGGCCTGCTCGTCACCGTCGCCCACCTGGGCGAGGAGGTCACCGACGAGAGCAGGGCCGCGGACGCCGTACGCGGCTACCTCGCACTGCTCGGCCTGCTGCCCGCCGGCGCCGACGTGTCGGTCAAGCTCACGGCCCTCGGCCTGCGGCTGTCGCAGCGGCTCGCGCTCGGCCACGCCGCCGAGATCTGCGCCGCCGCCGCGGCCAGGGGCCTGACGGTGACGCTCGACGCCGAGGAGCACGACACCGTCCCCGCGCTGCACGCCGTGCACGCCGCGCTGCGCCGCGAGCATCCCGACGTGGGGGTGGTCGTGCAGGCGTACCTGCCCGACTCGCTCGATCGCTGCGAGAAGCTCGGCGGCGCCCGCGTACGCCTGTGCAAGGGCGCCTACACCGCGCCCGGGGCCTACAAGCGGCCCGCCGACATCGACCGCTCGTTCGTACGGTGCCTGAAGGTGCTCATGGCCGGCACCGCCTACCCGATGGTCGCCACCCACGACCCCCAGCTGCTGCGCATCGCCGCCACGCTCGCCGTGCTCGACGGCCGCGACCAGACCGGCTACGAGCTGCAGATGCTCTACGGCGTACGCCCCGCCGAGCAGGCCCGCCAGGGGCAGCGCGGCGCGCGGATGCGCGTCTACGTGCCCTACGGCGACGAGTGGTACCCCTACCTCGTGCGCCGCCTCGCCGAGCGCCCGGCGAACCTGGCGTTCTTCCTGCGGTCGCTGGTGTCGCGGCGCTAGCCGGATAGGCTGCCAGACCAGGCAGTATCCGTCGAGGGGCGAAAGATGATCGCGATTTTGGGCACGGGCAAGATGGGCGAGGCCCTGCTGTCCGGACTGCTGCGCGCGGGGCTCCAGCCGGACGACGTCATGGCGACCACCCGCAGGGCCGAACGCGCCCAGACGCTGCGCGAGACGTACGGCGTGCGCACGGTCTCCAACGCCGAGGCGGCCAAGGCGGCCGACACGCTGATCCTGGCCGTCAAACCGCAGGACATGGCGACGCTGCTGGCCGAGATCGCACCCTACGTGCCGGCCGACCGCCTGGTGATCAGCGCGGCGGCCGGCATCACGACGTCGTTCGTGGAGCAGCGGCTCGGCGTGGAGGTGCCCGTGGTGCGGGTGATGTCCAACACGCCGATCAGGTTCGACGAGGCGATGAGCGTCATCTCGGCCGGCGCCCACGCCGGGGAGGAGCACCTCCGGCGCACCGAGGAGCTGCTGCGGCCGGTCGGCAAGGTGCTGCGCATCCCCGAGTCGCAGCAGGACGCCGCCACGGCGTTGTCGGGCAGCGGGCCCGCCTACTTCTTCTACCTGGTCGAGGCCATGGTCGACGCGGGCATCCTGCTCGGCATGCCGAGGGCCGCCGCGCTCGACATGGTCACCCAGTCGATCGTCGGGGCGGCCGTGATGTTGCGCGACTCGGGCGAGCATCCGGTGATCCTGCGCGAGGCCGTCACCTCGCCGGGCGGCACGACCATCGCCGCCATCGCGGAGCTCGAACGACACAAGGTGCGGGCCGCGTTCCTGGCCGCCATCGAGGCCGCCCGCGACCGCGGCCGCGAACTCGCCTCGGGCTGACCCGCGCCCGTGAGCTCGGGCTGACCCGCGCCCGTGAGCTCGGGCTGACCCGCGCCCGTGAGCTCGCCTGGGACCGGCCCGCGCCCGTGAACTCGGGCTGACCCGCGCCCGTGAGCTCGCCTGGGCCGGCCCGCGCCCCGGCGCGGAGGGCGAACCGGTCTCGTCCTCCTCGTCGAGTGGGCTCAGGCGTCCCGGCGGCGCAGCAGGATCGCGCCGGCGGCCACCGCGACCGCGATCCACGCCAGGTACACCCCGAACCCGCTCCACGGTCCCAGGTACTCGCCGGACCGGCCGAAGATCACCAGCATGCCGGCGTTCGTGGTGAAGAACTCGGCGACGACCCCGCCCCACTCACCCGGGAGCTGGTTCGTCAACGGAGGCAGCACCAGGATCAGCGCGACGGCCGAGACGATCGCGCCCGGCGTGTGCCTGACCAGCGTGCCGAGGCCCAACCCGAACAGCCCGCACGCGGTCAGGTAGAGGCCGCACCCGAGCGTGGCCCGCGCCACCTCGGCCAGCTCCACCGACGGCGGCCGGGAGATCGCCAGGCCGATGCCGACCGCACCGGCCGACGCGGCCAGGCAGACGACCAGCGCGACCGCGGTGAAGACCACGAGCTTGCCGGTCAGCAGGCGCAGGCGCCTGGGCACGGCCATGAGGGAGGTGCGGATGCCCCCGGTGCGGTACTCGCTGGAGATCACCAGCACGCCGAGAGCGGCCATGGACAACGAGGCGAACATGCCGCCGGCCAGGCTCATCGCGACGGCCTCGTGGCCCGGCATCGGCTCGTCGGCCGAGTTCGCGGCCGTGGCGCCGAGGAGGGCGGACAGGCCCAGCATCAGCAGGGCCGTGACGGCCAGCGTCCACACCGTCGAGCGGACAGAGCGGATCTTGGTCCATTCGGACCGGATGATGTCGATCATGAGGTGAACTCCAGGCTGTCCTTGGTCAGCTCCATGTACGCGGCTTCGAGCGACGGCTGCACGTACGTCAGCTCCTCCAGCGGGATCCCGGCCCGAGCGGCGAGGGTGCCGATCTCCAGCGGGGTCATCGCGGTCACCTGCAGGTGGTCGGGGTGCAGCTCGCCGATCTTGACCAGCTCGGCCATCTCGGCGAGCCGGGGCGAGCGCACGCGTACGAAGCCCTGCGAGCTGCGCCCGATGAACTCGCGCACGCTCGTGTCGGCGATGAGCCGGCCCTTGCCGATCACCACGAGGTGGTCGGCCGTCTGCGCCATCTCGCTCATGAGGTGACTGGAGACGAACACCGCCCGCCCTTCGGCCGCGAGCTTGCGCATGAGCGTGCGGATCCACAGGATCCCGTCGGGGTCGAGCCCGTTGACCGGCTCGTCGAACAGCAGGATCTCCGGGTCGCCGAGCAGCGCCGCGGCGATGCCCAGCCGCTGCGCCATGCCCAGCGAGAAGCCGCCGATCCGGCGTCCCGCGACGGCGGTCAGGCCGACGGTCTCCAGCACCTCCGCCACCCGGGCGGCCGGGATGCCGTTGCTCTGCGCGATGGCCAGCAGGTGGTTGCGGGCGCTGCGCCCGCCGTGCACGGCCTTGGCGTCGAGCAGCGCGCCGACCTTGCGCAGCGGATGCCGTAACTCCTCGTACGGCCGCCCGTCCACGAGCACCGAGCCGCCGGACGGCCGGTCGAGCCCGAGGATCATGCGCATGGTGGTCGACTTGCCGGCGCCGTTGGGGCCGAGGAAGCCGGTCACCTGACCCGGCTCGACGTCGAACGACAGATCCGCCACGGCGAGGGTGCGGCCGTAGCGTTTGCTCAGGTTCGTTGCGCGGATCGCTGTCATGAGGATCAGCGTGCCGTCGCGGGAGGCCGGATTCTTCCTGCTGGGGAACCGTCTTGCCGGGGCCGTTCTGGGAGCGTGGTCCTACTCACCGGGGCGGATCAGTGCCGCCTCGTACGCGATGATCACGGCCTGTGCCCGGTCCCTCACGCCGAGCTTGGCGAACAGGCTCGTCACGTGGTTCTTGACGGTGGAAGGGGAGACGGCGAGGCCCTCCGCGATCTCCGCGTTCGACCGGCCGCGCGCTATGAGCACGAGGATCTCGCGTTCGCGGTCGGTGAGCCCGGCCAGCGTGGTGGGGGCCGGCCGCGGTGGCGTGGCGCGGACGTACGTGCCGATCAGCCGGGTCAGCAGGCGCGGCGCGACGGCGGACTCGCCGCGGTGCACCACGCGCACGCCCTCGATCAGCTCCTCGGGGGAGACGTCCTTGGGCAGGAACCCGTCCGCGCCCGCGCGCAGCGCCGCCACCACGTTCTCGTCCAGGTCGAACGTGCTCAGCGCGAGCACCCGCACGCCGGGCAGTTCGGCGGTGATCAGCTCGGTGGCGCGGACGCCGTCCATGTCCGGCATGTGCAGGTCCATCAGCACGACGTCGGGCCGCAGCCGCCGGCTCAGCTCCACCGCCTGCCCGCCGTCGGCGGCCTCGCCCACCACGGACAGGTCGGGCTGGGCGTCCAGCATCAGCCGGAAGCCGGTGCGCACCAGCGCGTGGTCGTCCACCAGCAGCACCTTGATCATGTGGTCTCCAGCGGGATGCGGGCGTGCACGCGGAATCCGCCCTCCGGACGGGGGCCGGTGGACAGCCGGCCGCCGCACAGCGCCACCCGCTCGGCCATGCCGCCCAGCCCGAACCCGGGCGTTCCGCCGCTCTTCGGCCGACCGTCGTCGACCACCTCGACCTCGACGGCCCCGGGCTCGTACGCCAGACGTACGCTCGCCCTGGCCCCCTCGGCGTGCTTGCGGGTGTTGGTCAGCGCCTCCTGCACGATCCGGTAGACCGCGTGGTCCACGGCGGCGGGCAGCTCGACGGGCTCGCCGGTCACGGTCAGGCCGGTGGGCAGCCCGGCGGACCTGGCCTCCTTGACCAGCTCGGGCAGCCGGTCGGCGCCGACCCCGGTGGCCGCGTCGGGCCCCTCGTTGCCGTCGGCGCGTAACACGTCGAGCAGGCGGCGCATCTCCGTCATCGCCTGCCGGGCGGTCTGCTCGGCGCTCTCGAGCGCGTTCCTGGTGACCTGCTGGCCGGGCGGCAACGTTGCCCGCGCGCCCCCGACCAGCGCGTTGATCACGGTGATGTGGTGGGCGACCACGTCGTGCAGCTCCCTGGCGATGCGCCGCCGCTCTGCCCGCACGGCCGCGTCCGTGACCTCCTGCCGGGTACGCGCGGCCAGCTCCGCCCTCAGCCGGACGATCACCCCGACGCCGACGGCGGCGACGACGAAGAGCAGGGCCCCCAGCGCGTTGCCCCGCCCCGGCCAGAAGTACTCCAGCGCCACGGCGTAGACGGCGTAGCCCACCAGCGCGCCCGCCACGGTCGTGCGGCCGCTCGTATGGCGCCCCACGCCGTAGTAGGCGATGACCGAGGGGAGGTTGTTGACCCGGACGAGGTGCGTGGCGAAGCCGACGACGTCGAGCGTCGTGATCAGGGCGGCGGTCAGGAGGGGCCGGCGTCGTCGCATGAGCAGGAGCAGCGCGCCCACCAGGTAGTGCGCCGCGCCGAGCGCCGTGCGCGTCTCACCTTGCACGATCATGGAGATCAGGCCGATGACCGCCGGGACGGAGATCACCGCCACCAGGGTGACGTCGAGGACCCGAGGCCGTCGCAGGAAACGCACGATCTTCATGGACTTTCGTGCCACGCGCACGTTGAGAACACTAAGTCATGAGATTTCGCCGTGGCTGGGAGTTCTCGCCTCATGAAACGAGGGCTACAGCCGGGCATGTGCGCTGCGGTAACGTCGGCGCCAAGGCGAGGCAGTACGCGGAGGGATGGGCATGAGCCGTACGGCACGGGTGGTCTGGGACGACGCCCTGACCTCCTACAACTTCGGCCCCAGCCATCCGATGGCCCCGGTGCGCGTCGAGCTGACCATGGCGCTCGCCCGCGATCTGGGCGTGCTCGACAAGGTGGAGCTGGCCGGCTGCGTCCCCGCGACCGACGAGGAGCTGGCCCTGGTACACCGGCCCTCCTACGTCGAGGCCGTCAAGCGCGTGTCCGCCTCCGGGCAGCCCGACCTGGGAGCCGGGCTCGGCACCATCGACAACCCCGCGTTCAAGGGCGTCCACGAGGCGTCGGCGCTGATCGCGGGCGCCTCGCTGTCCGCCGCCCGCGCGGTCTGGGAGGGCACGGCCGAGCACGCGGTCAACGTCGCCGGCGGCCTCCACCACGCCATGCCCGCGGCGGCCAGCGGCTTCTGCGTCTACAACGACCCCGCGCTGGCCATCGCCTGGCTGCTGCGCCAGGGCGCCCGCCGCATCGCGTACGTCGACGTCGACGTCCACCACGGCGACGGCGTGCAGGCGGCCTTCTACGACGACCCCCGGGTGCTGACGATCAGCCTGCACGAGAGCCCGCGCACGCTCTTCCCCGGCACGGGGTTCCCCGAGGAGACCGGCGCCGACGGCACGGCCGTCAACGTCGCGCTCCCGGCCGGCTGCGGCGACGCCGGCTGGCTGCGGGCCTTCCACGCGATCGTGCCGCCGCTGGTGCGCGAGTTCGCGCCCGAGTTCATGGTCACCCAGCACGGCTGCGACAGCCACGCGCTCGACCCGCTGGCCAACCTGATGGTGAGCCTCGACGGCCAGCGCGCCGCGTACGCCGCCCTGCACCGCCTGGCCCACGAGGAGGCCGGCGGCCGGTGGATCGCGGTCGGCGGCGGCGGTTACGAGCTCGTCCAGGTGGTGCCGCGGGCGTGGACCCACCTCATCGCCGAGGCCGCGGGACACCCCGTCGACCCCGCCACACCGACCCCGCAGAGCTGGCGCCAGTACGTACGCGACCGCACCGGCGAGACCGCGCCGCTCACCATGACGGACGGCAGGAACGCGGAATTCCGCGACCTGTCCGGTGGTTATGACCCTGCGGACCCCATTGACCGTGCTGTCATGGCGACCCGGAATGCGGTGTTCCCCCTGCACGGCCTCGATCCGATGCCCTGACCTGAGGAAAGATGCAGTGCTGAGCCGCGACGAACTCCGTGAGCACCTTGTCCGAAGCCGCATCGCCGGCGATGTCGCGACCTCCCGCGAGAACAACCTCGACCACTACAGCTCGCTGGCCAACGGCGACCCGTACTACGCGCTCGGGCTGACGTTCGACCAGCCGTGGTCGTACCGCGACATCCTCGCGCTGATGGCCAAGTCGGCGGGCGTCGTCCCCGATCCCGGCCATCGTTCGGGCCAGGACACCATCGACCCCGACCTGACGATCGACGCGATCGACGCCATGGCCGAGCGCATCGCGGTGGTCCTGTCGCGGCCCGCCCCGCGCATCCTGCTGGCCACCGGCCACCCCACCGGGCTGCTGGCCGTCCACCTGCCGCTGGCCGCCCTGTGCCGGGCGAACGGCGCGGTCCTGCTGACCCCCGCCGAGGGCTGGACGTACGCCGGCTCCGGCTTCGGGCGCCCGCGCCGGATCCGCTACCTGCAGGACATCGCCATGCTCGACGACAAGGGCAACTTCGTGCACACCCACGACGCGGCCCCGATGCGCCACATGCTCGGCGAGCTCGGCGGCGACCTGCCCGAGCTGGTGATCGCCGACCACGGCTGGGCAGGAGCGGCCGGCGAAGCCGGGGTGCCGACCGTGGGCTTCGCCGACTCCAACGACCCCGGGCTCTTCGTGGGTGAGGCCGAAGGCAAAATCGAGGTGGTCGTCCCCCTCGACGACAATGTGTTGCCGCGCTATTACGCTCCGCTGACAGAGCGATTGGTCACACAGGTCTCACGAGCCCTTTGAGTCGAATTCGGTCCTCCCGATACCGTCTTTTCGCGCCTGCATTCCAAGAGGCTCGCTGTCCCTTTGCCAACTTTTGACCGGTCTCCGGCGACTCTTATGTGTGGCAGCTTGGACAGTTCCAAGGTCCAAGTGAGGTGCTCGGCCTGGCTGCTGGCCAGCGATTTCGCTGGTTCGCCTGACAGTCGACTCCGTGGACTGAGAAAATAGGGGGTTTGCGCACTCGGAGTCCCGACTTACGCTGACGGCAGTACACGTGCGTGAGCAATGGCACCAGTGGGGATAACCCGGAAACACGTGCGGAAGAGGCGTCCGATGGGTGCAGGCGAAAGACCTCTCAGCGAGGTGAAGTTCCTGACCGTCGCGGAAGTGGCGACGGTCATGAGGGTGTCCAAGATGACGGTGTACCGGCTCGTCCACTCCGGCGAGCTGCCGGCCATCCGCGTCGGCCGCTCGTTCAGAGTCCCTGAGCAGGCGGTACACGACTATCTTCGGGAGGCCTACATCGAGGCAGGTTGACGTAGCGGCACGTCGAACCGTGCCGTGAGTGCTGACGCGGGAGAGGCCCGGTCGCCGCGGCGCGTCCGGGCCCTCACCCCCCAGTGGGGCGATCTACCATGGATCGCCGGTAGTCTGTGAGCCGGTGTGCGCTCGCACTCCGGTCAGACTTGCTAATCACCACCTGGGGGTCCCGTGGGCTCTGTGATCAAGAAGCGCCGCAAGCGGATGGCTAAGAAGAAGCACCGCAAGCTGCTCAAGAAGACGCGCATCCAGCGGCGTAACAAGAAGTAACCGACGCCAGCTGCGAGGCGCTGATGACCCACACCGTGCTAGTCACCGGGGTCTCGCGCCACATAGGCGCCCGGGTGGCGAGTGTTCTGGCGGCAGATCCCGACATCACCCGTGTCATCGGAGTGGACACCGTGCCGCCGCCCTCGCTCACGCGAGAAGGCGGCATCTCCCTCGGCGGAACGGAGTTCGTCCGGGTGGATCTGCGCAGCCCCGACATCGCCCAGGTGATCGCGGCCGCGGACATCGACACCGTTGTGCACATGAGTCTGGTCAGCGCTCCGTCGAGGAGCGGGGGCCGGGCGGCGATGAAAGAGCACAACATCATCGGCACCATGCAGTTGCTCGGTGCCTGCCAGCGGTCGGCGACCGTGCGGCGCGTGGTGGTCCGCTCCACCACCGCCGTCTACGGCTCGTCGCCGCGGGATCCCGCGGTCTTCACCGAAGACCTGGAGCCTCACGTCGGCGGGCCCGTCCACGGCTACGCCAAGGACGCTGCCGAGGTCGAGGGCTATGTCCGGGGTTTCGCGCGGCGCCGTCCCGACGTGACGGTGTCGCTGTTGCGCTTCACCAACTTCATGGGTCCGGGCGTCGACTCGCCGCTGACGCGTTACTTCACCCAGCCGGTGCTGCCGACCGTGTTCGGCTTCGACCCGAGGCTGCAGTTCATCCATGAGGATGACGCGGTCGAGGTGCTGCGCCGGATGGCGACCGAGGATCACCCCGGCACGTTCAACGTGGCCGGGGCAGGCGTGTTGCTGCTGTCGCAGTGCGCGAGACGCGCGGGGCGGCCGTCGATGCCGCTGTTCTCTCCCGCCTTCAGGGCCCTGGGCAACGCCGTGCGCAGGCTGGGGCTGGTCGAATACTCCCCCGAGCAGGTCAGGCTGATGAGTTACGGCCGCGTGGTCGACACCTCGCGGCTGGAGGCGGCGCTGGGGTGGAGGCCGAAGTTCTCCACCGGTGCGGCGTTCGACGAGTTCCTGCGTTCGCGGGGGCTGCGGCCGTTCGGAGGTTCGCGGTGATGGGCGTTCCCGGAGAGCGGGAGGACGGCCGGGTGATCCCGATCACCGCCGCGCCGTCGTACGCGGAGCCCGAGCCGCTGGCCAAGGCGCTGGCCTTCCTGCGCCGGCGGATCACCGGCGACTACGAGGTCGACGAGTTCGGCTACGACCCCGAGCTGACCGACAAGGTCGTGCTGGAGCTGATCAGGCCGATCTACCACCGCTGGTTCCGGGTGGAGCCGCTCGAGGTGAAGAACGTGCCCGAGGAGGGCGGCGCGCTCATCGTCGCCAACCACTCCGGCACACTCCCGCTCGACGCGCTGATGCTGCAGGTGGCGATGCACGACGAGGCCGGCCGGGCGCTGCGGCTGCTCGGCGCCGACCTGGTCTACCAGCTGCCGGTGCTCAGCCACGTCGCCCGCAAGACCGGCCACACGCTGGCCTGCCGCGAGGACGCCGACCGGCTGCTGCGCAAGGGCGAGATCGTCGGGGTGTTCCCCGAGGGCTTCAAGGGCGTCGGCAAGCCGTTCTCCGAGCGCTACAAGCTGCAGCGCTTCGGACGGGGCGGCTTCGTGGCCTCGGCCATCCGCGCCGGGGTGCCGATCGTGCCCACCGCGATCGTCGGCGCCGAGGAGATCTACCCCAAGATCGGCGATCTGAAGTTCCTGGCCCGCACGCTCGGGTTGCCGTACGTGCCGATCACCCCGTTCTTCCCGCTGCTCGGGCCGCTCGGCCTGGTGCCGCTGCCGTCGAAGTGGATGATCGAGTTCGGCGAGCCCATCCGCACCGACGAGTACGACGACGCGGCGGCCGACGACCCCATGCTGGTCTTCAACCTCACCGACCACGTACGCGAGGCGATCCAGCAGCTGCTCAACGAGCTGCGGCTGCGCCGGGGGCACGCCTTCCCACCGTTCCTCTGAGCGGCCGCCGTGAACCCGTGAGGCGGGTTGCGGCAAGACATGCGTGACCGATCCCCCACAGAAGGGCGGAGATGATCACGCAACCCGCCGTCAGGGGCGCGGACGCCGAGCTGGTGAGCGCCTCGTGGACCGACCCCGAGGCGTTCGCCGAGCTCTTCGACCGCTACTCCGCCATGCTCTACCGCTACGTCTCGAAACGCCTCGGCCCGGAGCCGGCCGAGGACCTCGTCGGCGAGACGTTCCTGATCGCGTTCTCCCGCCGCAGGAGCTACGACCTGGCGTACGCCGACGCCCGGCCGTGGTTGTTCGGCATCCTCACCAAGCTCGTCTCGCGGCACCACCGCAAGGAGGCCGCGCGCTACCGCGCCCTGCTGCGCGCCCCCGTCGACTCCGAGGTGGAGTCGCCCGCCGACCGGGTGGCCGCCGGGGTGACGGCCCAGGCCGTGCGCGCGGAGCTGGCCGGCGCGCTGGCCGCGCTGCCCGCCAAGGACCGCGACGTGCTGCTGCTGATCGCCTGGGGCGACCTCACGTACGAGGAGGTCGCGCGGGCGCTCGGCATCCCCGTGGGGACCGTGCGCTCCCGCCTCAACAGGGGCAGGCGGAAAGTACGGGCCGCGCTCGGCGACACCAACCCCATGGAGGAGGAGTGACGATGGACGACCTGAAGCTGCTCCGCGACCTCGGGGCCGAACTGGAGCACCAGCCGCCGCCGACGCTGGCCCGCCGGCGCCATCGCCTGTTCACCCCCCACCGGCCGCGCAGGTCGGGGTGGTGGGCCGCCGGGCTGGTGGCCGTCGCCACCGCCGTCGCGGTCGCGGTGCCCGTCGTGCTCGTCGGCAACCGCCACGAGCCCGAGCGCACGACCGCCGCCGAGCCCGTGGACATGAGCGGCACCCGCAACGTGCTCGTCATCGGCTCGGACACGCGCGAAGGGGAGGGCAACGCCGAGTACGGGCCGGGGCAGGCCCGCTCCGACGTGGGTGCGCGATCCGACACCATCATGATCGTCCACCTGCCGGCGGACCGGAGGACGGCCACCGCCGTCAGCGTTCCCAGGGACTCGATCGTGCGCATCCCGCGCTGCGGGTCCGCCCGGCCCCGCGTGGACATGATCAACGCGGCGTACGACACCGGCGGGGTCACGTGCCTGAGGGCGACGCTGGAGCAGCTCACGGGGCTGCGCCTGGACCACACGGTCGAGGTGGACTTCGCAGGTTTCAAGGACATGGTGGACGCCCTCGGAGGAGTGACGGTCACGCTGCCCCGGCCGGTGGACGACAAGGCGTCGAAGCTGAAGCTGCCCGCCGGCAAGTGGCTTCTCGACGGCGAGAAGGCGCTCGGCTACGTCCGCCTGCGCCACTACGGCGACGGCTCGGACATCGCCCGCGTCAAGCGGCAGCAGTCGGTGGTGGTGGCGATGGTGCGCAAGGCGAAGAGCGCGCTCGGCGAGCCCGCCACGCTGGAGGCGCTGCTGAAGGAGATGCGGGAGTCGGTGAAGACGGATCTCAGCGTCGAGTCGATGTACCAGCTCGCCACGGAGCTGTCGGGTGCCAAGCTCGACGTGGTGTCCGTGCCGTGGGTGCCGCATCCGGACGATGCGCACCGGATCGCGTGGAAACAGCCGGAGGCGGACAGGCTGTTCGCCTCACTGCGCTGACAGCCGGAGGGCGCGGCGGGTGACGGTCAGCCGGTTGCGGTAGCTGACAGAGCCGGAGGGCGCGACGGGTGACGGTCAGCGGTCGGGGTAGCTGACAGAGCCAGAGGGTGCGGCGGGTGACGTCAGCGGTCGCGGTAGTGGCGGCGCAGGGCGATGCCGGCCGCCACACTGCCGGCCAAGGCGCCCACGCCGGCCGCTATCGGCAAGGCGGCCATCGTCGCCTTGCGGCCGGTGCGGAAGTCCTTGACCGGCCAGTCGTGCTTCCTGGCGTACTCGCGCAGCTCGCTGTCGGGGTTGATGGCCACGGCGTGCCCCACCAGCGAGAGCATCGGCAGGTCGTTGGCCGAGTCGCTGTAGGCGGTGCAGAGGGTGAGGTCGAGGCCCTCGCGGCGGGCCAGCGCCCGCACGGCCTCGGCCTTGGCCGGCCCGTGGAGCAGGTCGCCGACCAGCCGCCCGGTGTAGACGCCGTTGCTGGTCTCGGCGACCGTGCCGAGCGCGCCGGTCAGGCCGAGCCGCTGGGCGATGACCCGGGCCAGCTCGATCGGCGTGGCGGTGACCAGCCAGACCCGCTGACCGGCGTCGAGGTGGCTCTGCGCGAGCGCGCGCGTGCCGCCCCAGATGCGGTCGGCCATGACCTCGTCGTAGATCTCCTCGCCGAGGCGTACGACGTCGTCGACCTTGGTGCCGGCGACGAACGCCAGCGCGGTCTCCCTGGCCACGGCGATGTGCTCGGGGTTCTCGTTGCCGCGCAGCCGGAACACCGCCTGCCCCACCGCGAACTTGAACAGGTCGGACGAGGTGAACAGCCCGCGCGTGGCCAGCCCGCGGGCGAAGTGGTAGATCGACGCGCCGCGCATCATGGTGTTGTCGACGTCGAAGAAGGCCGCCGCGTCCAGATCGGGCTCGACCGGGGCAACAGTGACCGCAGCCCGTGCCGCGGCCTCGCCGGCGACCTCCGGCTGCACTTCCTGTCGTCGTCGTATGAGCCGCCACATGCGGTTCAGCTTAACTTCCTACTCAGGGGGGACCAGACCGTCGATGTAGTCCAGATAGTCCTGAGCCTGGGCGAGCTGGGAGTCGTCGAGCTCCTGCAACATCGGCTTGACGGTTTCTTTCTGGTCCTCCGCGAATGTCTTGATCTTCGGCGAGCGGGGCTCGACGCGTTCGAGCCGCTCGATGCCGGACTTCGTCGACTTCTCCATGTCCTTCAGCGTCCTGCCGACCAGCGGCCCGCCGCTGGATGAGCCGAGCAGGCTCGCGACCTCCCTGGCGCGGGTCTCGGCCGAGGCGAGCTCGCGCCGCCCGCGTTCGGCGTCGTCGGTGCTCAGACGGACGAACGTGCTCTCGGCGGCGCGCTTGAGCGGGTAGAGCGTGTCGCCCGGCACGGCGTGGTAGGTGGCGAAGGAGGAGACCATCATCGCCCCCGCGAGCCCGACCGCGGCCAGCTGCGACAGCAGCGGCCGGCGCCGCGACGGGCGCCGCGACGGGCGCCGGTGGGCGGGCCCCGAGGCCGGGCCGGCCGCGCGTCCGGCCGGCTCGGGCCGCTCGCCGAGCGCGCCGGAGGCGAGCTCGGCGCGCAGACGTTCGCGGAAGGCCGGCGCGGGGCCGCCGCCGAGCGGCGTCTCCCGCAGCTCGGTGAGGTGTTCGAGCACGCGCTCCCGCCGTCTGCGCGCCCTGCTCATGAATGCCCCCTGACCGCTCCGGTCGTGACACCGTTCCTAACGAGAGGCCGGTGGCGGAGGTTACGCCAGGTCTGGCTTGAGCGCCCTGGCCAGCGCTCGGATGGCACGGAACTGCAGCGCTTTGATCGCTCCACTCTTCTTCCCCATGATCAGCGCGGTTTCCGCGAGCGAGAGGCCGTGCAGGAAACGCAGGACGACGCATTCCTGCTGTTCGGGATTGAGATCTCGGACGGCGCGCAGCACCCGGTCGTTGATGATGGCCGTGACCACGGCGTTCTCGGGGATGTGGGAGCCGTCGAGGGGGACGTCGATCACCTCGCCCGTGGTGACCTCTAGCCGGTAGCGCCCCGACTTGAAGTGGTCGGCCACCAGATTCCTGGCGATGGTCACGAGCCAGGCCCCGAAGTCGCGGCCCTGCCAGCTGAAGTCGCCGATCTTGCGTAACGCCCGCAGGAACGTCTCGCTGGTCAGGTCCTCCGCCAGCGGGTGGGAGCCGACCCGGAAGTAGATGTAGCGGTAGACCAGGTCCACGTAGCGGTCATAGAGCGTGCCAAAGGAGTCCGTGCATCCGTTCTTGGCGTGCAGCACCAGCGTACGAAGGTCGTCGGTCACGTCTTCGAGCACGGCGAGCTCGCCCGTCCGGGCAGGTCCAGCGATCGCTGGAGCGAGCAGCCCGGCGAACGGCGACGAGTCAGGCATCCGATATCCCTGGGGGTAAGGGGTGCGGCGTGCTCGAACACTCTAGAAATCAACGGGAAATTCCACAATCCACACCGTGCTGGCATGGCACCCCTTCACCGGCGGATACCGTGGAGGCGCACACCCCTGAAATCCGCGGTGCGCCGTCGTACGCGCTCGCCGTGGTCCGGACCTCGTTCCCTCTTCGGCTACCGGCTGGGAGGCATCGTCCGGCAGCATTGGAGTCACCATGGAGATCCTCGTTGCTGTCCTAGCCTTTGCCGGAGCCCTGCTCGCCGCAGTCGCGGCCGGCGCGCTGATCCAACGACTACGCGAGGAGTCCGAGGGGTGGCTCATCGCCTGGACCGTTGCAGTCGTGGCGCTGGCCCTGTCGCTGGGCGCGGTCGGTCTCGGCTCTCTGGCGGGGTTCGGCGACGTGACCTTCCGGGTCTACCAGGTGGCGGGGTCGCTGCTGGCGCCGCTGTGGCTCACCGTCGGGCTGGTGCAGCTGCTGTCGGAGAAGGTGCCGCCGCGGTTCCTGGCCTGGCTGTTCGGCATCGCGCTGACCATCGTCTCGGTGGTCATCATGGTCTTCGACCCGCTCAAGACCGACGAGATGGGCGAGTCCCTGCCGTCGGCCGCCGACCACTGGAACCTCTTCCCCAGCTACCTGCTGGTCGGCGTGCACACCATCGTCCTGGTCGTGATGCTCGCCATGCTGGTGGTGGCCGGCCTGAAGTGGCGCAACGGCGACGAGTACGACACCGACAACCTCCATGCGACCGCCGTCGTCGTGCCGTCGGGCCTCGCGCTCGTGGGCGCGATGCGCTTCACCGTGCCCGCGCTGTTCACCACGGCGCTGCTGGCCGTGGCGGCGGCCGCGGTGTGGTACACCGTGCTGCGCCCGCTGGCGCCGTACGAGGACGACGAGGACGACTTCGGCCCCGAGCCCGACGAACGGCCCTCGCGCCGCGAGGAGCGCTCTCAGCGCCGTGACGAGCGCGTCCCCCACCGCGAGGAGCGGCCCATGATCCCCGAAGACCGCCCGCTCTACCGCGACGAGCCCCCGCGCAGGGGGATGCCCGAGCCGGTGCCGGCCGCCGACGTGCCGCCCGCGCCGCCGCGCCGCGCCTCAGGGCTGGGCGACCTGGTGGCCGAGTACCGGGCCGGTGACAGGGAGGTCGACTACGCCGCGCGCATGTCGCCGGCGTCCGACCCCGGCCCCTCGACCGGCTACATCATGAACGGCGCCGCGGCCGACTACACGATGGCCCCGCCCGCCCCGGCCACCGGCGCCGTCTACCCGGGCGCCGAGCTGTTCACGCCCACCCAGCAGCAGCCCGCCTCGGGCAAGCTGTCGCCCAACATCTACGGCCTGCTCACGGTCTTCACGATCATGGACGGCGCCGGCGCCGCGTTCGACCGGCTGGCCGAGGCCACGGTCGAGGCCGTGCGCAGGGGCGAGCCCGACACGCTCGTGTACGCCTGCCACGCCGTCAAGTCGGCCCCGCTGCAGCGCATCGTCTACGAGCTCTACCGCGACGAGGTGGCCTACCGCGACCACCAGCGCCAGCCGCACGTGGAGCGGTTCGTCAACGAGCGGCAGGCGATGGTGCTGGCCACCAACGTCATCGAGCTCGACGTCAACGCCGCGAAGGTGGTGCCGCTCCCGACGGTGATGTTCTAGCCGGTCAGAGCGGCGCGCAGGCGGCTCTCGTCGACCCGCCAGAAGTCGTGCTGCACGCCGTCGATCAGCGTGACCGGGATCATCTCCCAGTACTTCTCCGTCAGCTCCTCGGAGGAGTCGATGCTGACCTCCTCCCACGGCACGCCCAACTCGCCCGCGACCCGGGCGATGACCTCGCGGGCGTCGTCACACAAGTGGCAGCCGGGCTTGCCGAGCAAGGTGATGCGATGCATACGGCCACGCTACCCCGGGCGACTTTGTGCATCGGTTCACAAAGGGCTTAACCTGAAAGACGGTTCGATTCCGTTCACGCGGTCCCCAAGCCGCCCGTTCCCTGGAGCACCGGCACGTGATGAGCCCGTCCCAGCCCCGTGACCGTGGCATCCCCGAGGCGACGGTCGCCAGGCTTCCGTTGTACCTCCGGGCGCTGCACGGGATGGCGGAGCGGGGCGTCGCGACCGTCAGCTCCGAAGATCTCGCCGTGGCCGCCGGAGTCAACTCGGCCAAGCTGCGCAAGGATCTGTCTCATCTCGGCTCGTACGGCACTCGCGGCGTAGGCTATGACGTGGAATACCTCGTCTACCAGATTTCCCGCGAGCTCGGCCTGACGCAGGATTGGGCGGTGGCGATCGTCGGAGTCGGTAACCTCGGTCGCGCGCTCGCCAACTACGGCGGGTTCGTCTCCCGGGGCTTCAGGGTGGCGGCGCTCGTGGACGCCGACCCCGAAGTCGTGGGCGACACCATAGCGGGGTTGAATGTTGAGCACATCGACGAACTGGAAGCCGTGATCAAGCGGCGTGGAGTCTCGATTGTGGTGTTGGCCACACCGGCGGCGGCGGCGCAGGAAGTCTGCGACCGCGTCATCGCGGTGGGCGTGACCAGTATCCTGAACTTCGCCCCGGTTGTTCTTTCCGTCCCGGACACCGTCGATGTCCGTAAGGTCGACCTATCCATCGAACTGCAGATTCTGGCGTTCCACGAGCAACGCAAGGCTGGGGGGCCACTCATGGCAGTGGACAGTCAATGAGTGTTCTGGCTATCGGACTCAGCCACCGGACGGCACCGGTGGCCCTGCTCGAACGTGTCTCGATGACCGGTGACGCTCTCGTCAAGCTGCTGCACGACGTGCAGCGCGATCCCTGCGTGGCGGAGGCCATGGTGGTCTCGACCTGCAACCGGGTCGAGGTCTACGTCACGGTCGACCGCTTCCACGCCGCCGTCACGTCGATCAGCAACCTGCTGGGCGTCCATTCCGGCGTGCCGGTCGACGACCTGACCCCGCACCTCTACGTCCACTACGAGGAGCGGGCGGTCGAGCATCTGTTCTCCGTGGTGTGCGGCCTCGACTCCATGGTGGTCGGCGAGGGCCAGATCCTCGGGCAGGTCCGCCAGGCGCTCAAGCTCGCCCAGCGCCAGGGCACCGTCGGCGCCACCCTCAACGACCTCGTCCAGCAGGCCCTGCGGGTCGGCAAGCGGGCCCACCACGAGACCGGCATCGACAAGGCCGGAGCCTCCCTGGTCTCCGCCGGCCTCGCCCTGGCGGGCGAGCTGGCCGGCAAGCGCGCCCTGGTGATCGGCGCGGGCTCCATGAGCTCGCTGGCCGCCGCCACGCTGGCGCGCGACGGGGTCACCGACATCGTCGTGGCCAACCGCACGTACGAGCGCGGCGCCCGGCTGGCCGAGTCGGTCGGCGGGCGCGCGGTGCACTTCTCCTCCGTGGCCGGCGAGCTGGCCGCGGCCGACGTCGTCATCACCTGCACGGGCGCGGGCCGCCACCTCATCACCCCCGACCTGCTTTCCAGGCCGGCCTTCCTCCTCGACCTGGCGCTTCCCCACGACATCGACCCCGCGGTCCGCGCCGTGCCCGGGGTCACGCTGGTCGACCTGGAGACGATCCAGAAGTCCGGCATCGGCTCCCGCGAGGGCGACGCCGTCCAGTCCGTACGCGCCCTCGTGGCCGAGGAGCTGCGCGCCTACCTCGACGCCGAGCGGGCGGCCAAGGTCACCCCGACCGTGGTCGCGCTGCGCAGCAAGGCGGCGGACGTGGTCGAGGCCGAGCTGGGCCGCCTGCGCATGCGGCTGCCCGGTCTCGACGAGCGGGCCCGCGACGAGGTCGCGATGACCGTGCAGCGGGTGGTCGACAAGCTGCTGCACGAGCCGACCGTGCGTGTCAAGCAGCTCGCCACCTGCCCCGGAGGCGATCATTATGCGGAGGCGCTGCGTGAGCTGTTCGACCTCGATCCGAAGATGCCCGAGGCCGTGAGGGAGGTGGAGCTGTGACGTCCCCGCTCCGGCTCGGCACCCGCCGCAGCCTCATGGCCACCACGCAGTCCCAGATGGTGGCCGACGCCTACACCCATCGCACCGGCCGCGCGGTCGAGCTGGTCGGCGTCACGACGTTCGGCGACGTGACCAAGGCCCATCTCGCGCAGCTCGGCGGCACGGGCGTGTTCGTCAGCGCGCTGCGCGACAAGCTGATCGACGACGAGGTCGACTTCGCCGTCCACTCGCTGAAGGACCTGCCGACCAAGCAGGACCCACGCTTCACGCTGGCCGCCCTGCCCGCCCGCCACGACCACCGCGACGCCCTGGTCGGCTCGTGCAAGTTCGCCGACCTGCCGCCGGGGGCGAGGGTCGGCACCGGTTCGCCGCGCCGCGTCGCCATGCTGAGCGCGCTGCGCCCCGACCTCGAATACGTCGCCATCCGCGGCAACGCCGACACCCGTATCGGCAAGGTCGCCTCGGGTGAGCTCGACGCCGTCGTGCTGGCCTCGGCGGGGCTGACCCGCATCGGCCGCGGCGGCGAGGTCGCGCAGATCTTCGAGACCGAGGAGCTGCTGCCCGCGCCCGGCCAGGGCGCGCTGGCCGTCGAGTGCCGCACCGACCGCCCCGACCTCATCGAGTTCCTCAGCGTGCTCGACGACCCGGCCACCCGCTCCGCCGTGACGGCCGAGCGCGCCGTGCTGGCCGCCCTCGAAGCGGGATGCGCCGCTCCGGTGGGTGCTTTCGCGGTCGATGACGGGCACACTCTGAACCTGACCGCTGTTGTCGTCTCCATTGACGGCCGCGAAGCGGTCCGCAAGTCCGCCGCCGGCTCTCCTTCGGAGGCTGCGAACCTCGGCCGCCTCCTAGCGGCCGAGATGATCGCCGAAGGTGCCGACAGATTGATGGGGGAGCATTCCCATTGAGCTCCGATAGTCCAACCTCCGGTGTCGTCGCGTTCGTGGGCGCGGGACCCGGCGATCCCAATCTGCTCACGCTGCGCGCCGCCGAGCTGCTCGGCAAGGCCGACGCGGTGGTCCTCGGCGCGGAGGCCCACGCCCCGCTGCTGCGCCACTGCCGCGAAGGCGTCGAGGTCGCCACCGAGGGCGACTTCGTCCAGCGCGCCGCGCGCGGTCAGCTGGTGGTGCGCCTCTGCGAGGGCGACCCCATGCTCTTCTCCTCGGTCGTCGAGGAGGTCGCGGCCTGCACCGCGGCGGAGGTGGACTTCGAGATCTCTCCCGGTGTGCCGCCCGCGACGGCGGTGCTGACCTACGCCGGCATCCCGGCGGCGACCGGCGTGCCCGAGTTCCGCGTGATCGACGCCGCGCAGGAGCAAGACTGGGCCGCCCACGCCGCCACCCGCGGCACCCTGGTCATCTACAACGGCATCGGCGACGCCGTGTCCATCGGCAAGGCGCTGATCGCCAACGGCAAGCCCGACACCACGCCGGTCGCCGTCAGCAGCGGCGGCACCACCACCGAGCAGTACACCGTGGTGTCCTCGCTCGGCCGGCTGCAGGCCGACCTCAAGCACGCCGGTTTCACCGAGCCGGCGCTGATCGTCGTCGGCGAGGCCGTGGCGCTGCGCGACAAGCTGTCGTGGTTCGAGACCAAGCCGCTGTTCGGCTGGCGGGTGCTGGTGCCGCGGACGAAGGAGCAGTCGCGCGCACTGGTCGAGCAGCTCACCTCGTACGGCGCGGTGCCCGAGGAGGTGCCGACCATCTCGGTCGAGCCGCCCCGCACGCCGCAGCAGATGGACCGCGCGATCAAGGGCCTCGTCACCGGCCGCTACGAGTGGGTCGCCTTCACCAGCGCCAACGCCGTCAAGGCGGTCCGCGAGAAGTTCGAGGAGTACGGCCTCGACGCCCGTGCCTTCGCCGGCCTCAAGGTGGCCGCCGTGGGCGAGGCGACCGCGCAGGCCCTGGTCGACTTCGGGGTCAAGCCCGACCTGCTGCCGACGGGGGAGCAGTCGTCGGAGGGGCTGGTCGCCGAGTGGCCGCCGTACGACTCGATGCTCGACCCGATCAACCGCGTGCTGCTGCCGCGGGCCGACATCTCCACCGACACGCTCGTGGCCGGGCTCACCGAGCTGGGCTGGGAGTGCGACGACGTCACCGCCTACCGCACCGTGCGGGCCGCGCCGCCGCCCGCGCCCATCCGCGAGGCGATCAAGGGCGGCGGGTTCGACGCCGTGCTCTTCACGTCGTCGTCCACCGTGCGCAACCTCGTGGGCATCGCCGGCAAGCCCCACAACGTCACCGTGATCGCGGTCATCGGGCCGCAGACGGCCAAGACGGCCGAGGAGTTCGGGCTCCGGGTCGACGTCATGGCAGACAAGCCGTCCGCCTCCGCCCTGGCCGCCGCACTGGCCGAGTTCGGAGCCAAGCAGCGCCAGGCGGCCCTGGCGGCGGGCGACACCCCGCGCCGGCCCTCGCAGAACCGCCGCGGCGCGAGAAGGAGAGTCAAATGAGCGCGCAGTATCCCGTCGCCCGCCCCCGCCGGCTGCGCCGCACCCCCGCGCTGCGCCGCATGGTGTCGGGCACGCGCCTGCACCCGGCCGAGCTGATCCTGCCGGCGTTCCTCAAGGAGGGCATCTCCGAGCCGCAGCCGGTCGCCTCGATGCCGGGCGTCGTCCAGCACACCCGCGACTCGCTGCGCAAGGCCGCCCGTGAGGCCGCCGAGGCGGGCGTGGGCGGCATCATCCTGTTCGGCATCCCCGCGGTGAAGGACGCCCGCGGCTCGGCCGCCGACGACCCCGACGGCATCCTGCAGGTGGCGCTGCGCGAGGTGACCGCCGAGGTCGGCGACGCGCTCGTGGTCATGGCGGACACGTGCCTCGACGAGTTCACCGACAACGGCCACTGCGGCATCCTCACGCCGTCCGGCGACGTCGACAACGACGCGACCCTGGAGCGGTACGCCTCGATCGCGGTGGCGCAGGCGGAAGCGGGCTCGCAGATGGTGGCGCCGAGCGGGATGATGGACGGCCAGGTGGGCGTGATTCGCGCGGCGCTCGACGCCGCAGGCCACGGCGACGTGCCGATCCTCGCCTACGCCGCCAAATACTCCTCCGCCTTCTACGGGCCGTTCCGTGACGCGGCCGAGTGCGCGCCGCAGTTCGGCGACCGCAGCACCCACCAGCAGGACCCAGCGGGGCCGCTGGAGGAGGCGCTGCGCGAGGTCCGCCTCGACCTGGCGGAGGGCGCCGACGCCGTGATGGTCAAGCCCGCGCTGGCCTACCTCGACGTCATCACCCGCTTCCGCGACGAGGTGGACGTGCCGGTGGCCGCCTACCAGGTCAGCGGCGAGTACGCGATGATCGAGGCCGCCGCGGCCAACGGCTGGGTCGACCGCGACCGGATGATCAAGGAGTCGCTGGTCGCGATCAAGCGCGCCGGAGCCGACCTGATCCTGACGTACTGGGCGACGGAAGTGGCACGCGGGCTCTAACCCAGGGGTTTCCCGCCGACTCCTGTGGCGTGTGCGTTAGAGTGCGATGACAAGTGCTGGTGTGTCCCGCGTGTGCTAAGTGCAGCCCGGAGCCGGGACCTCCTCAGGCGCTGACACTCTGACGGGAGACACCATGGTGGGGGTACCACTGGTTCGGCGTACCAGAAAGCGGTCCCGGCCGACGCGCATCGCGACGGTGCTCGAATACGCCGCCATGGGCTGGCCCGTCGTGCCGGGCGCCTATCCGCTGCGCCACGGGCCGCGCGCGTGTTCCTGCGACCGCGTCGGGTGTCCCGACCCGGGCGCCCACCCGCTCTCGCCCGCCTGGAGCATGCAGGCCACGACGGACGCCGCCCAGCTCACCCGCTGGTGGCAGGCCGAGCCCGAGACCAATGTGATCCTGCCCACGGGACGCGTGTTCGACGTCTTCGACGTACCGCTGTCCACCGGCCTGTCGGCCCTCACCCGGATCGACGAGGCGGGCGCCCATCCCGGCCCGGTCGCCACACACGGCGACCGGGTCTTGTTCTACGTGGCCACCCGGGGCAACCCGGAGGACGAGGACGAGTGGTGGACGTGCCACCTCGACACCGGCCCGGCCGCCATCGACGACACGCCGGGGCTGCGCTGGCACTGCCGCGACAGCTACGTCCTCGCCCCGCCCTCCACCCTCGTGGGCGGCCAGGGCGTCTCCTGGCTGCGCGCGCCCGACGGCCGGCCGCTGCCCGACCCGGTACGCATCCTGGAGTGGCTCGCCGACTGACCCGCCGGGTCGCGCGGCTAACCTGGATCAGGTGAGCCGTACACACAACTCCGAGGAACTGTTCGCCCGCGCCCGCGCGATCGTGCCGGGCGGCGTCAACTCGCCCGTGCGTGCCTTCGGCGCGGTGGGCGGGACGCCCCGCTTCATGGCGGAGGGCCAGGGCCCCTACATCACCGACGTCGACGGCAACCGCTACGTCGACCTGGTCTGCTCCTGGGGCCCGATGATCCTCGGTCACCGCCATCCCGCGGTCGTCGAGGCCGTCTCCGACGCGGTGGCCCACGGGTTCTCCTACGGCACCGCGACCCAGGGCGAGGTCGAGCTGGCCGAGGAGCTCGTCGCCAGGGTCGCCCCGATCGAGAAGGTGCGCCTGGTCAGCTCCGGCACCGAGGCCACGATGAGCGCGGTCCGCCTGGCCAGGGGCTTCACCGGCCGGTCCAAGGTGATCAAGTTCGCCGGCTGCTACCACGGCCACGTCGACGCGCTGCTGGCCTCGGCCGGCTCGGGGGTGGCGACGTTCGGGCTGCCCGACACGCCGGGCGTGACGGGGGCGTCGGCGGCCGACACGATCGTGCTGCCGTACAACTCCGTCGAGGCGGTCGAGGAGGCGTTCGCGGCGGCCGACGTCGCGTGTGTGATCACCGAGGCGTGCCCTGCCAACATGGGCGTCGTCCCGCCGCGCGACGGGTTCAACGCGCGGCTGCGCGAGCTCTGCACGGCCCACGGGGCGCTGCTCATCGTCGACGAGGTGCTGACCGGCTTCCGCGTCTCCCCGGCCGGCTGGTACGGCCTCGACCCGGTGGAGGCCGACCTGATGACGTTCGGCAAGGTCATGGGCGGCGGGCTGCCGGCGGCGGCGTTCGGCGGCCGGGCCGACGTCATGGCGCACCTCGCGCCGGAGGGGCCCGTCTACCAGGCGGGCACGCTGTCGGGCAACCCGCTGGCCTGCGCGGCCGGCCTGGCCACGCTGCGCAACCTCGACGCCGACGCGTACGCGCGGATCGACGCCGCCGCGCTGGCGATCGGCCAGGCGGCGTCCGAGGCGCTCGCGGCGGAGGGCGTCCCGCACCGGCTGCAGCGGGCGGGGAACCTGTTCTCGATCTTCTTCACCGACGCCGAGGTCACCGACTACGACCAGGCCCGCACCCAGAACACCGCCGCGTTCACCGCGTTCTTCCACGCGATGCTGGAGCAGGGCGTCTACCTGCCGCCCTCGGCGTACGAGGCATGGTTCCTGTCGGCCGCGCACGACGACGAGGCGGTCGGCCGGGTGGCCGAGGCGCTGCCGTCCGCGGCGAAGGCGGCGGCCGCCGTTCTGTGAGGTTCAGCGCAGGCGGCGGGGCCGCGCGCCGGCGTAGAGCACGCCGGAGACGATGAGCGCCGCCGCCACGATCTTGAGCCACGACAGCGGCTCGCCGGTCACGAACGCCGCCGATGACATGCCGAACACCGGCACCAGCAGCGTGTACGGCGCCACGGTCGAGGCGTCGTAGCGGCGCAACAGGAAGCCCCACACGCCGAAGCCGCCCAGCGTGGCGACGAAGGCGACGTACACGAGGGAGAGCCAGCCCTCCCACGACGGGCTCAGCACCGGCACGCCCTCCAGCGCCAGCGACAGCACCAGGAGCGGGGGCGCCGAGAGGGCGCTCACCCACACCATGAAGCGCAGGGAGTCGGGCGGTGCGGCACGCCGCTGGACGACGTTGCCGAGCCCCCAGGCCGCCGCCGCGGCCACGCACAGGACGAACGCGCCGACCGGCCCCGACACCCCGAAGTCGTACGCGACCAGGGCGAGTCCGCCGAAGGCGACGGCGAGCCCGGTGACGCGGCGGGCGGTGAGCCGCTCACCGAGCAGCGTCACCGCGAACACCACGGTGAACAACGCCTGCGCCTGCAGCACGAGCGAGGTCAGCCCGGCCGGCATGCCGGCCCGCATGCCGACCAGCAGCAGGGCGAACTGCCCCACGCCGAGCGTGGCCGCCACCCCGGCGACCCACCGCCACGGCACTCCCGGCCGCCCGACGAGGAGCAGGGCGGGGAACGCCGCCATCGCGAACCGAAGGCCCGCGTACAGCAGGGGCGGGAAGTGCCGCAGACCCGCCTGCATGACCACGAAGTTGAACCCCCACGCCGCTGCGAGGGCGACGGCGAGCGCGAGGTGACGGGGGCTCACTCAGCGAGTGGGCTTCTGGTAACGGATGCGCTGCTCGCGCGCCTGCTCGGCGAGGACCTTCAGGTACGAGACGGTGCCGTGCTGCTTCTTTTCCATCTTCCGGATTCGCATGCAACTATTTTCATCCGCTACACATTCAACCACAAGCGAGACTTTCTACGCTAAACCGTTTAGGCTGGCTTACATGTTGGACTTGAACCGGCTCAAGGCGCTTCACGCTGTCCACGTGTACGGGTCGGTCGGGGCGGCGGCCGACGCGCTCAGCGTCACGCCGTCGGCCGTCTCGCAGCAGATCGCCAAGCTGGAGCGCGAGACCGGCGCCCGGCTCATGGAGCGCAACGGCCGCGGCGTGCGCCTCACCGACGCCGCCGGGCTGCTCGCCGAGCACGCCGAGCGCATCCTGGCCCTGGTCGAGACCGCCGAGGCCGACTTCGAGGCGCTGCGCGGCGAGGTCGTCGGCCGGCTCAACGTCGCGGCCTTCCCCACGGCCGCCCGCGGCCTCATGCCGGCGGCCATCGTCCAGCTCAAGCAGCGCCACCCCGACCTGTGGGTGCAGCTCAACGAGCGCGAGCCCGACCGGGTGATGCGCGAGGTGTCGAGGGGCGAGCTCGACCTCGGCATCGTCCAGGACTGGCTCAACCGGCCGATCGCGATGCCCGAGGGCCTGTCCAAGGCCATCCTGCTCGACGACATCGCCGACGTGGCGGTGCCCGTGAGCCACCCGCTGGCCGGGGCGCGCGAGATCGAGCTGCGCGACCTGTGCGGCGAGCAGTGGATCAGCTCCGCGCCCGGCACGGTCTGCCACGACTGGCTCGTCTTCACGCTGCGCAGCGCCTCGGTGGAGCCGGTGATCGCCTGTATGGCCGACGAGTACCCGACCCAGCTCGCCCTGGTCGCCGCGGGCCTCGGCTGCGCGATCGTGCCGAGGCTGGGCCGCGACTGCGTGCCCGACGGCGTAAGGCTCGTCCCGCTGCGCCCGCGCCAGTCACGGCGCATCTACGCGGTGTGGCGCGCAGACGCGGCGCGGCGGCCCGCGATCAGGGCCATGGTCGACGCGTTGACCGAGGCCAGCAGAACACAGGAGAACTCCTGGGCCGTCGCCTGAGCCGGGCCGCCGCCGCACGGGCCGGGCGAGCGGATAGGCTGTGCCCACCATGGCTGAAACCACCGTCGTCCACCTGCTGCGCCACGGCGAGGTGCACAATCCAGGAGGCATCCTCTACGGAAGGCTGCCCGGCTACCACCTGTCGGAGAACGGCAGGCTCATGGCCGAGACGGTCGCCAAGGCCGTCGGCGGCCGCGACATCGTCGCCCTCTACAGCTCGCCTCTCGAGCGCGCGCTGGAGACCGCCACCCCGCTGGCCGACAAGCTGGGGCTCGACATCCGGCAGGACGCCCGGCTGATCGAGGCCGGCAATCTGCTGCAGGGCCGTCTGGCGACGGACGGCGGCATGGCGCTGCTGCGCGACTGGCGCAACTACCGCTATTTCTGGAATCCGCTCCGGCCCTCCTGGGGCGAGCCCTACCCGGTGATCGTCAGGCGGATGAAGTCGGTGATCGACGACGTGCGGGCCGAGGCGCGCGGGCACGAAGCGGTGCTCGTCAGCCACCAGCTGCCGATCTGGGCGATCAGGATCGCCGCCGAGGGCCGCAGGCTCTGGCACGACCCGCGGCGCCGGCAGTGCACCCTGGCCAGCCTCACCACGCTCACGTTCGACGGCGACCGCCTGGTCAGCATCGGCTACAGCGAGCCCGCCGCGTCGCTGCAGAGGGGTCGCACCCTTCCCGGGGCCTGATGTCCGGGGCGTACGGCGGCACCGGTAGAGTTGCAAGCTCTACCGCTTGTAGTACAAGGAGATCTTCCTCCGTGCGCGCCAAGTCCCTCTCCCTCATTCTTCTGGCCGTCTCCGCGCTGGTCGGGGGCTGTGCCGACGGCCAGAGCGGCCAGCCGCAGGCGGGTGACACCCGGTTCGTCGCGGGCGACGGGAAGATGCAGGTGTTCGACGTGACCGAGCGCAAACCCGCGCCGCCCGTCGAAGGGCCGACCCTCGACGGCTCCACCGCCTCCCTCGCCGCGCACAAGGGCAAGGTCGTCGTGCTCAACTTCTGGGCCTCCTGGTGCGGCCCGTGCCGGGCCGAGGCGCCGGTGCTCAAGGAGGTCGCGGCCAAGACGAAGGACACCGGGGTGCAGTTCCTCGGCGTCGACTTCAAGGACCGCCAGGCCGACGCCAAGGCGTTCGAGCGCAACGAGCAGACCGGCTACCCCCACATCTTCGACCAGCCCGGCAAGGTCGCGCTGGCGTTCCAGGGCACGGTGCCGCCCGCGGCCATCCCGTCCACGCTGGTCATCGACAAGCAGGGCCGCATCGCGGCCAGGGCGCTGGGCGCGGTCAAGTACACCGACCTGTACGACACGGTGACCAAGGTGCGCGATGAGTGACGTCGTCGCCTCTGGCTCGCTGTTGCTCGCCGTGCCGATCGCGGTGCTGGCCGGGGTGGTGTCGTTCCTGTCGCCGTGCGTGCTGCCGCTGGTGCCGGGCTATCTGTCGTACGTCACCGGCATGAGCGCCGACCCCAGGCGGGGGCGGCTGGTGCTCGGGACGGCACTGTTCGTGGCCGGGTTCGGGCTGGTGTTCGTGCTCAGCGGGGCGCTGTTCGGCGGCCTCGGCTCGGTCATGCTGGGCAACGCCGACGTCATCACGCGCGTCCTCGGCGTGCTCACCATCCTGCTCGGGCTGGCGTTCCTCGGCGTGCTGCCGGGGCTGATGCGCGACGTGCGCATCCATCGCGTCCCGGCCGCGGGCCTCGCGGGCGCGCCGCTGCTCGGCGTCGTGTTCGGCCTCGGCTGGACGCCCTGCATCGGCCCCACCCTGGCGGTCGTGCTGGCGCTCGGGCTCAACGAGGGCAGCGCCGCACGGGGCGCCCTCCTGGCCGTCGCGTACGCCCTGGGGCTCGGGCTGCCGTTCGTGGCCGCGGCGCTGGCCTACAGCAGGGCTCTGCGCACCTTCCGCGCCATCCGCAAGCACTCGCGCCTGATCACCCGCATCGGCGGCGGCATGATGGTGGCCGTCGGCGTGCTGCTGGTGAGCGGGCTCTGGGGAGAGATGATCGCGGCCATGCAAGGACTGATCGGCGCCTTCGAGCCGGTGATCTGATGAGCGTCCAGGAGCTGGCGAAGAAGCAGGCACCCCAGCAGGCGGCGCTCGGCCCGGTGGGCTGGCTGCGCTGGACCTGGCGCACGCTCACCTCGATGAAGACGGCGCTGATCCTGCTGTTCCTGCTGGCGCTGGGCTCCGTGCCCGGCTCGCTGGTGCCGCAGCGCGGCGTCGACCCCGACAAGGTCGCCCGGCTCTACGAGCAGAACCCGACGCTGGCCGAGTGGTACGACCGCTTCCAGCTCTTCGAGGTGTTCACCTCCGTCTGGTTCGCGGCGGTCTACCTGCTGCTGTTCACCTCGCTGATCGGCTGCATCATCCCGCGCACCGCGGTCTACCTGCGCGAGGTGCGCCGCAAGCCGCCCGCCGCGCCCAAGCGCCTGTCGCGCCTGCCCCACTCGGCCTCCATCGAGGGCGAGCTGAGCGTCGAGGAGGTCGCCCGCCGGCTGCGGAAGATGCGCTTCCGCGTCGTGACCGGCGACGGCTGGGTCTCGGCCGAGAAGGGCTACCTGCGCGAGACCGGCAACCTCGTCTTCCACGTCGCCCTGCTGGGCATCCTGCTCGCGATCGGCTCCGGCTCCCTCTTCGGCTACCGCGGCAACGTCCTGGTCGTCGAGGGGGCCGGTTTCGCCAACACCGTGGCCGCCTACGACCGGTTCATGCCGGGCAACCAGGTGTCGGCCGAGTCGCTGGAGCCGTTCTCGTTCACGCTCGACAAGTTCGACGTGGCCTACCAGGTGACCGGCGACAAGCGGGGGCAGGCGCTCGACTACACCGCCCACCTCAAGGTCAACGACTCGCCGCAGGCGCCCGCCCGCGACTACGCGCTCAAGGTCAACGAGCCGCTGGAGATCAACGGCACGCAGACGTACCTCATCGGCAACGGCTACGCGCCCCTCTTCAGGGTCACCGACGGGGAGGGGCAGGTGGCCTTCGAGGGCGCCGTGCCCTGCCTGATCGAGGAGAAGGCCACGATGACCTCGGGCTGCGTGGTCAAGGTGCCCGACGCGAAGCCGGGGCAGCTGGGGTTCCTGCTGCAGTTCCTGCCCACCAGCGTCCCGCTGGTCGACGGCCGATACGCCTCTGCCTTCCCCGGGGAGCTCAACCCCGAGGTGCAGGTCCTCGGCGCCTTCACCGGTGACCTCGGCATGCGTTCCGGCGAGCCGCAGTCGGTCTACACGCTGGCCGAGCCCGAGGACATGAAGAAGCTCAAGCCGCTGCTCATGGGTGACGACGTGCCCAAGCCGCTGGCCGTGGGCCAGTCGGTGCAGCTGCCCGACGGCCTCGGCAAGCTCGAGTTCACCGGGGTCAAGCAGTGGATCACGCTCCAGACGGCCTACGACCCCGGACGCGTGCCCGCACTGGTGTCCGCCGCCGCGGCCGTCGTCGCCATCGCGGCCTCGCTCATGATCCGCCGCCGCAGGGTCTTCGTCCGCGTCGGCGAAGGCAGGGTCGACGTGGGTGGGCTGACCCGTACGGAGGGCTCCGCGGCGGGCTTCACCGAGGAGTTCGCCGAGATCGTCCAGGTTCTATCAGCAGGAGACAAGGATGTCCGCTGAGCAACTCGCCGAGGTGAGCGACCTTTTCGTCGTCGCCGCGGTTCTGCTCTACGTCGTCGCCATGGTGGCTTTCGCGATGGACCTGGCCTTCGGTCGCGTCCGACCGGGCAAGGCGGTCGCGAAGAGCGCCGCCAGGCAGCCGGTCGCGGTCGGCGCGTCAGGGGCCGACGTGCTCCCGGAGACCGGGAGCACGTCCGTGCCCGCCGCGCCCGAGCCGCCGCGTCTCGCCGCGGTGGCCGGGACGGCCGGCCTCGTACTGGCCTGGGTCGGCTGGGTCGCCAACCTCGCCGCCATCGTCACCCGCGGCCTCGCCGTCGGCCGATGGCCGTGGGGCAACATGTACGAGTTCGTGGTCGCGATCTCCTTCGCCGCCGTGACCGCGTTCCTCGCCACCCAGCTCCGCCACAACGTACGGTTCCTCGGCGGCTTCGTCATGGTGACCGCCGCGCTGGGGCTCGGCCTGGCCTCGAAGATCTTCTACACCGCGGCCGGTCCGGTGGTGCCGGCGCTCGACTCGTACTGGATCGCCATCCACGTCACCGCCGCGATCGTGGCCAGCGGCCTGCTGACGCTGGCGGGCGTGACCGGCATCCTCTACCTCGTGCGCGGTGACGGGATGTCGCGCCTGCCGTCACGGGCCGATCTGGAGCGGGTGGCCCACCGGGCGATCGTCTTCGCCTTCCCGCTGTGGACGTTCGCCGTCATCGCGGGTGCGCTCTGGGCGGACCGGGCGTGGGGGCGTTACTGGGGGTGGGACCCGAAGGAGGTCTGGTCGTTCATCACCTGGGTCGCCTACGCCGCCTACCTCCACGCGAAGGCGACGGCCGGTTGGAAGGGCCGGGCGGCGACGATCGTGCAGCTCGTGGCGTTCGGTTGCCTGCTGTTCAACCTGATCGGGGTCAACATCTTCATCGACGGCCTGCACAGCTACGCCGACGTCGACTGACCCCTGGGGGAGGGGTCAGCTCACGTCGTCGCCGCGCATGCGGCGCTCGAGGTCGCGGAGGAAATCAGGGTCGTCGTCGGGTCCTTTCGGCATGCCCGGGCCAGGGGTGACCGGCCACGCCTGCCGCGGCGCCCGCGGACGGCCGCGGGCCATCCACACCATGCCGCCGAGCAGCGGGATCAGAACGACGATGAGAATCCAGAGGGCTTTTGGTACGTTCCGTACCTCGTCTTCGGGTGTCGTCACCACGTCGAAGAGGGAGAAAAGCCAGAAGGCCAGCAGAGCCAGTCCGATGAGAACACCTGCCATGCCCGAACTGTAAGCCATGCACAGGACTGATCGTGCGGTCCGATGTCCCATTTCGGGTGACTACCGGAAGATCCACGTCGTACGGTGGAAACCCATGCGGCGGTGTCCACGGGGCTCCAGAGGCGTGGAGAGGTGGCGATGGCCTTTTCTCAGGACAAAGGGCGACATCGGCGCGGTCGTTGGTGGCGGCGTGGATCGTACCTGTTCTCGCGCCGCACCGAGGCGCCCCCCGAGGCCGACCGTTCGTTCTGGTCCAGCGTCCGTGAGAGGCGCCAGGAGGCGCGCACGGCGGGGCGCGGGCGCGGTGGTCCGGAGCAGCGCCGCCGGCCGCGCGAGAGCGAGCTGAACGGCGCCCGTCCCGCGGTGGAACCTCCTGAACGGCGGCGGGTCGGCTGGGACGCCCCCCGCGAGCGCCGCGAGCGGCTGTCCGCGGCCGTGACCGAGCGCCCCGGCTACACCTGGTACGACTTCGAGCTCGACGACCGGCCGGCGGAAGCCCGGCCGCACCGGCCGGAGGCCCCATCGCTGGGCGACGGCCTGCGCCACTGCGGCCGGCTGGAGGAGGTCCTGCACCGGCAGTGGGACGCCCAGCTGGGCCCGCCGCCGCCCGAGGTCGTGCACGCCGTGGAGAGCCTGGCCCGGCTGCCCGACCGGCTCAAGGACAAGCTGGCCGACGGGCTGGAGGGCATCTACGTCGGTGCGGGCGGCGTCCCCGACCTCGACGACATGGGCTACTTACGCGGCGCGCCGCTCCCGTCGGGCCGCGCGACCTGGGACATCTGCGCGGGCGCGTACGGCGACCGCAAGATCGTCGTGGGGGACCGGCCCTCACCCACGCCGGACGTGATGATGCACGAGGTCGGCCACGCCATCGACGACATCGACGCGGCGTACGGCACGTGGGTCTCGGACTCGCCGGAGTTCGTCCGGCTCTACGAGGCGGCCCTGCCGCTGCTGGCCTCGTCGTTCCACCGCCAGCGCGGCGGGCTCGGCCGCAAGGAGTTCTTCGCCGACGCCTTCGCCGCCATCGCCTCCCGCCAGCGCCCGGCCCTCGTGGACATGCTCGGGGGCGACACGCGTATGGCGCTCGACATCATGCTGTTCTTCAACCGGCGCTACGGAATCTAGGTGATCCGCCATGTACGTCATCCGGCTCGCGGACGGGACCCTTCGCGTGCCGCGGAGCCTGACCAGCGAGGACGGGCGTCTGATCGGCAACGCGTACGTGGAGGTCCAGCCCGGCGATCCCGACTACGAGCAGTGGCTGCCGGAGTCGCTGACCGAGGAGGAGGCGCAGGTGCGCCGCCAGCGCTGGGAGGAGGAGAACGACGAGCTGGAGCGTGAGTTCCTGGCCTACAAGGCCGAACAGGAAGACGCCTGATCGAGAGGGAACCGGACAGGCGCCAGCCACGGTCGGCGGTTGGCGCCGCCCCGTGCTCCACCGTACGGAGGTGTGGTGGCCGGGAAGCACACGAACAGTGGTCCCGCCAGCGGTGATCCTGGGACAGTGGCTGCTCCCGTGCGGCGGGACCGTTGTGCACGGCCCGCCGACGCGGGATCACCTGCTGGACGGAACGTCAGACGCGCGGGGACTCACCTGCAGGCCTGTCGGCCGTGAGAACGTCCTCGCCTCGGAGAAGGGCGTGCACTTCCGATTCGCGGAAGCGCCGGTGCCCTCCGGGGGTGCGGATACTGCTGATGCGGCCTGCCGCTGCCCAGCGCGTAACCGTCTTTGGGTCTACCCGGAAGAGGGCGGCAACCTCTCCTGGGGTCAGCAGACGCTCGCTGCTACTCTCCACCAATCTCTCCCCCTCGCATCCCGCTTCCTGCCAGCGGGCGGACAGGTAACCAGTGTGTCGAGCGAAGCCTGATTTATCCGTGGTTTTCTACAAAGATCACGGGTTGTTATCAGCTGACTGCCCGATTGTTATATGATAGAGCCTCTTTGGGGCTCTCGTGGGTGTTTCTTTACGAAACTCCCTAACTGGGAACAGTAGCAGTGCTCGCGTTCGGTGCGAAGAGCGACCTGTGCACAGGTCCGAGTAACCTCGACGTGTGCGTCCCGTTCTCGTTTACACACTGTGCCGGATCGGCCTGTTTGGCGTGACCCTCTTGGTGCTGTTGCTGCTCGGCCTGCATAACCCCTTCGTGCTGATCATCGCGTCGTTTGTGATCAGCGGGGTGGCGAGCTACGTCCTGCTGTCCAAACAGCGTGACGCTGTGAGCGAACGCATCAGCGGCAAGATCGACCGACCGAAGCCGCAAAGCGACTAGAGCAGGGGGAACATGCCAATCCGGGCATGGTACTCCCGTCCCAGCCGCGTGGTGTCGCTACCCACAAGTAGTCCGCGACTGTGGGTGTAAAACGCCTTCACGCCGATGCCGCGCTCCCGCCCCGGATTCCAACTCAGGGCCTTTCCGGTGCGGGGATGAATGGCCCCGATGCCCGGCCGCGCCACCGCGCCCGGGCCGGCCGAGTCACGGCCCTTCGGATTGTCCAGCCAGCGCTGGTGGCCGCCGACGTAGACCGCGGCGCCGGTCACGGCGACGGAGTAGAGCGAGTCGCCGCCGGTGTGGTTGACCCAGGTCGGTTTGACGGCCGAGCCCTTGGCGTAGGTCTCGAACCTGGCGGTCGTGTCGCACATCCCGCTCTTGGTGCCGCCCGTGGTGACGACCGCGAAATAACGCCCGTCGGGGGAGAAGTCGATGCCCCGGACGTACGAGGGGAACGCCTCGTCGCACGTGCGGGCGTACGCGCCGGTCCGCCAGGGGGCGACCTTGGCCGTGCGCCCGCTGACGTCGATGAGCCCGACCTGCGGCCTCGACTTGCCGTCGAGCGTGGTGAACGAGCCGTCCACCGCCAGCCGGTCGCGTGAGAGCGCCATCGCGTAGACCTTCACCCGCGACGACAGTGACTTGCCCGGGGTCACGGTGAACGTCGGGTCGAGCGCGCCCGTGGCCGCGTCGAGCCTGGCCAGGGCGGTGCGCGGGCTGACGAAGTCGCCGCCGGCGTAGAGCCGGGCGCCCTGCCTGGCCAGCGAGGAGACCATGCCGCCGCCGATGCGCGGCGCGAAGCCGGCCACGGTCGCGCCGTCCGTCAGGCGCAGCTGGGCCAGCGCCCGCGGCGCGCGGTGGTTGACGCCCCAGAAGTCGCCGCCGACGTAGACGGTGCCGCCGTCGCCGGGCTCCAGCGCGTGGACGGTGCCGCCCACGTTGGGCGCGAAGCCCGGCAGGATGCGGCCGGTGTTCAGGTCGTAGGCGAAGAGGTTGGCCCGCGCGTGGACGGTGCGGCGGGAGGCGTCGCTCACTTCGCTGAACGAGCCGCCGACGACGACGGTGCGGCCGACGACGGTGATGGCGTTGACGATGCCGTCGAGCACGTGGGGCGTGTTGTCGACCGGGTTGGCCGCGACGACGCGGGTGTGCGCGACGGGGGCCGAGGCGAGGAACGCCGCAAGGGCGACACGAGCAAGCATTCACCAATTTCTAGCAGACGTTGCGTAGTGTCGTGGCTACTTTCCGTTGATTGTCCTGATAGCAAGGGACGTGGCCGGGACGCGGCCCCCATAGGCTGTCGGCATGACGCGCGCTCAGTTGGACAAACAGCCGGATGAGGTCGCCGCGATGTTCGATCGCACCGCCCGGCGCTACGACTTGGTCAATGACGTGATCTCGCTGGGCCAGGTCAGGCTCTGGCGCAAGGCGGTGGCCGCCGCCGTCGACGCGGGGCCCGGCGAGGTCGTCCTCGACCTGGGGGCCGGCACCGGCACCTCGACCGACGCGTTCACCACGCTGGGCGCGCGGGCGATCGCCTCCGACTTCTCGCTCGGCATGCTCCGCACCGGCGTGCGCCGCCACGGCGGCAACGCGCTGGCCGGTGAGGGGGTGCCCTTCGTCGCGGGCGACGCGCTGCGGCTGCCCTTCGCCGACGAGGCGTTCGACGCGGTGACGATCTCGGTCGCGCTGCGCAACGTCCACGACACCGCGCAGGCGCTGCGCGAGATGCTGCGGGTCACCAAGCCGGGCGGGCGTCTGGTGATCCTCGAGTTCTCGCACGTGACGTTCGCGCCGTTCGATCTGGTCTATCGCGAATATCTGATGAAGCTGCTGCCGAAGATGGCCAGGGTGTTCGGATCCAACGACGACTCCTACGAATACCTGGCCGAGTCGATCAGAGACTGGCCCGACCAGGCGACGCTGGCGCGCACCATCCAGCAGGCCGGTTGGGAACGCGTCGCCTGGCGCAACCTCACGATGGGGATCGTCGCGCTGCATCGCGGCTTCAAGCCCGCCTGAGGTTTTCGCGGTTCGTCGACAATCTTCTTTTCCGGCAGGCCGCATTACCGGGGCGGGACATGCCGACGCGCGGAATTTCCCGCCGCGACGGCGAGTCTTCGTCTCTAGTTGAAAAGCCAATCATTTTCCGGATGGCCGTCGCGCTCGTGGATAACCGAAAGCGGGCGCGCCCGGCGAAATCAATCGGCGCCGCCGGGCCGGGCGGGTCCCCGACGTGAAGCGGACCCGCCCGGCGCGGCCCGCCGTACGCTCCGCGGACGCGGCGAACCGGTGCGACCCGAAAAGATGATCATGATGGCGTGGCACAGGCGACACGCCACCCCCTCTGATCACGATCCAGCCCCCCGACTGCCACTTTGTACAGCAAAAGCAGTAGACTGCGGGCCGATAAGTTTGTGAAGGGGTTCACAAAGGAACGAAGGCGCCAAACCCCGAGGCCTTCGGAGCGTGTAGGGACAGGACAGTCCAGTGACCGTGCCAACAGCCGCCCGCCAGGCGCACGAGCCCGCCGCGAGACAGCGCTGTCCAGGCGCACCCATGGTGAAGCGGGCGCGATCATGAGCGCCGTTGACGCCGACGTCATCGTCGTCGGCGCAGGGCCGGCCGGCTCCGCGAGCGCCTTCTACCTGGCCGCCGCCGGGCTCGACGTCCTGGTGCTGGAGAAGACCAGGTTCCCCAGGGAGAAGGTCTGCGGCGACGGCCTGACCCCGCGCGCCGTCAAGCAGCTGCTCAACATGGGCGTCGACGTCGACGCGCCCGGTTGGGTCAGGAACAAGGGCCTGCGCATCGCCGGCGGCGGCATGCGCTTCGAGCTCGACTGGCCGCAGCTCGACCGCTTCCCCGACTTCGGCCTCGTCCGCACGCGCCAGGACTTCGACCAGATCATGGCCGCCCACGCCGTCAAGAACGGCGCGCGGCTCATGGAGGGCGTCACCGTCACCGGCCCGATCCTCGACGACCGCAGCGGCCACATCGTGGGCGTCACCACGAAGGACGGCCGCGAGTTCCGCAGCCGCGTGGTCGTCGCCGCCGACGGCAACAGCACCCGCCTGGCCCTCGGCATGGGCCTGCACAAGCGGGAGGACCGCCCGATGGGCGTGGCCGTGCGCACGTACTTCGACAGCCCGCGCCACGACGACGACTACCTCGAGATCTGGCTGGAGCTGTGGGACGCCGACACGCTGCTGCCCGGCTACGGCTGGATCTTCGGCGTCGGCGACGGCACCGCCAACGTGGGTCTCGGGCTGCTCAACACGAGCGAGCAGTTCAAGAACATCGACTACCGCGACCTGCTGCGGCGCTGGTGCCGGTCGATGCCCGAGGAGTGGGGCTTCACCCAGGAGAACATGACGGGCCCGATCCGCGGCGCCGCGCTCCCGATGGCCTTCAACCGGCAACCCCACTACACGCGCGGCCTGATGCTCGTGGGAGACTCCGGCGGGTCGATCAACCCGTTCAACGGCGAGGGCATCGCCTACGCCATGGAGACCGGAGAGATCGCCGCCGAGATCATCGCCAAGGCTCTCAAGGGCACCACACCCGCCCAGCGGGAGCGGATCTTGCGGACCTACCCCCAGGTGCTGAAGGACGCCTACGGCGGATACTTCACCCTCGGCAGGTGGTTCGTCGAGGCGATCGGGAAGCCCGGTGTCATGAGCTTCGGCACCAGGCACGGGCTACCCCATCCGAGGCTGATGCGCTTCGCGCTCAAACTCCTTGGTAACCTCACGGACCGGCGAGGCGATGCGTCGGACTTGATCATTAACGCACTCTCGAAGGTCGCGCCACCAGCATGAATCTCAGAACTGACAGATCCGGCTGCGCGCCCGCGCGCGCGGCGATTCCGGAGGAGGCGTAGCGATGGACCTTTACGTGCCCATCCTGGTGCTCGCCGTTCTCGCGGGGGGCTTCGCGATCTTCTCGGTCGCCATCGCTCCCTTCACCGGTCCCAAGCGCTGGAACCGCGCCAAGCTCGACGCCTATGAATGCGGCATCGAGCCGACGCCCCAGCCTGTCGGTGGTGGACGGTTCCCGCTCAAATACATGGTCACGGCGATGCTCTTCATCGTCTTCGACATCGAGATCATCTTCCTCTACCCGTGGGCCGTCTCGTTCGCTCCGCAGACGGACGACCTCGGCCGCGTGCTCTCCTCGGGCCTCGGACTGTTCGCGCTCGTCGAGATGCTGCTGTTCATCGTCACCGTGCTCGTCGCCTACGCGTACGTGTGGCGCCGCAAGGGTCTGGACTGGGACTGAAAATGGGACTTGAAGAGAAACTCCCCAGCGGGTTCATCCTCAGCACGGTCGAAGCGGCCGCCGGGTGGGCGCGGAAGAACTCCGTGTGGCCGGCCACGTTCGGCCTCGCGTGCTGTGCCATCGAGCTGATGGCCACCGGCGGCCCCCACTACGACCTCGCGCGCTTCGGCATGGAGCGCGCTTCGGCGTCTCCCCGTCAGGCCGACCTGATGATCGTGGCCGGTCGCGTGTCGCAGAAGATGGCGCCGGTGCTGCGTCAGATCTACGACCAGATGGCCGAGCCCAAGTGGGTCATCTCCATGGGCGTGTGCGCCTCCAGCGGCGGCATGTTCAACAACTACGCCATCGTGCAGGGCGTCGACCACGTCGTGCCGGTCGACATCTACCTGCCCGGCTGCCCGCCGCGGCCCGAGATGCTGATCGACGCGATCGTGAAGCTGCACGACAAGATCCAGAACATGAAGTTCGGCGCGCACCGCGCCAAGCAGATCGAGGAGCTCGAGCTGCAGGCGCTGCGCACGCTGCCGCTGATCGATCAGGGGGCCGCGAAGTGACCTCGCCCGACAACCTCCCCGAGGTCCCGGACGCGCAGGTCCCCGAGGTGCCGGCGGCGCAGGAGCCGCCGATCGCCCGGCAGGGCATGTTCGGCGCCACGGACTCCGGTGACACCTCCGGCTACGGCGGGCTCGTCGTCCGCCGCCCGCCGCAGGTCTCGACGCCCCGCCCGTACGGGAGCTACTTCGACGAGGTCGTCGACGCCCTGGCGCTCGACGACGCGATCGAGCGCGTGGTCGTCGACCGCGGCGAGCTGACCCTGCACGTCAAGCGCGAGCGCCTCGTCGAGGTCAGCCAGAAGATGCGCGACGACCCCGCCCTGCGCTTCGAGCTGTCGCTCGGCGTCTCCGGGGTGCACTACCCGCACCTGACGGGCGAGGAGCTGCACGCGGTCTACCACCTGTGCTCGATCACCCACAACAGGCGCGTGCGCCTGGAGGTGAGCTGCCCGGACGCCGACCCGCACATTCCATCGACCGTGGGCGTTTACCCTGGTCACGACTGGCATGAGCGTGAGACGTACGACTTCTTCGGGATCATCTTCGACGGTCACCCCGCGCTCACCCGGATCATGATGCCGGACGACTGGGAGGGTCACCCCCAGCGGAAGGACTACCCGCTCGGCGGCATCCCGGTCGAATACCGCGGCGCCACCATCCCGTCGCCCGACCACAGGAGGAGCTACTCGTGAGCACCGCTTATGACGAGGCCACCGAGGGCAAGGTCTACTCGGTCAACGGCGCCGACTGGGACCAGGTCGTGGCCGGCGTGCGCGAGACGGAAGAAGAGCGGCTCGTCGTCAACATGGGCCCCCAGCACCCGTCCACGCACGGCGTGCTCCGGCTGGTGCTGACGCTCGACGGCGAGACGGTGACCGAGGCGCGCGGCGTCATCGGCTACCTGCACACCGGCATCGAGAAGAACATGGAATTCCGGACGTGGACGCAGGGCACCACGTTCGTGACCCGCATGGACTATCTCTCGCCGATCTTCAACGAGACCGCCTACAGCATGGGCGTGGAGAAGCTGCTCGGCATCACCGACCGCATCCCCGAGCGGGCGCAGGCCATCCGCGTGATGATGATGGAGCTCAACCGCATCTCCTCGCACCTGGTGGCCATGGGCACGTTCGGCATGGAGCTGGGCGCGACCACGCCGTTCCTGTTCGGCTACCGCGACCGCGAGCTGATCATGGACCTGTTCGAGTACATCACGGGTCTGCGCATGAACCACGCCTACGTCAGGCCGGGCGGCGTGAGCGTCGACCTGCCCGCGGGCGCGGTCGACAAGGTCGGCGAGTTCCTCAAGGAGATGCCCAAGCGGATCAAGGACATCCGCAAGCTCCTCGACGCCAACCCGGTCTACGTGCGCCGTACGAAGGACGTGGCCTACCTCGACCTGACCGGCTGCATGGCGCTCGGCGTCACCGGCCCGATCCTGCGCGCCGCCGGCCTGCCGTGGGACCTGCGCAAGTCGCAGCCCTACTGCGGTTACGAGACCTACGAGTTCGACGTCGCCACCGAGCGCGGCTGCGACGTGTACTCGCGCTACCTCGTGCGCATGAGGGAGATGGAGGAGTCCCTCAAGATCATCGAGCAGGCCCTGGACCGGATCGCCGGTCCGCTCAAGGGCGACCCGGTGATGATCGAGGACAAGAAGATCGGCTGGCCCGCGCAGCTCGCGCTCGGCCCCGACGGGTTGGGCAACTCGCCCGACCACATCGCCCACATCATGGGCACCTCGATGGAGGCCCTCATCCACCACTTCAAGCTGGTGACCGAGGGGTTCCGGGTGCCGGCCGGGCAGGCGTACGCCAGCATCGAGTCGCCCAAGGGCGAGCTCGGCGCCCACGTGGTCAGCGACGGTGGCACCCGCCCCTTCCGCGTGCACTTCCGCGAGCCGTCCTTCTGCAACCTGCAGGCTTTCCCCGCGATGGCGGAGGGCGGCCAGGTCGCCGACGTGATCGCCGCGGTGGCTTCTATCGACCCCGTCATGGGAGGTGTGGACCGGTGACTTACTCACCGGAAGTCCGTGAGCGTCTGGAGCAGGACGCCAAGGAGATCATCGGCCGCTACCCGAAGACGCGGTCCGCCCTGCTGCCGCTGCTCCACCTCGTGCAGTCGGAGGACGGTTACGTCTCCGACGACGGGCAGGAGTTCTGCGCCGAGATGCTGGGCCTCAGCAAGGCCGAGGTCACCGGCGTGGCGACCTTCTACACCATGTACAAGCGCAAGCCCGCCGGCGACTACCACGTCGGCGTGTGCATCAACGCGCTGTGCGCGGTCATGGGCGGCGACCAGATCTGGGAAGAGCTGACGGAGCACGTCGGCGTCGGCCACGAGGAGGCGACCGGCGACGGCAAGATCTCGCTGGAGCGCCTCGAGTGCAACGCGGCCTGCGACTTCGCGCCGGTCATGATGGTCAACTGGGAGTTCTTCGACAACCAGACCCCCGAGTCGGCCAAGCAGCTCGTCGACGACCTGCGCGCCGGCAAGGAAGTGCGCCCCACGCGCGGCCCGAACGGGCTGTGCACCTTCAAGGAGGCTTCGCGCGTGCTGGCCGGCCTGCCCGACGACCGCGCGGGCGAGGGCCCCTCGGCCGCCGGCGCGTCGCTTGAGGGCCTGAAGGTCGCCAAGGCCAACGGATGGAAGGCCCCCGAGGCATGAGCACGACGCTGACACCGGTCCTGACCGCCAACTGGGACCAGCCCGACTCCTTCACCATCGACGCCTACGGCGAGTACGCCGCGGCGCGCAAGGCCCTGGGCATGGACCCCGACGCGGTCATCCAGGCCGTGAAGGACTCCGGCCTGCGCGGCCGCGGCGGCGCGGGCTTCCCCACCGGCATGAAGTGGGGCTTCATCCCGCAGGGCGACGGCAAGCCGCACTATCTGGTCGTCAACGCCGACGAGTCCGAGCCGGGCACCTGCAAGGACATCCCGCTGATGATGGCCAACCCGCACTCGCTGGTCGAGGGCATCATCATCACGTCGTACGCGATCCGCGCCAACCACGCCTTCATCTACGTGCGCGGCGAGGTGCTGCACGTCATCCGCCGGCTGCACGCGGCCGTGCGGGAGGCGTACGAGAAGGGGTATCTCGGCAAGGACATCTTCGGCTCCGGCTTCGACCTGGAGCTGGTCGTGCACAGCGGCGCGGGCGCCTACATCTGCGGCGAGGAGACGGCACTGCTCGACTCGCTCGAGGGCTTCCGTGGTCAACCCCGGCTCAAGCCTCCGTTCCCGGCCGTGGCGGGCCTGTACGCCTCGCCCACTGTCGTCAACAACGTCGAGTCGATCGCGAGTGTTCCCTCGATCATCGGCAAGGGCGCCGACTGGTTCGCCGGGATGGGCACCGAGAAGTCCAAGGGCTTCGGCATCTTCTCGCTCAGCGGCCACGTCACCCGCCCCGGCCAGTACGAGGCCCCGCTCGGCATCACGCTGCGCGAGCTGCTCGACATGGCGGGCGGCGTCCGCGAGGGGCACCGGATCAAGTTCTGGACCCCGGGCGGCTCCTCGACGCCGATCTTCACCGACGAGCACCTCGACGTGCCGCTCGACTTCGAGGCGGTCGGCGCCAAGGGCTCCATGCTCGGCACGCGCGCGCTGCAGATCTTCGACGAGACCACCTGCGTGGTCCGCACGGTGCTGCGCTGGACGGAGTTCTACGCCCACGAGTCCTGCGGCAAGTGCACGCCCTGCCGCGAGGGCACGTACTGGCTCAAGCAGGTGCTCAAGCGCCTGGAGGCCGGTCAGGGCACCGAAGAGGACCTGTCCACGATCACCGACATCGCGGACAACATCCTGGGCCGCTCGTTCTGCGCGCTGGGTGACGGCGCGACGAGCCCGATCCACTCCTCGGTGAAGTACTTCCGCGAGGAGTACCTCAAGCACTTCGAGATCGGCGGCTGTCCGTTCGACCCGAAGAAGTCCACTCTCTGGGGTGAGCAGTGACCGTCGTAGAGACCGAAACGAACCTGGTGACCCTGACCATCGACGGGTTCCAGGTCAGTGTCCCCAAGGGCACTCTGATCATCAGGGCCGCCGAGCTCCTGGGCATCCAGATCCCCAGGTTCTGCGACCACCCGCTGCTCGACCCGGCGGCCAACTGCCGCCAGTGCCTGGTCGACATCCCCGACGCGGGCAACGGCCGCGGCTTCCCCAAGCCGCAGCCGTCGTGCGCCATCGAGGTCGCCGAGGGCATGGTGGTGCAGACCCAGCTCACGTCCCCGGTGGCCGAGAAGGCGCAGCGGGCGGCGATGGAGTTCCTGCTGCTGAACCACCCGCTCGACTGCCCGGTCTGCGACAAGGGCGGCGAGTGCCCGCTGCAGAACCAGGCCATGTCCAACGGCCGCGGCGAGTCCCGGTTCCAGGAGCAGAAGCGCACCTTCCCCAAGCCGCTGCCGCTGTCGACGCAGGTGCTGCTCGACCGCGAGCGCTGCGTCCAGTGCGCGCGCTGCATCCGCTTCTCCGACCAGATCGCGGGCGACCCGCTCATCGAGTTCTTCGAGCGCGGGGCGAAGGAGCAGGTACGCACGGCCGACGGTAAGCCGTTCAACTCCTACTTCTCCGGCAACACGGTGCAGATCTGCCCGGTGGGCGCGCTCACCGGCGCCGCCTACCGCTTCCGCGCCCGCCCGTTCGACCTGGTCTCCACGCCGAGCGCGTGCGAGCACTGCGCCTCCGGCTGCAGCATGCGCACCGACCACCGGCGCGGCCGGGTCACCCGCCGCCTGGCGGGCAACGACCCGCAGGTGAACGAGGAGTGGAACTGCGACAAGGGCCGCTGGGCGTTCACCTACGCCACGCAGCCCGACCGGCTCAAGCAGCCGCTGGTCCGCAACGAGGAGGGCGTGCTCGTGCCCACCTCGTGGCCGGAGGCGCTGACGGTGGCCGCGCAGGGCCTGGCCAACGCCCGCGGCAAGGCCGGCGTGCTGGTCGGCGGCCGGGTCACGGTCGAGGACGCCTACGCCTACGCCAAGTTCGCCCGCATCGCCCTCGGCACCAACGACGTCGACTTCCGCGCCAGGCCGCACTCCGCCGAGGAGGCGCAGTTCCTGGCGCACGCGGTGGCCGGCAAGGGCATCGAGATCGGCTACGCCGACCTCGAGAACGCCCCCCACGTGCTGCTCGTCGGGTTCGAGCCCGAGGAGGAGTCGCCGATCGTCTTCCTGCGCCTGCGCAAGGCGTGGATGAAGAAGGGCCTGAAGGTCACCGCGATCGCGCCGTTCGCCACCCCCGGGCTGGAGAAGATGGGCGGCACGCTCATCCGCACCGCCCCCGGCGCCGAGGCCGACGCCATCGGCGACCTGGTCGGCACGCTGGCCCCGGGCACGATCGTGCTCGCCGGCGAGCGGCTGGCCACCGTCCCCGGTGCGCTGTCCGCCCTCGTCCGCCTCGCCGCCGCCTCCGAGGCCAGGCTCGCCTGGATCCCGCGCCGGGCCGGTGAGCGCGGCGCGATCGAGGCCGGCGCGCTGCCCAACCTGCTGCCGATCGGCCGCCCGGTGGACGACGAGACCGCCAGGGCCGAGGTCGCCCGGCTGTGGAACGTCGCCTCGCTGCCCGCCACGCCGGGCCGCGACACCTCCGCCATCCTGGCCGCCGCCCGCGACGGCGAGATCGACGCGCTGGTCGTGGCCGGCGTCGACCCGTACGACCTGGCCGACCCGGGTGAGGCGCTCGACGCGCTGGAGCACACGCCGTTCATCGTCAGCCTGGAGATCCGTGCCAGCGCCGTCACCGACCGCGCCGACGTGGTGCTGCCCGTGGCCGCCGTGCAGGAGAAGGGCGGCACGTTCGTCAACTGGGAGGGCAGGGGCCGCTCGTTCGAGGCGCCGCTGAAGGTGCCCGGCCTGCAGTCCGACCTGGCCGTGATCGTCAACCTGGCCGACCGGATGGACGTCCACCTGGCCCTGCCGGACGCCAAGGCGGTCCGGCGCGAGCTGTCCACCCTGGGCTCCTGGCGCGGCAGCCGCGTCCCGGCGCCGAGCGTGCTGAGCCGCTCGCCGGAGGTGCCGGAGACCGGCCAGGCGCTGCTGGCCACCTGGCACCAGCTGCTCGACGAGGGCAGGCTGCAGGACGGCGAGCCGTACCTCGCGGGCACCGCCCGCCCCGCCGAAGCGCTGCTCTCCGAGAGCACGGCCGCCGAGCTCGGCGTCACCGACGGCGACAAGCTCGTCGTCGGCGGCATCGTGACGCTGCCGCTGCGCGTCGCCGACCTGCCCGACCGCGTGGTCTGGGTGCCGGCGAACTCCGGCGGCTGCTCGGTCACCCGTGACCTGCGCGCGGTGGCCGGCGACATCGTCACCATCGGGAGCGCCTCATGAAACACGTACTCGCGGCCGATCCCACCCTCGCCGACTTCGGCAAGGACCCGCTGTGGATCACCATCATCAAGGCCGTGATGCTGTTCGCCTTCCTGATGCTGGGCATCCTGTTCGGCGTCTGGTACGAGCGTAAGCTGATCTCCTGGATGCAGAACAGGCGCGGCCCGAACAGGGCGGGCAAGTTCGGTCTCCTGCAGTCCGCGGCCGACGGTCTGAAGATGGGCCTCAAGGAGGACATCTTCCCGACGACCGTGGACCGGGTGCTCTACCTGCTCGCACCGGTGATCATGGTGGTGCCGGCGTTCCTGGCGTTCTCGATCGTGCCGTTCGCGCCGATGGTCAACCTGTTCGGCGTGCAGACGCCGCTGCAGCTGGTCGACCTGCCGGTCGCGGTGCTGTTCATGCTCGCGATGGGCGCGGTCTCCGTCTACGGCGTGGTGCTGGCCGGCTGGTCGTCGCGCTCGCCGTACGCGCTGCTCGGCGGTCTGCGGTCGGCGGCCCAGGTGGTCTCCTACGAGATCGCGATGGGCCTGTCGTTCGTGGCGATCTTCCTGTTCGCCGGGACGCTGTCCACGTCGGAGATCGTGGCCGCGCAGGAGCAGACCTGGTTCGCGGTGCTGCTGATCCCCTCGTTCCTCATCTACGTGGTGTGCATGTTCGGTGAGGCCGCCCGCATCCCGTTCGACCTGCCCGAGGGTGAGGGCGAGCTGGTCGGCGGCTTCCAGACCGAGTACTCCTCGTCGCTGAAGTTCGCCCTGATCATGATGGGCGAGTACCTGCACACCTTCACCGCCTCGGGCATCGCCGTGACGCTCTTCCTGGGTGGCTGGCGGGCGCCGTTCCCGATCTCGTTGTGGGAGGGCGCGAACGTCGGCTGGTGGCCGGTGTTGTGGTTCTTCATCAAGTTCGTGCTGGTCTTCAGCTTCATCGTGTGGGTGCGGGCCTCGCTGCCGCGCGTGCGCTACGACCAGTTGATGTCGCTGGGCTGGAAGGTGCTGATCCCGGTCAACCTGGCCTGGATCCTGCTCGTGGCCGCCGTGCGCAACCTCGTGGTCAACGAGGGCGACCGGATGATCGGGCTCGGGCTCGCCGGGGTGATCGTGATCGGCGCGCTGGCCATCTGGCTGCGGTTCGACACCGTCAACCAGCGGCGCAAGGAGGCGCAGAAGGCACAGGTGGACGCCGAGTTCGAGGAACTGTCCAACGAGCCGACGGCCGGCGGATTCCCTGTGCCGCCGCTCGACCTGCCGCACTACCACGGGGTGCAGCACAAGGAGATTCCCAGTGGGACTAACTGATTGGCTGAACCCCGTCAAGGGCTTCGGGGTCACCTTCCACACGATGTTCAAGAAGCCCGTCACGGTGAACTACCCGGAGGTCAAGAAGCCGACGGCTCCTCGCTTCCACGGGCGTCACCAGCTCAACCGCTGGCCTGACGGGCTGGAGAAGTGCGTCGGGTGCGAGCTGTGCGCCTGGGCGTGTCCCGCCGACGCGATCTTCGTCGAGGGCGCGGACAACACCGAGGACGAGCGCTACTCGCCGGGCGAGCGTTACGGGCGCACGTACCAGATCAACTATCTGCGGTGCATCCTGTGCGGGCTCTGCATCGAGGCGTGCCCGACCCGCGCGCTCACCATGACGAACGAGTACGAACTCGCCGACACCAATCGCGAGAGCCTCATCTACACCAAGGAGATGCTCCTCGCGCCTCTGACGCCCGGCATGGAGCAGCCGCCGCACCCCATGCGGCTCGGTGAGACGGAAGAGGACTACTACCGGCTGGGGCGGACCAATGGGTGAGACCATCACGTTCTGGGTGCTCGCCGTCGTCTCCGTCGGCGCCGCACTCGGCATGGTCTTCAACCGGAAGGCCGTCTACTCCGCGCTGATGCTCGGCACGGTGATGCTCTGCCTGGCGGTCCTGTACGCGGTGCAGGACGCGCCGTTCCTGGCCGCCGTGCAGATCATCGTGTACACCGGCGCGATCATGATGCTGTTCCTGTTCGTGCTCATGCTCGTGGGCGTCGACTCGTCCGACTCGTTCGTCGAGACGCTCAAGGGTCAGCGCTTCTGGGCGATCCTCGCGGGCCTCGGGTTCGTGGTGCTCATCGTCGTGGCCATCGGCAACGTGGTCTTCGCGCCGCAGGTCGGGCTGACCACGGTCACGGAGCAGGGCGGCGGCTACATCCGCTCGATCGCGACCGAGCTGTTCACCACGTACGTCTTCGCGTTCGAGATCACCTCGGCGCTGCTGATCACCGCGGCGCTCGGCGCGATGGTGCTGGCGCACCGCGAGCAGCTCACCGACAAGCCGACGCAGAAGGACCTCTCCCGCGCCCGTTTCCGCGGCGACCACCCGTCGCCGCTGCCGGGGCCCGGCACGTACGCGCGCAACAACGCGGTCGACATGCCCGCGCGGCTGCCCGACGGCTCGGCCGCCGAGTCCTCGGTCAACCGCTACATCGCACGCTACGACGTCGAGCACGGCCGGCTGCCCCAGGACCCGGAGCTCGCCGAGGCCATCCGGCATACGGCCGAGGAGAACGTCCCGCAGACCGAGGCAGAGCAGAGCAGCAATGAGGTGACCAAGTGACGACGCACTACCTCATCCTTTCCGGCCTGCTGTTCGCCATCGGCGCCATGGGCGTGCTGATCCGGCGCAACGCGATCGTGGTGTTCATGTGTGTGGAGCTCATGCTCAACGCCTGCAACCTCGCGTTCGTCACCTTCTCCAGGCAGGTCGGCAACCTGGAAGGCCAGATCATCGCGTTCTTCGTGATGGTGGTGGCCGCGGCCGAGGTCGTGGTCGGCCTGGCCATCATTGTGACGATCTTCCGAACCCGCAGGTCCGCGTCCGTTGACGACGCCAACCTGCTGAAGTACTAAGAGGTGACTGGTGGAATCTCAACTCGCTGAGATCGTCCAGCACACCGGCGGAGTGATCGGCAACGCCTGGCTGATGATCGCCTTCCCCCTCGTGGGGGCGTTCATCCTGCTGGTGTTCAACCGCTTCACCAACCGGTGGGGGCATCTGCTGGGCGTGGCCATGTCCCTCGCCTCGTTCGTGGTGGCGGTGCTGGCGTTCGTCGAGCTGCTCGGGTTCGGGGAGGAGGAGCGCCGCCGGGCCGTACACCTGTACGAGTTCATCCCCGGCATGGTCGACATGGGGCTGCTCATCGACCCGCTGTCGATCAGCTTCGCGCTGCTGATCACAGGTGTCGGATCGCTGATCCACATCTACTCGATCGGCTACATGGCCCACGACGAGCACCGGCGCAGGTTCTTCTCCTACCTGAACCTGTTCGTCGCCGCGATGCTCCTGCTCGTGCTGGCGGACAACTACGTGGGCCTGTTCATCGGCTGGGAGGGCGTCGGCCTGGCGTCGTACCTGCTGATCGGGTTCTGGCAGTTCAAGCCGTCGGCGGCGACCGCGGCGAAGAAGGCGTTCGTCGTCAACCGCGTCGGTGACTTCGGGCTGCTGGTCGGCATGTTCGTCATCTGGACGACGTTCGGCACCCTGACCTTCAAGGGACTCGGCGAGCAGATCGCGCCCGGCACCGAGAACGGCACGATGCTGGCCATCGGCCTGCTGCTGCTCCTCGGCGCCTGCGGCAAGTCGGCGCAGCTGCCGCTGCAGTCCTGGCTCCTCGACGCCATGGAGGGCCCGACCCCGGTCTCGGCCCTCATCCACGCGGCGACCATGGTCACCGCCGGCGTCTACCTGGTGGTCCGCTCGGGGGCGTTCTTCTTCCCCGAAGGCTCGGGCGCGGCGCTCGCCGTCGCCATCGTCGGCGCGGCCACGCTGCTCGCCGGTGCGATCATCGGTTGCGCGAAGGACGACATCAAGAAGGGCCTGGCCGGCTCGACGATGTCGCAGATCGGCTACATGATGCTCGGCGCGGGCCTCGGCCCGGCGGGCTACGCCTTCGCGATCGGCCACCTGATCACGCACGGCTTCTTCAAGGCCGACATGTTCCTCGGCGCCGGCTCCGTCATGCACGGCATGAACGACGAAGTCGACATGCGCAAGTACGGCGCCCTGCGCAAGGTCATGCCGGTCACGTTCGTCACGTTCTTCATCGGCTATCTGGCGATCATCGGGTTCCCGCTGCTGTCCGGTTACTTCACCAAGGACGGCATCATCGAGACCGCGGTGCACCACCAGCCGATCCTGGGCTGGCTGGCCGTGCTCGGCGCGGGCATCACCGGCTTCTACATGTCGCGGATGGTCTTCATGACCTTCTTCGGCGAGAAGCGGTGGGCCGACGACGCCCACCCGCACGAGTCGCCGCTCGTCATGACCGTGCCGCTGATGATCCTGTCGCTCGGGTCGATCTTCCTGGGCGGTTACCTCATCCTGAGCAACCGGCTCCTGGACTGGCTCACCCCCGCGGTGGGCGCGCCGGCGGTGCGGCCGGAGTTCCACTTCACCAGCGTGCCCGGCCTCACGACCCTCGCGCTCGTCGCGGTCGGCGCGATCATCGCCTGGATGAAGTACGGCAGGGTCCCGGTGCCGGCGGTGCAGCCGCGCGGCTCCTTCCTCACCACTTTCGCCCGGCGCGACCTGTACGGTGACGCGCTCAACGAGTCGCTCTTCATGCGTCCCGGCCAGTGGCTCACCCGTCTCGCGGTGTTCTTCGACAACCGCGGCATCGACGGGGTGGTCAACGGACTGGCGGCGGGCATCGGCGGCAGCTCCGGGCGCCTGCGGCGGATCCAGACGGGCTTCGCCAGAACGTACGCGCTGTCCATCCTGATCGGTGCCGCCCTGCTGACCGGCGCCCTGCTCTTCGTTGGGAACATCTGATGTCACCCTGGCTTCCGATACTCATGGCGGTGCCCGTGGTGGGCGCCATCGTGGTGGCCCTGCTTCCCAAGGGCAGTGACAAGCTGGCCAAGCAGGTCACCCTGCTGGTCTCGCTGCTGGTGCTGGTCCTGACGGGTGTCATGGCCGCCGGGTTCGACCCGTCGGGCGACCGCTTCCAGTTCGTCGCCGAGTACAACTGGATCCCGAGCTTCGGCGTGAAGTTCGGGGTCGGCGTCGACGGTGTCGCGCTCGTGCTCATCGCCCTGTCGGTGGTGCTGGTGCCGCTCGTGGTGCTGGCCTCCTGGCACGACGCCGACGGCGTCAAGGCGGCCGACGGCACGCTGATCACGCCGAAGCGGTCGGTGAAGACGTACTTCGCGCTGCTGCTGGTGCTGGAGACGATGATGATCGGCGTTTTCGCGGCGACCGACATCTTCCTCTTCTACGTCTTCTTCGAAGCCATGCTGATCCCGATGTACTTCATGATCGGGTCGTACGGCGGGGCCCAGCGGTCGTACGCGGCCGTCAAGTTCCTGCTCTACTCGCTGTTCGGCGGCCTGCTCATGCTGGTCGCGGTCATCGGCCTCTACGTGGTCGCGGGCAAGCAGACGTTCATGTTCCCCGAGCTCGTCGGCGCCATCCAGGACCCGACGATGCAGAAGTGGCTCTTCGGCGGCTTCTTCATCGCCTTCGCGATCAAGGCGCCGCTCTGGCCGGTGCACACCTGGCTGCCCGACGCGGCGGCCCAGGCCCCGGCCGGCGCCGCCGTGCTGCTCGTGGGCGTGCTCGACAAGGTCGGCACGTTCGGCATGCTGCGCTTCTGCCTGGAGCTCTTCCCCGACGCCGCCAAGGCGTTCACGATGCCGATCGTCGTCCTGGCGGTCATCAGCATCGTCTACGGCGCCATCGTGGCCATCGGGCAGACCGACATGAAGCGGCTCATCGCCTACACGTCGATCTCGCACTTCGGCTTCATCGTGCTCGGCGTGTTCGCCATGTCGTCCGTCGCGCAGTCCGGCGCGACCCTCTACATGGTCAACCACGGCTTCGCCACCGGCGCGCTGTTCCTGGCCGCCGGCTTCCTCATCGCCCGCCGCGGCTCGCCGTACATCGGCGACTACGGCGGCGTGCAGAAGGTCGCCCCGGTGCTCGCGGGCTTCTTCCTGATCGCGGGCCTGGCTGGCCTGTCGCTGCCAGGTCTGTCGTCGTTCGTCAGCGAGTTCATGGTCATGATCGGCACGTACTCGAGCCAGGCGCACGGCTCCGGCGCGCTCACGGCGGCGGCGATCGTGGCCGCGGTGGCCGTCATCCTCGCGGCCGTCTACATCCTGTGGATGGTCCAGCGGACCATGAACGGGCCGACGGCCGAGCCGGTCAAGGCCTTCAAGGACCTGAGCGCGCGCGAGGTGTGGGTGCTGGCCCCGCTGGTCGCGCTGATCATCGGCTTCGGCTTCTTCCCCAAGCCGCTGCTCGACGTGATCAACCCGTCAGTGCAACAGACGCTGACCAACGTGCAGGTTCCCACCTCCACCATCGCTGAAGGGACAGGTCAGTGAACGGGGACTTCCAAGCGCCGACGATCGAGTACGGCACGCTCGCGCCGTTGCTGGTGGTCTTCGGCGCGGCCATCATCGGCGTGCTGGTCGAGGCGTTCGCGCCGCGTTACCTGCGCAAGCCGATCCACGTGCCGCTCACCCTGCTGAGCCTGGCGGGCGCGTTCGCGCTGGTCCTCGTGCAGGTGATGGGCGGTCAGGTGTCCACCGCGCCCTCCGCCATGGGCGCACTGGCCGTCGACGGGCCCTCGCTGTTCATCTGGGGCGTCATCCTCGTCCTGTCGTTCGTCTGTGTGCTGCTGATCAACGACGAGGGCCACTTCGTGGCCTCCGCCGCGGCCGTGCCCGGCAGCGCCGACGAGGAGGAGGCCGAGGCCCACTCGGGCGGCGTCGGCCACACCGAGGTCTACCCGCTGGTCCTGTTCGCCGTGGGCGGCATGCTGCTCTTCCCGGCCTCGCACGACCTGCTCATGATGTTCGTGGCCCTTGAGGTCATGTCGCTGCCTCTCTACCTGCTGTGCGGCCTGGCCCGCCGGCGTCGCCTGCTGTCGCAGGAGGCGTCGATGAAGTACTTCCTGCTGGGCGCCTTCTCCTCGGCGTTCTTCCTGTACGGCATCGCCATGGTCTACGGCTTCGCGGGCACCGTCTCGCTGCCGGGCATCAACCGCGCCATGGCGGCGGGCAACACGCTCGACCCGCTGCTGCTGCTCGGGCTCGCGCTGCTCGGCGTGGGCCTGCTGTTCAAGATCGGCGCGGCGCCGTTCCAGGCCTGGAAGCCGGACGTCTACCAGGGCGCCCCGACCCCCATCACGGCCCTCATGGCCTCCGGCACCCTCGTCGCGGCCTTCGGGGCCGTTCTGCGGGTGTTCTGGGTGGGTCTGGGCAACCTTGACTGGAACTGGCGTCCGGTCATCTGGGTCGTGGCCGCGCTCACCATGGTCGCCGGCTCGATCCTGGCCATCACGCAGACCGAGATCAAGCGCATGCTGGCGTACTCGTCCATCGCGCACGCGGGCTTCCTGCTCGTCGGCGTGATGGCCACGTACGGCTCGGCCGAGCGCAACGCCGACTCCCTCAAGGCGATCCTGTTCTACCTCGCGGTGTACGGTGTCACCACGGTCGGCGCGTTCGCGATCGTCACGCTCGTCCGCGACCCGGGCGGCGAGGCCGGTCACCTGTCGCGCTGGGCGGGTCTCGGAAAGCGCGCGCCGCTGCTCGCCGGCGTGTTCGCGTTCTTCCTGCTCGCCTTCGCCGGCATCCCGCTGACCAGTGGCTTCTTCGGCAAGTACGCCGTGTTCGCGGCCGCTCTCGACAGCGGCACGCAGGCCGGCGACTCGATGGGCGGCTGGATGGCCGGCCTGGTCGTCGTGGGCGTGGTGGCCTCCGCGATCGCCGCGTTCTTCTACGTCCGCGTGATCGTGCTGATGTTCTTCAGCGACCCGGCCGCCGACGGCCCGGCCATCGCGGTCCCCAGTATGGGGACCGTGGCGGTGATCGCGGTTTCGCTGCTGGTTACCGTAGGGGTGGGGCTCTATCCGGAGTCCGTGCTCGGTATCGCCAACCAGGCAGCTAGCAGCCTGTTCATCAGATAAGGGGTTCTCGTATGTCCGCGCCTCCCGTGGTTGACCTTCCCATCGAGGACGAGCGGTTGGCGCTGGACGTGGCCAACGGGCTGGCCGCGGTCGAGAAGCTCCTGCGCTCGTCGGTGGAGACCGAGGACGCCTTCGTCACGGAGGTGTCCAAGCACCTCATCGAAGCCGGCGGCAAGCGTTTCCGCACGTTGATGGTGCTGCTGGCGGCGCAGTTCGGAGACCCGTCGGCGCCGGGCGTCGTGCCCGGCGCCGTGGTCATCGAGCTGACCCACCTCGGCTCGCTCTACCACGACGACGTCATGGACGAGGCCGAGGTGCGCCGCGGCTCCCCGTCCGCCAACGCCCGGTGGGACAACACTGTGGCGATTCTCACGGGCGACTACCTGTTCGCCCAGGCCTCCGACCTCCTCGCCGACCTCGGCCCCGAGCTGATCCGCATCCAGGCGCAGACGTTCTCCCGCCTGGTTCAGGGGCAGATCCGCGAGACGGTCGGGCCGCGCGAGGGCGAAGACCCCATCGCCCACTACCTGTCCGTGCTCTCCGACAAGACCGGCTCGCTCATCGCCGCCTCCGGCCGCTTCGGCGCCCTGCTCGCCGGCGCGCCGGCCGACGTGGAGGAGCGCCTCAGCCGCGCGTGCGAGGCGATCGGCGTGGCCTGGCAGCTCGGCGACGACCTGCTCGACGTCGCCTCCTCCGGCGCCCAGTCCGGCAAGACGCCCGGCACGGACCTGCGGGAGGGCATCAAGACCCTCCCCGTCCTGTACGCGCTCGCCGCCGGCGACTCGCCGCGCCTGATCGAGCTGCTGTCCGGCCCGGTGCCCGAGGAGCACGTCGAGGAGGCGCTCACCCTGCTGCGCGCCCATTCGGCGATGGCCAGGGCCCACGCGGAGCTGGACGCCTGGGTCGACCGGGCCCGTACCGATATCTCTGGCCTGCCCGACATCCCGGCCAGGAGCGCTTTTCTCGCCCTATGTGACTACGTGGTCGAGCGCAGCGGCTGATCTGCGGTTCCGGGCGGCCGTGCGCGCCGCCCGGAGGCTGTCGTACGTGAAGACGGCCAGGGCCAGCCAGACGATCGAGAACCCGATCCACCGGCTGGACGGCATGACCTCCTTGAAGACCAGCACGCCCGCCGCGAACTGCAGGACCGGCGCGATGTACTGCAGCAGCCCCATCGTGCTCAGCGGCACCCGGATGGCGGCGGCGCCGAAGCAGGCCAGCGGCACCGCCGTGATGAGCCCGGCGCCGACCAGCAGCACGGCGTGCCAGGCGCCCTCCTGGCCGAACGTGCCCGTGCCCGTCCCGTGCAGGAACAGCAGGTAGCCCACGGCGGGCAGGAGCAGCACCAGCGTCTCGACGGCCAGGCTCTCCGTGGCCTGCACGTTCGCCTGCTTCTTCACCAGGCCGTACAGACCGAAGCTGAACGCCAGCGTCAGCGCCATCCAGGGCAGGCGACCGTAGTCGACGGCCAGCACCAGCACCGCGAGCGCCCCGAACCCGACCGCCGCCCACTGCAGCGGACGCAGCCGCTCGCGCAGCAGCACCACCCCGAACAGCACGTTGACCAGCGGGTTGATGAAGTAGCCGAGGGCGCCCTCGACGACATGGCCGGTGTTGACCGCGTAGATGTAGGTGCCCCAGTTGACGGTGACGATCACGGCGGCCAGCGTCAGGAGGGCCAGCTTGCGGGGCTGGCGGAGGAGCGCCTTGATCCAGGACCAGTGCCTGCGCACGGCGAGCGCGGCGAGGACCGCGACCAGCGACCACGCCACGCGGTGAGCGAGGATCTCGATCGCGCCCGAGGGCTTCAGGAGAGGCCAGTAGAGGGGGAAGAGCCCCCACATCGTGTAGGCGGCGATCCCGTAGAGCACACCGCGCCGGTGGTCAGGCATGTAGCCAATCTTCGAGCATTACCACCTTTAAATACAAATTTCGATGCCTGTACGGAAATGTGTAGAAACGCTTAAGTGTGGGTGGGTGGGTGGGTAGGCTGGCTGGAGACCTATGGAGGTTGTGCTATGGGCTGGATGTTCGGCAACAAGACGTCGATGGTGCGCCCGGAGGACGCCCTTCCGGGCCGAGCGGAGCGCATGCCCGTGCCGGCCCGCCACGCGGTCCTCGACGCGCCGCTCGCCCCGCCGTACCCAGAGGGTCTGGAGGTCGCCGACTTCGGCCTCGGCTGCTTCTGGGGCGCGGAGCGCATTTTCTGGCAGACGCCCGGGGTCGTCACCACGGCCGTCGGCTACCAGGGCGGCTACACGCCCAACCCGACGTACGAAGAGGTCTGCAGCGGCCGAACCGGGCACGCCGAGGTCGTCCGGGTGGTCTTCGACCCGGCGAAGGTGTCGTACGAGGAGCTGCTGAAGGTCTTCTGGGAGGGCCACGACCCGACCCAGGGCATGCGCCAGGGCAACGACGTCGGCTCCCAGTATCGCTCGGCGATCTACCACCACTCGCCGGAGCAGCAGAAGGCCGCGGAGACGTCGCGCGACGCGTACCAGCGCGTCCTGAACCAGGCCGGCTACGGCGAGATCACCACCGAGATCACCTCGGCGGGCCCCTTCCACTACGCCGAGGACTACCACCAGCAGTACCTGTACAAGGTTCCGAACGGCTACTGCGGCATCGGCGGCACCGGCGTGGCCTGCCCGGTCGGACTCACGTCCGGCGAGGCGTGAGGAGCCCAACCCGGAGGCCTGCAAACCCACATGCCTGCGCATGAGATGTGCTTGGGATACGTGTCTCCTACACTCATCGTATGAGCGTGATGCGCGAGGAGCTCCATCACTTGGTGGACCGGCTGCCAGAGGAGAAGGTCGCCCCTCTGCTTCGGCTTGTCCGTGATCAACTTGATGAGCCGCAAGCGGTTCGTGAGTTGCCGTTCATCGGCATGTTGGAGGCGGAGCCGGATTTCGCGGAACGTGCCGAGGAGATCCTCCGGTTGGAGGACAATCAGGCCTTGTGATCGTCCTCGACTCAGGACCATTGGTGGCCGCGGTCAATCGCCGCGACAACCATCATGAGGCTTGCGTGCGGCTTCTGCGGACCCATCCAGGTCCCCTGCTCGTCCCGCCTACCGTGGTCACCGAAGTGTGCCAGCTTGTTGAGAGGACACAGGGCAGCAAAGCGGAGGCAGCGTTCCTTCAGTCCTTCGGGTCGGGTTTGATGCTGGTCGATCTCGTCGTCGACGACTTGGCCCGAATGAGCCATCTGGTGGAGACGTACGCAAACCTTCCTCTTGGTGCGGTGGACGCCTCTGTGATCGCGATCGCTGAGCGACTGAACATTGCCGAAGTCGCCACGCTCGATCGCCGTCACTTCACCGTGGTCCGGCCCGCGCATGTGGGCTCGTTCCTCCTCCTCCCGGAGGAGCCATGAATCACTGCCTGGAGCGAAGCGCTACCACCAGCAGTACCTGTACAAGGTTCCGAACGGCTACTGCGGCATCGGCGGCACTGGCGTCGCCTGCCCTGTCGGCCTGACCTGCGGCGAGGCCTAGTCAACCCGCCGAGGAGAGCGGCACCAGATTGAGTTGATGTGAGCTTAGGCGCTCTGTCTCCCGAGCGGGACCTCAAGGAGCTGTGGCAAGACGCGGGCGCATCCACGGATACGGATCAGTGAGCGGAGTGCGTCTTGCCCGACGGTTCTGCTGAATCTGCTGCAGCGGCTCTCCGGCGGTGTAGAAGCGCCCTCTCCCGTTGCCATGAGGGACAAGGAATCCAGCGTTGGCAAGGGCTGCCAGATCGCGCGTGGCGGTCTGATCCTCGACGCCGGTTCGCTTCAGGTAGCCGGCGCGCCGTACCCGGTAGCCCAGGACGGCCTCGAACATGGCGTCAAGCGCGCGCTCGGGCAGCGAGTTCTCCGCGATGAGAGTGTCGAGTTCGGGCCAGGTAGTTCCCGCCTCCCGTACTCGCTGAGCCACAGTCTGGGCCTGCATGTGGTGGGCGCGTAGATTGACGGAGATCCAGAGGTGGGCATCGTCGCGTGGCTGCCACGAACCGTGGCCGGTGAGGGCCAAGGCGGCGTAGTAGTCCTCGGTGTTCACCCCCAACCACTCTTCGATACTTGAGAACTCCGGCTCGCCGATGTCCGATCTCGTCAGTACGGAAGTCGCAAGTGCGCGGGCCATACGGCCGTTGCCGTCGCGAAATGGGTGGATCATGACGAGGTTCAGATGTGCCATGGCTGAGCGCACCACGGGATCGATCCCTGGTTCGGCATGAAGACTCTCGACCAGCGCTTCCATGAGTGCCGGCACATCGGCAGCGTCTGGGCCCTCGTAGACCACTTGATCCTTGCGATCATCGTGTACGAAAACCGGGCCCTTGCGGTAGCGGCCGGGGGACTTCGACGGCTCATGTTGCAGCATCATGTAGTGCATCGCGCGCATCTCGGTGGAGTCGAACGTCGAATATTCGTCTTCGCCCATCGCGAGAACGTAACCCAGCACCTGACGGTAACCCTGAATCTCCAGAAAGGTCCGCTCGTCAGCGCTGATCGGCTCGTCGCCGTCCAGCGCGGCCACGGCGTCATCCTCGGCGACTTGATAGCCTTCAATGCTGTTGGATCCGCGGATGGCCCGGGCCAAGGCGGACCGACGCAGCCCGCCTTGCCAGCGTTTGGGCGTCTTCAGTACATGTCGAAGCTGCTTGCGCATCTGGTGAATCTCGCTCAGGACGCTGCGGTCCTCTGTGGTCAGCGCAGGGGTGACATAGATCGCAGGATGTCGGGATGATGTCTTCATCTAGTCGGGATACTCGCCGCTTGACTACTTGAACTAAACATCGTGCAGCGCTCACGTGGCCACAGACAGGCGGTGGTTCGTCGAACAACAACGAAGAACGCGGCCGCTGGGGACTCAGTGTTCGGTGCGCGAAGTGAAGCGCTACCACCAGCAACATCTGTACAAAGCCCAACGGGTGCTGCGGCATCAGTGGCACCGGGGTCTCCTGTCCGGTCGGTCGACCTCCGGTGACGCGTAAGGCATGCGTAGCGGCCCTCCCTTGGGCAGAGCGAGGACCGGCATTTTGCTACTTCGAGTAGTAAACTGAGCTCATGAGCATGCCAGAGCGAGACTTCGGCCCGGGAGACGGCCCGGCCGCCAAGGTCAGTGTGTCTCTGAGAACGGGCAACATTCGCGCTGTCCGAGAGCGAGTCGGGGCCCGCGGATTCTCCGCCTACGTTGATGCCGCTGTGGAGCGTCAGATCGAGCGGGATCTCCTGGAGGAGGCCCTGCAGGCGAACGAGGCCGCCTCTGGGCCGATTCCACAGTCCTTGCGTGATGAGGCGGCGGAGTTGTTCCGCCGGGTGAAGTCGGCGCCCGAACTCCAAGAGGAGCACGGATGGCGCGCGCACGAAGCCGATTGAGCGCGGGCACCGTCGTTCTCGATTGCGAGGGGCTCGTGAAGTGGTGCGAGGCCGACCAGCGAGTGACGGCGTTCGTACGGGAGGCGCAGGACAACGATTTTCGAGTTGTGGTCAGCGCCATGACACCGATCGAGGCACAAGACGTCCGGGTCAGAAGCGATCGTCTCGGGTGGTATCTGTCCCGGTTGAAGATCGAGCCGGTGACCGAGGACATCTCCTCGCGAGCGATCGAGCTTCTTCGAGATGCCCGCCTGCACGGTCACAAGTACGCCATCGATGCTGTGGTCGCGGCCACCGCACTGCGCTCGGTGCGCCCTGCCATCGTCCTGACGTCTGACGAGGACGACATGAGCAAGCTGTGCGGGAAGGTAGTGCAGGTGGTCGCTGTCTAGGCGGCTTGCGGGCCGTGCGGGAGTCTCCGGATCTATCGCAGGAGGTGAACCGCTACCACCAGCAACATCTTTTTGAAGATCCGAACGGTTACTGCGGCATCGGTGGCACGGTCGGCCTGACATCCGGAGAGGCATGAACGGTCGTCGCAGGGACGATCTAGAGAACCTGCGGTCTCTGGCCCAGCCCGGAAGCTCAGGTCCTGTGCAGGGAAGGCGCATCCCAGAGGCTCGTAGAGCGTCCACGTGGTTGCAAATCTCGACCAGAGTCATCTTGCCGAGCCTCTGCAGCCGGGTCAGCAGCCATATGGTGCCGTGGACCTCAAGTCCGTTCGCCCGGCCGACCCTCGTCGCGTCTCGGTCATCCGTGAGTGCGACCAAGCCATGCACCTGAGCCGCTGCGAAGATACTGGCTTCTCCCTTGTCGTAATCGTCGCTGGTGCCGAGTAGCTGGCTCCATGTGTCGAAGGCGATGAGCTCTTCGACCGAATCCTGAGGTTGGATTTGCAGCCACTCGAGTTTTGTAAGGCGCCGCAGCAACGGACACTCATCGGAGTGTTTGCCCAGCTCGTCGGCAACGACAAGAGTCGTGGACATCTCCGTGACACTTGCTCCTAGAACATCGAGCCGGTCGGCCTTGGCAAAGTGAAGGAGCACCATGGTGTCGGTCACGAGCGGAGGCAAAGGGCCGCCAGGCTTCGATTCGGTCACGGGCGCTCATCCGGCTCAGCTGTCGGAGGCAGATCTGTCTCGCTTTCGAGCTGCCCGTGCATGAGCTCCAGAGCTCGGTGACCAGTGATCCGACCGTTCTTGTACGCCGTCATCACCGCGTGGGCGAAGATTGGAGACACGCGGATCTCGTCCAAATCCGGCTGAGGTGTCCAGCCCAGGGAATCCCTGAACTCCGCGAAGGTCGGTGGACAGGTCCGCAGATCCTTCTCTTCGTTCTGGCTTATTGCATTGGCGACTCTTGCCTGCCGCAGCGCGAGACTCCAGGACGTCCGGTACTCCGCCGCGAGACGAACCAACTCTGCCCTGGTGAGGGCAGTCGATGTCACAGCACGCCGGATCGCCTCAACCGGCAAGAGAAGCTCAGCAGCGAAGGCGTCTATCACGGCTTCGCGAGCTTCTCGGGAGGTGCCTACTCCCAGGTCGGTGGAGTATTCATCGCCCAGGATCAGGTGCCCGAGTTCATGGGCGGCAGTGGTGCGCCGCCGTCCGGGATCACCACTGATGCTGACGACGGCGGCAGCCACATCACCGTCTACCGCCGAAGCACCTTCTCCAGAAAGACCGGTCACCAGGACGAACTGGCCACACTGTTCACACAGGCCGGCGAGCGATTCGATGGGAGCGAGCCCCAAATTCAGTTCTGCTCTCAGCCACCGGGCTGCATCTGCAGCCGCCGCTGGTCCATCGACCTTGCCGTTGTATCGCTTGATGGGGATGAGTTCTAGTGCCCCGAGAGAAACCAGGAGTCGGATCTCCCGAATCCAGGCCGCGAGAGCCACATCCATGCGATAGGAAACTTGTGCGGCAGGTGACGCCGTGTCCTCGGTCAGAGGCGGGCGGTGGGACATTACGGCTGGAGGCGCGCTGAGGAAATGACCCGTTGGAAGATCGAGCGCCCGGGCCAGTCGGACGAGTTCCAGGGCGTCGAGACGCCTTGTTCCGGCCTCGATCTTACTGACCATGGTTCTGTCCAGGCCGGTCATCTCGGCCAGCTGCTCCTGGGAGAGCCGCATGGCTAGCCGGGACTCGCGGACTCGCGCGCCGATGTCGGTCCAATCCAGCGTGCTCATGGTGCGATAATCGCACACTCGTCGGTGAGGTGACCACCGATGCGCACCTCGAGTGCGGCTTCTTTACCTAAGGCCGCCGCCAAGGCGTGCCATGGCCAGCCGGTCCGCTGCTCATGACCACTCCGGCGTCCGCGAGCTTGAGACGTCGCCCAAGAGTCCGGCCGCCACAGATACTTCACTAGAAGCCGGCCCCAGTCGGTTTCTGGGCCTGGAATGCGGGATTCGCGTTGTCGTCCATCACCTCGGTGGCCGGCGTCCGAAGTCGTCGGCCTGCTCCAGCAGGCGCTCGCTCAAGTCGCGTACGGCCTGCCCGCGATGCTCAGCCCTGAGCGCGGCAGGGGCTTCGTCGATGTCCGGCCCGTCGAACTCCGCGGCCCGCGGCCAGTTCGCAGGCGATCAGCATCAGTTCCGTCAGATCATCTTCGGGAGGATTCCGCGGCGACGGCGGCGGGGCTGGGTTGCCATCGGGACACCGACGACTGGGCGATGCGCCACGGCGAACATTGCCGGCGTTGATCTGTTTCGGAGCGGCGCTCGGCTTCTGGTGGGGGGTGCCTGCCGGTGCGGCGCCGGGGATGCACCGGTTGCCTTGGCCGGCCACGGCTGAGAAGTCAGAGGAGTTCGGGTGTCAGGTCTGGGGCCGGCATGTCGGTGTCGAAGGGGAACAGCGGTCGCCGTACGTTGTGGTGTCCGAGGCGTAGCAGGTCCTGGTCGACGCCTCCGGGGGTGAGGGCCAGTTTCCAGTCGGCGGCCAGGTCGTAGAGTTCGGGCTCCAGGTAGCCGATCTTGACGATCACCAGGTCGGTCTCGGCGGGGTCGAGGTCAAGCCGGGTGAAGTCGGCGATCTCGTGGTACGGCTTGCGGCGCGAGGTCAGGATGGCGCGCAGCCCGCCCGTCTCGATCACCGCGATGTCGCCTCCGACCGGGTCGTCGCGCAGCAGCGAGTAGACGGTCCCGGACAACTCGACCGGGCCGGCGGGGCCTGAGTCGATCTTTCCGCCCGCGTGCACGGTCACGGGCGCGCCCTGGCCCGCGGCGAATGCGGCGGCGACGGCGTCCGGATCGACGATGCTCGCGTAGATCCCGCTCACCGCGCCCGAGCGCAGCTCCTCGACCCGGAGGAGCTTGCCGAGTGTGGCGGACACGTCGCCGGCGCCGCCCGCGGTCGGGTTGTCGCCGGAGTCGCTGATCAGGAACGGCTTGGCCCCGGCGATGCCCGCCGCGACGCATTCCTCCAGCGTGGCGGTGGGGGCGACGAACGCGAAGTCGTCCCTGGCCTGCCAGTACGCCTCCGCGAGCTTGCGTGCCTGCTCGGTGATGACCTGCCGGTCGTCGCCGGTGACCACGACGGCGGCGCGGCAGCGGGGCTCGTCCGCCCAGGCGTATCCGACCCAGATCGCGGCGTCGAGCACGCCGGGCATCGCCTCCACTTCGGGTACGCGGGCGTAGATGCTCTTGGCCGGCTCGATACGTGTGCTGGTCTTCTCGCCGGGGAGCAGCACCGGCACCTGGATCCATGCCTTCTGCGGCCGGCCACCGTCGCGCAGCCGGGTGACGAGGTTGCGGGCCGCGCGTTCCCTGGACTCCCACGCGTCCTCGTGCGGCGCCATGCGGTAGCAGGTGATCAGGTCGACGGCCGTGGCCAGCTCGCGGGAGACGTTGCCGTGCAGGTCCATCGAGGTGGAGATCAGGGTGTCCGGGCCGACCGCCGCCCGCACGACCTGCGCGAGCCGGGCCTCGGCGTCGGTACGGCCGACGACGCTCATGGCGCCGTGGATGTCGAAGAACAGCCCGTCCAGCGGCCCGGCGGCGGTGGCGCGGGCCACGATCTCGGCTTCCAGTTCGTCGTACACCTCGGGCTCGACGGCGCCGCCGGGCAGCGACACGGCGTGCAGCAGCGGCACCCAGGTGACGTCGGCGGACCACGGCGGCGGCTCCTGGATCCAGGAGTACCGGGCGAGCAGCGCGTCGTCGCGGGTGACCCTGAAGTCGGACAGGCCGGTGCGATGCGGTGAGAAGGTGCTCGATTCGATGGCGATGCCGGCGATGCCGATGCGCAGTGATGTCACGGAGATTCCTTGTGTCAGGAGGTGGGCTGGGTCAGTGCCTCTTCGACGACGAGCCGGCCGATGCCGAGCAGCCCGGCGTCCGGGCCGGCGGTGCTCACCTCGATGTCGAGTTCCTGCGTGGTGAGGGGCAGGCAGCGCTCGTAGAGGACGCCGCGGGCCGCGGCCACGAACAGATCGCAGCTGGACAGTGTGCCGCCGAGGATGACCGCCTGCGGATTCAAGAAGTTCACCACCGGGGCCAGGACCTCGCCGAGATTGCGGCCGGCGAAGCGCACGTTCGTGGTGACGGTCGGATTGCCGTCGAGGGCCAGGCGCACCAGGTCGGTGGTGTTGCGCACGTCGACGCCGTCTCGCCGTACGGCCGCGACCAGGGCGGCGCCGCTGGCGATGGTCTCCAGGCAGCCGAAGTTGCCGCAGCTGCACGGCTGGTCGCCGCCGGCGGGGACGCGCAGGTGGCTGATGTCGCCGGCTATCCCGCGGGCGCCGCGGCGCAGCCGGCCGTCGATGACGACCGCCGCGCCGACCCCGGTGCCGGCTTTGACGTAGATGAAGTCGTGCAGCTCGGGGCCGCGGGCGGCCGCCTCGCCCACCGCCATCAGGTTCGCGTCGTTCTCGACCACGAGGGGCACCCCGAAGCGCCGGGTCAGCCAGTCGTGTACGGCGAAGCCGCTCCACCCGGGCATCCGGGAGGGGCCGATCACCGTTCTGGTCAGGCTCACCGGTCCGGGGAGTCCGATTCCGATGCCGCGTATCGGCCGCCCCGCCCCCAGCTCTTCGAAGGCTGCGGCGACCTGTTCCAGGACGGCTTCTGGACCGGTCGCGATGTCGACCTCGATGTCCTGGACCGTGTGGGGGCGGCCGGAGCCGTCGAGGGTGGCGATGCGGCCGTGGTGCCCGCCGAGGTCGGCGCCGAGGATCACCTCCTGGCCACCGCGTACGGACAGCAGGCGGGGCCGTCGGCCGCCGCGGGAGCTGCCTTCCCCTGACTCCTTGAGCAGGCCGGAGTCGAGGAGTTCCTGGACGTGGGCCGAGATCGTCGAGGGGGCCAGCCCGAGCGCGCGCGACAGTTCGGCCCGGCTCGTGGCCCGGCCGGACGCGACGAGCCCCATGATCTGCGCGGCCGACATTCTGGCTCCTTCGCGGTTGCTGATCCGGCTGTCGTGGTCCGGCCACGGCGTGGATCAACGAGCCGAACTAAGTCTCAACTTACTTCGATTCCGAAGGTTGAGGAAGCAAGTTGGGCTGAACCATAGCAAAACGAGATTCTGCCGGTCTACCACAAACCGGACAAACGACTGCATGTGCCCCCAAAGCGACAGTGCGTAGTGGAGGGACTTTATTCGGACAAAGGTTGTTTTTGGGAAAAGTAGCGGAGTATCGTCGCCGCCAACGTCTAGCCGCACGTCGCAGACGATGCACGCCTTCCAGGAGCCCCGATGAACAGATCCCTGCGCCCCTCTCTGAGAGCCGCCCGCCCGCTGGCCGTACTCGGTGTGGCCGCGACGCTCCTGGCGGCCGGATGCTCGTCGGGCGGCTCCGGAACGGCTCCGGGTGACCCGGCGAACGGGGGCACGCCGCAGCAGGGCGGCTCGGTGACCTTCGCCATGCCGCCGAACGCCACGCCCAACTGGATCTTCCCGATCGCCACCCCCGGTCACACCCAGGCGTACAACGGCACGATCCGCCAGCAGGTCTTCCTGCCGCTGTACGTCTACGACGGCACCGACACCAGCAAGCCGGACGTCAGAGCGGGCGCCGCGGAGCTGCCGAAGTACTCCGAGGACGGCAAGTCGGTCACCATCACCATGAAGGACGACCTCACGTGGGCCAACGGTGAGAAGGTCACCGCCAGGGACGTGGAGTTCTGGTTCAACCTGATCAAGGCGAACAAGGAGAAGTGGGCCACCTACAACGAGGGCCAGTTCCCCGACAACATCGCCAAGTTCACCTTGGTCGATGACAAGACGTTCACGATGGACCTGACCCAGGCGTACAACCCCGACTGGTTCACCGCGAACCAGCTCACGCGCATGTCGCCGATGCCGCAGAAGGCATGGGACATCCAGGAGGCGGGCGGCCAGGTCGGCGACCACGACCGCACCCCCGAGGGCGCCAAGAAGGTCTTCGACTACCTGATCGGCGAGGCGGGGAAGCTGTCGGAGTACGCCACCAACCCGTTGTGGAAGGTGGCCGACGGCCCGTTCACGATCAAGGAGTTCACCACCACGGGGCAGGTCACCCTCGCCAAGAACCCGAAGTACACCGGTGAGGACGCGGCGCACCTGGACACCGTCACCCTCAAGCCGTTCACCTCGGCGCAGGCGGAGCTGAACGTGCTGCGCTCGGGCGGCGTCGACTACGGCTATCTGCCCGCCCTCGCCCTGTCGCAGCAGAAGACGATCGAGGGCATGGGGTACAAGGTCGAGCCGTGGGACGGCTGGGCGATCAGCTACATCCCCTACAACTTCAACAACCCGGAGATGGGCCCGGTCTTCAAACAGCTCTACATCCGGCAGGCGGTGCAGATGTCGGTCGATCAGGACACGATCGCCCGGGTCATCTGGCACGACCAGGCCACTCCTGGCTACGGCCCGGTGCCGCAGGTCCCGCCGGGCTCCTACCTGGGCGAGAAGCAGAAGACCAACCCGTACCCGTTCGATCTCAACAAGGCCAAGGCGCTGCTCACCTCGCACGGATGGGAGATCCAGAACGGCGTGGCCACCTGTACCCGGCCGGGCGGTGGCGACGACCAGTGCGGTGCGGGCGTCGAGCAGGGCACGCAGCTGAAGTTCCAACTGCTGACCGAGAGCGGCAGCACCGAGACCGACAACACGATGCAGGAGCTGCAGTCGTCGCTGTCCAAGATCGGTATCGCTCTGTCGATCAAGTCGGAGCCGTTGAACTCGGTGCTCGACCACTCACCGGTCTGCAAGCCCGAGGAGGCGGCCTGCTCCTGGCAGCTGTCCTTCTTCGGCACGCAGGGCAGCTGGTACTACCCGGCCTACCCGAGCGGCGAGGACATCTTCGCCGGCGACGCCGGCACCAACCTGGGCAGTTACCGCGACCCCAAGGCCGACGAGCTGGTCAAGGCGAGCACGAGCAGCACCTCGCCGACGGCCATGCAGGACTACAGCAGCTACCTGGCGGAGAACCTCCCGGTGATCTGGATGCCGAACCCCGCCTACCAGGTGTCGGCGATCAAGAAGACGCTGGGCGGCGTGGTCCAGGACCCGATGGCCGGTATGACGCCGCAGCGCTGGTACCTGGTCAAGTAAGCGAGATCCGCCTCTGGGCCGGCCGCGCATCGGCCCCAGAGGCCCAACCCTGGTCGGAGGCTCCCTCGTGACCCGCTTCCTGGCAAAGCGGATCGGGCAGGCGCTCGTCGTCGTCGCGCTGGTGACGGTGATCGTCTTCCTGCTGCTGCACACGGTCCCCGGCGGGCCCGCGCGCGGCATCCTCGGTCCGCAGGCCACCGCCGCGGCGATCGCGGCGTTCAACCACGAGCACGGCTTCGATCGCTCCCTGCCGGAGCAGTACTGGATGTACGTCAGCGGGCTGCTCCACGGCGACCTCGGCGCCTCGTACACGCTCAACCAGTCGGTGAGCTCGCTGATCGAGCAGCGCATCCCCAAGACGCTGGTGCTGACCGGGCTGTCCACGCTGGTGGCGTTGCTCGTCGCCATCCCGCTCGGGGTGTGGCAGGGGCGGCGGCGCAAGGGCCTGACCGATTACTTGATCACCACGCTGGTGTTCATCGGGTACGCCACCCCGGTCTTCTTCCTCGCGCTCATCCTCGTGATCGTGTTCGCGGAGAAGATCCCCATCCTGCCCGTGCAGGCGCCGCAGGCGGAGACGCTGGCGGGATTGTTCGCCGACTCACGCGGGCTGGTCCTGCCGATTCTCGCCGGGGCGATCGCCAGCGTCGCGGTGTTCAGCCGCTACATGCGCTCCGCCGTGCTGGACAACCTCGCCGAGGACTATGTACGGACCGCGCGGGCCAAGGGAGCCTCCGAACGGCGGGTCGTGTGGTTGCACATCATGCGCAACTCGCTGACCCCGATCGTCGCGATGCTCGGTTACCAGCTGCCGGTGCTGTTCTCCGGCGCGCTCGTCATCGAGTCCGTCTTCAACTACCCCGGTATGGGGCTGCTGTTCTGGAACGCCGCGCAGACGTCGGACTATCCGATCCTGCTCGGCGCGGTGCTCGTGATCGCGGTGGCCACCGTCATCGGGTCCCTGATCGCGGACATCCTCCAGGCGTTCATCGATCCGCGGGTCCGAGGAGCCATCAAGTGACCGCTTCAGTGCCGTCGCCCGTCGTCGCGGCGCAGCCCGCCCCGGTGGTGGGACCGTACCGGCGCATGGTCCGGCTGTTCTTCGCCAACCGGCTCGCCGTGACCGGGCTGGTGCTCCTCGCCCTGCTCCTGCTGTTCTGCTTCGTCGGCCCGCTGGTGCACCCCACCGACCAGATCCACACCCAGCTCGCCGACGCGAACCTGGCGCCCGGGGTCAAGGGTCATCCGCTCGGCACCGACGACGTCGGACGTGACGTGCTGGGCCGGCTGATGGTCGGAGGCCAGACCTCGCTGGAGATCGGCATCGCCGCCGGGCTGCTGGCCACCCTGATCGGCACCGTGTGGGGCGCCATCGCGGGATACACCGGCGGCTGGCTGGACGCGATCATGATGCGGGTGGTGGACGCGGGCATCGCCATCCCGGCCCTGTTCCTGCTCCTCGTGAGCGCGACGATCTTCCGGCCGACCGTGACGACGCAGATCCTGATCATCGGGTGTGTCTCGTGGCTGGTGCCGGCCCGGCTCGTGCGCGCCGAGGCGCTGTCGCTGCGCAGCCGCGACTTCGTGCAGGCGATGATGGCGATGGGCGGCAGCCATCGCCGCGCGGTGTTCCGGCACATCATCCCGAACGCCATCGGCACCGTCGTCGTCAACGCCACCTTCCAGGTGGCCGACGCGATCCTGCTGGTCGCGTACGTCAGCTTCCTCGGACTCGGCGTGGCGCCGCCCGCGACCGACTGGGGCGCGATGCTGAGCAACGGCATCTCCTACACCTACGACGGCTACTGGTGGCTGATCTTCCCGGCCGGCATCGCCATCATTCTCGTGGTCTCCGCCTTCAACTGCATCGGCGACGGCCTGCGCGACTCGTTCGAAGTCCGGCTGCAAGGCCGATGAGGGAGGGTTCCGTGACAGAATCCCCAGCACTCGCGATCAAGGACCTCCGGGTCACGTTCGGCGACACCGTACGGGCGGTCGACGGAGTCAGCATCGAGGTGCGGCCGGGCGAGATCGTCGCCGTGGTGGGCGAGTCCGGGTCCGGCAAGAGCGTCACGTCGATGTCGACGCTCGGGCTTTTGCCGCCCACCGCCGAGGTGAGCGGGGTGATCCAGGTCGGCGGCGTCGACGTCACCGCCCTGGACGGGGCCGGGCTCCGCGCGATCCGCGGCGCCGAAGTGGCGATGGTCTTCCAGGAGCCGATGACCGCGCTGAACCCGGCGTTCACGGTGGGGTGGCAGGTCGCCGAGGCGCTGCGCCTGCACTTCGCCGACATGTCGAAGAAGCGGGCGTACGAGCGGGCGGCCGAGCTGCTGGAGATGGTCGGCATCCAGGACGCGAAGCGGCGGCTCGGCCAGTTCCCGCACGAGCTGTCCGGCGGCCTCCGCCAGCGCGTCATGATCGCGATGGCGATCGCGTGCGAGCCGAAGGTCCTCATCGCCGACGAGGCCACCACCGCGCTCGACGTCACCGTGCAGGCCGAGATCCTCGACCTGCTGCGTGACCTTCGGGCCGGACTCGGCATGGCGATCCTCGTCATCACCCACAACATGGGCGTCGTCGCCGACATCGCCGACCGGGTGGTCGTCATGTACCAGGGCAAGGTGGTCGAGCAGGCCACCGTCGAGGACCTGTTCGCCCGGCCCCAGGCCGAATACACCAGGAGGTTGCTGACCTCGGTGCCCCGGCTGGAACGCGGCGCCCACCGCGCCCGCACCGCGCGCCGTGAGCCGGGACAGGCGGCGGCCGGCACACCGGCGCTGGCTCTGTCGGACCTCGTCGTGGAGTTCCGCGGCGAGCGCGGGAGCAAGGTCCGGGCGGTCGACGAGGTGTCGCTCACCATCGGCGCCGGCGAGGTCGTCGGCCTGGTGGGGGAGTCGGGGTCCGGCAAGTCCACGGTGGGCCGGACCGCGATCGGCCTGATCAGGCCCGCCTCCGGCTCGGTGCGGCTGCTCGGCGAGTCGCTGACCGGGGCCAAGGGACGCGATCTGCGGCGGCTGCGCCGCCGGTGCAGCATCGTCTTCCAGGATCCGGCGTCATCGCTGGACCCCAGGATGACGGTGGGTGACTGCATCGCCGAGCCTCTGATCATCAACAAGATCGGGGACCGGGACGACCGGGTGGCCGCCCTGTTGGAGAGCGTGCGGCTCGACCCGTCGGTACGGGCCCGTTACCCGCACGAGCTGTCCGGCGGGCAGCGGCAGCGGATCGGCATCGCCCGGGCGATCGCGCTCGACCCGGAGCTCGTCATCGCCGACGAGCCGACCAGCGCGCTGGACGTCTCGGTGCAGGCGACGGTGCTCGACCTGTTCCTGGAGCTGCAGGACCGGCTCGGTTTCGCCTGCCTGTTCATCACCCACGACCTGGCCGTCGTCGGGCTGGTCGCGGACCGGGTGGCGGTGATGAACTCCGGGCGCCTGGTCGAAGAGGGGCCGCGCGAGGAGGTGCTCTTCGACCCGCGGGAGGACTACACCCGGCGGCTGGTGGCCTCGGCGCCGGTGCCCGACCCGGCCGCCCAGCGCGAGCGGCGGGCCCAGCGGCTGAGCCTGTGACGCGGACCTCAAGCAGGGCTTCGCTAGGGTCTGGGCATGATCTCCTACCGTGCCGCCGTTCCCGCCGATCTCGACCGTGTGACCGCGTGGGTGGTGAGCGAGCCCGTCGGCTGGATCCCCGCCGACCGTTATCTCGCGGAGCTGGGCGAGAACATGTACCGGCCGGAATGGACGTGGATCGCCGAGGACGGTGACCGGGTCGTGGGGCGGGCGCTGTGGTGGGGGCCGGGAAACAGCTCGTACCCGGTCGCGCTCGACTGCCTGGACGTGGATCCCGCTGTGGGCGACCGTACCGCCGTCGCCGCCGAGTTGATCGGGGCCGCGCTGGCCGGCTTCACGCAGCCGGTGCAGTACGCGATCAAGGTGGCGGGCGGCTGGCGCGCGGATCCGGTCGCGTCGGCGGCCGTGGAATGGCGGCGCGCGGCGGCACACGCGGCGGGCCTCACCCTGGAGGTGGAGCGGCTGCAGTTCGCGTGGGCGCCGGCCGACGGAGTGCCCTCCGCGACCGCGGCGCTGCGGTTCGCCGAGGCGTCGGATGAGGCGTTCCTGGCGGTGTTCGGGAGGATCGCCGAGGGCAGCCTGGACGCCCAGACCCGTGCGAACCTGGCGGCCAAGGGCGTGGACGCCACCGCGCGTGAGGAGATGGGCTTCTATCTCGGGGCGCCGGGCAAGCGGGAGTGGTGGCGGATCGCCTACACGCCCGAGGGGGAGGTGGCGGGCATGGCGATCCCCTCGGCGACGCCGTACAACGTGAACGTCGGGTATCTCGGGGTGGTCCCGGAGTTCCGGGGGCGCGGCTACGTGGACGAGATCCTCGCCGAGATCACCCGTATCCATGCGGCCAACGGCGAGGTGCTCGTGACCGCGACCACCGACATGGGGAACGCGCCGATGGTGGCCGCGTTCGAGCGCGCCGGCTACCGCAACACGGAGATCCGGATCAACCTCTCGCAGCCCTAGACCGTCGTCGAGGGCGCCGACAAATCGGTTTCGGCGCCGGTCGTGGGACTCTACGGTGGTGGGGTGACTCAGGTGATCGTGCTCAACGGTGGTTCGAGTTCGGGGAAGTCGGGGATCGCCCGGTGTCTGCAGGCGGTGCTGCCGGATCCTTGGCTGAGCCTCAGCGTTGACACGCTGGTCGACGCGATGCCCCTGTCCCTGCGGTCGTCGGATGCCGGGATCGACTTCGCCGCCGACGGCGAAGTGATCGTGGGGCCGGAGTTCGCGAAGCTGGACGCGGCGTGGACGGAGGGGGTCGCCGCGATGGCGCGCGCGGGCGCCCGGATCGTCGTGGACGACGTCTTCCTCGGGGGAGCAGGGTCCCAGCAGCGGTGGCAGAAGCGTCTCGACGGGCTGGACGTGCTGTGGGTGGGCGTCAGGTGCGACAGCGCGGTGGCGGCGGCCCGGGAGGTGGCGCGAGGCGATCGGGTCGCCGGGATGGCCGCGTCGCAGGCGGACGTCGTCCACGAGGGCGTGTACTACGACCTGGAGGTGGACACGACGCGTCGCGAGGCCCTGGACTGCGCCCGCGCCATCGCCGAGCGGGTCACGCGGGCTCAGTGACGCAGGCGGCTGAGGGCGGCGGCTGACGGGGAGCCGGGCGCCGGGTGGTAGGCGATGATGACCTGGCCGTCCGTGCCGGCCACGTCCAGGGTGTGGCGCTGCAGGGTCAGGGGACCGGCGACAGGGTGGTGGAATTCCTTGGTCTCGTCGCGGGTCGGGCGGACGTCGTGGCGAGCCCACAGGCGACGGAAGTCTTCGCTGGACGACGAGAGCTCCTCGACCAGGCCGCGCAGGGCAGGGTCGTCGACGTCGGAGACGGTGGCGGCGCGCAGGGCGGCCACCGAGTCGGCTGCGACGGCCGCCCACCGCGGGAACAGGTCGCGGGTGCCCGGGTCGAGGAAGACGTCCCGGACGAGGTTGTGGCCGGGGCGGTACATCGGGGCCAGGGCGACGGCGGCGGCGTTGGCCGCCAGCACGTCGAAGCGCCGTCCGCGGAGGTAGGCGGGGATGTCCGTCCAGGCGTCGAGGAGTCGCCGTGTGCCGGGGGCGGCGCGTTCCGCCGACCGGTGCGGCGGCCGGGCGGGCCGTTTCGACGTGGCGCGGGCCAGGGTGTGCAGGTGGGCCGTGAGGTCGGCGTCGAGGCGCAGGGCGGAGCTGAGCGCGTCGAGCACCTGCTCGGAGGGGTGGCGGTCGCGGCCCTGCTCCAGACGGGTCAGGTAGGCGAGACTCACCCCGGCGAGCGCGGCGAGCTCGTCGCGGCGCAGGCCCGCGACCCGGCGGCGTCCGGCCGAGCGCAGCCCCACGTCCTCCGGGCGCACCCGTCCGCGGCGAGCCTGGAGGAAGCTGCCCAGAGCATTCATGACTTCTCCACTTTACGCCGCCCGCGGTCGGCGAGGGTGCACCCTGTCGCGGTACTGGTTGCCCAGGAGAGCGCCCGGCAGAGTCGTCGGCATGACACGAAACCTGACCTGGTTCATCACGGGCGCCTCCCGCGGCCTTGGAGACGTGTGGACGCGGGCGGCGCTGCGGCGCGGCGACCGGGTGGTCGCCACGGCCCGGGACGTCGCCGCGCTCAAGCCCCTCGCCGACGAGTTCGGCGACGCCGTCCTTCCCCTGCCCCTGGACGTCACCGATCGGAAGGCCGCCTTCGCCGCCGTGGCGCGGGGCGTCGAGCGGTACGGCGGGATCGACGTGGCCGTCAACAACGCCGGGTACGGCCTGTTCGGGGCGGTGGAGGAGGTCACCGAGGAGCAGGCGAGGGCGCAACTGGAGACCAACCTCTTCGGCGCGCTCTGGGTCACGCAGGCCGTGCTGCCCGGGATGCGCGAGCGCGGGAGGGGTCACATCCTGCAGGTGTCGAGCCTCGGCGGCGTCGCCGCGTTCCCCATGCTGGGGCTCTACCACGCCTCCAAGTGGGGCCTGGAGGCGTTCAGCGAGTCGCTCGCCCAGGAGGCGGCCTCGTCGGGGATCAGGGTGACCATCATCGAGCCCGGCCCGTACGGCACCGACTGGAGCGGGGCGTCGGCCGTGCACACCGAGCCGCTGCCCGCGTACGACCAGGTGCGGGAGGCGCGCCGGGCCGCCGCCGCGGGCAGGGAACCGATCGATCCCGAGGTCACCGCGCAGGCGGTGCTCGCGGTCGTGGACGCGGAACGGCCGCCGCCGCGGGTGTTCCTCGGCGGGTACTGCCTGCCCATCGTCGAACGGGTCTACGCCGAACGCCTGGCCGGCTGGCGGGAGTGGCACTCGCTGTCGGAGTCCGCAGGCTAGACGCGTTCTTCGCGGTGCCGACCGGCCGGGTTCACTCGATGGTCAACCCGCTACCACTCTTGCGCTATGTGCCGATGGTCTGCTTTGGGGCGTTCTATCTGTTCTGAGCCGAAGGCTGCCTAAATGACAGACTCTGTGCAAGAGGATGAGGTTCGCCGGGCCGCACTGCACACCCGACGCCGCTTCCTGACCGTCAGCGGCGCCGCGATGGCGCTCGCGTTCGGTACGAACCTCGCCAGCCGGGACACCGCCGAAGCCGTGGCGGTCAACCTGCGGTCGGACCCGTTCACGCTGGGTGTGGCTTCGGGGGACCCGCTCCCGACGGCGGTGGTGCTCTGGACCCGCCTCGCCCCGGAGATCTTTGATCCGATGGGCGGAATGCCGGACAAGACCTTCGAGGTCCAGTGGCAGGTGGCGACGGACGAGCGGTTCCGGCATGTCGTACGCGCCGGAACGGCGACCGCCCGGCCGGAGTACCGCCACTCGGTGCACGTGGACGCCCGCGGCCTGGAGCCGGGGCGGGAGTACTTCTACCGCTTCCGTTCCGCGAACCACCTCAGCCCGACAGGGCGGACGAAGACCGCGCCCGAGCGCCGGGCCTCCGCCCTGCGGTTCGGGATCGCCTCCTGCCAGGCGTACCCGGACGGCTACTACACCGCGTACCGGCACCTGGTCGAGGAGGACCTCGACGTCCTGCTCTTCCTCGGCGACTACCTGTACGAGAACGCCGTGAACACGGTGGCGGGCGACCGGTTCGACACCTCCGCCAACGTGCCCGACGTCTTCCAGACCTCGCCGGTCACGCTCGACCAGTACCGGCTGTTCTACTCGCTGTACAAGGCCGACCCCGACCTTCAGGCCGGGCACGCGGCCCTGCCCTGGATCGTCACCTGGGACGACCACGAGGTCGTCGACAACTACGCCGGCGCGGTCAAGGGCGCCGTCCCGACCGAGGACTTCCTCGTGCAGCGCGCCAACGCCTACCGGGCGTACTGGGAGCACATGCCGCTGCGGACGGAGCAGCTGCCGGAGGGACCGGACGCCAAGCTCTACCGGCGCTTCGACTTCGGCGACCTGATGCAGGTCAGCGTGCTCGACACCCGGCAGTACCGCAACGCCTCGCCGAGCCCCACCATCACCGGCGAGGAGCAGATGAACTGGCTGCTCGACGGGCTGGGCGAGTCGCGGGCGCGCTGGAACGTCATCGCCAACCAGGTGATGATGGCCGAGCAGCGCACCACGCTCACCGACCCGCCCCGGCTCAACGTGGACGCCTGGGACGGCTTCACCGAGGACCGCAGGCGGCTCTTCGACGGCATCGTCGAGCGCGAGGTCGAAGGCGTCTGCGTCGTCACCGGCGACACCCACACCAACTACGCCAACGACCTGAGGCAGAACTTCGCCGACGCGAACTCGCGAACGGTCGGCGTCGAGTTCGTCGGCACCTCGATCAGCAGCGGACGCGACGGGTTCGACACCAGCCCCCAGCTGGACCTCCAGCTGCAGGCCAACCCGAACACCAAGTTCGTCAACGGGCAGCGCGGTTACGTCACCTTCGAGGTGAACCGGGACCGGATGCGGGCCGACTACCGGGTCCTGCCCTACGTGACCCAGCCGGGGGCTCCCGTCTCGACCCGGACCTCCTTTGTCGTCGAGCGGGCCGAGCCCGGCCTGAAGGATGTGTGACGATGACCCCTCTCACCTCAGCGCGCCGGACGTGGTACGTGCCGGCGGTCCTCGTGGCGGCGCTGGCCGTCTTCATGACCGCCCCGGCGTACGCGAGTGCTCCAGGCCACGGGAAACCGCCGCGAGAACCGGCCGTCCAGGTCTCGATCGGCTCGCCGGAGCTGGGCATCGCCACCGGCCAGTGCGCCGGCGCCCCGATCACCGTGCGGCTGACCAACCCGGGTGAGCAGGCGGTCTACGCCGACGCCACGCTGTCGGCGCCCGACGACCTGGTCCTGCAGCGCACCATGATCTCGACGTACCTGCCGGCGGGTTACACCGCCCAGGTGTCCGTCCCGGTGATGGCGCCGCTGGAGACGGAGCCGGGGACCTACCCGGTCGAGGTCTCGGCGGGCCGGTCCACCGCGACCGCGTCGATCGCCGTAACCGCCACGGCTCCCGACCCGAGCGGCAACCTCGCGCGGTCGGCGTCCAAGGTCTCCGCCTCCAGCGTCCACTCCGGATACCCGCTCTGCGGCGCCGTCGACGGCGACACCGACAGCGAGCACTGGGGCACCACGGGCTGGAACGACGGCAACTCCACCATCTGGCCGGACTGGTTCGAGCTGCAGTGGAACCAGCCGCAGACCGTCGGCCGCGTCACCCTGCACACCCTCAACAGCACGCGCTACCCGGTCGCCCGCTACGGCCTGAAGGACTGGGACGTCCAGACGCTCCTGGACGGCCAGTGGAAGACCATCGCGTCGGTACGCGGCAACAGCCAGGGGGTCGTCGACACGACGTTCGAGCCCGTGCGGACGAACGCCCTGCGGGTGCTCCTGCTGGCGGGCAACGGCGCCAACGACTACTCCCGCATCGTCGAACTCCAGGCGTTCGCCTCCTGACGCCTGTGGCGGGGTCCTTTCCTGGAAAGGTCTTCACTCTCCGTAGTGATCACTTACTATCTGTTACCAAGGGGTGGTAAAGAACGGCCCCTTGATCTCACAGGAGGTTGACCATGCGACGCATCTCCATGATCCTCTGCCCGCTCGCCGCGGCGGCCGTGCTGGCCGTCCCGCAGGCCGCCCAGGCGGCGGAAGGTGTGCTGATCATCAATGAGGAGTCGTTCGTCGATCCCAGCGGTTGCTATCCGATCAGCGGGGACCCGCTCTACATCACCAACAGGACCGACACTCCCGTGTACGTGCACTACGGCGAGAACTGCACGGGCGCCATCGTGACGGTGGTCGGCGCCGGTGAGTCGCAGGCGTCCCAGCACGAGGAGGGCAAGAGCTTCCGCATCAGGTAGACCGCCCTGGACCGCACCCCAGGGCGCGGCGCCCTCTGCTCCCCTTTCGAGGGGGGCGGAGGGCGCCCTTTTTTGCTCTGTGTGCGGACATCTTTGACACTACTGTCAAACTGTGCGAGCCTGTCAAAGATGACAATGATGTCAAAGATGATGTCTTGGCGCCCTGTTTCCCTGAAGGGATCTTCGATGAGCTCTCCTCGCTTCGACCTGCGCGGACGCCGCACCCTCATCACCGGGGCGGGCAGCGGGATCGGCCGTGCCCTCGCCCTGGAACTCGCCGCCCGTCAGGGCGTGCTGGCCCTGGTCGGCCGGCGTCCCGAGCCACTGGCCGAGACCGCGGCCCTGGTCGCCGAACGCGGCGGCACCGCCCACCCGATCACCGCCGACCTCGCCGCCGACGGGGAGGCCGAACGCGTGGTCGAGACGTCCGCCGCCGCGCTGGGCGGCCTCGACATCCTGGTCAACAACGCCGGCAACGTACGGGCCGGGGCGCTGGAGGACATCAGCGTGGCCGACATCCGGGCCATGGTCCAGGTCAACCTGCTCGCCCCGATCCTGGCGACGCGGGCGGCGCTGCCGCATCTGCGTGCTGCCGCGGACCGGCACGGACAGGCCGCCGTGGTGGGCGTCGCGTCGATCGCCGCCCAGGTCGGTCTGCCCTATTACGCCGCGTACGGGGCCGTCAAAGCGGGCGTGGCCCGGTTCGACGACGCGATGCGCCGCGAGCTGAGCGGCAGCGGCGTCCACGTCGTCACCGTCTACCCGGGCCCGGTCGACACGCCCATGATGGCCTCCGCCCGCCCGGCGCCCGGTCTCGGCCGCCGTCCCGTCGACGAGGTGGTGGCCGAGATCGTGGCGGGCATCGAGGCCCGCGAGGCGGCCATCGTCCCGCAGCTGCCCGAGGGCCGGGCGATGAGCGACCTCGAAGCGCGCGACCCGCTCGCGGTCGACGCCTCCATCGCGCCGACCCTCGGCGAGTTGCTGGCCGCCGTGAGCTCCCATCGCAGCATGTGACGTCCCGTGTCCCCAGGAGCCGTCCGGGCGGCGGCGCCACTCACCCCGAACCCCCGAGGAAGTTCTGTGCAGCAGTCAGTCAACGAAGAGCCGCTGGATCGCAGCGAGTCGCCCCCTCGGGCGCCGGCGGCACCGGAGGGCGCCCGCGCGGCGCGGCACAGGCGCGGGTCGAACGCGTTGATCGCCGTGAGCGTGATCCTGCTGGCGGTGAACCTGCGTCCCGCCCTGGTGGCGGTCTCCCCTCTGCTCGGCGCCATCCGGGCCGACACCGGCATGTCGGCCACGACGGCGGGGCTGCTGACGACGCTGCCGGTGGTGTGCTTCGGCGTGCTCTCCCCTTTCGCGCCGCGGATCGGCAACCGGCTGGGCGCGAACGTCGCCCTGCTGCTCGCGATGGTGGTGCTCGTGGCCGGCACGGCGGTGCGGTTGCTGCCCTCGATGACCGCCCTGCTGCTCGGCAGCGTCGTCATCGGCCTGGCCCTCGCCGTGGCGAACGTGCTGCTGCCCAGCGTCATCAAGCGGGAGTTCCCGTCACGGGCCGCGCTCATGTCCGGGGTCTACTCGATGTCGATGTTCGGCGGGGCCGCGCTCGCCGCCGGGGTGACGGTGCCCGTCCAGCACGCCGCCGACCTCGGCTGGCGAACCGCGCTGGGGTTCTGGGGGCTGCTGGGCGTGCTGGGCGTGCTCGTGTGGCTGCCCCAGGTGCTGCGCCGTACCGGCGCCGCGGGTGCGCCGGCGAGGCCTGCGGACAACCGGCCGGTACGGGGGTTGTGGAAGCACCCGGTGGCCTGGGCGGTCGCCGTCTTCTTCACCGGGACGACGCTGATCTTCTACGCCTCGTCCGCCTGGCTGCCCACCATGCTGACCGACGCCGGCATGCCGAGCGGAACGGCCGGCTGGATGCTCTCGTTCATGAGTCTGGTGGCCATCGCCGGGGCGTTCTTCACGCCGATCCTGACCGGGCGGAACGTGCCGTCCGGAGTGCTCGTGGTGCTGAGCGTCCTGCTCACCATGGCCGGGTTCGCCGGTGTCCTGGCGGCTCCGGCGACCGCGACGTACCTGTGGATGGCGCTGCTCGGTCTCGGGCAGGGGGCGATGCTCAGCCTGTCGGTGCTGTTCTTCGTGCTGCGCGCCCCGGATGCCCGGCACACGGCGCAGCTGTCCAGCATGTCGCAGTGTGCCGGGTACATCCTCGGCTCGGTCGGCCCCTCCGCCGTGGGCGCCGTCCATCAGTGGACCGGCGACTGGGCCGTGCCGTTGGTCGTTCTGATCGTGCTCGGAATCCCGATGATCTGGTCGGGGCTCGGCTCGGCCCGCAAGCGCTACGCCTCGTACGAGATCACCTGACGGATGTCAGCGGGTGACGGTGGTGGTCACCGTGGTGGACTCGCCGGTGGCGGCGGCCAGGGTGGCGGTGAGAGCGTGCGGGCCCTGCGGCAGGGCCGCCAGTACGTCCGCGCCGAGGGCGAGGGTGAGCATTCCGGTGGCGGGGCGGGAGACCGTCCGCACCGGTGCGCCGTCCAGGAGCAGGGTCAGGGCGCGCAGGTCCTGGCCGCCGAGCTTGACCTTCACGGTCAGGTCGTCGCCGAGGGACGCGCCGTCGTGCGGCTGCACGAACATGAGCGTCGGCGCGGCCGGTCCGGCGGTCAGCGGGGTGACGGTGAACGTCCGGCTGACGGGTTCGGCGGCGGCGTGGCGTTCGTCGCCCGCCTGGGTGGCCGTGATCGTGCACCGGCCGGGGGCGAGCAGGTAGACGGTGGCGCCGCTCATCGCGCAGGAGCCTTCCGACGTGGCCGCCAGGACGACGGGGTTGCCCGAGGCGCCGCCGGTCGCGGTGACGGTGAACGGCTCCGCGCCCACGGCTCTGTCGGCGACGGCGTCCAGCGTGATGGTCTGCTGCTGCGGCGCGGGGACGGCGGGCTGCTGGTTGTAGCGGGCCATCCAGCCGATCAGCTCGCCGACGGAGTTCGACATGATGCCGTCCACGCCGACCTCGGTGAGCTTCGCCCAGTCGGCGGGGTTGTCGACCGTCCACACGACGACGGCCAGGCCGGCGGCGTGCATCGTGCGCATGAGATGGGGGGTGACGAGGTTCGCGGCCGGCAGCAGCGCCTGGCCGTGGAACGCCTCGACGTACGCCACCGGGTCGGCCGGCAGCGAGCCGCTGACCAGCCCCGCGCGGGCGATGGACGGGTCGAGCTCGTAGGCGTACTCCAGCGGGACCGGGTCGAACGACTGCCAGACCGTGTGGCTCTGCAGGCCGTACCTGGCGACGAGATCGGTCACGATCTTGACCTCGTCCTTCGTCCAGCCGGCCTTGAGCTCGGGCATGATGAAGCCGCCGGTGCGCTTGGCGTACTGGAGGATCTCCTCGAACGTCGGCACGCGCGTGCCCGCGTACGCCGCGTCGAACTTCACGCCCGCGTCGAGCCGCTTGATCTGGTCGAGCGTGAGGGCGTCGATGCGGCCCTTGCCGTCGGTGGTGCGGTCGACGGTGTCGTCGTGCATCACGATCGGGACCTGATCCTTCGTCAGGTGCAGGTCCAGCTCCATGAACGCGCCGCCGAGCCGGAAGTTCTGCACCTCCGAGACCAGGGTGTCCTCGGGCGCGGCCTTCGGGTTGCCGCGGTGGCCGATCGCGAGGCCCGTACGGCCCGGCTCCACCAGCGGGATCATCGGGCGCGGCGGCAGCTGAGTGACGGTGATGTGCCGGAACGACGCGGTGGCCTGGTCCATGATGAGCCCGAGCACGCCGTCGTCGGTGCGCTGCAGCGACTGCGTCGTCTGGATCTCGCGGCCCTCGAACGTCCAGGTCGCGTTCGTGCCGTGCACCTCGATCGAGACGTCGAACGGCTTGCCGTCGGCGACCGAACGCGGCGCGCCGTGCGCGGCGACCACGCTCCAGCTGTTCGACGGCGTCCTGTTGGCGAACTCCAGGCCGTTGCTCGCGGTGGTGACCCGGCGTACGGCGGCCTGCGACCACGGAGCGGCGCCGGCCGGGTTCACGTCGAGGCCGAGGGCGACCCAGCGGGTGTCGTTGGCGGCCGAGTCGAAGCTGAGGGTGGCGTCGATCCGGAAGTCGTCGAGATGCTGCCCGAAGGTCAGCACCGTGGTGCCGGTGCGGGCGGTCTGCTTCAGGGCGCCGTCGGCGACCGTCCAGGTGCCGCTCTTCGGCGTCCAGCCGTCGGGGATGGTGGTGCGGGCGCCGAAGTCCTCGTCGATGAGGACCTTCGGCTGGTCGGCCTGGGTGGCCGAGGCCGTGCCGGCGAGCGGGGTGAGCGAGACGAGCGCGACGCTCGCGAGGGCGGCCAGGCCGGTCGCCGCGAGTCGAGGCACGCGGAATCTTCGTGTGTGGTGCACGGAGCCGAGTCCATCGGCCGGGATGAACCGCCGGGTGATCCTATACCGGCGGAGACGTCACGCTCGCGGGAACATCTGGCGTCGCGGCGGTGCGGGGAAAGCCCGTCGTCAGGGGCCTGCGTTCCTTCCGGTGGATCGTTCTCACGTATCACGGCGGGAGCTCTGGCGAGTTCGTCGGGGGTGTCATATCACGACAAATCCCGCTGTGGTTTGATCGACCTGCCGTGTGGGCGGGGGCCCGGGCGGATTTTGTTCTCAGGGGGATGTTCAATGATCAAAAGCGTCGTTCGGCGTCTGGCCGTCGTGGCGGTCGCCGGTGCCTTGAGCGCCACCGGCGCGGGGAGCGCCGCGCACGCCGCCACCGCGGGAGAACCCCGCGAGGCCGCGTGCCCGCCCGCGGCCACCGCCGTCGGCTTCAGTGACGCGCTCGACAAGACCACGGCCGGCACGACCAAGGTCGGCGGCCTGTCGGCGCTCGCCTACGACCGGCGCACCGGGGAGTACGTGAGCGTGGAGGACCGCAGCGGCACCGACGCCGCCCGCCTGTTCTTCTTCCACGACCCCGCCAAGCCCGAGATCACCCGTACGCTCGCGCTGACCAAGCAGGACGGCACCGCCTACGACGTCGGCAACTTCGACGGTGAGGGCGTGGCCGTGCTGCCGGACGGCGACTACCTGGTCAGCTCGGAGACCGAGCCGTCGATCATGGTCTTCGACCGTACGGGCAGGCAGCGCGGCTCGCTGGAGGTCCCGGCACGCTTCCGGATCGCCCCGAACGGCGAGGGCGCCGACAACGCCGGGCTGGAGGGGCTGAGCGTCTCCCCGGACGGCCGGCACGTGTTCGCCGCGATGGAGGGCACGCTGAGCGGCGACAAGCCGGCCATCGGCGAAGCCGTCTGGCGACGCCTGCTGGTCTACCGGGCCGAGCACCACGGCGGCGGCTACGCGCTCACCCGCCAGATCGGCTACCGCGTCGACCCCGGCAACCGCATCGCCGAGGTCGCCGCCTACGGTGACGGACGGCTCCTCGTCATGGAGGCGGCCTACGACGCGGCCATGGGCAACTCGGTCCGGCTGTACGCCGTGCACGGCGTGGACCGGGCCTCCGACGTGAGCGCGGTGCGCGACCTGTCCGCCGCGCCGTCGCGTGCCGTCGTACGCAAGGAGCTCGTCTCCGACCTGGTGCACTGCCCGTCGCTGGGCGCCACCAGTCCCGAGCCGCAGACCAATCCCCTCATGGACAACTACGAAGGGCTGCAGGTGGACGTGTCCGACGGCCGGCACCGCGCCCGGCTCCACCTCATCAGCGACGACAACTTCAACGCCCTCCAGGTGACGCGGGTGCTGACCCTCACCGCCCGCCTGCCCTGACGGGTGAGGCGCGGGCCCCGTCCGCCACCCGCTCTGCGTCGCATCCCGCCCGGCGTCCGCGCCGGGCCAGGTGATTAGCTGGACGTGTGGCCGTCACGGTGGCGCTGGCCGGAGACACGATGCTCGGGCGCGGAGTGGCCGAGCGGATCGACGACGCCCCTGACGTGCGGCGGTTCTTCTCCGGTGACGTACGCGCCCTGGTTGCCGGGGCCGACCTGTTCCTGCTCAACCTCGAGTGCTGCGTCTCCGATCGCGGGAAGCCCTGGCCGGCGCCCGGCAAACCGTTCTTCTTCCGCGCCCCGCCGCAGGCCGCCGACCTGCTGGCGGAGCTCGGCGTCGGCTGCGTCACGCTGGCCAACAACCACGCCCTCGACTACGGCTACGACGCGCTGGCCGACACGTTCGCCCACCTGTCCCGCGCGGGGATCCGGTACGTGGGCGCGGGGGCGTGCGACGCTGCCGCCCGCCGTCCGGCCGTGCTGACCGCCGGCGGGCTGCGACTCGGGGTCGTCGGCTTCAGTGACCATCCCGCCGACTTCGCGGCCGGCGCCGAACGCCCCGGCATCGCGTACGCGCGGCCGGCCGGGCGCGGGCTGCCGCCATGGCTGCAGGCGACCCTCGCCGGGCTGCGCCCGCAGACGGACGTGGTGCTGGTGACGCCGCACTGGGGGCCCAACATGGTCGCCGAGCCCCGCCCCGCGGTGCGGGCCGCGGCCTCCGCGCTGCTGGCGGCGGGCGCCGACCTGGTGGCCGGGCACTCGGCGCACGTCTTCCACGGCGTGGCGCCGCCGATCCTGTACGACCTGGGCGACTTCATCGACGACTACGCCGTGGACCCGTACCTGCGCAACGACCTCGGCCTGCTGTGGCTGGTCACCCTCGACGTACGCGGCCCGGTCCGCCTGACGGCCTTCCCCCTCAAGCTGGACTACACCTTCACCCGCCTCGCCGACCCCTTCGACCGCCGCTGGATCCGCGACCGCCTCACCACCGCCTGCGCGGCGATGGGCACCCAGGTCCACGACGAAGGCACCTCCTTCACCATCGACCTGTGACCGCCTGAAGAGCTGGAGCAGTGGGAGTTCGAGGTCACCAGCGGCGGTCGCGTTCGCTACGTCATCGACGATGAGACCCGTACCGTGTGGGTGATCTACGCCTCGCCCCGGCTTCCCGAAGACACCGAGTGATCGACGTGTCAGCCCATGAGGACAATGTGCGGTCGTTCGGGCTGATGAGCTTCAGGCGTTGGAGGTGTTCCAGGCGGGGCGGGCTCGACATCGCGCTCGCCGGGCCGCGCCTGATCACTCGCCGCCTCGAAACCAGCGGCCGGCCGCCGGCAGGAGCAGGCAGACGATCACGATCATCGGGAAGAGCGTGCTGGGCCCGATCAGCCTTGGCCAGGTCAGGTCGCCGTCGATGGCCGGCATCGAGACGGAGATCACGATGAGGACGGACTCGGTCGTCACGATCGCCCACCGGAGCCTCCTGGTACGGCCGTTCCAGCGGTGCAGGAACCAGCCGATGAGGCCTGGGGCAGCGGCGGCGTAGACGCTCAGGAGAAGGAGCGGCCGGTCGGACGTCGCGGCGAAGGCTCCGACCATGAAGGCCAGGCCCACGAGGCCGAACGCGACTTGGAGCGTCATGAGGAATCTCGCCGTTTTCACGGCGGTCGGCATTTGCTCCGGCCCGACGTCGATCACCTCGCCATTGTGACGCGAAACCGGGCCTGCGAACCCGGCGTGAACCGGTCGTTTCGGGGAGACGGACATTCGCGGATGGCCGCCGTCCCAGGTGGACATCGGGATTGGTGCAATAGATATTGGAAGGGAGCGGAGGTGTTTCATGGACGTACGTCTTGACCATCTCGTCTGCTGGGTCTCCGACCCGCTCGCTTCCTTGCACTTCTACGAGCAGGTCATCGGCCTGCCCGGGGTGAGAGCCGACGAGTTTCGCGACGGGAAGGCGCCTTTCCCGAGCGTACGGATCTCGCCCGAGACCATCATCGATCTGATGGCCTTCGAGGCGATGCGGGGAGTGGACGAGGGCACGGGAGTGAAGGGCAGCGCCGGGCATCCGGTGAACCATTTCTGCCTGGCGGTGAGCAAGGAGGAGTTCGACGCGCTGAAGGGCAGGTTGAAACAGCACGACGTCGAGGTCACCGGCGACTCGACGAATTCTTTCGGGGCCCGCGGGATCGCGCCGGAGACCATTTACTTTCCGGATCCCGACGGCAACGTCATCGAGGTCCGCTGGTACGAATGAGAAGTGTCGCCCGCGTCTGGTACACAGGCGGGCATGGGTGTGAGCGTCGATGAGTTCCTCGGGCTGCTGGACGAGTTGCCCGAGGTGCGGATGAGTCAGGGCGGCGAGTGGGTCGGCCTGAAGGTGCACGACAAGGGGTTCGGCTACCTGTGGGAGGCGACTGAGACGGTCGGGCTCAAGGCCACGATCGAGGAGCAGATCGCGCTGGTGTCCGAGCGGCCCGAGGTGTTCGAGGTGCAGTTCACCGCGGGGCGGTTCGGGTGGGTCGTGGTCCACCTCGACAAGATCGACGCTGATGAGCTGTTCGAGCTGATGGTCGAGGCGTGGTCCTTGACCGCGCCGCAGCAGCTCGTGGAGGAGTTCGAGGCCAGCCACCCGATCGGTCAGAAGGTGCAATCAGGGTAATCTCCGACATTGTGCACATCGGGTTGCGTGAATGGCGTGAGGACGACGCGCCTGCCGTCTTACGGGCCTTCCAGTCGCCCGACCTGCGCGACCAGGCGCCGTGGCCGGTCGTCACGCCGCAGGACGCCGTGGGCTGGATCGCCTCCTGGCACGGAGCCGGCCACGCCTTCGCCGTGACGGCCGACGACCGGGTCGTGGGCAACGTGGCGGTGACCAAGATCGACGGCCACGGCACCGGATGGGTGTCCTACTGGGTGGTGCCCGAGGTCCGCGGGCGCGGGATCGCCGTGGCGGCGACCCGGCGGCTGGCGCGGTGGGCGTTCGACGAGCGTGGGCTCTTCCGGCTGGAGCTGGCGCACCGTACGAACAATCCGGCGTCGTGCCGAGTGGCGACGCGGGCCGGATTCCGGTCCGAGGGCATCGAGCGCGGCGAACTCTGCTACGGAGGCGTGCGCTACGACGTCGAACGCCACGCCCGTCTCGCCACCGACTGACCGGCCGAGCGGGTGGTCAGGCAGTAGGCCGCTGAATTACCCTTTTCGGGTGGACGGCGAGAGTCTGGCCGCGGTCGGGTTGCTGGAAGCCCTGAGCCGGGCGTCGGAGATTCTCGCGGAGTTACGTCATCCCTTCGTGAGAAGCGAGCATTTTTCGTATTTCCTCCCGTCCGGAGGCGCCCGCGTCGGGGCCGCGTTCATCCTGCCCGACGGTCGTGAGGTGCGTTTCGAGGTCTCGATCGTGGCGGCCGGTGACGCCTTCCACGTCGAGGGTGGCATCACCGCCGAGGACGAGACCCTGCTGGAGCTGCCGCGCAGGACCGTGAAGGACATCCGCGACGGCGTGGCCGTGCTGGACGACTACGTGGCGGAGGTGACGGCGCCGGCCGGGCAGGTGCTCGACCGGCTGCTGGAGGAGATTGTCTGACAGCCACACAGTCAATTGGACTCTTGGTGTCTGGTTGTCAGACAATGGATGGCATGAACAAGGGACCGCTCGCCGTGGTCGGCGCCGCCGTGCTCTGGGGTACGGCGGGAACCGCCGGCCTGCTCGTCTCCGCCGACTCCGTCGCCCTGGCCGCCGCCCGGCTGGTCATCGGCGGAGCGGCGCTCGCCGTCGTGGCGCGCGCCGCCGCGCGGCGGTCCACGAAGGTGATCACGCCGGGCCTGCTGCTGGGCGCGGTCGCCGTCGCGGCCTACCAGCTCTGCTTCTTCGCCGCCGTCAGCCGTACGGGGGTCGCCGTCGGCACCGTCGTCGCCATCGGCAGTGGACCGGTGTTCACGGGGTTGCTCTCCTGGGTCCTGCACGGCCGGCGACCGAGCGGGCGGTGGGCCCTGGCCACCACGGCGGCCGTCTGCGGCTGCGCGGCGCTCATCGTCGGCGGCGGGACGCAGGCCGGCGCGCAGGTGGTGTCCGGGACGCTGTTCGCCCTGCTGGGCGGGCTGCTCTACGCCTTCTACGCCGTCATGGCGGCCGGCGCGATCGGCCGGGGTGCAGAGTCGAACGCCGTGATGGGCGTGATGTTCGGCGGCGCCGCGCTGATCATGCTGCCGGTCCTGGCGCTGCACGGCGCCGCCTGGCTGACGGAGCCGCGGGCGCTGCTCGCCGTCCTCTACCTGGGCCTCGGCACCACGGCGCTGTCCTACCTGCTGTACGGTCTCGGCCTGCGCACCACCCCCGTGGCCACGGCCGCCACGCTCGCCCTGGCCGAGCCGGCCGTCGCCGCGCTGCTCGGCCTGGTCGTGCTCGGCGAGCGGCTGGCCCCGATGTCGCTCGCGGGTCTCGTCCTGCTCGCCCTGGCTCTCGTCGCGGTCGCCGTACCGGAAAAGCAGGAAGGGAAAGCCGTGCCGGAAAGGGAGCTAGAGTCACGGGCGTGACGTTGCCCCTCAGACCTGTCTCCACCGTCGGCGCGCTGGCCGACGCCCTGCGCAGCAGGGTGCTGTCCGGGGAGATCGCGCCCGGCACCGCGCTGCCCGAGCAGGAGATCGCCGCCTCCTACGGCGTGGCCAGGCCGACCGTCAGGGAGGCGCTCGCCACGCTGGTGCACGAGGGGCTGCTCAGGCGCGAGCGCAACCGCAGCGCGTACGTCCCCGAGGTGACGCTCGCGGACCTCGACGATCTCATGTACGTCCGCCGCCCCCTCGAAGACCTCATGGCGCAGGCCATGGCCGGGCACGACGTGCCGCAGGCCGAGGCCGCGCTGCAGCGTATGGCCGCCCTGCCGGCCGACGCGCCGTGGTCGGAGACCGTGGCCGAGCACATGGCGCTGCACGAGGCGCTGGTCCAGGCGGTCGGCAGCCCCCGCCTGGAGCGCCTCTACGGCGTGCTGGCCGCCGAGACCAGGCTCGGCCTCGTACGGCTGCGCGAGGTCTACGGCGATCGTGACGTCCTCGTCCGCGAGCACCGCGAGCTGCTCGACGCGATCGCGAACGGCCCGCGCGACGCGGCGCGGGCGGCCGTGGCCGAACACCTGAGCCATTCCTGGGGCGAACAACGCGACGGATGAGACGGTTGGGGCGGGCCTGAGCACCATTGAGCGGTAACCCTTGCGGTACCGCCCCGGAAGTCGCAAGAATCGCGGCCATGCACGGCAATCCGATGCCGGACTCCTACGTGTACGTCACGGAAGAGGGCGTCACCCGTCACTACGCGGACGGCAGCGTTGAGGCTCTCGCCTGGGAGGACGTGGTGGAGGTCCGGGTCGTCACCGAAGCCGGGGCAGACGTCCACTACATCCTTCTCGACCGCGACGGCGAAGGCTGCGTCGTGCCGCGTTCGGCCACGGACGCGACATTCCTCGCAAGGTTGCGCTACCTGCCGGATTTCGACCTGGAACGGCTGAACGTGGCCGCCGATTCGGTGCACGACGGCGTCGTGGTCGTCTGGCGCAGCCCCGACCCGCCGTCCGCGCTGCCGGACCTCGAGTATGACTGACCGGCCGGAGAGCGCCAGGGGCAGCGAAGCGGCAAAGACCCCTGTGTGGTGAAATTTCCGACCATGGTGCTTGATGTGGAACGTCCGGGGCCGGGGCATCGACCCGTCATCGGCGCCGCCTGCCGGATCACCGGCAACGAGATCGAGTACTCGATCGTCCTGCCCAGGGCCTCCATCGCCGGCGTCGGCCGCATCGCGTCGTCGCTGATCGGCCACGACGCCGAGGTCATCCCCGCTCCCCGCACGCCCAGAGCCCACCGACTCGTGCTGGGCGATCACAGCAAGGTGCAGATCAGCTCATGAAACGGATCCTGGTTACCGGGGGCGCGGGATTCATCGGCTCCCACTTCGTCCGCGGCCTGGGCGGCGCGCACGTCACCGTCCTCGACAAGCTCACGTACGCGGGCAACCGGGCCAACCTCGACGGGGTGCCGCACGACTTCGTGCACGGCGACATCTGCGACGCGGGGCTGCTGGCCGAGGTCGTCCCCGGGCACGACGTCGTGGTCAACTTCGCCGCCGAGTCCCACGTCGACCGCTCGATCGCGGAGGCGGCGGCGTTCATGCGCACCAACGCGCTCGGCACCCAGACCCTGCTGCAGGCGTGCCTGCACGCCGGCGTGCCGAAGGTGGTGCAGGTCTCGACCGACGAGGTGTACGGCTCGATCGACGTCGGCTCGTGGGACGAGTGCGCGCCCGTGCGCCCGCGTTCGCCGTACGCGGCCTCGAAGGCGTCCGGCGACCTCGTCGCCCGCGCGTACGCCACCACGTACGGGCTGGACGTCTCGATCACCCGGTGCGGCAACAACTACGGCCCCCGGCAGTACCCGGAGAAGATCATCCCGCTGTTCGTCACGAACCTGCTGCGCGGCCGGAAGGTGCCGCTGTACGGCGACGGCGGAAACGTGCGCGACTGGGTCCACGTCGAGGACCACTGCGCCGGCATCCGTCTGGTCGCCGAGAAAGGCGAGCCCGGCGAGGTCTACCACATCGGGGGCACCACCGAGCTGACCAACCGGGACCTCACCGCCCGCCTGCTGGCCGCCTGCGGCCGGGACTGGGACCTGGTCGAGCACGTCGAGGACCGCAAGGGCCACGACCGCAGGTACTCCCTGGACGACTCCAAGCTGCGGGCCCTCGGATACGGGCCGAAGATCCCGTTCGAGCGGGGGCTGGCGGACACCGTCCGCTGGTACGCCGAGCACCGCGACTGGTGGGAGCGCTGACACGCGAAAGGGGCCCGCTCCACCGGAGCAGGCCCCCTCACGTGGCGTACGTCTAGCCGATGCGCCAGGTGTCGCCGCCCATCAGCAGCTCGCTGAGGTCACCGGGCCCCTGCTGGGCCACGGCGTCGTCCAGCTGCTCGGCCATGAGCGTGTCGTACGACGGCCGGTCGACACTGCGGAAGATGCCGATCGGCACGTGCTCGAACGCCGGCTCGTCCAGCCTGCTGAGCGCGAACGCCACCGACGGGTCGGGGTTGTGGGCGTCGTGCACGAGGATCTGGTCGGCGCTCACGCTGTCGCGGGCCGCGACCTCGATGCCGCCGTTGGCCGCGCGGACCACCGCCTTGGTGGCGCTCACGATCGGCTGGCCGTGCTCCAGCCGCAGCGTGATGTCGTCGCGGACGTCGGGGTCCTTCAGCTGCTCGAAGGCGTTGTCGTTGAAGATGTTGCAGTTCTGGTAGATCTCGACCAGCGACGTGCCGCGGTGGGCGGTCGCCTCGCGCAGCACCGACTGCAGGTGCTTGCGATCGGAGTCGAGGGTGCGGGCCACGAACGACGCCTCGGCGCCGATCGCCAGCGAGATCGGGTTGAACGGCTTGTCCAGCGACCCCATCGGCGTGGACTTGGTGATCTTGCCGATCTCGGAGGTGGGGGAGTACTGGCCCTTCGTCAGGCCGTAGATCCTGTTGTTGAACAGCAGGATGTTCAGGTTGACGTTGCGGCGCAGCGCGTGGATCAGGTGGTTGCCGCCGATCGACAGCGCGTCGCCGTCACCCGTGATCACCCACACGCTCAGGTCCGGCCGCGAGGCCGCGAGCCCGGTGGCGATCGCCGGCGCCCGCCCGTGGATGGAGTGCATGCCGTACGTGTTGAGGTAGTACGGGAACCGCGACGAGCAGCCGATGCCCGACACGAACACGATGTTCTCGCGCCTGAGGCCGAGCTCCGGCAGGAAGCTCTGCACCGCGGCCAGGATGGCGTAGTCACCGCAACCCGGGCACCAGCGCACCTCCTGGTCGGACTTGAAGTCCTTCAGGCCCTGCTTGACGTCGGTCTTGGGGATGAGCGTCAGGCCCTTCCCGTTGACGGAAGTTTTGCCGGAGGCGAACAATGGTTCACTGGTCACTGTCGATCACGTCCTGGATGACTCCGGCCAGCTCCTCGGCCTTGAACGGGAGCCCGCGCACACGGTTGTAGCTGATCACGTCGACGAGGTACCGCGCCCGCAGCAGCAGGGCGAGCTGGCCGAGGTTGATCTCGGGCAGCAGCACCTTGTCGTAGCGCTTGAGCACGTCGCCGGTGTTGGCGGGCAGCGGGTTGAGGTGGCGCAGGTGGGCCTGGGCGACCTTGCCGCCGCCGTTCCTGATGCGCCGCACGGCCGCGGCGATCGGGCCGTACGTCGAGCCCCAGCCGATCACCAGCACCTTCGCGTCGCCGTCGGGGTCGTCGACCTCCAGCTCGGGCACGTCGATGCCGGCGATCTTGGCGGCACGCGTGCGGACCATCAGGTCGTGGTTGTTCGGGTCGTAGGAGATGTTGCCCGTGCCGTCGGCCTTCTCGATGCCGCCGATGCGGTGTTCGAGCCCCGCGGTGCCCGGGATGGCCCACGGGCGGGCGAGGGTCTCGCTGTCACGCTTGTACGGCAGGAACGCGCCGTCCTCGCCGTTCGGCTCGGTGGTGAACTTCTGTGAGATGTCGGGCAGCTCGGAGACCTCGGGCAGCCGCCACGGCTCGGAGCCGTTGGCGAGGTAGCCGTCGGACAGCAGCATGACCGGCGTGCGGTACTTGACCGCGATGCGGGCCGCCTCGATGGCCGCGTCGAAGCAGTCGCTCGGCGACATCGGCGCCACGATCGGCACCGGCGACTCGCCGTTGCGGCCGAACATGGCCATCAGCAGGTCGGTCTGCTCGGTCTTGGTCGGCATGCCGGTGCTCGGCCCGGCCCGCTGCACGTCCACGATGATCAGCGGCAGCTCGGTGGTGACCGCGAGGCCGACCGTCTCCGCCTTCAGTGCCACGCCGGGCCCCGACGTGGTGGTGACGCCCAGCGCCCCGCCGAACGCGGCCCCGAGCGCCGCGCCGACGCCCGCGATCTCGTCCTCCGCCTGGAAGGTGCGCACGCCGAACTGCTTGTGCCGCGACAGCTCGTGCAGGATGTCGCTGGCCGGGGTGATCGGGTACGAGCCCAGGAACAGCGGCAGCTTCGCCTGCACGCCGGCCGCGATCAGGCCGTAGGCGAGGGCCTGGTTGCCGGAGATGTTGCGGTAGACGCCCGGCGCCAGCCGGGCCGGCTTGACCTCGTACGAGACCGAGAAGGACTCGGTGGTCTCGCCGTAGTTCCAGCCCGCCTGGAAGGCCGCGATGTTGGCCTTGGCGATGTCGGGCTTCTTGGCGAACTTCTGCTCGAGGAACTTGATGGTGTGCTCGGTCGGCCGGTGGTAGAGCCACGACAGCAGGCCGAGGGCGAACATGTTCTTCGACCGTTCGGCGTCCTTCTTGGACAGGTCGAAGTCCTCAAGGGCCTTGACGGTGAGGGAGGTCAGGGCCACCGCGTGCACCCGCCACTCACGCAGCGAGTCGTCCTCCAGCGGGTTGGTCGCGTAGCCGACCTTCTGCAGGTTGCGCTTGGTGAACTCGTCGATGTTCGCGATGATGTCGGCGCCCCGAGGCAGGTCGGGCAGGTTGGCCTTGAGCGCCGCCGGGTTCATGGCTACGAGCACGTTCGGCGCGTCGCCGGGGGTGAGGATGTCGTGGTCGGCGAAGTGGAGCTGGAAGCTCGACACGCCGGGAAGGGTGCCTGCGGGGGCGCGGATCTCGGCGGGAAAGTTGGGCAACGTCGACAGGTCGTTGCCGAACTCCGCCGTGCCCGCCGTGAAGCGGTCGCCGGTGAGCTGCATGCCGTCGCCGGAGTCACCAGCGAACCTGATGATCACGCGGTCGAGTTGCTGGACCTGCTTTGTCACAGATCAGACCTCCTCGACGCGCCACTGCGCGGTTGCCGTAGGCGCGTTCTCTTTGTCCATGCTAGATCCTCGGAAGGTCACGCGTTTGCATGCCGAGCTCGGCGGGTAAACGCGGTCGGAGTCAGTCAGGCTGAGGCGGGAGAACGACGACACAGCCCAGACGCAAGCCTGCAGAGGTCGACATGCAGGCGGGCGAACAGGACGGTTCGGGTCACGAGCGCCAACTATACGTCCCCCCCACACGTGTGTTACGTCAGGGGTTGCTTACCGGAAGCTCGCTCCCTGACCGGTACAGGCGGCCGGCCTGCATCCCTGTAACGCCGTACAACTCTGGAACGGTCACGAAGGTGTAACCCTTCCCACGCAGCCGTTTGAGGATGTCCGGAACCGCGTCTACGGATCCCTGATGGATGTCGTGCATGAGAATGATCGCACCTGGATGGGCTCCACGCACGGCTCGGTCCGCTATGTCGCCCGGATCGCCGCCGCTTTCGTCCTTCGTGTCCACGTCTCCGGCGACCAGGGACAGCCCCATCCGGGTCGCGACGGAGACCAGCTCCGGGCTCACGCTCCCGTACGGCGGGCGCAGCAGCCGCGGGGTCTGCCCGATGGCCGCCGACACCGCGGCGTCGGTGAGCCTGAGCGATTCGGCGACCTTGCTGCTGGTCTGCTTCGACAGGTCCCTGTGCGACCAGCTGTGGCCGCCGACGAGATGGCCTTCCTCGCTCATGCGGTGCAGGAGCGCGGGCTGCGCGGCGGCGTTGACACCCAGCACGAAGAACGTGGCCCGCGCCTGCTGCCCGCGCAGGACGTCGAGCAGCCTGCCGGTGTACATGCCAGGCCCGTCCTCGAATGTCAGCGCCACGCACTTGGCGACCGAGCAGTCCACGCTGCCGGCCCGGCTGCTGACGGCGTCGGGGTCGGCGGTGGGGACCATCCGCGGCGTCTCGTACGGCGTGACCCTCTGGGCGGCCTCCCGTACGGCCGTCTGGGCCCGGCCCCCGAGGTCCGACAGCAGCGGCGCGGCCTGATCCCGCGGCACCGCCACGGCCAGGCGGCCGAGTGAGCAGGGCCCGATCTGGCAGTCGTCGAACTCGACGACGAGGTCGCCGGAGCGGTTGAAGGCCATCGAGTCGAACACGTCGTCGTTCGCCGTCACGCTCTCCTGCTCGACCTGGGAGCCGCGCTCGTCCAGCTGCTCCCTGACCAGGGCCGTGAGCTCTTCGAGTGCGCGTTCACCGGCGAGCAGGCCGGTGGAGCCGACGGTCTCGCCGGTGCTCGGGTCGAACCAGAACGTCCGCATGGAGTTGCCCCAGTCGGCGCCCACGTATTCGCCGGTGCGCAGCCGTACCCCGATGACCTGGGAGGAGACGGTGGGGAGCTGCCAGTCGACGTTCAGCTCGACCCGGGGGTAGGTGGCCCGGCCCTCGGTACGCTGGTTGAAGTTCGCCAGCTGCCGCTCGGCCTGGACGCGCAGGGCCTTGTTGAGCGCCGGGGCGGCGGCGATGACGGGATAGTTGACGTGCGCGTAGCGGTTGCCGGGGGAGTCGCCCTCGGTCAGCGTTCCGACGGACAGGCCGGCGACGGTCGCGGGATCGACGAAGTCGATCATCGTCGGCTCTGCCGGGACCATGACGTGCTTGCCTGGTGAGGCGGCGGCCAGGCCGCAGCCGGAGGCCGAGATGGCCAGCAGAGCGATTCCGGAGAAGAATCGCGCTTTATGCATGCATGTCAGAGTATGGGGCTGATGTTCCTATTTACCTCTATTTTGGAGGATGGGACCCGAGCCTTTGACCGGGCTGGGTAGCAGGCCCCGTCGGAGTTACGATCGCCTCATGGACGGCTACTTCGGGTCGTACGCGCTCGTCGCCGCGCTGCTCGCGCTGGGCGTCGCGATCGTGGCCGGGGCCCTGCTGGCCAACCGCCTCCTGCGCCCGTCCCGGCCCACGCCGGAGAAGCTGACGACGTACGAGTGCGGGGTCGATCCCGTCGGCGAGGGGTGGGCCCAGTCGCAGGTGCGCTACTACGTCTTCACGTACCTGTACGTCGTCTTCGCCGTCGACGCCGTCTTCCTCTTCCCGTGGGCCACCGTGTTCGACGCGCCCGGCTACGGGATGACCACCCTGGTCGAGATGTTCGTCTTCCTCGGCTTCATCGCCCTCGGCATCGTCTACGCCTGGCGTAAACGTGTCCTCAGCTGGACCTAGCGGCGACTGGTCGCCCGTCACAACGGGCGAGTCCGGAGCCGCCGTCTTCCGCGGCCCGGACGCCTATGCCAAGTGTGTGCCGGCTTCCGGGATTGCCGATCTGGAGGACGAGCGCGACCGGGTCGCCTGGCTGGCGGAGCACGGTGTGCCGGGGCCTCGGGTGCTCGACTGGCACTCCGGTGACGCGGGGGCCTGCCTGGTGACCAGCGCCGTCTGCGGCGTGCCCGCCGACCAGGTGTCCGCCGCGGACCTGCGGATCGCCTGGCCACACCTCGCGGACGCGGTCCGGCGGCTGCACGAGCTGCCTGTGGACGATTGCCCGTTCCGCCGGGACGTGGACACCATGGTCGCGGTGGCGCACGACGTCGTGGCCCGTGGCGCGGTGAACCCGGCGTTCCTCCCCGTCGAGCAGCGGCACACGCCGGCCTCGGAACTGCTGGCCCGGCTCGTCCCGCAGGTCGCTCGGCGACGCGGCCAAGAGGCCCTCGACCTGGTCGTCTGCCATGGGGACCTGTGCCTGCCCAACATCATCCTCGATCCGCGGACCTTGGACGTGTCAGGCTTCGTCGACCTGGGCCGCCTCGGGTCGGCCGACCGGTATGCCGACCTGGCCCTGCTGCTCGCCAACGCACGGGAGACCTGGGCGGACGAGCAGCGGGCGCGTTCCGCGGACCGGGCGTTCGCCGAGAGGTACGGCGTCACCCTCGATCATGACCGCCTGCGCTTCTACCTCCATCTCGACCCGCTCACCTGGGGCTGACCGCTGCGTCGTTACCCGGGTGCGCCCGCGTTCTGGCATCTTGCCGTGCTGTGACCGCCTGCCCCCAGTGCGACCAGCCGCTCAAGAGCGAGCCCCCGTATGCCGGCTGGTGCCCATCATGCGACTGGAACGTCGTCCGCGCCCCTTCGACCGAGAAGACGCGCTTCGCCCGATTACAGACCCACCTCGTCCGCGGCCTCTACGCGGACATCACCCACCCGAAGGGCGCCGCACCCGATGCCGCACGCGAAGCGGCGACGGCCGGCCTGGGGGGCGGTGTGGCGGGTGGGGCGGCGCGTGTCGCCGGGTACGTCCTCGCGTGCCTGACCCATCTCCTCTGCCCCGCCTTCTTCCTGATCGGCGTGTACTTCGTGACGCGCTGGACCTTCCTGTCCTTCGTGCCGGCGTTCATCGCCTTCGACCTGGCCTGGCTGCTGCGCCCACGGCCCGCACCGTTCCCCGCCGGGGGTCTGCCCCTCACCCGCGAGGCGGCCCCCGACCTGTTCGCGCTGCTCGACCGCGTCGGAGCCGAGGTGGGCGCGCCCAGGACCGACCTGGTCGCCGTCAGCGGCGCGGTGAACGCCTCCTTCATGACGTACGGCCGGCGGCGTCGCCGCGTGGTCGAGATCGGCTACCCGCTGTGGCTCGTCCTCACCCCGCAGGAACGCGTCGCGCTGCTCGCCCACGAGATGGCCCACTCCGGCAACGGCGACGGCCGGCACGGGCTGGTCGTCGGCAGCGCCCTGCACTCGCTCGGCGTGCTGCGCGACGTGACCAGGTTCGACTGGCAGGAGGGGGACGGCATGAGCCGCCTGGTCGCCGAGGCCTTCCTGGCCGTCCTCGGCCTCCCCGTCAGAGGGCTCATCATGGCGATGGAGCTGCTGCTGTACCGCTCGGCGCAGCGGGCCGAGTACCGCGCCGACGAGCTGGCGGCCAGGGCGGCGGGCACGACGGCCACGATCTCGCTCCTGGACGCGCTGATCACCAGGGCGGACCCGGTCCACCACTTCCTCGACGCCGGCGTGGTGGCCACCAGGACCGACGACCTGTGGACGGCGATCCGCTCGTACGTCGAGAGCCTCCCCGAGTCCGAACGCGAACGCCTCCGCCGCGCCGCCCGCCTGGAGGAGTTGCGGGTGGACCGTACGCACCCGCCTACGTACCTGCGGATGTCCCGCCTGGCCGCGCTCCCGCATGAGGAGGGCCGCGTCCGCGCGCCGGGCGGTGCGATCGGAACGGAGCTGGCCCCGCCTGCCGCGCGCGTGGCCGAAGCCATCAGAGAGGACGCCCAATCGGCCCTCTATCACTGACAGCCCGCCCCCGCAGGGCCAAATGTCCGTAGTCGTAACCCCCGTCCCGGGAAGATTCCTTTGCCTGACCTGGGATCCGCGCAAGAATGGTCACATGGCAGCAACGGATCTCCCGACACCCACCGTCGGCCCGGTCTCCAAGCTGGCGCCCAAGCCGATGCGCTTCGTGCTCAACTGGGGCCGCCGCTATTCGCTGTGGGTGTTCAACTTCGGGCTGGCCTGCTGCGCCATCGAGTTCATCGCGGCCTCGGCCAGCCGCCATGACTTCATCCGCTTCGGCGTGATCCCGTTCGCGAACGGCCCCCGGCAGGCCGACCTCATGATCGTCTCCGGCACCGTCACCGACAAGATGGCCCCGGCCGTCAAGCGCCTCTACGAGCAGATGCCCGACCCCAAGTACGTGATCTCGTTCGGCGCCTGCTCCAACACCGGGGGCCCCTACTGGGACTCCTACTGCGTCACCAACGGCGTCGACCAGATCATCCCGGTCGACGTCTACGTCCCCGGCTGCCCACCCCGTCCGGAGGCCCTCCTGTACGGCATCACGAAACTCCAGGAGAAGATCGCGGCCGAGAACCTCGGCGACCGCTACGGCGCGGAGCGCGCGTGAACGGCCTCGCGGAGCGGTTCGGCGACCGCGCCCGCGTCTCCGAGTCGTACGGCGACACCACGGTCGACGTGGCCCCCGCCGACTGGATCGAGCTGCTGACGTACGTCCGTGACGACCTCGGATACGCCTTCTTCGACTGGCTGACCGGCGTCGACGAGCCGCCCGAGTCGTTCGAGGTCGTGGCGCACGTCTACCACCCGGCGGCCGGCCGGCGGCTGCTCCTGCGCACTCGCGTGCCGCACGACGACCCGCATCTGCCGAGCGCCGTCGCCGTCTACCGCGGCGCGAACTGGCACGAGCGCGAGACGTACGAGATGTTCGGTGTGATCTTCGACGGACACCCCCACCTGGTGCCTCTGCTGCTCCCGGACGGCTTCGAAGGACACCCGCTGCGGAAAGACTTCATCCTTGCCGCCCGCGTGGCCAAGCCCTGGCCCGGCGCCAAGGAGCCCGGCGAGTCGGGCCACGGCGCGCCGAGCCGCCGCAGGACCCTTCCGCCCGGAGTCCCGGCCGACTGGGGGCCACCCGATGCTTGACGTGCTGCTGAGCTTCGCCGTCATCCTCGTCGTCTTCCTGGTGCTGCCGCTGATCGTGGGGCAGACCGAGCACAAGGTCATGGCTCACATGCAGTCGCGGCTGGGCCCGATGTACGCCGGCGGCTTCCACGGATGGGCGCAGCTCATCGCCGACGGGGTGAAGTTCGCCCAGAAGGAGGACGTCATCCCGGCCGCGGCCGACCGCCGCGTCTTCATGATCGCGCCGGGCGTGGCGCTCGTTCCGTACCTCGTCGTCCTGATCGTCATCCCGTTCGACCGCGACTTCGTGGCGGTGGACCTCGATCTCGGCCTCTTCTTCGTCCTCGCCGTCATGGGCGTCGGCGTGCTCGGCTCGATCATGGCCGGGTGGGCGTCGGCCAACAAGTATTCGGTGCTCGGCGGCATGCGTTCGGCCGCCCAGCTCATGTCGTACGAGCTGCCGCTCGTGCTGGCCGCCTCGTCGGTGGCCATGGCGGCGGGCACCCTGTCGTTGTCCGGGATCGTCGAGGCGTGGCAGTGGTGGTGGCTGCCGTGGCAGGCGATCGGCGGCGTGGTCTTCTTCCTGGCCGGGCTGGCCGAGCTGCGCCGCCCGCCGTTCGACATGCCGATCGCCGAGTCGGAGATCATCATGGGCCCGATGACGGAGTACACGGGCATGCGCTTCGCGCTGTTCATGCTCGCCGAGTACGCCGGGATCGTGGTGTTGTCGTTCCTCACCACCGTGTTGTTCCTGGGCGGCTGGCACGGCCCGCTGCTGCCCGGCTGGCTGTGGACGCTGGTGAAGGTCTTCCTGCTGGCGTTCCTGGTCATCTGGGTACGCGTGACGTTCCCCCGGCTGCGCGAGGACCAGCTGCAGAAGCTCGCCTGGGCCGTGCTGGTGCCGCTGGCCCTCGTCCAGCTGGCCCTCACCGGAGTCGTCAGGGTGCTGACCTGACCCGGCTCAGCGGACGATCGCCAGCATCACGTCCGACGCCGACGGCCGGTCGGCGGCCCGCTTGCTCAGGCACGCGCCCACGACGCCGCGTAACGCGGGCGGCAACGGCGACAGGTCGGGGTGGAAGTTGAGCACCCGGTTGAACACCGCGGGCACGGTGTCCTCCCCGAACGCCGGCCGCCCCGTCGCGGCGAACATCATCGTCACCGCCCAGCTGAACACGTCGGAGGCCGGCCCCACCGCCTCCCCGCTCAGCTGCTCGGGAGACATGTAGGGCGGGGTGCCGACCATCTTCCCGGTCGTCACCGTCACCTGGTCGAGCGCCCGCGCGATCCCGAAGTCGATCACGCGCGGCCCGTCGGGGCCGATCAGCACATTGCTCGGCTTGAAGTCACGATGCACGATGCCGGCCTTGTGGATGGCCGCCAGCGCGCCCGACGTGGACAACGCCAGCCGCGTCAGGCTGTCCTCGTCGCGCGGGCCGTGCTTGCGTACGAGCTGCTCCAGCGACGGGCCCTCCACGTATTCGCTGACGATGTAGGCGTGCGGGCCCCCGATGTTGACGTCGAGCACGCGGGCTGTGGAAAACGTCGCCACCCGCCGCGCGGCCTCCACCTCCCGCGCGAACCTGGCCCGCGCCGTGTCGTCGACCAGGTCGTGCAGCACCTTGACGGCGACCCGCACGCCGTTGGGCGCCATGGCGAGGTAGACGGCGCCCTGCCCGCCCCGCCCGAGCGACCGCAGCACCCGGTAGTGGCCGATCCACTGCGGCTCGCCCGGCCGCCGCTGGTGGGACGGCGCGGTGGTGCGCTGCCGCAGCTCGACCGGTTGGTACACCGGCCGCCTCGGCCGCGCGCGCACCATGAAGGGCACCAGCACCGCCGAGTGGACGACACCCCCGAACCAGCTCAGGAGCAGCCCCAGCGTGAACAGTATGGCCAGGTCTTCGGGCGCCTCGGCGTCGGCGTACATGAGGGCCCCGAGCGTGAACGAGCCGATCGCGATCAGGTAGATCGACGCGGCGAGGGCATGCCAGACGCTGCGCATCCAGTAGGCCGCGAACCCGATGCTGAACGGGGTCGCATAGCCGCACGTGACCAGAGGCAGGCAGGCCCACGCGACTGCGGCGGCCCACGCGGTGCCACTGGGACGGACAGGATGGCTGTGCTGCATGGCGGAGAGACTATCGCCATGGCCTATCCCATATCGGGCATGCGCACAGGTTGTGGATAACTCCTCCCTGGCCTGTGGACAGCTGTGGAAAACCTGGGGACAACGCGCTGGTGCATTCACCTGGGCGGTCAAGTGCGCCATGATGGTCTTGTGGGGCGTATACCGGGAGTCGGGCTGGCAAAGGGGCTGTCCATCACCCTGCGCCACATGCTGCGCAAATCGGTTACGCAGCAATATCCCGAGGTAAAACCGGACCTGCCGCCGCGCAGCCGGGGCGTCATCGCGCTGGTCGAGGAGAACTGCACCTCGTGCATGCTGTGCGCCCGCGAATGCCCCGACTGGTGCATCTACATCGACTCCCACAAGGAGACGATCCCGGCCCCCGAAGGCGGCCGTCCCAGGCAGCGGAACGTGCTCGACCGCTTCGCCATCGACTTCTCGCTGTGCATGTACTGCGGGATCTGCATCGAGGTCTGCCCGTTCGACGCCCTCTTCTGGTCCCCGGAGTTCGAGTACGCGGAAGGCGACATCCGTAACCTCGTCCACGAGAAGGACAAGCTCGCGGCCTGGACCCCGACGGTCCCGCCTCCTCCCGCTCACGACCCCGGCGCCAACCCCCCGAAGGAACTGACCGCCACCCCCCGCCGCCCCGCCGCGTCCGCAGACCGTCCGGCGCGGGCCGACCGCCCGGCCGCAGCCGATCGGCAGGCCACCACCGATCGGCAGGCCACCGGCCGCTCGGCGCCGGCGGGTCGCTCGACGCCCGCCGACCGTTCAGCCGGAGCCGATCGGCCTGCTCAGGCCGATCGGCCTGAGCAGGCCGATGGGCCTGACCGCACCAACGGGCCTGACCGCACCAACGGACCTGACCGCACCAACGGCCCCGACCGTTCCGACGGCCCTGACCGCACGGCCGGGCCGCAACGTGGCCACACCCCGCCGCCGGCCACCGGCGAGGGCGACCGGCCGGCACCGGAGTCGGCCACGTCCGAGCCCGCAGGGGAGTCGGCGCGACCCCGCACTCCTGGCGGCCGCCCCAGACGCCCGATGACGAACGTACGGGGAATCCGCCCGCCCGGAGCTCTCCCTCAGCCGACGGAACCACCCGCCACGGGTCCCGCGGACCAAGGGCCGGGCTCCACCGCGTCCGCGAAGCCCGGGCAGGCCGCCGCCGGCTCGGAGCCGGAGGAGACGGATCCCGGCGCCGGAGCTCCGCCGGGCGGCGCCGGCCCTTCCTCCGTCGAGCCCGGAGCTCCGCCGGGTGAGAACGCGGCGGACGACGCCTCAGCGGAGGAGCGATCGGAGGGCCCGGGAGTGCGGGACAAGGGTTCATCCACAGGAGAGCCACCTCCAGGCCAGTTATCCACAGGCTCGAGCGAGCCGCCGCCGGCCACCCGGCCGGAGGAGCAGACTTCTGCCGCGAGCCTCCGCAGGCGGAGGATGGCCGATCCGCGGTCCATCCGCCCGCCTGGGCGGCTCGATCCTGACGCACCAGGGGAGTCAGAGGAGGAGTCGTGACCGAGGCGGTGCCCTCCTACCTGTCACCGACCGGGCAAGAGATCGTCTTCTTGCTGCTGGGGGCGGTGGCGGTCGGCTCGGCGCTGCTCGTCGTCACGACCAGACAACTCGTTCACGCGGCCCTGTGGCTGGTGCTCTGCTTCGGAGCGCTGGCCGGCGGCTATCTCGTGCTGACCGCCGAGTTCGTGGCCTGGGTCCAGGTGCTCATCTACGTGGGCGCGGTGGTCGTGCTGCTGCTGTTCGGCATCATGCTCACCCGCGCCCCCATCGGCCGCTCGGCTGACCTCGACAGCGGCAATCGGCTGGTCGCCGCCGTGGTGGCGATCGCGACCGCGGCCGTCCTCGTCACGGTCGTGATCGACGCCTTCCGCACGGCCTACACCCCCCTCACACCAGGGCAGGGCGCCGCGAAGGAGCTGGGCGCCAGCGTGTTCGCCACCTGGGTGCTGCCGTTCGAGGCGTTGTCTGTGCTGCTGCTCGCCGCGCTGATCGGCGCCATCGTCCTGTCCCGCACCGACATCCCCGGCGGCACCCCCACCCACCCCTCACCGCCTCCGGACCCGCCCGCTTCCCACACCCCCGATCCAGTTCCCGACGGCCCTGCTCCCTCTTCGACCGGCCCGGCGCCCCCTTCCGAGCCGGGAAGCGCACCGCCGTCCGGCACGGCGCCCGACCAGTCCGGGGGTGTCTAGTGCACATCGTCTATCCGGCGGTCGTCTCCGCACTCCTGTTCTCCATCGGCGTCTACGGCGTCCTCGCCCGCCGCAACACGATCCTCGTGCTGATGTCGGTCGAGCTCATGCTCAACGCCGTCAACCTCAACCTGGTCGCGTTCGACGTGTGGCTGGGCGACCGCCTGCACAGCGGCCAGGTGCTCACGCTGTTCGTCATCGTGATCGCGGCCGCCGAGGTGGGCCTGGGCCTGGCCATCATCCTGGCGCTCTACCGCAACCGCCGTACGGTCGACATCGACCACCTGCGCGCCCTCGCCGAACCGGCCGACGACGGCGCGCCACCCCCGCCGACCGACCCTCCGGCCCTCTCGGACCCACCCCCGACGAACGCCGGCCCCTCCGGCTCGTCCGGCCGCGCGGCCGACCGGTCGGGTGGCGGTGCGGTCGAGAGGGAAGCGGAGCAGGTCGCTGAGGGGCACGTCAGGCCAGGGGGGACACGATGACGATCTTTCCCTTGCTGGCCGTGTTGCTGCCGTTCGCGGCCGCCTTCGTCGGGCTTCTGTTCTCGCGGGTGCCGCATCGGGCGCCGGTGACCACCCGGCCACCGGACCGGGCGGCAGGTGAACGGGCCAACACCCGGGCCGTCTGGATCGCGACCGTCCCGACGGCGGCATCGGCCGTGCTGGCCGTCGTGCTCGCCTGGGGGCCGGGGTTCGCCTACTTCACCGGTGACGCCACGCCGGAGGCGACAGGTCAGACGTACGGCACGATCGTCACCGGCGGCATCCCGATCTGGCTCACCCTGCAGGCCGACGCCCTGTCGAGCGTCCTGGGCGTCCTCGTGACCCTGGTCGCCCTGGCCGTCCAGGTCTACTCGGCCGGATACCTGGCGGACGACCCCCGCTATCCCTCCTACAGCGCGTTCGTGAGCCTGTTCACCAGCGCGATGCTGCTGGTCGTCTACTCCGGCGACCTCCTGGTCCTCTACGTGGGCTGGGAGATCATGGGCCTCTGCTCCTATCTCCTCATCGGACACTGGTGGGAAGATCGGGGCAACTCGCGTGCGGCGGTGAAGGCGTTCCTCGTCACCCGCCTGGGCGACGTCGGCTTCCTGTTCGGCATCTTCGTCCTGGGCGCGGCGGCGGACAGCTTCCGCATCGCGGACGTGCTGACGGCAGTGCCCGACATGTCCCCGGCCACGCTCGTGACCGCCACGATGCTGCTGCTGGCCGGCGTGGCGGGCAAGAGCGCGCAGGTGCCGCTGCACACCTGGCTCCCCGACGCCATGGCCGGCCCCACCCCGATCAGCGCGCTCATCCACGCCGCCACCATGGTCGCCGCCGGCATCTTCGTCGTGGCCCGGCTGTTCCCGGCGTTCACCGCCGCCCCGCCCACGCTCGACGTGCTCGCCGTCATGGCCGCGCTCGGCATGCTCGGCGCGGCGCTGGCCGCACTCGCCCAGGACGACCTGAAACGTGTCCTCGCCTACTCCACCGTCAGCCAGCTCGCCTACATGGCGGGCGGCCTCGCCGCGGGCTCCGACACGGCGGCCGTGTTCCACCTGCTGACGCACGGCGCGTTCAAGGCGCTGCTGTTCCTCTGCGCGGGCGTGGTGATCCACCACGTCGGCTCCAACCTGATGACCCGGATGGGCGGTCTGCGCCGCGAGCTGCCGGTCACGTTCGTGACGATGACGGTCGGGCTCGCCGCCCTCACCGGCATCCCACCGACCAGCGGTTTCTTCAGCAAGGACGGCGTGCTGGCCGCCATGGACGACGCCCTGTCGACGGGCCGCCTGACCGACGCCGCGGCCCTCCTGCTCTACGGCTGCGCGCTCGCCACCGTGGCCGTCACCGGCGCGTACGCCGCCCGAGCCTGGCTGCGTACGTTCTTCGGCCGGCCCAGGGCCGTGGCGCTCCCCGAGCCCGAGCCCGGCACGGCCCACGTCGTGGACGTCAGGGAAGCACCCCGCACGATGCTCGTCCCGCTCGTCCTGCTCGCGGTGCCCGCCCTGCTGCTGGGCTTCGCCGGCGAGCCCCACCTCGACCTGGGCGTGGCCGCCCTCAGCGTCGTCCTCACGCTGCTCGGCGCCGGCGCCGTCTACGCGTCCTGGCGCGCCGACCCGCTCTCCGACCCCGCCCGCCTGCTGGGCCCGCTGCGGGTGCCGTGCGAGCGGGCGTTCTACCTCGACGCCGTCTACACGGCCCTGGTCGTACGTCCCGTCCAGGCGCTGGCCGGGCTCGTCGTCACGACGGACGACAAGGTCGTCGACGGCGCGGTACGCGGCTCCGGAGCCTCCGCCCGCCGCCTGTCCGGAGTGCTGCGGCTCACCCAGAACGGCAACGTCCAGCTGTACGTGAGCGGCGTGCTCGCCGGAGTCCTGCTGATCGCGGTCGGGGCGGTGATGTTCACATGATGGGCTGGCTTCCCGTCGCGCTGCTCGCCGTGCCGCTGATCGGTGCGATCCTGCTGCTCCTCGCACCCCACGCGCTGCGTCACGTCATCCGCACGTACGGCGTGGTCGTCTCGGGGGTCACGTTCGCGCTCAGCGTGCTGCTGGCGGCGACGTTCGACTACGGCGCGGCGGCGCGGACGCAGTTCGAGGTCGACCGCCCGTGGATCCCCGGGCTGGGGCTCCGCTTCCACCTCGGCGTCGACGGCATCTCCTTGCCGCTGGTGGTGCTGACGGCCCTGCTGACGTTCCTGTGCTTCGTCTACCTGTGCTGGCGCGGCGGCCGGTCGCCCGACCAGCTGATGGGCGACAAGCCGAGAGAGCTCGTCTTCACGCTGCTCGTGCTCGAAGTCGGCATGGTCGGCACGTTCCTCGCCCTCGACCTGCTGCTCTTCTTCGTCTTCTTCGAGATCGTGCTCATCCCGATGTACTTCCTCATCGGCACGTGGGGCGGCAAGGGCCGCAGGGCCGCGTCGATCAAGTTCATCCTGTACACGCTGCTCGGCTCGGTCGTGATGCTGCTCGGCCTGCTGATCATCTGGGCCCAGACCGGCACGCTCGACATCGAGGCGCTGAGCGCGTCCCACGGTGCCGGCATGTCCAGGTCCGTGCAGATCCTGGCGTTCGTGGCGATCGGCGTCGGCCTGGCGGTCAAGACGCCCATGTGGCCCCTGCACACCTGGTTGCCCGACGCCCACACCGAGGCGCCCACCGTCGGCTCGGTGCTGCTCGCCGGGGTGCTGCTGAAGATGGGCACGTACGGTTTCGCCCGCATCGCCATCCCCGTCCTCCCGGAGGGCGCGATCGCGGTGGCGCCGTGGCTGGGCGCGTTCGCCGTCGTCGGCATCGTGTACGGCGCGCTGGCCTGCCTCGCCCAGCGCGACCTGAAACGCCTGATCGCCTACTCCTCCATCGGCCACATGGGCTTCGTCCTGCTCGGCTTCGCCACGTTGACCCCCGTGGGCGTCAACGGCGCCCTGTTCGCGAACGTCGCCCACGGCCTGATCACCGGCCTGCTGTTCTTCCTGGCCGGAGCGATCAAGGTGCGCTACCCCGGGTCCGACATGCCGTCGATGGGCGGCGGCCTGCTGGCCACGATGCCGCGGCTCGGCTCGGTGCTCACGTTCGCCTCGATCGCCTCACTCGGGCTGCCCGGCCTGGCGGGCTTCTGGGGCGAGATGCTCGCCCTGTACGGCGCCTTCCGACCGGCCGACGCGCTGCCGCGCGGGCTCTTCCTCACGTACATGGTGATCGGGGGCCTCGGCGCGGTCCTCACGGCGGCGTACTTCGTGCTCATGCTCTCCCGCGTCACCCACGGCCGCCCCCGAGCCGAACAACCACGCGACGAGAGCGCGCCCGCCGACGACCGCCTCGTGCGCGCCGCGCCCGACGAGCGTCCCGTCGTGCCCCTCCGCTCACCGCACTCCGTACGCGCTCTTTTGGGCCCGCCGCCGAGCCGCGCCGAGCTGACCGCCGACATCCAAGGCCACGAGCTCGTGGCGTGGACCCCGCTGGTCGTCCTGATCCTGCTGTTCGGGCTCTGGCCGGGCCTGCTGCTGTCGCTGACCACGCCGCCCGTGCTGACCCTGCTGGGGGCGCTGCCATGATCCAGCAGATCGACTACTTCGTGATCGCGCCGTCGCTGGTGCTGGCCCTGGTGGCCGGGCTGGTGCTGCTGCTCGACGCGTTCCTCCCGGCCCGCCCCCGCACCCAGACCGGGCTGGGGCTCGTCACGCTGGCGGGCGTCCTGCTCTCCCTGGGCTTCGTCGTCGCCCAGGCCGTACGGGGCGGCCCGGCGTTGTCCACCTTCTGCGTGCCGCCCGGCACGTCGCCCTGCTCGTACGTCGTCGACCGGTTCACCCTGGCCTTCGCCGGGCTGGTGCTGGTGGCGGCCGTGGTCGTCGTCCTGCTGTCGATGACCGAGCTGGCCGGCGGCGGCATCCCCGTCGGCGAGTGGCACTTCCTGCTCCTGTGCACCCTCGTCGGCGCCGTGACCCTGCCCGCCTCCCGCGACCTGGTGATGCTGGTCGTGGCGCTCGAGCTGGTCTCGCTCCCCGTCTTCGCCCTCACCGCACTGAAACGCTACGACGGCCGCGCCTCCGAGGCCGCCGTCAAGCTGTTCGTCGTCTCCGTGGTCTCCACGGCGATCATGCTGTTCGGCGTGTCCCTGCTGTACGGCGTCACGGGCAGCGTCTACCTCTCGCGCCTGTCCGCCGTCCTCGCCGGGCAGGCGCCCCCACCCGGACTGCCCGCGGACGCCCTGCCCGCCGTCGTCACGGTCGGCGTCGTGCTCGTCGTGGCCGGCTTCGCCTTCAAGATCGCCGCCGTGCCGTTCCACTCCTGGGCGGCCGACGTCTACCAGGGCGCGCCCGTCCCGGTGGCGGCGCTGCTGTCGGTCATCTCCAAGGCGGCCGGGTTCGCCGGGTTGATCCTCGTCCTGGTCACCGGCCTGTCCGGCCAGGCCGGCACCTGGGCGCCGATCATGGGGATCCTCGCCGCGCTCACCATGACCGCGGGCAACCTGCTCGCCCTGCGGCAGCGCTCGGCCGTACGCCTGCTGGCCTGGTCCTCCGTCGCGCAGTCCGGCTACATCCTGGCCCCGCTCGCCGTCGGCACCGCGGAGGCGGCCGGAGCCTCCACCGCGTACCTGATCATCTACGCCGCCATGAACCTCGGCGCTTTCGCGGTCGTCATGCTCGTTTCCCGCGGGTCCGCGCGCAACGAGCTCGACGACTACCGGGGGCTCGCGTTCCGGCGGCCGGCGGCCGGCATCGCGCTCGCGTTCTGCCTGATCTGCCTGGCCGGGCTCCCACCGGGGCTGGCCGGGCTGTTCGCCAAGGTGTTCGTCTTCCGCGAGATCGTCGCGGCCGGATCCGGCTGGCTGGCGCTGGTCATGGCCGTCAACACGGTGATCGGCCTGTACTACTACGCCCTGTGGACGGCCCGCCTCTTCGCCCCGGCGACCGGCGCGGCGGCCCCGGCCGGGCGTCATGTGGCCACTTCGCTGGCCGTGGGGCTGGCGCTGGCGGCGGCCGTGCTGTTCTCGGTGGCCCCGCAGCTCGTCCTCGACATGACCTTGCTGTCCGCCACGGGCTGAGCCCCAGGTCGAGCGCCTCAGGGAACGAAGGACCGGGGCATCGTCGTTGGACGTCGTGAACCCACACCACGAAGGGGGGCACCTTGCACCACAACGGTCTGCGCACCGCCGTTCTGCTCGGCGGGCTGTCGGCGCTGATCATCGCGGTGGGCTCGTGGTTGGGCGGCGGCACCGGCGTGCGGATCGCGCTCGTGCTCGCCCTGGTGGCCAACGGCGTCGCGTACTTCTTCTCCGACCGCATCGCCCTGTCGGCCATGCGGGCCAGGCCGGTCAGCGAGGTCGAGCACCCGACGCTCTACCGGATCGTCCGCGAGCTCTCGACCCAGGCGCGCCAGCCGATGCCACGCCTGTACATCTCGCCGACGGTGCAGCCGAACGCGTTCGCGACCGGCCGAAACCCCCGCCAGGCCGCGGTCTGCGTGACAATCGGCCTGACCAAGCTGCTCGACGAGGCCGAGCTCCGCGGCGTGATCGGCCACGAGCTCTCCCACGTCTACAACCGCGACATCCTCATCTCCTCCGTCGCCGGCGCGCTCGCCACGATGATCACCTGGCTGAGTTACGTGGCCGTGTTCTTCGGCGGTTCCGACGACGACGAGGGCCCCGGTTTCTGGGGCGCGCTGCTGATGATGCTGCTCGGCCCGGTGGCGGCCGGGATGGTGCAGATGGCGATCTCCCGCACCCGCGAATACCAGGCCGACGAGGCCGGAGCCAGGCTCACGGGCGAACCGCTCGCACTGGCCTCGGCGCTCCGCAAGATCGAGATGGGCGCCCGCCGGCTTCCCCTCCCCGAGAACAGCCGCCTCACCTCGGCGTCCCACATGATGATCGCCAACCCGTTCGCGGGGTCGGGCTTCGGCCGCCTGTTCTCCACGCACCCGCCCACGTCCGAGCGCGTCGCCCGCCTCGAACGCATGGCCGGCTACCGCCGCTAAAACCCCTGCACGATCTTCCTGAGCAGTTCCCCGAGGTTCTCGGGGTGGACGGTCTCCTCCGTGGCGTCGAGCTCGTCGGCGCTCCACCACCGGTAGGAGAGCGTGGTCTCCTTCTCGATCTGCTCCATGTGATCGAACGACACCGCCGCCTCGCCGTCCACCCGGACGGCGAGGAAGGTCTCGTCCTGGGTGATCGCGTACTGGGCGAAGTCGAACGACGTGATCCTGCTCCCGTGCGGCCCGGTGATCTCGCCGACGCCGGCCCGGATCCCGACCTCCTCGTAGAGCTCACGCGCGGCGGCCTCCTGCGGCGTCTCACCGCCTTCCAACGCCCCGCCGATGGTGAACCAGAAAGGACGATCCGGTACGGCCGGATCGAAGCCGTGTAGGAGGAGGACCCGGTTCTCCCGGTCGATGGGCAGGACACGGGCCGTGAACCGGCGCACGGGGATCTTTGTCACGGTTATCGAGCATAAGGGGCCGCTGTTTTGTGTCGTTGTGCACGCCGGGGCTGATCTGTGTGGTTGTACGCAGAACGGGAGATCGCGGCTGCCTAGATTGAGGGTCGTCCGGAGAGATCGCTCCGGAGGTTCTCCTCACAGCCAGGGATGGATGTCATGTCGAAGCTTCGTAGCCTTCTCGCCGGTACGGTCCTGGCCGGCGCCGTGGTGGCCGGTGCGGCCGCCGCCCCGGCCCAGGCGGCCACCGCCACGACCGCGTCGGTCGCTCAGGCGTCGTTCAGCAAGCACTGGTTCGAGGGCTACTCCGGTTACGGCCGGGGGGAGTCGAGCGGTCACCGTTCGTACTACAAGGGCTTCTACTACGCCGCGAACGGCCGCTACTACTTCGACGTGGACGTGTGGGACCGTGACCGCGACCGTGAGAACACCTACGTGGACTTCTGGTACCACGACGACCGCGGCTGGCACCAGGGCCGCCGTCTGGTGACCGGCGGGCACGGCAAGTTCCGGTTCAGCTACAGCGCCCGCGGCGGATTCGACGGCTACAAGTTCCGCATCGGCGAGGGCCGCGTGGGTCACTACGACTGGAGCAACTACGGCCAGCGCTCCTGGTGACCGCTGAACTCCTGCCGACAGGCTCCCGCCTGGCTCGTTGTGAGTTCCCGCACGGGGCTCGCCCAGCTTGTGGGGCTGGGAGCCCGGTGGACACCGCATATCAGCCCATTGCTGAGGCCGGCCTGTTTCGGCCGACCCGGTCCTACCTTGAGACCCGGCGACCATCGGACATCTCCGGCAGAGACGGCAGTCGTGGGCGCTGGAGCAGCCACTGCCACTCTGCCTGACAAACGACGTTATTCACCTGGACAGCGGCTGGTGGGGACGGACCGGCGCCGCGTAGGAGGGAAGCACCTCCGGCGAGAGGCGGGCGTGGTGACGCAGGTGGGATGGGCAGCCCGTACGGACTGGACGGCGGCACCCGCGTTTACAGGAGCGGGGGACGCGGCACGCCGCGTTGGTGCCGGGTCAGGTACTGGAGGGCGCGGCAGCTGAGTGGGGCACCGGTGTACGGGGCGGCGGCCCGGGGCACCGGTGTACAGGGCGGCGGCCCGGGGCACCGGAGAGACTCGCCGCCCGCCTTCGAGAAGGCGTGTCGCTGAATCCCCGTGTGCCCCGGGATGTAGAGGAAAGCCCCGGATGCGCTCATCCGTCGTCCTGACGCCCGCTCAGAGCCGTACAGCATGCCTCTGTCAGCGGTAGTTCACGAATTGGAGGGCGATGTCCAGGTCCTTGCCCTTCAGCAGGCTGATGATCTCTTGGAGGTCGTCCTTCTTCTTCGAGCTGACACGGAGCTCTTCGCCCTGAATCTGCGCCTTGACGCCCTTCGGCCCCTCGTCGCGGATCATCTTCGAGATCTTCTTCGCGTTCTCCTGGTCGATGCCCTCCTTGAGGCTGACCATCATGCGGTATTCCTTGCCCGACAACTTGGGCTCGCCCGCGTCGAGGATCTTCAGCGAGAGACCTCGCTTGACCACCTTGTCCTTGAACACGTCGAGCGCCGCACCGGCCCGCTCTTCACTGTTCGCCTTGATCTCGATGTTGTTCTGCCCGGACCAGTTGATGCTCGCCCCGGTGCCCTTGAAGTCGAAGCGGTGCCCGATCTCCTTGACCGTCTGGTTCAGAGCGTTGTCGACCTCCTGCCGGTCGATCTTGCTGACGATGTCGAACGATGAATCGGCCAAAGCACCCATCCTCTCAGCCGTGCTGGAATCGGTCCGGCCCCGGAACGCACGGACCCAGCGAACGAGCCTAGCCAGCATCCGCGTCACATGCAGGCCACGACCACCCTCAAGCCGCCCTCCCGCAGGCACCGCCGGCCACCCGCAGCCGTACGAACCCCACGGGACACGGCCCGGCAAACGAGTGTCACGTGCACCCCCGAAGTCCGCTATCCTTCTATCTGTCGCCGCGAGAGCGGATGGCACGGCAGGTTGCCCGAGTGGCCAAAGGGAGCGGTCTGTAAAACCGTCGGCTCAGCCTACGCAAGTTCGAACCTTGCACCTGCCACCAGCAGTAAGCGCAGTTCAGAGGCCCTACGGGGCCTCTTCTGCATTTCAGGGGTACGCAGCCGTGAGCAGTCCTGAGCGGCTGTTTGTCGCTGGTCGCGGAAAATACGCGGAATGGATCTTGAGGCGTACCCGCAGGTCGGGCCGCATGATCCGGGATATCTGCGGGATGCTTCCGGCCTGAGAACGCCGAAAGGTCCCGGTGAGGTTCCGGGACCCTGGCAGCAGTACGTGATCATGCGGGGAGGGCAGCCTCTATCCGCTTGTTGGCGATGTCCTGTTGGCCGTCGAGGCACTTGGCGTAGACCCGAAGAAGCACGTCCACACCGTGGCCCGCGCGCTCGGCCACGTCCGGCGCCGGGGCACCAGCGTTCAGCCAGAGCGAGACGGCCGCGTGCCTCAGGTCGTACGGTCGGCGGGCCAGGGGGAGAAGCGAACTGGGCGGGCGTGAGAACCAGCTTTCTGGCTTCCTGCCAGACCTCCGTGTAGGCCGTCGAGGCGATCACCCCGCCGCGTTCACTGCCAAGGAGCCGGCCATCCTTGCCCACACCGAACTCCTCGATGTGTTGCCGAAGGATCTTGACCATCTTGGGCGGGATGGGCACGGGCCGCACGTCATCACCCCCCGATGTTTGAGGCCGCGTTCCTCGTGGGCGTTTCTGTGTCCGTCCAGCGGGTGTTCACTTCAGGACGGGAGACGTCAACGAGAAGACGGCCCCAGCCGGTTGCCGGAAGTTCGCAGTCCTGCTGCCTGAGCGCTACAGCCTCGCCGGGGCGCAGTGCCGCGTAGTACATGCAGGCGAACATGGCCATCAGTCGCCGCCCACGGCCCCGCCCGCCAACGGAGGCAACCGCGGCCAGCAGCGCGCGGTGCGGCGACAAAACCGCACGTCACGGGCTGGTTGCCCTGCCGTAACGACGGCTATAGGGGTGGTTCTGGCACGACCCCCCAGTAAAAGGTGGATTCTGCCAACAGTTGCTGGGTCAGCGTTATCCCGGTGAGGCGCTCGGCGAGTAGGAAGGCCGGCCCTTCGTAGAGATAGGGTAACCCGGGGTAGAGCTTGTCGATCTCCGCCATGATGTCCACGAGTTCGTCCGGTGTCTCCATCATGTATCCCTCTTGTGCCCAGAAGCCGAATCTGATCTCGCCGTCCTCGCACCAGTAGAAGTAGTCCAAGCCCTTGATGCTGAGCGCGAACTGGGAGACGAGGCGGGTGCCCTTGGACAGCGAAGTGAGCACGTCCTCGCGGGTGCCAAGCGAGCCGGATTCGACGATGAACGACCATTCGCCGATGGAAGCGATGCCGATCGGGTCGCCAGGAAATGGGAACTTGTCGGGGTTGCCGGGGAATGGGCCGGGCGTGAAGTCCTCCCATCGGCCGCCGAGGCGAGCGATTACCTGCTCGGGTGCGTCACGGACGTAGATGAAGCTGTAGCCATACTCGGTGTACTCCCCGCAGAGCCAAGAGACGTCAAGGGGATGCGTAGTCATGGCGCCATGCTTCCAGCCGCCACCGACAGTCGCAGACTCCCGGTAGTTCGAGGCTGCAGTTGCCGCTTGGGACGGCCCCTCAGGCATTCGCCGGGCACCGCCTGCGCAAGGCCGCCATGGCAGTAGCTTCTGGTGATCGTCGTGCCATGAGCGTGCCATTAACCCCGGTAACGACGGGTCAACCACGGTCATTCACGACCGGCCCGAGACCAAGGCTGACCAGGCGACCCAGGGGCCAGAGCCCGTGATACTGCAATTCCCAAGCTGACAACGCCGCTTCCATCTCCTTCACCGCTGGCCGGGGAGCGCGGATCTCGCTAAAGTAGCAATCTTCGGATGGCGTAACCTTCCGGAGTCTTTGAAGGCGAACGCCCACGATGAACCTCGACCAGAAGTCCGCGCGATTCCGTCTCGACGCCGCGTTGAACCACATGGCGATCACTTTCCGCGGCATGACCGCCCGCCCCGACGAGAACAACTGTCCGTGCCACTGGGGCAGCGCAGAAGAGCTGGGGCAGTTGAAGGTTCCGGACGTGGAGCTGGACCTTGATCTCCTTCGTCGCACTTGGCCCAGCGATTGGAATGACCATGCATCCGTGTTGCGCCGCATTCTGCCCCAGTTGTCGAGGGCCCTCGTCAGCGGCCTCGTCGAGCCTCTCTTCGGCATGGACGAGGTCGGACGTTCATTCGCTCGCGGCGACTGGCAGCACTGGCCTACCGAGCAAGCCGCAACGGTGCGGGAATTCCTGAACGCCTGGTGGACCCACACTCTCATCGACCCGGATCCCTCTGTGCCCGCGCACGAAGTCCTCGCTCTGTGTACCGAAGCCTCTGCCGCAATCAGCCCATGGCTGCGTGTCTGGGAAGCGCAGACGGGCACCGTTGCCGACCACCACCTGGCCGAAGCTGTGGCGCACTGGGAGTACGACTTACTGGGAGACCAACTCCCCTGGGAAAGCTGGGAGAACAAGGAAGAGACGCGTACCGCGTTGACGGCCTGGCTGATCCGCCACGCCTATGCCCGGCTCCATGCCCGGAATGCCCCGGTAGAGCTGCTCCACCGGATCTGGCTGCTCGGCCTTGCCGGCCCCGCCCGCTGGGAGGACCCGCACTGGCCTGGGCACCGTTACTAAGTCACCGCCCAGCACGAATTCATCCCTCGTCATACGGAACAAGATCCGGAACACGCGCGGAATGACCTTGCCGCAGTGGAGGGGGACCGAGCGATCACGCACAGGTCAGCACATTCTTGGTCCGCGAAAGGGTGATCCACTTTTGATCCGTAGGTTCCGGGTCCGAGCCCCGGGCACCCTGGCACCGATGACCTAGCGCGATTGCTGTCTGCTTCCGAGTTGCGGCTGGTACCTACGCGGACTCAGGCTCGTCTTTCATGATCCGGAATATGTGCGGAACGATCTACGGGGGGCGGCGCCCTGTCGACTGGCTGCGCCGCAGGTCAGGGGTCGTGGGGGAGCCTCGGCATACGCGGTCCAGGTCGCGACCCAACTAGGGCTGAATTGCTATGACCCTCAGGAGGACCGGCTTCGAACCTGACGCTGTGGCTCAGAGCTGAACCCAGGGTCTGTCCAGCACGTGATCGTCGTGTCATTAGGGTGACAATAAAGGCAGTAACGAGGTGCCAACCACGCTCATTCATGACCGGCCTTAGCCGCAGGTCCACGCCCCTACGAGCCCAAATCCCTGCAATTCCAAGCTGACAGCCGAGTTCACATCCGGCAGGCAGCTAAAGAGAGGCTGACTCGGCGAGGGTCGCTGTTTTGCCTTCCTCGAAGTCAGCCATGGCTTGCGGGTTTCGGTCGAAGTAGTCGTTCCAGAAACCAGATCGGTGCCAGCTCAAAGGTGCCGCGCGAAGGCAGCCGTCTTCGAGTGTCATCGTCCAGCACGTGGGGATCTGCGGATCTACGGTTTCGAACATCGACGGGTCCCAGAGAGTGCCGGGGCTCTCGCCGTCATCGTCAAGGATGCGGATGTAGTAGACCTCTGCGTCCGAGTATGTTTCCAGGACGACGTATTCTCCGCCCACATGCACGCCCGGATAGGCATCCGTGGGTTCGCCCTGCGGGCTGATGATCCGAACGCAGCGTATGAAGACTCGCCGATCGTATAAGTAGGCGCACCGAGGAGAGCAAGATCCGGAAACGACAGCTCAGAGGCCCTACGGGGCCTCTTCTGCATTTCAGGGGTGCGCAGCCAGATGTCGCCATGAGCGGGCTGTTGTCGCAGGTCCCGGAATATGTCTGAATGGATCTTGAGGCGTTCCCCTGGTCGGAAGGCATGATCCGGAGGATTCCCGAATCGTGCGGGCGTGGGAACGCATCGGGAACGGCGAAGGGCCCCGGTGGCGTTCCGGGACCCTTCGGGGCGGTGCTGGATGATCATGTGGCGACGCTGACGTGCGTGCGAGAGATGATCTAGGCTGGGCGCCCCCATCTAACGATCACATGGCGGCGATCTTGCTTCCGTTATCGGCGATTCCCCCGCGCTGGGGAGTGCCCTTGCTGACTTTGGCGGCTCTGGCGGCCCCCGCCTTGCGTACCTTTTCGTTGTACTTCCCCGAAGGACCGACCTACTCAACGGAGGGCTTTACCTGCCCGTTGAGTTCTGAGCCGCTTGTCCTTACGGATGTCGGCTGGCTGATAGAGATCAACTGGCGCACCATCTCTGCGGAGTTGAACGGCTGGCCCACCGCGGTGATGGCGCTTGGTTTGTGTGCAGTTCTCGCTCTTCGGGGCAGGTGGGGCGTAGCCGCCGCGTGGCTGACAGCGGCGCTGTTCGTGGTGATCGCCGGGGTGTTCACCATTCCCTACGCCGTTCAGATCATCTCGGACGGCTGTACGGACACGATCCAATTCGGCGGTTGGGACATCGTCATGTATGGCCCGATCCTGCACTATGTGGCGGGCGCAGTGCTGGTTACCTTCTTGGCGTTCATTCGGCGCCAGGAGCCGGGCTTGTAGCCCCGCGCTCAGGGGAAGCTTGCCGTAGCCCTTCGTCCTCCATGCCCAGGCGAGGTTCCGGGATCCTTCGGTGTTGTGTTGGAGATCATGCGGCAAGGGCGTCCTCAATCCGCTTGTTGGCGATCTCCTGGTGACCGTCGAGGCACTTGGCGTGGACCCTGAGCAGCACGTCCACGCCGGTGGTGGAGATGTGCACGTTCGCCACGTGCAATGATCACGCACAGCACGGCTGGGAGGCACGCTGGCGCAAGACCTCTTTTAGCCAGGAGCCTTCACCACGGACCACGCCCCACTACGCATGGAGCGCGCCACCGATCGTCATGTTCACAACGACTTAATGAGGAACAGAATTGCTGTTGGCTTGGAGTACAGGATGAGCAAGGACCCGGTTGTGGACTGGTCGCGGCAGAGCTTGAGATTCACCTCTGAGCAGCCGGTCCGAGGCGCGGCGCAGACGCTGGCGGCGACGCTCGGCATCGTGCTCGAGGAGAAGCACCACGACCAATATGGGATTAGCTTCCATGCCCTCGGTCCAAATGGAGAGTCCATCGGCATCATGAATACCGACTCCCAGCGCGCCATGTCCAACCGCATGTTCGACCACCTGCCCGCCAAGCAGCGAGAGGCGCTGATCGATTCGATTCCGCGCGAGCCAACGAGGGTTCTCGTCCATGCCACGAGTCGGGCTGACAGCATCATCGATGCGCTGACCTCGGCGGGCTTCACTCTCACGAGCCGTAACCCGCATCCTTCGGCCGACGTTCAAGAAGCCGACGCGGCCTGGCAGCGACTGCTGCCCGAACTGCGGTCCCAGGGCTGGACGATCGAAATCACTGGGTTTGCCGCGCCGATCCAGCTCGAAGGCACCCTCCCATCAGGGGATCGGTTCTACTACCGGTGCCGCTGGGACACCTGCTCACTCGACATCGGCGGCGATGACCCCGCTGCCCTCGCCAACTGGACACGCGAGCAGATCCTCGAAGGCGAATATGCAGCAAGCTATCTCCATCCAGACAAGGCTGTCCGCATTCTGCTGGATCTGTACGCACAGTGGCTTCAGCAGCCCAGCGTCGACTGATGAGACCTTCTAAATACACAGAAGGTCAGACCGTTCCTGTCCGTGGCCGTCGCGGGTCGCCAGGGTTGCAGTTTGAGTTGCAGTACGAGGCCGTTCAGAGCCGTTCAGAATGGATCGGGTGCAGGCGTTGACCTGCATTGAACGATCTGGAACGGCTCGAAGTGGATTCTTTTAATCCGCAGGTTGCGGGGGATCGTGCCTGGTTCGCCGTCTACGACGATCACCGGTGTCCTACGGCCTGTCGCGGCCGATACGCGGCCAAGTTACCGACCAGCATCATGATCGTAGTGCCGCCGCTGATGAGGCTGTGGGAGCAGCGACGTCATTTCGCCCGCGCCCTCGTGGGCGTCGCCGGTGTCGGTCCACTACGTGTTGACCCCCCCGGCCGGGAGGTGTTGATGAGGAGACGTCCCCAGCCTGTTGCGGGAAGATCGCGGTGCTCCCGGCGCAGGGCGATGACCTCGGCCGGCTGGAGGGCGGGGTAGTACATGGATGTGAACAGGGCCATGAGGCGCCTGCCACGTCCCCGCCTGCCGACGTAGGTTGCTGATGCGCCGCCGACGGGGCGCAGGTCAACGTGGAGCGCCCGCACGCCGATTCAGCGGCCCGAGGAAGGCATCGGCGGCGAACTTGTCGATGGTGGTCAGCTGGGTGTGGATCTGATCGGTGGCGGAGGGGTCGAGGTTGCTGAGGAGCGTGTGGGCGTCACGCCAGTGCCCGTAGGCGGCGGCGTGGTCGCCGGCGTGGTGGTGGCAGGCGCCGAGGTGGGCGAGGGTACTGGCCTCGGCGTACGGGTCGTCGAGTTCCCGGAACAGGTCGACGGCCCGGCGGTAGCGGGGGAGGGCCCCAAGCGGGTCTCCCATCTGGAGGTGGGTGTCGGCAAGGCAGGACCAGGTGTGGGCCTCGTAGGGGCGGTTGCCGAACTTCCGGTGCAGGACCAGGGCCTGCTCACACAGGTCGAGGGCGAGGCCGTGATCTCCTAGGCGGCCGTGATACCAGCCGAGATCGGTGAGTGTGATGGCTTGGCCGACGTGGTCGCCGACCTGGTCGAAGAGGTCGTGGGCCCGGCTCGCGGCGTCGAGGGCGTCGGACTGTCGGCCTTGGAGGCCGTGGACGAGGTTCCGGTAGTAGTGCGTCCATGCCTGGTCGGCGGGGTCGTCGTGTGATCGTTGCAGGGCGGCGTCGAGGTTGGTGTGGGCTTCGTTGAAGCGACCCAGGTCGGCCAGTGCGGCGGCCAGGTTGCGTAGTGCGCGGGTCTCTTCCATCGGGTCGCCCAGCCGTTGTGCGGCGGCCAGGGCGGCTCGCTGGGTCTCGGCGCGATCGTGCCAGTGGCCCCGCCGGTGCAGGATGACGGATACAGCCTGCGCCAGATGGCAGATGTGCTGGTCAAGGCGCAGGTCAGCGGCAATCCTCAGGGTGGCGAGCAAGGCGGGGCGCTCGGCGGTGAACCAGGCCGTCGCCGCTTCGGGACTGGCGAAGTCGGTGACGGAGACACCGGTACCGGGTGCGGCGGGGGCGAGGGTGTCGAGGTGCCTGTGATGGTGCAGAGAGGCGGCGTACGCGGTATGGACGTAGTGGTCCACGATGCGGTGTCGCGCGGCGTCCCGGTCGGCGTCGTGTGCCTCACATAGTTCGGAGGCATAGGCGCGCAGCAGGTCGTGACACGCGTAGCGGCCCGGGGCATGCTCGGTGAGCAGGTTGGCCCGGGCCAGCTCGGCCAGCGGCGCCCGTACCAGCGCCACAGGGACGCCAGCCAGGCTTGCGGCAGCGTCGACCGTGCTGCCGAGACCCGGACGCAGCCCGGCGACCAGCCGGAACAGCCGCGCGGCCGTGCTGCTGAGGATCTGGTACGACCAGGAGAAGATCGCCCGTACGTCAACAGCACGGTCCAGCGCGCCGAGCGTGTCCGCGAGTTCGTCGGCGAGCTCGGCGAGCGGATGCGTGGGATGGATCGCGGCGCGGGCAGCGACGATCGCCAGCGCCAGCGGTAGCCCGGCGCAGCGGCGGACGATCTCATCGGCGGCGGCGGGCTCGGTGGCGATCCGGTCATGGCCGAGGCGGTCGGCCAGCAACCGCCTGGCCTCCTCCGGCGGCAGCAGGCCGAGGGTGAGCGGATACGCGCCGTACGTCATGACCAGTTCGGCGAGGTGGTCCCGGCTGGTGACGAGCACCAGGCAGCCGGAAGCCCCGGGCAACAGCGGGGCGACCTGGGCGGCGTCGCGGACGTTGTCCAGTACCACCAGCATGCGCCGCCCGGCCAGCAGGCTGCGGTAGAGTCCGGCCTGCGCGGCCGAGCCGTCCGGGATCTGGTGGGGCGGCACCTGCAGCGCGTCGAGGAGCTCGCGGATGGCCACCCCCGGTGGAATGACCGCTCCTGACGGGTCGTATCCACACAGGTCGATGTAGAGCTGGCCGTCCGGGAAGCGCCCGGCAACGCGGTGCGCCCAGTGCACGGCCAGTGTCGTCTTCCCGACCCCGGCCGTGCCGGCGATCAGCGCGATCCGTGGCGGTCGGGACCTCCTCTCGCCTGGCGGGCCGAGCAGCGTGTCCAGCGCCGTCAGCTCGGCCTCCCGCCCGGCGAGTCCGTCGACGGCGGGGGGCAATTGTCTGGGCACGCCACCGCGTCCGCCGGGCAACGCCTGCCGGGCGATGGCACCAGGGGCGCCGCCGGCCAGCAGGTCGGCGTGGAGCTGCCGCAGCTCAGGGCTTGGATCGGCGCCGAGCTCCGCAGCGAGCCGGCGCCGGATCGTCTCGTACCGCTCCAGCGCCTCGGCGGGGCGGCCGGCCGATTCCAAGACCCGCAGCAGCCGCGTCCAGAGGGATTCCCGCAGCGGATGACGCTCGGCCAGCTCGGCCAGCTTGGTCGGGTCGGGATGGGATCGGCTTGCGAGGTCCAGGTCGACCCGCCGCTCCAGCGCGGTCAGATACCGCTCCTGCAGTGCGGGGGCCACGGACTGCTCCAGCCAGTCCGATCGGATCCCGTCGAAGGGGGTACCGCGCCACAGCTCCAGCGCGGCAGCCAGCCGGGACCGCTCGGTAACCGGGTCCGGCACCGCCTCCGCCTCATCGAGCAGACGGCCGAAGCGGAGCGCGTCCACGTGGTCCGGCTCGGCCGCCAGCAGGTAGCCTCCAGGCCGGGCCGCGATCAGCTCGGCGGTTTCCAGGGCGCGGCGCAGCCGTTTGATGTTCGTCCGGACGTTGGCCCGCGCGTCCCCGCGCACATCCGTCCCCCACACCGCGGTCGCCAGCCTGTCCGCTGAGACGGTACGGCCCGCCGACATCGCCAGCACGGCCAGCAACGCGCGCAGCCGCCCGGCGGGCAGCTCGACCGGCCGCCCGGCCACCGACACATGCAGCGGCCCGAGCAGTTCGACGGTCAGCACGCGGATCGCACTCTCCTTCCTGGGCTGGAAGCGAGTTTCACGGAACTGACACAACTTTGCCACCCGTGGTTCGCCAAGCTGGTGTTCGTCCCGCATGAGCGAAATTCACCGAGGGAGTCTCATGAGCAAGGTTATTTACGATATGAGCACGTCGCTGGACGGGTTCGTCGTGGCGACCGGCAGCACGCCAGAGGAGCCGCTCGGCAAGGGCGGCGAACGGCTGCACGAATGGGCGATGGGCGGCGACGAGGCCGCACACGGGCTCATGGACTCCGCCGGGTCGGAAGCGGGTGCGTACATCTGCGGGCGGCGGACGTATGACGACTCGTTGCGCTGGTGGGGGGCCGACGGGCCGACCGGTGCCCGACGGCTGCCGCTGTTCGTCGTGACCCACCGGTCACCTGAGGACGCGCCCGGGAACAGCGTCTACACGTTCGTGACGGACGGGATCGAAAGCGCTTTGCGCCAGGCCAGGGAGGTCGCCGGTGGCCAAGATATCTTCGTGATGGGCGGCCCGGACCTTGGGCGTCAGTTCATCAGGGCGGGGCTGGTCGACCATATCGGGGTCCACGTGGTGCCTGTGCTGTTCGGCGGGGGCAAGCGGTTCATCGACGACATTGGGGATGGCCACATCGGGCTTGAGGTGGTGAGCGTGGTCGATACCCCGCTGGCCACCCATATCCTCTACCGCATCGTGAAATGACTCGTAGCGCTGCCTTGGCCACCCCTGCCTGCAGGGTTCCTGATCCGGGCCGCAGTCCCGGGCGCTGTCAGGCGGCACGTGGCGGCGCAGCGTGACGATCAGCACCGCGATCGGCTGGCAGCACGGCGCTCATGGCCGCCGTGATGCGGACCACGGGGTGAAGACCCCGCGAGCCGCATCCAGTACGGCCTGCCACAGGTCTCGCAGGGCAACTGGGGCGCTGCGGCGAGGCTCTTCCGCGCGGCGTCCGCGGTCACGGCGCTGATACCACCGGGGAGGTGGATCTGGCTGCGACAGGGGGTGGTGCCGGAGCTACCGACGCAACGATGCCCAGCGCGAAGCCGATCATCGCCGCGGAGGAAGGCCCGGCCCCACCGGGTGGGGCCAAAATCGTCCGTGCAAGATCCCCAAGATCGCTTAAGACTCACCCCCACGGGCGTGGGACCGCTTCGATCATGCGCGGATGGGTCAACTATCTCAAACACGCCGTGGCCAAGTGGACCTTCGACAAGCTGGATGTCTTCGCCTGGTGGAGACTCGTCCACATGTTGCGGGTCAGACACGGCTGGAACTGGGGGCAACTGCGCCGTCACCTGAAAGGCGGCTCCGGCCGGTGGGTGATAGCCGCAGGCGGGGTCGAGTATTTCAGCCTCAGTAAGCGCATGACCGTCACCCGCTACGCCTACCGAGGCAACAAGACCCCCTGCCCATGGCCTCCTGCGAACCCCGGTGACGACCGAGAGCGTGGAGAGCCCGTTGCCGGGAGATCGGCACGGCGAGGATCGCGACGCGATGGGGGCAGCGTTCACCACTCCGGTCTCTCCGGATCCGCGCGCTGACCGGCCGGACCCCGGCGGCAGCGACCGCCGTCGGGTGGGCGATGCAGGAGGCGTGGACACCGTTCATCGGTAGCACACCGTTCCTACGGGGCCCTCGTGGGCGGGGTGCGGGTCGTCACGAGAGTCAGTGCAGCCGTCGTGGTGGAGCAATCGGCTGCGATTCCTCTGTCCGGATATAGGTGGTTCCTGGCCGGACGAAGGCGGCATCGCACGCCGACGCGCGGGCAGCATGGACGTCGGCCGCACGGTCCACAGCCGACTCGTTTCCCGGAAGTTCAGAGGTCATGCCAGAGGTCATCGCGGGGTTGGAGATTCCTGAGCCGGCGGCGGTCGCCGATCTACCGGCCGTAGTGGGAGCGTTGGGCCTCTCGGTAGCGATGCTGACGGTGATCTTCGCCGTGTACGTCGCCGGTCTGCTCGGCGTCTTGCTGACGGTCGGGTCGCTCAGCGATCACCTGGGCCGCCCTCCGGTGCCGATCGCCGCCCTCTCGTGGCGGCGGCCGGCACGGCGATCCTCTGGGCTGCCGACGGGGTGGGGTCGCTGCTGATCGCCCGCGTGCCACGCTGAACGACCCGCGCGCGCTTTTCCCGGGCTTTATGGGTCACCGACGCCTGGGAAAGGCTTCCCGGCAGGGCGTTCTCCTGGCCAGCGCTTTCTCCCGGCCGGCCGGCGTCGCGGGGGCCGGCGCCCCCGCCGCCCACGCCACACAATCCGACACCTGAGAATTCTGGAGTACCTTTTATGACTACCGTGATGATCGTCCACGGCGCCTGGCACCGGCCGAGCCACTGGGAGAAGCTCGAAACCGAGCTACACGCACTCGGCTATGGCACCCACGCACCCGCATTGCCGAGCGCCGGAGAGCGTCCCACCGGGGGCATGCATGACGACGCCGCCGTGGTGGCCAAGGAGTTGGCCTCGATCGAAGGCCCGGTCGTGCTGCTCGGCCACTCCTACGGGGGCATTCCGATCACCGAGGCCGCCGCCGGTGCGCGGAACGTCGAGCGACTGATCTACCTTTGCGCGTGGATGCCGGACGAGGGCCAGTCACTGTTCGACCTCGAAGGCTCGGCCACTCCTGACGACGTGAGCGGCCTGCTCCCGCTCCTCAGCCGACCACGTACTTCGTTTTACGGCGATATGCCCGACCTCGAGGCAGAGCAGGCGATGAGCATGTTGGTCGAGCAGACCCTTCGATCGTTCGCCGAGAAGGTCGGCGCGGTCGCCTGGCGGGACATCGCGTCCACCTACATCGTCGCGGAGCAGGACCAGGCCATCCCGCTCGCCCTGCAGGAGAAGATGGCAGCCCAGGCTGCCGAGATCCGCCGGCTCACCAGCGGTCATTCCCCGTTCCTGTCGCAGCCGCGCGTTCTGGCCGCCCTCATCGACGAGATCGTGCGATCGAGCTGAGCTGAACGGCGTCACGGTCGAGAGGGCCGGCCTGTCTCCTGCCTGGGTGGCCGCCTACCAGGTCGATTGGACACGCGAGGAGGTACTGAATGACGCGCACCTGCTGATCCAGACAGGTGTACCGACGGATCTTCACCACTACAGCGGAGCGTTCCACAAGGCCCACGTGATCGCCGGGACAGCCCTTGGCGCCCGCATGATTGCCGAACGGGTCACCGCCATCCAGCGGCTGCTGCGCACGCCGTCCGCCTGACGAGTTGGACCGAGGGCGCGGGATCTTCCCCGCGACCTCACCAGCAGACGCAACCAGGGTGTCTCCCGGTCGGTACCGCAACAGTGACCGCTATGGGGTGCCGGCCAGGGCATTGAGCTTAGGCGGCTCGTACGATCCCTCGATGAGCGCGGTAGACGGTGCGGCTCTCCGAAGTCGGACTGCGCGGGTATTCCGTCCGAGCCCATGGCGTCGTCGGTGTCGTCGACGAGGTACGCCTGCGATAGTGGACGCCGAGATCGAACGACACAGTGCGTGGATCGGTCATGGTCGGCAAGCCTACGATCATGAACTGACGTTTCTGGCCATGCAGGGCCGTGCAATATGCGTGCAATGATCTTGCTCGCTAGAGGCGGACGGCAGCTCGAAGCCTATGTGAGGGTCAGGGGTATGCGGCCGTGGGCCGCTCTGACCGGCCGTTTGTCACTGGTCACGCGATATACGCGGGGTGGATCTGGGGGCGTTTCTCCAGGTGGAGGCCCATGATCCGGAGTAGTTGTCGTCACGGAAAGCTGCTTTGGGGCTGGTCGACGAACCCGGGTGGAGGGCCTGGGGGTTGCCTGGCGAGCAATCACCTGCGATTTCGGGGTAGGGCAGGAATTGAAGACGCTGTAGGCATCCGGGGGAATTCGTGGCAGAGCAAGGGCCGGCGAGCCGTCTTGGGGCGGTGCCGCCACGCGTGTGGCTCGCGATCGTCCTGGTGGTGCTGACGGTCGTGTTCATCCTGCAGAATCGGCAGGATGTAGTGATCCAATTGTTCATGATCGTGGTGACTGCCCCGTTGTGGATCACTCTGGTGGTGTGCACCGTCATCGGGATTCTTATCGGTGCTCTGGCTGGCCACAGGAGTCGAAAGGGGCGGTAACGCGCCCTATCCGGGTTCGATGTACGGCGCCACCACCGTCTGGGCAACCGTGCCGTCGGCGCCCCAGCCGGTCGCCCCAGACAGGATGGTTCCTGGGGAAGAGATCGCAGGCCGTCCGTGTCGTTGCCCTTCGACCCGCGGGACATGCTCGGATACTCGATGGCATGCTGAGCGGTCTTCGAGAGCGGGTACTGCCCGAGGCGCAGCGCCGCCCGCTGGAGGAACTGACCGAGAGCCTGGATCTGTCCTCTGGGGACATCGGCGCGAAACGCTCGGCGTTCTGGACGATGCTGGCCCTGTCGGCGGTCATCGCCTCTGCCGGCGTGCTCACCGACTCGACGGCCACCGTGATCGGCGCGATGATCATCGCGCCGCTGGCCACGCCCATCATGGGCATCGCTCTGGCGACGGTACGTCACCGCGGCCAGGCCGCGATCGGTTTCGTGTTCTTCGGCGGCCTGCTGGTGGTCGCCACGGGGATGGCCTTCTCGGCGCCGCTGCCCGCCTCCTACGAACTGCTCGCCAACAGTCAGATCGCCGGACGTACCTCTCCCAAGCTGATGGACCTGGTGGCCGCCCTCGCCACCGGGCTGGCCGGCGCCGTGGCCCATGCCCGTCGCGACGTCGCCGCCGTCCTGCCGGGCGTGGCGATCGCGATCTCCCTGGTCCCGCCGCTGGCCGTGGCCGGTGTGTGCCTGGGCCGAGGCGCGGGCTGGCTGACGCTCGGCGCGCTGGTGCTCTTCCTGTCCAACCTGCTGGCCCTCGTGCTCGGCGGCATCGCGGTGTTCACGGCGACGGGTTACGCCGCGGAGGCTGTGGCCCTTTCCGGCCGGAGCCGCCGCCGCACCCGGCTCACGCTGGCTCTGCTGCTGGTCGTGGTACTCCTACCGCTGTCTGCCAACACTGTGGTCAGCTACCTGCTGACCGCCTGGAGCGCGCAGGCCAGAACGGTCGCCGCCGACTGGATCTCCACCGTGCCGAACTCGTCGGTCGCCGGCGTCGACGTCATCTCCCGCGAGCTCCACATCCGCGTGCGGGCACCAGGGATGCCACCGATCCGCAGCCTCCTCAGCGCTCTCCGCGGACGGATTCCGGACGGAGTGCCGATCGTGGTCGAGACCACGCAAGGGAGCACGATCCATGTCGGCCGGGTGGGAGCGCCCTCGTGAGACCCGCGATCAGGCCGAGACATGCTCTTCCTTAACCCTCTTCTTGCCTTATGGAAGGCGGTCGCGGGCAGCAGCCGTCGCATGGCAGACCTTCCTTTCCACGATCGAACTGACTTCGACAACGCCGAGCGCGGCTTCGTCGCGAAGCTGACCCCCGCAGTGGTCAAGGCCGCCGACGGGAAGATCGTCTGGGATAACGACTCCTACGATTTCCTCGACGCCGACTGCCCTCCCACCGCGCACCCGAGCCTGTGGCGGCAGGCGCAACTGTGCGCCAAGCAGGGGCTGTTCGAGGTGACCGACGGCATCTACCAGGTGCGCGGCCTGGACCTGTCCAACATGACCCTCGTGGAAGGCGAACGCGGCGTCATCGTCATCGACCCGCTCATCTCCACCGAATGCGCCGCCGCCGCGCTGCGGCTCTACCGCGACCATCGCGGGGACCGCCCGGTCACCGGTCTCATCTACACGCATTCCCACGCCGACCACTTCGGCGGCGCTCGCGGAGTCACCGACGGCGACGGCATCCCCGTCATCGCCCCGGCCCATTTCATGGAACACGCCGTCTCCGAGAACGTCTACGCCGGCACCGCCATGAACCGCCGCGCCCTGTACATGTACGGTCAGCTCCTGCCGCGTTCCGGCGACGGGCAGCTCGGCTGCGGGCTGGGCATGGGCACCTCGGCCGGCACCGTCTCCCTCATCCCGCCCACTCTCGACATCACCCGCACCGGGCAAGAGGAGACGGTCGACGGCGTACGCATCGTCTTCCAGCTCACCCCCGGCACCGAGGCCCCGGCGGAGATGAATTTCCTGTTCCCCGACCGCCGCGCCCTGTGCATGGCCGAGAACGCCACCCACAACCTGCACAACGTGCTCACCCTGCGCGGGGCGCTGGTCCGCGACACCCGCATCTGGTCCCGCTACCTGACCGAGACCGTCGCCCTGTTCGCCGACCACGCGGAGGTCGCCTTCGCCTCCCACCACTGGCCCACCTGGGGCAAAGACAACATCGTCACCTTCCTGACCCAGCAGCGCGACCTGTATGCCTACCTGCACGACCAGACCCTGCGCATGCTGAACCGCGGCATGACCGGCAGCGAGATCGCCGAGGCCATGCAGATGCCGCCCGCCCTGGAGGCGGCCTGGCACACCCACGGCTACTACGGCTCGGTCAGCCACAACGTCAAAGCGATCTACCAGCGCTACCTGGGCTGGTTCGACGGCAACCCCGCGCACCTGTGGGAACACCCCCCGGTCGAGCAGTCGCGCCGCTACGTCGAATGCCTCGGCGGCACCACCGCCGTGCTCGCGCAGGCGGAACGCTACATCCGGGAGGGCGACCTACGCTTCGCCGCCACCCTGCTCAACCACGCGGTGTTCGCCGACCAGGGCAACTCGCCGGCCCGTAAGATGCTGGCCCAGGTCTACACCCGGATGGGCCACGGCGCCGAGAACGCCACCTGGCGCAACTTCTACCTGACCGGCGCCACCGAGCTGACCGGCCGCCCCTCGGCGGGCATGACCACAACCACCTCTCCGGACATGCTCCGAGCGCTCACCGCGGAACAGATCTTCGGCTCCCTCGCCATCCGCGTCAACGGTCCACGCGCCTGGAACGAGCGCTTCGCCATCGACTGGCATCTCACCGACACCGGCGAACGCCACCGGATCAGGATGTCCAACGGCGCCCTGATCCACGAGCAGACCCCGTCCGGCGACGACGGAGCGGATCTCACGCTGCGCCTGACCCGGCAGCGGCTGCTCGGCCTGCTCGACGGAGAGGACACCGACGGCATCGACCACGACGGCGACATGACCGTCCTGCAACGGCTGCGCGCCGTCCTGGAAGACCCCACACCCGACTTCGCCATCGTCACGCCCTGATCGCACCCGAAATGCGCTACGGCCCGGTCGGCTCTCGCAGCTTCTCCTCGGAGCTCGCGTCCGCCGCGAGAGGAGCGGTCTGGGCACGGGCTCGCCGGCTGCACTTCAGACGCCGGCAGTGCCGCCCCGGCGCGGCGGCCGCCGCCCAGCACCGCACGCTCGCCCGCGAAGCGAACCTTCGACAGGCGGCCAGCACGCTCCGAACGTTGACGGCGTCCAAGCCGTCGGCGGGCCGGCTGTCGGGGGTCCAGGCCACCGTCAGCATGCCGCCCAGCAGGCCCAGGATCATGCCGATCAGGAAGCCGCCCAGGTTGGAGTAGACGAACGACGCCATGGACAGCAGCACGGCGATCAGGCCGAGGAAGACGCGCTGGCCGGGCTGCAGCCACACGAGCACCCCCGCGATCACCATGACTAGGGCGAGCAGGTAACTGGCTCCGACCGTGCCGAACACGAGGGCCACCGGCAGCGCGTCGAGCGCGAGCGGGATGGACAGCAACTCCATCCCCGCCACCACGATGAACAAGCCGCCCCAGAACGGCCGTGAACGCCGCCACGACTTCATGATCTTCCATCTTCCGGTTCGCGTCATGTCCGAGCCTGCCGCGGGCCCGTCCTAGAAGCACTCGTGCGCGCCGCGCACCATTTTCAGCCCGAGGTCAGGCAGGCTGAACGTCGCCGCGGTGACGGCCCACGCGCTCAGCCGGACGTCGCTGAGGGTGAGCGATCTACCTTGCCCGCCGAAACTGCCGGCCGGGCCCCTGACGCCGGGGACCTCGTCCAGGGTGCTGGCGTCGCGGCCCAGCTCGATGTCCCGCAGGGTTGCCGCGCTCTGCGCTGCGGCCACGTCGATCACGAGGTTCTCGACCGTCACCTTGTTGCCGTGCTGTCCACCGGTGATCCTGATCGTCACCGTGCCCACCGGTGTCTTGGCGAGCACGCTCTGGCACAGGTCGCTGATCACGGCTTTGCGGACGCCGGTCGCGATGACAGGGATCAGCCGGCCCTTCTTGTCCCGCACCACGTCGCCGGCCAGCGCGAAGCCCTGGCCTCGCAGCTCGCCGCTATAGATCTTGAACGTGTCGCCGGACACCACGAACGTGGCGCCGATGACGCCCTGGGCCGTGGCGCCGATCAGCAGCGACGTCATCACTGCGACAGGGGCGAAGACCAAGGCGAAGCGCCTCCAGCGCACACGTCCCTGCTCGGCCATGATTCCGCTCCCCATCACGCTGCTGCCACATGAGCCAGCGGTCCATTACGGGAAGTGACAGGCTGGCCTGCTGACGAGCATGAGAGACGTTCGCCACGTTTGTCGAGCTACGCGCCAGGCGCCGCTGCACTTATGGCGCACGGCTGGACAACCTTGCCAAAAAAGAGAAGGACAGCCGCTCACGGTACGGGTCGAGCGCTGAGACGAATCCCGGTACGGAGCTCCGGCGCGGCGGCTGCAAGCGATGCGCAAGCAGTTACTGACCCACAACGCTGCAGCGCCCAACTCCAGGGCAGGGCCATATCGGCCCGAATTTCCGCGAGTGCTGCGGCAACCCCCACGGTCACCAGGCCCAGGTGGGGTCACCGGTAGCGGCCTGGGACACCGACCACAGCCGTTCGCGGGCGGCCTCGTCGTAGGCGGAGGTTGGAGCGCGGACGGGGCGGAGGTCTTCATCCACGTACGGCCCGGGCAGGCTCCCGTCCCAGGCGGCCAGGCGAGCGTAGGTCTCGCCTAGGCGTTCGGCGGGGACGGCCATGCGGTTCTTGGGCGCGTACAAGGTGCGCAGCAACCATGGCATGGCCGCCACCCGATCCGGGTCGAGACGTACGGCGGGGACGCGCACGCAGGTCGCCTCCAGACGTCCGGCGGCTTTCTCGGCCAGGGAGAAGGTGGTCATGATCTGGGCGAGTTTGGCGTGGTAATAGGCACGGGTGGGGCTGTACCAGCTCGGGTCGTCGAGTTGGTCGAAACGGATCCGGACGCGTGGCATCGAGACCAGCCCCTTGCTGGCGATGTTGATCACGCGAGGCTTGTCCGCGGCGGCGAGCAGCGGACTGAGGCGTGCGGTGAGCAGGAAGGGGCCCAGGTGGTTGGTGGCCCAGAACAGCTCATGCCCGGTTGCGGTGAAGTGGGGCTCGCGGAGCGTCTGGTCGAAGACGGCGGAGTTGTTGATGAGCACGTCGAGGTGGCCGACGGTCTGCGCGAGCTGGTCGGCAGCGGCCTCGATGGAGTCGGGCGTCGACAGGTCTGCCTGGATCAGGCCGGCCGGATGCACGGCGTGGGCGTTGATGTCGGCCAGAGCGGCGCGGCCTCGCTCGGGGTTCCGGCACAACGCCACTACGTGGTGGCCCGCGGCGGCGAGGGCGCGGGCGGCGCGCAGGCCGATCCCCGAGTTGGCGCCGGTGATGGCGATGGACAGCATGCGCCGATTCTATTCTGTTCGGAACGATCCGAACAGAATAGAATCAGTGCGTGGCGAGTGTTGAGGAGTTCGTGGAGAGCGCCGGGCTGTACTTCGAGCGTTTGGGGCTCAGCCGTACGGCAGGCCGGGTCGTCGGCGTACTCCTGGTCGATCCGGACGATTCCGCCGACGCCCCGAGGTTGTGCGAGCAGCTCGGTGTGGCCAAGAGCAGCATGAGCGTCGCCCTGGGGCAGCTCGAACGGGGAGGGCTCGTCGAGCGTTTCCGCCCGCCCCGGGGTCGCCGCGATCACTACCGGCTGACCGAGGACGTCTTCGGACGCGCATTCCGGGCCAAGATGGCCGAGTTCACCGCATTCGAGCAGCTCGCGGAGCAGGGGCTGGCCGCAGTCGGCGACAATCCCAAGAGCAGGGCCAGGCTGGAGCTGATGCGCGACATGTACGGCTTCATGGGCCGCGAGTTCCCCAAGCTTCTCGACCAGTGGGATCGAGAGCGCCTCTGACGGCCGAGGACGATGCCATGCACGCGGAGAACCGGCAGCGGCCTGTGGTCCTCCTTCCAGGTGCGCGTGGCAGTGCCGGTGTCACCTTTCAGTACGCGTAGCAGACAGCTGCGGTGGCCGCCGGCGGTCTCGACCGACGGCTCGGCGGTCAGGGCGGCGGCGAGCACGACGGCGTCCTCCGGCGATGCCCGGCGCCTTGGCCGCGGCCGGGGCCCATGGCGTGCGCGGCGTCGCCGAGCAGCGCCACCCGGCCGTTGACGGCGAACGGCAGGGGGTCGAGGTCGTGGATCTCGACGTGGATCACGGCCTCTCCCGCGGGCATGCCGAGAGCCGCCCATCGGCGCGTTGCGCGGCTGGAGTCACAGGGCCAGATCGCGGCGGCGGAGCGCGTACAGCCCGGCGGCCGTGAATCCGCAGGCCACGAGGGTGAGCCCGAGCAGCGTGCCGGGTCCCGGGTCGGCCAGCGTGGAGTAATGCACGTGGGCGAACGGGGAGATCATGAAGAGCGAGTCGCTCACCAGCCCGACCTCCCAGGCGACTTCCATGGCGATGGCCAGCACCAAAGCGGTCCACCCCACGACCGCTCCGGCCCGCCGGAACAGCCCGAATGCCGCCACGGCTGTCCCGGCCATCACCCAGACGCCGGGCAGGATGACCGTGGTCATGGCCAGGCCACCGGCGAAGTCCCCGTCGCCGAGGCCCAGCCCGAGGCCGGCGATCACCAGCACGAGCACGGGTACCGTCACCGCGAACACGAGATGGCCGGCCGCCCAGCGTGCCCGGCTCACCGGGCCGGACAGCAAGAGTTCCGCAGCCTCGTCGCCACGCAGGCGGAGCACCGTCATGATCGCGTACAGGGAGACGGAATACACCCCCAGCTCGTACACGACGAGCTTGAAGAAGATCTCCGCAGGATCATCCGCTCCCGTCCGCCCGGCCCAGAAGTCCAGCGCTCCGCTTTGACCGAACGTTTCGACGGCGGTCTGCCCGCCGAGCCCGATCCCCGCACCGATGAAGGCGCCACCCGCGATCCACGCCAGCGCCATGCCCCGGTGCATCCGCCACGCCAGCCCGAACGGTCCGCGCAGGCCGTTCGGCGCACGGGCGGGACCCAGCCGTGGCGGCACGAGGCCGGCGCCGATGTCCCGGCGGGCCGACAGTGCGTAGGCCAGCCCGACCATGGCCGCGACGAACCCCGCGACCAGCAGGAACACCCACCACCGCTCGCCGCCGAAGGCGTGGGCTCGCAGGATCCAGCCGTTCGGCACGAGCCAGCCCAGCCATTGCATGCCCGGCCCGCCCAGATCGCTCACCCCGCGGACCAGGTACGCCGCGAAGAACACCGTGAAGGCCACGGCTCCGGCCACGCGGGCGCGCTGGGTGACCTGTACGGCCACCGCGGCCAGCGCGGCCCCCACCCAGCCGGCCGAAGCGGCCATCAACCCCCAGGCGAGGGATCCGGCCAGGGGGAGCCCGGCGCTCGCGCACACCGCGGTGATCAGCCCGGCCAGGGCCACGTTCGCGCCAAGCACGACGGTGAGGGCGGCGGTCAGCGGCGCGTGCCGCCCTACGGCGGCCGAGCCGACGAGCTCCCGCCGCCCTTGCTCCTCGTCGGAGCGGGTGTGCTTGACCAGGAGGATGATGCTGGCCAGGGCGGCGAAGATCGTGGTGGCGGCGCCCCGCTGTTGAGCGGCGGCTGCGCCGAGGCTGTCGCCGTATGCCGGTCCCTGTAGCAGCAGGATCACGGGGTTCTTCGCGATCTCGTTCGCGTAGTGCAGGATTGCTTCCTGCGTCGGGAGCAGCTCCCGGATGGTGGCCACCGTGGTCCCGACGAAGAGGGCGACCGACAGGATCCACAGTGGCTGCCAGACGCGGTCGCGGCGCAGGATCAGCCGGATCAGTGCTGTGGTGTTCATCGGTAGTGCCTCATGAACAGCTCTTCGAGAGTGGGGGGCTGGGCGGTGATGTCGCGGACGCCGCATTCCGCCAGCCGGGCCAGCACGTCGCCGATGTGCTCGGTGTCGGCCTGGAAGCGCACCCGGCCACCGTCGACCCTGAGGTCGTGGACATGCGGCAGCCCGTTGCCCGGCACCCTGGCCAGCTCCGCCGTGACCGAGATGCGCGTGAGATGGCGCAGTTGCGCGAGCGTGCCGGATTCCACGATCCGGCCGTCGCGGATGATGCTCACCCGGTCGCAGAGCGCCTCGACCTCGGCCAGGATGTGGCTGGAGAGCAGGACCGTACGGCCGGCGCGCCGTTCCTCGGTGATGACCTCGCGGAAGACCGCCTCCATCAACGGGTCGAGGCCCGAAGTGGGCTCGTCCAGTAACAGCAGCTCCACCTCGGAGGCGAGCGCGGCGATCAGCGCGACCTTCTGCCGGTTGCCCTTGGAATACGTCCGGGCCTTCTTGCGCGGATCAAGGGCGAAACGCTCGATCAGCTCATCGCGCCGCTTGGCGTCGGCGCGGCCGCGCAGGCGGCCGAGCAGGTCGATCACCTCGCCACCGGACAGGCTCGGCCAGAGGGTGACGTCACCGGGGACGTACGCCAGCCGCCGGTGCAGTTCGACGGCCTCGGCCCAGGGGTCGCCGCCCAGCAGTTCGACTTCGCCGGCGTCCTTGCGCAGCAGGCCGAGAAGGATGCGCAGGGTCGTGGTCTTGCCGGCGCCGTTGGGGCCGAGGAACCCGTGCACCTCGCCTTCCCGCACGGTCATGTCCAGGCCGTCCAGCGCGCGGACCCGGCCGAAGGTCTTGACCAGCTGAGTCATCCGGATCACATCAGGCATCGGGGTGCTCCTTCGTGTGGAAGTCGGTGACGGCCTGACGGAGCCGGCCGCCCTGCTCCGCTGCGATCCACTGGCCCATGTGGGCGTAGACGTCGGCCAGGGCGGTGCCGATCAGGCTGGAGTTCGCGCCCTGCAACACGTCGATGCCGAGCCGCCGGGACAGATGCTGATGAAGCACGATCGTGCCGAGGTGCATCGCCGCCATCACGGCGGCGCGTTCGCGCACCCTCGCTTCGCCGGGAGAGAACTCCTCGGGCCAGGTCGCGGCGAAGAATCGCTCGGCGGCTTCGGCGCCTTCGTCGAACAACGCCGCCGCCACCGGCGAGCCCTCGACCAGGGCCCGGGCGAGATAGCGGACGCTGAGCCCGCTCGCCTCGTACATGCCCCGGAGGAACTCAGGGCTGACGTCGGCCCCGTCCTGGACCTCGCCGGCCGCGCCCAGGATGACGTCGCGAACATGCTGGTCGCAGGCCTCCCGCAGGCCGTCCTTGGAGCCGAAGTGGTGCTGCACCAGGCCGATGGAGACGCCGGCGGCGTCGGCGACGGCCTTCATGGTCGCACCTTTGAAGCCCTTCTCGGCGAACTCGGCCAAGGCGGCGTCGCGGATGCGGGCGCGCGCGGTCAGGTCTTCCGGGGGACGGTCCTTGCCCGACGATATCGACATACCGGGGACAATATATACATATTGGCAGCCATATCAAGATATTGGCTTCATTCATTGCCGGACAGCTGGCACCACGGCCGACGCGCCTGGCGGATCGAGGTGGACGAGGCAGCCGCCGCGGTCGGTGTCATCCGGCGGGACATAGGCGCCAAGAGAGACCCGGCGGCGACGGCCAGGAGCGTGCCGCGCCGCCGTACTCCCGGCCCTCCGCCTGCCCGCCGTCCGGGCGTGCCGCCTGGGCAGGTCCCGGACGGCGCGGGACACCAGGCCGGGCACCGCGCGGTCGCCCCGCCGTACCAACCGAACGCACCGGCCGGGGTTGCCACGCCGCCGATTCGGCGGGTGCCACTCAGCGCCGCAGGTGCGGGTCTTGCTCGTGCCGAACCGGGAGAGCACGACAGCAATTCACGACGCGGTACGTGACCCGGTCGAAAGCTGACAGCGGTGGTCGATTCGATGGTCCTCTGATCCACTCGAGCGTGCTGGTGCATTCACCAACAGCAAGAGGGATCATTCACAGTTGGCCCAATTCTGGCCCTCGCGGTCGAAGTTCTCCCGGGGGATCACCTTGTCCACGAAGACGATCTCTGAGTCAACCCCGTTGGCCTCTGGAGTCTTCAGCGGAACGCTTTCTCCCCGCTGGATGAGGACCTGGCCGGGTTTGAGCTTCGCGAAGTCGGTCGCCCTGAAGCTGACATCGCGGATGTTGACCTGGCTGGAGGAACCGCCACGCTTCTGGTAACCACTGGCCGAATAGAGCACCCCTGGGCGCAGCACGAGCGGTTTCGGCTCTACCGTCCAACCGTCTTCGGGTGCATCCAGCCGGACAGATGCGCTCTGCCCATTGAGGGACGGTGCGATGAAGTCCACGTCGCTCACGACCGTCGCGGACGACGAAGGGCCTGGCAGCGAATCCAAGGCGCCCGAGTCGTCCTCGCGGTGGGAGATTGTCACACGCTCAGGAGCCGCTCCCTCGCACCATGACAAGACGATGACGGGGTGTCCCTGAGCGTCGATACTGACTCCGGACCACCCGCCTATGGGAGGCGAGCAACTCGTAACGCTCATGATTCCGATGACTGCCAGCCCGAGCCCGCACAAGCGCCGCATATACGCACGCTAGGCAAGACCAACGTTCATGGCACGGGGCGTGATCATAATGCCGTTCAACCGTGGCGGGGCCGTGCAGGGTGACCGGCGAACCCGGTCGGTTGGCCAGGGCGCTTACGAATCGAGCGGAACAGCGTCCGGAATCACCGTAGCCCCTCACCGGTCTTCACGTGGCTTCCGAGGGCCATCGTCGGCCCAGCACGGCTGCAAGGACAACTCGGGGAACACGCGGCCTGATCCTCACGGCGGTGGCGGGCGAGGAGAAGTTCCCGGCGCAACAGTGGTCGCTCCACCCGAGGTCAAGGTGGAAGGCGCTTACTCCATCCCGAGCCACCGGCGGGCTCCGTCGAGGACCATGGACAGCCCGTCGTCGAACCGCGCGTCGACGTTCCCGAACACCGCTCCACCCGGTGCCCCGGCGTAGCGCTGGTCCAGCTTGCCCGGCTCGGGGTACACAGCCTGCTCCTCGATCGTGAACCCGATGACGAAGCTGTAGACGGTGAACAACGCCATCGCCGCGCGCCGCTCGTCCAGCCCGGAGGCGATGCTCCGGCTCAGCGGCTGCTCGTCGTCCGGGTCCACGTCGCCGAGGTAGGTCCCGGAGAAGACCTTCGCGCCGTCGCGGTAGGCGAGCATCATCCGGCGTAGTACGCGGGCGCGGTGCGCGACGAGGTCCCACTCCTCCAGCGGCTCGGGCGGCTCCCGGTCGGCTGCGGCGTCCCTGTACATCTGCGTCGCCATCTCGTCGAGCAGTTCCTGCTTGTTCTTGACGTGCCAGTACAGTGCCGGCGCCTTGACCCCGAGATCGGCGGCGATCAGGCGCAGCGTCAGCCCGTTGAGCCCGACGTCCTTGAGCAGCTTCAGCCCGGAGCGGGCGATGTCCTGCCTGGTCAGGGCCATCTGTCGGAGCTCCTCGGGACGCGGGGTTGACACTTAACGATGTTAAGGGCATCCTCGGCAGAGTTCAATTTAACGCCGTTAAGGAGGCGGAATGATCGAGCTGACCGCAGAGGTGGTCGTCGCCGGGGCAGGGCCGACCGGGCTGATGCTGGCGAACGAGCTGGCGCTGGCCGGAGTCGACGTCGTGGTGCTGGAACGGCTCAGCGCGCGGAGCGGGTTGTCGAAGGCGCTGAACCTGCAGCCGCGCACGGCGGAGGTGCTCGACCTGCGGGGACTGCTCGGACGGGCGGAGCAGCGGTCGTTCGCGACCGTCGGGGAGGGGCATTTCGCGGCGATCCCGGTGAGCTACGCCGGCTGGGACACGCGGCACCCGTACCAGGTGGGCATCCCGCAGGGGGAGGTCGAGGCAACGCTGGAGGAACGGCTGGTGGAGCAGGGTGGGACAGTGCTCCGCGGGCACGAGCTGACCGGGTTCGTCCAGGACGCGACCGGCGTGACGGTCACGGCGGACGGCGCGCGCGTCCGCGCGGACTACCTCGTCGGGTGTGACGGTGGGCGCAGCGCCGTGCGGCGCGGCCTGGGGCTGTCGTTCGACGGCGTGCAGGGCCGGGGGTACGGCGTGGTGGCGGACGTGGTGTTCCGGGTGGCGCCCGCCGGTGTCCCGGAGCAGTGGCGGTCGATGCGGAACATCGTCGCGTCACACGGCGCGGGGGTGTTCCACACCCTGATCCCGTTGGGCCCGCCGGGTCTGTACCGGCTGGGGTACGGCGACCGCCTGCGCCGTCCGGCCGACATGCGCGCGAAGGTGACCGACGACGAAATCCGCCAGGTCGTGCGCGAGCGTTACGGCGAGGAGGTGGAGATCGAGGAGATCCGCTGGGCGTCCCGGTTCGCGGACGACTCGCGGCTGGCGCAGCGGTACCGTAGCGGCCGGGTCCTCCTGGCGGGCGACGCGGCCCACATCCACTTCGCGGCCGGCGGTCAGGGCCTGAACCTGGGCCTTCAGGACGCGATGAACCTGGGCTGGAAACTGGCGGCGGTGCTCCGCGGCCGGGCCCCCGCGGGTCAGCTCGACACCTACGAATCGGAGCGCCGCCCGGTGGCGGCCCGGGTGATGGACAACGTGGCAACCCAGTCGGCGCTGATCCCGACGACCGCGGAACAGCGGGCGGTGCGCGCTCTCGTCACGGAGCTGGCCGCCCTGCCAGAGGTCCAGCGCCACCTGTCCGGCCTGGTCTCGGGCCTGGACGTCCGCTACCCGGCCCCGCCGGACGCCCACCCGGCGACGGGCACCCGCCTGCCGGACTTCGAGCTGGAGCATGGCTACGCGAGCGACCTGTTCCACAGCGGCAGGTTCGTCCTCCTGACGACGGAGCCCGCACCGGCACCCCATCCCGACGTGACGGTGGCCGTCGTACCCCGACTGCCCTGGCCCGGCGTCACACGGGCGTTGATCCGTCCGGACGGCTACGTGGCGTCGACGACGGGATCGACCGAAGGCTGGATCGCCGCCTGAGGCGTACACACACCGCGATCACAAGGGAGCCACCGTGGCAGCTCACCCAGACGAAGGCAAGCTGGTCATCCCGACGGGAAAGAACAAAGGGCACGTTTTCCTCAGCGGTCCGCATCTATCGAGTGCTCGTCGACGACGAGGCTTCCGTGGCGTCGGCGTGAGCGGGCTCGGAGTACTGGGCCGCCCTCCCTCTCCAGGGACTCCAGCGAGTGGCCACGTGGTCATCACCGGCGAGGTGATGTCACGTTCCGTGTGGGATGTCTAGAGTCCTCCCTATGGCGGATGGTCCGCGGATGACCCTGCAGACGATGCTCGTGCTGGAAGAGCTGTTGTCCGACCCGGCCAAGCGCCGCTACGGGCTGGAGCTGTGCGAGAAGACGCGCCGGCCCAGCGGCACCGTCTACCCGATCCTGGCGCGACTGGAGCGTGACTTCGGGTGGGTCGAGCGCCACAAGGAGTCCGCGGCCGAGCACCTGGCCCAGGGGCGCCGCGCCCGGTACTCCTACACGCTGACCGAGAAGGGTGCACTCCGGGGTCGCGCCGCCCTCGATCGAGCCGAGCGGTCCCGCGGACCGGTCGCGGACGTGCGGTTGAGCGCCTTGTGAGCGGGGCGGAAAAAGATCGCCAAGGCCGCGAACCTTCCTCACCCGAGCGCTGTCCAACCCGCATGTACGACGGACATAAAGAACAGACCTCGGAAAGGGCATCCACAGATGCGATCGAAGCTGGCCACCCTGTTCCTCGCCACGCTCACCGCCGGCAGCTGTGTCCTCGCCGGCGCCTCTCCTGCCTCGGCCACGTCGCACTACGGCAAAAGCAAATGGATCAGCTCCGAGAGGGGCTGGCAGCACGCGGGAGTGTACGTCGAACCCGGTGACATGGTGCGGATCCACTACGTCAGCGGCCGGTGGACGGTCGACTACCGCGAGTTCCCCTACGTGTCCTCGGCCGGCTACGCCAGGCACATCGACCGCAGGATCTACCAGGAGTGCAAGATCTTCAGCAGGCATCCGCACGGCTCGATGATCGCGAAGATCAACGGAGACCACTACCGGGTCGGCAGCAGGGGCTTGATCCGGGCGCGCCAGGCGGGCTTCCTCCAGCTGCGCGTCAACGACGCCGACGGTTGCCTCAGCGACAACGACGGCTCCGTCCGTGTGAAGATCATGGTCACCGACTAGGGAGCCGTGTTTCCCGGAAGCGGCCTGGGGGCCGGTTCCCGGCCGCCGACGCCAGGCCGGCCACCGCACACTTGCCGCGCCGTACCAACCGAGCGGGTTGCCGCGCCGTCGTACACATACAGCCCTACGGCCAGCAGGCGTGAGCCGGCCTCTCCTGATGGCCGGGGCATGCTCGGTGAGCCGGTGCTTCGTTCCTCGGCACCGGCTCAGGGCACGGGTCACCTGTCCGTACGTTCTCACGCATGCCCACGTCGGAAATACGCCATCCGGCCGATGAGGCGCGCCGCAAGCTGGTGCGCCGGTGTCAGACGATCGGCTGTCGGGTGAGCCCCAGGTCGGTGCCCTTCGGCTCCTTGACCGCCGTGACGGCCGCCAGGGAGATCACGCAGAGCGCCATGATGTAGGCGCCGACCGACAAGGCGGATCCCGTGCTCTGCACCAGTGCCTGGGCGATCGTGGGTGCGAAGGCTCCGCCCAGGATGGCGCCGAGCGCATAGCCGATGGCCACGCCGGAGTAGCGCACCGAGACGGGGAACATCTCGGCGTACATGGCCGACATGGGCCCGTACGACAGGCCCAGGCCGATGCTCAGGACGATGATCGCCGCCGTGAAGAGCCAGATGCTGCGGGTCTCCATCAGCAGGAAGAGCGGAATCATCCAGACGAACACGAGCACGTAGCCGATCTGGAAGGTGCGGACCCGGCCGATCCGGTCGGACAGCACCCCGCCGTACAGGGTGAAGACCAGCCAGCCGACCGATCCGACGACCGTGGCGAGCAGCACGGACGGCCGGGACAGGCCCAACGTGGTGGTGCCGTAACTGATGAAGTAGGCGATGAGGAGGTACCCTGCGGCGTTGTTGGCCACGAAGATCAACGCGGTGAGCATCACGTTCTTGCTGTTGCCGCGGAACAGGTCGCGCAGCGGCGCGGAGGACGTCCTGGTGCGCTGCTGCAACTCCTGGAACACGGGGCTCTCCTCGACGGCCCGCCGCACCAGATAGCCGATGACGATCAGGGTCAGGGAGAGCAGGAACGGCACCCGCCAGCCCCACGTCTGGAACTGCTCCGGCGTGGTCACCGTACTCATGATCCACAGAACGCCGGTCGCCAGGATGAGGCCGATCGGCACGCCGATCTGGGGGAAGGCGCCCCACCATCCACGGCGGTCGCGGGGCGCGTGCTCCACCGCCAGCAGGGCGGCGCCGCCCCATTCGCCGCCCGCGGAGAAGCCCTGCAGGACGCGCAGGAGGATGAGGGCGATGGGCGCGGCCACGCCGATCGACCCGTAGGTGGGCAGCAGGCCGATGAGGGTGGTGGCCGCGCCCATGAGGAGCAGGGTCAGCACGAGCATGCGCTTGCGGCCCAGCCGGTCGCCGTACCGGCCGGCGACGATCGCGCCGAGCGGGCGGAACAGGAAGCTGATGCCGATCGTGGCCAGCGAGATGAGCGTGGCCAGGCCGGGGGCCTGCTCGTTCACCGGGGCCAGGAAGAGCGGGCCGAAGACCAGGCCGGCGGCCTGGGCGTAGATGAAGAAGTCGTACCACTCGATGGTGGTGCCGGCCAGGGTGCCGGCGAGGACCTTGCGGTCGTCGCGCGTCATGGCGCGTGGTTCGCTCGTCACGTGGGGCTCCGTTTCTTACTTCGGGGGGTTTGGCGCCCGGGTTGTCTGGACACCTGACTCGGGCCACTGGTCGAGCGCCGCGGCGAGTGCGTCCTGCGCGAGGTCTTCGGCCAGCCAGACATCGCGAACGACACCGGCCAGGCCGGTCCGGCGGATTTCGATCCGCCAGACCGGGTCGATCGCCTGCCGGGTCGCTGACGTCACTACTGCGCGGCGGTGCGCTCCGGGCGCATCCGCTGCTCGGCCGCCGCGATCTCGGCCGGGAAGGAGTCGTCGAAGTCCTCAGCGTCGAGGACCTTTCGGAGCTCGATCTCGCCGCCGCGGACCGGCGAGCGCTTGATCCACTCGATGGCCTCCTCCATCGAGGCGACCTCCCAGATCGAGTAGCCGGCGACCAGCTCCTTCGTCTCGGCGAACGGGCCGTCGATCACCGTGGTGTTGCCGTCGGCGTCGAAGGCGACCCGCTTGCCCTTGCTGGTCGGCTGGAGTCCGTCGCCGGCCACCACGACGCCCGCCTCGACGAGCTCCTTGTTGTAGAGGTCCATCGCCACGAACTCCTCGGCTGTACCGAACTCGCCGGACTCGGACCGCTCCGTAGCCTTGACCAGAACCATGACCTTCATCGCTGTGTTCCTTCGCGTCTGCCCGGGATCGGCCCCACTGGCCGATTCAACCGTGGCTCACCATGCGTCAAACGGGAAGGGACGGATTCGACATGACGCCGAAGCTTTTCTCGTCATCAACACCCGTCTGGAGCACCTTTTCGCGCTCGGCCGCACGTTGACGCACGGCCTGGGGGTACGGCAACGGGACACGCCAACCAACCGGTCATGCTCCGCCGATCGCTCCGGGGCCGAACAGCGCCTTGAGGTCGCCGTAGAACGCGGGCCCCGGAGTGACCTGGAAGGGTACGAGGTTCAGCAGCACGCTCCTGGCGCCCCGGCGATGCAGGCACACGTGGACGGGCGCCCGGCCGGGATGGGCGATCAGGATCTGCTTCAGCTCCTGCACGACCCGCAGGTTCAGCTGTGCCTCCTGGACCGAGATCACCACGGGGGGATGGGTGCCCGCCTGGGAGACGTCCAGGGTCGCGATCTCCTCGCTGTAGATGCTCATGGTCTCTTCGCGGACGTTGATCCGGCCGCGAACCGAGATGACGCGGTCCTCGACCAGCGTCTCGCCGTACAAGGTGTAGGTCTTGGGGAAAACGAGGCACTCCACGGAGGCGTCGTGGTCTTCGAGGGTGACGATCGCCCATGGGCTGCCCTGCTTGGTGACCTTGCGTTGCAGGCCGGAGACGATGCCGCTGATCCTGGTCATGCCGTCTTGACGTCCGGACGCGAGCAGGTCGGCAATGGTGGTGTCTCGGTTGGCGGACAGGACGCTTTCCGCGTCGTCGAGCGGATGGCTGGAGACGTAGAGCCCGAGCATCTCGCGTTCGAAGGTGAGCAGGGTGGCCTTGTCCCATTCGCCTTGGGGGATCGTGACCGAGAAGGCGCTGCGTTGGCCGGGCTCGCCGAACAGCGAGTCCTGGCCGTGCGCCTCGTTCCGCTTGACGTCGACGACCGCGTCGACGGCCTGCTCGTGCACCGCGACCAAGCCTTTTCTATGGTGCCCCATGCTGTCGAAGGCGCCCGCCTTTGCCAGCGACTCGATGACGCGCTTGTTGCAGACGACGGACGGGACCTTGGCGAGGAAGTCGTTGAAGTCGGTGTAGCGGCCCTCAGCTTCACGGGTGCGGACGACGGCGTCCACGACGCCGGCCCCGACGTTGCGTACGGCGCCCAGGCCGAAGCGGATCTCGGATCCGACAGCGGTGAAGTCGAGCCGGCTGGCGTTGACGTCGGGCGGTAGCACCTTGATGCCCAGGCGCCGGCAGTCCGACAGGTAGACGGCCATCTTGTCCTTGTCGTCGCCGACGGAGGTCAGTAGTGCGGCGAGGTACTCGCACGGGTGGTTGGCCTTGAGGTAGGCGGTCCAGTAGGAGACCAGGCCGTAACCCGCGGTGTGGGACTTGTTGAAGCCGTAGCCGCTGAAGGGGACGAGGACGTCCCAGACTGCCTTGACGGCCTCTTCGGAGAAGCCGCGTGCGCCCATGCCCGTCGAGAAGCGGTCCCATTCGGCGTCGAGGACCTCCTTCTTCTTCTTGCCCATGGCCCGCCGCAGCATGTCGGCGGCGCCGAGCGAGTAACCGGCGAGCTGCTGGGCGATGGCCATGACCTGCTCCTGGAAGACCACCAGGTGGTAGGTGTCGCCCAGGATGGGCTCCAACGCCGCTTCCAGCTCGGGGTGGATCGGCTCTACCGGTTGCCTGCCGGTCTTGCGCAGTGCGTAGTTGGTGTGGGCGTTCATCTCCATCGGGCCAGGCCTGTACAGCGCGTTCACCGCGGCGATGTCGGTGAACGTGGTGGGCTGCATGAGCCTCAGCAGCACCCGCATGCCGCCGCTGTCCAGCTGGAAGACGCCGAGCGTGTCACCGCGGGCGAGCAGCTCGTACGTCGTGGGGTCGTCCAGGGGAATGCCGAGAACGTCGATGTCGACGCCCTTGTTGGCGCGGACGTTCGCGATGGCGTCGCCGATGACGGTGAGGTTGCGCAGGCCGAGGAAGTCCATCTTCAGCAGGCCCATGTCCTCGGCCTGGGTGAAGGGGAAGCCGGTGATGACGGGCCCGTCCGCTTTGGGCTTGACCAGGGGGATCACGTCGATGAGCGGCTCGCGGGAGAGGATCACGCCCGCGGCGTGGATTCCGGTGCCGCGCGTGAGGCCCTCGATGCCGGCGGCGGTGTCGATCACTTGTCTGACGTCGGGGTTCTGCGCGTACATCTGGCGTAGCTCGGTGGCCTCGCCGTGGCGCGGGTGGCGCGTGTCGTGGATGGCGGCCAGCGGGATCTCCTTGCCGCCGTCCGCGGCCGGGAACGCCTTGGTGATGCGGTCGCCCAGGGCGTACGGCAGGCCGAGCACCCGGCAGGAGTCCTTCACCGCGGCCTTGGCCTTGATGGTGCCGAACGTGACGATCTGGCAGACCCGGTCCTCGCCGTATTTACGGGTGACGTAGTCGATCATCTCGTCGCGCCGCCTGTCGTCGAAGTCGAGGTCGACGTCCGGCATGGTGATGCGCTCGGGGTTGAGGAAGCGTTCGAAGATGAGTTTGTGCTCGATCGGGTCCAGCTGAGTGATGCCGGTGCAGTAGGCGACCATCGAACCGGTGGCGGATCCGCGGCCGGGGCCCAGGCCGATGCCGTTCTTCCTGGCATACCGGCAGATGTCGGCGACCACCAGGAAGTAGCCGGGGAAGCCCATGGCGTCGATCACCGAGAGTTCGTAGTCGATGCGGTCCAGCACCTCCTGGGGAGGGTGGTCGCCGTAGCGGTGGCGCGCCCCCTGCAGGGTTTCCTTGCGGAGCCAGGTTGACTCGGTCTCGCCCTCGGGCACGGGGAAGCGGGGTGTCAGATCCCGGTGAGCGAACACCTCGCCGTAGTCGCCGACCCGTTCGGCCACCAGCAGTGTGTTGTCGGTGGCGCCGGGGACCTCGGCGTCCCACAGCGCGCGCATCTCCTCGGCGGACTTGACGTAGTAGCCGCTGCCGGTGAACCGGAAGCGGTCGGGATCGGCGAGCCGCTTGCCGGTGCCGACGCACAGCAGCGCGTCGTGCGCCTGTGCCTGGTCCTCGGTGACGTAGTGGGAGTCGTTGGTGGCCAGGGGAGGTAGGTCGAGCTCCTTGCCGAGCTTCATGAGCTCGTCGCGGACGCGGCGTTCGATGGCGAGACCGTGGTCCATGAGTTCCAGGAAGTAGTTGTCCTTGCCGAAGATGTCGCGGTAGCGGGCGGCAGCCTCGACTGCCTGGGCGTACTGGCCGAGCCTGAGTCTGGTCTGCACCTCGCCGGAGGGGCAGCCGGTCGTGGCGATGATTCCTTGGCCGTGTTCGGCGAGCAGTTCATCGTCCATGCGCGGATATTTCTGCACGTGCCCTTCGAGCCAGGCCCGGGACTGCAGGCGGAAGAGATTACGCAGGCCCCTTGCGTCGGCCGCCCACATCGTCATGTGCGTATACAGGCCGCGGCCGGAAACGTCCCCGCCCTCGCCGGTGTCGTCGTCGGAGCGGCGCAACGAGACGTCCTCGCTGTAGTACACCGGCTTGCGGTAGTGCCTGGAGGCGGGAGCGACATACGCCTCGATGCCGATGACCGGCTTGATGCCCGTCCTGCACGCCGACCGGTAGAACTCGTAGGCGCCGTGCACGTTGCCGTGGTCGCTCATCGCCACGGCCGGCATGCCGAGTCGCGCCACTTCGTCCATCAGCAGGCCCACCTTGGCGGCGCCGTCGAGCATGCTGTACTCGGTGTGCACGTGGAGGTGCACGAAGGACCCCATCGGAAACCACGCCCCCTGGTTGTAGGCTCGGCTGCGAACCCGAGCATTCGACCCGAGAGCAGGCGTGGTTGTCCAACAATCGACACACCGATTCTTCACAACCAGAAGTTGTCCATAAGGTGCCGCTGGATCTGGATCTCGGTGCTGTTCGAGCCTTCACCGCCATCACCGAGGACCGATACTTCGGCGAGGCCGCGACCCGGCTGGGAATCAGCCAGCAGGCCATCTCCAAGCGCATCGCGAAGCTGGAGTCCGATCTCGGCGTCCGCTTGTTCTTCCGCACCCGTGCGGGGGCGGACCTCACCGAGGACGGCAGGGCGTTCCTCCATCACGCGCGCTCCCTGGTCAGCCTTGCCGACCAGGCGGTCGACCTGTTGCGCGGTCGTCGCCGCGCACTTCGGGTCGACGTCCTGGACACCCGGCTGCGGTCCGTCGAACTGCTCCGGGCGTTCCATCAGACCGTCGAGGACGTGGACATCGAGATCCTCACCTCGAACGGGCTCAGATCGGCGCACGGCGCGCTCACCCGCGGATCCGTCGACGTGTTCTTCAGCCGTGTCATCGGGACGCTGGACGAGGAGCTACGCCACATCCCGGCGTATCTGGAACCGGTGCATCTTCTCGTGAGCCGTGATCACCCGCTTGCGGGCCGGCAGCACGTCGAGATGGAACGCCTGTCCGGATCGACCGTGTGGATGCCCGGGAACACCCCTGGCAGCGAGTGGGCAGACTTCTACAACGTCCTGGGCGCGGCGTTCGACATCCAGATCGACACCTCGGGGCCCGACTTCGGCTGGGAGCACTTCATGGAGCGGATCGGCTCCGGTGAGTGCATCGGCTTCGGCGGTGAAGAGCTGCGGTTGCCATGGAATCCGCGCACCGTGCAGATCCCGCTCGTCGATCCCGCGCCCGTCTATCCGTGTTCACTGCTGTATCACCGGCAGAACCACCATCCGGTGCTGGCTCTGCTCACCCGTTTCATCCAACGCGGTTTCCGACCGTTCGACTCGGAACGCCAATGGCTGCCGGCCCCCGACCGCGCCGCCTTCACCGTGGACCCCACCTGAACATCGGGCACACGCCGCCGACGTCACGACGTCATGCTCCACTCGTGCTGGCGCGCCCTGGGAGCCGGCTCATCCGGCTTCGTAGCCGGGCCCGGAAGCCGGCTTCGGGCGAACAGAAACCCGGCTTTCGGCCGGTGGGTGACCGGCAGCGGAAGGGTCGGTGAATTGGGTCGTCACCAGTTGCCCGGTGTGGAGCGATCACTGCAGGGTGGGGTATCGACCGCCGTTCCCCCACGACGGAAGTGCGTGCCCGTGCGTCTGCTGGCGTTCCTCATCCCTGTTGTTGCCTTGCTCCTCCTCGCCGCTCCGGCGCAGGCGCACATCCGCGCGACCTCGGTCGCGGTCGACCTGCGCGGCCAGGGCGACGGCGTCGCGGCTGTCGTCGACGTGGAGTACGACGTCCTTGGCCGGCTGCTGGGCCTCGACGGTGTCCTGGCCCCGGACGCGGTCGGCGTGGACGGTGCGGCCGCCGAGGTGCCGACCGAGGTGCGGCGCAGTTCGCTGAACGCGCACGCGAGCGACGTGGCGGCGTACGTCGGCGGGCGGCTGCGGCTGAGCCGCGGCTTGATCGGGTGCACCGCCCAGGACGACGCCCGCGTCGAACTCGCCGACTCAGGCGCGGTGCAGGTCGCGCTCGCCTACGACTGCCCGGCCTCCGGCGCGCTCACCGTCCGCAGCGACATCTTCCACGCCTCCGACGGCGTCGTCGACGAAACCACCACGATGGTCGCCTACGACGTCGATGGCCACCGCGGTTCGACGTTGCTCGACATCGCCCGCACCAGCGTCACGGTGGGGAGCACGGACCTGCTCAGCGAGATCCCGCGGTTCGTCCGGCTCGGGGCAGAGCACCTGCTCTTCGGGCTCGACCACGTGCTGTTCCTGCTGGCGCTGCTGCTGGGTGCGAAGCGGCTGCGGGACGTCGTCAAGGTCGCCACGGCCTTCACGGTCGCCCACTCGGTGACCCTGGTGCCGGCCGCGTTCGGCTGGGTCAGCGTGCCCGGGTGGATCGTCGAGCCGCTCATCGCGCTGTCGATCGCGTTCGTCGCGCTCGACAACCTGCTCTCGCCGAGGACGAGCCACCGGCTGCCCGTCGTCTTCGGCTTCGGGCTGCTGCACGGGCTCGGCTTCGCGGGCGCGCTCAGCGTCGACGGGCCGCTGTCGGCCGCCACGCTGGCCGACCTGGTCTCCTTCAACGTCGGCATCGAACTCGCCCAGTTGGCGATCATCGCGCTCACCTTCCCGGTGCTGCTGTTCCTGCGCAGGGTCGCGACCACGCCGGTCGCCGCTCGCGCCCTCACGCTCGGCACCGTCGCGGCGACCGTCGCCGTCGCCGGTGCCGGTCTGGTCTGGTTCGTGGAACGCTCCCCGCTCCTGGCCTGACACCCCCTCTCCCCACTCAGAAGGATCCCGATGTCCGCGTTAACCTGGACACGCGCGCGCCTGCGCGTCGTCCTGTACACCACCACGCTGGCGCTCGCCGCCAGCGTCGTGGCGGGCCCGCTCACGTCGTACGCGGCGAACGCGATCGACCCGCCGGAGGCCACCGTCAGCGGCGTCGTGTACGTCGACGCCAACGGCGACGGCCGGCGAGACCCCGACGAGGCCGGCCTGGCCGGCGTGCGCGTCTCCGACGGCAGGGTCGCCACCACGACCGCCACCGACGGCTCCTACTCGCTGACGATCTCCACCGACCGTCGCAAGACGGACATCGTGTGGGCCGGCCAGCCGCGGGGCTACCGGTTCGGCCTGGACGCGTACAAGGAGCCGAGGTTCTGGGCCAACCTCGGCGAGCTCGCCGACGACGCCACGCCGACGGCGGACTTCGCGCTCATCCGTGACGAGCTCTCCGACGGCGACACCTTCTCCTGGGCCAACATCGCCGACCCGCACGTCAACGCACAGCTGCCCGACCAGATCCGCGAGATCAACTCCACGGGCACCGACCTGCGCTTCATCGCGGTCAGCGGCGACCTCACCAACGACGCCAGCCAGGGGCAGTTCGACACGTATCGTCGCGGCACCCAGCAGTCGGCCGTCGGCGTGTGGCCGGCCGTCGGCAACCACGAGTACGCGAGCGGCTCGGCGTACGCCGACAAGATCGACAACTATCGCAAGAACGTCGGCCCGGAGTGGTACTCGTTCAACTACGGCAACCGGCACTTCGTGGTGCTCGAGAACAACGGCTCGGCGCCGTTCGACGAGGAGCTGAACTGGCTCAAGGACGACCTCGCCGCGAGCGTTCCGCTCGACGACGACCCGACCAACGACATCGAGGTCGTCGTCCTCACCCACCAGCCGATGAACGTCCCGTTCGGCTCGCCGTCGACGTACGACGCCTTCGGTGACGTGCTCGAGCACTACAAGGCGCAGCTGATCCTGGTCGGCCACGAGCACTCCAACCACGTCGAGAACAACTCGGCGTTCGCCTCGACCGCCAAGCACATCCAGACCGTCTCCAGCTCGTACACCATCGACAACGCGCCCCGCGGCTTCCGCTACATCCACATGACCGGTCCTGGCTTCGACAACCCGTTCCGGATGTACGGCGAGAACGAGCACCTCACCATCGTCAGCCCCGCGCCGGGCTCGAAGGTGCCGGCCAAGGACTTCCCGGGCATCCAGATCAACGCCTACGACACCGGCGACGAGGTCGTCTCGGCGCGCTACCGGATCGCCGGCGAGAAGAACTGGATGCCGCTGCACCACAGCGGCGAGTTCACCTGGCAGAGCAACCTGCCCAACAGCCTGCAGACGGTCGGTGAGCACAACATCGAGGTCAAGGTGGTCGACGCGGCGGGCAAGACCTGGACCAGGTCGGCGGACTTCACCCTCACCGACGAGCCGGCGCTCAAGCCGGTCCCCGGCGGTGACTGGGGCCAGCACCACGGCAACGAGGCCCACTCCGGGGTGGCGCCGGCGCAGGAGGCCGGCCGCCGCCTGGCCTGGAGCTTCCGCACCGACGGCACCTTCCTCACCGGGTCGCCGGTCATCCACGACGGCGTCGTCTACGCGGGCACCCGCGACGAGAACGGCGACGGCAACAGCCGGATCCACGCCGTCCAGCTCAAGAACGGCAAGGAGCTGTGGAACTTCGAGGTGCCGCAGTCCATCCACGGCAGCCTCGCCTACGGCGACGGCCTGATCTTCGCGCCGACCCTCGGCTCGGAGCTCTACGCCGTGGACGCGGTGACCGGCAAGCTGCGCTGGAAGGCCGTGCCCGAGCAGGCGCCGGCCCCCAACAACCAGCGCACCTACGGCTACTACTCGCCGGCCGTCTCCGGCCACACCGTGCTCTGGCCCTACCAGACCCGCTTCGGCATCGGCAGCCAGGGCGTACTCAAGGCGCTGGACACCCGTACCGGGCGGCAGATCTGGGCCTCGCCGATGTCCGGCGCGACCATGAGCGACGGCACGCCCGCCGTCATGGACGGCACCGTGTACGTCGGCAACGAGACCGCCGACCGCGTGCTCGCCTACGACCTGGCCACCGGCGCCCGCAAGTGGACCGGAGCCGAGTCGCTCGGCAGCTGGCAGGACGGCGTACCGACCGCGGCCGAGGGCAAGGTCTTCATCGGCGCCAACAACGGCATCGCGGCCCGTGACGCCAAGACCGGCGCGACGCTGTGGACGTACAAGAGTTCGCGTTCTTCGCTCGTCTCGAGCGGCTCGACCCCGAGCGCCGCGGCCGTCAAGGACGGCGTCGTCTACATGGGCTTCCCGAGCGGCGCCGTCGTCGCCCTCGACGCCAAGACCGGCAACGTCTTCTGGGAGCGGGTGCTGCCCGGCGACGTCTACCACGGTGGCGTCATGTCCAGCCCGGTCGTGGCCGGCGACACGCTCTTCGTCGGCGCCAACAACGGCAGGTTCTACGCCCTGGCGACCGACACCGGCCAGATCCTGTGGAGCCACGAGATCGGCACCTGGGTGGGCGCCGGCCCGGCCGTCAGCGGCAACACCGTCGTGACGGGCGCCTGGGACGGCAACCTCTACGCCTACGTGCCGGGCGGCGAGTCCGCGCAGCGCTGGGCGACCGTGACCGGCACGGTCAGCGACCCGGAGACGGGCGCTCCGATCGCCGGCGCGAAGGTCACCGCCGTCGCCGCCGGTCAGGACACCGCGGTGACCAGCACCGACGCCCAGGGCCGCTACCGGATCGGCCTGACGGCGTCGACCTGGACCGTCACGGCGGCCAAGCGGGGCCTGATCGCCGACGACCGCTCGGTGGCCGGCGTCACGGTCGGCACCACCGGCAGCGCGACGGCCGACCTGAAGCTGATCAAGGTGAGTCACCCGGTCGCCGGCAAGTCGACGTACGCGCCGGACTACGGCAACGGCAGCACGCGCACGGACGTCGTCACCGGCAACGAGTACTACTACCTGGCCAACGACAGGATCCGGGCGTCCGTGACGCCGTACACCGCGGGCAACAACGGCGCCGGCGGTCTGGGGCAGGGTGCGCTGTCGGACCTCATGCTCAACGACGCCAACGGCGCCGAGACCCTCGACTGGGGCGAGATGCTGCTGCGTCCGAGCCTCACACCGCCCGACTCGTGGGACCGGCCGAACGACCAGCTCGACCTGCCCGACCTCGCGGTCGACGGCGCTGCCGTGGTCGGCAACGGTCAGTACCGGGCGAACCCAGCCATCAAGGCGCAGGTCCGTTACGAGACCCTGCCCGACGCTCCGATCGTGAAGATGACGGTCAAGCTGACCAACACCGGCACGACGGGCTACCAGGGCTACTTCACCTACATGATCGACCCGGACAGCTCGGTCGACAACGGCCGGATCCCCGGGTTCAGCGGCGTCAACCCGGGTCTGAAGACCTCGGGCTGGACCGGGAACTACGTCTACGTCGGCGCCGACGCGGCCACCACGAACGGCCAGGCCGCCCACGGTCTCGCGTGGGCGCTGGACACGCCGACCGCGGTCGGTGCGTACGGCTACGTCGAGGGTCTCTACTACGACGCCACGATGGCGCCCGGTGCCACCAAGCAGTTCAGCTTCTACCACCTGACCGACTACGCGACCGCCGGTGGCGACCCCACCCGCGACATCGCGAAGTGGGTCGACGACATCGACCTGCACGACGCGGCCGTCCCGGACACCGCTCGCGCGGCCGGCACGATCACCGCGGGCGGCGCCACCGTCTCCGGTGCCCGGGTCGCCCTTGAGCAGGCCGGCAAGGTGGTCGCGAGCACGAGCACCGACGCCCAGGGCAAGTACCTGGTCAAGGCCCCGACCGGTCAGTACGACGTCCGGGTGGCCAAGCTGGGCCACCAGACGGCCACCGGCACGGTCACCGTGCCGGCGGCGGGCAGCGGCGTCGCCGACGTCGCGCTGAGTCCGGTCACGGTCGAGGCGAGCTACGGCAAGCAGATCGGCTCGGGCCTGGTCGAGGCGGGCTACGGCGACGTCATGCTCGAGAACGACAAGCTCTCCATGGCGATCGCCGACGCTTACGACGACGCGCAGCTCTCCGGTGGCACCCGCGGCAAGCCGGTCGACCTCGCCGTCCGCGGCATGGCCGACCAGTTCGACTGGATCAACCTGCCCTACGTCTCGGCGACCCAGCCGACCGGCGGTAGCGCCTGGGACATCCGGTCGGTGGCGGCGACCGACGTCCAGATCGTCCAGGCGACCGGCGACAAGGCAGTCGTCCGGGTATCCGGGCCGGTCAACGGCTTCACGGGTCTGACGGCGACGACGACGTACACCCTGCAGCCGGGCGACGACTTCGCCACGGTCTCGACGGAGCTGAGCAACTCCGGGACGGCTCCACTCAGCGTGTGGACCGGTGACGCGATGGACCACGACGTGGCCGGCCAGGCCAGTGTCATCCCGGGCGCCGGCATCGTGGCGCCGGGTGCGACGGCGGCCTACGTCCCGACCAAGCCGTACATCGGCATGACCGGGACCGACCCGCAGGTCTTCGGTCTCGTCTACGGCACCCCGGCCGGCGCCTTCGACGTCTACGCCGCGGGCAACTGGGTGATGAGCCGGTTCCACGTCGACGTGCCGGCGGGCGGGTCCTACACCCTCACCCGCAAGCTCGTCGTCACGCCGGGCACTGACGCGGTGGGCATCCTCGACGGCGTCCCCGCGCCGTAACGCACCCCCACCACACGGGGCCGGCCCGGACTCCAACCGGGCCGGCCCCCGTGCGCCGTCGAATGGCCGGTCCACTAGCACTCTCGTCCGTGGCCGATCCATATGGTGAAATGCGCTCAAGCGACATCCCGCGCAGCCGCACGCCACCGAGGGCACACAGGCAGGGTGCGGGACGATGGGTCCGGACGCGGCGCCGTGCCTGGTCGGATCCGCCGAGAGCCTGCCGTTCGATGACCAGTCCTTCGACGCCGCGATGGCTGTTTCCTCCGTTCATCACTGGCAGGACCCGATGGCCGGCCTGCGCGAGATGCGGCGGGTCGCCCGCCGCGTGGTGGTGTTCACGCACGACACCAGTGACGCCGGATGGCGTCATCGGTTCTGGCTTACGCGCGACTACCTGCCCGAGGTCGCGGACCTCCTTGTCGGCCGGCCTTCGGTGACCGAGCAGGCCGACGTGATCGGAGCCCGGACGGAACCGGTGCTCATCCCGTGGGACTGCGCTGACGGCTTCTTCGAGGCCCACTGGCGTCGGCCGCGGGCGTACCTGGACGAGAACGTCCGTCGCGGGGTGTCGGTCTGGGCCAGAGTCGGGCCGGAGGCCGAGCGGCGCGCGGTGCACAGCCTCCGTGATGACCTCGCATCCGGCCGGTGGGCCGAACGCAACCGAGATCTCGTCGATCTCGACGCGGCAGAGCTCGGCCTTCGCCTGCTGATCGCCTGAACCTCTCATCCGGGCGTGTGTTCGTGCACCTTCCTCCGGCCGTCGACGGCCCGCGTGCTGCAATGGTGGCATGTCTCTGGACGAGCTTCGTGACCTGCTGGAACGGCATGCGCGTCCCGGTTTGGCCACCGCCATCGACGGTGTCCGGGTCTGCAAGGTCGACCACGCCGTTCCGCCGGAGTCCTCGATGTCCGGCACGGTGCTGGCGGTCGTCGCTCAGGGCCGCAAGCGTCTGGCGCAGGGGGACCGCGTCTACGACTACGGTGCCGGCCAGTACCTCGTCGCCTCGGTCGACCTCCCGGTGACCGGGCATTTCGTCGACACTGCCCGCCCCTCCCTCGCTTTCGGGATGACCCTGGAACCTGCCGTCATCGCGGAGCTGCTGCTGCAGACCGGACCGGGAGAGCTGCCGCGGTCCACCGGCACCGCGCCGCCGGGCATCGCGGTCAGTGACGCCCCGGACGAGTTGCTCGACGCTGTCGTACGGCTGCTGCGCCTGCTCGACCGGCCGGGGGACCGGAAGGCGCTCGTCCCGCTGGTCAAGCGGGAGATCCTCTGGCGGTTGATGACCGGGGAACAGGGTGACGCCGTCCGTCAGCTCGGCCTCGCGGACAGCAGCCTGAGCCACATCGAACGCGCTGTGCGGTGGATCCGGGAGAACTACACCCAGCCGTTCCGGGTCGAGGAGCTGGCGCGGCTGGCGGGGATGAGTGTCTCTGCTTTCCACCGGAACTTCCAGGCGGTGACGGCGATGAGCCCGATTCAGTTCCAGAAGCAGATCCGGCTGCAGGCGGCGAGGTTGTTGCTGGCGAACCGCCCCAACGACATCACCGGCGTAGGCCAGCGCGTCGGGTACGACAACCCGTCGCAGTTCAGCCGGGAGTACCGGCGCCAGTTCGGCGCCCCGCCCAGCGTCGACGCGGCGCGCCTGCGAGGTGGAGCCGGTCCGGCTGCGCCGGCGCTGCCGTGACTCCCCCTGAGCGAAGAGGATTGTGCAACCACGCGAAAGGATCGTGAAGGCCCGGCGCGCGCCGTGTTGCTTGCATGGATGTACCGGAACGAGCCACGAATTCCGCGACAATCACCACCAGCAGGAGACGCGTAATGAACGGCGCCATGCCACTCGACGACGAGCGGCAGACCGAACGGTGACTCCGAACGCAGCCATCGCCCGCGCCCTCGCCGTCGGGCCGGACTCCTCCGCGGCCGAGCGCACGATCGACATCACGACCCTGGGCGCACGCACCGGCCTGCCGCGCCGTATCGAGATCTGGTTCCACCGCGTGGACGGTCGCTGGTACCTGACCGGCATGCCCACGCCCCGCGGCTGGTACGCGAACTTGCGGGCCAATCCGCGGTTCGTCGTGCATCTCAAGCACGGGGTCAGGGCCGACCTGCCCGCGACCGCGGCGCCGGTGGACGAACCGACACGGCGGCGAGTGATCACCGCGGTTCTCGACCTGCAGAACCGGCCCGAGATCGCGGCGCGGGTCGGCCGGCGTCAGAGCCTCGACGAGTGGCTCGCGCACAGTCCACTGGTCGAGATCGTGTTCGACGACGAGCGGTTACGGACACTGCCGACGTCCGAATAGTCCTCATTGATCGGCACGCCGCACCCCAACCAGAGCCCAGCGCCACCATGCCGATCACTCACCGAACGATTCCAAGGGAGAATCATGAAGTACCGTACGCTGGGCCGGACCGGAATGCAGGTCAGCCCGTACTGCCTGGGCACCATGATGTTCGGGGCGCTGGGCAACCCCGACCACGACGAGTCGATCCGCATCATCCACAAGGCATTGGACGCGGGGATCAACTTCGTCGACACCGCCGACGTGTACTCCGGCGGCGAATCCGAGGTGATCGTCGGCAAGGCGCTCAAGGGCCGCCGCGACGACGTCGTGCTGGCCAGCAAAGTGCACTATCCGATGGGCGACGACCCGAACCACCGGGGTAACTCACGGCGCTGGATCATGACCGCCGTCGAGAACTCCCTGCGCCGCCTGCAGACCGATCACCTCGACCTCTACCAGATCCACCGCCCCGACCCGACGGTCGACGTGGAGGAGACGCTGTCAGCCCTGTCCGACCTCGTCCACAGCGGCAAGGTACGCGCGATCGGCACGTCCACCTTCCCGGCCTCGGAGATCGTGGAGGCGCAGTGGGTCGCCGAGCGGCGCGGCCTTGAGCGTTTCAGAAGCGAGCAGCCGCCGTACTCCATCGTGAACCGGAGCATCGAACGCGAGGTCCTGCCGATCGCTCAGCGCTACGGGATGGGCATCCTGGTCTGGAGCCCGCTCGGCCAGGGTCTGCTCACGGGTCGGCACCGCAAGGGCCGGCAAACCGACACCCACCGGTCCGGCTATACGCCGCAGCACTTCAGCGACGAGCGCAAGCTCGAGGTGGTCGAACAACTCATCCCGCTCGCCGAGAAGGCCGGCCTGCCGATGACCCACCTCGCGATGGCGTTCGCGATCGCCCACCCGGGCGTCACCTCGGCGATCATCGGCCCGCGCACCATGCAACAGCTCGACGACCTGCTGGCCGGCGTCGACGTCACCCTGGACGACGACATCCTCGACCGGATCGACGAGATCGCCCCGCCCGGCACCGACGCCGGCCCCAACCAGGCCGAGTACACCCCGCCGGCCGTCTCGACCGTGAGCCTGCGCCGCCGCCCGATCGCCGAGCGCTCCGCTGCTTGATCCATGAACGCACCACTGTCGGCGCGACCGCCAGGCGACGGTCGCGCCGCTTTCCCCTACGAAAGGGTGATATCAGCGATGTCCCTGGACTCCTACCGCACACTCGGCAACTCCGGCCTACGCGTGAGTCCCCTCTGCCTGGGCGCGATGACCTTCGGCAGTGAGGTCCTCGGCACCGACGAAGGCACCTCGCACGATCTGATCGATCGCTACACGGCGGCCGGTGGCAACTTCATCGACACCGCCAACGGCTACTCCCAGGGGCGCTCCGAGGAGGTCATCGGCGCGTATCTCGCCAAGCGGAGAGACCTGCGGGACCGGCTGGTCATCGCCACCAAATTCGCGGCCAGCCTGTTCCCCGGCGACCCCAACGGCGGCGGTACCGGACGCAAGGCGATCTACCACCAGGTCGAGGGCTCGCTGCGCCGGCTGGGCACCGACTACATCGACCTCTACTGGCAGCACAACTTCGACCGGCACACCCCGGTGGAAGAGACCATGTCTACCCTCGACGATCTCGTTCGCGCCGGGAAGATCCGTTACATCGGGTTGTCCGACACGCCTGCCTGGGCCGTCGCGCACGCCGCCACCATCGCCGGATTCCGCGGCTGGACGGGCGTGGCGGCGATCCAGGTCGAGTACTCCCTGCTGGAGCGTACCGTCGAAGGAGAATTGTTCGGCGCGGCTCGCGCGTTCGGGCTCGGCGTCACCCCATGGAGCCCCCTCGCCAACGGCCTGCTTTCCGGCAAGTACACCCGGGACGATCCGGCACCGGCAGGCTCGAACCGGGCCCACCACGTCGCATCGCGGCTGACCGAGCGGACGTTCACGGTCGTGGAAGCGCTTCAGCGCATCGCGGACGGCCTGGGGGCGTCGATCGCCGCCGTCGCCCTCGCCTGGGTACGCCAGCAGCACCCGGTGACGTCCACCATCATCGGCGTCCGCACCCCCGCGCAGCTCGACGCCAACCTGGCCAGCCTCGACGTCACGATCCCCGACGAGAAGCTCGCCGAGCTGGAGGCGCTCACCACACCCCACCTGAACTTCCCAGCCGACTTCCTCAAACAGGTGGCGGTCGACTACCAGCAACGCGGCGCCACCGTCAACGGCGTCACCTCCCGAGCCCGGTAAGGCCCGAGTCGGGGAGTAGGAGCTCGACCTGATCGCCCGTCATCACCTGAGGAGCCAATGCTGCTGCACCAGAAGGCGCGCCATCGCCGAGGGGCGTCCGGCGGAAAGTCACCGGGCCGCACGGCAGCTGCCGGCGATGACTTACGGCACCGGCTCTAACCCGCGTTGGCGCGGCGGGTCGTGCTGAACCGGCGTTGGTAGGCGGCAGGACTGATCGACAGCTTCCTGGTGAAGACCCGCCGCATGCTTTCGTAACTGGGGAACCCGGCGAGGGTCGCGGCCTGCGTCGCGGTGTGTCCTTGGTCGAGCAGCGCCCTCGCCATGTCGAATCGGATGTTCTCCACGTAACGGGCCGGTGTCGTGGACAGCTCGTCGTGGAAGAGCCGGGTGAGGTGCCGCGTGCTCACGTTGAGGTGTTTCGCGAGTTCACCGAGCGAGTGGTCTCCGTGGGGGTTCGCCGTCACCAAGCCGACGATGTCGCGCAGAGCCGGCGAGCGGGGCGGTGGCCCTTGCAGCGGTGCGGAGAACTGGGACTGGCCGCCCGCACGCTGCATGTACACCACCAAGGCGCGGGCGACGTCACGCGCCAGGTGGGGCCCGTGGTCCTCCTCGACGAGAGCGAGCGCCAGATCGATGCCGGCCGTCACCCCGGCCGACGTGTACGTGGTGCCATCGCGAACGTAGATCGCGTCGGGCTCGACGCGGCATGTGGGGCACCGGACGGCGAGCTCGTGCACGACCTGCCAGTGCGTGGTCGCGCGCTTGCCGTCGAGGAGGCCGGCGGCGGCGAGGAGGAACGCCCCGGTGCAGATCGACGCGACCCGGCCGGCCGCGGCCGCCGGTATCCGCGTGGCGTCCGCCAGGTCGCCGGGGACACGGGCGCGTGGATAGAGATCGGACCCGGCCACCAGTACCGTGTCGAAAGCCGGCTCCGCGGAGACGGCGCCGTCGACCGCGATCCGGACCCCGAGGCTCGACGTGACGTCCGCACCGGTGGGCGACAGCAGCACGATCCGGTAATCGGCACCGAACCGGTTCGCCTCCTTGAACACCTCCGCGGGACCCGCGACGTCCAGCAACGTCACCCCGTCGTAGACGAGGATCGCGACCCGGTGGGGAGCAACGTTCACCGGTCCGGCCCCTGGGGAGCCGGATCCGCGCGGTGACCGGCCCGGCGGGGCACTGGCCGCCGTCGATGCCGCGACGTGGGAGGCATGGACACCGTTCATTGGTAGCACACCGTTACCGGGTGATCCGCGTGGGCGGGGTTGCTCAACCTGGCAGGCGCCGAAACCACCCCTCGACCGCCCCTGGGTGGCCTCGCCGTGCCGGCGAGGTGCGGCTGGATGTCGCCCTGTCCGGATATAGGTGATTCCTGGCCGAACGAAGGCGGCGCCGTGCCCGGATCGGTGGGCAGCATGGAAGTCGGACACAGAGCCCACAAGACGACATGCTTCCCGAAAGTCAGACGTCATGCCAGCAGTCATCGCGGGGTTGGAAGTTCCTGAGACAGCGGCGGTCGCCGAAGCGACCATCCTCATCCAGGAGACGACCAGCCCTCTCATCTACCACCACTCCCGGCGGGTCTTCCTCTTCGGCCTGATCCACGCTCACAAGCTCGGCGTGAAACCGGACCCGGAGCTGCTCTATTTGGCGGCCATGTTCCACGACGCCGGCCTCCTGGCTCCCTTCTCCGACGTCGAGCAGCGCTTCGAAGTCGATGGCGCCGACCACGCGCGCGAGTTCCTCCTGGACCGGGGTTTCTCGACGGCCGCGGCCGAGACCGTCTGGACGGCGATCGCGCTGCACACCACGCCGGGCATCCCCGGCCGGATGGCCCCGGAGATCGCCACCACGCACCTCGGCGTCTTGACCGACGTGCTCGGCTTCGGCCTGGACGGGCTGGAACCCGATCAGCTGGGCGAAATCCTCGCGGTCCACCCGCGAGGGGACTTCAAGAACGAGTTCCTGCGAGCCACCGTCGACGGGCTCAAGAACCGCCCAGAAACCGCGAACGGCACCGTGAACTCCGACGTGCTCGAGCACTTCATCCCCGGCTACCAGCGCGTGACGACGGTCGAGCGCATCGTCGGCTCGCCCTGGGCGAGCTGACATCACCAGAGGCCACGCGATCAACGGGGTGAGCCGCTTCGGCAACGGACGTCGTGATGCGTTCGCCGGCTGCGCCGACGTGGTGATGACGGCGACCGCCAGACGTTCTACGGGACCTTCGGCGTCATCAGTGCGGCGACCAGCGCGAAGGCCCGGTCGGAGGTGCGTGTCGAGCCCTCGCAGAAGCCCCATACCGACGAATATTCTGGAAAGGATCCGAGCATGCGAGCGATCACCGTGCGAGACCGTGACGCGGGTGTCGGCGGCCTCACCCTGGCAGACATGCCTTACCCCCACGCTGCGGAGAACGACGTCATCGTGCGCGTGCACGCAGCGGGCTTCACCCCCGGAGAGCTCGACTGGCCGGCAACGTGGTCCGATCGCGCCGGTCGCGACCGGACGCCCAGCATCCCCGGGCACGAGCTGTCCGGCACCGTGGTCGAGCTCGGCTACGGAACCACCGGCCTCACCGTGGGCCAGCGGGTGTTCGGACTGACCGACTGGGCCCGCGACGGATCCCTGGCCGAATACACCGCGGTGGAGGCTCGCAACCTCGCCCCCCTCGCGGCCGACATCGACCACGCCGTGGCCGCCGCGCTGCCCATCTCCGGACTGACCGCATGGCAGGGACTGTTCGACCACGCCCACCTCACGACCGGCCAGACCGTCCTCATTCACGGCGCCGCGGGCGGTGTCGGCTCGATCGCCGTCCAACTCGCGCGGGAGGTGGGCGCCCGCGTGATCGGCACCGGCCGAGCAGACGACCGCGATGTCGCGCTCGGCCTCGGCGCGCAGACCTTCCTCGACCTGGACGCCGACGATTTGCACCATGTCGGCGAGGTGGACGTGGTGTTCGACGTCATCGGCGGCGACATTCTCGAGCGATCGGCCGAACTGGTACGCCCGGGTGGCACCCTGGTCAGCGTCGCCGTGCCACCTACCGTGCAGCCCAAGAACGGGCGAGCCGTCTTCTTCGTCGTCGAACCCGACCGCGCCCGGCTGACCGACCTCGCCGAGCGCGTCAGAGCCGGACGGCTCAACCCCATCGTCGGCGCTGTGCGACCGCTTTCCGAAACGGCCTCGGCGTTCGCCCGCCACCGCCGCACCCCCGGCAAGACGATCATCCAGGTCGCCGACGACCAAGGGGTGCAGCACTCATGATCAGTGCGCGAATCGCCGGCGGCGTGCTGATCGCAGGCATGGCGGCCGCGCTGGTCGGATGCGCCCCCGCGACGGGGCGTCCGACCACCCAGGCCATTTCGGCCGTGGCTTCGGAGCACCCTTCCGAGACCCTGACACCCCTGTTCCAACAGGCGCTCCCGAACGTCCGCGGCAAGACCTTCACCTCGGCGACCGTGACCTTCCCGCCGGGCGCCGAAGCGGCGCCCCACCGACACGGCGACGCGTTCGTCTACGCCTACGTGCTCGAAGGCACGGTACGCAGCCACGTCGAAGGCGAACCGATGCGCACATACCACCAAGGCGAGAACTGGATGGAGCAGCCGGGAGCCCACCACGTGGCCACGGAGAACGCCAGCGACACAGAACCAGCCGAGCTCCTCGTCGTCTTCGTCTCCACCACCGGAGAACAGCTCAAGACCGACGACCGGCACCAGTAGCCCCCGTCACGACAGTGTGATCAGCCCGTCCCCCAGAGGCCCTTCGCCGGCGGAAACGCGGTGAAGGGCCGCTCGCTTCGTGCCCGGCCGGCTACGGCTGACACCGGGAGACTACGGTTGACCGTTCCCTATGAGTTGTTTCCCCGCCTTTTGAGCACCACCCCGATCAGGACCTTGTCGACACGACCTTCCCCGGCCCCCGCCGGGGGACCGGGGCCGCGAAACGGCGGAGCCGGGTCTGCCGAGAGTCTCCGCAGGCCCCCGCACCGCTGACCGGCGCCGGCGAATGAGAGGAGACACATGACCCACGTGCTGCTCACCGGATTCGAGCCGTTCGACGGCTCCGGCGTCAATCCGTCGTGGCAGGCGGTGCGACTGGCCGCGACCACGCCGCCGGAAGGGGTGTCGCTGACGACGGTGATGCTGCCGGTGGTCTTCCACGACGCCATCGCGCGGCTGCGCGCGGCCGTCGAGGAGTCCGGGGCCGAGGTCGTCGTCTGTGTCGGGCAGGCGGGCGGGAGGCCGGGCATCACGGTCGAGCGCGTCGCCATCAACCTCGATGACGCTCGCATCCCTGACAACAACGGCGCCCAGCCCGTCGACGAGCCCGTCGTCGTGGACGGCCCGGCGGCGTACTTCTCCACTCTCCCGGTGAAGGCGTGCGTGGCCGCCGTCCGCGACGCCGGCCTGCCGGCGTCCGTCTCGCACACGGCGGGCACGTTCCTCTGCAACCACGTCTTCTACGGGCTGATGCATCTCATCGAGTACGGCCGGCCGGGGGTGCGCGGCGGTTTCGTGCACGTGCCCTACCTGCCCGAGCAGGTCCCGGGCGGCGACCAGCCGTCGATGTCCGTCCACTCGATCGCCGAAGCGCTGACGGCGATCGTGTCCGTGGCGGTCACCACGACCGCGGATCTGAAGGAGACCGGTGGCGCTCTCCACTGATCCGCTGCCGACCGTCGCCGATCTCGCCCCCCGCTTCGCCGGCCTCGCTCTGGAGAACGTGACGCGGGAGTTCCCGAACGCTCCGCAGCACCTCGTCACGGGTCCGGGCGACATCGTGCCGCCGCGCGTCCACCATCCGGCTTTCTACGGCTCCTACGACTGGCACTCCGCGGTGCACATGCACTGGCTGCTGGTCCGGCTGCTGCGGCGGAACCGGACGGAGATCGACGAGGCCGCCGTTCGCGAGGTGCTGGACCGGCACCTGACGCCCGAGCACCTGACGACCGAGGCCGTCTACCTGCGCGCCCACCCGACGTTCGAGCGGCCCTACGGCTGGGGCTGGCTGCTCGCCCTGGCGGCTGAATGCGCATCGGCCGGTGGCGACGGTGCACGGTGGGCGGGCGCGCTGCGCCCGGCGGTGACGGCCGTCGCCGAACTCGTCGAGGGGTGGCTGGCCAAGGCCACCTATCCGGTCCGTCATGGCGTTCACGCCAACAGCGCGTTCGCGCTGGGACTGGTCCTGGACTCGGCCGAGCCGGCCGGGTGCGCGGCACTCGCGGGTGTCGTCTCCGAGACCGCCCGGCGTTGGTTCGGCACCGATCGCAACTATCCGGCGGCCTGGGAACCGTCCGGGCAGGACTTCGTGTCGCCGGCACTCACCGAGGCGGATCTGATGCGGCGGGTGCTGACTCGGGAGGAGTTCGCGGCGTGGCTGTCGGCGTTCCTGCCGGGGCTGGCACACGGTGAGCCGCAGGCTCTGCTGGAGCCGCCGATCGTGTCCGATCCCCGCGATCCGCACATCGGGCACCTGATCGGGCTCGCGCTCAGCCGCGCGGCGGCGCTGTGGGCCATCGCCGCCGCGCTACCGGCGGACGATGGGCGGAGTCCCAGGCTCACCGCCGCTGCCGAGGCGCAACTGAAGGCCGCTCTTCCCCAGGTGATCGCCGGCGACTTCGTCAGCGATCATTGGCTCGCCACGTTCGCCGTGCTCGCCTTGGACGCCGCCGATCCGGTATGACACCTCGGCCGCGGCCAGGGCGACGCTCAGCGTGCGTCCGCCCGCGCGTGCCGTGACCACGGCGGGCCGTACGGGATCAGAGATCGACATAGATCACCATTTGTCGCTACGCTCCCCGTAAGGGCACGTCGCTGGTCACCGGCTCGTCCGGAGCCCATGGCCGTACGCCGAGGACACCGCCCGACGGCTGCCGCGCCATGACGGCCGGCGGGACAGACGATGGACGAAGACCGGCTGGCACGAGGTGAGTTGTGGCTGAGACATCGCCGAGGGAGTTCAACCCCGAAGTCGCGCACAACGCGCGCGTATGGAACTACTGGCTGGGCGGGAAGGACAACTTTCCGGCCGACCGCGTGGTAGGCGACCAGGTCCGCGAGATGTTCCCCGCCATCGTCGACGTGGCCCGCGCCGACCGTGAGTTTCTCGGGCGAGCCGTACACCATCTCGCCGGCGAGGCCGGCATGTGGCAGTTCCTCGACATCGGGACGGGCCTGCCGACCGCGAACAACACCCACGAGGTCGCCCAGCGGGTGAACCCCCGGGCGCGGATCGTGTACGTGGACAACGACCCCCTGGTGCTCGTGCACGCGCGCGCCCTGCTCACCGGCACAGAGGAAGGCGCGACCGACTACATCGACGCCGACCTGCGCGACCCGGACGCCATCCTGCGGGAAGCCGCGAGGACGCTCGACCTCACCCAGCCTGTGGTGATCATGCTGCTGGGCGTCGTCAACTTCATCAGCGACACCGGCGAGGCCCAGCGGATCGTGAAACGTCTGCTGGAGGCGGTGCCGTCGGGAAGCTACCTGGCGCTCACCCATCCCACGATGGACATAGGAGGCGGGTCCAACGCCGAGGCGCTGGACTTCTACAACGCCCACGCCACACCACAGATCACGGCGCGCGGCAAGGAGGAGCTGTCCGGCTTCCTCGACGGGCTGGAACTGCTGGAACCCGGCCTCACGTCGTGCTCGCTGTGGCGGGCCGAGGAAACCCCCTTCGGCCCTCCCGACCCGGTGGCGCAATACGGCGTGGTCGCCCGCAAGCCCTGATCGAACACCTCCAGCCGTAGGACCCGCCAGCAGAAAGGCCCGTCACCGGCGGGAACGCGGTGGCGGGCCTTTGCCTGGCTGTCTGTGGTGATCGTCGGAGTTCTACGGCTGCTCACGGCTATGACGCGGCTGAGCACGCCCCCCGCTGGACGAGTTCGCGGAACCAGGGCCGGCTGGTGCCGGGAGATGCGTGGAGGCGAGCTGCGCCTTTCGTGTCGATGTCAGTCTGTGGGCCCCAGCCCGGCGATGCGTTGCTCGCGCACGTCCTGCAGGGCCCGCAGGTAGCCGATCTCCAAGGCACGACAGATCAGGTTGTTCATCTCGGCAGAGCCGTCGAGGCGTCCCCAACCGGTGAACTCGTTGGACACCGCCTCATCGGCCAACCGCTCGTCGCCGGCATCACCGGAACGTGGCCCGTCGTAACGGATCCGGCCGATGAACTCGCTCCATTCCTCCAGCTCAGCACGCGCGTCTTCATCGTTGCTCATACTGGCCATCGTGACCCATGATCACTTTCTTCGCGAGCTCATCCGGCGTGCTCGGCCGGGAGGGCGTGGTCAAGACGGTCGAACGATGTCTCGCCGGGGCCTTCGTGAGGATCAGGCCGGAGCCGTCGGTTTTGCCGGCCGTCCTTCGCGCCAAGACGCCCTACCCTGTCCGACCAGGAGCGAGGTCTTGCTGCAGCGATCATCGCGGTTCGACCCTGAGAGCATGAGCCCCGGCCGGGACCGACGCCGCAGCGGCGTCCACCCACCGCAGGGGACTCGTTGCCCTTGCGGCGCTCATTCACCTACGCTCTCGTCGGGCTGCCCCTCTCCCACGCTGGTGTCGAGGAGGTACGCCCCGGCATCGTGCAGGGTGATGCCGTAGCCCGGTGCCTGGTCGGGAGGCGACCATTCGTTGGTCGCGCCGACCGCCTTGAAGCGGGTGTCGCGGGTCGGGCCGTCGCCGACGAGGTGGCCGCGCAGATGGCCGGCGCGGTCGTACACGGCCCACCGGCCGGCGCCCACCTGCGGCATGGCGTCCGGGTTGTCCTTGAGCCACTGAGCATTGGCCGCGTGATCGGGCCGCTCGTCGGGCCCGTTCGGCTGGGAGGGGTCACCGGTGGCGTGATCTTCGGTTTTGCGAGCACTGCCCATGTCGCGTCTCGCTCTCTGCTTGTGGCTGTTGCCTCCGAGAGGTCGGAGAAGCATTCTCAGCCTAGGAACACACGGTATGGCACACTCGGCCCGGCCACGTCCGCGTGCCCACCGCCGGCGGTGCCGGCCTGGCGGGGCGGCGCTCGCCGCGGCGGTACCAGGCGTTGACGTGAGATACGCGCCCGGCGAGGTCAGGCCCCAGGGAAGTGGCCCTGCCGATGCCTGCGGCCCCACCGGTGACCGGCGTCGTCCTGCGGGTCAGGCCCGTCGCGGATCCGCTTCATGGCCTGCTCTCTTGGCGTACGCGGGCGCCTGTCGGGTCGCCGAGACGGTCATCACCGCGTGACGGCGGCGTTGGACCCGCTCGTGGTCGGGCCAGTGCACGTCGCTCGCCCAGCCGAGCCGTTCGAACAGGCCGATCAGGCCGGCGGCCGGGTCGAACCTGCTGACGAGCCGCGTCCGGCTGAGTCGCCCAGCGTGATCACTTCCGACCTGGCCGGGTGGCCAGGTCGGTCACATCGCCGGTGGCGCTGGTGGCCGCCAACGCGGTGGCGAACAGGATGAGCTGGTTGAGCACCTTGAGGAAGAGCAGCATCGCCACCGCTCCGGTGACGACCTGGTAGGCGGGGTTGGCGGCGGTGAGGTTGAGCAGGGCTTGGCCGAGGGTCTTGAGGATCTCCAGGCCGATCGTGATGACGAGCGCCGGGCCGATCACCCGGCGCAGCGGCAAATGCAGCCGGGGCGGCGCGGTCAGCAGCGCCATGGCAAGCAAGGTGTTGATCCCGATTCCCAGCACGAACGCCGCCACCGACAGCACCCCGCGAGCGGGCATGGCGTCCACGCCCACGGTGTTCACCGCAAGCCAGGTCAGCACCCACTCGGCGGCGAAGGCGACGGTGAGCGACAGGGACAACAGCACCCCGAGCCCGGCCACCACGCCCAGGTCGATGATCTGGCGCAGGAAGAAGTTGCCCGGGTACTCCTCGAGCCCCCAGATCGCCCTGGTCGCCGAGCGCAGCGTGTCCATCCAGAACAGGCCCGCCAGCGGCAGCACCACGCAGGCCACCAGCCCGGCCGTTCCACCGGCGGTGCGAAGCGCTTGGACGTCGAGGCGGGGGAAGGTGTCGCTCAGGTAGCGCTGCACCTGGGCCAGCGCCTCCGGATAGTCCAGAATGCGGCCGAGGATGGCGAACCCCAACAGGGCCAAGGCGAAGGTGGCGAAGAAGGCGTAGTAGGTGAGGGCGGCCGACAGCCGGCCGGCGTCGGCCCTGTCGTAGCGGATCAGGGCGCGCACCGCGTGATCCAGCCAGCCGTGCCGGCTCCTCGCTCGCTTCCAGCCTGTGGCCATCCGGGCGGCCCAGCGCCGAGCGGCGCTCATGGCCGGGGCCGGTACGTCGGCGGGATGCGACCGTGAGCGCACGCCGCGCTCGTTTCACAGAGAATGGCTCACCGTGCCGTCATGAGAAAGCTGGTAGGGCGAAATGCCCCTACCCATGACGCAAATTTCTCCAACATTTTTCTGGGTCCAGCATGGAAGCGCGCACGCCGGTTCCGTTCGGTTTCACAGCGCGACATTGACGGGCGGCTCCTCTGAAGCCCGTTATCGGGCCAAGGGTGTGGCCACCGTGCGCGTGGGCAGGTGAACGGGCTCCAAGGGGGTGAAAGGACGCTGCACGCGTGATGGGGGGAACTGGCATGGCTTCGACGGGTGCAGGCAGCGTCGACCGGGAGCGGGACGGCGCGGCGCCGATCGTCGACGGACGTAAACCGGTCGCGGCGGTGGTCGCGTTGTGGGTGTTCGTGCTGGTGCCGTTCGCGGCGCTGGTCGCCGCGATCCCGGTGGCCTGGGGGTGGGGGCTGAGCTGGGCCGACGTGGCGATCGCCGCCACGGCCTACGTCCTGACCGGGCTCGGCGTCACGGTGGGCTTCCACCGGTGTCTCACCCACGGCGCGTTCAAGGCCCGGCGGTGGCTGCGGATCGGCCTGGCCGTGGCCGGGACGCTGGCCGTGCAGGGCTCGGTCATCCAGTGGGTGGCCGACCACCGGCGCCACCACGCCTTCGCTGACCGCGACGGCGACCCGCACTCGCCCTGGCGTTACGGCCACAGCGTGCGCGGCCTGGCCAAAGGACTGCTGTTCGCGCATGTCGGCTGGATGTTCGAGCGTGACCGCACCAACCGGCGGCGCTTTGCCAAGGACCTGCTCGCCGATGCCGACATGGGCCGGGTGGACCGGCTGTTCTGGCCGCTGGTCGCCGCCTCGCTGCTGCTGCCGCCCGCCGTCGGTCTGCTGGTCACCGGCACCTGGCGCGGAGCGCTGACCGCGTTCTTCTGGGGCGCGCTGGTGCGGATCGCGATGCTGCACCACGTCACCTGGTCGATCAACTCCATCTGCCACGTCTTCGGCGAGCGGCCGCTGAAAACCCGCAACGGGGACCAGGCCGCGAACTTCTGGCCGCTGGCGATCCTGTCGTTCGGCGAGAGCTGGCACAACGGCCACCACGCCGATCCCACCTGCGCCCGCCACGGCGTGCTGCGCGGCCAGCTCGACATCTCCGCCCGGCTGATCTGGCTGATGGAAAGGCTCGGCTGGGCCCACGACGTACGCTGGCCGACCCCGGCGCGCCTGGCCGCCCGGCGCCGCGAGCCTTCCCCCTCGGCCGTCACCGCTCCCTCCGGGCGAGCGCCTGCTCGGCCTCCGCGCTGAGCAAGCGCGCGGCGACGGTCACCTCGGTGAGCTGACCAGGCGTCATCGCATCCAGACAGGCGGCGAGCCGCCGCCTGTCACCGTGGCAGGCCATGCTCGCCGCGCTCTGGACAGCGAGCGCGCGAGAGGCGGTGCCGATCGCTTCCAAGACGTCGGCCAGCGCCTGATCCACGTCATCGCTCGGACCCGGCCGCCGTGGCGGTGGAGCATTCAACGTCGTTCACCTTGCCGTCCTCGATCGCGGAGGGTGGCCCACCCGTCGTGCGGAAACGCGGAAACGCGGTGCCGGGCCTCTCGCGTTGCGATCGTTCTCGAGCGATCATGTCAGTGGATCTCAGCCCCGGTGATGTGTCCGCGGCGACACTGGCTCCCTCCACGCGCGCGTCTACCGTTCAGGAAGAGCGTCACAGCACCCCGGCCACAGGCGATCGCCGCGGCCGATACGCGTCAAGACGCACGACCGGAGGGTATATGGGTACGAGCCGCACGGACGTGGCGGTGCTCGAAAGGGACTTCGCGGGGCAGGTACTGCTGCCCGGTGACGAAGGCTATGACAGGCACAGGAGCGTGTGGAACGCGATGGTCGACCGGCGCCCGGCGGTCATCGCCCGCTGCACCGACCGCGGCGACGTCGCCACCGCGGTGCGCTTCGGGAGCGCCCACGGCCTCGAGATCGGGGTGCTCTGCGGCGGCCACAGCATCCTGGGGCTTCCGGTGACCGACGGCGGCCTGCTGATCGACCTGTCGCCCATGGACGCCGTACGCGTGGATCCGGCGGGCCGTCGCGCGTGGGTCCAGGGCGGCGCGCTGCTCGGCGCCCTGGACCGCGCGACGCAGCCGTACGGCCTGGCCACCACGGCGGGGAACGTGTCCCACACCGGCGTGGGCGGGCTGACGCTCGGCGGCGGGATGGGCTGGCTGGCCAGGGCGTACGGCCTGTCGTGCGACAACGTGACGTCCTTCGAAATGGTGACCGCCGACGGCGACGTGGTGCGCGCGGACGCGAAGGAGAACGCCGACCTGTTCTGGGGGTTGCGCGGCGGCGGTGGCAACTTCGGCGTGGTGACGGAGTTCGAGTTCCGGCTGCATCAGGTGGGCACCCGGTCGCTCCTGGTGGACCTGTACTTCCTCCCTGAGGACGCCGCCACGGTGCTGCGCGGATGGCGCGATCTGATCGGCGCCGCGCCGCGCCACGCCACCTTGACCGCGTGGGTCGGCACCACGGACGACTGGCCGCACCTGCCGCCCGCGCTGCACGGCCGGCCGCTGGCCGGCGTGGGGTATGTCTGGGTGGGCGACCCGGACGAGGGACGCCGCCTGCTGCCGGCGCTGCGTGACCTGGGAGCGCCGGTCGCCGAACGCGTCCAGGAGTTGTCCTATCTCGACCTCCAGACGATGGACGACAGCGCCGAAGGCCACAGGCAACGCCGGTATTGGAAGGGCCACTACTTCAGCGAGTTCCCCGACGACGCCGTCCGCGCCTTCCTGGCCCGCGGCACCGGCGACGCCGACGCGTCCTGTCTGCCGTCGGCCGGCCTGCAGTCGTACGGCGGTGCGATCGCGGACGTGGCCGACGACGAGACGGCCTTCAGCCATCGCGACACGCTCGTCGAGTTCGTCGCGGCGGCGCGCTGGTCGGATCCCGCCGAGGACGCGGAACGCATGGCCGCCGCACGCCGATACGCGGCGTCGCTGGAGCCCTTCGCCGCCGGGGCCTACGTCAACACCCTTGCCGACGAGGGCGAGACGGGCGTGCGGCGCGCGTACCCCAAGGAGAAGCTCGCCCGGCTGACGGCGCTCAAGGATCGCTATGACCCCGGCAACGTCTTCCACCTCAACCACAACATCCCACCGACGTCACGGGGCTGAGGCCTGGGCGGCGCCGTGCAGGCGGCAGCGGCTCCAGCGCCGACCACTGCGCATGGATCGGGTCAGCCGCGCCGTCACCGCCAAATGGGCACGAGGTCTCCGGATGTCATGAACCGTCTTCCGGAGACCTCTCGGCTCGTCCGGCTACGAAGCGCCGCCTCCCGATCTTTTGCGACACGTTTCGGCTAGGCGGAGGCGGGTGTCCTCCCGCAGGTGTGCGAGTGCTCGTGCCCGGGCCCGCAGGCGGGGCGATAGGTGTTGGTGATGGAGACCTGCTGGGTCTGGTTCGTTGACGATGCCGGTGACCGTGGCCTCGGTGAACAGGCCGGGCGCATCGGTGAGCCGGGTTTCCGGCTGCGGCTCGGCGAACGCCGTGACCGGGGCCAACGCGAGGGTGAGACTGCACAGAGCGATGATCACAGCGTGGTTCTCTGCGTGGCGACGGCCCCGTGAACGGCGTACCACGGGGGAGAGGTTCGTCACCAGCGGAAACGCGCTGACGGGCGCTTCGCTTCGTGGCCGGCCGGTCACGATGATCGCCGGCTGTCCACGGCCGAGTCCACCGGTTCGCGGTCACACCTCCCAGGTGACCGGGAGGCTCTTGACCCCGTAGATGTCCGCGGTCTCCGGGCGCAGGGCGACCTCCTCAGCCGGTACGGCCAGGCGCAGGGTGGGGAAGCGGTTGATCAGCGCGGGGAGCGCGACGCGCAGCTCGACGCGGGCCAGTTGCTGGCCGAGGCACTGGTGGATGCCGTGGCTGAAGGCCAGATGCCCGCCGTTCTGCCTGCGCAGGTCGAGCACGTGGGGGTCGGTGAAACGTTCGGGGTCGCGGTTGGCGGTGTTGAGCGACAGGATGACCGTCGTTCCGGCCTTGATGGTCTGACCGCCCAGCTCGACGTCCTCCAGCGCGACCCGCTGGAACTGCTTGGCGACGCTCAGGTACCGCAGCAGCTCCTCGACGGCGTTGTCGGTGAGCGTGGGGTCGGCGCGCAGCGCGGCGAGCTGCTCCGGGTTCCGCAGCAGGGCGAAGGTGCCCAGCGCCAGCATGTTCGCGGTGGTGTCGAACCCGGCCGACAGCAGGATCAGGGCCATGCCCCGCAGTTCCTCGTCGGTCAGGTCGCTGTCGGTCAGGTCGCTGAGCACGTCGTCGGTGGGGTCGGCGCGTTTGGCGGCCACCAGGTCAGCGAGGTACTGCTGGGTCGCGGTGTAGGCCGCGAACAGCTCCTCGTCGCCGACCTCCCCGCCGAGGAACTTGTCGATGTTGTCCTGGAAGGAGCCGCGGTCCTCGTACGGCACGCCCAGCAACTCGCAGATGATGACGGCGGGGATGGGCTTGGCGAACGCGGTGACCAGGTCCGCCGTGGGCCCGGCCTTCTCCATCGCGTCCAGGTGCTCGGCGGTGACCTGCTCGACGCGTTCGGTGAGCTGCCGCATCCGCCGGACGGTGAACTTGCCCACCAGCGGTTTGCGGTATCGGCTGTGCTGCGGCTCGTCCATGAGGAGGAACTCGCCGGGCGGCGCCGGCGGGACCTCGATCTCGCCGTAGTCGATGGTCGGGTGGTGGCGCATGAGCTCCCTGCGGGAGCTGAAGCGTTGGTCGGCCAGGACCGACCTGACCAGGTCGTATCCGGTGATCAACCAGCCCTGGTGTCCGTCGGCGAAGGGCAGGCGGCTGATCGGGCCGTGCTCGCGGGCCTCGATGAGGTCCTTGGGCGGGTCGAAGGGGCAGCCGGGCTGACGCGTGGTCGGCAGCGTGGGGACGGTGTATACCATGATCATTCCTTGCTCGCGAAAAGTCGCGTCGCGTTCAGATTTCCTGTCGATCGCGGGAAGTGCGTTCAGGCAGCTGTCGGAGTCACGGAAAGCGATGACGCTCTTGAACGGTGATTCGACTGTCTCGATCAACGGCGCGGTATCGCGATGCGCACCGACGAAGTCGCGCGCGACCCCCGCGCCGCGATCTGCCTGTCCGCCATGTTGATCAAGACGGGCTCGATCAGTACGGCCTAGGCGATTTTGCGGCGGTAAGCGGCCATGGCGAAGAGGTACGCGATGATGAAAATGGCGACGCACCAGGCCAGGGCGATCCAGATGTCGGCGCCGACCGGCTGCTGGGTGAACAGGTCACGGATGGCGTTGACGATGGAGGTCACCGGCTGGTGCTCGGCGAAGGCGCGCAGCGGGCCGGGCATGGTGTCGGTGGGCACGAAGGCCGAGCTGAGGAACGGCAGGAAGATGAGCGGGTAGGAGAACGCGCTCGCCCCGTCCACGGACTTCGCCGACAGACCGGCGATGACGGCGATCCAGGTCAAGGCCAGGGTGAACAGGATGAGCATGCCGGCGACCGCGAGCCATGCCAGCACACCCGCTCCCGAGCGGAAGCCCATGAGCAGGGCGACGAGCACGACGACCACGAGCGAGACCAGATTGGCGACCAGCGAGGTCAGCACGTGCGCCCACAGCACGGACGAGCGGGCGATCGGCATGGACTGGAAGCGCTCGAAGATGCCGCTCTTCATGTCCATGAAGAGCCGGAACGCGGTGTAGGCGATGCCCGAGGCGATCGTGATGAGCAGGATGCCGGGCAGCAGGTAGTTCACATACGAGACCGGGCCGGTGTTGATCGCGCCGCCGAACACGTAGACGAACAGCAGCAGCATGGCGATCGGCATGACCGTGGTCGTGATGATGGTGTCCGCGCTGCGCGTGATGTGGCGCAGGGATCGTCCTAACAGGGCGGCGGTGTCGACGAAGAAATACTTGGTCATCGTTGTTCCTTGATCGTCCGTGTCGCGTTCTTGCCGTTGGCGCCGACGAGCGTGAGGAACACGTCCTCAAGGGTCGGCTGTTTTTCCACGTATTCGACCTTGGCGGGCGGGAGCAGCTGCTTGAGCTCGGCCAGGGTGCCGTTCACGATGATCCGGCCCTCGTGCAGGATCGCGATCCGGTCTGCGAGTTGTTCGGCCTCGTCCAGATACTGGGTGGTGAGCAGCACCGTCGTGCCCTGGTCGGCGAGTTCCTTGACGGCCTGCCACACCTCGATGCGCGCCTGGGGGTCGAGCCCGGTCGTCGGCTCGTCGAGGAAGACGACCGGCGGATCGCCGATGAGGCTCATCGCGATGTCGAGGCGCCGGCGCATGCCGCCGGAGTACGTCGACACCTTCCGCGCCGCCGCGTCGGTCAGCGAGAAACGCTCCAGCAGGTCATCGGCGATCCTGCCGGGATCCTTGAGGTGCCGTAAACGGGCGACCAGCACGAGGTTCTCCCGCCCGCTGAGGATCTCGTCGACGGCGGCGAACTGTCCGGTGAGGCTGATCGACTCTCGCACGTTCGCCGGTTGCGCGGCGACGTCCAAGCCGTTGACCCTGGCCGTGCCCGCGTCGGCCTTGAGCAGCGTGGACAGGATTTTCACGACCGTGGTCTTGCCCGCCCCGTTCGAGCCGAGCAGGGCGAAGATGCTGCCTCGCGCCACGTCGAAGTCCACGCCGCGCAGCACCCGCAGCTCCTTGTACGACTTCTCCAGGCCCTGCACGTGGATCGCCTGGGTTTGCTGTGCCGTCATCAGACGGTCCTCTCTTCTTCTCCGGTGTCTTCACCGGCGGCCCGCTCGATGGCGCTGGTGAGCCGTTCGCGCTCCCGGCTGATCCACCGCCCCGCCGAGTAGTTCTGCGCGAACGCCTCGACGAACTCCACGGGGTCCTCCCCGAAGATCTCGCGGATGGGGGTTCCGTCCGCCGCGCTCTGCTCGAACAGATCGGCAAGGTCCTCGTACATCGAGGCCGCGTCGGCGCCGTCCCCCGGCCCGAAGTGCATCAGGTACCGCTCCATCGCCTCGACCGCCGTGCGATAGCTCTCGGGAAGCTGTTTGGTGCGCGCTTTGTACCGCCGCCAGCGCCTCTTGTCCTCGAGCGGTCCGGTGACCACCTCCAGGTACTGCAGGTAGCGACTCTTCGGCTCGTTCGACCCTGTGTCCATGTCTACTTACCTTCTTCGCGGAGCTGTTCGAGCCGTTCTGCGAGGAAGCTCCAGGTCCTCCAGAACTCTTCGAGGTACGCCCGGCCCTGAGCGTTCAGGGAATACACCTTGCGCGGCGGCCCCTTCTCGGACGGGACCTTCTCCACGTCGACGAGACCGCGCCGCTCGATCCTGACGAGCAGCGCGTAGACGGTGCCCTCGGCGATGTCGCTGAAGCCCTGATCCCGCAGCCATGCCGTGATCTCGTAGCCGTAGGCGGGCCGGCCGGACAGGATCGCGAGGACGATGCCCTCCAGCGTTCCCTTGAGCATCTCCGTCAGGAGCTTGCCCATGGAACACCCCTTCCTTGAGCTACTTGGTGTTACTGACTACCAGTACATAGTAACGCTGAATACCGGCGGCGCAAGCCCCACGAACGGGTCGCTCGTGGCGCACGGCGAGCTTGTCGTAGCGGGTGGCCGCAGCGCGGTGACGGAACCGGCGGCGATGAGCGGGGACGGCCGTCCAGCAGAAGTCGGCGACGAAGAGGAGGAAGAGCGCGGCGAGGACGTTCTTGGCGGCGTTCAGACCTCGCGTGCTCTCGTCGAGCAACATGCGCGGTGACCGGGGCCGCGGAGCCCTTGACGGGCGGCGAGGGTTCGCCGGCGGTGCGCCGCGTGCGCACCGCCGGTCACCCGGGATGAGGAAACAACGGCTACTTGCAGAGATCACGCGCATGCGTGCGACTGGCCTGCTGGTGAGGGCACGATCTGACCCCGGGACCCAAGATCCAGGCGTCGGGAGTCCTCACTCACCAGCGGCTACCAGGCACCGACTCTGCCCCGACGGCAGAGCCGGTGGCTCTCGTCAGGCGTTGTAGCCGCCGTGGGCGTCCAGCACCGCGCCCGTGATGTACGAGGCGGCGGGGCTCGCCAGGAAGGCGATCGCTGCGGCGATCTCCTGCGGATGGCCCTTGCGCTGCAGCGACAGCGTGCTGAGCAGCGCCTTGAGGGTCTCGGGGGTGGTTTCCATCCCGCCCTCCATCAGTCCGGCTTCCACCACGTTGGCCGTGATGTCCCGGGGTCCGAGGTCGCGGGCGACGCCCATGGTGTAGCGCTCGATCCCGGCCTTGGTCGCCGAGTAGTCGGCATTGCCGGGGAGGCCGACCCGGGTGCCTAGTCCCGAGCTCACCGTGATGATGCGGCCGTCCGTGCGCAGAACCCGGGAGGCGGCCCGGATGATCGCGATCACGCCGAGGTAGTTCGTGGCGTGCATGCGGTCCAGCGCGGCGGTGTCGGCGTCCGGATCGTCCACCGTGCGGCCGGCAACCGAGATCGCCGCGTTGTTGACGAGGATGTCCAGGCCGCCGAAGTGCGCGACCACCTCGTCGATCAGTGCCGGCGCCCCGCTCGTTTCCGCCTGGTCGGACCTGAGGGCGACGGCCTTCGCCCCGTTGCCGCGCACCTCCTCGACAACGGCCTGCGCCCGGTGCTCAGAGCTGACATAAGTGAACGCGACGTCGGCGCCCTGCTCGGCCAGCAGTCGTACGGTCGCGGCTCCCAGCCCGCGGGAACCCCCGGTGACCAGGGCGACCTTGCCCGTGAGGGGCTTGTTCATTGTTCTCACCTCGCTGATTCGTGTTGTCGCAACGCTATTGGTTACGACAATCCGATCGCAACTTTTCTTGTTACGACTGAGCTGGTCGTAACATGGAGCGTTACGGCCGAGGGGAGGAGGGTGCGTGAGCGCCAACAGCAGGTTGACCATCGCCGCCCACGCGCTGGCCTGGATCGGCCTCTACCAGCGCCAGGGCCATGAGGTGGCCACTTCCGAGCAGATCGCGACCAGCGCCAACACCAATCCCGTGGTGATCAGGCGGCTGCTGGGCGAACTGCGCAGGGCGGGGCTCGTGGAGTCCCGGCGAGGCGTGGGCGCGGGCTGGTCGCTGGCGCGCGAGCTCGCATCGATCACCCTGCTCGACGTGTACGAAGCAGTGGAACCCGGCCCGCTGTTCGCGATGCACCGCGCCACCCCGGACCAGGAGTGCGCCATCGGTTACGGCATCCAGCCGGCGATGCAGGGAATCTACGAGAGCATCGAGGAGACCCTGAGGCGCGAGCTCGCCCGCGTCACGCTGGAGGACGTACTGCGGGACGTCCTCGCCGCACCTCGCTAGAGCGCTACAGGCGTCGTTCACGCGCTGCCGCCGCAGGATCAGGCGGCTCCGTCCTGGGGGATCGCAGGGCCACGTGAGATGCGCCAGATCAGATACGACTGCAGCAGGCCGGCGGCGGTGAGGATCACTGTGAGAAGTACGGGGTCCGCCATCTGAGGTGGGACCGCAGCCCATCCCCACCAGATGAGCGGCCCAAGAGGGAACGTCAGGAGCATGAGAGCGACGCCGGACAGCAGGATCGGGTCTGACACGGTCAGGAGGATCACCACCGAGACGACGCCGAGAAGCACCACCAGACTGGCGTACACGCCGGCGAGAACCGCCGCGACCCGGCCATTCCTGTAACGCGTCATGCGGTCACTTCCTTGGATCCGTGGGCTCAGCCTAGCCACGGGCTCGAAAGCTCCCTCCCGGACCTCGGTCGACACCGCGCGAGCGGGCGTGACGGTGAGCGGACCTGCCTGGAACTTTGGGTCTTGCGTAAGGGTCGCTGTCAATTTACGCTGCGCCGCAAGTTAGGAAACTTTCTTAACGGAGCCAGGCAGTGGCGGCCTTCCCGGTGGTTGGGCGAGCGGTCGCCCGTGACCGCGAGCTCCCGAAGAATCGGAGTCGTTCGTGAGGCGAAGTGCAGGTGTGAGGGTCTTCGCGGTCGTGGCCGCGCTGATGGTGCCGCTGATGGTGCCGTCCGGCGCGAGCGCGGCCGGAGCGCGGCCGGCGGCGGCCGACCCGCTGGTGTCACACGGCAAGACCGTGACGGCCTCCTCGGTCGAGGCCGCCGGGCTGGAGCCGGGCAAGGCGGTGGACGGCAGCGCGTCCACGCGGTGGGCCAGTGCCGAGGGCGTGGACCCGCAGTGGATCCGGGTGGACCTCGGCTCCACGCACGCCGTCTCCCGCGTGCGGCTGACCTGGGAGGCCGCCTACGCCAGGGCGTACCGGGTGCAGACCTCGCCTGACGGGACCACCTGGAGCGACGTCTACTCCACCGCCGCCGGCGACGGGGCGACCGACGACCTCACGGTCAGCGGCAGCGGCCGGTACGTGCGGGTGTACGGCACGCAGCGCGGCACCCCCTACGGCTACTCCCTGTGGGAGATGGAGGTCTACGGCACTCCCGCGGGCGGCGGGGGCGGCGGCACCCCGGTCCAGGCCAACGGGCAGCTACGGGTGTGCGGTATCAAGCTCTGCAACGAGAACGGCAAGCAGATCCAGTTGCGCGGCATGAGCAGCCACGGCATCCAGTGGTACGACCAGTGCCTCAACAACGCGTCGCTCGACGCGCTGGCGAACGACTGGAAGGCCGACGTCCTGCGCATCTCGATGTACGTCCAGGAGGGCGGCTACGAGACCGACCCCCGGCTGTTCACCGACCGCGTGCACTCCCTGATCGAGATGGCCACCGCCCGCGGGATGTACGCGATCGTGGACTGGCACATGCTCACCCCCGGTGACCCGATGTACAACCTCAGCCGGGCCAGGACGTTCTTCACCGAGATCGCCCAGCGGCACAACGGCAAGAACAACGTCCTGTACGAGATCGCCAACGAGCCGAACGGTGACGCCGTCACCTGGTCCGTCATCCGCGACTACGCGCACCAGCTCATCCCGGTGATCCGGCAGTACGACCCCGACGCCCCGGTCCTGGTCGGCACCCGCGCGTGGTCGTCGCTCGGCGTCTCCGGCGGCGGCAACGAGACCGAGATCGTCAACAACCCGGTCAACGCGGCCAACATCATGTACACGTTCCACTTCTACGCGGCCTCGCACGGCACCGAGTACCTGAACACGTTGTCCCGGGCCGCCGACCGGCTGCCGATCTTCGTGACCGAGTTCGGCACCCAGAGTGCGTCCGGTGACGGGCCCAACGACTTCGCCAGGTCGCAGCAGTACCTCGACCTGCTGGCGCAGAAGAAGATCAGCTGGGTGAACTGGAACTTCTCCGACGACTTCCGTACGGGCGCCGTCTTCACCACCGGGACCTGCCCGAACGGCTCGTTCGCGGGGACGGGCAGGCTCAAGGAGGCCGGCGTCTGGGTCCGTGACCGGATCCGCACCGCCGACGACTTCTGACGCGGGACAGGTGTGTGGCGCGGGCGCCCCGATGCGGGGCGCCCGCGTCCGGCATGTCGTCGCCGTCTTCAGGCGGCCGCGCCCTGTGGTGCCAGGGTGAGAGCGGACCTCGCCGGGGGCTCGTGATGCCGCGCGAGGTACGCTCCACGGTGGACTATCGGGAGGATCCGTACCGAAAGGTGCGCAAGGGTGCAGCGGGAGGCTGCTGTCCATCGGGGTTCTCACGGCGACGGGAGGCTGAACGTTGGCGCGCCGGATAACGCTCTTCGACGCAGTGATCATGGCCGGGGGCCTGATGCTCCTGGCGGTCGGTGTCCACCAGGCGGGCCCCGCACTGGCGGCGGCACGCGGTGACGGCACGCCGGGCACGTTCACCGCCGTACGCGCGGATTGCTTCGAGCACCATCCCGGCAAGCAAGTGTGCACCTGGCTGGGCGACTTCCGGTCCGACGACGGCAGGGTGCTCCGCAAGGGGCTCACCCTCTACGACCCCGAGCAGGACTCGCTCACCGCCGGGCGCACGGTGTACGCCTTCGACACCGGGCGGCCTGATCACGTCTACGGCGCGCACGGATCCAGGGAGTGGGTCACCGTGGTCATTCTCGTCGTGCTGGGCGTGGTGCTGCTGGCCCGGCCGCTGCTGTTCCGGCGCCGCCCCCTCGACACCGCTCGGGAACCTGTGGCGAGCGGCGACGCCCGCGAAACCGGCCGTGCCTAGCGGCGAATTCCGTCGATCCGCCGCGCATGATGGCGGGAACAAGCAGGTTCTGCTGCCCCGGGAAAAAGCATCTCTGGTCCGCGCGGGCGTGCACAGGATCTCTCACAGGCCTCACAGGGCCGGCTCTCAGGGGTGGCGGGGAAGCGGCGACTCCGCCCGTTCGACGGCGGCGAACGGGCTGACGTGCAGCCACCCGGGCAGCGCCCGGCACGCGTCGCGGTCGCCGGTCAGCCGGAGTGTCTCGTCGCGCAGCGCCGCCGACCAGGTCACGTCGCCCATCCAGACGCGGGTGAGTGACGGGACCTCGGTGTCCATCCACACGCTGACCGGGAACCCGGGATCGTGGTCGCACACGTCGAGGCCGCCGGAACGGGACAACACGAGCCACCACCGCCGCTGGCCGCTCGGCGCGTCACCGAAGTGCACCTGCACCGTGGCCGCCCGCTCCGGCATGCGGGCGGGCTCGGCCTCCCGCTGGATCTGGAGCATCAGCAGCGCGGGATCGAACTCGTCCGGGCGTATCTCCTGCATCCAGCGAGCACCCCAGGCGGCCATCTGCTCCATCAGCGGCGCCAGCTCCCGCCCGGCCGGCGTGAGGAGGTAGCGCGGCTCGCCGTCGACCACGTCACGTCGTACGAGACCGGCCCGGCTCAGCTCCCGCAACCGGGTCGCCAGCAGGGAGGGGGACATCCTCGGGACGCCCCGGGCGATGGCGTTGAACCGGTCCTCGCCCCAGAGGAGCTCACGGATGACCAGCAGGGTCCAGCGTTCCGCGAGGATCTCGGCGGCTCGCGCGACCGGGCAGTGCTGACCGTACCGCTTCATGGGCCACGCTCCCGGAGGTCGCTACAGAAAACGTACTAGGCCGCGACCCGGGCGTCACGCAGTCTCAGGAAGGAAGCGAACGTATCCGAGAAGGAGTGACATGCCGGGAAAAGCAGTCGTCAGCCTGACCACCGGTCTGGAGGACACGGAACGGGTCACCGTGGCGTTCCTGGTGGCGGTCGGCGCGGCCGAGGAGGGCCGGCCGACGTTGATGTTCCTGACCAAGGAAGCCGTCCGGCTGGCGTTGGAGGGGTTCGCGGTCGGCGTGGCGTGCGCCGGTTGCCCGCCGCTGCCGGAGCTGGTCGAGCGCTACCAGAACGCGAGCGGAACGTTCCTGGTGTGCCCGATCTGCTTCAACGCCAGGGGGCTCGACGAGGCCGGGCTCATCAAGGCCGCCACGCTCGGCGGCACCGTGCCGATGTGGCGCTGGATCGGGGACGGCGCCACCACGTTCAGCTACTGACCCGTCCGATCCCGGGCGAACGGCGCTACTTCCGCTCCTGCGGGTGGGTGGCCAGGGGCTCGACGGACACGTCCATCCATTTCCACATCGGCAGCGAGGCCAGCGCCTCGTGCAGCGCGGTAGCGTCGTCGGCCTCGTAGAGGCCGATGGTGGCGTTGCGTCCGGGGACCCGCCAGAGTCGTTTGAGTATGCCCGCCTCCCGCAGCTGCATGGCGCGCTCACGCTCGGCTCGGCGCAGGCGCTCGCGGGTGTCGTCCGGTGTGTCGGCCGGCATCAGGTTCTCCGTGCGTACCAGGAACTCCACTCGGCTTCTCCTTTCACGACGCGTTGACGGCGAGCAGCAGCTCAGCGAGTTCCTTGGGCGCGGTGACCATGGCCTCGTGGCCGGTGGCGAGGTGGTGCACCGGCCAGCCGAGTGCCGCCGCCCGCTCGGCATGGGGCTGGAACACCCGCATCCAGTCGGTGCACTCGACGTACGCCGCCGGCACCTCGCCGGAGCCGCCCCCGAGCCGCAGGGGCTCGGCGTACGTGAGCCACGGGTGCGGGGTCAGGCGCGGCCCCAGCCACTCCAGGTCCGCCTCCTCCGTCACGCCGAGCACGGTCAGCGAACGCACGGGGATGAGCCAGCCGAAACCGGGGCCGGCGACCGATTCCCGGTAGTGCCCGGCCACCGTCTCCGGAAGCAGGTCGATCGCGGCGTCGCCGTCGCCGCCCACGAAAGCGTCCAGGTAGACGCGCTTGGCCAGCCGGTCAGGGACGCGGTCGGCGACGCCGGTCACCACCTGACCGGCGTAGCTGTGCCCCACCAGCACGACCTCGCGGAGGTCGTGCGCCTCCATCAGCGCCACCACGTCCTGGACATGGGTGGACAGCCCGACCGACGGGTTGAGGAGATGGGCGCGATCGCTGACGCCGGTCAGGGTCGGCGTGTGGACCTCGTGGCCGGCTTGGAGCAGCGACGGGATCACCCGCCGCCATGCCCAGCCGCCATGCCAGGCGCCGTGCACCAGGACGAACGTGCTCATGCCTCTCCCAGGTCTTCGAACAGGGCGAGCGCCGCGGCCGTGTTGGAGGCGGGCACGTGATAGGTGTCGTGGACGCGCGCGATCCGGTCGCTGAGAGCGCCGCGCATGACGAGCCACATGATCAGCTCTATGCCCTCGGTGCCGGCCTCGCGGATGTACTCCTCACGCGTGAGCGCGGCCAGTTTCTCCGGCTCGGACTCGATCGCCTGGAGGAACATGCGGTCGAACTCGGAGTTGATGAGCCCGGCCCGCGCGCCGGCGAGCTGGTGCGACATGCCGCCCGTACCGAAGACCGCGACCTTGAGATCCTGCGGGAACGACCGGATCGCGCGGCCGATCGCCTTGCCCAGCGCATGGCAGCGGGCTGCCGTCGGCTGCGGGTACTGGATCACGTTGACCAGGACCGGCACCACCGCACACGGCCAGGCCTCACCGGGATCCGGGCAGTACACCGACAGCGGCACGGTCAGGCCGTGGTCGACGTCGAGCCGGTGGAAGGTGGCGATGTCGAACCCGTCGTCCACGAGCTCACCCACGAGGTGGGCGCTCAGCTCGGGCGCTCCCACCACCGGGGGCACCGGTCGGGGGCCCCATCCTTCGTCGGCCACGTCGTAGGACTCGGCGGCGCCGATCCCGAACGTGGGCACGAGGTCCAGGTCGACCGCGTTCGCGTGGTCGTTGTACACGATCACCGCCACGTCCGGCCGGTGCGCGGCCATCCAGGCGCGGGCCGGCTCGTAGCCGTCGAACAAGGGCTTCCAGTAGGGATCGGTGGTCTTGTGGTGGTCCATGGCGGCGCCGATGGACGGCACGTGCGAAGTCGCCAGACCCCAGATGATCTCAGCCAAATCTCCGTCCTCCCGACCGCATGGCCGCCGTGAACTCCTCGGCCGACATCCCGGTGAACACGCCGCCGAGATGCTGCATCGACTTGCCGTCCAGCACCGCGAGCTTGAACGTGTAGAAGATGGACGCGCCCAGGTCGAGCATCGCGGTCCAGTCGCGCTCCAGGATCGCCTGCTTCTGCTCCGGCGAAAGGCCGTAGGCGTCGCAGTAGGCGGCCTCGTCCTCGCTGAACCGGCGCCGGTTCTCCGCGTCCTTCAACGACCCGCACAGCCGGTTGATCGCGTAGCCTCGTCTGCTCGCCGCCAGGTCGAGCAGGTAGTTGTCCTGGGCCTTGGTCATGGTCATCCCCGCTCGCTCATGGCTGATCGTCCTTTTCGGCGACCGAGTCGAGCAGCCGCCGCCGCCAGAGCTCGGTCTCGCGCAGGTCGCCGAACGTGAAGATGTGCAGGCCGCGGAGGTTGCCGCCGGTCTTCGACGCGGCGACGGCCAGCCGCCGGGTCAGCTTCGTCGGGTCGTAGCCTCCAGGAAGCAGGAAGCGCCACAGCAGGCTCTGCTGCTTGCGCAGAAACCGCGCGGACTGCCCCAGCCCGATGCCCGCCGAGATGCGCATCAGCTTCTGCCGGTTCACCGGGCCCGGTATTCCGACGTGGATCGGGAGGTCGATGCCCGCTCCGGCGAGGTCGGCGGCCCAGCTCGCCGTCGTGCCGGCGTTGAAGCAGATCTGGGTGATGATGTGCGTCGCCATCGGCGCCTTCTGCTTCAGCGACAGATCCAGGGCCTGCTGCGAGATGGCCGGGTGCCCCTCGGGATACCCGCCGATGCCGATCTCCTCGAAGGGGTGGTGAACCTCTTCCATGGCTCGCAGCAGCGCGTACGCGTTCTCGAACGCTCCGGCCGGCTTCGGCGCGTCACCGCCGATCACGAACACCGACCGCACTCGCGCCTCGCGCAGGCGCGCCACGACGTCGGCGACGTGCTGCTGGTCGAGGAACTGGCGCGCGGGCAGGTGCGGAGCGACGGCGTAGCCGTGCCGCACCAGGCGCTCGGTGAGATCCAGCGTCGTGTCGATGCCCTTCGCCTCCGTGACCGTGACGGTCAGCGGGACGGCGGTCGGCACGTTCTCCAGCACGTCGCGCTCGGTGTTCCTGACCGGTACCACCTCGTAACCGATCTGGTGCAGCAGATCGGCGGGGCGGCGAGCCGGCGGATCCGCGGCCTCCGAGCTTTCGCATCTCACAGTGCATCAGTAGAGCAAAGCGCCCGCAGAGTTTCGTCGGGCATTGAGGCAGAGCCGAATGCGACAAATGACGGAGACGTGGATGGCTCCTGTCAGGACAGAACGGTCAAGAACTCTAGGCCGAATGACGTAGTCCGGACCGGACTCCAGGGCCTGCCCCTGGAGGCGCGGTGGCTCCTACCGTCCTAAAGGGCAGCCGAGGACTTCGAGGGAGACGCCGGATGGGTTCGTTGCTGGTGATCAGTGCCCACGCGGGCGACTTCGTGTGGCGGGCAGCGGGGGCGATCGCGCTGGCGACCTCACACGGCGACCGGGCCAAGGTGCTGTGCCTGACCTTCGGCGAGCGGGGCGAGTCGGCGAAGGCCTGGCGCGAGGGCAGGACGTTGGAGGAGGTCAAGGAGCTCCGGCGCGCGGAGGCGGCCGCCGCGGCCGACGTGCTGGGAGCGGAGATCGAGTTCCTCGACGCGGGGGACTATCCGCTGCTGGAGAGCCCGGCACTGGTGGACCGGATCGTGCGCGTCTATCGCGAGGTCGACCCCTCCGTGGTGCTGACTCACCCACCGGCGGACCCCTACAACCAGGACCATCCGGCGGCCGCCCGGATGGCGCTGCAGGCGCGGGTGCTGGCCCAGGCGATCGGATACGACGCGCCGGGTGAGCCGCTGGGGGCGCCGCCGGTGTTCTTCTTCGAGCCGCACCAGCCCGAGCAGTGCGACTTCAAGCCGGATGTGCTGCTGGACATCACTCCCGTGTTCGACACCAAGCGCAAGGCGATGGAGTGCCTGCCGGCCCAGCGGCACATGTGGGACTACTACACCGACCTGGCCAGGCGCCGCGGCGTGCAGCTCAAGCGGAACGCCGGCCCGAACCTCGGCCTGCCGCACACCACCATGGGAGAGGCCTACATGCGTCTGTACCCGCAGGTCACCGGGACCCTGTCATGAGGAACGTCATCGTCACCGACCCGCCGCGCGCCGACCTCGACCACGTCACCAAGCTGGCCGGCTACGGAGTCGCGACCGTTCACGAGGCCCTCGGGCGCGTCGGTTACCTCGGCCCGAGGCTGCGCCCCGTCCATCCGGGAGCACGCGTCGGCGGCACCGCCGTCACGGTCCTGTGCTGGCCCGGTGACAATCTGATGATCCACGCCGCGGTCGAGCAATGCCGGCCCGGCGACGTCCTCGTCGTCACCACAACGTCCCCGTGCGGCGACGGGTTGTTCGGAGAGCTGTTCGCCACCGCCTTGCAGCCACGCGGGGTGCGCGGGCTGGTCACCACGACCGGCGTACGCGACGTCGCCGAACTGCGGGCCATGGGCTTTCCCGTGTGGTCGGCCGCCGTCAGCGCGCAGGGCACGGTCAAGGCGACGGCCGGCTCGGTCAACGTGCCGATCGTCGTCGAGGGGCAACTGATCCGGGCCGGTGACGCGATCCTGGCCGACGACGACGGCGTCATGGTGGTGCCCCGCCTGGAGGTCGCCTCCGCCCTCGAGGCCGCGCAGGCCCGCGTCGACAAGGAATCGGCGTCGCGAGAGGCGTTCCGCAACGGCGAGCTCGGGCTCGACCGTTACGGCCTGCGCGCCAAGCTCGCCGAACTCGGCGTGGAATACGTGAGCGCCGCCAGCTATCTCGAATGAGCCATTCGACTCGCACAGGCAAGTCGACGGTGTCGCACAGGAACGGGCTGTACATGAGCGCGAAAAACCTCCAAGAAATCCTCGACCAGGCCGGCAACACGGTAGAGCTGCTGCGGAACTCCCAGCTCGGGGCCTACATCTATCCGGTCGTCCCGTACGAGTTCACCAACTTCCGCCGGGAAGTGATCGCCTGGCGCGAGACGGCGGTGCTGTACGACCAGTCGCACCACATGGTGAACCTGTTCGTCTCCGGCCCGGACGCCCTGCGGCTCATTTCCGACACCGGCGTCAACAGCGTCGCCAATTTCCCGGTGGACTCGGCCAAGCAGTTCGTCCCCGTCTCCCCCGAGGGAGGCGTCATCGGCGACGGCATTCTTTTTCGGGAGGCGGCCGAGGAATTCATCTTCGTCGGACGCGCCCCGGTCGCCAACTGGCTCACGTTCCGGGCCGGCGCGGGATACGACGTCGAGATCCGGCTGGACCCGCGCTCACCGTCGCGGCCCTACGGCAAGCAGGTGAGCCGCGACCTGTGGCGTTTCCAGATCCAGGGGCCCCGTGCGTGGGAGATCATCGAGAAGGTCAACGGCGGCCCCGTGGAACGGCTGCGGTTCTTCCGCATGGCGCACATGAACGTCGCCGGCGAGCGGGTCCGCACCCTGCGTCACGGCATGGCCGGCGCGCCGGGCCTGGAGTTGTGGGGGCCGTACGAGACCTATGACAAGGTGCGGGACGCCATCCTGGAAGCGGGCCGCGAGTTCGGGCTCGAACCTTGCGGAGCGCGTGCCTACTCCTGCAACACCCTCGAATCCGGGTGGATCCCGTCGCCGCTCCCCGCGGTCTACACCAGCGAGGAGCTCCGGCCGTACCGTGAATGGCTCGGCGCCGACAGCTACGAGGCGACCAACGCCCTGGCCGGCAGCTTCGTCTCCGACAAGATCGAGGACTATTACGTCAACCCGTGGGACCTCGGCTACGGACCGTTCGTCAAGTTCGATCATGATTTCATCGGGCGCGACGCGCTGGCGGCCGTCGTCCCGGAGACCCAGCGGCGCAAGGTCACCCTGGCCTGGCACGCCGAGGACGTGGCCCGGCTGCTGGCCGCCCCCGTCGACCTGAACGGCCCCGGCTACCAGTTCTTCGACCTGCCCAACGCCAACTACGGCTCGTCCAACTACGACTCGGTGACCGACGCCGACGGCAACCTCGTCGGCCTGTCGATGTTCACCGGCTACAGCGCGAACGAGCGCAGAGCCCTGTCCCTCGCCACCGTCGATCCGGACGTCCCGCTCGGCGCCGAAGTCCGCGTCATCTGGGGTGAGCCGGACGGCGGCAGCCGCAAGCCGACCGTGCAGCCGCACGAGCAGTTCGCCGTGCGCGCCATCGTGAGCCCCGCGCCGTATTCGGTGATGGCCCGGGAGAGCTACCGGCCCGGCTGGCGTACTGCCGCCACCGTCTGACGCGCTCGCCCAGCCCCGCCGTGCCTTCATCAGGGGCACGGCAGGGCCCGGGTGATCACGCCGGAGCGGTCACCACGTGGGATTCGGTGAACTCCAGAAGCCCGTCCGGTCCCATTTCCCGGCCCACACCGCTCTGCCGGAAGCCGCCGAACGGAGCCCGGTCGTCGCAGGCGGACGCGTTGGCCTGGTTGATCCAGGTCGTGCCGGTGCGCAACCGCGCGGCGACGGCCGTGGCGCGGTCGACGTCGGGAGACCAGACCGAGGAGCACAGCCCCGACCATTCGGAGTTCAGCCGCTCCACGAGGGCGTCCAGGTCGTCGTAGGGCAGGATCGGCAGGGCCGGGCCGAACTGCTCCTCCGTGACGACCCGCAGGTCCTCCGCCGGATCGAGCACCAGCGCCGGACGGAGGAAGTGGCCGCCGCCGGCGACGGCGTCCTCGTCCACGCTGCCGTACTCGCGTATCTCCGCGCCCTTCGCCCGCGCCTGCTCCAGCATCTGCTGGACGACGTCGCGTTGCCGTGCCGTGTTCAACGGGCCCATCGTGCTCCGGGAATCGAGGCCGTCGCCCACACGGTGGCCGTCCAGCGCGGCGCCCATGGCCTCGACCAGCTCCGCGTAGCGCGAGCGGGGAACGTAGACACGTTTGACCGCCATGCACACCTGACCGGTCGTCATGAAGGCGGCGCCGGCGAGGGCGCCGACCATGCCCTCGTCCAGCCGGACATCGTCGAGCAGGAGCGCCGGGTCGTTGCCGCCGAGCTCCAGCGTGATCCTGGCCAGCGACTGGGACGCCAGCGCCATGACGGCGCGGCCACCGGCGGTGCTGCCGGTGAACACGACGTGTTGCACGCGAGGATCGGTCAGGAGCGGCTGGACGGCGTCATTACCGCCGGTGATGACGTTCAGCACCCCCGGCGGGAGCTGCTGCGCCATCACTCTTAAGGTCTCGACCATCGCGAGTGGCGCGGTGGGCGGCGGCTTCACCACGACCGTGTTGCCGGCGATGAGCGCGTACGGCAGGCTCGCCCCGAGGATGGCCAGCGGCCAGTTGAACGGCACGATGACGGTGACCACGCCGACCGGCACCCGGTGAATCTGTGTGGCGAAGGGTGGCGCCGCCAGCGTGCTCAGCGGGGGGAAGCCCTCCGCCAGCGTGGCGGCCACGCGGGAGCGTACCTCGAAGACGGCCAGGTCGATGTGTGACTCCTGCAGGCACTTGCCGTTCTCCCTGGTGAGGATCTCGGCTCGGGCGGCGGCCGATCCGGCGAGCGGTTCGAAGGCCGCGAGCACCAGCTCGGCTCGCTCGGCCGCGGACCTGGCGGCCCAGCCGGTGAAGGCCCGCTGAGCGGCTTCGACGGCGCGTTCGCAGTCCGCGGGAGTGGCCGCCGCCGCCCAGCCCACGACGGTGTCCGGACGGCTGGGATCGTGGACCGGGATTCTTTCCGCGGTGGCGACGGTCTCGCCGTCGATGACCAGACCTGTCACCAGGTCGCCGGCGGACATCGGGTCAGCAGTCATCGAGATCGCGGCGCGGACACCACATCTCCGGCTCGGAGAGGGTCCAGGCCGCTCCCTCCCTTCTGTCGCGTTGTGGGATGCCGCGCCAGCTTTCGGCTAGGCGTGTTGCCTGGACGCTATAGCGCCCTACGGAGCGCGTCTTCGCGATAATGACGACCTGGACCTGTCGATTCCGCACGGTCCACTGCGACAAATGACGTACGGCGGGACAATGATCAGCTCGGTGGGACGAGCCCTTCGCGGATGGCCAGGAGCGCGGCCTGCGTCCGGGAGGACAACTGGAGCTTGGCGAGCACGTTGCTGACATGCGTGCGGGCCGTGCGCTCGCTGATGGTCAGCTGGCCGGCGATGTCCCGGTTGGATTTCCCCTCGGCGATCAGGATGAGAATCTCCCGCTCCCGGGCTGTCAGCGAGGTGAGGCCGGCAGGCGGGGCCGTCATCCGCCGGGTGAGCTGGCGGGCGATGGTCGGATTGAGGTGCATCCCTCCGGTCACCGCCGCGCGAATGGCCATGGCCACCTCGTCGGGGTCGGCGTCCTTGAGGAGATAGCCCGCCGCGTCGGCGGCGAGCGCGCTGTGCACCCTCTCGACCTCCCCGAAGCTGGTCAGCGCCACGACCTTGACGTCCGGATGCGTTCTGGTGATCACTTCGGTGGCCGCGATCCCTCCCATGCCGGGCATCTGCAAGTCCATCAGCACGACGTGGGGCAGCGGCTGACCGAGAGTGCGCCACTCGTTCAGCAGGGCGATGGCCTGCTCTCCGTTGGCGGCCTCTCCGATCATGTGAAATGTCGGAATTGTCGCCATATAGGCCAGGAGGCCGCGCCGTACGATCGCGTGGTCGTCGACCACCATGACGCGGATGACCTCTGGCCTGGAGGTGCTCATCGACATTCCTTCTCCGCCGCCGTTCTACCTCGCCGACGGTAGCGTGACCGTGACGGTCCAGCCGCCGGCCTGCCGAGGACCGGCCGCCAGCCGTCCGCCCCAACGCTCGGCACGTTCGCGCATCGACACGAGCCCGAGTTTGTTCCGCAGGGTCGCCGCCGCCGGGCCGGGCGCCAGGCCGAGCCCGCATCCGTCGTCGGCTATCTCGACGACCATGCCGCCCTCACCGGCCCTGGCGAAGCGGATGTCCACCGAGGTCGCCCGGGCATGCTTCACCACGTTGTGCAGCGCTTCCTGGACGATGCGGTAGACGTCCTCCTGAAGATCGATGCCGGCGTCCGGGTCGAGGTCGGATGAGACCCGCACGTGTACGGCCATGCCGGTGCGCGTCTCGACACTCGCCGCATGCGTGCGGACGGCGTCGATCAGTGACTGCGCGCCGAGGTCCAGGGGGCGCAGCTCGAACACGAGCCTGCGAAGATCTGCCAGCGCGCTCTCGGAGAGCTGGGCGATCTCCTCCGCGGCGTTGCAGACGGTGGCGGGGCCGGCGCTGGCCCGGTCGAGCTCGGCACGAAGCGCCTTGGCCTGCATGCGCATGGAGAACAGCTGCTGGACCGCGGAGTCGTGCAGCTCGCGGGCAAGCCGACGGCGTTCCTGCTCCTGTGCCTGGGACCGGGTCTGGGAGAGGAGCGAGGCGGTGTCGATGGCGACCGCGGCGTGATCGGCCATGGCCTCCAGGAAGGCCAGCGAATTCGAGCAGGGATCCTCGCCGGGGACGTAGTAGGTGTTGATCACACCGACGATGCGGTCCCGCACGATCAACGGCAGCGACACGAAGTCGTCCCAGTTCGGGCGATCCATGATCTCGTGAAGCGGCGCCCAGCGCGGATCCGCCATGATGACGGCCCTGCGGTGCCGGACCACGACCGGTTTCCTGGTCCTGATGGCCTCCATGAAGAGCACCTGTGCGCCTCGCCGGCGGCAGGCGCCCAGGCGCTGGATGAAGTCGGGGGCGTCTCCGAAGCCCGCCATCCCCAGCACCCGGAGTTCGTCCGCGGGATCGTCCACGGCCAGGATCTGAACGGCCGCGATGTTGGCGGTCAGCACGATCTCGTGGGCCACCGCGTCAAGGGTCGCGCGCAGCGAGCAGGAGCCGGCGACCCGCGATGCCGCCCGGGTGATGGCGGCCAGCCGCCGCTGCTGGCGCCGGGCTTCGGTCACGTCGCTGAACCACACCGCATACCCTTCGCCCCCCACCGGCGAGATGCGGTATTCGAGGTCGCAACGGCGTCCGTCCGGAGCCGTCCACGCGTCGGTATGGCGTGTGGACGGCCCGTTCCGGTCCGGGGCGGTGACGAACGGAGCGGTCCGCCCGACCAGTTCCGCGGCGGGCAGGCCGAGCACCTGCGTGGCCGCCTCGTTGACCATGACGAAGCGGCCTTCCACGTCCAGCAGGGCCAGGCCGTCACCCGACACCTCGACGAGCGCCTGCATCGTGTGGTGGCCGGTACGGATGGACGGGTCCAAGGCTTGGGGCACACCCACATCATCGCCCCGGCCCTCCTCCGCGCCAACACTTCCCCGCAGCGGGAAGTGCGGCTCATGACGGCCGGTCCTGGACACGCGGTCGGGCATTGACACGTTCGAGGTGAATCTGGAGAGTGCACCACATGCCGACCGTGCGCGAGACCACGTACCACCTGCTGCGTACGTGGGGGCTGACGACTGTCTTCGGCAATCCCGGCTCGAACGAGCTGCCTTTCCTGGACGGCTTCCCACCGGACTTCCGCTACGTGCTCGGGCTGCACGAGGGGGCGGTCCTGGCCATGGCCGACGGCTACGCCCAGGCCCGCGGCCGACCGGCGCTGGTGAACCTGCACTCCGCGGCAGGGCTGGGCAACGCGATGGGCAATCTGGCCAACGCCCGTGCCTCCCGGACGCCGCTGGTGATCACCGCCGGACAGCAGGCGCGGTCCATGATCGGGCTGGGTGCGGTGCTCGGTGAGCCGGCCATGACGCGCGTGCCCGAGCCGCACGTCAAGTGGGCGTTCGAGCCGTCCAGTCCGCAGGACGTGCCGCGTGCCCTGTCGCAGGCCTTCCACCTGGCCACGCTGCCCCCGGCCGGTCCGGTGTTCGTGTCCCTGCCCTGGGACGACTGGGCACAGGAGGCGGACGCCGACCAGGTCGCGCACCTGGCCTCGCGCCGCGTCCGTGCCGCCGGTGCCGCGTCCGCGGAGGTGGTGGCGGAGCTGGCCGGCCGCCTGCGGCAGGCGAAGGCGCCTGTGCTGGTGATCGGTCCCGAGGCGGACGAGGAGAACGCCTTCGCCCAGGTGGTCGCGCTGGCCGAGCGGCTGCGGGCGCCGGTGTGGACCGCGCCCACCCCGCCGCGCTGTCCGTTCCCCACCCGGCACCCGCTGTGGCGAGGCGTGCTGCCGCCGAGCATCGCCGGCGTCGCCGAGCGCCTCGCCGGCCACGACCTGGTTCTCGTGCTGGGTGCCCCCGTCTTCCGCTACCACGCCTACCGGCCGGGTCCGTGGCTGCCGGAGGGCGCCGAGCTGATCGCGGTGAGCCTCGACCCGGAGGCGGCGGCCAGGAGCGCGTTCGGGGACGCGCTCGTCGCCGACGTCGGGGCGGTGGCCGGCCAACTGCTCGACGCGATCCCGGACTCGCCCGCGCGGCCCGCGCCCGCGCCCGTGGACCGGCCCGATCCGCCGCTGGAGGACACGGCGCCCTTCACCGCCGGTGCGGTGTTCGCCCGCATGGCGCGCACCCTGCCTCGCGACGTCCGCCTGATCAACGAGTCGACCTCGAACACCTCGCAGTTCTGGGAGCAGCTCGACCTCGACCGTCCGCGCAGCATGTTCTTCCCGGCCGCAGGCGGGCTCGGGTTCGGGCTGCCCGCGGCGGTCGGGGTGGCGCTCGCCGACCCCGGCCGGCCCGTGGTGGCCGTGCTCGGCGACGGCGCGGCCCAGTACGGTGTGGCCGGCTTGTGGACCGCGGTGCGGGAGCACCTGCCCATCACCTTCGTCGTGCTGGGCAACGGCACCTACGGAGCGTTGCGCGGCTTCGTCTCCCAGCTCGGCGTGACGGACGCTCCCGGCCTGGACCTGCCCGGCCTGGACGTCGCACGCATCGCAGAGGGCTACGGCATGCCCGCGCGACGCGTGTCGGACGGGAACGAGCTGGCCGCCGAGCTGGCGAAGGCAGGGCCGGGACGCGGGCCGCGGCTGCTGGAGGTGCCGATCAGGGCGGAGACCCGCCCGCTCGGGTGAACTCCCGCGGGGTGCGACATATGACGTAGACGGGCCACCGTCAGAAGACTGACGAACGGCCGTGGCGGCGAGTTTACATTTAGGTCACCTGTGAGATCTTCGTAACGCAGGGCCCCCTCCGCCTGTTCGAGGAGCACCCCCCGTGGCTTCCCCCGCATCCACCAGGCAACCATCGACCAAGAGTCTCTTCGCGGCGAGCTTCGTCGGCACGTCGATCGAGTGGTACGACTACTACATCTTCGGCACTGCCGCGGCGCTGGCGTTCGGCAGTCTCTTCTTCCCGCAGGCCTCCAGCGCGGCCGGCACGCTCGCCGCCTTCGCCACGTTCGCGGTCGGATTCGTCGCCCGCCCGCTCGGCGCGGCGGTCATAGGCCACTTCGGTGACCGGATCGGCCGCAAATCGATGCTGATCCTCACCCTGATGCTGACCGGTGGGGCGACGTTCGCGATCGGCCTGCTGCCCACCTACGCCGCCATCGGCATCGGGGCGCCGCTGTTGCTGGTCGTCCTGCGCATCGTGCAGGGCTTCGGCGTGGGCGGAGAGTGGGGCGGCGCCATCCTGATCGCCACCGAGCACGCCTCGCCACGTCGCCGCGCCGTCTTCGGCAGCTTCGCCCAGTTCGGTGTGCCGGTCGGGGTGCTCACCTCGAACCTGGCCTTCCTCGCCGTCTCCGGCCTGTCCGACGAGGCCTTCATGTCGTACGGCTGGCGCATCCCCTTCCTGCTCAGCGTGCTGCTGGTGATCCTCGGCGTCGTGGTCCGCACCCGGCTGCAGGACGCGCCGGAGTTCGAGCGCGTCAAGCGGCGGAACGCCACCAGCAGGGTCCCCTTCACCGAGCTGGCCCGGCGGCAGCCGCGCAACCTGACGCTGGCGAGCCTGGCCTCGATCGCGGCGCCCGCGATCGGCTACACCGTGATCGTCTACATGCTCACGTACGGGACGACCGTGGTGGGCTTCGAGCGCAGCACCTTGCTCACCCTGATCCTGGCCTCCACCGTGGTGTGGATCGGCACGATCATGGCGTCGGCCGTGCTGTCGGACCGATTCGGCTCCAAGCGGATGTACATCCTGGGCGCGGTGACCGCCGTGATCTGGCCGGTGCCGATGTTCGCCCTGGTCAACACGGGTGACTGGAGCGCTGCGCTGCTGGCGTTCGTGGTGGCCGCGATCGTGCAGGGCCTCATGGCCGGCGCGCAGGGCGGCCTGTTCACCGAGATCTTCGACGTGCGCTACCGCTACAGCGGCATCTCCATCGCCTACCAGCTCGGCGGCATGATCGGCGGTGCGCTCACCCCCATCGTGGCCACCGCCCTCTTCGAGACTTATCAGTCCTCGACCGCGATCGCCCTGTACGTGTCCGCGCTGTCGTTGATCACCTTGCTGTCCCTGTTCGGCATCCGGAAGATCACCGCACCGGAGGGGGAGAGCGCCGAGCGAAGGACGCCGACCCCTTCGACCGGCTGAAGGAACCGGACCGCGGGGCTCTCCTGCTCGACGGCGGCCTCCCGTCACCCCCGAGCACGCTGGTCAGACCGGCCTGAGGGTGCGGAGCCGAGGTGGTGATCAGACGACGTCGGAGGCGCGCCGCACCATGCTGTGAGGGCCGAACGCAGACCGGAGAGACGGGTGGCGGGATCCTCGGCGGTGCTCGCCCAGGCGATGTACCCGTCCGGGCGGACGAGCATGACCGGCAGACGGCCGCTCATCGGCGTGGCGTGCATCACTGTGGCGGGCAGCGGGATTCCCATCACGGCGGGCTCGTCGGCGGAGGCCAGGAGCACGAAACGCCCGGCGCGCAGTGCCTCGTACAGCCGCTGCGCTTCGCCGGTCAGGAGAACGTCCGGCACTCGTCGGCCGACCAGGGGGTGCGATCCCGGAGGCACGGAGTAGGAGATCGAGAGGCCCGACATGGTCTCCCGCAGCCGCCGGGCGGCCGGCGGGAGCAGGTTGATGATGGGGAGCGTCGCACGTATGGCCCTGGCACGCCGGGTACGGGCCAGGGCCGTCGTGAGCAGGCGACCGCTGAGTGCCAGAACCATGCTGCCGACCGGATGCCGTTCGGCGTGGTAGCTGTCGAGCAGGCCGTCCGGCGCCCAGCCCTGGACCGCCGCGGCGAGCTTCCAGCCGAGGTTGGCCGCGTCTTGCAGGCCGGTGTTCATCCCTTGCCCGCCCAGGGGAGAGTGAACGTGCGCGGCATCGCCCGCCAGGAACACCCGGCCCACACGGTAGTCGGGAACCTGCCGCTCGTCGCTGTGGAACCGCGTCAGCCAGCGCACGTCGTGCAGGCCGAGGTCACTACCCATGACGCGGCGGGCGATATCGCTCACTTCCTGGAGAGTGACCGGTGCACTGCTGGGAAGCGGCCGTCGCCGGTCCCACGCGATGATCCGGTACCGCCCGTCTCCGAAGGGGGCGATGAAGCAGAAGCCCTCCCCGCTGGTACTGAGAAGGGCCAGCTCATGGGCTGGGAGCCGGCTGAGGCGGACGTCGGCCAGCATGACCGAATCCACCGCGGAACGCCCGAGGAACGGAACGCCGAGCGTGTCTCGTACGACGCTGCGCACACCGTCGGCGCCCACCGCGAATTTCGCTCGCCGGGTGTGTACGGTGCCGGCGATGCGCATGCTCACGTCCACACCGTCGGCGTCCTGCCGGAGACCGACGACCTCGATTCCCCGCAGAACCTCCACGCCGAGCCTGGACGCACGGTTTTCCAGCACGCGTTCGGTGTTGTACTGCGGGGTGCACAGCAGGAACGGGAACCGCGACCGCAGAAGGGACATGTCGAGTTCCAGGTTGCCGAACAGCCGCATCGTCTCGAAGATCGCGCCGGTCTCGATCAGTTCGTCGGCCACGCCCCGGGCGTCGAGCTGTTCCAGCGTCCTTGCGTGGACGACGAATGCCCGGGAGAGCTTCGAACCTCCGGGCTCCCGCTCCACGATCATGCACGCGACGCCTCTCGCGGCGAGGTCACCCGCGAGCAGCAAGCCCGTGGGGCCGGCTCCGACGATCAGCACATCGGTGTCAAAGAGCGCCATCAGCGTCTCCCGTTCCTATGAGCGACTTGCCATGTGATCGCCCGGGAGGAGACGGCGACTTGTTGTACGGCGACTTGTTGTCACGGCTACGTTTGCGGGCCTCGGCCTGCGAGCCCTCGATGCTGATCACCTGGGTCGGCACCAGCCACCTGTCACGACAGCCTTTCTTTCACTGTACGACCGCGCTGTTCGCGAGCGCCCCGGGCGTGGCCTCGCCTCCGGCTGAGGAACGCGACGTCGGCGACCGGCCCGCCCCAGGCACCGGCCACCGCCGGCAAGCACATCGACCCGGGCGCCGAGAGGATGCGACGTTCGCGTGGCCGAAGCGAACGGACGCGCTGCTGTGCACGTTCCCCGCGACCACACCGACGGATACGCCGTTACGGTCGGGGTGTCAGCGGGGCCTGCGCCAGTAAGCGAGTTGTCCGCTCGTGCTCTTGATCGTGCGCGGTGTCGACTCCTCCTGAGGTCAGATCTGCAGGAGGTAGCGGTCGATGATCTCGTCGGAGGTGTCCACCTCCGCGGCCTCGTCCATGTTCTGAGCGTGGTGGCGCAGCCGGTACCAGCCTGGTCCCGCGGGCAGCGTGGGCAGTTCGTGGACGTCATCGCCGCCCCACTCGTGCAGGGACAGGTGTCCGGCCTCCGACCTGAAGCTGATCTCCACGATGTCCTCGTACCCGTCGGTTTCCGCGCCCGGGTCGTGGGCGGCCACGGTCACCGAGAAACCGACCGCTCCGGTGTGCAGGCCCGTGATCAGGAAGGCGCCGCCCTGATTCACCCGTATGATCCCGACAGGATGCTCAGGGTGATCGGCGGGTAATCCGTCCGGCCCCAGGGCGTCGTCGGTGTCGTCGACGAGGTACGCCTGCCTGTAGTGGACGCCGAGATCGAACGACGCAGTGCGAAGATCGCTCATGGCCGCAAGCGTACGATCAACCGAGTACCGTCCCCGCCCCCCGGATTTCGGTAGAGGTCAGAGGGTCTTGACCTGGCCGCCGTCGAGGGTGAACTCCGCGCCGGTGGTGTTGGCTGAGCGGGCGGAAGCGAGGAACAACACGAGGTCGGCGACCTCGCCGGGCTCGGTGATCCGGCCGGTGCTGATCCCCATGCTCTGCGGCACCACCTCGTCGAGCGCCTGCTGGGCGGTGACACCGGCGCCGGCCGCGACGGCGTCCGCGAAGCCGCCCGGGGCGGTCCAGAACGGCGTGCGCACCGGGCCGGGCGCCACGGCATTGACCCGCACGCCGCGCGGTGCGAACTCCTCCGACAGGGCCTTGGTCAGGCTGGCCACCGCGGCCTTCGCCGCAGAGTAGTCGACCACCATCGGGAACGGCAGCCGGGCGTTGATGCTGCTGATGTTGATGATCACCCCGTGGCTGTCCAGCAGAGCGGGCAGAGCGGCCCTGCTGGTGCGAACGGCGCTGAAGAACGTCACGTCGAACATCCGCGCCCACGCGGCGTCGTCGATGTCGAGGAAGCCTGACCGGACACCGCCGATGCCGACGTTGTTGACCAGCACGTCCAGGCGCCCGTGCGTCGACAGCGCGGCGTCGACGAGCCGCTGCGGGGTGTCCGCGTCGGAGATGTCGGCGAGCACCACGGTGACGCCACGGGCGGCCAGGGCGTCGAGCTCAGGGGTGCTCGTACGACTGCTCGCCACCACGTGCGCGCCCTCCCCGACCAGCGCCGCCGTGGTGGCGAGACCGATGCCTTTGCTCGCGCCGGTGACGATGGCGACCTTGCCCCGCAGTTCGAGATCCATGACTACTCCCAAGTTGTTGACTGTTTGATTCCAAATTCGGGTAACAAAAAATCAGTCGAGCGCGCCCAGGGCGACCTCGACGGCGTTTTCGAGGAATGCGCGATCCGCGCGGGCCTTGCCCATCACCCGCAGACCTTGCAGGAACGTGGTGAGGAACTGGGCCAGCTCCCGTGGATCCTTGTCCGCTGCGATCTCCCCACGGGCGCGGGCCCGCTCCAGTGCTCCGGCCATGGCCGCCTCGATCTGGCCCATCGTGCGGGAGACCTGCCGCACCGTGTCGGGGTGCGCCGAGCGCTCCGTGGCCGCGTTGACCAGCAGGCACCCCCGCTCCGGATCGCTCAGGTCGGCCTCCACTAATTCCAGGAGCGCCGCCCTGACCGCCGGACGCACCTGATCCGCCCGCTCCAGGATCTCGATCAGCCCCACCGCGTGGCGCTCGCAGTAACGGCGAAGCGCCAGCGCGTAGAGCTGCTCCTTGGAGCCGAACGCTTTGTACAGGCTGCCCCGGGCGATTCCGAGGCCCTCCACGAGATCCTCCGTCGAGGTGGCCTCGAACCCCTGACGCCAGAACAACTCCATCGCGCGATCCACCGCCGTGTCGATGTCGAACGTCCTTGGCCTGCCCATGTGAAGAACCTAGCAATAAGGAACTGATCGGTCAACAAACGTGGGCGCCCAACTGACGCGGTGGCGCCGCAGCTCCCTGCCGCCGGCGGTCATCCGGCCATTTCGTCCGGCTCACTCCACGCCGCTTCCGCGCAGCGGAGACGGGCTGCTTCGGCCGGTGTGGCGTCGCGTACCTCATAGCCGCCCTGCCTGTCGCGGCCCAGGACCGTCACGATGCCGGTGACCAGCACCTTTCCGCTCATGGTGTCGTGGCAGACGACGCGTCGGTCGACACCGAAGGTTTCATGAGCGGGCCGATTGGCGTAGTCCCAGCGCCAGCCTCGGTAGGTTCCGCCCGGCTGCGGCTCGTACGCCTGGATGTCGGCGGTGAAGGCGCCGCCGTCCGGGCTGAGGATCTCGGCGGTGTGCAGGGACTCGGCAAGGTTCCGGACCCGCTCCTCACGCCCCTCGGGGGCCCACTGCTCGACCGTCTCCGGCAGGCGATGCCGGTGGCCGATGATCTGCGGGTGTTTCTTGACGAGCTCGGTCAGCCAGTGTGGCCATCCTTCGCGTTCGGCGAGGGCGGGCGCCTCCCGCTCCGCCATCGCCGCCTGCCACCGGTCGAAGGGCATGTCCGGCGGCAGGCCCTGGGCGGTGAGGAAGTCGGCCATGGTCATCCCCTGGCGGGCGAGCTGTTTGTGCAGGGCCGCCTGCCGGTGGCCGAGCCGTGCCACGGGCCAGTGCTCGGCTGCGGAGACCGGCACTTCGACCGCGCGCGGCCGCCGGCCGTGCGCCCTGTCGGGACGCGCGTGCCGGGCAGGGTCGAAGACGTCCCGGAGGGGCCAGAACCTGATCAGCCATCGCTCGGGCGCGCGCTCCTCCCACGCCCGCTCGAACTCTTCCTCGAAGATGAACTCCGGCAACTCCTCACCCCGCTGAACGTGCGCGGTGACGCCGTACAGGAAGTGGGGCGGGCCGATGATCAATCGCCGGCTCGCCTCTTCGGCCACCGAACCCACGGTGACGAACCCGGTGCCGCCCTCGATGGTGGTGTCCTCGACCGGGAGCCAGGGAGCCCCGGGATCGGGCGGCGGTGTATCCCACGCCTCCAGCCGGACGGTTGCGGGGTGATCCTCGCCGTCGGGGCTTTCGAGCACGAGATCGCCCTCGTTGCGTTCGAAGAAGACCGCCAGCTGTCCGAATTGCACCCATATCTCGTCATCGCAACCGCGTAACAACCGCGCCATGGACCCCGTCTCCTGCCGCCATCCCATTGATCAACAGGGTCGGAGCGTAGAGGACGGCGGCGACAAAAAGCTGGACCGCCCGACCACTGCCCGTACCTCTCCGCCCTTGTCGCCGGTGACCCTCGACAATCTTCGGATGCTGCGCTTGCTCGTGACGCTCCTGGCGGTGACGCTGCTCCTCAGTGACGGCCACCTCCTCATCGGACGACTCACCTTCGACGACCACGCCGCCCGTGCCGTCCGGACCTGGCGGACCAGCGGTGCGGCGGAGATCTGGCGCGACGGGTTCGTGCCGGTGGAGGGCCTGAGCAAGATGCCGCGGGACGTCGAGACGCAGATCTTGAGTGACGAGGAGTACGGCTTCGCCGTGGCCGGCCCGCTCCCCGCGACCCCGGACGAGGCGTGGATCCGCTGGGACGACGGCTCCACCATGCGGGTCCCCGTGATGGGCGCGCGCCGGGCGCTGGTCGCGCTGTCCCCCTACGACGAGGAGGCCTCCGTGAAGGACGACCGGGCGTACAAGATGACCGCTGCCACCTTCGCGACCATGCGCGTGCGGACCCTGCGCGGCATGGCCACCGTCCCGGCGTGGCGGATGTCCTTCTCGAACCTGCCGGGCGCGGTCGAACACGTCGCGGTCGACCTGGCCACGGCCGGCACCGTCGAGGACGCCGTCGGCCGCCACCTGCCCGCCGACGTCACAAGCTTCGAAGTGCTCGACGAGCGCACGCTGCGGGTGAGCTACGAATACGGCGTCTGCGACAGTCGGGACAGGCCGGCCGTCCGCTCGCGGACCGATGAGCGGCGCGACGTCGTGGTCCTCGGGATCGAGGTTCAGGAGCACATCGGCAGTCGCCTGTGCGCGGGCGTCGGCCGGTCCGGTGCGGACGTCGTCCGGCTCGGGCAGCCGCTGGGCGCCCGCGTGGTGCTGGACGCGAAGAGCCGGCTCCCCGTCTGCCTCCACTCATCGGCCCCCTGTCACGCCGGGTGACCGCCGAACTCATGAGCCGGCGTCGTCCGGCCCGTCCGGCCCGTCCGGCCCGTCGGTCGCCCGACGCGCTCGCCGGCGGATGACGAGCATCCCGGCGAACCAGCCGACTCCGAACACAACAAGCCGGGCGATGAGATGGTCCGCCGTGAATCCTTCGGTGACGAGATCCGAGACCAGCAAAGCCACGAAGATGGTCGCCATCCAGGAGGTCCAGGCCTGCAGGGCCTTGTCCGCTTTCCGGCCCCCCGTCATGGGAGATCAGCCACTCATGCCTCCGGCCACATCCGGGCGAGTGGATTCTAGGCGGCTGACGTTCGGCGAGGGCGAGGGCGGTCGATGGGCGAGGGCTTCGTTGCTCAACGCCAGGCGTCGGCGGGGTCGCGTAGTGCCAGTGCTTCGGCGTCGGTCAGTCCCTTGCGGGCCGCGATCCTGCGCCGGGCTCGTACCTGCGCGCTTGTGCGCGGACGGTATTTCGGCTCCTGGCCACAGCCGCACGGCTCGAACCCCTCGTAGCGGAGTCCCGCTCCCAGGACGGCCGCGACGGCTGCCCACTCGCGGTCCTTGGACTTGCGTGGTGCGGCGAAGTCGTGGCCGGCGAAGAGCATGGGCCGGCGGCAGTGCGTGCAGAGGTGCTCTGCGCCGTCCCAGGGCAATTTGTGGCTCTGCCGGCAGGGAACGCACACGTAGTGGACCTTGTAGGTGACCATCCCGTATGTGCACACAGGAGCAGACTACTCCTGAGCATTGTCGTCGGCCCTTGCGTGCGAGCGATCATCCCGCCCGACGTGAGGGGTGGTGGGGGCTAGCGTGCCGTCAGTGCGCGGAGTTGTCGCCACGCGTAGAAGAGCGATCCGGCCAGGAGGACCAGGCCTGACAGTACGCCGCTCACGAACGGCACCCAGGTGACGGCCTGCGTCCACACCATGACGAGCCCGGCCAGGCCCAGAACCGTCAGGCCGATCCCGGGGATCAGGATGCTGACCGCGCGCCAGACCGGCCAGAGCGCGACGAAGTGCACCCCGACGATGAGGGCCGTCCAGGCGACGCCCGCCTGCGACGGCCATCCCAGCAGGCGTAACACCTGGATGCCGCCGAACAGGGCGATCGCTTCGAGAGCGACGATCACCACGTATTTGCGGTTGAACATCCCGGGACGGGGGTCTCCGCCGGTGTCCGTGCCGCCCCTGGTCCGGCGCATGGCGACGAACCACATGACGATCACGGCCGCGAGGCCCAGGGTCGCGAGAGCGCGGAGAATCGTGCCGGCCACGGGTGGGAGCGGTGCGTTGGCGTTGACGGCCACGAAGACCATCCCGAAGACAGCGCCGATCAGCACCCCGTTCAGACGTCGCATGATCGGGCATCGTATCGGCGGCGCCGGCGTCGAGGACACGCGCGATGCCGCGTTGTGTCCTGAGCCGGCCGTCGGGGGATCGAGTGCTTGGAGATCACTGACGAAGGGCGCGAACGGTGACGTGTTACTTCGACCACGTCGGGGGTCGGGCGTAACTTGGCCGCGCTATGGTGGCGAAGCATGACATATCGGGCAATTCGCCCACGTCTGTTCGTTCTGACAAGGGAACCTCTCATGTCCGATCCTCTAGACGTGCTGGTCCAGCTCCGTAGGACGTTCAACCGGCACGACCTCGACGGCCTGGCCGGATGCTTCAGTCCACGCGCCGTTCTGGTGGCGCCCGACGGCATCGGTCAGGACCGCGAGGAGGTCGCCTCCTACTACCGGCAGTTCATGGAGGCGTTCCCCGACTCGATGTGCACGCCCAAGTCGGTGACCATCTCGGGCGACACCCTCGTGGCGGAGTACACCCTGACCGGCACCCACAAAGGCCTCTACCTGGTCCCGGGTGGTGAGGTGCTGGAGCCGACGGGGCGGCCCATCGCCGTGCGCGCGTGCAGCCTGTCGGAGGTCGCGGACGGCTACATCACGTCGCACCGCATCTTCTACGACCAGCTCGAACTCGGCGCCCAGCTCGGCGGTGTGATCACCTTCGGCCGGCAACGCGTCTGACACGGGCGCGGCCTCCTGAGGACAGGCGGCCGCGCCCGCCGCCGCTAGCGCGTCCGGGTGCTGTAGGAGTGGGCTCCGGTGCCGGCCAGGGCGCCGCCCTCGACGATCAGGTACTCCTCCCGGATCGGCGTGCCGTCCAGCCACGCCTCCAGGATCTCGCGGGTGCCGGCGGCGTAGCGGGCTTGCGCCGACAGGGAGGAGCCGGAGATGTGCGGGGTCATGCCGTGGTGCGGCATCGTCCGCCACGGGTGGTCGGCCGGGGCGGGCTGGGGGTACCAGACGTCGCCGGCATAGCCGGCGAGCTGCCCGCTCTCCAGGGCGCGCACGATCGCGTCGCGGTCGGCGATCCGGGCGCGGGCGGTGTTGATCAGGTACGCCCCGCGCTTCATCGTGGCGATGAGCCGGTCGTCGAACAGCCCTTCCGTCTCCGGGTGCAGCGGCGCGTTGACGGTCACCACGTCGCAGTGCGGCAGCATGGCGGCGGCGTCGGCGTGGAAGGTGAGCCCGAGCTCCTCCTCCACCTCGGCCGGCAGGCGGTGCCTGTCGGTGTAGTGCAGGTGCACGTCGAACGGCTTGAGCCGCCGGAGCACGGCGAGCCCGATCCGGCCGGCGGCGACGGTGCCGATGTGCATGCCCTCGACGTCGTAGGAGCGGCTGACACAGTCGGCGATGTTCCAGCCGCCGTCGAGCACGGTCCGGTGCGAGGGCAGGTAGTTGCGGACCAGGGAAAGGATCATCATCACCGCGTGCTCGGCGACGCTGATGCTGTTGCAGTACGTGACCTCGGCGACCGTGACGCCGTGGGCGATGGCCGCGTCGAGGTCCACGTGGTCGGAGCCGATGCCGGCGGTGACGGCCAGCTTCAGCCTGGGGGCGCGGGCGATGCGTTCGGCGGTCAGGTACGCGGGCCAGAACGGCTGGGAGATCACCACGTCGGTGTCGGGCAGCTCGCGGTCGAAGACCGACCCGTCGCCGTCCTTGTCGGAGGTGACCACCAGCGTGTGACCGCGTTCCTCGAGGAAACGGCGGAGCCCCAGCTCGCCGGAGACGCTGCCGAGCAGGTGCCCGGGGGTGAAGTCGATGCCCTTGGGGCTGGGCAGCGTCTGGCCGCCCGGGTAGCCGGCCAGGTCGGGCAGGCCGTCTCGCGCGTAGGCCGTCGGGTGTCCGTCGATCGGGTCGTCGTACAGCACGCACAGCACTTTCGCCATGGTCTCCGCTCCTCGTCGTCGGGGGTTGATCACACTGTCCGCCGAGGAGTTTCCGCAGGTCAAAACGTTTGTCCCTATCGAGTGATAGGCGGTGTCTATGCCAGGTGCCGGCCGGCGAGCCGGTCGAACACCTCACGCAGGTCGAGGTCCCTGGCGATGTCCAGCATGGCTCTGGCGATCACGGACTCCGGGCCTGTGCCGGCCAGCACGAGCCCGACGCGCGGCTCGCGGGCGGGCCGCTCCAGCCGCACGACCCGCATCCCCTCGGGCACGCCGAACATGTGCAGCCACGCGTGGGCGATGACGCTCGACCAGCGGTGGGTCGCCACGTGCGCGAACAGGGCCGAGACGGTGTCGGTCTCGATCGCCGGCACGGCCACCGCCCCGGACCGCCGGAAGTTGGCGTCCAGGATGCGTCGGTTGCGCATCTGAGGGGCCAGCAGGCACAGCGGCAGCGCGGCCACCTCGGCCCAGCGGGCCACCTGCCGGTCGGCCAGCTCACCGTCGGACGGGGTGAGCAGCAGATAGCGCTCCTCGTACAGCGGGCTGACGCGCACCTCGCCGAGGTCCTCCTCCTCGTCGTCGAGGTACGTCATCGCCATGTCGATCTCGAACTCGGCCAGCCGCCGGGCGATCTCCCGCGACGACAGCGAGGTCAGCAGCACCCGTACGTGCGGATATCGCTCGCAGAACGGCGTGGTCAGCAGCGAGGCGGCGGTCAGCGCGGTCGGGATCGCGCCCATGCGCAGCGTGCCGGACAGCCCTTCGCGCATCTTCGACAGGTCCTGGCGCAGGGCGTCGGCGTCGGCGAGGATGCGGTGCGCCCACAGCAGCACCCGTTCGCCCTCCGGGGTGAGCCCGGCGAACCGCTGCCCCCGCCGGACCAGCGGCACGTCCAGCTCGCGTTCGAGCTTGCGGATGGCCGCCGACAACGACGGCTGGGAGACGTGACAGGCCGCGGCGGCGCGGGCGAAATGCCGCTCCCTGGCCAGGGCGACCAGATACTCCAACTGGCGCAACAGCACGCCACAGGATGTCCCGGGCGTGCCCGTCCCGTCCACCCCGAGATCGCCGCACTACGCCGGGTCGGGCACTTTCGTGACGTCGCCGGACCTGGAGGTGTCGTAGCCGCCCAGTGCGGAGATCCTGTCGCGCAGGGCCGGCGTGCGCAGTGCGTCGACGAGATGAGCGGCCGGGTCGAGGGCGTGCTTGTCCAGCCCGATGTCGAAGTCCTCCCAGGTGACAGGGATGAAGTCGAGGTCCAGGTCGGTCGCGGCCGAACGGACTCCGAGGCCGGCGTCGACGGTGCCGGTGGCGACGGCCAGGGCGACCTCGAGATGGGTGCCGACCTGCGGCCCACGGAGGTCGTCCGGGTCGTGACCGGCGGCCAGCAGCAGCCGGTCGAGCAGGATCCGGGTACCGGTGCCCGGGCGTCGCGAGCAGACCCGCCGCCCCGGGAGATCGGCGATGCCGGTGATGCCGTGGGGGTTGCCCGGCGCCACGATCAGGCCCTGCTCGCGTCGCCAGAGGTGGATCAGGTACGGCTCCAGGCCGCGCAGCATGCCCCGCGCGAAGGGCGCGTTGTAGACGCCGGTGTGGTGCAGCAGATGGACGGCGGCGCCGTCGGCGCGACCCTGGCGCACCGCGCCGAGTCCGGCGACGCTGCCCTCACCGGTGACGATGCGCAGCTTTCCGTGCAGCGCGCCGGCGAGCAGGTCGAGAGCGGGGTCGTCGCTGCCCGCCAGGGTGAAGATCGACTCCGCGTGCAGGAACCGCCGGGCGGCGAGCACGGCCCCAGGGGCTATGCGCGCACGGCGGCGGTCGGCCAGCTCCAGCACTCCCGCCTCGGCCAGCTGACGTTGCGCGCGGCTGACGGTGGAGGCGGTGGTCTGCCACTGCTGGGCGAGCTCGCGTACGCCCGGCAGTTCGTCGCCGGGCTGGAGAGTCCCCGCGCCTACCCGCTGGGCGAGATCGTTGCAAATTTCCCGATATCGGGTCACACTTGCGCAGCTTACTCTTGCACTCCTCTGAAGTAGCACAGATAGGGTCACCTCAATGCGTAGCAGGATCTTGGTTGTCTTGGCCTCGCTGGCGATGGCCTTACTGGCCGGGTGCGGAGCCGCTCCAGGAGACCCGGCGCCGAAGTCGCTGATCCTGGCCACCACGACCAGCACGCAGGACAGCGGGCTGCTCGACGAGCTGCTGCCGGTCTTCACCCGCGACAGCGGCTGGCAGGTCAAGACCGTGGCGGTCGGCAGCGGTCAGGCCATCGAGCTGGGCCGTCGCGGCGAGGCCGACGTGCTGCTGGTGCACTCCCCCGCCGCGGAGGAGAAGTTCGTGGCCGAGGGCGGCGCCGGCGCGCGACGGCTGGTGATGCACAACGACTTCGTGCTGCTCGGTCCGGAGGCGGACCCGGCCAAGGTGCGGGGCACGAGCAGCGCGGAGGCGATGAAGAAGATCGCGGACGAGCAGGCGGTGTTCGTCTCCCGGGGCGACCAGTCGGGTACGCACTCCAAGGAGAAGGACCTCTGGTCCAAGGCCGGGGTGACCCCGGGCGGATCCTGGTACCAGTCCACCGGGCAGGGCATGGGCGAGACCCTGCGCGTCGCCAGTGAGAAGGCCGGCTACACCCTGTCGGACCGGGCCACCTATCTCACCCAGCGCGACACCCTGTCCCTGGAGGTGCTCAGCGAGGGCGACCCGGGCCTGCTGAACGTCTACCACGTCATCGAGATGACGAAGAAGGCAGGCGACCGGGTGCGGACCGACGGCGCGAAGGCGTTCGCCGACTGGATCGTGGCCCCGTCCACGCAGCGGCTCATCGGTGAGTTCGGGCGGGCGAAGTACGGCCAGCCGCTGTTCACTCCCGACGCCGGCAAGGACGAAGCGAAACTGGGCCTGTGAGGTCACGCGATGGACGTGCTGTTCGGCGGGCTGGCGGACGCGATCAGGCTGCTGCTGTCCGGGGACGAGGACAGCTGGTCGATCATCGCGCTGACCTTGCGCGTCTCGCTGACCGCGACCGCGATCGCCCTGCTCGTGGGGTTGCCGCTGGGCGCGGCCGTGGCGCTGGCCCGGTTCCCTGGCCGGCGGGTCATCCTGGCGGCGGCCAACACGGGGATGGGCATGCCGCCGGTGGTGGTCGGCCTGTTCGTCACCGTGCTGCTGTGGCGCAGCGGGCCGCTGGGCGGGCTCGGCCTGCTCTACACCCCGACCGCGATGGTCATCGCCCAGGGCGCGATCGCCACCCCGATCGTGGTCGCGCTGGTCGCGGCCGCGCTGCAGCAGGCCGACCCCGACTTCCGGGTACAGATGCAGGCGCTCGGAGCGACCCCGATCCGCGCGCTCGCGGCGCTGCTGGGGGAGGCCAGGCTGCCGCTGCTGGCGGGGGCGATGGCCGCGTTCGGCGCGGTGGTGAGTGAGGTCGGGGCCGCGCAGATGGTCGGCGGCAACCTGGCCGGCCAGACCCGGGTGCTGACCACCGCCGCGGTGCTGGCCACCAGCCGGGGCCAGTTCTCGCTCGCGATCGCGTTCGGCCTGATCCTGCTGCTGATCGCGTTCGGCGTGAACCTGTCGCTGACCCTGATCCAGCAGCGGCAGACGGTGCCGCGATGAGCGCCGGGATCGGGTGCCGCGACCTGCGCGTGCACGCCGGCGGCCGCGAGCTGCTGAGCGTGCCGGAGCTGCACGTCGCGTCGGGGCGCACGCTGGCCGTGCTGGGCCCCAACGGCGCCGGCAAGTCGACCCTGCTGCGCGCGCTGGGCCTGCTCAGCGGCCATCGGGTCAGCGGACAGGTCCTGCTCGACGGCCGTCCCGCGACGCGGTCAGTGATGCGCCACGCGCTCGTGGCCGTGCTGCAACGGCCGATCCTGCGCCGCGGCACGGTGGCCGCCAACGTGATCAGCGGGCTGCGTTTCCGCGGCGTGGGCCGCCGCGAGGCCCATGCCCGCGCCTGGCCGTGGATCGAGGCGCTCGGCCTCGCGCCCCTCGCCGGCCGGGACGCCCGCAGTCTGTCCATCGGCGAGGCCCAGCGGGTCAGCATCACCCGCGCGCTCGCGGTCGGACCTCGGGTGCTGCTGCTCGACGAGCCGTTCAGCGGGCTGGACAGCACCACGCGCGCCGACCTGCTCGCCGACCTGCGCGCCGCGCTGACCGGGCAGCCCACCGCCACGATCCTGGTCACCCACGACCGGCAGGAGGCCCTCGCCCTGGCCGAGGACACCGCGCTGTTGATCGGCGGCCGGATCCGCCAGCACGGCCCGACCGCCGAGGTGCTCGACCACCCCGGTGACGCCGACACGGCCCGGCTGCTCGGTTACACCAACCTCCTCCCGCCGGCTCTCACCGGCCGGCCGCACACCCTCGTGGCCAGGCCCGAGCACACTCAGCTCGTGCTCCATCCGTCCGACGACTCCGCCGAGGTGACCGGAACGCTGCGCAGGACCGTCGCGCTCGGCATCGCCACCCGCGTCGACGTCGACACCTCCGCCGGCCCGCTCACCTGCCTGCACCCCGGCGACCTGCTCACCACCGAGCTGCCCCCGATCGGCAGCAGCGTCCGCGTCAGGATCAGGCACGCCCGGCCGTTGACCGAAATGAGCCATGCTGCCCCGTTGTGACCGCGTTCCGCATCGTGGCCTACCATGCGGACATGCAGACCTCTGCGGGCGTTGTGCTTGCCGGCGGGCGCTCCACGCGGATGGGCCGGCCGAAGGCCTGGCTGGAATGGCACGGCTCGACGTTGCTGTACCGGGCCACCGCGGTCCTGGCCAGGACGGTCGACGGCCCGGTCGTCGTGGTGGCCGCGCCCGGGCAGGAGCTCCCGCCGCTGCCCTCTGGGGTCTCGGTCGTCGAGGATCCCGTGGAAGGGCTGGGCCCCATGCAGGGGCTGGCCGTGGGGCTCGCGGCGGTGGCCGACCGGGCCGAGACGGCGTTCGTCTGCTCGACCGACATGCCGTTCCTCCACCCGGCGTTCGTCCGCCGCGTCCTGCGCGCCCTGACGCCGGGGACGGACGTCGCGTTGCCGGTGGCCCGGGGATTCCGGCAGCCGCTGGCCGCCGGCTACCGGACCGCCCTGGCCGGGCTGGTCAAGGACCTGCTGGCCGCGGGCGACCTCCGTCCGGGCATGCTCTTCAAGCACTGCGAGGTGGCGCGGCTCAGCGACGAGGACCTGCTGGCCGACGCCGAGCTCGCACGGCACGACCCGACGCTGGAGTCCGTGGTCAACGTCAACTCCCCGGACGACTACGCGGCGGCCCGGGACCGGCAGCCGCCGGAGGTCGTGGTGGAGTGCTTCGGCGCGCTCGCGAGGAACGGCGGCCATCGGCCGCGCGGTGTCCGGGCCGCCACGCTCGGGGCCGCTGCGGCCGAGGCCGGGCTGACCCTGAACCGTCACGTCGTGGCCGCGCTCAACGGCGATCAGGTCACCCGGGACGAGTCGCTGCCCCTGGTGGCCGGAGACACCGTCGCCTTCCTGTCCGCGGACGCCGGCGGCTGAGGTCGTAGGGTCAGGACATGGCGCCTGGTGGATTTTTCGGACAAGCGTTGCTCGTGGACGTCCTCGGCAGCGAGGCGAGCAGCGCCCCCTACAAGCTGGACGAGCGGGTGCTGCGGTCCTATCTGGGCGGCGTGGGCCTCGGCACGTGGTTGATGCACCGGCTGGCGCCCGCCGGGGTCGATCCGCTGGCCCCGGAGGCGCCGCTGGCCTTCGTCTTCTCCTCGCTGGTCGGCACTCCGCTGACGACCAGCGCGAAATTCGCGGTGGTGGCCAAGTCGCCGTTGACCGGGCTGCTGACCGACGCCCTCGCGTCCAGCCAGTTCGCCATCGCCGGCAAGCTGACCGGGCATGACGCGATCGTGATCCGCGGTCGCGCCGACGAGCTGTCGGTGCTGCTGATCGACGGCGACGGCGTGCGGCTCGAACCGGCTCCCGAGCTGGCCGGGCTGTCCGCGGCCGAAGCGGAGTCCGCGGCGAAGGAGCGGTTCGGCCGCAACTGGCGCACCGCGGCCATCGGCCCGGCGGGCGAGCGCCAGGTGAGATACGCGACCATCAGCCATGACGGCCGCCACGCCGGCCGGGGCGGCCTGGGCGCGGCGATGGGCGCGAAGAACATCAAGGCCGTGCTGGTCAAGGCGGCGACCAAGGTGTCGGTCGCGGACCAGGCAGGGGTTCTCGCCGCCGCCCGCGACCTGCGCCGGCGCAGTTTCGGCCCGGCCACCGCGAAGTACCGGGAGCTGGGCACACTGGCCAACCTGCTGGCCTTCAACGCCGTCAGCACCCTGCCCACCCGCAACTTCACCGCGGCGACCTTCGAAGGCGCGCCCCGCCTGGCCGCCGAGGAGCTGCACGAGCTGCGCGGCGTGGCGCGCAACAGCTGCGCGTCGTGCTCCATCGGTTGCGAGCACATCTACTCGCGCAAGGGCGGCGGCAGCCAGCGGATGGAGTACGAGAACGTCTTCGCGCTCGGCCCGCTGTGCGGGGTGTCCGACCCCGACGAGGTGTTCGCCGCCAGCGCGCGCTGTGACGAGCTGGGCCTCGACACCATCTCCGCGGGCGGCACGATCGCGTGGGCCATGGAGTGCGCCGAACGCGGCCTGCTCGACGAGCCGTGGCTGCGGTTCGGTGACGGCGCGGCGCTGTTGCGCGCGCTGGACGCGATCGGGGAGCGGTCGCCGGGCCTGGGGGAGCTGCTCGCGCAGGGTTCACGCCGGGCCGCCGAGGTGGTCGGGCACGGCTCGATCGACTTCGCGCCGCAGGTCAAGGGGCTGGAGCTGCCCGGTTACGAGCCGCGCAGCCTGCAGGCGATGGCGCTCGGCCTCGCGGTGAACGCCAGAGGAGCCGACCACAACCGCTCCGGCGCCTACGAGGCCGACCTGTCGGGTGACCTCGACCGGCTGGCCGGTGGCGCGGCCCATGTCGCCGCCGCGGTCGACACCGAGGACCGCGCCGCGGTCATGGACTCGATGATCCTCTGCAAGTTCCTGCGTGGCGTCTTCGACGACCCCTTCACGGAGTGGGCCAGGCTGCTCGCGCTGGTCACCGGATGGCAGACGGACGCCGCCGAGCTGCGCGACACCGCCCGGCGGATCGTCCGCGCCAAGCGTGCGTTCAACCTGCGCGAGGGGGCCACCGCGGCCGACGACACGCTGCCGGCCCGGATGCTGGAAACGCCGCTGGAGCTCGGCTCCGGCCGTCGCGCGGCGCTGGACGCGGACCGCCTGCGGTCGATGATCTCCGGTTACTACGCCGCGCGCGGCCTGGACGAGGAGGGGCGGGTCGCGGCGGCTGATCTCGCGGACCTGCTCCTCGACGCGTGACCATGCTGCCGGCAGGTCGTGCGTCCTGGAGCGGGCCGAGGTGTGGACACGGGTTTCCCGAAGAGGGGCAAATTGCAGTGAAGAATTGTATGCCGTATTCTGTATGCCATTACACTGCTCGACTGATGAGGTTGAGATGACGATGCTCGAGGAGTCCGCTACGGCCGTACGGACGGTGTCTGTCGAGATCGATGGCCGTGCTGTGACCGTGCCGGAAGGCACCAGCATCTACGATGCCGCGAAGCTCGTAGACGTAGATATTCCGGTGTTGTGCCACAACGAGCGCTATGACCCTGTCGGGGTCTGCCGCATGTGCGTGGTCGACACGGGCGGGCGGGCCTTCGCCGCCGCATGCGTGCGCCCCTGCGAGGAGGGCATGGAGGTCAAGACCAGCACCCCGGAGCTGGAGCGCAACCGCGCCACCCTGACCGAGCTGCTGATCTCCGACCAGCCGCCGCGCGCGGAGGATCCGAAGGAGACGACCACCGGCGACAACCTGCTGCTCGACCTCGCCGACCGGTTCGACGTGGCCAAGGAGACCACCGACCTGCCGTGCGGCTCGGGCCGGGGCATGGACATCTCCAACCCGGTGATCTCGGTCGACCACGACGCGTGCATCCTGTGCGACCGCTGTGTCCGCGCGTGCGACGACATCCAGGGCAACGATGTCATCGGGCGCTCGGGCAAGGGCTACTCGACCAAGATCGCCTTCGACCTCAACGACCCGATGGGCACCAGCTCGTGCGTGACCTGCGGTGAGTGCGTGCAGGCCTGTCCCACCGGAGCCCTGACCAACAAGGCGATCAACGAGATCCCCATCCGGCCCCGCGAGGAGCTGGACGCGGTCGACAGCGTCTGCCCGTACTGCGGCGTGGGTTGTGCGCTCACCTACTACGTCGACCGGTCGCGCGGCGCGATCGCCTTCGCGGAGGGCCGCGACCAGCCCGGCTCGCAGAGCCGGCTGTGCGTCAAGGGCCGCTACGGCTGGGACTACGCGGCCTCGCCGCAACGCCTGACCGTGCCGCTGATCCGCAAGGAGTCGTCCTACCCGAAGGGCCCGCTGTCGGCGGACGTGCGCGGCGACGCGAACAACGGCCGCGGCCGCGCCGGCGGCAAGCTCAGCAAGAACGGCAAGGACGGCCGGCGCAAGCCCGGCGGCCTGGTCGACTACGACGAGGTGCTGCCGCACTTCCGCGAGGCCACCTGGGAGGAGGCGCTCGACCTCGTCGCCCGGCGGCTGAAGGAGATCCACGCGGCGGGCGGCCCGGGCGCCATCGCCGGGTTCGGCTCCGCGAAGTGCTCCAACGAGGAGGCGTACCTCTTCCAGAAGCTGATCCGGGCCGGCTTCGGCACGAACAACGTCGACCACTGCACCCGGCTCTGCCACGCCTCGTCGGTGGCCGCGCTGTTCGAGGGCGTCGGCTCGGGCGCGGTGTCCACCACGTACGGCGACGTCACCAACGCCGACGTCGTCATCATCACCGGGTCCAACCCGACGGCGAACCATCCCGTCGCCAGCTCCTTCTTCAAGCAGGCCCGGCGGCGCGGCACGAAGATCATCTATGTCGACCCCCGGGCCAGCACGGTCTCCGAGCACGCCGACTACCACTGCCAGGTCAAGCCCGGCACCGACGTGGCCTTCTACAACGCGGTCATGCACGAGGTGATCCGGCTCGGCCTGATCGACATGGAGTTCATCAAGGCCAGGGTCTCCGGCTTCGAGGAACTGGTCCGCACGGTCAACGAGTACCCGCCCGAGCGCGCCGCGCAGATCACCGGCGTCGACGCGGACCTGATCCGGCAGGTCGCGCGGGTCTGGGGCGAGGCCAACGCCGGCGTCATCTACTGGGGCATGGGCATCTCCCAGCACACCACCGGCACCGACAACGCCCGCTGCCTGATCGCGATGTGCTCGATCACCGGCAACGTGGGCCGGCCCGGCACCGGCCTGCACCCGCTGCGCGGGCAGAACAACGTCCAGGGCGCCTCCGACGCCGGGCTGATCCCGATGTTCTACCCCGACTACCAGGGCGTCGACCAGGACGCCACCCGTCGGCGGTTCGAGGAGGCCTGGGGCACGCAGCTCGACCCCAACCGCGGTCTCACCGTCACCGAGATCATCGGCTCGGTGCTGAAGCCCGACGGCGTGCGCGGCATGTACATGCTGGGCGAGAACCCGTTCCTGTCCGACCCCAACATCAACAAGGTGCGCAAGGCGCTGTCGCAGCTGGACTTCCTGGTGGTGCAGGACATCTTCCTGACCGAGACCGCGGAGTTCGCCGACGTCATCCTGCCGGCGTCGTCGTACCTCGAGAAGGAGGGGAGCTACACCAACACCGACCGGCGTGTGCAGCTCGGCCGCAAGGTGCTGGACCCGCCCGGCCAGGCCCGGGTGGACTGGGAGATCGTCCAGGACATCGCCCGGCGGATCGGGCTCGACTGGTCGTACTCCTCGCCCAGCGAGGTGTTCGACGAGATGGTCGAGCTCATGCCGTCGTACGCGAACCTGCGTCACGAGAACCTGGGGCTGACGGGCAAGCTCTACCCCAACGACGACCCCGAGCACTCCGACGGGACCGTGGTCCTGTTCGACGAGCGGTTCAACACCAACGACGGCCTCGCCCACCTCGTCCCGGCGGAATGGCTGCCGGCGAAGGAGCTGCCGGACGGGGAGTACCCGCTGGTGCTCAACACCGGCCGCTTGCTCGAACACTGGCACACAGGGTCGATGACGCGGCGGTCGTTCGCGCTGGACACGATCGCGCCGATCGCCGAGGTGTACATGCATCCCAAGGACGCCGCCGACCGCGGGCTGTCGCACGGCCAGATGGTCCGCGTACGGTCCCGGCGCGGCTCCATCGAGCTGCAGGTGCGCGTCTCCCACCGCGAGCAGCTGGGCAACTGCTTCATCCCGTTCCACTTCCGGGAGGCGGCGGCGAACCTGCTGACGATCGACGAGATCGACCCGTATGGCAAGATCCCCGAGTTCAAGTTCTGCGCAATTCAGGTCGAGGCGTTGAGCGTGGAAGACGCGGAGCCCCTCAGCAACATGGGAAGTGTCTAAATGACTCTGAGTTTCGAGGTGGGACGTCCGCGGGTGCCCGGTGTGGAGGCACGAGCCGGCAAGTTCCCCGGGCCGTCGCTGATCCCGGCGCTCAACGCCATCCAGGCCCGGCTGGGCTGGTTGCCGCGAGAGGAGCTCGAGGAGCTCGCCCGCACCATGCGGCGGCCGCTCTACGAGATCGAGGGCCTCGTCTCGTTCTACCCGCACTTCCGCACGACCCCGCCCGCCAAGGTCGCGATCAACGTCTGCCACGACCTGTCGTGCTGGCTGCGCTCCGCGGACGACCGCATCGCGGAGGTGCGTGAACGTTACGGCGACGACGCCGAGATCGAGCTCGTCGAGGTGTCCTGCCTGGGCCGCTGCGACAGCGCCCCGGCGCTGGCGGTCAACGAGCACCCGGCGCCGGTCGCCGACGTCGACGCGCTGGTCAGCGCCGCGCGGGACGACGGGCTGGCCGAGGCCACCGTCACGGGACGGGCCGAGCCCTGGCCGAACGACCCCTACCCGGCCGGGTCGGACGTCTCCACCCGGTACGCGAGCCTGCGGGCGCTGCTGACCGGCGAGCTGAGCGCCGAGAGCGTGGTCGCCACGCTGGAAGCCTCCGGGCTGCGCGGCATGGGCGGCGCCGGCTTCCCCACGGGCCGGAAGTGGGGCCTGGTCGCCTCCGCCGAGCCCGGCAGCGTCAAGTACGCGATCTGCAACGCCGACGAGTCCGAGCCCGGCACGTTCAAGGACCGTCAGATCCTGACCGACCAGCCGCACCTGGTGATCGAGGGCCTGCTGCTCGGCATGGCCGTGGTCGGCGCCGAGCAGGGCTGGATCTTCATCAGGCACGAGTACGGCCCCGAGGAGCACGTGCTGCGCGCGGAGATCGCGGCACTGCGCGAGACCGGCATGATCGGCGAGGACGCCTGCGGCAGCGGCCGCCGCCTGGAGCTCGACATCTTCGTCTCGCCCGGCGGCTACATCCTCGGCGAGGAGACCGCGCTGCTGGAGTGCATGGAGGGCCACCGCGGCGAGCCGCGCAACAAGCCGCCCTTCCCGGGCAACTACGGCCTGCACGGCCGCCCCACGTTGATCAACTCGGTGGAGACCTTCGCCGACGTGCCGGTGATCCTGCAACGCGGCGCCGAATGGTGGGCCGAGCAGGGCGAGGGCGACTCCGTGGGCTGGAAGTTCTTCGCCGTGTCCGGGCACGTCGAGAACCCCGGCGTCTACTGCGTGCCGATGGGCACCACGGTGCGCAGCCTGATCGACCTCGCCGGCGGTGTGCTCGGTGGCGCCCAGGTCGGCGCCGTGCAGCCGGGCGGCGCGTCCTCCAACTTCATCGGCCCCGACAAGCTGGACCTGGCGCTGGACTTCGGGACGCTCGCCGAGGCCGGGACGATGCTCGGCTCCGGCGCCCTGGTGGTGCTCGCCGAGGGCACCGATCTGCTGGCCGCCTCGACGAACGTGCTGCGCTTCTTCCGCAACGAGTCGTGCGGCAAGTGCGTGCCCTGCCGGGTCGGCTCCACCAAGGCGCACGATGTCCTGCGCGGCGTGCTGGACTCGGGATCCGCCACCCTCGACGATGCGCAGAAGGGCCGGATCCTGCAGCTGGAGGAGACCATGCGCAAGACGTCGATCTGCGGGCTCGGGCAGGTGGCGCTGGGCCCGGTGGTGTCCGTGCTCGGGCTGAGCAAGGGAGCCGCGGCGGCTCGCCCGCAGCCCCGGCCCGAAGGCTCGACGGAGCAGCCGGACCGTTGAGCGGCAGGGAGTTCTTCACCGCCCGTACCCTCGCCGAGGTACGGGCGGGATTCCGGCCCGCGCATCGCACGCCCGAGGAGCGCGTCCCGTTGTCCGCGGCGCTGCACCGGGTGCCCGTCGCGGACATCACGGCACCTGCCGCCCTGCCCGGCTTCGCGCGATCGACCGTGGACGGCTTCGCGGTCCGGGCGATGGACACCTACGGCGCCTCCGAGGGGCTTCCTTCCTACCTCGACCTGCTCGGCGCGGTGCGGATGGGCGCCGAACCGACCGTGGCGGTCAAGCCGGGCGGATGCGTGGCGATGCCGACCGGGGGAGTGATCCCGGCCGGCGCCGACGCGGTGGTCATGGTGGAGTACACCGCGGAGACGATGCCGGGCACGATCGAGGTGACCCGCCCCGTCGCGCCGGGCGGCGGCATCGTCCGCGCCGACGAGGACGTCGCCTCGGGCGGCGTCCTGGCGCCCGGCGGGCGGCCGTTGCGCGCCCCCGACCTCGGCTTCCTCGCCGCCGCGGGGGTGACCACGGTCACCGTGCACCGCCGCCCCCGGGTAGTGATCATCTCCACCGGTGACGAGGTGGTGCCGCCCGGCACCGTGGAGCTCGCACCCGGGCAGGTACGCGACGCCACCGCCTCCGCGCTGGCGGGGCTGGTCGCCGACGCGGGCGGCGAGCCGGTGATCGCCGGCATCGTCCCGGACGAACCTGGCGCGCTCGAAGGCCGGCTGACCGAGGTCGTCGGCGAGGCCGACCTGGTAATCGTGTCGGCGGGCTCGTCGGTCGGCGCGCGGGACGAGACGGCGGGCGCGGTGGCCGCCATCGGCGACATCTGGTGCCACGGGATCGCCATCAAGCCCGGCAAACCGACGCTGCTGGCCGAGTGCTCCGGGATCCCGATCATCGGGCTGCCGGGCAACCCGCTGTCCGCCTTGGTGGTGTTCGGGCAGGTCGGGGTACCGTTGTTGTGGCGCATCGCCGGGTGCGAGGCCCCGCCGCCGCAGCCGAGCACGCGTGCGCGGCTGTCGCGCGACCTCGCGTCCGCGGCCGGCCGGCTCGACGTCGTCCAGGTCGTGGTCCGCGACGGTGTGGCGGAGCCGATCTTCGGCCCGTCGGCGCTGCTGTCGGTGCTGACCCGCGCCGACGGATACGTGATCGTGCCCGAACCGGCCACCGGGCTGGACTCGGGCACCGAGGTAGAGGTCATCCTGTACCGATGAGCGCAGAAAGTCCCTTCGTCTCAGACGTCCCCGCGGCGCAGGCCCTCTCCGTCTGGCGCGCGACGCGGGCCGCGGCGGGCTGCCCCGCGCGGGTCGGCGTCATCCGCGTACCGGTCGGAGACGCCGTGGGCCGGGTGACGGCCGAGCCCGTGTGGGCCCGGCGGTCCTCGCCCGCCTTCGACTCCGCGGCCATGGACGGCATCGCCGTACGCGCCGACGACACCGTCGGCGCGGCCGAGACCAGCCCGGTGCTGCTCGCCGCCGGCGACTTCGCCGTCGTCGACACCGGCGACCCGCTGCCCGACGGCTACGACGCGGTGGTCATGCGTGAGCACGTGCACCGCACCGCGGCGGGGGAGGCCGAGCTCCGCGCGGGCGTCCCGCCCTACCAGCACGTCCGCTCCATCGGGGAGGACATCAGCGCCGGCGAACTGCTGCTCCCCGAGGGCCACCGGCTGCGCCCCGTCGACGTCGCCGCCTGCGCCGCGGCCGGAGTCGTCGAGCTCGGCGTCCGGCGCGCGCCGCGCGTGGTGATCGTGCCGACCGGCGACGAGATCCGGCCGATCGGCGCGGAGCTCGCCCCCGGCGACATTCTCGACACGAACTCGATGATGCTGGCCGCGCAGGCACGGGAGGCGGGCTGCGCGGCCCGCGTCACCGAGATCGTCCCCGACGACCCCGAGGTCATCACCACGGTGCTCCGGGAGGCCACCCGCGACGCCGACCTGGTGCTGCTCATCGCGGGCTCCAGCGCGGGGCGCGACGACTACACCGCCCGCGTGGTCGCCGGGGCCGGCGTCGTCGCGGTCCACGGGGTCGCCGTGCGTCCCGGCCATCCCGTCGTCCTCGGCGCGGTCGAGGAGACGCCCGTGATCGGCGTTCCCGGCTATCCGGTGTCGGCGGCGCTGACCTTCGACATCTTCGCCGCTCCGACGCTCGCCGAGCTGGAGGGCGCCGCGCCGCGCGAACGCCCGTCGGCCACGGCCCACCTGGCCAGGAAGCTGCCGTCCGCCATCGGCATGGACGACTGGGTACGCGTGCGCCTGGGACGGGTGCAGGACCGGCTCGTCGCCACCCCGCTGCCGCGGGGCGCGGGCGTGCTGACCTCGCTCGTCCGCGCCGACGGCCTGCTCGTCGTGCCGTCGGGCGTGGAGGGCCACCACGCGGGGGAGCAGGTGCGGGTGGAATTGCTGCGCGGCCTGTCCGAGATCGGCCGGACCATCGTCGCCATCGGCTCGCACGACCTGGTGCTCGACCTGGCGGCCTCCGCCCTGCGCGCCGCCGACCCGCTGATCACTCTGGCGTCGTCGAACGTCGGCTCGCTCGGCGGTCTCGTGGCGCTGCGCGACGGCCTGTGCCACATCGCCGGATCACACCTGCTGGACCCGTCCACCGGCGAGTACACCCTGCCCTACGTCGACCGGCTGCTGGGCACGGACGCCGACGTCGCCGTGGTCAGGCTGGTCCACCGCGACCAGGGGCTGATCGTCGCTCCCGGCAACCCGCTCGACCTGGGCGGGATCAAGGACCTGACCAGGCCAGACCTGCGCTACGTGAACCGGCAGCGCGGCGCCGGCACGCGGGCGCTGCTCGATCACGAGCTGACCTGCCTCGGCATCGACCCGGCCGAGGTGCCCGGCTACTCCCGCGAGGAGCACACCCACCTGGCGGTGGCCGCGGCCGTGGCCGCCGGGCGCGCGGACGCCGGTCTGGGGATCCTCGCCGCCGCCCGCGCCTTCGGGCTGGACTTCGTCCCGGTGGCTCAGGAGCCGTACGACCTGGTGGTGCGTACCGGCGCGCTCTCCGACGAGCTGCTGGCGCCGCTCTGGGAACTCCTGGAGAAGCCCGGCTTCCGGGCCGAGGTGGAGGCGCTGGGCGGGTACTCCTGCGCCGAGACGGGTCGCCGCATTCGCTGACCTGCGCCGCAGGTGGCGTTCGGCTCCTGCCCGCCGGGATCGCCGGGTCTCGACCTGCGCCGCCTTCACGACCCCACCGGCTTGAGGTAGCCGTCGAGGACCACCAGGCCCTTGCCGTACGTGGCGTCGACCTGGCGCTGCAGCTCCGAGGTGGCCACCCAGACACCGACCCGGACGTGACCGGCCCGCTCGTCCGCCGACACGGAGTAGGCGCCCGTGAGCTCCTGCCGCACCTTCTCCTGGACAGTACGCAGCTCCGCCGCGGTGTGCTCGGCCCGGCTCAGGCAGAGCGCGCCACCCCAGAGCTCCCGGATCGCCGGCTCATGGGCGCCCGGGTCACCGGTGAACCGCAGGTTCAGCACGAGCCGCTCGGGGTCGTCGGCGTGTCGTTCCACCGATCGGGGGTCGTCGGAGTCGTAGCCGTCGATCTCTTCGAGATAGCTCTGGTCCAGCCGGCTGCCCGCGTACCCGGGGAGCTGCTCGGCCCGGGCGATCGCGGCCGCCATCGCCTCCTGGGTGGCCTTCGCCGGATCCACCGTGCGCCGGCCGCCCGCGGGCTTCGGGCAGGGCGTGGTGAAGGACGTCTGGTCACGTGGCGCGTCGTGGGGCTCGGCGGGGCGCGCCGGCTCGGTCAGCGTCAGCCTTTCACCGTCCCAGGTGCCGACCACGCGGTACTCGCCCCAGCGGGTGCCGCGCCGGTGGGAGTGCTCGACGGCGTTCCAGTCCCAGCCGATGATGTCGGGCCCGCCGCACTGGGGTGGCAGGGATTCCAGGACGCCGGCGCAGAGCTGGGGGCCGTGGCGTGCGTCGGCGAGTACGGTCGCGTCGGCCTGGTACCGCGTCGCGGGCGCGGTCGCCGCCGGCGCCGTCCCACAGGCGGCGAGTGCGACGAGCACGGCCACCAGCCAGCTGGCTCTCATGCTCTTCCAGACGGGCGGTCGCCCCCAGGGGTTCACCCTTGGAGGCCCTCCGCTCGGATCCGTACGCCGCGCCCGCCGGTGCTCAGCCCTGTCTACTGAGCCGGCTCGGCGGCGTCGGCCTGCCCGCCGCCGAACACCTCCTTGAGGAGCCGCTGCGTCACCTGCTGGAAGGCCGCGGCCATGGACAGCTCGGCGTCGTCCACGTAGTTCACCGCGGCGGTCAGGGTCGTGCTGCCGTCGGGCGTGCTGTACATCAGCGCCGCGTGGCCCGCGATGCCGCCGTTGTGGGTGATGACGGTGCCGCCGTCCGTGTTCTGTACGAACACCCCCAGGCCGTAGCCGGCCTTGGACTCCGGCGTGCACATCTCGGCCAGCAGCGAGGCCGGCAGCAGCTTGCCGCCCAGCAGCGCGGAGATGAACGTGTGCAGGTCGCGCGTGGTGGAGATCATGTCGCCGCCGCTGGAGATCCACGAGGGGTTGTGACGGGTGACGTCGACCGTCCGGGTCTGGCCGTCCTCGTCGTACCGGTAGTAGGCGTGGGCGTACGGCTCGGGGATGTCCGTCTGCGTGGTCGGCGCCACCGTGCCCGACAGGGCGAGCGGCCCCAGGATCAGCCGCTGCATCTCCTCGGCGTAGGGGCGGCCGGTGACCTTCTCGATCAGCAACCTGGCCACCACGTAGTTGGTGTTCGAGTAGCTCCAGTCCGTGCCCGGCTCGAACCGCGCCGGCTTGGACAGTGCCAGCCGGATCAGTTCCTCCGGCTGGTAGGTCTTGAACCGGTTGTCCACCCATTCCTTGCCCGCGGGGGTGGCGGGGATCCCCGGCACGTACGTCCCGTCGGGGTCGTAGTCGCCGGTGAAGTTGAACACCCCGCTGGTGTGCTGCAGCAGCCTCCGCACCGTGATCCGCCGGTCCAGCCCGAACTCGGGCAGGTAGTCATCCACCGGGGTGTCCAGGGCGATCCTGCCCTCGGCCACCAACTGCAGCACCACGGTCGCGATGAAGGTCTTGGTGTTGCTGCCGATCCGGACGTGCCCGTCGGCCGGCGGGGTGTCGCTCTCACCCAGCTCGCGGACCCCGGCGCTGCCGACCCACTCGCCCCGCTCGTCGTGCACGCGCAGCTGCACGCCGACGAAGCCGGAATCGACGATCTCCTGCATGATCTTCTGCAGCTCCGGGCGATCCTGCGCGGTCCGCGGGGTCTGCTCGTCGTGGACGTCAGGGACGATGGACATGGTGGTGCTCCTTCAGTTTGTTACGAAATTCCAGTCGATGGGGGTCCGGAGCGGACCCCGTGACGAGCTGCGCAGGACGACATCGGATCAAGCGGCGTCGAGGGCCTCGGTGATCTTGCGGGCCATCTCCGTCATGGTGGGGCTGGGCTCGCCCTGCTGGGGGCGGGAGGCTGCCGCGACGGCGACGATGACGGTGCTGCGGAAGTTGTCGGCCTCCGCCGGTGACTGCTTCTTGAGCAGGCTCATGGCTGCGGTCAGGGCCGGCAGCACCTGGTCGGCGAGGTCGGCCACGGTCTTGCCGTACTTCACGCCCTTGGGGGCCTTGGCGAGCACGTGCCCGACCGGGCCGGTCGCGGAGGTCAGGGCGATGGAGCCTTCGGTGGCGACCTTGTGGGCCGAGCCGGCGGCGCCGGCGGCGGACATCAGGGAGACGGCGCCCCACGCGGCGGTCCGCAGGGTGAGCTTGTCCTGGTCGGTAAGGGTGACGGACATGGTGGTGTGCTCCTTCGAATCTGTTACGGAATTCCGTTGAACGGACGGGGTGGAACGCGGTGCTGAACCGTTCATGGGTCCACCATCGCCGACCGCTCTGATACGGGGCTGTCACCGTCCTGACGCGGCCGCTGACACGACACCGCGTGGTCGGCGAGGACCGCGTCGGCACAGCAGGATGTCGGTGGCCGCGTCGTCGCGGCTCCAGCCGATCCGGGGTGTCGAGCACCTCATGGAAGCCCGGACAGGTGGTGAAGGAACGGCGGGAGTTACCGGGGCGGGAAGCGTCCGATGATGTCGCGCAGGGCGGCTGCCAGGCGGTCCACGTCGTCGGCGGTGGTGTAGAGAGCCGGCGTGACGCGTACGGCGTCGCCGCCGCTCATCCCGCCGCGGGCGACGGTGAAGATCCGGTGGCGGTTCATGAGATGTTCGGCGATGGCCTCGTTGTCGGCCTTTGAGGTGCGGCCGTTCACCCGGAAGGCGGTGATCGCGCCGTAGGCGTCCGGCTCGTCCGGGGTGAGGATCTGGACGGAGCCGAGGGCCTGTGCCTGGCGTACCCAGCGATCGCGCAGATGGCGCAGGCGGGCCTGCTTCGCCTGGGCGCCCAGGGTCTCGTGGAAGTCGAGGGCGGCGTCCACGGTCAGGAACGGGGCCACGTTCATGGTGCCGGAGTGCACGCGCGAGCGGATGTCGGTGGCCGGGTAGGTCTCGTCGATGTAGCAGGGGTCGATGTCGGCCAGCCGCTGCTCGCGGATGTGGAGGAACCCGGCGCCCAGTGGCACGCCCATCCACTTGTGCAGTGAGAAGACGGCGAAGTCGGCGTCGAGGTCGGTGAGGGTGAAGTCGAGCTGGCCCCACGAGTGGGCGGCGTCCACGATCACGTCCACGTCCCGTTCGCGGGCCATGGCGACGATCTCGCGGACCGGCGTGACCAGGCCGGTGCGGTTGTTCATGTGGCTGAGCAGGAGCATCCGTGCTTTCGGGTGCTCGCGCAGCGCGCGTTCGTAGGTGTCGAGCACCGCCTGGCGGGTGGCGGGTTCGGGGATGACGATGCGCGCCACCCCGACGCCGCGGCGGGACGGCAGCCAGTTCATGACGTACTGCCCGCTGTGGTAGTCGAGATCGGCGTACATGACCTCGTCACCGGGGCGCAGGCGGTTGTAGCCGGCGATGAGGTTCTGCAGGGCCTCGGTGCCGCCCCGGGTCAGCGCGATCTCGTTCCTGGTGACGCCGAGCAGGGCGGCGAGGCGGTCGCGGACCACGTCGGCGCGGGGCTTGTAGACGTTGCGCAGCAGGTGGGAGCTGCGCTCGTTGAGGTGGTCGACGTTGCGGTGGTAAGCCCGCCGGACCGGGTCCGGCATGATCCCGTAGTAGCCGTTCTCCAGGTTGACGAAGTCGGGGCTCACCTGGAACTGGCGGGCGACGGTCCCCCAGAAGCGCTCGTCACCCGCCAGCCGGTCGGCGGGCACGTCGCGGGGCGCCGCCAGCGCCTCGGCCGGGGTGGGGAAGGTCACGGCGCCGGCGGCGAGCCCGCCGAGGCCCGCGACGACCTGGCGTCTGGACATGGTCATGAAGAACACCACCTGTATCGACGGGATTTCGCGGCTCTCATTTTCGTGGAATCTCATCGAGGGCCATGTTCATTAAGCCGGTCGGCGAGCCTTGCCATGGCAGTGGAAAATGCGCAGGTCGGAAAGTATTCCGGGCATGATCGACGCGCTTCCGGGCACGAAACAAATGCGTCGGCTTTACCGGAACCTTTGCCGCGGCCGGGCGCGTCGGCCCACCCAGCGGGCATTACGATCGGTGATGGTGACGACACGATCAGCTCGCGTTCGCCGACCGGCGGCATCCTGCGCCGGCCGGGTGACGGCCCATGCGCTGCTCGTGATCGCGCTGGTCGTCGGCGCGGTGTTCACCCACGGCGGCGCGTGCGCGGCCGTGGAGCTGGCCGAGTCGGCGAGCCACAGCGCCCACGCGGAGTGGCCGGATCAGCACGACGGGCACTGCCTGCACAGCAGCCTGCCGGAGCACCATCGGCACGGCACCGAGCAGGACTGCTCGGCCAGCGGCCCTGCCGGTTCGACGTCTTACGTGGCCATGCCGGCGGAGCTGTGCACCTCCGTGGCCGGCGCCGCCGCCGCGCCTGCGCCGAGCGCGCCGCAGGCCGCTCGTCTCGCCGCGGCGTGCCTGGGAAATCTCTGCGTGATGCGCATATAGGACCGGCGACAGCCAGCAGTCGCCCATGTCCGCACTCGGTTCGCGGCTATTCCGTCATGCCGTCGATCGCGTTGTTATCCGGAGATTCATCAATGTCATCACCAGCGATTTTCGCGCGCCCGCACGAGGGATACAACGCGCTTTCTCTTACCGTCGGCAACACGCCGCTGGCGTTCATTTCGGAGCCGTTCGTCCCGGGAGGAGGAGGGTTCTGGGCCAAACTCGAAGGCTTCAATCCGGGCGGGATCAAGGACCGGCCCGCGCTGCACATGGTGCGCCGGGCCCGCGCCCGAGGCGAGCTGGCGCCGGGCGCCACGATCATCGAGTCGACCAGCGGCACCCTGGGTCTCGGCCTCGCCCTGGCCGGCATCGTCTTCGGCCATCCCGTCGTGCTGGTCGGCGACCCCGGCATGGAGCCGCTGATGTGCCGGCTGCTCGCCTCGTACGGCGCGCGTCTGGAGATCGTCACCGAGCCGCATCCGGACGGCGGCTGGCAGCAGGCCCGCCGGGAGCGGGTCGAGCGCCTGCTGGCCGCGAACCCCGGCTCCTACTGCCCCGACCAGTACAACAACCCCGACAACGTGGACGCCTACGCCGGACTCGCGCACGAGCTGCTGGCCCAGCTGTCCCACATCGACGTGCTGGTGTGCTCCGTCGGGACCGGCGGGCACAGCGCGGGCATCTCGAACGTGCTGCGCGGCCACTTCCCCGGCCTGCGCCTGGTCGGTGTCGACACGGTGGGCTCGACCATCTTCGGCCAGCCCGCCCGTTCCCGGCTGATGCGCGGGCTCGGCTCCAGCATCCATCCGCGCAACGTCGCCTACGACGCCTTCAGCGAGGTGCACTGGGTCGCCCCGGCCGAGGCGGTCTGGGCCTGCCGCACCCTGGCCGCCCGGCACTACGTCTCGGGCGGGTGGAGCACCGGCGCCGTGACCCTGGTGGCGCGCTGGCTGGCTCGCGGCAACCCCCGCCAGACCATCGTCGCGATCTTCCCCGACGGGCCGTGGCGGTACTGGAACACGGTCTTCGACGACGACTACTGCCGCACGCACGACCTGCTCGACACGGTTCCCGCGGACGAGCCGGACCTGCTGGACAAGCCGGCGGAACGCGAAGTGCGCCGCTGGACGCGCTGCGCCAACGTGGTCGACCCGCTGGCGGGCATGCGATGAGGGACACACTGCGGCAGTTCCGCTCGTTCGACCGGCCGATCCAGCTCCTGCAGATCAACCAGGCGGGCATCAACCTCGGCTTCTACATGCTCATGCCCTATCTCGCCCAGTACCTGTCCACGGGCGCGGGCCTGGCCGCCTGGACCATCGGGCTCGTCCTGGGCCTGCGCAACCTGAGCCAGCAGGGCATGTTCCTGATCGGCGGCACCCTGGCCGACCGGCTCGGGTACAAGCCGATGATCATGCTGGGGTGCGCGTTGCGTACTGTCGGGTTCGCGCTGTTCGGGCTGACCACCTCGCTGCCGCTGCTCATCGTGGCGGCCGTCGTGACGGGGCTGGCAGGGGCGCTGTTCAACCCGGCGGCCCGCGCCTGTCTCGCGTGCGAGGCCGGCGAGCGCAAGGTGGCGGCGTTCGCCGTGTTCAACGTCTTCTACCAGGGCGGCATCCTGCTCGGGCCGCTGGTCGGCATCGCCCTGCTGAACGCCGGGTTCACCGCCGTGTGCCTGGCCGCCGCGGCGATCTTCGCGGTGCTGACCGTGCTGCAGGGGTTGTGCCTGCCGGCCAGGCGCGGCCCGGCAGGTGAACGTCCGCCGGTGCTGAGCGACTGGCGGCGGGCGTTCGGGGATCGCGCCTTCGTCTCCTTCGCCGCCGCCATGATCGCCTCGTACGCGCTGTCGTTCCAGATGTATCTGGCGCTGCCGCTGGAGGTGGCGCGGCTCGGCGGTGGCGAGGTGGGCGTGATGACGTTGTACGCGTTGTCGGCGCTGCTCGGCATCGCCGGGCAGGTGCGCCTGACCGCCTGGTGCTCGGCCCGGTGGAGCCGGGGGCAGGCGATCAGCCGGGGCCTGGCCCTCATGGGGCTCGCGTTCCTGCCCCAGGCCGCGATGGCGCACCTTTCGCTGCCGACGGGCTGGGCGTTCGTTCCGCTGGTGGTGTGCACGCTGCTGCTCACCATGGGGACGTTGATCGCCTTCCCGTTCGAGATGGCCACCATCGCGGACATGGCGGGAGATCGGCTGGTCGGCACCTACTACGGGGTGTACAACCTGCTGTCCGGCATCGGCATCCTGGCCGGCAACCTGCTGGCGGGGGGCTTGGTCGACGTGGCCCGCTCCTCCGGGGCGGCCGCCGTGCCGTGGGTGCTGCTCGCCGCCGCGGGGCTGGCCTCCGCGGCGGCCGTCCGCCGGCTGGACCGGCGCGCCCCACGAGCGGCCGCCATGGCCGGCGGATGAGAGGAACCCCGGCACTCCGCCGTCAGGGATGGGCGGCGGCCATGACGCCGTGCACGGCCTGCGAGATGCGCTCGGCCGCCTGGTCGGGGTCGGGCCGGCCGGCGTCCAGCCAGGCGATGACGGCCTCGACGGTCATGGAGGGGATCAGGTTCACCGCCCAGTCGAGCCACGGGCCTGCCGGGATCCGCCTGGCCAGGTTGCGGTGGGCGACCTCGCGGGAGGCGGCCGTGATGGAGTCGATCAGGTCGCGGAAGTCGGGCTCGCGGGCGGCGTAGCGGAACAGCAGGCGGAAGCCGTCGGGATCGGCCGCGGCGGCGCGCAGCAGCCCGGGGATGGAGCCGTCGTCGAAGTCGTCGGCGCCGGTGCTCTCCGCGAGCCGCACGCAGGCGCGGTCGAGGACGGCCCGGTAGAGGTCGGCCTTGGAGTCGAAGTGCCGGTAGAGCATGGCCCGGGTCAGGTCGGCCTCGGCGGCGACGTCGTCCAGGCCGGTGGCGGCGTAGCCGGCGCGGGCGAAGGCGCGGGTGGCCGCGTCGAGGATCTGCTCACGCCGCTCGGCGCGCCGCAGCCGGCGCACCGGCGCCTGCGTGGCTTCGTGGTCCGGGTCGCTCATCCCGCCTCCGCTACTTGTCGAACTGGAAGTATACAAGTAGCTTTCTATACGTCGGAGTATACAAATCTCCGTCTACCTCTTGGAGGAGCCGTGCCTGACCCCGTTCAGCTGCCGTTCCCGCACGACAACGGCCCCCTGCGGCCCGCGCCCCTGCTCCGCGCGCTTCAGGTCCAAGGCCCCGTCCACGCCGTCCGGACCGCCGTCGGCGATCCGGCCTGGCTGGTGACCGGGTATGACGAGGTGCGCCGGCTCCTCGACGACGACCGGCTCGGCCGCGCCCACGCCCAGCCCGAACACGCCTCCCGTACGGGAGAGTCGGCGCTGTTCGGCGGGCCGATAGGCGACTTCGACAACGAGCAGGCCGACCATCGGCGGATGCGTTCGCTGCTGCAGCCGCATTTCTCGCCCGGGCGCATGCGCGCCCTGCGCGGCCGGGTCGAGGCGCTCACCGCGGACCTGCTCGACGAGCTGGCCGCCGCCGGGCCGCCCGCCGACCTGCACGCCGCGCTGGCGCTGCCGCTGCCGATCGCGGTCATCTGCGAGCTGCTCGGCGTGCCGTACGAGGACCGTGCCCGGTTCCGTGCGTGGACCCAGGCCGCCGCCGACGTCACCGATCGGGCACGCTCCGAGCAGGGGCTGGGCGAGCTGTTCGACTACGGCCGGCAACTGGTGGCCCGCAAACGCGCCGGCGGTGATCCGGACGCCGATGTGATCGCCCGGCTGGCCGCGACCGACGGGGTCAGCGACGACGAGGCCGCCGCGATGGGCATGTTCCTGCTCTTCGCCGGGCACGAGACCACGGTCACCGCCATCGGGAAGGGCGCGCTGTGGCTGCTGACCACTCCAGGCCAATGGCAGGCCTTGACAGCAGACCCGTCCAGGATCGACGCCGCCGTCGAGGAGATCCTGCGTGCGCCCGGCCTGGGTGGCGGCGGCATCCCCCGCTATGCCCGCAGCGACTTCGAGGTGGCCGGGGTGCGCGTAAGGGCCGGAGACCTGGTGTTGCTGGACACCGGCGCGGCCAACCACGACGCGTCGATGTTCGCCGACCCCGACCGCTTCGACCTCGACCGGCCCGCCGCGCCGCATCTGACCTTCGGGCACGGCGCCCGCTACTGCATCGGCGCGCCGCTGGCCCGCATCGAGCTCCAGGCGGTCTTCTCCCAGCTCACCGCCCGCTTCCCCACGCTGAAACCGGCGTGCGCGGTGGAGGAGCTGACCTTCGACCACACAGTGCTCACCGGCGGACTGACCGCGCTCCCGGTCACCTGGTGAGCGGGAGCCCGTCCATCCGCGGAGGACGTCTAATCCCAGCGCAGTCGTTGCTCCAGCAGGGCCTGCTGGGCCGGGTTGGCGGTGAGTTCGAGGGCACGTTCGTCGGCGCGCCGTGCCTGCTCGCGCCGGCCCAGGTCGCGCAGCAGTGAGGCGCGGGTGGCGTGGAACAAGGCGTGGCGCTCCAGGGGCGCGCCGAGGTTCTCGACCTCGGCCAGCGCCGCCTCCGGGCCTTGGGTGTAGCGAACGGCGACCGCTCGGTGCAGCCGGGTGACCGGGGAGGGCGCCAGGTGCAGCAGCATGTCGTACAGCACGAGGATCTGCGCCCAGTCGGTGTCGGCGAAGCCGGCGGCCTCGGCATGGCAGGCCACGATCGCCGCCTGCACCTGGTACGGGCCCGGCCGTCGATGGGCGCGGGCGGCACGCGTCAGCAGCCTGGTCGCCTCCTCGATCGCCTGCCGGTCCCACAGGCCGCGGTCCTGGTCGGCCAGCAGCACCAGACGGCCTGCTGCGTCGAAGCGGGCCGCGCCGCGGGCCCGATGGAGCCGGATCAGCGCCAGCAGCCCGGCCGCCTCCGGCTCCTTCGGCATCAGGTTCACCAGCAGCGCGGCCAGCCATTCGGCGTCGTCGACGAGGTCGCGCGCGTGGGCCCGCTCCGCCGTGCTGGACAGGTAACCCTCGTTGAACAGCAGGTAGATGACCGCCAGCACCTCGCCCAGCCGATCCGGCAGCTCCTCCTGCGACGGGACGCGGTACGGGATCCCGGCCTCGCCGATCTTCCGCTTGGCGCGGGTGATGCGCTGCGCGACCGTGGACTCGGGCACCAGGAAGGCCGCGGCGATCTGCGCCGTGGACAGCCCGCACACGACCCGCAGCGTCAGCGCGATCTGCGCGGCCCGCGACAGCGCCGGGTGGCAGCAGGTGAAGACCAGGCGCAGCCGGTCGTCGGCGGCGGCGGGCTCCGGCCGGGCGAGCCGGGCCAGTTTGGCCCGGTAGTTCGACTCCCGGCGCAACACGTCCAGGCCGCGCCTGCGTGCCACGGTGAACAGCCACGCGTCCGGCCGCTCCGGCACGCCCTCGGCCGGCCATCGCCGCAACGCCGTCTCGATCGCGTCCTGCACCAGGTCCTCGGCGGCGGCGAAATCGCCCAGCAGTGACACCAGGGACGCGGTCAGCCGGCCCGCGTGCTCGCGTACCACGCGGGCCAGGACCTCTTCGCTCATGACGCGGGGCGTATCTCCACGACCGGGCAGGCCGGCCAGGAGCGGGCCAGCCGCAGCGCCTCGTCCAGGTCGGCCACCTCGACCTCGGCGAACCCGCTGACCACCTCCTTGCCCTCCACGAACGGCCCGTCGGTGATCATCGGCTCGGCGCCGTCCAGCCGCACCGTGGTCGCGGTGTGCACCGGCGCGAGGTGCGTGTGGTGGGTGATCTTGTCGGCGTGCTCGGCGAACCACCGGCCCACCGCCTCATAGGCGGCCTGCTGCTCCAGCTCGCCCATCTCCTCCAGTCGCCTGGCGAACTCTTCGGTCTCGACGAACATCAGCACGTACTTCACGGTGTGTCCCTTCCCCTCTGTCAGCTTGCCGGGAGCGTGGCGTACAGGTCGACACCGCCTCCGTCCGGGTCGGCCACCGTGGCGTACCTCATACCCCAGAAGGCGTCGAACGGCTCCGCGATCCCGCGGTGACCCGCCTCGACCAGCTCGGCGTACTTGGCGTCCACCTCGGCCGGGGCGTCGAACTCGAAGCAGAGCAAGGTCCGGGGTCCGCCGTCCGGCGCGGTCCAGCCCGGCAGGAACGGCGTGCGGAAGCCCTCGGTGTCCAGCATGACGTGCAGGCCGTTCGGCAGGTCGCAGCCGGCGTGCTCGGGCGAGTGCGGGTCGATCGTGAAGTCCAGCCCGAGCCGGGCGTAGAAGGCGATGGACGCGCCCAGGTCGGAAACGATGAGGTCGACGGTGTTCAGCGCGGGTCGCATGAGCTCTCCCTGAGTGGTCGTACGGGGACCGCTCCAGCGGCCCCTCACTGAACAAGACGAACGGCGGGCACGCCCGTACGACACCTCGGCGAGACGTGACGAGGGGACGCCCCTGGCGGAGCGTCCCCTCGTGGTGTGGCCGCTAGTTCAGAGCTCTGGCCAGGTCGTTGAGCGCCTTGGCGAAGGCGGCCTGGGCCGGGTCGGAGGTTCTGAGGAGCTTGGCGGCGGTGCGCAGCTCGATCGCGGCGACCTTCTCGAGCCGCCGGTCGGCCATGCGTTCGGCCGAGTCGATGAGCTTGTCCACCGCGACGGCGATGCCCTTCTTCATCGTGCCGGCCCGCTCAGCCTGGGCCTGGTACGCCCGGACGACCTCGAAGCTGGGCTCGTGGGTCACCTGCGGCTGGTGCTGGGCGTTGAACCGGTCGTACGTGACCGTGGCCGCGGCCTCGATCTCCGCCTTGGCCAGGTCCTTGGTCGGGGTCAGCTCGAAGACGTCCAGACCGCGGGCGATCTCGGAGCCGTAGACGTGGCCGTTGTAGTAGTACGCGGACCAGATGCCGCCGGTGAACAGCTGGGTGGCGCTGATCGGGCCGCGGTCGAAGAAGGCGATCTCCTTCGGGTTGGCCGAGTCGGTGAAGTCGAACGCCGAGACGCCGCCCTGGTACCAGCCCTGGACCATGATGTCCCGACCCGGCACCGGGACCAGCGACCCGTTGTGCGCGACGCAGTTCTCGGTGGTGGTCTGCACGGCGGGCATCTTGTAGTAGCTGCGGAACTCCATCTTGCCGTCCACGATGTCGAAGATGGCGTTCGCGCCCCACGACGGCTCGTCGGTGTCCCGGCAGCGGGCGCCGGTGCCGCCGCCCCACTCGTCGGTGAAGACGACCTTCTTCCCGTCGTTGCTCAGCGTCGCCGAGTGCCAGTACGCGAAGTTCGGGTCGCTGACCTCGTCCAGCCGGACGGGGTTGGCGGGGTCGGAGGTGTCGAGCAGGATGCCGTTGCCGGAGCAGGCGCCGGCGACCAGGTCGAGCGCCGGGAACGCGGTGAGGTCGTGGCAGGCGCTGGTGACCGGCTGCGGCGACCAGTTGCCGCCGGACGGGTGCGTCGGCGCGGGCGGGGTGTTCTGCAGGCCGTTGATCGCGCCGGTCTCCGGGTCGGTGAACACCCGGGGCTGGCTGACGATCGCCGCGTTCTGCGGGGCGGCCAGCGGGACCTTGATGACCTCGATCCGCCACAGGGCGGTGTTCGGGTCGGTCGCCGGCGCGTTCACGCAGCCGGCCAGTTCCTGGCCGTTGCGCACGCCGGCGGTGCCGGAGACGTAGACGTAGACGTTCTCGGTGTCGTTCTTGCCGGTCACCACGCTGTGCGTGTGCGAGCCGCGGCAGGTCTGCACCGCGGCCACCTGGACCGGCTGCTCGATGTCGCTCACGTCGAAGATCCGGACGCCGCGGAAGCGTTCGGGGTTCACGGTGCCGGGAGCGCCCTGGGTGCCGCAGTCGAGCCGGCCCCGGGTCTCCTCGACCGACATGAACAGCAGATTCCCGTACACCGACATGTCGCCCTGGCCGCCCGGGCAGACGACGGATGTTTTCAGGACGGGCTGGGACGGGGTGGAGACGTCGTAGATGTTGAAACCGTGGAAGCTTCCGACGAATGCGTACTTGCCGCTGAATGCGAGGTCGGAATTGGCGAATGCGAGGTTGCCTGGATTGTCAGGCTGGTAGAAGCCTTCCGGCCGGTCCTGGTGGCCGACGAGTTTGAGTCCGTTCGCCGCCTGCTGGGCGTCGTGCCATCCGGCGCCGAGGCCGACCCGTGGGTCGGCCTGCGTCGGAGCCGGCTCGGCGGACGCCGTGGCGGTGGGCAACAATCCGGCTAGGACCACCCCCGCGGCGATCATCACCAAGCCGCGTAACCCGGCACGACGTCGTGCCCTTCTGCTTTCCTGCATGGGCCGCACCCCTCCTTTTCTGGTTCTGGCGAGACCCGACGCGTCGCGCCGAGCCGGGGACGGCCCCGAATGTCCAGCCGGTGATCGGCACAACGGTTATGCGGACACTAACGAGAATGTGATGACTTGTGCTATATCCTGTCCCATTCCGGATACGCCCGATTTTGTGCAGGCACGGTGGAAGCGAGCACCCCTCATGATCTCGTTACGCCTTTTCGTCCCCTCGCTGCTGATCGCGACCGCCGCGCTCACCGGGTGCACGGCGGACGGATCCTCGGCGACGGTCGTACAGCCCGGACGGCCGGGCGAAACCGGCAAGGTGGTGCCGCTGGACCAGGTCGAGGAGCCCGAGACCGGATACACCGACGCGGACGTACGGTTCATGCAGGGGATGATCCGGCACCACGCCCAGGCGCTGCAGATGACGGACCTGGTCGCCGGGCGTACCGAGAGCGCGGGCCTGCCGCGGCTCGCCAAGCGGATCGAGATCTCCCAGCGGGACGAGATCGACCTGATGGTGCGCTGGCTGGGCGAGCGCATGGAACAGGTGCCGAGCGTCGACTCCCCCGACGGGCACGGCCACGGCGGCGAACTGATGCCCGGCATGCTCACCGAGGCCCAGCTCACCGAGCTACGGGGAGCCAAGGGGGAGCAGTTCGACCGGCTCTTCTACCAGTACATGATCCAGCACCACACCGGGGCGCTGCAGATGGTGGAGCGGCTGTACGCCGAGCAGGGCGGCATGGAGCCGGAGATCGACCAGTTCGCCACCCACGTCGACTCGGACCAGCGCATCGAGATCGTCCGCATGCAGCAGCTCCTCGCCGACCTCTGATCGCGCGGGCGAGTTCCGCGTCAAGGCCGGGCCGCGGGGAGCCCGGCCTTGACGGGGGTTCAGGTGAGGTCGGGCGGATCAGCCGAGCTTGAGCAGCAGTGCGGCGAGCTCGACCGGCATCGTGATCATGCAGTCGTGGCCGGTCGGCAACTCCCACACCTGCGCGGGGGAGCCGTTGGGCTGGATCGGGGGGACGGGCCGGTGGGTGATGCCGTCCGGCACGCCGACGGTGCAGTGGATGTGCGTCCGCGGGACCGCGGCGACGGCCGGGTTGTCCAGCCGGACCGGTTGCTGGAGGCAACGCACCGGCTGGTCCGACAGGATCGTGCGCAGCCAGGCGACGTCCGCCGGGTCGGTGACCCCGAACAGGCCCGAGGGCGGCGGCAGCTCGGGCAGCGGCGGGATCCGCCAGCCGCTGTCGGACGTCACGGCGAGGTCGATCAGGGCCTGGGTCATGGGCTGCACATCGACCGCGCTCTCGCCGTCCTCCGGGACCATCGCGTCGAGGTAGACCAGATGCGCGATCCGCTCCGGGACCTGGTTGGCCACGGACGAGATGACCAGCCCGGCGTAGCTGTGTCCCACGAGGACCACCTCGGTGAGGTCTTCCCCGACGATCAGCCGGACGATGTCGTCGACGTGCGTGTCGAGCCCCACCTCGGGGCCGAGCAGATGCGCCTGGTCGCCGTAGCCGGTCAGCGACGGTGCGAGCACCCGGTGTCCGGCCGACGCCAGCAACGGGACCACCCGCTCCCAGCACTCACCGCTATGCCAAGCACCGTGTACCAGCAAATATGTCGACATGGTGGGCTCCTTGCTGCACTGTGGAAAGGCCGCTGACCACACTGCGGCGCACGCTCTCGCGCAGCCAGCACCCCGGCGATCCTGGGGGTGACAGGACCAGGCACGCACGCGGGCGCGAAATTACGCTGGAGAGATGAGCGACGAATCCAACCTTCTGGGCGATTACGTACGCGCCCGCCGGGAGCTCGTCACTCCTGCACAGGCCGGCATCCCCGTTCTGGGGGTACGGCGCGTGCCGGGCCTGCGCCGGGAGGAGGTCGCGATGCTCGCCGGCATCAGCGCCGACTACTACCTGCGCCTGGAGCAGGGCCGCGACCGCAACCCCTCCGTGCAGGTCCTCGAGTCCCTCGCCCGCGTGCTCCAGCTCGACGACGACGCCACGGCGTACCTGCTGCGCCTCGGCGCCGGCAAACCCCGACGGCGACGGCGCCGGCTCCCGAAGGAGACCGTCCCTCCGGGCGTCGCCAAGCTCGTCGCCACGCTCCCGCTGCCCGCGTACGTCGAGGGCCGCTACTTCGACGTCCTCGCGGCCAACGCCTTGGCGACCGCGCTGTCACCGCGTCTCGTGGCGGGCGCCAACCGCCTGCGGGACGTGTTCCTCGACCCCGCCGAGCAGGCCCTCCACAGCGACTGGGAGAACGCCGCGGCGGGCATGGTCGCCGGCTTCCGCGAGTCGGTCGGCACCGACACGGACGACCCCCGATTCGTCGAGCTCGTCGGCGAGCTCTCCCTGGCCAGCCCGCGCTTCAGCCGGCTCTGGGCCCGCCACGACGTGCTGGCGTGCGAAGGCGCGTCCAAGCACCTCGACCACCCCCAGGTCGGTGGTCTGCGGCTGAACCGGGAGAGGCTGGGCGTCGGCGGCACGGCGGGTCAGACTCTCGTCGTCCTCCACCCGGATCCCGGCACCGACAGCGCCGACAAACTGGCGCTCCTCGCCTCCGCCCTGCGATGAACGCGAGCCGCAGGCGGGCGTGCCGCCTGCGGCTCGGCTCAGATCACCGCACGGTCAGCTTGTCGACTTCGACGGTGATGCCGCGGACCTGGGGCGTCGAGGTGACCGTCGTCACGTCGCCGACACCCGTCCTGACCCCCTTGACCTTCATCGAGTACGTCAGACTCCCGCCGGGAGCGGCGGGTGTGCTCGTCACGACCAGGTTCTCGGTGGGCGGCCCGGTGATCTGGGCGCCGCCGGTGCCCTCCTCGTTCTCGGCGCCCACGGTCAGGCCGTAGCTCGCCGGAGGCGCGCCGGGAAGGTTGCCCGGATCGTAGACGTAACTGACGTCCTCCGTGCCGTTGAGCCCGATCCACTGCTGGAACACCTTGGTGGCGGTCGTGCCGAAGAGGTTCACCCGCCACTCCACCACCACCCAGCGGTTCGTCCCGTCGGACAGGATCGTGGCGAAGACTCCGGGGGCGCCGGTGCCGTCCAGGTCGGTCCAGTACGGGGCGAGCACGCCGTTCGGGTTCGCCGGATCGGGCAACGTCTGCGGGGTGAAGGAGATGTCGCCCGACTCGGTGCCGCCCACGACGCTGTAGCCGTTGGAGGTCACGCCGAGCCTGGTGTAGGTGTTACCGGCGAACGTGAACGCCGGGAGGGTGAAGTTCACCGCCTGCTCGTCGCCGATCGGGATCGGGGTGACGCCGAACGAGTCCAGCGGGCGGTAGCCGGACGGTCCCGCGCCCGGCGCGATCGTCGGGCTGGCGGGCTGCCGGGCGGCCAGCGTCGCCTTGGTGGTCGCGATCTGCGTGCCGACCTTGGTGGCTCCGGTGACGCCGTTCAGGCGCAGGCGGGTGTCGAGCGTGCTGAGCGCGGTCACCTCCGCGTCCTCGAGCGTGTTGTTCTGCACGGTGACCGTGCAGGTGGACTCGCCGGTGTTCCTGGTGACGGTGGACGGCGTGCAGGTCTGGTCGACCGGCACCGCGCCCTCCTGACGGAAGAACGCGACGGGCAGGTGCAGCGCGCGCGAGCCGCCGACCTGCTTGAGGTTCACCTGCCCGAAGTACTGCCCGTCGGGCAGCTCCGGGGCCGTGATGACCACGCTCAGCCTGGCGCTCTTACCGGGCGCGACGGAGAAGAGCGGCGGCAGCACCGTGATCTTGGCGCCGTCCACGGTCTTGCCCGTGGCGGTGAACGTCAGCCGGCGGTCGGTGACGTTCGTGACCGTGCGCTTGGCGGTGATGACGCCCGGCATGGTCGGGGCGTTCACCGAGGGCAGGTTGAGGTCGATCCGGTTGAGCGGGTCGGCGGCCGAGGCGACGAAGTCGGCCGCGGTCTCGTCCAGCGTCAGGCCAGGGTCGCCGGCCTTGGTGAGGTCGATGCGCCCGCCGCCCATGTCGAACGGGTCCGCCGGCGTCGTACGGTCCTGCTTGGTGACCGCGGTCTTGGCCGTGGTCTCCAGCGCGGACTTGACCTGCCCCGGCGTCCAGTCGGGGTGCAGCGCGAACAGCAGCGCGGCCGCCCCCGCCACGTGCGGCGCCGACATCGACGTGCCCGAGATGACCTGGTAGAGGTTGCCCGGCGGGCCCTCCAGCACCGACTCGGGCGTCGGGGTCATGCCCGCCATGATGTGCAGGCCGGGCGCGGTGACGTCCGGCTTGAGGAAGTCGCCGCCGGGGCCCCGCGAGGAGAAGTGCGTGATCGCGTCGCCCTGCCACTTGCTCTCGGCGCCCTGGGTGAAGGACGCGGCGGCGTCCGGGTGCTCGGACAGGAAGCTCAGCAGCGTGTCGGCCTCCGGCTTGTCGACGTGCACCGACGGGATCCAGTGGGCGTCGGTGAAGACGTCGAACGGGAAGCTGTTGTAGAGGATCATCCCGGCCGCGCCGCCCTGCATGACGTTGTGGCTCTTCAGCGTCCGGTTCGGGCCGCGTTCGCACGCGACGATCTTCCCGGTGAACAGCCCGGCCGGCGCGGGGGCGTCACACAGCGGCCGCGAGTACGGCGGCGCGGAGGCGAGCACCACGGGCAGCGGCGAGGTGATCCCCGGCGTGATGGAGGCGCCCTTGATCGTCGCCGTGGCGCCGCGGCCGGTCAGCGTGATCGTGGACTGGAACGTCCGGTTCTGCGTGGAGGCGGCCACCGTCGTCGTCCAGGGGCCGAGGTGGTCGGTGGTGTCCGCGCCCGGCCCGGAGTTGCCGGCCGACGCCGAGACCAGCACGCCCGCCGCGTACGCGTCGAGGAACGCCAGCTCCACCGGGTCGCTGTACGGGTCGCTGCCGCCGGAGATCGAGAAGTTGATGACCCGGACGCCGTCCAGGATGGCCCGCGCCACCGCCTGCGCCGAGTCCGACGGGAAGCAGCCCTCCAGGCCGCACACCTTGTAGACCGACACCGCGGCGCCGGGCGCGACGCCGTGGATGGAGCCGCGGCTGATGCCCAGCGGGTTCGCGTCGTCCACCGGGCCGCCGGCCGACGTGCTCGCCGTGTGGGTGCCGTGGCCGTTGGAGTCGCGGGCGCTGTCGGGGTAGACCTCGCCCGGGAAGATCGCGTTGTACGTCTCCAGGAACGGCTGCCCGCCGACCAGCTTGTTGTTGCACGCGAACGGGTCGTCGGCGGGAGTCGCCGGGTTGTCGCCGAAGTCGCACACCCGCGGCGTGCCGTCCTTGGTCGGCGCGGGGTCGGGCAGGCCGGGCCGGTCGGCGAACGACGGGTGCTCGGGCCAGGCGCCGGTGTCCAGGACGCCCACGATCACGCCCTCGCCGGCCGAGTCACTGCCGCCGAGCTTGTCGTAGACGGTGGGGGCGCCGATGAAGGCGGGGCTCGCGTCGGTGAGCAACTGCTGCGGCTTGTCCTCCTGCACGGCGACCGCGCCGGGCAGTTTCAGCACCTCGGCCGCCTTGTCGCCGGGGATGCGGAGCGCGATGCCGCCGTACACCGTCCTGATCCGCTGGCCGACCACGGCCCCGGGGACCTTCTCGGTCAGCTCCGCGAGGAACGTGTTCTCGACGTCCTTGATGTGCTCGTCGTACCGTCTGGCCTCGGCGCTCCTGGTGTCGAGGGCGCGGCCCGTGACGGCGGGGCTCGTGCCCGGCAGGCCGGGCAGGTGGCCCTGGTAGGCGGCCAGCGAGTCGTAGTCGAGCTTGACCACGACGTTGACCGGCGCGGGAGAGGTGTTGCGCAGCAGGGCCGGGTCGCTCTTGGCGAGCTTGCCGGTCGGCGACTTGGCGCCGTCGACGACCTCGGTGGGGGTGAGAGGGGTGGCCGTCCACTGCTTGGCCGGCGGGGTCGGCGTGGGGCCGGCCAGGGCCGCCGCCGGGCCCATGGCCAGGACGACGCTCAGGCCGGCGGCGACTGGGACGAGTCGCCGCGCGTGGGACAAGAGGGAGCTGGGTAACACGGAGGACCTTCCTGGTCGGGGCTGCGGGAACTCGTCAGGCCGCTCAGGAGGCGTCAGGTCACCCGTTCAGAGAGATCGCTGACCCTCCCCGGTGGGTGACGAGTGAGGAACATGGAGCTTGATCGCCCCAGTTCCGAACTGGAGTGTAAACAGTGATCTCTCGCTGAGGAACCCCACTGACTTGCCAGAATCCCGCCGGCGATCCGTCACACTTCACGATCGACAACGACCTCGTCTGCTGCTTCCGGGCCGTAGAAGTGCCGGTGGCCTGGTCGTGACCGCCCCGTACGGCCGGGGCTAGCCTGGCCGTATGGGGCAGCTGCCGGAATACGCCTGGTCCCGGGCCGCGCCGACCTTGCGGGGGCTCGTGTCCGGGTACTCCGGCTATCGGACGCACGGGCCACCGGGAGTGCACCACGGCCTGCCGTCCGGGCACCTGACGGTCGTCGTCTGCCTGTCCGGCACACTCGACGTCGTGGGCGTGCCCGGACCGCCGCGGCCGCCGCGGTCGTTCACGTCGGCCGTCGGCGGGTTGCACGACGGGCCGGTCGTGATGGCGCACGACGGTCACCAGTACGGCGTGCACCTCGATCTGACCTGGCGGGGCGCCCGGGCCCTGCTCGGCCTGCCCGCGAGCGAACTCGCCGGAGACGTCGCCGACCTGACCGCGGTGCTCGGCGGCCGGGCGCGCGAGCTGGGCGAACGGCTGGCCGGCGCCCCGACCTGGCGAGGCCGGTTCCGGATCCTGGACGACACGCTGGCCGAGCTGATCGATCACGGCCGCGGCGGGCCGCCGCCCGAGGTGGCCCAGGCGTGGCGCCGGTTGCGCGAGACGGGCGGCCGGCTGGCCATCGGTGAGCTCGCCGAGGAGCTCGGCTGGAGCCGGCGGCACCTGGGTGAGCGGTTCCGCCGCGAGACCGGCCTGTCGCCGAAGACGGCGGCCCGGGTGATCCGCTTCGAGCGGGCCTGCCGGCTGCTGCGCTCGCCGCGCCGGCCCTCGCAGGCCGAGACGGCGGCCGAGTGCGGCTACTCCGACCAGGCTCATCTGGCGCGGGAGTTCCGCGATCTCGGTGGCACGACGGCGACGCGGTGGCTGGGCGAGTTCCCATTCGTCCAAGACCGGGCGGCGGTCTCCGAACCAGGATGAGCCACATGGAAACACGTACTGACAGGCCCTCGGTGTGGCCCTGCCTCTCCTACCGTGACGCGCGGGCGGCGATCCGGTTCCTGGCCGACGCGTTCGGGTTCGTGGAGCGTGCCTGCTACACGGCGGGCGACGCCGTGGCGCACGCCGAGCTCGCCTGGCCGTCCGGGGCGGGCGGGATCATGCTCGGCTCGGCCGACGCGGCCAGCGACATCGACCGTCCGACCGGCGCCGGTCTCGTCTACATGGTCACCGACGCCCCGGACGCCCTGCTCGCCCGCGCCACCGCCGCCGGCGCGGAGGTCGTACGGGACATCAAGGACGAGGACTACGGCAACCGCACCTTCACCGTCCGCGACCCGGAGGGCAACCTCTGGAGCTTCGGCACCTACCCCGGCTCATAGCGCGTTCTCCTGGATGTAGGCCCAGTGGGCGGCGTTCGCCGGTGGGACGGCGTCTCCGGGCGGCGATGACGTGGCGGTGGGGTGTCCTTCGAGGAGGGCGGTGCCCATCGCGGTGCGGGTGTGCAGGACGGATCGCCCGCGGCGTTCGGTGGTGATCAGACCGGCCTCGCGCAGCGTGGCCGCGTGCCGGCTGGCGGTCGGAGCCGACAGCCGGAGGGTCTCGGCGAGCTGCGACGTGGTCATGGCCCGGTCGAGGGCGTCCAGCGCGGCGGCCCGGGCGTGGCCGATCAGCCGCGCCACGGCGTCATGGTCGGTGGGCTGCCGCGGGTCGTCGTGGCCTGCCGCCTGGAGCCAGCCCACGGTGTGCGGGATGGGATAGGCGAGGGTCGGAGGCTGTTCGGGATCGGCGAACGCCGTGGGCCGGCGCAGACAGAAGAACGACGGCTGCAGCGTCAAGGCTCGTCCGCCGACCCGGAAGTCCGCGTCCACGGGACAGGGAACGTTCAGCCGGCCGTCGTGCCAGCTCAGCAGCTGTTTGGGGAAGCTGCTGAGCAGCCCTTCGACGCCGTTGCCCAGAACGGCCTCCGCGCACCGGGTGCGTTCCGCGTCGAACGCGTGCCGCACGTGAGCGGTGTAGGGGGCGACGGCGATCTGGTGGTAACGGCGCAGGAGCTCGCCGAGCCGTTCGACCGTGGCCAGGTCGCCCGCCGCGAGGTCGCGGGACCACCTCGGCAGGGAGCGGTGCCGGTGAGCCATCAGCGTCATCTCGTGCTTGAGCACCGTGCGAGGCGTCGCCATCACCAGGTCGAGGCCGGTGTCCAGATCCACGGAGTCGTCCGCTGGGACGAGGAAGTCGGGCCAGTAGTCCGGCAGCGGATACAGCCGGGCCAGTTCGGCGACGGCGGCGGTCAGCCCCGCGCGGGCGAGGGCGCGGCGGACCGCCCTGCGCCAGGGGTCGAACAGCAGGGCCGCCTCACGGGTCTGCAGCAGTTGCAGGCTGAACGAGATCTCCCACATCGGGTGCGGCCGGCGGGCCACCCGCACCCGTAGCAGGTCGTCGGACGTGATGTGGAAACGCAGCATCTCTCAACCCCAAAGCAGCTCGTGAACGCGGTGGTGCAGACCTCAGCTTCGAGAGCCGGCGGATTGTCCGACACCCCCTTTCACCAGTGCCGACAAACCTCCGCGACCCCGACTATTGCCCCTGAACGCAAAGGATGGCGGGGCCTCTCGGCCGCTGCGCATACTCGACATCACCTCGCAGGGCGAAGCGGCTCCGGCGGCTTCTGGGGCCCCCTGCGAGGCGACCAAGCTCACCCGACCCATGGGGGAATGCATGCGATCTCTGAGAACCGCAGCGCTCGCCGCCGGCAGCGTCGCCGCTGCCGCAGCTCTGGCGCTGTCCGTGGCGCCCGTACAGGCGGCTTCGCTGCCGGCCGGGGTGCAGGTCGTCCACAACGCGACGACAGTGGACTGCCCGGACGGCTACTTCTGCTCGTACACCGAGCGCAACCAGAGCGGCAAGATGTACAAGACGGAAGGCAACTGGGAGGGCCGGCTGACGGGCATCCGTTCCGTCTTCAACAACGGGCGGCCCTTCCAGGATGCGGATCACGTGGATCTGACCTGGGAGAGCAGCACCGCGACAGACACGTGGTGCTTCCACTACTGGAACGGCTCCGGGACGGATGCGCCCTGGAAGGCGAACTTCTCCAGCCCGGTGACGGTCACCGAGGTCGAGTGGCGCGGGGAGTGCTGACCGTTCCGCGGTCAGCCGTTCGATCTCGTCATGCGGGGGCGCGATCGGGTGGACGACCGAAGTCCTGAACGCATCGGACCCGCACGACCGCTCACGCACACGCCTCGGGCCGGCTTTCGCCAGGCCCGCCGGCGGAGCGGGCGGGATCCGGAAGGCGCAGGATGATCCTCCAGGGCCACGGTCGATCGGGTCGAGCAGCTCCCTCACCGACCCGGTGTCCCTCGGGGAAACCGTCGGCTCACGTGCGCGAGCCCGGATCTCGCACCTGCCGTGACCCGGCAGGAAGAGGCCCGTCACCAGCGGAGGAGGGGTGACGGGCCTCTTGTACGTCCACCGCCGCACTACCTTGTCGAGGTGGATCTCTTCTCCCGCTCGTGGACGGCGTTGCGCACGACGGTCGCCGAACTCGCCGACGAGGACTTCTCACAGCCGTCCGGCTGCGCCGGCTGGCTCGTCCGGGACCTGATCTGCCACCTGATCATCGACGCGCAGGACGTCCTGATCACCCTGGTGACCCCCGCCGAGACCGAGCCGACCCGTGACGCGGTGACCTACTGGGAGGTCGCCGACACGCCGCCGACCGGCGACGACCCGCTCGACGCGCTGGTCGTCCGGCTGGCCGCCGCGTACGAGGAGCCGCGGCTGCTCCGGTTCCACCTCGACGACGTCGGCTCCGCCGCGGGCCGCGCCGCCGAACTCGCCGACCCTGAGCTGCGGGTCGGCACCCGGGGCGAGGTCCTCACCGCGGGCGACTACCTCTCCGCGTATGTCGTGGAGTGGACGCTGCACCACCTCGACCTGGTCGCGCACCTCCCGCACGCGGCCGGGCCGCCCGCCGAGGGGCTCGCCCGGTCGCGCGCGACGCTTGAGGCGATAGCCGGGAGCGCGTTCCCCGCGTCGTTCTCCGACAAGGACGCGCTGCTGGTCGGCACCGGACGGCGTGCCCCGACCGACGTGGAGCGGGCCGAGCTGGGCGAGCTCGCCGCGAGACTCCCGCTCGTCCTCGGCTGATCACCCGCCGCGTCAGGGTTCGCCGCCGATCACGGCCACACCGGCACCGCCGTCCGTGACTCGGCCGGTCTCGGACGCCACCGCGACCCGGGGCCGGGCAGGCGTCCCGGCCAGGGACAGGTCGCCGTCACCCCTCAGCGCTGACTTCCAGCCCTATGGCCGGCTGTGCATGCCATGGGGCAGCACGATCAGGACGCTGATCAGGAAGTACTCACCCGGCGGCATGCCAGGCAACCCGAAGACCAGGCTCCCGACGACGATGACGGCGACGAGCAGCACGACCTGCATCGCCGCCGCCAGCACGGCCACGACGACGGCCTTGGCGGTAACGATCCGCCAGGACGGCGTCGGCCCGCTCATGAGCGCGTTCCAGTTCCCGCCCCGGTGCTCGGCCCGCCACACCAGGGAGGCGAGGATCCCGATCCCGATCGCGAGCGGGAAGAGGCCGTGGAAGACGACCGACCGCAGCCACATCGTGTGCCAGCCGTCTTCGGGTCGCTCGCCTGAGGCGAGCGTGCCGGCCGCTCCGGAGAGCACCATGGCCACCGGCAGCAGCACGACGACCGCCCAGCTCAGTGAACGCCTCACCTTGAGGAATTCGGCGCGAACAGCACCCATGTCAGATCTCCCGGCGGTCGAACGAACCGGTGAGGAGCAGGAAGAGAGCGGCGCCGATGAGGCCGAGCCCCGCGACGCTCGCATATGACGGAGTGAGGGCCACCAGGTCACCGTCCCGGTAGCCGGCGGCGGCCACCAGCGCGTAGTACCCCCAGGGGGACGCGTGCGCGAGCCAGGGCGGCAGACCGGAGGCGAACACCGCGACCACGGATCCGAGCACCCCGATGCCCAGCCCGGCCAGCTGGTTGTCGATCCGGGCGGACAGCATGACGTGCAGGGCGAGGACGACGAGGTTCGCCACGAGGACCGAGGCGGTGTAGCCGAGCCACGGCCCGGCCGGAACGGCGGCGGTGACACCCAGCAGGAGCCCGGCCCCGATGACGAGCACGCTCTGGAGCACCGTCGCGACGGTCACGACGGCGCCGACGGCGACGAGCTTGACCCGGCAGAGCCCGCCCGGCGTGATCCCGGAGGTCTGGGAGAGCAGCCAGCCGCCGCCCTCGTGCTCGATGTCGACCTGACGGCTGGCCAGCACCGCCAGCATGATCGGCGAGACCATCGGCACCGCGAGCGACATGCCACCCAGCAGCAGCTCCCAGGAGCGTGCGGCAGGATCGGCGAAGTCCGGGCTGGTGATCGCGCTGAACATGACCAGGCCGGTCACGGCGGCCACCATGACGATCGCCACCGGGGCGATCCGCAGGTGGCGCATCTTGGCGAACTCGTTCGCCACGACACGGTCCATCACAGGCCCCCGCCCCCGGTGAGGTCCATGAACACGCCTTCGAGCGACTGCTCCTCGCGGCGCACCCCGTGGACGCCGATGCCGGCGCCGACGAGGCGCGCGACGGCCTTGGCCGTAGCGTGGTCGTCGAGCCCGGACAGACGCACCGAACGCCCGTCGAGGCGGCTCTGGAACTCGCCGGTGAGCAGCGCGTTCGCGTGCGTGGGGTGGGAGGTGTCGATGAGCGTGTCCGGGGTGGAGGCGGCGAGCAGCTCGGCGCGGGTGCCCTGGAACAGCAGCCGCCCGTTGCTGAGGATGCCCAGCATGGTCGCGGTCTTGTCGATCTCCCCGAGCAGGTGGCTCGACACCATCACCGTCACCCCGCCCCCGGACAGGCGCCGCAGGAGGTCACGGATCTCCTCGATGCCGGCCGGGTCCAACCCGTTCGTCGGCTCGTCGAGGATCAGCAGCCGGGGCTCACGCGCCAGCGCCATCGCGATCCCCAGCCGTTGCTTCATGCCCAGCGAGTAGTCGCGGACCTTCTTGTCGAGCTGGCCCTGCAGCCGCACCGTGCGCACCGCGCGGCCGACCTGATCGTCGTCGATGCCCAGGAGGCGTTGCACCAGGCGCATGTTCTCCCCGCCGGTGAGGTGCCCGTATCCGGGCGGGGATTCGATGAGGGAGCCGATCCGCCCCAGCAGCTCCCGCCGCGTCGAGCGGTTCATCGGGCGCCCCATGACCTCGACCTGCCCGCTCGTGGGCCGGATCAGGGACAGGAGCATCTTCATGGTCGTGGACTTGCCCGATCCGTTCGGCCCGAGGAAGCCGTACACGCAGCCTTGCGGGATGCGCAGGTTCAGGTTCTCCACGACGGCACGTTTTCCGTACCGCTTGGTGAGTCGATCCGTGGACACGATGCAGGACATGCGATCCACCGTCCCAACGTCGGCGGCGCGAATCGTCTCCCAGAAAGCGGATCTTTCACGTACGGCGTATGCCTCAAGGCATACTCCCCTCGGTCAGCGCCGGCCCGCCCGCACGAGGCCGCTCTCGTAGGCCAGGACGACCGCCTGCACCCGGTCACGCAGGTGGAGTTTGGTGAGGATCCGGCCCACATGCGTCTTCACGGTGCCCTCCGACACGCTCAGATCCTCGGCGATCTCCGCGTTCGACAAGCCACGGGCGACGAGACGCAGCACCTCCAGCTCCCGCGGGGTCAGCTCCTCGAACCGCCGCGGGTCCGGTTCGGGGGCGCCGGTGAAGTGGTCGAGAAGCCGGCGGGTGGTGCTCGGGGCGACGACCGCGTCGCCGAGGTGCACGTGCGTGATCGCCGAGACCAGGTCGTTCAGCGGTGCGTCCTTGAGCAGGAAGCCGCTCGCACCCGCCCGGAGCGCGTCGTAGGCGTACTCGTCCAGATCGAACGTCGTCAGGATCAGCACTCTCGGCCCGTCGGAGGCGCGGATCGTCCGGGTCGCCCGCACGCCGCTCATCCGTGGCATCCGGACGTCCATGAGCACCACATCCGCCTCCACCGTCCGGAGCAGTTCCAGTGCGGTGTCGCCGTCGTCGGCCTCGCCGACGACCTCGATCTCGGGACGGGACTCGAGGACCATCCGCAGTCCCATCCGGATCAGCTCCTGGTCGTCGACCAGCACGATGCGTATCGTCATTCCGCCCCTCCAACCGGGAGCACCGCCACCACCTCGAACCCCTGATCGGCCCGAGAGCCGGTCCGCAGCGTGCCGCCGTAGGCGGCGACCCGCTCGCGCATCCCGACCAGCCCATGGCCGTCGGCGGCGGGGCCGTCGCGTACGCCGTGCCCGTCATCGGTGATCCGCACCTCGATCTCTCCCTCCCGGTGGCGCAACGCGACATCGACCCGGCGCAGCCTCGGGCCGGCGTGTTTGCGGGCGTTCGTGAGGGCTTCCTGCACGACCCGGTACACGACCAGATCGAGGCCCTCGGACAGATCCCCGGGCTCGCCCGACACCGTCATCCTGACGGGAAGCCCCGCCGCGCGCGACTCCTCCACCAGGCGATCGAGCTGGGCGATGCCCGGCTGCGGCGCGTGCGATCCCGGTTCCCCGTCGCGCAGCACGTCCAGCATCCGGCGCATCTCCGCCAGTGCGGTCCGGCCCGTGTCGCGCACGGTGAACATCGCCTGTTCGGCACGTTCCGGCTCACTGCGCACTTTCAGGGCCGCGCCTTCCGCCATCAGTACGACCACGCTCAGGCTGTGGGAGACGATGTCATGTATTTCCCGGGCGATCCGGGCCCGCTCCGCCGCGGCCGCGATCATCGCCTGGGCCTCGCGCTCCCGTTCCAGCTGGAGCGCTCGCTCGCGCAGACCCGCCACGTGGTCACGACGGATCCGGACCGTCGTTCCCCACGTCCACGCCCAGACGGCCACAAGAACGAGCAGGCCCAGGTCGAAGACGGACAGGTCGTACTCCTCCAGGCGCGGCGCCACCGCGACCAGCGACCAGAGCACCACCGCGCCGGCCGCCGGCAGCGAAGCCGTCCACGGGAACCGCACCGCGACGTTGTAGAGCGCGAACGCCACCATGATGTTCGCCGGGAGGATGCCCACGCCGAGCACGAGCTGCACGCAGGCGGTCAGCAGGATGATGCCGAACACCGCGAACGGCTGCTTCCGTCGCAAGACGTACGGCGCGCACAACCCGGCGGAGACGGCGACCCCGATGGGCGACCCGTCCGGGACGTACGCCACCTGGATCGGCAGGTTGTAGCCGAACACCGCCAGCGCCACGACCAGATCGACGACCCACGGACGCTCCCGCAGCCACGACGCGTTCGCCCTTCGTCTCATCCGGCCCAAAATAACCGCCGCGACGCGCCACGTCTCCATGGCGATCCCCGACCGTGCTGACCGCGTCAAGCGGGCACGACGCCGTCCCACTCGCCAAGGGGGCGCAGTGCCAGGCGTCAGCGCGTTGTGGGGATGCCCTCCGCGGGCCCCGGACGGCGAGCCGTCGACGACGCTCGCCAGACCGCGGCGGAGCCCAGGGTGGCGATGAGGCCCGCCGGATCGCTCTCGGTCCGGGCCCGCATGTCCATGGTGCTGGGCCTGCGACGAGATCGGCGAGTACCACAACAGGCACTCGCTGATGTGGGTCACGGTCCGCGCGACCGCTGAGTCCATGCCGGGAACGGGGGTCGTGGCCCATTCCCGGTCCGCGGCCGAAGTGCAGGAATGCCCGCATTTCGCCCGCCGTCCGGAGCACCAGGTCGCCGTTCACGCCGGCATCCCCGTACGCGGCCTGTAGAGTTCAGGAATTCCAGTGGTGACTTGCCCAGCACGCGACATGCGGGCGCCAGGCGATTTCTCTCGCACCGCGGATCGGACACCCGGTATGACCGTTCTCACGGTAGACCTGGTTCATCACCCCGCCCACAGCGTGCTGACGCTCCGCGGCGACCTCGACTTCTCCTCCTCCGAGCTGGTCCCGCCGCTGATCGACGCGGTGATCGAGGCGGGTCTGCGACACCTCGTGGTGGACACCGCGGAGCTGACGTTCTGCGACTCTCGCGGGCTGCGGGCGCTCATCCACGCCGAACGGACCCTCGCCGCCCTGGGCGGCGGCATGGAACTGGTCAACGTGCACGGCAGGCTGCTCCGCATCCTGGCCGTCACCGGTCTGGCGGGCGTCTTCACCATCACCCCCGACCCCGGTGGCACTGGTCAGACAGTGCGGAAGTAGTGGCCCTTGCCCAGTTCGTCGATGAGGCCGGGGCGCGTGGGCTGCCAGCCCAGCAGCTCGCGCGTCAGCGCGCTGGAGGCCGGGCCGTCGGTCGCCAGGAAGCCGGCCAGCCACCCGAAGTGCGCGCCCGCGTCTTCCTGGGGGATGGAGACCACCGGCAGGTCCAGATGGCGGCCGATCACCTCGGCGATGGCACGGGTCGGCACGCCCTCGTCGGTCACCGCGTGCAGCACCGATCCGGCCGGGGCCTGCTCCAGCGCCAGACGGAACAGGTGTGCGGCATCGCGCTGGTGCACGCCGGGCCAGCGGGCCGACCCGTCGCCGACGTAGCCGGAGACGCCCTTGTCGCGGGCGATGCCGACCAGGGCCGCCACGAACCCGATGTCTCCTTCGCCGTACACCGTGGGGGACAGCCGTACGACGGATGAGCGGATGCCGCGGGAGGCGAAGGCGAGCGTCGCCTGCGCGGTGGCCTGCCGGGCCTGCGGGCCGGCGGCAGCCGCGTCCGAGGCGGGTTCGCGACCGTCCCGTTCGGTCGCCACCCGCCCCGGGGTGAGCCCGAGCAGCCCGGAGGCGAGGACGAACGGCCGATCGGAGCCCGCGAGCGCCTCGCCGAACGTCTCGACGGCCCGGCGGTCAGCGTCGGCGGCGGCCTGGAAGCCCCCGGAGAAGGCGATGTCGTGCTTGAACGCGAGGTGGATCACGCCGTCCGACGCGGCGGCCGCACGCAGCAGGACGTCGAGATCGTCCAGGGTGCCACGCAGGACCTGTGCCCCGGCCGCGGTGAGGGCGGCGGCGGAGGCGTCCGAGCGTGCCAGCCCGGTGACCTGGTGACCGGCGCCGATGAGCTCGGGAACGACGGCGGAGCCGATCCAGCCGGACGCGCCGGTGACGAATACGCGCATGAGAAACACTCCCAATGATGTCAGTGACTGACATCAGACTAGCACTTGATGTCAGTGACTGTCATCGGGATACGATGCAGGGCATGGGTCGATGGGAGCCGAACGCGCGTGGCCGGCTGGAGCAGGCGGCGCTGGAGCTCTATCTCGAGCGCGGGTTCGAGCAGACCACGGTGGCGGAGATCGCCAAGCGGGCGGGGCTGACCGAGCGCACGTTCTTCCGGCACTTCGCCGACAAGCGCGAGGTCCTGTTCTGGGGCTCGGGCACGCTGCAGGAGCACCTCGTGAACGCCGTCGCGGACGCGCCAGAGTCGGCGGCGCCGATGGACGCGACAGCGGCGGCGATCGAGTCCGTCGGCGCCCTGTTCCAGGAACGCGGTGAAAACGCCCGGCGGCGCCAGGCCGTCATCGCGGCGAACGCGGAGCTGCGGGAACGCGAGCTGGTCAAGCTCGCGACGCTCTCCGCGGCGCTCGCCGAGGCGCTGCGGCGGCGCGGCGTCGCGGAGCCGGCCGCGAGCCTGGCCGCCGAGGCCGGGATCGCCGTCTTCAAGATCGCGTTCGGGCGCTGGATCAACGAAACCGGCGGGGCGGACCTGTCGCACCTCATCCGCGAGTCGCTCGACGAGCTGAAAGCCGTCACCGCGGGCAGGTGAAGAGGTCGCGACGGCGGCCCGGGTCGATTCATGGCCGCGGCGCGCCGACCTGCGCTGAGCAGGGAGTCGCCGGCACACCTCCGTCCAGCTCCAGGCGGCGGCCGGTGAACGCGGCCCGCAGGCGGCGATCGTGCGTCACCACCACCAGCGCGCCCTGGTACGAGTTCAGCGCCTCCTCCAGTTGCTCCACGAGCATCGGCGACAGGTGGTTGGTCGGCTCGTCGAGCAGGAGCAGGTCCACGGGCTCGCTCACCAGTCGGGCCAGCTCGATCCGGCGCCGCTGCCCGTAGGAGAGGTCCTTCAGGCGCAGCCCCAGATCGGACGGCCGGAACAACCCCAGAGCCAGCAGCGCGTCCGCGTGCTCGTCCAGGGTGCCGGGACGCCGGTGCGCGTAGGCCCGCAGCACGGTCCACTCCTCCCGCGCAACGACGTCGGCGCGGCCGTTGTGCGGTCCTTCCTGCCCAAGCACCTCAGCGGGACCGTCGTGCGGCGCGGCCTGCCGTGCGTCGGCGGTGTCGAGTTCGTCCTGTCGGAAGAAGCCGATCCGGCCGGACCGCCGTACCTCGCCCTCGTCCGGACGCAGCTCTCCGGCGAGCACCCGCATCAGGGTGGTCTTGCCGGCTCCGTTCGGCCCGGTGACGAGCAGCCGTTCGCCGGCGCGGACGGTCAGGTGATCGAGGCGCAGCCGTCCCGCCACCTCCACGCCGTCGAGCGCCGCCACCTCGGCCGCGCCACGGCCAATGGCGGCGGCTCCCGCGGTGGGGAGGGCGGTGGTGAAGCGCAGCGGCTCGGGCGGCGGCGGCGCCGGGTGGTCGGTGAGCCACCGCAGCCGCTGCTGCGACTGCCGGATGCGGCTCGCGGCCCCGTGCGTACGGGAACGCGCCCGCCAGGTCCCGGTGCCCATGCCCGCCTTGGCCGTCTTGCGCGGGATGACCGCCAGCCGGCCCGCGTTGGCCGCCACCAGCGTGGCATGCCGGTCCAGCTCCGCCTTCCACTCCTCATGGGCCCGCGCCTGGGCGGCGCGTTCCGCGGCCTTGCCCGCGAGGTATCCGGCATACCCGTCGCCGTAGCGGCGCACCTGCCCGTCGGCGACCTCCCAGATGGCGTCGGTCACCCGCTCCAGGAACACCCGGTCGTGCGTGATGGCCACGACCGTGCCCCGGTGGGCGCGCAGGCGGTGTTCGAGCCAGGCCACGGCCTGGTCGTCGAGGTCGTTGGTCGGCTCGTCGAGCAGCAGCAGCCCGGGGTCGGACGCCAGCGTGGCGGCCAGCGCGAGCCGGGAGCGTTCGCCTCCGGACAGCGTGCCCAGCGGGCGGTCGCGCTCCAGCCCCGGCAGCCCGAGCCCGTGCAGCGCGATCTCCACCCGGGCGTCGGCCTCGTAGCCGTCCCGCGCTTCGAACTCCGCCACCAGCCCCGCGTACACCTCGTCCATGCCCGGCTCGCCGAGCAACCGCTCGGCCGCCCGCATCCGGGTTTCCAGCTCGCGAAGGTCGGCCAGTGCCAGGTCGAGGGCGTCGGCCACCGTCGCGTGCGGCGGCAGCGCGAGCGACTGCGGCAGGTATCCGACGCCGCCGGGCGCGACGACCACGAGCTCGCCGTTGTCCGGCCGCTCCGCGCCCGCCATGAGCCTGAGCAGCGTCGACTTGCCCGACCCGTTGTCGCCGATCACGCCGATCCGCTCGCCGGGTTTCACGGTGAGTGACACCCGGTCCAGGACGACGCGGGTGCCGTAACGCTTGGTGATCTCGTTGAGTGCCAATTGCCGCATCAAGGGCCCACATCCTTGCCTCGTCAGCGCGGTACCTTCCTGCTCAGGTGCTCCCGGGCCCCGCTCCTCCGTACGGGTCCGCTCCAACTGCTGAAGTAAAGACGATACGTTTCGTCTCGTTGAATCAGTATGGAGCCGCACGGCTCGAAATGCAAGACGAGACGTTCCGTATCGCTAGGGAGGTCACGTGCCGGCGGCGACCGGCAGAGCGGTCAGCGCCGGGCGGCTTCGAGCAGCTTGGCGATCTCGGTCGCCGGGGCCGGCCCCGCCGGCAGCTCGGTGAACCGCGGCGACGCCTCCGCCGCGTACGGGATGCCGTAGACCGGGGTCCCGGGCTCGAAACGCCACCCCTCGGCGAGCGGACCCGCGTCGACCACGTCATAACCCAGCAGATCGAGCAGCTCGGTCGCCCGCGCCTTCGCGCCCGCGTCGTCCCCCGCGATCGGCAACGCCGTCCGGTCCTGGGCGCCCGCCGGGCGGGGCAGGTCGGCGAGGTGGCGGAAGAAGATGTTGTTGAACGCCTTCACCACGTGGGCGCCCGGCAGGTGCCGCTGGAGCAGCTCGCTGGTGGTGGTCTCCTTGGCGTCGAGCTCGGGGAAGGCGCCGTCGCGCTGCGGGTAGTAGTTGTTGGTGTCGAGGACCGTCTTGCCCGCGAGCGGCTCCTGCGGCACGCTCCGGTAGGCCTTGAGCGGGATGGTCACCACCACCCAGTCACCCGCCGCGGCCGCCTCCCGCGGCGTGCCCGCCCTGGCCCGCGGACCGAGGTCCGTCACGAGCTCGGAGAGGGTCTGCGGCCCCCGGGAGTTGCTGAGCACCACGTCAAGGCCGCTGTTCACCGCGAGGCGGGCCAGCGTGCCGCCGATCAGGCCGCTGCCGATGAGTCCAAGTGTCGCCATGTAGGGGGCAACCTCGTGGCGAGCCGCTTCTGTTCCCTGCCGGGGCGGATGGCGTATTTCGCTCGTGTTCGCGCGATGCGATCAATAGCGTACGTCGCATGTCAGGTCGCCTCGCGGTGCTGCGCCGCCATGCGGTGCTGACCCCGCCATCCGACGGCGCGTCGCTGGTGAGCGCCGCGCCGGGTCCCGACGGAGAGCTGGTCGCCCTGTGGGCGTCGCGGGAGAGCGCCGAGGCGCTGACCTCGCGAACCGTCCAGCCCGGGTGGGCGTCCTTCCCCGACCCTCGTACGGCCGCGCCTGTCACGGTGTACGTCGCCACGTACCGTCCCGAACTGGAGGCGGTGGTGACCATCGCCGAGCAGCCACTCGCGCACGCCCGCGTCCAGCCGCTGCACGGGGGACACGTGCTGCTGGTGGGGGCGCGATGCCGCTGGCGTGACGGGCGCGCCGAGCCCAACGCCGCGGTCTATGACGCGGAGGGCGAGCTCGTGCGCGAGGGCGTGCTGGGCGACGGGATCGCGTACCTGCAGACGACACCCTCCGGAGAGATCTGGGCCGGCTATACCGACGAAGGCGTGTACGGCAACTACGGGTGGGGCGGCAGGAACAGTCCCGAGCCGATCGGCGCCCCAGGGCTGATCCACTTCACGTCAGACCTGGAGATCGCGTGGCGCTACCCGGCCGGCGACGAGTTCGGCGGCATCTCCCACTGCTACGCCCTGAACGTGACCGGGCAGGACGCGTGGGCGTACTACTACACCGACTTCCCGGTGGTACGGATCCGCGCCGGCGCGGTCACCGGGCGGCTCACCGGGGTGGGCGGCGCTCGGGCGCTCGTGGTCGCGGACGACCGTGTCGTCCTCGTCGGAGGCTACGGCAGGGGCGAGGGCCGGGTGGTCGTCGGGAGCATGGCGGGAGAAGACTTCCAAGTGGGCGACCCCGGCCGGCTGGCGATGCCGGGCGACCGACCGGTTCCCCCGGAGGCGACCGTCGTGGGCCGAGGCGGTGAGCTCCATGCCGTCGCCGGCCGGTACTGGCTGAAGCTGGATTTCGAGGACCTCGTACAAGGCGCGTGACCGACGCGCTCGGGCCGAAGGAGCGCGCGCTGGTCCTCGTAGAGTGCGGGATCCTGTTCCTCCGCCGTCAGTGGCTGCCGGACAGCTCGCCGGACAGGGTGGCGTGGATGCGGGCGCTGGGCTGGTTGAGGCCGATGATCTGTACGGTCTTGCCGCGCGCGGCGTACTTGGCCTCGACGGCGTCCAGCGCGGCGACCGACGAGGCGTCCCAGATGTGGGCGTCGGTCAGGTCGATGACCACGTGGCCGGGGTCGCCGGCGTAGTCGAACTGGGAGACCAGGTCGTTGCTGGAGGCGAAGAACAGCTCGCCGGTGACGGCGTAGACGACCTGCTCGCCGTCGGGGTCGAGGCAGGCGGTGACGTCGGCCAGGTGGGCGACGCGGCGGGCGAAGATGACCAGGCCGGTCAGCGAGCCGACGACGACGCCGATGGCCAGGTTGTGCGTGGCGACCACGACGGCGACGGTGACGACCATGACGGTGGTCTCGCCGACGGGCATGCGCTTCAGGGTCGCCGGGGCGACGGAGTGCCAGTCGAACGTGCCGAACGAGACCAGGATCATGACGGCGACCAGGGCGGCCATCGGGATCTGCGACACCCAGGGGCCGAAGACGACGCACAGCACCATGAGCAGCACGCCGGCGGTGAAGGTGGACAGCCTGGTACGTGCGCCGTTCCGCACGTTGATCATCGTCTGGCCGATCATGGCGCAGCCGCCCATGCCGCCGAAGAAGCCGGTGACGATGTTGGCGATGCCCTGGCCGATCGACTCGCGGGTCTTGGACGAGCGGGTGTCGGTCAGGTCGTCCACCAGCTTGGCCGTCATCAGCGACTCCATCAGCCCGACCAGGGCGAACCCCAGTGCGTACGGGGCGATGAGGGTGAGCGTGTCCAGCGTGAAGGGAATGTCCGGCAGGCCGGGGACGGGCAGCGACGAGGGGAGTGTGCCGCGGTCGCCGACGGTCGGCACGGCCAGGTGGGCGCCGACGGTGAGCGCGGTCAGCGCGGCGATGGAGATCAGCGGCGCCGGGACCACCTTGGTCAGGCGGGGCAGGAGCACCATCAGCGCCAGCGCGACCCCGACCAGGGGATAGACGACCCACGGCACGTCGACGAGCTCGGGCACCTGCGCCATGAAGATCATGATGGCGAGGGCGTTGACGAAGCCCACCATGACGCTGCGCGGCACGAAACGCATCAGCTTGGCCACGCCGAGGGCGCCGAGCGCGACCTGGATGAGACCGCCGAGGATGACGGTGGCGATCAGGTAGCCCAGGCCGTGCTCCCGCGCCAGGGGCGCCACGACGAGGGCGATGGCGCCGGTGGCGGCCGAGATCATGGCGGGCCGGCCGCCCGCGACGGCGATGACCACGGCCATGGTGAAGGAGGCGAACAGGCCGACGCTGGGATCGACGCCGGCGATGATCGAGAACGAGATCGCCTCGGGGATCAACGCGAGCGCGACGACCAGCCCGGAAAGGATCTCGGTACGGGCCACCGCGGGCCTCAGCCAGGCGGGCCGGGCGGACATGAGAGAGGAACTGGGCAACGCGACATCCTTAGCGGCAGGCGCTCTGCCGCAGCGGGCACGACGGCGGCGCCTGACAGACAGAGGCGGAAAGCGGCAGGGGGAGTGACTACTGTGAGGAGGTCACGGCGGGCAGCCGGTGGTCATGGTCACGGGCATGCGTCGCGTCGGAGTCCCTTACCTCGGTAAACGGGTGGCGGGCCGGCGGGTGTCGGCGGCCGCACGCGCTGTGCGATCATGTCCCGCGCTCGTGGCCACCGGGAGCCGGTAACGGAGACCCGTCCTGGCCACCGGCAACTCTACCCTAACGTTAGGGTAGAGATCTGGCGGGGCCAGGCGTGCCTGCCCGCACAACCGCAGCCAGCCGAGCAGTGAGGTCGTGCGCATGATGGACGGACCAGAGCTCTCCGCCGTTGACCCTGCCGCTCCTGGGGGTGGCGGAGATCACATGCACATCGGAGAGGTGGCCGCCCGTACGGAGCTGTCGCTGCGCACCATCCGGCACTACGACGAAGTCGGCCTGGTGCGGCCGTCGGCGCGCAGCCAGGGCGGTTTCCGCCTGTACACCGAGGCCGACGTGGCCCGGCTGATGGTGATCCGCCGGATGAAGCCGCTCGGCTTCACCCTCGACGAGATGGGCGAGCTGCTCGCCGTCACCGACCGGCTCGACGACACCGCGACCGCGCTCGGCACGGCGGAGCGCGAGCAGCTGCTGGGCCGCCTGCGCCGGTTCGAGCAGGCCGCCCGCGAGCGCTGCGAGGCGCTGCGCACACAACTGAGCCGCGCCGAGGAGTTCGCCGCCGACCTCCACCGCCGCGCCGACCAAGCCGGAGGTCACGCCGTACGCTGACGTCCCTGTCGGGGAGCGGCGGGCGGCCTTCGCGGCCGATGAGGCGCCCGAGCCCGAGTACGGGATCGGGCGCCTCTCCCGGACGTCACGCGGCCAGACGGCGGCGGAGCAGGTCCTTGGCCTGTTCGGCTCCCTTGCGGCTTTCGCCCTGAGCGCGCCGGAAGAACTCGGCCAGCTCGCTGTCGCCGGCGCGTTCGGCGTCGGCGACGTAGGTGTCCAGTCGCAGCACGTTGCTGAGGCACTGCTCGACGAACCAGATCAGGTTGTAGTCCTTGTCCCGCGTACCGGTGACGTCACCGGTCTCCTGCCGTGTCGGATCCATGGGCTTCTCCTCTTTTCTCGGATGGGTTCGTCGCTGATTGCCTCTTTCCTGGCAGGTGCGCTCTATGCCTGTGCCTCGTTCGGCTTGATACCTTGCCACGTAAGGTATCGGGTCGTACTGTGGTGTCATGCCCGAGGACACGGAGGCGACGCCGGGATCGGCGACCATCGCCCGGCTGCGTCGCGAGCTCGCCCGCGGCACCACCGAGCTGGCCGTGCTGTCCGTCCTCAGCGTGCGCCGCCGATACGGCTACGAGCTGCTGAAAGTGTTGCGGGAGACGGGCGAGGGGGTCCTGGAGGTCAAGGAGGGCACGCTCTACCCGCTGCTGCACCGGCTGGAGGATTCCGGCCACATCCGCGCTTCCTGGGAGGCCGAGGGCCGCGCCAGGCCGCGCAAGTACTACGTCCTCACGCCAGACGGCCGTGCGTATCTCGGCATGTTGCGCGCCGAATGGGGCGGCCTGGTCGACGGGATGCGACAGCTACTCGACACTCTTGGTGAGGTGCAGGAATGGCCGACGAGCGGCAGATCATCGACGACTACACGGAAAGAGTCGGACGCCACCTGACCGGCCCCGCCCGGGAGAGGGCGAAGGCCGAGCTCGGCGAGCACCTGTCCGACGCGGCGGAGGCGGGCGAGTTAGACCAGGCCCTGAGCCGGCTCGGCAAGCCGGAAGAGGCGGCGGCCACCTTCGCGGAGCTGCGGGAGACGCCACCCGCCCCCGTCGACGTCCGGTTCATCGCGGTGGTGATCGACAATCTGCCGCTGGTCGGCGTCACGATCGCGCTCCTCGTCCAGGGGATCGTCAGGACGGTGGAGTTCGGGCAGGGCTTCGGGCTGGCGTTCCCGCCATGGGTGTACGTCGAGATCGGCGACGGCTGTGTGGCCGTCGGGCCCATGATCTGCAACGTGGCCACCTATGACCACGCGGGGCTGCTCTACAGCCTGGGCGTTCCGCTCGCCCTGCTCTGGTCGATCGTCGGGCTGGGGCTGCTGGAGGCGCGGAACGGCCTGACCCCCGGCAAACACCTCATGAAACTCCGCGTCGTGAGCGAGACCGGGCTGCGCATCCACCCCGTCACCGGTGTCGTGCGGCGGCTCAGCCTGCTGCTCGGGCCGCTCGCCTGGCTGGACTGGGCGCCCGTCGTGTGGGGCGACCGGCGGCGGGTGCTCGACCGCCTGACCGAGACCAAGGTCGTGAGGGCGAAGTGAAGACCGCCGTCCGCGTCCCGCCCCTGGTGGCGCTGGCCGCCGGCGTGGGGCTGTGGTATCTCCCCACGCTGGTGGACTGGCTGCTGGGCGGGGTCGGCTTCGGCGTGATCCTGGCGTTGCGCTGGCTCGCCGCCGCGCTGCTGCTGGGCTTCGTCCTGGCCGTGGAACGGCGCCCGCTGTCGTCGGTGGGGTTGCGCGCTCCTCGCGGGCGCGACGTCCTGATCACTGTCGGGCTGTCCGTCCTGACGCTGGTGGTCGCCTACTCCCTGTACGGTCTCGTCGCCGGCGCGGGCCCCGACCAGCAGACCCAGTCGGGGCAGATCATCATGAGCCTGTCCGTCGTCGGGAGCGTCCACCTGATCCTCAACGCGGCCGTCGTCGAGGAGCTCTTCTACCGCGGCTTCCTCATGGAGCGGGTCATCGACCTCACCGGGCGGCCCTGGGCGGCGGCGCTGGTGTCGTACGCGCTGTTCGTCGGCGGGCACCTGCCCGGCTCGGGCGGGATCACCACGCTGACCGTCGTCGCCGTGGGATCGCTGCTCTTCGTCGGCCTCTACTGGGCGCGCCGCAACCTGCTGTTGTGCGTCGGCGCGCACGCCGTCATCGACCTCCCGATCCTGGCCGTCGCCCTCACCTGACGGACGCGGCGTCGCGGGAGGCCATCGCGTCGAGCAGGCCGGTGCCGCGCCGCCGGAGCAGGCGCAGCGTGAGGGCTGGGGCCGCGTACAGGACGGCGGCGGCCGGCAGGAGGGCCGCCCACCACAGAGAGCCGGCGACGGCGGCCAGCGCCACCACGGGGAAGACCGTCATCTGCCCGCCGGTCGGATCGCCGGCCTGCTGGCCAGGGTAGACACGATCGCGGGCGTCGGTGCCCACGGCCGGCATCACGACCGCGAGCAGCGGCGCCGCGGCGCAGCCGACCGCGGCGGCGGCGACGGCGCCGCAGACGGCCGCGCCTCCCAGGGGCGAGCCGGTCACGGCCCACAACACGGCCGCCAGCACGACGGACGGCGCCCCGAACAACAACGCCCACGCCGCCATGCGCCCGCGCACGTCGGCCTTGAGCGCGCCCGGTGTGGTGAGCAGCTGCCACAGGGCGGTGCCGTCCAGGGCGTAGGTGTTGATCGCCACCATCGCGCCGAACACGGCCGCCGCCGGGCCGACCAGCGGCAGCGCCCAGCTCCAGTCGGTCAACGCGATGATCGCCGCCATCAGCGGCGGCGTCAGCCACGCGCTGCGCAGCTCGACGCCCCGCGCCGGGTCACGGAACCAGGTGGCCAGCTCGCGCGCGACGACCGCCGACACCTGCGGCGACACGAACGGCAACGACAACCCCCGCCCTGGTCCGGCGGGCCGCGGCGGCGTCGCCCGGCGAGGCGGCCGGCGCAGGGCGCGAGCCGTGAGCGCGATCCAGCCCAGCTGCAGCAGGGCGCCCAGGGCGAGGGCCGCCATCGGCAACACGACGGCGCCGGCCCCGGCGCCGTCGCGGGCGGCGACCACCGCGCCGTAGCCCCAGCCGGTGGGCAGGGCGGCGAGCCCGTCCACCACCGGCTCGGGCAGCCGACCGAGGGAGGGGGCGGCCAGCTCGGCCTCGCCCTCGCCGAGCCGCGGCAGCAGCCAGGCCGCGATCGGCACCCACCCGGCGAACGACACCGCGAGCATGACCGCGGTCTGTACGGCGGCCAGCGTCATCCCGGCCCGGGTCTGCAGCAGCCAGGACGCCAGCGCCGCCACCGTCTTGCCCGCCCAGACCAGCAGATAGAGCTGGGCCACCACCGCGACGACGGCGATCGCCACCGCGACGGGCCCGCCCGGCGCGGCCAGGACCACCAAGGAGAGCAGGCACGCCAGCGTGATCAGCGGCCCGACGCCGAGCAGTTCCGTCCACGACAGGGCGCGCGCCAGCCGCCACGGCCGGATGGGGTAGCCGCGCAACCACTCGCGGGAGATGACCGACGGGTCATGGCGGGGCTGGGCCAGCGGCCCGAACAGCCACATGCCGCCCCACACCGTGAGCGCCAGCGCGATCCAGCCCTCCCCGACCAGGCCGCGCACGGCCGGTGACGCGCCCGCGACCACGAGGGCGGCCAGGAGGAGCCCGGTGACCAGGCTGAAGGCTCGCTCGTCGTGCGGGCCGTTGCGGAGCAGGCGCAGCTTGAGCGCGAACAGGGCCCGGGTCATGCCAGCCACTCCAGCGGACGCACCGGGTCGGCGCCCACCAGCTCCACGAACCGCTCGTTCAGCGTGGATCCCGCGGTCACCTCGTCGACCGGCCCCTCGACCAGCACCTGCCCACCGGCCACCAGCGCCACCCGGCGGCAGTTGCGCTCGACGAAGTCCATGATGTGGCTCGACATGACCACCGTGCCGCCGGCTTCGACGTACTGCTTGAGCACCTGCTCGATGGAGTGGGCCGAGACCGGGTCGATCGCCTCGAACGGCTCGTCCAGCACCAGCACGCGGGGCCGGTGCAGCATCGCCAGCGCCAGATTGATCTTCTTGCGCATGCCGGTGGAGTACTCCACGATCAGCGTGCGCGGGACCGCGTCGAGGCCCAGGATCTCCAGCAGGTCGCGGGCGCGTGCCCGCCAGCCGTCGTCCAGTCCGCGCAGGCCGGCGCTGTAGCGCAGGACCTCGGTGGCGGTCAGCCGCTCCGGCAGCGACAACCCGTCCATCATCACGCCGAGCTGGGCGAGGGCGGTCTCGCGGTCGGTCCGCAGGTCGTGGCCGGCGATCCTGATCGAGCCCGAGGTCGGCTCCCGCAGCCCGCACACGGCCGTCAGGGTGGTGGTCTTGCCGGCTCCGTTGGGGCCGACGATGCCGTAGAACATCCCCGGCGGGATGGTCAGGCTGAGGTGGTCGACGGCGACCACGGAGCCGAAGCGCTGGGTGAGGTCGGTCACCTCGACGGCGGGGGTGGAGAGATCAGGCACAGTGGGGGGTCCTCAGAGAGACATCACGACATTCCGCCCATTTCTATCTGATCGGCGCAGGGGCCGCCTCCTGAGCTGACCGTTCTGCCCACGCGAAGGGCGGGAGAGGTGCTGGGATACCTTGTCGGCCCCTAACGAGGAGGGCCGTGGAGAGTCGGGGAGCGCTCGCCATGCCGAAGACGCCGGATCGTACGGGATCCATGAACGCGCAGACCGTGAACCGTCGGGCGGCCCTCCGCACCACCGGGCTCCTCACCGCCGGCCTGCTCTTAGGCGCCACCCCCGCCGCGGCCGTCACCCGCCGCCCCACCCCGGCCGGGGCCTGGGCGGAGCTCAGGCGGGGCAACCGCCGCTGGGTCTCCGGCAAGGTCGTCCACCCGCACCAGGACCGCGCCCGGCGGGACGAGGTCGCCGAGAAGCAGGAGCCGTACGCGACGGTCGTGTCGTGCATCGACTCGCGCGTGGCACCGGAGCTCGTCTTCGACGCGGGCCTCGGCGACCTGCTCACGGTGCGCAGCGCCGCCCAGACCATCGACCCGCTCGTGTCGGGCGCCATCGAGTACGGCCCCGCCCAGCTGGACGTCCCGCTGATCGTGGTGCTGGGCCACCAGCGCTGCGGCGCGGTGTCGGCCGCCGCCCACGCCCTGAACGAAGGCCGCGAACTCCCGGGACGTCTCCAGGACATCGTCGAGGCCCTGCGCCCCGCCTACGAACACGCCGACGGCGACGTGGAGAAGATGACCAAGCTCAACACCATCGGCGTCGTCACCGAGCTCAAGGCCGACCGGCTGCTCGTCCGCCGGATCACCACGGGCCGACTCAAGATCGTCGGAGCCTACTACTCCCTCGACACCGGCCTCGTCACCCGCCTCGTCTAGGCCCAAGGCGCGTGGCCGACGGGAGCCGGCCCGGGCCTCACCGGCAAGGCGTTCAGCCAGATCGAGCTCGTCCGGCAGGGCAGCCCGCTCATGGCGGAGGACACGTCCCTCACGCTCATCGGCCCGCGGCCCGGTCGCCACGGGTTCGGTCGCGTCGCCGGCGCGTACGTCCGCTCCGTCGAGGGGCGTCAGACCGGCAGATGTACGCGACGCAGCCGCCGGATCAGGGGCCGTGGTGCTGGTGTTCGCGGATCTCGCCGCCGAGCTCGGCGCGGAGTTCGCCGAGGAGGGCCGGGGTGGAGACGACCGCCCACCGGTCGCCGACGAGGTACGTCCCGCCGTACGGCTCCGCCGCGTCGAGCCAGGCGTCCTTACCGGCCGGCGTCGTGAAGGTCATGATCGTGTAGCGGCCCTGCGGCGACTGGCACACGACCTGACGGTAGTCGGCGGCCCGCCCCTGCTCCTGCGGTCGCGGGCATCGCGTCACGGCGACGATGCGGTCCATGTCCACCGGCGGATGCGTTTCGGGCACGGTCGGGTGATGGTCGTGGCCTCCGGCCGTCGTCGGTTCCGAACCCCAGAACGTCACCACGGCCAGGCTCACGCCCAGGGCGGTCAGGCAACAGGCGGCGACGGCTCGTAATCGGTGCAGTGGAAGTTTCACGTTGAACCCAGCTGTCGGTACGGCTCTCATGCCTGGGTACGCAGCCGGCGCGCTCAGGGTTCAGCTTCGTCCTTGAGGCGTTCGAAGACGAGCTGGGTGCGCTGGACGGCGCGCACGCCGTACACCTGGCTGATCAGCTCGGGGGTGAGGACCTCGCTGGGCGGGCCACCGGCCAGGATGCGGCCGGAGCTCATGACGTACAGGCGGTCGCAGAAGGCGGCGGCCTGGTTGAGGTCGTGCAGCACGGCCAGCGTGGCCACGCCCAGCTCCCGCACCAGGTGCAGGATCTCCAGCTGGTGGCGGATGTCGAGGTTGGAGGTGGGCTCGTCGAGCAGCAGCAGGCGGGTCTCCTGCACCAGGGCACGGGCGATGAGCGCGCGCTGCTTCTCCCCGCCGGACAGGGTGGCGTAGACCCGGTCCTCCGCGCCGGCCAGGCCGACGCGGTCGAGCGCCCGCGCGCAGCGCTCCCCGTCGGCGGCGTCGCGTTCGTACGGCGTGCGGCCCATGAGCACGATCTCCCAGACGGTGAAGTCCAGCTCGGCGGGCGTCTCCTGGGCCACCACGGCGGTCCGCCGGGCGGACTCGCGCCACGGCAACCGGTGCACGTCGTCGCCGTCCACGCTGATGAGCCCGGCCGAGGGCCGCAGCGCCCGGTAGATCGTCCGCAGCAGGGTGGATTTGCCGCACCCGTTCGGGCCGACCAGTGCGACGAACTCGCCGTCGTCCACCCGCAGGCCGGCCTCGTGCACGATGGGGCGGCCGTCCAGGTTCACGGTGACGCCACGCAGGTCCAGCCTCATGTGACGGTCACCGCCCGGTCGACCGAGCGGCGGCGCAGCAGCCACAGGAAGAACGGCACGCCGAACAGCGCCGTGACGATGCTCAGCGCCAGCTCCTGCGGCGCGGCGACCGTACGGGCCGCCACGTCCACGAGCTGCAGGAACGCCGCCCCCAGCAGCGCCGTCACCGGCAGCACCCGGCGGTGGTCGGCGCCGACCAGCAGGCGGGCGGCGTGCGGCACGATCAGCCCGACGAACGCGACCGCGCCGCTGGTCGCCACCAGCACGCCGACCAGCAGCGAGGTGAGCACGAACAGCGTGATCCGCAGGCGGTGCACGTTCACGCCCAGCGAGACGGCCGTCTCCTCGCCGGCGCTGAGCGCGTTGAGCGGACGATGCTGCAGCAGCAGGTACGTCAGCCCCGCGGCCAGCACGACGGACGGCAGCGGCAACATCTCCCAGCGGGCGCCGCCCAGGCTGCCCATCAGCCAGAACAGCACCTGCTGAGCCGCCCGCCCGCTCTGCGCCTGCTGCAGCACGAAGCTGTAGGCGGCCTGGAACAGGTAGGCCAGCGCCACCCCGGCCAGCACCAGCCGTGACGGAGTGAGCCGCCCGGAACGCTGGGCCAGCACGTACACCAACGCCAGGGCCAGCAGCGCCCCCCCGAAGGCGGCGGCCGACAGCGACAGCCCGCCCAGCGTGGAGGCGCCCATGATGAGCACCACCACCGCGCCGAACGACGCCCCGGAGGAGATGCCGAGCAGGAACGGGTCGGCGAGCGGGTTGCGCACCAGCGCCTGCAGCACCGCTCCCACCACCGCCAGCCCGGCCCCGACGAGCAGCGCCAGCAGCGCGCGCGGCAGCCGGAACTGCCAGACGATCTGCTCCTGCACCGGCGTCCACGTCCGCGGCACCAGGCCGGGCATGAGGCGGTCGGCGACGATGGCCCACGCCTGCGGCAGGGCGACGTGCACCGCGCCGATGCTCACGGCCAGCCACGTCGAGGCGACCGCGGCCACGGCCAGCACGGTGACGAGCAGGGTGAATCGGCCGTTCCTGCGAGGCTTCACGGGAGCGACCGGCGCCGTCTCGGTGATCATCGGGTGAAGGCGTCGGGGTGCAGGAAGCGGGCGATGTCCACGACGGCCAGCAGGTTGCGGTAGCCCGGGTGCTGGGCCGCCACGGGCAGCGCGAGCACCCGGTCGTCCTTCGCGGCGGGGCTGTTCGCGGCGACGGCGAGGGTGTCGGCGGCCTTGGCCTCCACGGTCGGCTTCTTCTCGCCGCGCAGCGTGGCGTACTCGCTGATCAGGACGGCGTCGGGTTGCGCGGCGGCGATCGCCTCCGGGTTCACCTCGGTGTAGTCGGCCTTGACGTCGGCCAGCACGTTCTGCCCGCCGGCGGCGGTGATCAGCTGGTGCGTCACCCCGGCGCCTCCGTACGCGTTGACCGGGCCCTGGCCGCCGTCGGTGGCCAGCACCTTGACCGGCGGCCGGCCGCTGACGCGCTCGCGCACGTCGTCGAGGTCGCCGCGCAGCTCGGCGATCAGCCGGTCGGCGCGGTCGGGGACGCCGAAGATCGCGCCGAGGTTGCGCAGGTCGGTGAGGGTGTCCTCGAGGGTGAACGCGAGCGTCTCCTCGGGGCTGCACCAGCCGCCCATGATGTAGACCGGGGAGCCGGCGGCGTCCAGCTCCTCCACGGTGGCGTAGCCGCCGCCCGCGTCGAAGCTCGCCATGCTGTTGTCCAGGACGAAGTCGGCGCCCTGGGCCAGCATGATTTCCTTCTGCGGCAGCATGATCGTCGGAGAGATCTCCGGAATCCTGTCGTACAGCTCCTCGTGCCCGGGCAGGAACGCGCTCTCCGAGAAGTTCGTCCGGCTGGCGACCTGGTCGCCCAGGCCGAGGGCGAACAGCGTCTCCAGCGCGGGGTGGTAGCCGGTCACCACCTTGCCGGGCGGCTGGTCGAAGGTGAGCGTGCGCCCGCAGTTGGTCACCGTGACCGGGAACCCGGCCTGCGGGGCCGCGGCCGGCTCGGCCTCGTGCGTCGCGGGGGTCTGCCCGCAGGCGGCCAGCGTCAGCGCCATCACCAGGACGAGCAACTTCTTCATGACGCGGCGCCGTCGTGGGCGGTGCGGGACATGCGGCGGGCCTCCGGGATCGGACGATCGTGATGCGATGCCATTTTGCGCATAATTCGCAATTGCTAGCAACCTGCATCAAGCCTGACCTTGGCGTACGGTCGCCAGCAGGTTCGCGACCAGCGGATTCGCGTCGTCCCTGCGCCAGGCCACGGCCACCCGGGTGCGGACGGCGCTTGGCTCGATCCTGCGGAAGGCGACCCCTTTGAGGCGGATGCGCCGGATGCTCGCCGGAGCCAACGAGACGCCCAGCCCGGCCCCGACCAGCGCGCAGACGGTCTGCCATTCCACGGCGCGCTGGGCGACCCGCGGGGTGAAGCCCGCCGCCGCGCACAGGCCGACGATCTGGTCGTGCAGCCCTGGGCCGGCCGTCCGGGGGAGGAGCACGAACGGCATGTCCGCCAGCTGCCCGACCCGGACCGTGCGTCGGGAGGCGAGGAGGTGCTCGGCGGGCAGGACGGCCACGAAGGGCTCGCTCAGCACGGTCTCGCAGCCGAGCTCGGTCTCGCCGGCAGGCGGTTCCCGCAGCAGCCCGACGTCGATGGCCCGGTCGCGCAGGGCCGAGAGCTGGGGCGCCGTGGTCATCTCCAGGATGTCCAGCCGCACGTCGGGATACTCCCGCCGGAAGGTACGCAACAGGCCGGGCAGGAACGTCAAGGCGAGGGAGGCGGCGAAGCCGATGCGCAGGCGCCCGGCTCGGCCGCTCCCGGCGGCCCGGGCGGCGGCCAGGCCGTCCGCGAGGCCGGTGAGCGCGCGCTGAGCGGCGGGCAGGAGCTCCCGGCCCGCCGCCGTGAGAGCGACGCGTCCCGGAGTGCGGTGGAACAGCGCATGGCCGACCTTCTCCTCCAGCCGCCGGATCTGCTGGCTCAGCGGGGGCTGGGCGATGCCCAGGCGGGCGGCCGCGTGGCCGAAGTGGAGCTCCTCGGCGAGCACGACGAAGGCGTGCAGTTGCGCGAGGGGGAGTTCGGGCCGGTCCATACGTGTAGAGATATCAGTCGATGGCCGTGACTGTATTAGACGTATCCACGCTGGTCGTCCTAGTGTCCTGACGCATGACAGAGCGACGTGCGATCCTCAGCGGCTCGACGTTCGAGGAGCAGATCGGTTATGCCCGGGCCGTGGTGGACGGCGACTGGGTGCACGTGTCCGGGACGACCGGGTTCGAGTACACCACCATGACGATCTCCGACGACGTGGTGTTGCAGGCCGAGCAGTGCCTGCGCAACATCGAGGCCGCGCTCGCCGAGGCCGGGTGCGCCCTCGCCGACGTGGTGCGGGTGCGCTACCTGCTGCCCGACCGGGACGACTTCGAGCCCTGCTGGCCGGTGCTGCGCCGCGCCTTCGGCGAGGTACGGCCGGCCGCCACGATGCTCGTGTGCGGCCTCGCCGACCCCCGCATGAAGATCGAGATCGAGGCGTACGCCCGCAGGCCGCCTGCGCGTTGAGCGCGACCGGCGTCCTCGGCAGGGGCCGACCTGCACGCTCCGGCTGCCCCTGACACGGTGAAGCCCGGTCACCGGCCGTCTCCTGCCGGGACTGAGCCGGCGATGACTACGAATCGGTCGCGACACCGAAGGCGGCGCGCAGCCGGGCCATGTCGTGACGGTCGCGGTCGCGTGGCTCGTACCCCTGGTGGAAAGCGATCTGCTGGGCCACCGACAGGCAGTTCACCGGCACGCCCTCGATCACGCCCGTGGCGAAGGCGTCCGCCGGGTAGTGGAAGAAGCCGCCGTGATCGTCGGCCTGCTGGACGGCGGACCCGTCCGGCCGGAACCGCAGCGGATGCAGGTCCAGCTCGTGGCCCTGGTGATCCTTCATGACGAACCGGGCGGGCCGGCCGGGCTCGGCGCCGGGCTGCTCGGCGAACCCCGCGTGCTCCAGCGCCGTGATCAGCGACGGCTCCTGCTCGACGCGGTGCAGCAGGTCAAGGTCGCCGTGTTCGCGCGTGACCTCGCCGACCAGGGCGTCGACGCCCCATCCGCCGGCGACCCAGACCTCGCACCCCGCCTCACGCAGCAGGGCCAGCACCCGCAGCACCGCACTCGTATCCATCACGCGAGGCATTCTGCCCGCTGCGCGCGCCGGCCGCGCGGCTCGTGCCGCCTAGGACGCGGTGCCGCGCAGGTCGGCGCCGGTGATCCACTCGATGACGGAGTGGTGCCGGGGGCGCCAGCCGAGGAGGTCGCGGGCGCGGGTGGCGCGTACGCGGCTGTTGGAGCCGAGAGCGTGCAGGGCGAACTGGGGATCCCAGACGTTGCCGGGCGAGTCGGGATCCCAGGGCTGCGGAGCGGTCATGCCGAGGGCACGGGCGAGGGCCGCCACCATCGCGGCGAAGGACTCCTCGCCGTTCTCGACGAAGTAGAACGCGCCGGGAGGGGACTTCTCCAGGGCCAGGGCGTACAGGTCGGCCATGTCCTCGACATGGACGTTGGACCAGATGTTGCGGCCCGCGCCGACGTGGCGGACGACGCCGTCCGAGCGCGCCTGCCGGATCAGCGCGTCGATCAGCACGCTCTGGCGGCCCGGGACCCTGCCCGGCCCGTAGACGAGGCTGTTGCACAGGACGGCCGAGCGCACGTCCTGCTCGGCGGCGGCCAGCACCAGCCGGTCGATGGCCACGCGTGCCGCGCGGATGGGGTGATCGGGCTCCCAGCCGCCGAGGACGTCCTCGCCGAAGACGACCTCCGATCGTTCGCCGGTCGTGCCGGTGGCCACGAAGCCGGAGCCGCTGGTGTGAAGCAGCGGCTTACCGGAGCCGGCCAGGGCGGCGATGAAGGTCTCGACGGCGCCGCGATGATCGCTGTCGGCGGCGTTGACGACGCCGTCGGCGCGGCGGGCGAGCTGAGTGAGCACCTCCGAGTCGTCCAGGGTGCCCACCACAGGCTCGATCCCCAGGCGGGTGAGGGCCGCGGCCTTGGACTCGTCGCGAATCAGCCCGGTGACGGTGTGGCCGGATTCGATCAGCCGCGCGGCGACGGTGCCGCCGATGAGACCGCTCGCTCCGGTGACGAAGACGTGCAACGGGACCCCCATGCCGGTTCGCGTGTTCGGACCAGGAGATCCTCGTCCTACCTCCCCTCCGGGGCCAAGCCATGTTGCCGATCCGGCAAAGGCGCCTTCCCGCGACGCCTCCCGTCAGTCGTCGAGGACGGACAGGTCGAGGCGGGAGAGGCGGTCGGGATCGGCGATCGCGTCGATACGGACGATCCTGTCGTTCGTGATGGTGAACCCGAGCACCGCGACCGCCCGCCCGCCCAGCGTCACGACGGCACCCGCGGATCCGTTCACCAGCGCCGGGTGAGCCAGCGCGGCGTGCTGGTGGAACGTGAGCACCTGACCGGCGACGGACGCCGCGCCGCGGACCACCACGGACGCCTCCGGACGTCCCGTCCCCCCGTCGGCCCGCAGCACGGCGTCCGGGTCGAGGGCCGCGACGAGCGCGTCGAAGTCGCCCCGGCGCGCCGCGGCGTAGAAGGCGTCGACGATCTCCCGCTGTCGGCCGAGGTCGGCGTCAGGAGCCTGGACGTCGGCTCCGCGCACCCGGCGCCGGGCCCGGCTGGCGAGCTGCCGGGCCGTGGCCGGGGAACGCCCGACCATGGGGGCGATCTCGTCGAAGGGGAGGTCGAACATGTCGTGCAACACGAACGCCAGCCGTTCGGCGGGGGTGAGGGTTTCGAGCACCACCAGCAGTGCGAGTCCGACGGAGTCGGCCAGCAGCGCCTCCTCCTCGGGGGTCGTTCCGTCCGTCCGGCTGATGACCGGGTCCGGCACGTGCACGCCCATGAGCTCCTCGCGCCGGGTCGCGCGCGAGCGGAGCACGTTCAGGCACACCCGGGCGACGATGGTGGTCAGCCAGGCGCCGAGGCTGTCGACCCGGCCGGCGTCCGCCCGGCTGGCCCGCAGCCACGCCTCCTGTACGGCGTCGTCGGCCTCGGTGATCGAGCCGAGCATCCGGTACGCCACCGCTCTGAGGCGGATCCGGTTCTGCTCGAAGCCCTCCGTCAGCCAGTCTGACTCGGTCATCGGTCACATTCCTCCGCCGCTAGGGGTCATAGAGGTGACACCTCGAATCCGCTGGATGTGACAGGGCGGCAAATCATGCAGGTACGGAACGTTCAGACCATGGTCGATCGCTTCGAGATCGAGGCGCTGCGCGGCGAGTTCACCGACGCGGGGACGATGCGGGACTATGACCGCTTCGCGGCGCTGTTCACCCAGGACGGCGCGTGGCGGATGCCGCACATCGGCGTCGAGTTCGGCGGCCGGGAGGAGATCCGCGCCGGGATCGAGCGCTTGCAGGGCCTTTGGGAGTACTTCGTGCAGAACGTGCACCCGGGCACCATCCAGCTCGACGGCGACACCGCGCTCGGCCGGGCGTACGTCGCGGAGTTCGGGCGCCTGCGCGACGGGCGTTCGCACCTGAACCACGCCGTCTACCACGACCGCTACCGGCGCACCCCCGACGGCTGGAGGTTCGCCGAGCGCGTCTACCAGGTCAGATACGCCGACAGCACGCCGCTGGCCGGCTCGGCGGTGGAGGAGCGGCACGGATGACCACCACGACCGGTCTCGGCGAGCTGACCGGCGACTACGTCATCGACGCCGCCCGAACGCGGATCGGCTTCGTCGGCCGGCACAGAATGGCCACCAGGGTGCGCGGGTGGTTCGACGCGTTCGAGGGCGGCGCGTACCTGGACGGTGACGACCCGTCGAAGTCCGACGCCGAGCTCACGATCCAGGCCGCGAGCGTCAGGACCGGTGACCGGCGGCGCGACGCGCACCTGCGCGGCAGGTTCCTCGACGCGGACGCCCATCCGGTCATCACCTTCGCCTCGACCGGGGTGGTGCGGGCCGGCGAGGTCTTCAGGGTCACCGGCGACCTGACCATCCGCGGCGTGACCAGGCCCGTCACCGTGGACTTCCGGCTGACCGGCGCCGGGGACGACCCGGAGGGCGGTTTCCGGGTCGGCTTCGCGGGCGGCGTCACGATCGACCGCGACGACTGGGGGGTGAACGGGAATGCCGTCACGGGAGTCCTGATCAGCGGGAAGGTGACGCTGCAGCTGGAGGTCTCGGTGGTTCGGCGGCTCGGTGCCACCTGACATATAAAGCGCGATATGTCCAACCTTGTGTTAGTTGGGGGCTCGTGTAAAGGTCGCTTGTGACCTTCCGTCAGCGGGTGCGTAAGCCCGTTCGGCGGGCGTACTTGGACCTGTGCGAGGAGCAGTAGGTGCACTTACACCGGGCATTTGTCAGTAAGAGGCTGGCGACGGTCGCCGTCGCGGCGGCCCTGACCGCGTCAGTCCTCACCGTTCCGCCCGCGCAGGCGGCGAAGGCGGCCGACCCCGGCAGCTGCAAGACCCAGGACGACCCGTCCTGGTCCGGCTGGTCCGACCACGCGGAGGTCGGCGCGGCCCTGGCGCAGATCGAGGCGAGCAGCGGCGGGCGCGTCGATGTCGAGGTCGCCGGCCGATCCGCCCAGGGCAGGGAGCTGTGGGTGGCCCGCGCCGGCACCGGCGACCGGGTGTTGTTGGTGACGTCCGCCATCCACGGCAACGAACGCACCGGCACCGAGGCCCTGCTGGGCATCCTCAAGGACGTCGCCAGGGGCGGTGACGCGCGCACGGAGCGACTTCTCGACGAGATCACCCTCGTCGCGATGCCGATGGTCAACCCCGACGGCGGCGAGCTCAACCGGCGCGTCAACGTGGTGCCGTGGGAGGACACGGTCGCCGCGTTCCCGCAGCTCGAAGGCGCTCCCCGCGCCTGGTACCACCGCCTCGGCGGAGACGGCATCGACCTGCCCGGCTACGACCTGAACCGCGACTTCAACCCGGACCTCGACTACGTGCCGCAGGCCGCGGACCTTCCCGGCGAGGAAACGGACGCGGGCTTCTTCCTGTCTTCCGAGTCCCGCGCGATCCGCGACGTGTACGTGGCCATGCGGGAGGAGAAGGGCGCCGTGGACGCGTACGTCGACCTGCACCACATGGGGCCGTGCGACATCCTCACCGGCGGCCCCCAGGACGGCGATCTCATCACCTTCTCGCTGGACTACCCGCCGCTCGGCGTCCAGGACGGCGCCGCGTACCAGGACGAATGGCCGGCGCTCGACCAGGACAAGTCGCGCCGTTACGCGCTGTCCGTCTACAAGGGCCTGATCGAGAAGTACGGCGCCCAGTCGCCGCACGTGGCCGTCGGCCGCTACTTCCACCCGGACACGCGCGAGTACGCGGGCCAGGGCCGCTCGGCGTTCGCCCTGAACGGCACCGGCACCGTGCTCTTCGAGGTCCGCGGCCAGCAGGACGACCTGGGCCAGAAGCAGAAGGGCATGTTCGTCCAGTCGGTGCGCACGGGCATCGAGTCCCTGATGGACGGGCTGGCGACCGGCAGCGCCGACACCCTGGACGGTGACGACTTCTTCGACCTGCCCGACTACGGCTGGGACACCGCCGCCGACTGACCGAACCCGGTGACGGCCGCGGAGCCCGCGCTCCGCGGCTGTTGCCTCTTCCTCATGGCTGAGAGCCACGTCACCGGCCAGGTCATCACCGTCGACGGCGGCGAATCCCGCATCGGAGCACCGGCGCGGCGATGAGGATGCCCGGATGCTTTGGGGAGACAAGCGGAAGCTTCCTGATATCTGCCGCGAATTGGTTTCGGCTTCGGAGGAGCAGGACTGGGCGTCGGCGGCGAAGCTGTCCGGGCGTGCGGTCAAGCGGGCCCGGGCAGCCGACACCGCCGAGCGCAGCGCGGCCGTCGAGGTGCTCGGGACGGCGCTGGCGAGCGTTCGGCTCGCTTCAGGGCGGGATCTGGCGCGGTTCGCCGGGCAACTGATCGAGGTGGGCTCCGATCCGGGCGACGTGCTCGGAACGCTGTCGGCCCGGATCGCCGAGGGCCTCGAACTCGCCGCCCGCCTCCCCGGCCTGTGCGGAGAGGGTGAGCTCCCCGACCCTGACAGCGAGGAGCAGGCCGGCCTGGCCCTGGCACGCCTGCCGACGACGGACAGGTCGTCGAGGCATGGTTCACCGCCGGCGAGTGGGTCCAGGGCCTGCTGGTGCCCATGCAGCGCAAGGACGTGCGGCTGGCGTTGCCGTTCCGTGAGCGCCTCACCGCCGCCGTCGCGGCCGCGCCGGAGGAGATCGACAGCGCCCACTGGCTGTACGGGCTCCTCCAGGTCCTCGACATCCTCGTCCTCGACCGTCCGGGCGGACGCGGATACGAGGTGACCATCAGCGGGATCGGGGACAACTTCCAGCTGCACACCCTCCTGGCCGCCACCCTCATCGGCGACCCGTCCGAAGGGCTCATCCCGGGCGAGCCACCCGCGCCCGCCTGGATCGCCGCGGCGACCGACGGGGAGATGCAGCCGCCCGGCGGGATCTCAGGCCGGTTCAACCTGGTGGACGCGACAGGCGAGTGGATCTGGAACGAGGGCCGCCCCGCCGACATCCCCTTCGCCGAAGGCCGCCGCGTCGTCGTCCTCGATCCGCCGCCGTACCCCCGCTCCTGGAACGCCGGCCGCGTCTACCCCCTGATGGAGCCCACCCTCGTCCTCGACCGCATCCTCACCCCCGCCGAGACCGCCGACCACCTGTCCCGCATCGTCCCCGACCGGAGAACGCCCGCATAGGCGACGCGATCATCGGGGCGGCCGAACACGAGCGGATGACGTCGTCGCGAAGAAACGTCTCTTGAGGGTTCCCGATTTCATTCCGCTGTTCGGCCAGGTGGCCGAGGGCTCCGTCGTCACCGGCGGCGGACGTAGTACTCGTCGAGGGGGAGGACCAGGGCGTACAGGTGGGGTCTCGCCCAGGGCGGCAGGGCGATGAGGGCCTGCTGGAGGCGGTGGCGGGGGGCGGCGCCGGTGCATTCATCGCACGCGCATCTGCGGAGCAGGCGCTCGGCGGTGCCGACGAGGGCCGCCTCCTGCCAGGCCACCAGGGCTTGCGCGACCGCGCCCGGCCACATCCGGGTGTGTTCGAGCGCGATCACCGCGCTCATGGGGCGGCGGCCGAGCCCGGGGACATGATGGATCCACGCTCTGTGGGCCCCGCACGCCGATCCAGGCGTACGGACCTTGGAAGGGCGCCTACGCGGCATGGCCCTTTCCGGCCGAGGTCATGCGCACGATGATCGCATGCCTGGAGCGCGGGCTCCAGGCATGCGGCCGGTGGATGCGAAGGTATGGGTCAGCCGGCGCTGCAGGAGACCGTGGGCCAGGTCCGGTTGCCGTTGTGCCGGATCGTCACCCCCCAGTTGTTCCCGTTGCCGTCGGGTCTGGCGACCAGCACCTGCGGGCTGGGGTAGCTCGCGCTGACGTTCCAGGTCGACATGATCCTCGCCGGAGACGGAACGTTCATCGTCACGGTCCAGTCGCTGGAGCCGCTGACCGAGACGTTGAGGTTGTAGCGGTCACTCCACTGCTGACCGGCCGACAGGGTGGCCGTGCAGCCCCCGCCGGGGTTGCCGGGGTTGCCCGGGTTGCCGCTCGCGCCCACGGTGATGTTCGAGCTGCCGCTGCTCTGGTAGCCCTCGGTTGCGAGGATCATGTAGTCGTGGGTGCCGAGGTTCATCCCGTTCCTGGCCCACGCGTCGAAGTGGTTGCCGGCGGTGATGGTGCCGCCCGTCCGCTTCGACTGCCGGACGCTCCAGTATTGGCCGAACGTTCTGGCGCCCTCGATGGAGGGGGCGTTGTAGCGCGTCGTCCGGTAGATGTCGTACGTGCCGCCGTCGCTGGTCACGGCGCCCATGTACGTTCCGGTGGGCCGGTAGGTGCCCCAGTTGTCGACGACGTAGTACTCCACGAGCGGGTTCCTCGTCCAGCCGTAGAGCGTCAGATAGGCGTTGCCGGACGGGTTGAAGCTGCCGGAATACGTGACGGTTCTCCGGCCGCCGGGGTTCCAGCCCTTGCCGGCCACGAAGTCGCCGGTCTTGTCGCGGCGGCGTAGAGCCTGCTCAGCGGCACTGTCCAGGGAGCCGAGCCCGGAGCGGAACCATGAAACTTTCAGTGATCACTCGAAATGTTCGGTCTCCGAGCATCGCTGAGGGGCGACACGCCGGGGTTCGGGAGCAAGGTCCTTAAACATCAAAATCGTGGTTGAATAACACCCTTTCGGTTTTGACGGGTTGTTTGGGCTTGAAGAGGTAACTGAGAAGATCCGTATGGGTATGTCTGCTCGCGTCTGAGTCTTTCGCTGAAATGGCGGATGTCAGATTTCAAGCCGATCTATCCATGAACGGAAAAAAGAACGTGAATACTGAAAGTCGGCGGTCACGAATGCCGCGCCATGGGCGTTTCGTGGCACTAGCTCTCACCGGCGCGGTCGCCGGTGTCATGTTCCTTCCGCTCGGCCAGGCGGTGGCCGGAGCCTCCACGGGCTTCCCGGCCGTCGAGGCCGGCGGGCCGCCGCCGCAGCCGGCCAAGGCCGCTCCTCGCCCGGCGCCGCGCGCCAAGCCGAGGGTCGTGACGCGCGTCCGTAAGGAGAAGCCCGTCATCGTCATGCCTCCGCGGCACCGCCACCACAGGCACCACCGCAACATCGAGGCCTTCATCGAGAACGACAACTTCAACAGGGGCCACAAGCACGATCGCCACCAGAGGCGCGACAAGCACGACTTCCACCGTCACTACTTCAACACCATGCCCCCGGAGATCGAGGACGAGCTCGAGCCCGAGGGCGACGTCGAGATGAACGACGGCCTCAACTAACCGCGCAATAAGGGCAAATGGCGCAATTGGCGCCGGCCGCTGATATCACGGTCGGCGCCAGCGATAAATCGCCGGCACCCTTACCGATAACGGTGGGCGAATACGGCGCACGTCGCCGGAGCGCACCACCCTCGCAACGGAGCTGTCGTGGATCCACGATCCGCGGCAGCTCCGTCATGTGGCGGGGCCTCAAAAGGCGCTGGAAAAACCGGTCACTGATCGGTGCGCAGGGCGTCGGTGGAGTAGCCGGCGATCTGCTTGTACCGCTGGGAGATCTGCGCCAGCTCCTCCACCTTGATCACGTCGTCGATGGAGTCGAACGGCTGGTCCCCGGTCCGCTGCCACACCTCGCGGATGATCACGTCCGGGGGCATGCTCCGGTTGGCGAGGACCACCTGGGTGGTCGCGGGCAGCCGTTCCGCCTCGTACGCGCGCAGCGCGGTCGCCGGGTCGGGCGTGGTGCCCAGGTGGTTGCGGAGCGCCCGCGCGTCGAGGATGGCCTGCCCCGCGCCGTTGGAGCCGCGCGGCACCATCGGGTGGGCGGCGTCGCCGAGCAGGGTGATCCGGCCCTGGCTCCAGTGGTCCAGCGGGTCCTGGTCGACCATCGGGTACTCGAGCACGGTCTCGGAGGCCCGCATCATCGCCGGCACGTCGAGCCAGTCGAAGTGCCAGTCCTCGAAGGCTCCGATGAAGTCCTCCAGCTCACCCCGCCGGTTCCAGTCGCGCTGCAGGTGGCGTGGGGTCTGGATCTCGACGACCCAGTTGAGCAGCTGGTCGCCGTCCGGCAGGTTCCTGATCGGGTAGGTGACGAGCTTGCCCCGGTCGATCCAGCCGGCCCGCACCATGCTGGCCCCCGACAGGAACGGGCGCCCCTTGGTGACACCGCGCCACATGTTGATCCCGGAGTAGCGCGGCTCGCCCTCGTCCGGGTGGAGTTGCTTGCGCAGCACCGAGTGGATGCCGTCGCAGCCGACCAGCACCCGGGCCCGTACGGAGGGCAGCGGGTCGCCGCCGGGGCCGGCGAAGTGGGCGGTCACGCCGTTCTCGTCCTGCTCCGCCCGGACGAACCGGTGCCCGAGCACCACCGCGTCCGCGCCGATCCGCTCCCGCACCGCCGCGAGCAGCACCGCCTGCAGGTCGCCGCGGTGGATGGAGTACTGGGGATGCTCGTAGCCGGCGTGCAGACCGGACGGCTCGCGGTAGATGAGCTGGCCGAAGCGGTTGAAGAACACCGACTCCCTGGTGACGACACCGGCCGCGGCCAGGTCGTCGCCGAGGCCGAGCCGGTGCAGGACGCGCGTGGCGTGCGGCAACAGGTTGATGCCGACACCCACCGAGCCGAGCTGCGGCACGGCCTCGTAGAGGCGGCAGCCGATTCCGGCGTCGTGCAGTTCGAGCGCCAGCACCAGGCCGGCGATGCCGGCTCCGACGATGACGACCTCGTCCTCGGTCGAGCGGCTCGCGGGATCGGGGGACCGTCGCGGCATGAAGACTCCTGGCTTCTGTGCGGGATTGCGTCGGCAGGCGGGGGTGGGGGCCGTTGCCGTGGCACTGGCGCCTGGGTGAGCGCCGAGCACATGGTGCCATCGTGTTGTCGAGAGCAGACGGAATCATCGTAAAGTTTCTGCTATACAGAACAATATGCTTGACCCCCTGCCTCCTTACGCCATCGGATCGGTGGACAAGGCGCTCCTCATCCTGCTCATGATCAGAGCCCGCGGTGAGGTGCGCGTCACAGACGTCAGCGACGAGCTGGGAGTCGCCCGCTCCACGGCCCACCGGTTGCTGCTCACCCTGGCCCACCGCGGCTTCGTCGCCCAGGACCGCGTCACCCGGGCCTACCGCGCCGGCCGGGTGGTGGTGGAGATCGGCCTGTCCGCGGTGGGCGGGCTCGACATCCGGCGCAAGGCCAGGCGGCACATGGAGTGGCTGGCGGCCGAGCTGCACGAGACGGTCAACCTCATCGTGCTGGAGGGCAACGGCGCCCGCTTCATCGACGGCGTGGAGGGTGACCGGCCGCTGCGGGTGTCGTCCCGTACGGGCACCCTGCTGCCGGCGCACAGCACCTCGGGCGGCAAGGTCCTGCTCGCCGAGCTGTCCGACGACGAGGTGCTCGCGCTCTTCCCCGACGGCCTCATCCGGGTCACCGACCGCACCATCACCGACCCCGAGGCGTTGCGCATGGAGTTGCGGAGTGTGCGCGACCTCGGCTACGGAGTGAATCACGAGGAGAGCGCCGCCGGGCTGGACGCCGTGGCGGTGTGCGTGCGCGACCACCTCGGCCGTGCCCTCGCCGCGCTCGCAGTCAGCCTGCCCCACCAGCGGATGACCCACGGCAACCTGCACATGATGCTTCCGCCGCTGCGCCGTGCGGCCGAGGCCATCAGCCAGGATCTCTGATCCGGTGGAGCGGCGGCCGGGCCGTCACACGGGCCAAGTTGTTGCGCTGTGCAGAATCTATGACCGTTCGATTCCCTTTTACGAAAACCACCCGTAACTTCTGGCATCGAACAGCAGATCCGGGCGCCCTGCCACGAAACGGGTATATGTCATGATTCAGCATGGAAACGGTCGCGTCAGCATGCTCTCGCGCGGGTGGCGCCGGTGACCTACAACGACTACGACGCCCCCCACGCCGACCTGCGCGAGCTGATCGAGCGGATCGACCGGTCCGGCCAGCTGGTGCGCGTGGGCGGCGTCGACCCCCACCTTGAGCTCGGCACCCTCATCGAGCTCATCGCCCACCGCGGCGGCGAGGGCGGCCCGGCCGTCCTGTTCGACGACCTCGTGGGAGCCAAGCCCGGTCACCGGGCCTTCTCCGGCGCCACCAACTCGGCGGAACGACTCGCGCTCACCCTCGGACTTCCAGCGCCCGGCCATCCGCTCGACGTCGTGCGCGCCTACCGCGACCGGATGAAGACCCACGAGCCCATCCCGCCGGTCACCGTGGACGACGGCCCGGTGCTGGAGAACGTCCTGCGCGACGACGAGGTGGACGTGACCGCCCTGGTCGCCCCCTTCCTGCACGAGCGCGACGGCGGCCGGTACATCGGCACCGACGACCTGATCATCATGCGCGACCCGGACGACGGCTGGGTCAACATCGGCACCTACCGCAGCATGGTCCACGGACCCGACCGGGTGGGCCTGTGGATCTCTCCCGGCAAGCAGGGCCGGCAGATCAGGGAGAAGTACTTCTCCCGCGGCGAGCCCTGCCCGGTCCTCATCTCGTGCGGCCACGACCCGCTGCTCTTCCTGGCCTCGGGCAACGAACTGCGCTACGGCCTGTCGGAGTACGACTACGCGGGCGGCCACCGCGGGCAGCCGTTCGAGGTGGTGAACTCCGAGCTCTACGGGCTGCCCATGCCGGCCAGGGCCGAGCTGGTGCTGGAGGGCGAGATGTACCCTGGCGACGTCGCGCCGGAGGGACCGTTCGGCGAGTTCACCGGCTACTACGCCGGCGGGCGCTCGGACCAGCCCGTGGTGCGCATCCGCCGGATCTACCACCGCGACGACCCCATCGTCACGGTCGCCTCCCCGATCAGGCCGCCCTCCAACTTCTCGTACAGCAAGTGCGTGATGAAGGCGGGGATGATCTGGGACGAGGTGGAGCGGGCGGGTCTGTCCGGCGTGCAGGGCGTGTGGTGCCACGAGGCGGGCGCCGCCCGGCTGTTCAACGTCATCTCCATCAAGCAGGCCTACGACGGTCACGCCAAGCAGGCCGGCCTGCTCGCCGCGTCGTGTCAGTCGGGCTCCTACCTGGGGCGTTTCGTGGTCGTGGTGGACGACGACATCGATCCGACGAACACCTTCGACGTCCTGTGGGCCATGTCCACCCGATGCGATCCGGCCGAGGACATCGAGATCATCCGCCGGGCCTGGAGCGGGCCGCTGGACCCCCGCATCCCGCACGGGCAGACGCACAACTCGCGGGCCATCATCACGGCCGTCCGCCCCTACGACCGCATCGCCGACTTCCCGCCTGTGGCCGAGGCCAGTCCGGAGCTGCGCGACCAGGTCGCGCGCAAGTTCGCCGACGTCCTGTCCGCGCTCGGCGCCCCCACCCCCCACCTGCAGCAACCGGAGGAAGAATGAGCAGGCTCCGCCCGGCCGCGATCGGGGCGGCGACCGTCGCCCTGGCCCTCGGCCTCGCCGCGTGCGGCGGCGACACCTCCGCCACCGCGAGCGGTGACGACGCCACCATCACCTACGGCATCTACGAGCCCGGCGCCGACTCCGGTTACCTGCTGATGGGCCAGGAGAAGGACTTCTTCGCCAAGCACGGCGTGAAGGTGAACGTCGTCCAGCTGAAGAGCGCCCAGCAGGCGTTCCCCGCGCTCCTGGCCCAGCAGGTCGACGTGATCCAGGGCAACCCGAGCGAGGCGCTGCTCGCGATGCACAAGGGCGCGAAGCTGAAGTTCGTCGGCTCCACCATGCCCGGCCAGAACTACGCGCTCTACGCCAAGAACGAGGTCGCCTCCCTGTCGGCCCTGTCCGGCGTGACGCTGGGCGTCTCCACCCCGACCGGCCTGCCGGCGGTGGTCGCCAAGGCGATGATGCTCCAGTCCTCCGTCGATCCGGCCTCGGTGAAGCTGGTCAACTCCGGCGGCTCGTCCGACCGGTACAAGGCGGTGGTCGGCGGGCAGATCCAGGTCGCCTCCGCGCCGCTGGACTATGTCGCGCAGGCCACGAAGGACGGCGTCAAGCTGCTCGGCCGGGCCAAGGACGTGGTGCCCGACTTCCCCAGGTACGCCCTGATCACCAGGGACGACGTGCTCCAGTCCAAGGGCGCCGCCGTCACCGGGCTCATCGCGGGGCTCGTGGAGGGCATCCGCTACGCCGACGCCCACCCGGACGAGGCCAAGGCGCTGGCCGCGAAGACGCTCAAGGTCGCGCCCACCGACCCGATGATCGGCGAGACGTACAAGGAGTTCCACGACGGCGGCTACCTCGCCATGAACGGCGAGATCCCCGTCAAGCAGATCAAGTACCTGGCCGACCTGCAGGCGAAGCTCGGCATCACCGAGGCGCCCATCCCGGTGGACCCGATGGTGGACGACAGTTACCGCCAGAAGGCTGTCGCGGAGATCGGTGAGGTCCCCTCCAAGTACTACGGAGACGCCAAATGAGCGGCGACCTGGCGGTGGACGTACGGGGCGTGTCCAAGGTCTTCCGCGACGACAAGGGCCGCGAGGTGCACGCGCTGCAGGACGTGTCGTTCCAGGTGCGCCGCGGTGAGATCGTGGCGCTGACCGGGCGCAGCGGCTGCGGCAAGACCACGCTGCTGCGCATCGTCATGGGCCTGGAACAGCCGTCCTCCGGCACGGTCCTGGTGGAGGGCGTCCCGGTGCGCGGCTGCGGGACCGACCGGGGCATCGTCTTCCAGAACGCCGAGCTGCTGCCCTGGCGTACCGCGCTCGGCAACGTCGAGTTCGGCCTGGAGGCCCGCGGCCTGCCCAAGGCGGAGCGGCGGGCGGCCGCCGAGCGGGCGATCGAGCTGGTCGGCCTGGGAAACGCCGCCGGCCGCCGCCCGCACGAGCTGTCGGGCGGCATGCGGCAGCGGGTCGGCATCGCCCGCGCGCTCGCCATCGACCCGGCCGTGCTGCTCATGGACGAGCCCTTCTCCGCGCTCGACGCGCAGACCAGGGAGAAGATGCAGGCCGAGCTGCTGGAGATCCACGAGCGGACCGGCAAGACCATCGTCTTCGTCAGCCACGACATCGACGAGTCCGTGCTGCTCGCCGACCGGGTGGTCACCCTGGTGCCCGACCCAGGACGGGTGCACGGCGTGCTCGACACCACCTTCGGCGCCTCCACGTCCCTGGACGAGCGCCGCGGCTCCGAGGAGTTCGCCCTACGCCGCCACGAGCTGCTGCAACTCGTGCACGGCCGGGAGATCCAGCAGCAGGATGGAGTGTCCGCATGACCGCCCTGGCAGACAAGGCGGCGCCGGCCGTCGACGACGAGACCTCCCTGTCCAGGAGGATCCGGGCCCAGCGCCGAGGCGGCCGCGACCGCCTGATCACAGCCGGCACCGTGGTCGTCCTGCTGCTCATCTGGGAGGTCGCCGCCCGGCAGGTCAACCCGATCCTGGCCGCGCCGCCCAGCGCCGTCCTTCAGGCGCTGATCTCCATGATCGGCGACGGTTCGCTGCCCAAGGCGGTGTGGGAGAGCGCCCAGCCGTTCCTGGCCGGCTACCTGCTCGCCATCGTGGTGGGGGTGCCGGTGGGCCTGCTCATCGGCCGCTTCCGGGTGGTGGAGGCGGCGATCGGCTGGCTGGTCATCGCCGGCTACGCGATGCCGATGATCGCGCTGACCCCCGTCTTCATGCTCTGGTTCGGGCTGGGCTTCGCGGTCAAGGCGGCGATGGTGATGACCATGACGGTCTTCGCGATCTCCATCAACACCTGGAACGGCGTGCAGAACGTGCCCCGTACGCTCATCGAGGTCGGCACGGCCTTCTGCGCCTCGCAGCCGCGCATCCTGAGCCAGATCGTGATCCCCTCCGTCATCCCGTCGATCATGACGGGCCTGCGGATCGGCATCGGCAAGGCCGTGGTCGGCATCGTGATCGCGGAGTTCTTCACCGCGATCGGCGGGGTCGGCGGGGTCATCGTGGACGCCGGCCACAGCTTCCAGCCCGACCGCATGTTCGCCGCGGTCGTCGTGCTGATGGTCGCCGCGGTCGCGCTGACGGGGCTGATCGGCCTGGTCGAGCGGTGGCTGGCCCCCTGGAACCGGTCGATCGCCGGAGGTGCGCATTGAACACCCCGATCATCGCGGGAGCGCCGCGCCGAGTCGTCGTCGGGGTCTCCGGCGCGACCGGCACGGCGCTGGCCGTACGGACACTGCAACTGCTCGGCGCGGCCGGGGTGGAACGCCACCTCATCGTCAGCCCCGCCGCCCGGCGCACGGCCGCGTACGAGATGCCGGACGCGACCTTCGACGCCGAGGTGGTGCACAACTTCCGCGACATCGGCGCCTCCATCGCGTCCGGCTCCTACCCGGTGGACGCGATGATCGTGATCCCGTGCAGCGTCAAGACCCTGGGCGCCATCGCCTCCGGCGTCTCGGAGAACCTGCTGGTACGGGCCGCCGACGTCACGCTCAAGGAGCGGCGGCGCCTGGTGCTGTGCGTACGGGAGACGCCCCTGCACCTCGGGCACCTGCGGGCGATGGTCACCGCGACCGAGATCGGCGCCATCATCGCGCCGCCGATGCCCGCGTTCTACGCGGCGCCGGAGTCGCTGGACGACGTGGTGGACCACATGGTGGCCCGGGCGCTGTCGCTGATCGGCGTGACCGTGCCGGGCGCGCCGCCGTGGCAGGGTGAGCCCGCCTCGGCGGCGCGCCGGGAAAGCGGCACCCACGATCAGGACCAGCCGACCGGCGAGCAGCGCTAGTTGTCCGGGCCGCCCGGGCCGGGCGGCCCCGCGTCAGAGCCGGCCTGGCCCGGAGCGGTGCGCTCTGCCGCGCGTCAGAGCCAGGCCGGGAGCGGCGGGCCGGTGGCGGCGCCGGGGCGGCCCAGCAGGTAGGCGGTCAGTTCCGCCAGCTCCCCGCGCACCTGCGACGGGGAGCCTTCCTTCGTGCCCAGCTCCCAGTGGTCGCCGGTGTCGGTCGCGGTGAGCGCGACACGAGGGGCGTCGGCGGCCGCAGCGAACGCCGCCATGGCGTCCCCGGCGAGCGCGCGGAGCAGGTCGGCGGGGAAGTCGCGCAGGCCGGCGCCGGCGCCCAGGTCGACCGCGTGCACCCACACCTCGCGGGTGCGCATCCACGCCACCTCGGAGGCGGGCACGATCCGCCCCTTGGCGGTGCGGACCTTGGCGTCCCACGCGGTGGCGGGCATGGCCGCGAGCTCCCGGGCGAGCCGGGCGTGCCCGCCGGCCAGCTTCGCGCGCAGGTCGGCGGCCGGGAGCGCGGCGCCCGCCTCGATGTCGGCCGCCCGTTGCCCCGGCGAGGAGTACATCGGGCTCTCCACCCCGGTACGCGCCCAGTCGAGCAGGTTGACCAGGGCGTCGGCGTTGCTCGCGACGTGCGCGACGACCTGGCGGCGACGCCAGCCCGGCAGCGCCGAGGGCGCGTCCAGGCCGGCGTCGTCGATCGTGCTCAGCGTCCGCTCGAACAGCGCGGTGCCCTCGTGGACCCGCTCCAGCGCGGGCACGGTCACGCCTTCTCCTGCCGGCAGACGTTGCGGCACTCGCCGATCCCGCCGATCGACGTGGTGACCACCGTGCCGTCGCTCAGGTAGCGCGGGGGCTTGCGGGCGTGCCCGACGCCACCCGGGGTGCCGGTGGCGATCACATCGCCGGGGGCCAGCGTGATGATCGTCGAGATGTAGGAGACCAGCTGCACCGGGGTGAAGAGCAGGTCGGACAGGTCGGTGCTCTGCACCACCTCGCCGTCCAGCTCGCAGCGCAGCTCCCCATCGGTGGCCGGCGCCTCGTCAGGGGTGACCAGCCAGGGGCCGATCGGCGTGGTGGCCTCGAACGTCTTGCCCTGCAGCCACTGGAGGGTGCGGTACTGCCAGTCCCTGGCGGTCACGTCGTTGAGCACGGTGTAACCGGCGATGGCGGCCCTGGCCTGCTCCTCGTCGGCGTTCCTGACCTCGGCGCCGATGACGAGGGCGAGCTCGGCCTCCCAGTCCATCGCGTCGGAGACGGCGGGCAGTGCGATCTCGTCGTTCGCGCCGATCAGCGCGCGGCCGTACTTCGCGAACAGCGTCGGGTACGCGGGCAGCTCGCGGCCCATCTCCTGGATGTGGTTGCGGTAGTTGTGACCGACGCACACGATCTTCTCGGGCGCGATCACGAGAGGCGCGTAGTCGAGCCCGTCCAGCGGATGGGCGGGGCCGTCGGCGGTGGCAGCGGCTTCGCGCCAGCCGGGCCGGCGCAGCACCTCCACCAGGTCGGCGGCGCCGAGCTCGACGGCGGCATCGGCGTCGACGCGGACCGCCCTGGTCCCGCCCGCGGTGCGGATGGTGGCGAGTTTCATGCCTGCCTCCCTGCGGCCTGCCGCGCGAGGCGGGTGAAGCCGAGCGCGTCGTACACGGGCTCGTCGCTGAAGCGGAACAGGTCCACCTGCGTCACCGCCTCCAGCGCGAACTCACACCAGGACGGCACCACGAACAGGTCGCCCTTCTTCACGGTGAACCGCTCCTGGCCCAGGCCCACGGTGGCCTCGCCCTCGAAGACCTGCCACACCGCCGAGCCGACGATGCGCGCGGGCTCCGTACGCGCGCCCGCCCGCAGCCGGTGGAACTCGGTGCGGATGGTCACCAGGGCGTCCCCGCCGGTGGTCGGGTTGCTGTAGCGCACCCCGGCGTGGCCGGGGCCGAGGGCCGTCGGGTGCCCTTCGTCGGCGAGTTCGAGCTGCGCGGTGAGCGCGGCGTCGGTGTGCGCCCAGCGGTAGGCCATCAGCGGCGAGCTGGGCTGGTCCGGCGCCCCGATCGGGCGCAGCCCCGGGTGGCCCCACAGCCGCTCGTTGCGCGAACGCTCGGGGGTCTCGGTGACCGTGAGCCGGTCGGGGCCGAACTCGAAGAACCCGGCGTCGAGCTGGTGCACCAGCGGGATGTCCAGCCCGTCGATCCAGGCCATGGGGCTGTCGGTGACGTTCTGGTGCTCGTGGAAGGCCCAGCTCGGGGTGAGCAGCAGGTCGCCCCTGCGCATCGCCACGGGGTCGCCCTCGACGTTGGTCCAGACGCCCTCGCCGTCGATCACGAAGCGGAACGCGGTCTGCGAGTGGTGGTGCGACGGTGCCGTCTCACGCGGGCCGAGGTACTGGATGGCGGCCCACAGGGTCGGGGTCGCGTACGGCAGGCCGGGCAGCCCCGGGTTGGCCAGCGCGATGGCCCGGCGCTCGCCCCCGCGTCCCACCGGGACCAGCTCGCCCGAGCGCTGCGCCAGCGGGTAGAGGTCGGACCACCGCCACACGTACGGGACGGCCGCCGGCTGCGGGACCGACGGCATCAGGTCGTCCCTGGCGGTCCACAGGGGGATCAGGTTGTGCGCGCTGAAGTCTCGGTAGAGCTGGTCGAGGGCGACCTGCTCCTGGTCGATCGTGGTCATGGACTCCGCTCCTTGCGTCTGCAGAACCGGTCGGAGACCGGCGTTTCGACGGTAATGCAGCTGATCGCAGAGCGGAACTTTGCCCTGTTAGGATTCCAGAATGCAGAATCAGCCCACTTATCCGCTTAAAGCGGTGGAGAACGCGCTGGTGACGCTCAAGTTCCTCCAGGAACGCGGCGACGTCCGGGTCGCCGACGTCGCCGATCACCTGGGAGTGGCCCGCTCGACCGCGCATCGGGTGCTGGCGATGCTGGTGTTCCACGGCTTCGCGGTCCAGGACGCGCGGCGGGTCTACCGGCCCGGGCCCGCGCTGAGCCCGCTGCGCCCGGCCGGCGTCGCTCCGCCCGACCTGGCCACCGCGGCCCACCCGTACCTGCGCGAGCTCAACCTCCAGGTGGGGGAGACCGTGCATCTGATGGTGCTCCAGGGCAACGGCGTGCGGTTCGTCGACGGGGTCGAGGGCCCGCAGGCGCTGCACGTGGGCAGCCGGATCGGGATGCTGCTGCCCGCGCACGCCACCTCGGGCGGCAAGGCGCTGCTGGCGGAGCTGCCCGACGAGGAGCTGCGTTCCCTGTATCCCAGGGGTGTGTCCAGCGGCGCGGCGGCGATCGGCGACCTGGCGGCGCTGAGGCGCGAGCTGGACGGTGTCCGCCGCCGGGGTTACGCCGTCAACAGCGAGGAGAGCGAGCGCGGCGTGCGCGCGGTGGGCGCCTGCGTGCGCGACGGCGCGGGCCGCGCCATCGCGGCCGCCGCGGTGGCCGTGCCGAGCGTTCGCTGGCCCAAGCGCCGACTGTCCGAGCTGGCCGTCCCGTTGATGAGCGCGGTCGCCGGCATCAGCGCTGCTCTGGCCGCCTAGCGGCGGCGACGGCGCGGATCAGGACGGGAGCGGCGGCGAGCAGGGCGAGGCCGCGCAGGCCGGCCGAGACGAGGTACGGCGCGCGCAGCCCCAGCGCGTGCGCCACCAGACCCCCGGCCAGCGCTCCGAGCGGCATCAGGCCCCAGCCGAGCATCCGGTAGACGCTGTTCACCCGGCCGAGCAGCTCGGACGGCACGCTCTCCTGACGGAGGCCGACGGTCACGATGTTCCACAGCGTGGTGACGAAGCCGTTGACGGCGAGCAGGGCGCCGAGCACGAACGCGTTCGGGCTCAGGCCGATCCCCGCGAAGACGGCCACGTTCGTGACCAGGGCGGCGAGCAGCGCCGGGAGGGCGCCCATCCGTTCGACGAGGCGGGCGTTGACCAGGGCGCCGAGCAGGCTGCCGATCCCGGCGGCCGCGAGCAGCAGGCCGTAGACCTGCGGGCTGAGGGCCAGCGTCTGGGTCGCCAGCAGGACGAGGGTCGCGTTGGCGAGCTGGCCGCAGAAGTTGTTGACCCCGAGCAGGATCGCGAGGGTGCGCAGCAGCCGGTGCCCGGCCAGCCAGCGCAGGCCGTCCGCGATCGCCTTGCCCATCGGCGGGCGGTGCCGGGGGCCGCCTCTCGGGAGCGTCGCCAGCAGCGCGGCGGCCAGCGCGAACGAGCCGGCGGCCGCCCCGTACGGCAGCGCCGCCGCGACCGCGAAGAGCAGGCTGCCGATCGGCGGTCCGGCGAACTGCAGGCCGATCGTGTTGATCGCCTGCTGGTGGCCGTTCGCCCGGTGCAGCAGGGGTTTGGCGACGAGGTCCGGCAGCAGCGCCTGGGCCGCGTTGCCGACGACGACCGCGCACGTCCCCAGCCCGAACGCGGTGATCGCCAGCGCCGGGACGCCGGCCTGGCCGAGCGCGGCGAGGACCGCGACCACGCCGGCCACCGCGGCCTGCACGATCTGCGCCCGCCACAGCAGGGCGACCCGGTCGTACCGGTCGACGAGCGCGCCGATCGGCAGGGACAACAACAACCACGGGACGTACGTCGCCGCGGACACGATCGACACGAGCCTGGGGTCGTGCGTGACCGCGACGGCCAGCAGGGGAACGGCCGCCGCGAACACCCCGTCCCCGACGGTGGCGAACCCCGTCGCCCACCTGAACCGCCAATAGCGCGCGGACAGGCGTGAACCGGCATCCGTGAGCGTCATGCCAGGAGCTTCGAGCCCCGTCCCGCCCCCGCGACACCCTTCAGCCCATGGCTACACCATCCGGCTCACCCCGGGGCTCCGAGAAAGACCTCACCCCGAGCCGCCGCCCTGCGCGGCCGGCCGGGGATTCATAATCCGACCATGGCCCTGACGATCCATCTCGGTGTGGAGGAGCTGGCGGCGACCCGGTTCGCGATCTCGCCGTTGTCGGAGACGGTGTCCTGTCTGCGGCAGCTGGGCGACCGCGACAGGCACGCGGTCCACCGGCCGTGGTTGCGGTGGGCGCTGGACGGCCTCGCCAGAGAGCCGCTCGACCTCCCGCACACCTGGCCGCTGCTGGTGAGCGAACGGCTGAACTGGCCGGAGTTCCTCGTTCCCGCCCCGCGCGGCGCGAGCACCTCCATCGATCAGGACCTGGCGGCCCTGTGCCGGACGAGTGCCGACCAGGTGAGAACCAGCCTTCGGCGGGTGTTCGGCGAGCGACCCTCCTCCACCGTCGCCGCGCTCGCCGCCGACCCGGAGGAGGGTCTGCGGAAGATCGCCGCGGAGCTGCGCGTGGCACACGACCGGCTCATCGCGCCGCACTGGTCGCGGATCAGGGCCGTACTCGACGCCGACGTCGGTCACCGCGCCAGGCGGCTGGCCGCCGGCGGGGCGGCGCGGTTGTTCGCCGACCTCCACCCCGACCTGCGCTGGCGCGACGGCCGGCTGCTGCTCGGGGGAGCGCGGTGGCGGTCCGAGCTGGTCGTGGACCGCGGGCCGGGCGGGCTGGTCCTCATGCCGGTCGCGCTGGGGTCGCCGCACGTACTGATCAAAAAAAGGACGTCCACGCAGACCACGGTGCGCTACCCGGCCCGTGGTGTCGGCACGTTGTGGACGGCCGGGACGCGGGCGCCGTCGGCCGGCGCCGTCCGGCTGCTCGGCCGGGCCAGGGCCGAGCTGCTGGAGGCGCTGCGCTCCCCGGCGACGACGACCGACCTGGCGCGGACGTTCGGCGTCACCCCGAGCGCGGTGTCGCAGCACCTCGGCGTGCTGCGCGACAGCGGGCTCGTCGCGCGGGAACGGTCGGGGCGGAGCGTCCTGTACCGGACGACCTCTCTCGGCGAGTCCCTGTGCGCTTCGACGGGTACGTCTTGACACGCCGTCACCGCCACGCCCTACTCTTGCTCATATGAAGAGTTCTTCAGACGTGCGCGTGGACGGGTGCACGGTCAAGGTCGTCGACGCCGACCGGGTCGCCGCCGTCTGTGAGCGCATGCCGCCCGCCGACGACCTGGCCGACACCGCCGACGTCTTCGGCCTGCTGTCCGACCCCAACCGGCTGCGGCTGCTGGTCGCCCTGCTGGACGGCGAGCTGTGCGTGTGCGACCTGGCCGCCGTGACCGGGCAGAGCGAGTCGGCCGTCTCCCACGCGCTGCGGCTGCTGCGCGCCCACCGCATCGTGGCCGCGCGCCGTTCGGGCCGGATGGCCTACTACCGGCTGGAGGACCCGCACGTACGGATGCTGCTCGACCTGGCGCTCGCCCACACCGAGCACACCGAGGCCGTCCACCCCGAACGCGAAGGAGCCCCGTGATGGGCGCCGGTCACGGGCATGGGCATGGTCACGGGCACGCCGGCGGCAGGCACCGCTGGCGGCTCGCCGTCTCGTTCGTGCTGATCGGCGCGTTCTTCGTGGTCGAGCTCGTCTACGGCCTGATCTCCGGCTCGCTGGCGCTGCTGTCGGACGCCGGTCACATGGCCGCCGACGTGGTCACCCTGGGCGCGGCGCTGGTCGCGACCCGGATCGCGACCCGCCCCGACACCACCGGCCGGCGCAGTTACGGCTCCTACCGGGCCGAGGTGTTCGCATCGCTGCTGGCCGTCGTGCTGATGCTGGTGGTCGCCCTGTACGTGGTCACCGAGGCCGTCGGGCGCATCGGCCGCGCCGCCGAGGTCTCCTCGGGCCCGATGCTCGTCGTCGGCCTCGCCGGCCTGGCGGTCAACGTCGCCGCCCTGGTCCTGCTGCGCGCCGGGGCGGGCGAGAGCCTCAACGTCAAGGGCGCCTACCTCGAGGTCGTCGCCGACACGGCCGGCTCCGTCGGCGTCATCGCGGCCGGCTGGCTGATCGCCGTCACCGGCCAGACCGTGTGGGACACCGTCATCGCCCTGGCCATCGGCGTCTTCGTCGCCGTACGCGCCGTCGCGCTCGGCCGCCAGGTCTTCGCCGTCCTCGGCCAGCACGTCCCCGAAGGCGTCGACGCCTCCGCCGTCGCGGCCGACCTGGCCGCCATCGACGGCGTACGCGACGTGCACGACCTGCACCTGTGGACGCTCACCTCCGGCATGAACGTCGCCACCGCCCACCTCGTCACCGCCGAGCTCAGCGACAACCACGCCGTCCTCGACCAGGCCAGGGACGTGCTGCGCCGCCGCCACGACATCGCGCACGCCACCCTTCAGGTCGAGCCCGCCGACCACCGCGGATGCGACGAACTCGGCTGGTGACCCCAGATAGGTATAGTTGCTGATGAACCTCCCTTTTCGAGGTCGCGGTGGTGGGGCCCACCGCCCCGTCGATCAGACCGGCGGGCAACCGCGGCGCGAGGCCGCCAACGGTCCCTACCAGAGGTGATGTCGTGCTGCTGGTAGGAGGAACCGAGAATGTCCCGTCCCGAAGTGGAACGTCCCGCCGATGTCCGCACACCGGCCCAGCGCCCGGCGTTTCGCCGGGTTCCCTGGCCGACGCTGGGGGTGATCGCGCTCGGCGGCGCGGCGGGCGCGCTGGCCCGCTACGGCCTCGGCGTCGCCTTCCCGCACCAGGCCGGGGCGTTCCCGTGGACGACGCTGGCCGTCAACGTCTCCGGATGCCTGCTGATCGGGGTGCTCATGGTGGCCATCACCGAGATCTGGTCCGCGCCCGGATGGGTACGCCCGCTGCTCGGCGTCGGCGTGCTGGGCGGATACACGACGTTCTCCACGTACGTCCTGGAAGCCCGCCGGCTGCTGGACGGCGGGGCGGCGCGCGCGGCGCTGGCGTACCTGGTGATCACCCCGGTGCTGGCGCTGGCCGCGGTCTGGGCGGGCAGCGCGGCGACGCGGGCCCTGAACCGCCGGAGGCGGGCATGAAACTGGCCGGAGCCGCCCTGCGGCTGACCATCTTCGTCGGTGACACCGACACCTGGCATCACCAACCGCTCCACCACGAGATCGTGCACCGGGCGCACGCGGCCGGGCTGGCCGGCGCGAGCGTGTTCCGCGGCGTGGAGGGCTACGGCGCCGCCAGCCGCATCCACACCACGCGCATCCTGTCGCTGTCGGAGGACCTGCCGATGGCGATCGTCATCGTCGACGAGGCCGAACGCGTCCGCGCCTTCCTCCCCGAGCTGGACGAGCTGATGTCCGAGGGATTGGTCGTCGTGGACGAGGTCGAGGCGATCCGCTACGTCGCCGACGGGACATCCGGATGAACGGCCCGCTCGCGGTCGTGCTCGTGGCGGCCGGCGCGGCGATCGGCGCGCCGCTGCGCTACCTGGCCGACCGCTTCGTGCAGGCCCGCCACGACACGGTGTTCCCGTGGGGGACCTTCACCGTCAACCTGGCCGGGTCGGCGCTGCTGGGCTTCCTGGCCGCGCTGCCCGCCGACCCGGCGCTGATGACCGCCGCCGGAATCGGGTTCTGCGGGGCGCTGACCACCTACTCCACGTTCGGCTACGAGACGTTGCGGCTGACCCAGGAGGGCGCCCGGTTCACCGCGGTCGCCAACGTCGCCGCCAGTGTGGCGGGCGGGCTGGGCGCGGGCGTGTGCGGGTTCGCACTCGCCCACGCCCTGACCGGATGACGTCCTAGCGGACGCGGATGAAGATCGGGTTGGAGTAGAACCAGAGGTCCTCCCACGGGCTCTCCTTGCCGTCCGCCGCCGGCTCCATCTCGTCGGTGCTGGTGCCGCGCACCCGCAGGTAGCTGTCCTGGCCCACGTCGCGCAGGGTGTACCGGATGACGCAGTCCTGGCCCTGCCGCCGCCAGTCGTTCGGGCCGAAGCGGGCCACCACCTTGGTGGTGGGGTTGGTGTCGGCGTCGAGGTCGGCGCTCACGCCGGTGACCTGGCCGACGATCAGGTCGACGCGGCGCACCTCCGGACGGTCGCCGTTGGCGTTCTCCCCGTCCAGCGGGCGGAAGCGGATCTCGACGTCGACGTCGGTGCGGTTGCGGCTGCTGACCACGAGCGTCTCGCTCACCGTGGCGCGGTTGCCCCGGCTGCTCGCCGTGACGTCGAGCGCCGTGACCAGGTCGCCGGTGGTGACGAAGATCCGGCCGTTGCGCAGGGCGTCCATGATGTCGCCGTAGTCCTGGCGGGCGGCCACGTAGGTCTTGCTGTACTCGCCGGGCCAGAAGTCCGAGCCGCCGCGGGTCCAGTGCACGTGCGAGTCGGAGGTGGCGGTGATCCACCAGTGCCGGCCCTCGCCGAGCAGCGCGTCCCACAGGCCGCCGACCCGGGCGGTCATCTGGTCGAAGCCGCCGTACGTCGGGTGGTTGCCGTATCCGCCGCGCGAGCCGCCGTTCAGCGGGCCCGCCTGGTGGCCGGGGGCGCCCTCGAAGCCGACGTAGACGTCGGGCGCGACGTTGTTGCCGTTGCGGAACTCGCGCGGGGTGTCCTGGCCCCACACGCCCAGGCCGGTCGCCGAGCGGGAGGCGTGGTGCGCGATCACCAGCGGCTTCTGCCGCATGCCGCGGGCGGCCTTGAGGAACTCCACCATCTTGGCCTCGGTGTCCCGCGTCGGGTCGCTGGGGAAGGCGTCGTGCTTGGCGAAGCGGCTCTCCAGCTCGAACAGCTGCTGAGCCTCCTCCGCGTGGTGCGGGATCATCAGCGTGTGGTGGTCCAGCGCCGGGGCGTCGAACTCCATGCCCCAGAACTGCAGGACCTCCGGCACCAGCACGCGCGAGCGCAGCAGGTCGGGGTAGGCCAGCTCCAGGTTCACCTTCGAGTGCGTCGGGCCGCCGTGGTCGGTGCACATCGCCCAGCTCAGGCCGAAGTACTTCGCCATGATGGCGTTGGTGACGATCGGGTAGACCGCGTCGGCGCCCTTGTGGAAGGTCGGCGGGTTGGTCTTGGTGTCGAACTCGCCGCTGTACTCCGAGTGGATGTGGTGGTCGCCGGCCCGCCACATGCGCCCGGAGTTGCCGCCGTTGCCGAACGTGCGCTCGTCGTCCGCCTGCGCCGGGGTGCCGCCGACGAGCGGGGCCGCGGCGGCCAGGGTCGCGCCGACGCCGGCGTATTTGACCAGGCGGCGGCGGGACAGCGCGGACTGCTCGGGATCTTCGGCCTTCTTCACGGGTGAAGCCTTCCTGGAGGGTGAGAGTGCTGGTCCCAAACTTCTAAGAAGGCCATGAACGGGACGTAAACGGTAAAAGGGGTGATCGGAAACGGCGGCTTGCCGGTGATCATTCGGGGCGAGAGATCGCGGCGCGGTATAAACGGGCGATACCGTGATGAAACCTGCCTGGAGGTCGACCTCCGTGATTTCCCCCCGTACCGCCGTCGTGCTGCCCACCACGAAGGAGACCGCGATCTGGGGATATTTCCCCACCGACCGGGCGCCAGTGCTGACCGTGGACTCCGGCACGATCGTCAGGATCGACGCCGTGAACCAGACCGGGGTGTCCGCGGCGGACGGGCCGGTCGCGTACTTCGAGGCGCTGGGCGTACCGGCCGACGAGGTGCTGCCCGAACTGGCCGAGATCGCGCGGAACCCGCGCCCGGCGGGCTCCAGCGGCCACGTCCTCACCGGCCCCGTCGCGGTGCGGGGCGCCGAGCCCGGCGACGTCCTGGAGATCAGCATCCTCGACGTGTCCCCGCGCGTCCCGTACGGCGTGAACATCTCCGGCCCCGGCAGCGGCGTCTGCGGCGACCTGCTCGACACGGCCTCCACCCGCCTGCTCCGGCTGGACGGCGACGGCGGCCACTACGCCTTCGGGCACGGCATCGAGGTGCCGTTCCGGCCGTTCGCCGGGATCATGGCGGTCGCGCCGCCCACGTCGGCCGGCTTCGTCTCCGCCAACCCGCCGGACCGGTGGGGCGGCAACATGGACTTCCGCGACCTGGTCGCCGGCACGACGCTCTACCTGCCGGTCTTCCAGCCGGGCGGCCTGTTCTACGTCGGCGACACCCACGGCGCGCAGGGACACGGCGAGGTGAACCAGACGGCCGTCGAGCACTCGATGGCGTTCACCGCCCGGTTCACCGTGCGCAAGGACCTCCACCTGGAGTGGCCCCGCGCGGAGAGCGACGCGTACGTCTGGTGCATGGGCATCGACGCCGACCTCGACGTGGCGCTGCGGATCGCGGTCGAGGAGGCGGTCGGCTACCTGGTCGAGCACTCCGGCGGCGCGCTCACGACCGCCGACGCGTACGCGCTGTGCAGCATCGCGGTCGACTTCGTCGTCGCCGAGGCGGTCGACGGCAACAAGGTCATCGTCGCCTACCTCGCCAAGTCCCTGCTGCCCCGGCGCTGAGCGCCGGGGCGGCGGTCGGGAGGCCGGAGTCCAGGCGGTACGCGGCGAGCGCGCCGGCGGCCTCCCCGATCGACCACCCGCCCGGGTGCGGCCGGTAGGCGCCGTTCGGGTGGTGCCGATGTTCTTGTTCGCCGGCAGGAGGTCGACCACCGTCACAGGAGTTGGGCAAAAGTCGCACAACCGATGCGCTCGGAAGCACCCACAGACGATCACGTGCCGGGGAGCTGATCGTTGTTGGCCGACCGGTTGTCGCCGGCCCTGCCGGCGCTGCTCGGCGGGACGCTGCCGGCCGTCATCCTGTTCGTGCCGTTCGTCTTCCACAACTACCGGCGGCGCGGTGAGGTGTGCTCTCCCTCCCTTCGCCGGGCCGGTCCCGCGCCACCCTCGGTCAGCACGCCGTACGGCCGCGCCGCACCCGCCCCGACGGCGCGCGGCCCGGCGCCCGGATCGCACCCGACCGCGACGGCGCGCGGCCCGGCGCCCGGATCGTCCCCGCGCTGCTGTCCGGCGGCTTCGGCTACTGCCTGCTCATCGGCCTCGCCCCCTTCGCCCCGGCGGCCGGCGGCCCGGCCACCCTGCTCCTCCTCGCCACCTTGACCTCGCCCTGCCCCGCCCCCACCGCGGCCTTTCCCGGTCTGGTCGCGGGACCGACCGTCACGGATTCCCGGCCCGGCGGGGGCGAGCGCCGGGAGATGGCGTAGGTTCTGTCGCGTTTCCTCTGGGCTAGGAGTTCTGATGAAGATCGGTTTCACGCTTCCGCACCTGCACACGCAGGCGCACCAGATCGACAAGGCCGCCTACTTCGCCCGGGAGGCGGAGAACGCCGGCGCCGACAGTCTGTGGGTGGGCGACCGCAATTTCGCCGCGGTCAATCCGAAGGTGGGGGCCGGCGGGTTCGGCAACACGATCCCGGTCGAGTACAACACCCCGGCGGACCCGTTCGTGGTGCTCGGCGTGGCGGCGGCTGTGACGGAGCGGGTCAAGCTCGGCACCCACGTGCTCATTGCGCCCTTGTACCCGCCCGTTCAGCTGGCCCGGTCGCTGACGTCGATCGACCTGGTCAGCGGCGGACGTTTGATCCCGGGTTTCGGCATCGGCTGGTCGCCAGAGGAGTACGAGGCGACGGGGCTGGACTTCGCGACGCGCGGCGCCCGCCTGAACGAGCTCCTGGACGCCTTGGAGATCCTCTGGACGCAGGACCCCGCGGAGTACCACGGCCGGCTGATCGACCTGCCGCTGCACCACTCGCCGCTGAAGCCCGCCCAGCGTCCCCGGCCGCCGATCTACCTCGGCGGCTCGGCGGAGACCGCGCTGCGGCGCATCGGCCGGCGCGGTGACGGCTGGCTGCCCCTGTGCATCGTCCCCACCTTCGTGAGCGTCGAGATGATGCGGGCGCAGCGCGCGGTCATCGACGAGGCCGCGCGCGAGGCGGGCCGCGACCCGGCGGCGATCGACACGATCCTGCGCGTCAACGTCGACCGAGGCGTCCCGGCGGGCCAGATCGCGGACGCGGTCAAGTCGATCGGCGAGCAGACCGGCGTCGACCACTTCCTGATCGAGCTGACGTACCTGGCCGACACCGCCGAAGCCGCCCTCGACGTGGTGCACGACCTGATGCCCCGCATCGAACGCGGCTGAGGCCTCAGGGGGTCTGGTTGATGCGCACCATGTTGCCCGCCGGGTCGCGGAACGCGCAGTCGCGGACGCCGTAGGGCTGGTCGGTCGGCTCCTGGACGACGTCCGCGCCGCTCGCCCGCACCCGCTCGAAGGTGCCGTCGAGGTCGGGGGTGGCGAGCACGATGGTCGCGTAGCTGCCCTTCGCCATCAGCTCGGCGATCGTGCGCCGCTCGTCGTCGGACAACCCCGGGTCGACGGCCGGGGGCTCGAGGATGATCGACGTCTCCGGCTGGCCCACCGGCCCGACGGTGATCCAGCGCATGTTGTCGTAGCCCACGTCGTTACGCACCTCGAATCCCAGCGCGTCACGGTAGAAGGCGAGCGACTTGTCGGGGTCGTCGGCCGGCAGGAACGTCTGGTGGATGATGAGGTTCATGCTGACGAGGTTAGGTCGGCGCGGGAGGCCGCCGCTTCTCGATTCCTGATCGGTCGCATGACCTGCTTGGCGACGCAGCTGGGGATGCCCTCGGCGTCTCCGGCGGCCAGCCGGCGGTAGGTGCTCGGCGACATGCCGACCAGCTCGGAGAACCGCGTGCTGAAGGTGCCGAGCGACGAACACCCCACCGCGAAGCACACCTCGGTGACCGACATGTCACCGCGCCGCAGCAGGGTCATGGCCCGCTCGATGCGCCGGGTCATGAGATAGCTGTAGGGCGACTCGCCGTAGACGGCGCGGAACTGCCGGCTCAGGTGTCCGGCCGAGAGATGGACGCCTCGTGCCAGCGCCTGCACGTCCAGCGGTTGCGCGTACTCGCGATCGATCCGGTCGCGGACGCGGCGCAGCAGGACGAGCTCGCGCAGGCGGGCGTCTTGGCTGCTGGTCACAGATGACAGCCTGCCCTGTGGACGGCCTCGCTGTCCACGCGGTGTGACAGGAGGTAGGGATGCCCGGGCCCCAAGAGAGCGGTGTGACAGGAGGTAGGGATGCCCGGGCCCCAAGAGAGAGGCCCGGGCATGCGAGGTGACGGGTCAGTGGTCGAGGCTGATGCGGTGGTCCTCGACCTCGCCGCTGTCCGCCCAGCCCGTCGCCGTGCCGGTCGCCGTGCTTGTGGTCGCGGCGGACAGGCGCAGGCGCATCCAGGTGGGGCCGCTGCCGATCGGCCGCGGCGTGGCCCAGCGCAGCGTGGCGGTCGTCGCCCCCGCGGCGACCTGGGCCGTGGCGCGCTCGTTGGGGTCGAAACGGCCGTCGCGGTCGAAGTCGATCCAGCCGGCGACGTTCGACGGGGACCCCGGCGTCACCGGGATCGCCAGCGTGTAGCTGCCCCCGTGGCCGCCGATCCTGGCCGGCGAGCCGGTCACCGCGTCGTCGGCGTCCGTGTCGGCGGTCAGGCCGCGCGGCGTCAGGCTCACCGTGTCGGGGTGGTCGGCGGTCGCCGTACGTCCCAGGAAGGAATCGCCGATCGCGTGGGAGGCGGCGCCGTACGAGGTGGGCGCGTCGGAGGCGTCCTCGGCCAGTGACAGCTTGAACGCCGCCCACAGCTGCGGGGTCGTCCCGCCGGTGCCGTAGCGCACGTCCCGCGCCCGCAGCTTGATCGTGAACGAGGTCAGCGTGCCGTTCAGCTTGACCGTGCCGCAGGTGTAGACGATCCCGCACGTCGTGGACGACACCGTGTACACCCGCTCCGGCGTGATCGAGGCGGACGTGACATGGAACCCGGGGAAGCCCGCCGCCTTGCTGAAGGTGGGCTTGACCGGCGCGCCGCTGACAAGATCGACGGCGGGCCAGTAGTCGTCGCGGTTGCGCACGGAGGTGCCCGAGGAGCCGCCGGTGCCGAACACGTGCAGGTGCGGGTCGCGTACCGGCCTGGAGAAGGTGAACGTGAGCGTGGCCACGTCGCTCCAGCCGCCGCGCTTGACCGTGAAGCCCTCGTAGAGATCGACGAACCCGGCGGTCGCCTTGGCGTTGGCGGGGATGAGGTACTCGTCGGCGGGCGCCGCGGCGTTGGCGGCGGTGGCCTCGGCCGAGGCCACCCGAGTCTGCCCGATCATCGTCTTGCTCACGGTCACCTTCACCCCGGACGGGGTCAGGCCCGAGGCGGTCTTCGCCGAGTTGGTGAAGGTGGACGACGTGTCGGTGGATGACGTGTCCGCGACGGCCACACCTCCCAGAGCGACCGCCATCGCCGTAAAGGCGAATGTTCCACGAAGAATCATGCGTGCTGCCCCCGATTGATGATGTGTTGCGATACGAAGCTGAAGGGGATGGGTCAAGGTGACCGTGGTACGCGCAGGCGGTTCACGAGCCCCCTCGTCACCCGGCGGGCGGCGAAGTCGCACCCGTAGACGAACCGCATGGCCGGTCCGAACGTGGCCGCCGCCGCCAGCCCGACCAGGTGGAGCCCCGCGACGGGCGTCTCGAAGACGGGGCTGAGCCGCGGCGCCGGGCTCGTCGCCGCCACCGCGCGCCGCAGGCCGTCGTCGAGCACGCGCAGCCTGGCCAGGTCCACCCGGTAGCCGGTCGCCGCGATGACGTGCTCGGTGTCCAGCGTGGTGGCCGTCCCCGACCGGTCGTGAAGGTGCAGCCGGACCCCGTCGCCGTGCTCGGCGGCCGCCAGCCGCGCGCCCAGGATCACCGGTACGGCGCCGTCGAACCGCCCGCGCAACCACCACGATCCCGCCGGCCCGAGCGCGGTGCGTACGACGTGCCCCCGCGCCCGCTCCGGCAGGTACCGGAACGCGCCCGGCACCCGCGCCCAGGCCAGCGAACGCCAGCCGCGCCCGAGCCCGGACCGCGGCGCGAGCAGGCGGGACACCGTGGAAGGCCGCGCGACGGGCACGTCGTTCCACGCCAGCGCGCCCCTCCGGGTGACGACCCGGACGCTGGCCCCCGCCTCCGCCAGCAGCGTCGCCGTCTCCAGCGCGGACTGTCCCGCGCCCAGCACGGTCACGTCCCGGCCCGCGAACCGGCCGAGGTCGTGGTGGTCGGAGCTGTGTGAGACCGCCTCGGGCGGCAGCCCCACGAGTGGGTCCGGGCGGTGCGCGAACGGCAGGAAGCCCACGGCCATGACGACCGTCCTGGCCAGCACCTGCTCGCCCTGCGACAGGGTGAGCGCGAACGACCCGCCCTCGACGCCGACGGCCGTCACGTCCGATTCCCGCAGGGCCGATCCGACCGCCCGCCCCTGGAACCACCGGCCGTAGCCGACGAACCGCTCCACCGGCACCGGCTCGCCGTAGGAGCAGGGGTGGAAGGCGTCGAGCCCGTGCCGGCGTTCCGGGTCGGCGAGATGCGACGCGTCCGGCTCGGATTTCAGCAGCATTCCGCTGGGCATGTTTTTTTCCCACGCCCGCATGGGCGTGCCGAATACCCGTGCGTCCAGCCCTGCGTGCAATGCGTGTGCGGCCACGGACAGCCCGTACGGGCCCGCGCCCACAATCGCCACGTCGATGATCGGGGTACGCAATTCTCCTCCACAGTGCTATTTCCGGGAGCGGGTGAGCCGGGCGAGAACGCGCTTTGTCGTCTGCCCGGCCATGGCCGCGAACGGGCGGGGATCGTCGGCCGCCAGCCAGGCCAGCTCGTCGGCCGTGGCCAGCGCCCGCAGGGCCTTCGGGCCCGCGGTGAACAGGTCGTAGTTCTCCACCGCGTACGTCCGGCCGTGCGCCGCGGGTCCGCGCGCTGTCCAGCGGCCGGTCAGGTGCAGGTGCGCGGCCCGGACCAGGTCCAGGCCGCCGCCGTCGGTGAACAGCCGGAACTGGGCGCCGAGCCTGGGGTTGCAGTCGAGCAGGTAGTAGACGTCCTCGGCCGCGTCGTAGCGGAAGTCGATGTCGAGGACGCCCCGGTAGCCGACCTTGGCGGCCAGCTCGTGGGCCGTGCGCTCGACGTCCGGGTTGCGCAGCCAGCGCCCGTACGTCGTGAGCCCCGCGCCCTTCGGGTAGGCGCGCTCCTTGCGCCCGGCGCCGTCGTACAGGCTCTGCGCGTGCTCGTCGAAGTAGCCGTGGAAGAACCAGTCGCAGTCGGGACCGCCCCGCACGTACCGCTGGAAGAGCAGGTCACGGCCGCGTACGTGGCGCAGCAGGCGCACCACCTGGCGTGGATGCCCGACGAGCGTGGTGTTGCGCAGCCCGAGACCGGGCGGCAGCAGCCACGGCTGGGCCCACTTGGCGACCAGCGGCAGCCCGAAGTCGGCGACGGCGGCCGTGGCGTCGCGTTCGCCGGTGATCAGCCGGGTCTCCGGCTGGGCGATCCCCAGCCCGGCACAGAGCTCGGCCAGCAGCCGCTTGTCCGCCAGCGTCCGCGGCAGCCCCGGCTCCTGCTCGGGCAGCAGGTAGTACGGCCGCAGCTCGGCCGCGTGCTCGGCGACGGCGATGGCGCCCGCGTCGTCCAGCGCCAGCAGCACCGCCCGGCGCCCGATGCGGCCGGCCACCTCCCGCAGCGCGCCGACGACGTCCACGTCGCGCGGCCAGGTGTGCACGCGGGCCAGATATCGGGACCGGGCGGCCGGTTCGCCGCCGTGGGGGACCAGCCCGTGCACCTCGACTCCCGCCCTGCCGAGCGAGCGAATGGCGCCGAGCGTCCCGTGGTGAAACATATTGGAGTCCAGCCGCAGTACGAGCGCCGGGACGGTGCAATCGAGCATGGTTTTACGTTCTGCTCCTTCGCGGAATTCTATGGATCGGGCAATTCGCGAGTCGGATATCCCGGCAGCCGTCGCACCCGGTGTAGGCAATGAGGAAAACGCGGCGATGGGGGGTGTGCGGTGGCGAGAGCGAGGATTGTCCTGCACATTGCCATTGCTGCCGTCACGGCGGCGGTGGCAGCGGCATGGCTCGGTTTCGGTGAATGGCTCGGCTTCGACGAGCAGGAGGGCCGCGCGCGGGACGCCGGATCCGGGCCGGCGGTGGGCGTCTTCCTCGCCTCCGACGAGCGCGGGACGCGCGATCTGCCCGGGTTCGAGTCGTGGCTGAGCCGCGAGGTGACGGTGGGGCGCACGTACCTGCCGGGCGAGCGCTGGGAGTCGATCCAGGGCCCCGCGTTCGTCCTGGATCCGTGGCTGCGCTGGAAGGCCGCGGCTCCAGGCCGGGTCCTGGCGCTGAACGTGCCGATGGTCGCCCCCAACGAGGTGGGGATGCCCGACTACGCGGTGTCGCGGGAGCTCGCGGCGGGAGCGAGCGGCGTGCGCGACCGTCTCTTCGCCGAGCTGGCCCACAGGCTCGTCGCCGGCGGCGGGGCCGACACGATCATCGTGCTCGGCTGGGAGATGAACGGCACCACGTACTCCAGCAGGTGCGCGCCGAACCCGCCGGCGTGGAAGGAGTACTGGCGGCGCATCGTGGCGACCATGCGCGCCACACCCGGCCAGCAGTTCCGCTTCGACTTCGCGCCCAGCCGCGGGCACGATGCGATCCCGTGGACGGAGTGCTACCCGGGCGACGACGTCGTCGACATCATCGGCATGGACACCTACGACCAGGGCCCGGGCGACGACTTCTCCGACTACGTCAACCAGCCGTACGGGCTGCGGGCGCAGGCCGAGTTCGCCGCCGAGCGGGGCAAGCCCATCTCCTTCCCGGAGTGGGGCCTGTTCCGCTACGGCGACCGTCCCGAGTTCGTCCGCGACATGCTCGACTGGATCGAGCGTCACAACGTGGCCTATCACTCGATCACCGACTACTGTCCCCATGGCGTCTGGCAGTGCCCGTCGAACCCGCGCTCGGCGGAGGAGTTCCGCCGGCGGCTGTGGGTCGAGCCGTCACCCGAGCAGACCGCGGCGCCCGCGCCCGATCCCGATCCGGTGGCCACGCCCAGCGTGTGCCCCGAGAGCGAGTCCAGCGCCTCCGACACGTCGAACCCGGAGGCCAGCGACGCGGCGGCCACGCCCTCGGCGGCGGCCAGCGCGGGCTGCTCCAGCCGCAGCAGCAGCGCCTCGGCCAGCGCCGCGCCGTCCCCTGGGGAGACGGCCGCGCCGACGCCGGAGGTCACCAGCTCGGCCAGCCCGGGCACCGCGGAGGCGACCAGCGACCTGCCCGAGGCGAGTGCCTCCAGCGCGGTGAGCGGCAGCCCCTCCCAGCGCGACGGCAGCACCACCACGTCGGCCGCGGCGTACCAGGAGGCGACGTCGGAGGAGGGGCCGGCGAAGTGAACCCGGGGCACGGCGCGTGAACGCAGCGCGCCGAGCAGCGGGCCGTCGCCGACGACCGCCAGCCGGGCCAGCCCGTTGCGGGCGGCGACCCGCTCCCATGCCGACAGCAGCAGGTCCTGACCCTTCTGACGGGTGACCCGGCCGACGCAGACGGCGAGCGGCGTCTCGCCGGCGATGCCGTGGCGGGCGCGGGCCGCCGCCCGCTCCCGCTCGCCGGCGGGGCGGAAGCGGCGCAGGTCCACGCCGTTGCGGACCACGACGAGGTCGCCGCGCACGCCGTGGCGCCTGGCCAGGGCGGCCTCGTCCGCGCCGACGCAGACGATCCTGTCCGTCCAGCGGGCCGCCAGCCGTTCCCAGCCGAGGGCCGCGCCGGCGGCGGCGCCGCGTACGGCCAGCCACGACCAGCCGTGCGGCTGGAACAGCGTCGGCACCCGGCCCCTGACCGCCAGCCTGCCGGTCAGCCCGGCCTTGGACGAGTGCAGGTGCACGACGTCCGGGCGGAACAGGCGGACGAGCTGCCACAACCGCGCGGCCTGGGCGGCGTCGCCGATCCCGGGCGCGCGCCGGGCCGTCCAGTCCAGGTGCGGCACGCCGAGCGCGTCCAGTTCGCGGGCCAGCGGGCCGGTGCGCGGGCAGGCGACCGCCACCGGCCAGCCGCGCCGGGCCTGGTCGGCGACGGCCGTGGCGACGTACGCGCCGACCCCGCCGTCCACCGGCTGCGTGACGTGCAGAACTCTCGGTGTCACCGCCATGACGCGACCTTCTGCACGAGGCGCGGGCAGCGCCGCTTCACCAGGTCGCGGCCGGCCGCGCGCATCCGGGCGGTGGCCGCGTAGGCGGCGGCGCGCACGCCGCGGCCGAGCAGCACCCGCTGGTTGGCGACGGCCTCGCACTCCCACTTCGCCTTGTACGGCTCGTCGCCGCGCAGCAGGCTGAGCACCGGCTTGCCGAGCCGGTGGGCCATCGTCAGGTTCTGCCGCAGCAGCATCATCAGGACATCGGCCTCGGCCCGCAGGTCGGGGTGGGCGCCGTACAGGTAGCCGCCCACGAAGTCCTTGCCGATCACCGTGAAGTCGCAGGCCAGCAGCCGCCCACCGATCCGGAACTCGGCCAGGGCGGCGTGGCCGTCCGCCACCATCGACTGCGCGGCCCGGGTGAGGTGCTCGCGGAACCGCGGATGCGTGTGGTGGGTGTTGATGGGCCGGCTCTCCCACTGCAGGGCGTGCAGGCGCAACAACTCGGCCATCGTGTGCTCGGCCCGGTCGGCCCCGACGGGCGTCACCGACAGGTCGAGGGTGTCGAGCTTGCGCAGCGCCGAGCGCAGCCGGCGCGCCCGGCTCGCCTTCAGCCCGGCGAGCACCTGGTCGACCGGGCGTCCGGGCAGCTGGAGGCAGGTGGAGGCGGGCAGCGTCCAGGACCGGCCGTCCCAGAGCTCGGCCAGGCGGCGGATCGCCGCGCCGGGCCGCGCCTCGGGCACGTCGATGACGTCCCAGCCGGGCTGGGCCAGCAGGCCGGCGCGCAGTTCGAGCAGGCCGGCGTCGTCCTCGGCGTCGTCCACCACGATGTCGGTGAAGTCCGACTGCTCCCCGCCGACGGGGGTGAGCACCCGGCAGCCCATCCGGTGCTCCAGCCGGAACGGCGCAGCCGCCACCAGGCGGCCGTCCCGGCGGGCCAGGAACACGCGCAGCCGCCCCGAGACGCCGTAGACCCGCCACCAGGAGCACAGCCAGCCGTACGACTGGAACGGCGTGGCGGCCGAGCTGCGGGCGTACAGGTCGGCCCACTCCGCCGACAGCGCGGCCAGGTCCTCGCCCTTGGTGATGACCTGCACCGCCAGCCGGGCTCCTGAGGTCCGCGAGGTGGTGCCGGTCACGCGTGCGCTCCCCTCAGCACCGCTGCCGGCTCTCGGCGGGCGAACGGCCCGGCCAGCCGGACCAGACCGGTCACCAGCGCGGCCGCGCAGCCTCCGGCGGCCATGCTGACCAGCGGGATCGGCGAGGAGGGGCGGGACGGGGCCAGCGCCTCGGCGAAGGACGCGAGCCGGACGCGGGTGTCGGTGGCGTGGGTGTTGGCGTACCTGATCAGTGCGGCGGCGGCGCTGTTGGCGCGCTCGGCCGCCTCCGACCCGGTGGGCGCCTCGGACGTCAGCCGCACCAGCGGGGCGTCGGGCGAGGCCGCCACGCTGAGCGCGTCCTGCTCGGCCCGGTCGGTGGTGAGCAGGCCGGGGTGGCCGGCGATCCGGGCGTACGCGGTGGCGAAGTGGGCCGCCTGCACCGGGTCGACCCCCGACACCACGACGTAGGCGTCCGCGGCGTAGACGGCGTCCCTCGCCATGGCGTACGCCAGGCCGCCCAGCGCCCCCACCGTCAGGGACAGCACGAGCCACCATCGCGAGAGCCGGCCGGTGATCCGGGTCAACGTCATCGTTCCTTCTCCGTGGGTGAGGCGCCCAGCAGGCGCAGATAGAGCGACTCCAGTTGCTCCGCCTGGCGGCGGACGTCGTAGAAGCGGACGGCGTCGGGCGGGGCCAGCCGGGCGGGCGGGCTCGCGGCGAGCGCGGACAACTCCGCGGCCAGCAGGTGCGGCGGGACGCGCCGCGCACCCGGGGCCGAGCCCGGCGGCAGGTCGTCGACGGCCGGGCAGGAGTCGTACAGGACCGGCAGGCCGCTGGCGAGCGCCTCCACCACGGCGAGGCCGAACGTCTCCTCCGCCGAGGGCGCGACCAGCACGTCCATCGCCGACAACAGGGCCCGCACGTCGAGCGACTCGCCCGCGAAGACCACCCGCCGGTCGACCCCCAGCGCGCGGGCCTGGTCCCGCAGCCGTGCCTCGCACGTGCCGGAGCCGACCAGGAGCAGGGTCGCGCGGCCGAGCGACGGCATCGCCGCGACCAGCCGGTCGAAGCGCTTGACCGGCTCCAGGCGGCCGACCCCGCCCACCACGAACGCGTCCTCCGCCAGGCCCAGCCGCTCCCGGGCGCTCCGGCGCAGCCCGGCGTCGAAACGGTACGCGGCGCCGTCGAGGCCGTTCGGGATGACGACCATGCGCCGGCGTGGGACGCCCCACGCCGCCAGCCGCTCCACCACCGACGGCGAGACGGCCACCGTGCGGTGCCCGAGCCGCTCGCTGGCCAGGTAGAGCGCCCTGACGGGGCGGGTGAGGCGGCGGCCCTCGATGTGCCGGTGGCCGATGGAGTGCTCGGTGGCCACGATCGCCGGGACGTTCGCCAGCCGCGCGGCCAGCCTGCCGTACACGCAGGCGCGGTAGAGATGGGTGTGCACCACGTCGTAGCGGCGCCCGCGCATCAGCCGGGCCAGCCGGCCGACGGCGCGCACGTCGCGGTTGCCGCGCATGCCGACGTGGTGCACGGGCACGCCGGCGCGTTCGATGGCCTGCGCCAGCGCGCCGTGCCCGGTGAGCACCGCGACCTCGCAGCTCGCCCGCAGGTGCGGCAGGAGCGAGCGCAGCTGCTGCTCCGCGCCGCCCGCCGCCAGGCCGGTGATGACATGCAGGACCTTCACCGTGCCCCCCGTGCCCACCGCACCCGGTGCCGCGCCCGCTTCGCCCACAGTCGCAGCGCGCCGTCCCGCTCGCCGACGTACGTACGCGGCAGTGCGTGCGTGCCGGTGACCGGCGACCTCCAGATCGCGCAGGCGTAGGAGTAGCCCGCCCGGCGCACGGCCTCCGCCTCGCGCTCGGCGACGTGCCCGTACGGGTAGCAGAACCCGCTGACCTCCAGGCCGAGGGCGTCCTCCAGCGCCTTCTTGCTGTCGGCCACCTCGTGCCGCAGGTCGGCGTCGCCCAGCCCGGTCAGCGACCGGTGGCCGGCCGAGTGGGAGCCGACCTCCATGCCCTGCATGGCCGCCCAGCGCACGCCCTCGGCGTCCATGAGCGCCTTGCGCGGGGCGCCGGCGTCCCAGACGTTGTGCTCGCCGAGCAGGCCGGAGACCACGAAGACCGTCGCCGTGAACCGCAGCCGGAGCAGGACGGGCACGACCTCGCCGATGAAGTCGGCGTACCCGTCGTCGAAGGTGAGCCCGACCAGGCCGGCCGCGTTCCCCGCCGCCCGGGCGCGCAGCAGGTCGCGCATCGACACGCCGGTCAGCCTCCGGTCGTCCAGCCAGCGCAGCTGCTGGGCGAAGCGGGCGGGGGAGACCGTGATGTGCAGCGGGTCGCTGTCGCACTTCTCCACGGAGTGGTACATGAGCACGTACGGCATGGCGGTCACGCGCGGCCTCGCATCCTGGTCGGGGTGTCGTCGGTGAGCGCCGTCACGGCCCGCGTCGCCACCACGACGGCGCAGAAGACGGCGGCGATGGCGGCGCCGGTCACGGTGAGGCGGACCAGCTCGGGCAGGTCCGCGGCCGGCGCCCGCACCGCCCAGCCCGCTCCGGCGGCGGCCGTGGCGGCCAGGAGCAGGCCGCCGATCGGCCGGGCGACCGCGCGCGGCGGCAGGGTGATGACCCGCCGCCGCAGCCCGGCGACCAGCAGCAGGGCGGTGAGCGTGATCCCGGCCGCGTTGGCCGCGGCGATCCCCGTGGTGCCCCAGGACGGGCGGGCCAGCACGACCGTCACGGCCAGGCCCGCGGCCATCGCGGCCGTCGGGTACCAGTACGAGCCGGCCCGGCAGAAGTACGCCCGGCTCACGGCCCCGACGACGGCCTGACCGAGCAGGCCCAGCGCGTACACGCGCATGATCTGCGCGGTGGCCTCGGTGTCGGCCGCGGTGAAGGCGCCGTACTGCAGCAGGACGGCGACGAGGTCGGGAGCGCAGACGATCAGGACCGCGGCGGCCGGGAGCACGATCGCCGAGGCGGCGACCAGGTCCCGCGTCATCCGGCGGCGCGCCCGCCCGTCGTCCCCGGCACTGATGGCCCGGGCCAGCTGCGGGAAGCTCACGGTCGCCACGATCAGCGACAGCACCATCGGCACCTGGGCGATCTTCTGGGCGTAGTTGAGGTGCGAGATCGAGCCTTCGGGCAGCGACGATCCGACGAAGCGTTCGACGAAGACCTGGCACTGGCGGGCCAGCGTGAAGACCGCGACCGGCAGGAACGCCAGCACCGGCAGCGGCACCCGCCGCGCGGTCCGGCGCGGGGTCCCGAAGCGCCGCAGGAAGGCCGGCGCCTGGACGAGCACCATGCCGAGGCCGCCCGCGGCCACCCCGACCGCGGCGGCGTACGCGCCCTGCTCCCGCAGCGCGACCACGCAGGCGACGATCCCCACGTTGTACGCCACGTAGATCGCGGCCGGCGCGGTGAACGACTGGTGGGAGCGCAGCGCCGCGCTGAGGTACCCGGCCAGCCCGAACGTCAGGATCGTCACCGAGGCCACCCGCATGCAGTCGACGGCCATCTCCGGTCGCGGGATGCCCGGCGCCAGCACGCCCACCAGCCACGGTGCCGCGGCGGCGGTCAGCACGCTCAGCGCCACGAGCCCCAGACACAGGTACGGCAGCGTCGCGGAGACCAGCTCGCGCACGTCGTGACCCAGCTCGATCCACCGGCTGAACAGCGGCACCAGCACGAACGCCATCGCGCCCTCGATGAGCAGGGGCGCGGCCGTCTCCGGGATCGTCCAGGCGACGAGGAAGGCGTCGGTGCCGGCGTCCGCCCCGAACAGCATGCCGAGCAGCAGGTCGCGGACGAACCCGAGCAGTGAGCCGAGCCCGGTCAGCACGGCGGTGATGCTGACCGCCTTCACGGTGGCCGACGTGGCTGCCGTCATCGCGCCGCCCCCACCGGCGTGGCCGCCTCGACCGGGGCGGTCGTCTCGCGGCGGCCGGCGACGAGCGCCAGAGCCAGTCCGAGCGCGACGGACATGACCGTCGTCGAGGGGCCGCCGATGTCGCCGTACGCGAAGCTGATGGTCTGGCAGGTCAGCAGCCCGGCCGCGACCAGCGCGCCGCCGCGCAGGGCCCACCAGGTCAGGCAGCCCAGGAACGCCACGAACGCACCCAGCCCGAACAGCCCCTGCTCGCTGAGGGTCAGCAGGTACATGTTGTGCGGCGACAGCAGCGGCCGGCGCTGGTATCCGTGCACCGGGTCGTCGGTGTCGCTGCCGGAGGACAGCTCGATCGGGGCGTAGGTGTCGCGCAGCTCACCGAACCTGCGCGGGCCGACCCCGGTCGCCGGATGTTCCGCCCACATGCGGGTGGCGGCGAGCCAGAGGCTGTAGCGGTCGCTCACCGACTGGTCGGGGTCGCTGACGGCGGAGGCGATCGAGGCCAGCCGCCGGTCCATCAGGTCGGACCCGGTGCCGGTCGCGAAGGCGAGCACCGCGGCCGCCGCCCCGACGAGGACGACCCGGGCGGCGAGCACCCGGCTGCGCAGGAAGACCACCACCAGGGCCGCGCCCAGCACGGCGATCCAGCAGCCGCGGCTGAGCGAGAGCGCGAGCGGCACGCAGAGCAGGGCCGCGCCCGCCAGCGCGAGGACCCGGCCCCGACCGCGCAGGGTCAGGCCGGCGCCCAGCAGGATGACGATCCCGTAGCTGACCATGGTCGCCATCGCCATGACGTCGGGGGCGCCGAAGGTGCCGACGGCGCGTACCCGCTCGCCTCCGTAGGCCGCGCCGGTGCCGGTGAGGACCTGGACGCAGCCGATCACTCCCTGCAGCGTCGCCGCCCCGACGAGCGCCCCGCCGACGATCACGACGTCCGCCCGGTCCCGTACGGTCACCAGGACGGCCAGCGGGACCAGCACGAAGACCTGGAGGAAGCGTACGAACCCCGGCAGGCTCACCAGCGTGTCGGGTGAGGCCAGCAGCGCGAGCGCGGCCGCCCCCGCGACGGGAGCGAGCACGACGGCCCGCACCGGCAGCACCCCCTGGCCCGCCCAGCCGCCCGTCCCGCGCCCGAGGCCGGGCGAGAGGGCCCGGCTGGTCGTGAACAGGACGCCGGCCGCGATCGCGACCAGCAGCACCGAGGCCACGTCCGACGCCGTGACGTCCACGCCGGCGGGCGCGTCCGCCCCGCCCGCCGGGAGGCAGGCGAGCAGCACCGTGACGGCGGCCGCCAGACTGGGTCGCCCACGCAGAGCCCCCATGGCTAGCTCCCGCCCGGCCGGAGCATCGACCACACCGTCAGCAAGATGATCTTGAGGTCGGTACGGAGGCTCCACCCGTCGATGTAGTGGTTGTCGAAGCGGGCACGGTCCTCGATCGAGGTGTCCCCGCGCAGCCCGTGGATCTGGGCCCATCCGGTGATCCCCACCGGCATCCGGTGCCGCAGCTCGTAGCCCGGGACGGTCCTGGAGAACTCCTCCACGAAGTAGGGGCGCTCCGGCCGGGGCCCGACGACGCTCATGTCGCCCTTGAGAACGTTCCACAGCTGGGGGAGCTCGTCGAACGACGTCCGGCGGAGCATCCGGCCGACCGGCCCCACCCGGGCGTCGTGGGCGATGCTCCACAGGGTCTCCGACTCGTGCGCGTCCACGGGCTTCAGCGTGCGGAGCTTGACCAGCTCGATCGGCTCGCCGAGGTAGCCCACCCGCCGCTGCTTGAACAGCAGGCCGGGGCCGGTCTCCCAGCGGACGAGCAGCGCGCAGACCGCCAGGATCGGCGCGCTGACGATCAGCCCGGTCAGGGCCAGCGCGACGTCGATCGCCCGCTTCAGCGGCCAGGCCAGGCTGTGCTGCGCCTCGGCGCGCATGCGGACCAGCGGGAAACCGCGTACGTGCTCGCGCAGGCTGACGAAGTCGGCGACCGGCTCGCCCGGCTCGGGGGCGAGGAACACCTGGCAGCCGAGGGCCCGCGCCGTCCTCGCGACCGACGGGTGCCCCTGCCCGGTGACGACCACCGCCCGTACGTCGTGGGCCCGGATGACGGCGCCCGTGTCGGCGGGACCGCCGAGGACGGGCAGGAGCGGCCTGTCTCCGGCGGCCTCGTCCAGGAAGCCCAGGGGGAGGAGGCCGTACTCGGGGTGGGCGAGCAGGGTGGCGGCCAGTTTGTGCGCGTGCGGGCCGGCGCCGATCACCACGGCGGGGGCCGACCTGCCGTTCATGCGGGCCCTGCGTACCAGGAAGTACAGGACGCTGCGCAGGCAGAGGGCGCAGACGGTGAAGAGCGCCGCGCTCAGCCCCACCACGGTGAGCGTCGCCGGCCAGAACGCGGCGAGCGCGGCGGCCGCCCCGGCTCCGGTGAGCCAGAAACCGCGATCCAGGGTTGAGGGCAGGATCCGCGCAGCGTAGACGTGGCCGACGCAGCCGAAGGCCACGACGAGGACGGCCGCGAGCCCGATGCGCAGCGCTTCCTGCCCGGCGACGGCCGCGGTGAACGCCATGCAGATCAGGTCGATGCCGGCCAGGCCGAGCGGCTGGACAGCCACCCGGGGCCTGCGGTGCATCACCTGCCGCCTGACCTGGCGGTCACCCCCAACACGAACAGCCACTACTTCTCCGGAAATATCTAGTCGGACCAGATCAGCGGATGATCGGCTGGCCTAATCCACCGAAAAAGCCAATAGTCACCTTTTAGGCAACTTGCCGTTATATAGGCATTGAGCAGGGTTTTCCTAGGTAATACGCGAACAATGGCTAGCGAAACCTTGATCGTAGTAGCGCTCTCGGGCGAAATCGAGAACATGAAGGCCCGGTTGCCCGGAAGGTCACGCAAGATTTCATTGATTGGCCGTTGGTGATGTGAATGCCGGAGTGAGGTTTGGCCGACGAATTGCCACGGAGAGTCCGTCGCTGCCCCCAAAGCTCCCGCGCCCCGCGAGGGGATACCATCGCCGTATGGCGATTGATTCAGAGCGTTGCGTCACCGCCGGCATCGCGGCCGGTCTGTCGCCGGCGGCGGCGCTGTTCCACTCGCTGGCCGACGAGACCCGGCTGCGCATCGTGCAACGGCTGGCCCGGGGCGAGGCCAGGGTCGTGGACCTGACCGGCGAGCTCGGGCTGGCCCAGTCGACGGTCTCCAAGCACCTGGCCTGCCTGCGTGACTGCGGCCTGATCGATTACCGCGCCGAGGGGCGCCAGTCGTTCTACTCGCTCACCCGGCCCGAGCTGATGGACGTGCTCTCCTCCGCGGAACACCTGCTCAGCGCCACGGGCCACGCCGTGACGCTCTGCCCCTCTACGGCCCGTTCTGTGGAGTAATGCACGTTCAGCGGGTTATGCGTATTTGGCCACAGAACTGATCGCCTGTCCTCCCTAACGTGAGCGTTGTCCGGAACACGTGTCCGGTACGGGGAAACCGGCGTTCTCGTCCCGAGGACGCCCTCTCACTGGAGGAAACTGTGCGAAACGTTCGCAAGCTGCTCGTCGGCACCGCCCTCGCCGGTGCCCTGGCCACGGGGATATTCGCGGCTCCGGCTGCCTCCGCCGCCACGGCCACCACGGCGAGCGCCCCTGTCGCCGCCTCGGCCCAGTCCTTCTCGGGCGGCTGGAAGTACTTCAACACCGGCGGCCACGACGGCCGCATCGCCTACCAGTGGGGCCGTAAGGGCGGCCACTACTGGCTGGACTTCAAGCTGTGGGACCAGGACCGCCGTGACCGCGGGTTCACGTACTTCGACGTCTACTACAAGCGGCACGGCGAGTGGTACCACTTCAACCGCTACTCCACGAAGGGCTTCTTCGACAAGGGCAGCCCGATCATCTTCCCGAAGGACGTCCAGGACATCCGGTTCAAGGGCGGCTACGGCTGGAGCAACCACTACGGCTGGGGCGGCTACCGCTCCTACAACTGATCACACCTTCCCGCCTCAGTGAGGGAGGCGGGAAGCGGGGGAGAACCGGGCGGGCGCCTCTTCGACGGGGCGCCCGCTCCGCTTGTGTGCGCGGCTCAGGGACGGGTGGCGGTGCCGCGCATGTGGAAGGAGAACGGCGTGCCGCCGAACGGGAACCGGTAGCGCTCCAGCGTACGGATGGCGAAGCCGGCCCGCTGCACCTCGGCCACGATGTCGCGGCCCGTGTGGCAGCCGCCCGCCAGGCGCGGCCAGAAGGTGGCGTCCATCACCTGCTGGACGCGTACCAGCCCCGGGGTGTCGGCGCGGCCGTGCTCCAGGAAGCGCAGCTCGCCGCCCGGCTTGAGCACGCGCCGCGCCTCGGCCAGCGCCGCGGCGGGATCCGGCACCGAGCACAGCACCAGCGCGAACACCGCCGCGTCCATGCTCTGGTCGGTGGCCGGCAGACGGTCGGCCACGGCGTCGACGACCTCGACCGGCACCGGCGCCCTCGCCGCGGCCTCGGCGGCGCGCCGGCGCAGGTGGGGCTCGGGCTCGACCGCCAGCACCCGGGTGACCGCGGGCGGGTAGTGGGCGAACATGACGCCGTGACCCGCTCCGATCTCGACGACGTTCCCGCTCAGGCCGGCCAGCAGCGCCTTGCGGTGCTCGTCCATGCCGCCGCGTCCCATGACACGGCTGAGCAGCGGCCACACGCTCGCGAAGAACGGGTGGTTGACGCGGGTGGTGGTCGTGGGCATCGCTATCACCAGATCACTGGTCGGAACCACGGTCGCACAATGTGCGTATTTCGTCACCGTACCCCGATGGAGGGCCCGTCACCGGGGCGCGGTGACGGGCCGGTGGCTCACTTCTCGCGCGTGCCGCCGTCGAGCCGGAGGTCGACGCCGTTCACCGCCCGGTTCTCCAGCAGGAAGACGGACGCGTCCACGACGTCCGCCGTGGTGGGCAGCCGGTCGGTCAGCGAGCGGCTGCGGACCTGCGCCAGCTGGTCGGTCTTGTCCCGCCAGAACGGCGAGTCGCCGACGATGCCCGGATGCAGGGAGTTGACCCGGACCGGGGCCAGCTCGACGGAGAGTGTCCTCGTCATGCCCAGGACACCGGCGTTGATCGTCGACACCGTCGTGGACCCCGGGTACGGGAGGTCCTTCGCCACCCCGCCGAACACCAGCACCGAGCTCTCGGGCGTGAACCGCGGCAGCAGCGCGCTCACCACCGCGTGGTAACCCACCAGCTTGAGCGTGGTGAGCCGGATCGCCCGGTCCACGTCGTAGTCCTTGATGGAGTTGAGGTCGCGCTCGATGGCGGCGAGGGCGAGCCGGTCGACCGGGCCGACGCCTTCCAGGGCGGCGGCGACCTCCTGCGGGCGGCTCAGGTCGACGGCGAGACCGCGGGCCCGTGGAACGTTCCCGTCGGCGCCCCCGCGCGCGACGGCATCCACCTCGGCCGCGGCCTTCTCGGCCCGGGATCGGTCGCGGCCGGTCACCACGACGGACCGGCCTCTGGCGGCGTACTCCTTCGCCAGCTCCAATCCGATGCCCGAAGTGCCCCCGATGATGATCACACTGCTCACTGGTGTTCCTCTCACTTCGCGGTCAGGTCACGTACTGGCCGTCATGAACCCTTGCAACACACGAGCCGCCTACGGCGTTCCGCCCGGACGGCGGCGGACGACCACAGGGGGCCGCTGCATGGCCTTGACGAGCCGGTCCGGCGGGGCGCGGAGGCCAGCGGGGCGGCGCCGTCGGGGCGCAGCGCGTCGAGAGCCAGGGCCAGGAAGCGCGGGGAGCTCTCCGGCGCCTCGTCGCCGAGCGACTGCACGATGGCGGCACGGCCGTCTCCCGGAACCTGAACGCCGCGTTCGCCGCCGGGAACGCCGAGGCCGCCGCCCGGCTCTTCGCGGCCGACGCGGTGTTCGAGGACCTCACGCTGCGCACCACGATCCAGGGGCGGGCCGCGATCGGCCGTTACCTCGGCCGCGCCCTGCGCGAGCTGCCGTACGGCACCGGCGCCTCCGTGCGCCACGTCGTGGCCGGCGACCAGGGAGGCGGCTACGAGTGGAAGGCCGACGGCCACACCGTCCCGCGCGGGGTCGTGGCGCTGGAGCTGGGCAAGGCCGGCGAGATCACCCGCCTGACCACCACGTGGGACGGCGGCCTCATGGACGAAGGCGCCCTGTCGTCCCTGGCCGCCCTCTCCTTCGACCGCTGACCGGCCCTCACACCAGGTCGAGCACCCCGACCGTCTGGCCGCCGCTGATCTCACCCGTGAGGTGGAAGCCCAGCTTGCGGTAGAAGCCCTCGGGGCCGCCGTCGCCCGGCTCCCAGGTGACGTACATCCGGGTCGCGCCGCGCCTGCGCAGCTCGCCGGCCACGGCTTCGACGGCGAAACGGCCGACGCCGCGCCCCTGGGCCTCGGGTGTCACGTTCAGCCGCCACAGGCCGGAACGGAAGTCGACGCCCTTGTCGTCCCAGTCGATGTCGATGAACGCCATGAGGAAGCCCACGGGGGTGTCGCCGTCGAGGACGAGGCGGGGCCACGCCTCGGGGTGCACGTACGCCTCGGCGAGCGACTTCACCACCGGCGAGACGAATCGCTCCTGGTCGGGCCGGACCCGGACGGCGATGGCACGGTCGATGTTGGCCCGGGTGATCGGGGCGAGCCTCAGACTTGTGGTCATGGAGCACACCATAGGGGCCGACGTTCCGGACATCGAAAGGGACGATCTCGTACGGCGGATCGACGAGATCGTCCCCTGGGACGAGCAGGAGGCCGCCCACGTCGCACGGGCGTCGTCGTGGGCGGCCGGCGGCGCGCCCCTCTACCGCACGCGGGAGCCCGACGTCCCCGACCCTCACCTGGTGAGTTACTTCGTCGCCCTCAGCCCGCGCGAGGAGGTGCTGCTCGTCGCGCACCGCAAGGCCGGCCTCTGGCTGCCGAGCGGCGGCCACGTCGAGCCGGGGGAGTCCCCGTGGCAGACCGTCGTCCGCGAATGCCAGGAGGAGCTGCACGTCCCCGCGGTGCCGTCCGCCGTGGCGGGAGACCGGCCGTTCTTCATCACCGTGACGCCGACCCGCGGCCCGCGCTCGCACACGGACGTGTCCCTCTGGTACGTCGTGGACGTCGAGGCGGTCACCTCCTTCGACCGGGACGAGTTCTCCGCGGTCAGGTGGGTGGCGTTGCCGGAGGTCCTCGACTTGCCGATCGAGGGCCTCGATCCGCATATGCACAGGTTCGCGCGGAAAGTGATGGCCGCGCTGAGCGGCGAGCCTGCCGCCTGAGCGCGTCCCCCAGCGGTCAAGATCAAGGGACCAGGCCATTGACCACGAGGGGGACGGACCGATGACGACCTGGACGAGTGACGAGATCAACAGGATCGCGACGGCGGACGAGCTGGAGGTCGCGCCGCTGGGCGGCGACGGCACGCGGCTGCGGCCGGTCCCGATCTGGGTCGTCCGCCACGACGACGACCTCTACGTCCGCTCCTACAAGGGCGACGACGGCCGGTGGTACCGCGCGGCCAAGGCCAGCGGCCAGGGACGCATCCAGGCGGGCGGCGTCGACCGGGACGTCAGCTTCGTGGCGGAGGACGACCCCGGCCTCAACGAGCAGATCGACGCCGCGTACCGCAGCAAGTACCACCGCTACGGCCAGAACTACGTCGCGACCATCGTGTCGTCCGGCGCGCGCACGACGACGCTCAAGCTGCTGCCGCGCTGAGCTCGAAGAGAGGTCCGAAGGCCGCCAGCACGCGGCCCGGCCTGCGGTGAGAGTGGACGGTCATGAGCATTGACACGCGTCCGGTTGCCCGCGCGCACACCTCTCTCGAACCGAACATCCTTTACTTCGGCACCCCCGTCGTCCTGATCTCCTCCTGCGACGAGGACGGGACGCCCAACCTGGCCCCCATGTCGTCGGCCTTCTGGCTGGGATGGCGGGCCGTGCTGGGGCTGGGGGTCCGGTCGAAGACGGCCCAGAACCTGCTCAGGACCCGCGAGTGCGTCCTGAACCTGCCCTCCGACGCCCTCGCCGGGGCCGTGGATCGGCTGGCGCTCACCACGGGGGCGGACCCCGTTCCCGAGCGCAAGCACGAGCGCGGCTACCGGTTCGTCCGGGACAAGTTCGGCCGCGCGGGGCTGACCGCCGTCGCGTCGGAGACGGTGGCGCCGCCGCGGGTGGCCGAGTGCCCGGTGGCCATGGAGTCCGTGCTCGAACGCCACCACCCCGTGGACGACGGCGGGGTGGTGGCGTTCGAGGTGCGGGTGCAGCGCGTCTGGGTACACGAGGAGATCCGTATGGCCGGTACGGACGACCGCATCGACCCCGACGCCTGGCGCCCGCTGATCATGAGCTTCCAGCAGTTGTACGGCCTCGGCCCCCGGGTGCGCCCGTCGACCCTGGCGACGATCCCCGAGCGCCTCTACCGCAGCGACGACGTGGACCGCGCCCGCGCGATCTCCACCAGGGGCAGCCAGGTGCTCTGAGCGCAGACGCGCCCGATCTCGGTCGCGGACAGCCAGTCGGCCCGGGTGCTCTCCGACCCGGCCGGCGGCCGCGTCGGCGCCCCCGGCCCCGGCACGCTCCCGCGGAACATCACCATGTACGCCAGCTCCGGATACCGGTATCCGTCGGGCGCCGGCTCCAGCAGCTCGATCCGCTGCCAGGCGAAGGCCGACAGCGAGGAGACGGGCACGCGCAGCCCCGTCTCCTCGTACAGCTCCCGGGCCGCGGCGTCGGCGGCGTTCTCGCCGGGCTCCAGGTGGCCGCCGGGGATGTCCCAGCCGCGGCCCTCGCGGTCCACGCAGGTCATGAGCGTCCTGCCCGGCTCGTCGGCCACGAACGCGAACGCGGACGTCGTCCGGTCCACGGGCGGGAGGGTCTCGGAGAGGAGGAGGTCCAGGCGGTGGGCCACGGGGATCCACGGCACGGTGTGGGTCGCGACGAGCTTCGTCATGGCCCCATCCTGCCGGTCAGACGCCCTTCCGGATCGCGCGGTTGCCCAGGTGGAGGCCGATCGCGGCGATGGCGCAGACCGAGATGGTGCCGTACAGGACCGAGGGGTCGGCGAGGTGGCCGGCGAACAGCGCCCGCTGCGCGTCCACGATGTACGTCACCGGGTTGAGCTGTCCCAGGATGCGCAGCCACCCGGGGGCGGTCTCCAGCGGCAGCAGCACCCCCGACAGCAGCAGCAGCGGGAAGAGCACCGACTGGCTGACCATGTAGAACAGGGTGCCGTTGGGCGCCGACTTGATGGCCAGCACGAACGACAGCGAGCCCAGGCCCACCGCGAAGACCGCGAGCTGGGCCAGCCCGGCCAGCACCCCTGCGACGTGCAGCTCGAAGCCGAGCGGCACGGCCACGACGATGATCAGCACCGCCTCCACGAGCAGCGTGATCGTGGCCTTCATGCTCTTGCCCACCAGCATCGCCGTACGGTTCAGCGGCGTCACCAGCATGCGCTCCAATGCGCCGCCGAGCAGCTCGACCAGCAGCGAGTACCCGGCGCCCAGGGGCCCGGTCAGGCACATCATCACGAGGATGCCGGGCACGAACCACTGCCACGACGACCCGACCGCCCCGCTCAGCAGCGTCCCGAACAGGAACAGGAACAGCAGCGGCTGCCCCATCTCGAACAGCAGCCCGACGGGATTGCGCAGGCTCGGCCTGATCTCGCGGGAGAAGACGATGGTGGTGTCACGCAGGAATGTCGTCATCGGTGAGGCTTCTCCCGGTCAGGCTGAGGAACACGTCGTCGAGGGTGGGCCGGATGGTCTCGGCGGTGACGACCTTGACGCCGGCCGCGTCGAGGGTGCGCAGGTGGTCGGGCAGCGCGGCGGTCGCCCGGTCCACCCGGAGCGTCACGGTGGTGCCCTCGGCCGTCCCGCCGCCGATGCGGGCGGCCTTCTCGGCGTCCTGGTCGGTGCCGGTGGTGATGACGACGCGGTCGCCGGCCAGGTCGTTCTTGAGCTGCTCTGCCGTGCCGTCGGCGATGATGCGCCCGCCGTCGATGATCACCACCCGTTCGGCCATGTTGTCGGCCTCCTCCAGGTAGTGGGTGGTGAGGAACAACGTGGTCCCGTACGCCTCCCGCAGCCGCAGGATGTGCTGCCAGATCTCCGCGCGGCTCTTCGGGTCGAGCCCGGTGGACGGCTCGTCCAGGAACAGCAGGTCGGGGCGGTGGATGAGGCCGAGCGCGATGTCGACGCGGCGGCGCTGTCCGCCCGACAGGGTGCCGGGCAGCCGCTTGGCCAGCGGGGTCAGGTCGAGCAGGTCGAGCAGTTCGTCGGCGCGGGCGGCGGCCTCGCTGGGGCGCAGGCCGTAGCAGCGGCCCTGGGTGACGAGCTCGTCGCGGATGCGGTACTCCTCGCCGGCGCTGTTGTGCTGGCCGACGTACCCGATGCGGGAGCGCACGCCGGCGGGATTATCGGCGACGTCGTGGCCGGCCACGGTGGCGGTGCCGGAGGTGGGGGGCAGGAGGGTGGTGAGCATGCGGAGCGTGGTGGACTTGCCGGCGCCGTTCGGGCCGAGGAAGGCGACGAGCTGACCGGCCTCGACGTCGAGGTCGATGCCGCGTACGGCTTCCACTTTCTCCTTTCGTCTCATCGTGAAGACTCGGGTGAGGCCCCGGGTGTGGATCATGGTTGAACTCCTCCGGGCATGGCGAAGAAACCCCTGGTCGGGGGCGCAATCGAGGATCAGCACCAGTGTGAGCAGGGCAAACCGGTTTGGCAAACGTGAATGTCACGTTTACGAAGCGCCCTGACCTGCGGAAACGCCGTTCGCGGCGGCGGCGCCCGGGAAGCTTTTTCACGCCTCTGAGGTGCGGCTTCTTGCATGTGAGCAAGATTTCTGCGCAAGCCCTGCCATCATGCGGTCACGCGGCGGACGATCGTGCCCGTGCACGGCCTCGACCCCGCCGGCACGGGCCCTCGGACCCGCGCTGGGCCTTCCCGTTCAGCAAGGACGATCACCGTGACGCTGAGGGCGCGGCGAGCGGTGGCGGGAGTGGGTCGCCGGGGCCCGGCCGCTCCCGTTGGGGCCGGTCTATTGCCTCGATACGACAAAAGCAGTTGATATTTCGCGACTTGCGGAATTGTGTGTGGCTCCGCAATGATCTCCGGCGTGAAACGTCTGTTATTCATTGCGGTAATCGCCACGGTCGGGATGACCGGCGTCGCCCAGGCGGCCGACGGAGTCCCCGGCGTGGACGTGAGCAACTGGACCGGCGACATCGACTGGGCCACCGCCGCCGCCGGAGGCGCCAAGTTCGCGTTCGTGCACGCCACCGAGGGGACCGACTACCGCAATCCGCGTTTCGAGGCCCAGTACGGCGGCGCCGCGGCGGCCGGGCTCTTCCGGGGCGCGTACCACTTCGCGCAGCCGCACGAATCCGACGGCACCGCCCAGGCCGACTTCTTCCTCCAGAACGGCGGCACCTGGGTCAGCGACGGCCGGACGCTGCCGGGCGTCCTCGACGTCGAGGACAACCCGTACAAGGACCGGAACGGCAAGAACAACTGCTACGGGCTCTCGGCCAAGGACATGGTCACCTGGCTGAAGGACTTCACCGGCAGGTACCGCGAGGTGACCGGCCGGCACGCGATCATCTACACCACCACGAGCTGGTGGCGGACCTGCACGGGCGACTCCAAGGCGTTCGCGGCCAATCCGCTCTGGCTGGCCCGCTGGGGCAGCGAGCCGGGGGAGCTGCCGAAGAGCTGGAAGCGGCACACGTTCTGGCAGTCGGCCGAGAAGGGCCCGCTCGTCGGCGGCCAGAACGCCTTCAACGGCACCGAGTCCGCGCTTGAGTCGCTGGTCAACCCGCCGGCCGAGGTGCGGGTGTCCGGCGCGGCGAAGAGCCGTACGCGCTATCGGGTCACCGTCGCCAACACCGGCCCGCACCCCGTCAAGGACATCAAGGTCTCGGGCCGGGCGTTCGGCGGCCAGCGCGTGGTCAAGGCGCCCGCCTGCAAGTTCAGCGGCACGGCGGTGTCGTGCCGGGTCGAGGAGCTGCCGCGCGGGAAGCAGGTGACGTTCGAGTTCACCACCAAACCGAGCAAGAGCAAGGGCACGGTCGGGATGAACGTCACAGTCGGTTCGGTGAAACTCACTCTCAAGTCTCGATAAGGCAGGATAAATCCCAAGCCCATGTTTTTTCGGGGGGTGTGGGATGAAAAGGCGGCCAGCCGTGGCGGTGGCGCTGCTCGTGCTGGCCGCCACGGCCTCCGCCCCACTGAGCCTGCCCGTCCCGCCGCCGACGGTGCGGATCGCGTACGAGCTCGAACAGCTCGGGATCGTCTACTCGTGGGGCGGCGGCCACGCGGCGTCTCCCGGCCCCTCGAAGGGCACCTGCGTGGGCTACCAGGGCAGCATCAAGCCCTGCCCGGCCGCCCGGACGACCGGGCTCGACTGCTCGGGGTTCGTGCGCTGGGTCTACGCCCTGGCCCGGGGCGAGGACGTCCTGGGCCCCGGCAACACCGACGACCAGGTGCGCAAACTGCGCCGGGTCGCCTCCGCCCGCCCCGGTGACCTGGTGTTCTTCGGAAAGGTCACGAAGCGGAGGGTCAGGACCCACCACGTGGGCCTCTACCTCGGCAACGGGAAGATGATGAACGCCCCCGAGACCGGCGCCGTGGTGCGCGTGGACGACATCGCGCCCAAGAAGGACTTCGCCGGGTTCTACCGGTACTGAGTCGGTATGGCGGTAACGCCTGTGGCGTGGCGAAAAATGAGAGACCCGGCGGCTAAGGTGTGCCGCTGTGGAAAGACGATGGGTGGGCCTCGACGGTTACGAGGTGGTGGGCGCCGTGCTCGCGGGTCGACAGGTGCTGCGGGTGCGCAGAAACGGCCGGGTGGTCGCCGACTGCATGTCCGTGGCCGAGGTGGCCAGGCACGTCGACCTGGCGGATCTGTGCGAGGTCATCGACTTTCCCGTGCGGCGCGCGATCGACGAGCCGGCGGAGGCCCGAACGAGTTCGCATCATCGCTGAGTGCCGTGTATGGTTACACCTGTCCGCAGCGCCGGACAGGCCCCTATAGCTCAGTCGGCAGAGCGTCTCCATGGTAAGGAGAAGGTCAACGGTTCGATTCCGTTTGGGGGCTCCACTTCTGAACAGCCACAACGCCCGGGCCGCGAGAAACGCGGAGCCGGGCGTTCGTCGTTGTGAGCTGGAACAATGTCCCCTTTTCCGGCGTTATGCCCACCCAGAGGATGCTTGCTTCGGCTTCCCGGGTTCCCGGCCGCTGTGGCCGGGTTCGCGGGGTGTGGCGGGCGCTGCTACGCTGATCACCCTCGATGCGGTGGCGGGCGGGGGTTCGCCGCTTATTGATTTCGAGTGACGGGGGTTCCTGAGGCATACTGGGAGCACCCCACCCGATCGGGCGAGTTACTAATGTGCTCACCGCTTCGGGTATCCTCTACGAGGCCGGGTCGTTACCGGCCCAAAGGCGGAGTAGCTCAGTCTGGCAGAGCAAACGGCTCATAATCGTTGTGTCGCCGGTTCAAGTCCGGCCTCCGCTACTGCCCTCACCCAGGTCCACCGACCTGGGTACGGGCGTGTCCATGTCCCAAACGTAGAAAGGCACTCCCAAGTGGCTGCCACCGACGTTAGGCCGAAGATCACGCTGGCCTGCCAGGAGTGCAAGCACCGCAACTACATCACGCGGAAGAACCGGCGTAACGACCCGGATCGGCTTGAGCTGAAGAAGTACTGCCCCAACTGCCGCTGCCACCGCGCGCACCGCGAGACCCGCTAGGTCCCCGGGCAGAGCCTCTTCCCCCTTATCCTCCATAGCGCACCAACCGGCGTCCTGTGACAGGGCGCCGGTTCGTCGTGTCTGCCCCCGGATATCGGGGCGTGCGTCAGGGGCGGTTCTGCTGGGTGACGAGGCGCATCTCGTTCGCGACGGCTTCGGTGAAGGCTCGGACCACGCGTCTTCCTGAGCGGGCCGTGGCCGTGGCCAGCGACATGGTCCAGCACAGCTCCTCGCCGCGCAGGCGCTGCACGCGGACCCCGTCGAGGGGCACGAAACCCGGCACCAGCGCCACCCCGAGCCCGGCCCGTACGTACGCGGGCATCATCGTCACGTCGGCGGTCTCCAGCGTGATCGAGCGCTGGAGCGACGCCCGGGCGAACACCTCGTCCACGATCGCCCGGTTGCCGAACCCGGGCGGCGAGTCGATCCACCGGTCCCCGCTCAGCTCGGCCAGTGAGACGTCCGGTGCGGAGGCGTACGGATGACCGGGCGGCAGGATCAGCCGTAGCGGGAGGCGGGTCAGGTCGCGCAGCTCCACCCCGGCCGGCGGCGGCGTGGTGATCGAGACGAACGCCGCGTCGAGCAGGCCGTCCGTCAGCGCCCGGATCAGGCCGGCCGACCCGTCGGGGAACGCCCGCATGCTCACCGTGACCTGCGGATAGGCGGCCTGGAAGCGGGCGAGCAGCCGGGGCAGGTCGAGCACCCGCAGCGGCGTCATCGTGCCGACCACGAGCGGCCCCCGCACCTCGGCCAGCGTCTCCGCGACGGCCTGCCGGGCGCGGTCAGCCGCGGCGAGAGTGGCCCTGGCCTCCGGCAACAGCGCGAGCCCCGCGTCGGTGAGCACCGCCCTGCGCGCCGTACGGATGAACAGCGGCGCGCCGAGCTCGCTCTCCAGGGCGCGCAGCGTGCTGGAGACTCCCGACTGCACCAGGTGCAGCCGCTCGCCGGCCGCCGTGAGAGTGCCCTCCTCGGCGATCGCCAGGAAGACCTCCAGATGGCGTAGGTCCATCATCCCTCCCATCTCTGTTGGAGATGGTTGTCAACATAATCAATTGTTGGCGGAGATGACATACCGTCCCGCATAGTTGCGAGGTACATAGTTGATGATTTCAAGGAGTTAGCGTGGCCACGCGCAGCGCCGTGGTGCGGGCGTCGAGCTCCCGCCACGGCATCGGGTTCTGGATCGTCGCTTACGTCTTCGCCGTCGAGATGGCCTTCTCGGCGGCGCCGACGCCGATGTGGAACCTCTATCGAGAACGTGATCACTTTTCCACGATGATGGTGACGGTGGCCTTCGCGGCCTACTCCGTCGGCGTCGTGATCAGCATTTTCCTGGCCGGCCATGTGTCCGACTGGCGAGGGCGGCGGCGCATCCTGCTGCCCGCGATCCTCTTGCAGACCGTTTCGGCCGTGCTCTTCCTTGTTTGGCCGGACCTGCCCGGCCTCATCGTGGCCCGGGTGGTGAGCGGGCTGAGCGTCGGCATGGCCACCGCGACGGCGACGGCGTACCTCGCCGAGCTGAACGCCGTCATCCGGCCGGGCAGCTCGCACAACCGCCCGACGCTGGTCGCCACGGCGGCCAACCTGGGCGGCATCGGCCTCGGCCCGCTGCTCGCGGGCGTGCTGGTGCAGTACGCCGACGCCAAGCTGACCGTGCCGTTCGTGGTGTTCCTGGTGCTGCTCGTCCTGTCGCTCGTGGGGTTGTGGCTGGTGCCGGAGACCGTCAGGGTGCGGCAGGCGCGGGCGTACCGCCCGCAGCGGGTGGTCGTGCCGTCCCACGCCCGGTTGCGTTACTTCGCGGTCGCGGGCGCGAGTTTCGGGCTGTTCGCCATCCTGGGCCTGTTCACCTCACTGGCGCCGAGCTTCCTGGCCGCCATCGGGCAGCCGTCGCCCGTCGTGGCCGGGGTGGCCGCGTTCCTGGTGTTCGGCGGCGCCGCCGTGGCGCAGATGGGGCTCGGCCGGCTGACGTTGCAGCGTCAGCTCGCCGTCGGCTTCTGGATGACCGCGGTGGGCGTCCTCGTGCTGGCCGCCGGCGTGCTGGCGGCCAGCACGCCCGGCTTCCTCGTCGGCGGCCTGGTCGCCGGCAGCGGCTCGGGGATCCTGCTCAAGGGCGCCCTGGGCACCGCCGCGATGCTCGCCCCCGCCGACGCGCGCGGTGAGGCCATCGCCGGGATCTTCCTCGCCGGGTACGTCGGCCTCGCGCTGCCGGTCCTCGGCATGGGCGTCGCGACCGGTCTCGGCGCGTCCCTGGACGCCTCGCTGATCGGCCTGGCGGCGTTCGTCCTGGTGGTCGTGGCGGCGGCCGCCGCGATGCTCCGCCGCAACCCCGTCACCGGCTGACTCCCGGGCGTGAAAGCCCTGGCTGTGGGCAAAATCAAGGCCATCAACCCCGCCGGCCGAACGTTGTTCCGTTAGCGTTCGCCGACGGCAGTGCTCGGGAGAGATGCGAGGGAGCAGATGGCCTTGAACCGTGACTTCGTCGGCAAATCGTACGGGCCCACCGCCCCCTACGAGGTCAGCCGGGTGAAGATCAGGGAGTTCGCGGCGGCGATCGGCGACGGCAACCCGCTCTACCGCGACCAGGAGGCCGCCCGGGCCGCAGGTCACCCCGACGTGATCGCGCCACCCACGTTCCCCATCGTGTTCAGCCTGCAGAGCGGCGGGGAGGCGCTGGTGGACCCCGGCCTGGGGGTGAACGTCGCCATGGTCGTCCACGGTGAGCAGCGCTTCGAGTACGTCCGCCCCATCCACGCCGGCGACCGGCTGGTCCTGACCTCCACGATCACCGACATCCGCACGGCCGGGCAGAACGAGCTGCTGACGATCAGGAGTGACGTGACGACGGTCGACGGCGAGCCGGTCTGCGTGACGTACAACACGATCGTCGAGCGCGGAGGGGCCGCCTGAGATGACCGCCGCGGTGAGGTACGACGAGGTCGAGGTCGGTCAGGAGCTGCCGCCCGTCGACTACAACGTGCGCCGGCTGGACCTCGTGATGTACGCGGGCGCGTCCGGCGACTTCAACCAGATCCACTGGAACGAGCGTTTCGCCAGGATGGTCGGGTTGCCGGACGTGATCGCGCACGGGATGTACACGATGGCGCAGGCCGGACGATTCATCACGGACTGGGCGGGTGATCCGGGGGCGGTGGTCGACTTCGGGGTGCGGTTCTCCTCGATGGTGGTGGTGCCCGACGACGACATGGGGGCCGTGATCACGGTCAGCGGCGTGGTGGAGGAGAAGCTCGAGGACAAGCGGGTGGTGATCGCGCTGACCGCGAAGTCGGGCGACGTGCGGGTGTTGTCGAAGGCGCGTGCCGTGGTGCAGCTCACCTGATAGGGCGGCCCTCTGCCGGGTAGCGGGTTCAACTATGAGTGATGTCTGGCCCACGGTTCGATCGATCCCCGTCTCCGCTGTGACCGACGCCCGGAGTCCCGGACACCTGCGCCCCGCGCGGGTCGAGCAGATCGCCGGGACGGTCGGCACCGGGCGTGACACGGCGGGCGGCGCGACGGCCCCCGCCCGGGGGAGGCGGCCCGGCGCGGCGACCGGCGTGGGTACGGCGGGTGCCAGACCGGCGGGAGAGCACGCCCGGATGAACCCGGCCGCCGAGCTCGGCTTCTCCGGCGACCCCGAGCAGCACGGCGACCGCGGCGACGGCATGCTGCACGCCCAGCGCACCTGGGACGGCACGCTGGCCACCAACCGCCTCGACACCCTCGGCGTCAACGTCGAGCGGCAGCGCGTGGAGACCCAGGAGGTCACCGCCACGGTGAGCCTGCTGGTCGACGGCTGGCCCGACGACGTCATGAAGAGCGTGTTGTCGGTGATGGACCACACGCGCGCCCGCGTGCTCGCGCTCGACCTCGGCAACGTGGACGGCGCCGGCGACGTGTTGCGCGAGCTGGCCGAGCGGTATCCGGAACGGATCACCGCCTGGCACGTCGCCGAGACGCCGCACTGGCGCGGCGGCACCGCGACGTGGGGCGAGAGCCGGATGAAGCTGCTGCAGCTGGACGAGTCCGAGGTGCACGTGCTGATGGAGACGTACGTCCTGCTGCGCGGCGACGCGCTGACCCCGCTGATCGCGGCGGTCGCGGAGGGCGCGGTGGCGGCCGGCTGGAAGGGCGCGGAGCCGGGGGACGGCGAGCCGCGGCCGGCCGGGCCGGGCAAGGTGCGGGCGCTGACCGGGGAGCTCATGGCGGTGCGCAGGGCGCAGGCGTTCCGCGCGCTGCCGGCGGAGGCCCGCTATGCCGGCAACGCCGACCTGGAGCTGTCGCTGGCGCTGCCGGGCGACCTGGTGGTGCCGCAAGAGCCGCTGCCGGTGGTCGCGCTGGAGCCGCACGCCGTCGCGCCCGACTACCGTGACCGGGAGGCCCGGCGCAACTACGGCGAGGTGTTGCGCATGCTGCGCGCCTCCTAAGCTAGGTGCTCATGGAGATGATCGCGCCGTACACCACGCTGCGCCTGGGAGGGCCGGCCCGCGAGTTCGCGGAGGCCGCGACGGCGGAGGAGCTCGTGTCGCTGGTCGCCGAGGCCGACAGGAACGGCGTGCCGACGCTGGTGCTCGGTGGCGGCAGCAACGTCGTGGTGGCCGACGAGGGCTTCGACGGGCTGGTCATCAGGGTGGTCACCCGGGGCGTGTCGGTCTCGCGCGACGGCGAGCAGGTGGTCGTCACCGCCGAGGCGGGCGAAGACTGGGACGCGCTCGTGGTCCGCGCGGTGGGTGAGGGCTGGTCGGGCATCGAGTGCCTGTCCGGCGTGCCCGGCCTGGTCGGCTCGACCCCCATCCAGAACGTCGGGGCGTACGGCCAGGAGGTCTCCCAGACCATCCGGTGCGTCCGCGCCTACGACCGGCTGACGCGGCACGTCGTCGACCTGGAGGCGCGGCAGTGCGGCTTCTCCTACCGCGACAGCGTCTTCAAGCGCGACCCGGCGCGTTACGTCGTGCTGGCGGTCACGTACGCGCTGGAGGTCTCCGAGCTGTCCGGGCCGGTGGCCTACGCGGAGCTGGCCGCCAGGCTGCAGACCGAGATCGGCGGCCGGATGCCGCTCGCGGCGGCGCGTGAGACGGTGCTGGAGCTGCGCCGCGGCAAGGGCATGGTGCTCGACCCGGCCGATCCCGACAGCCGCAGCGCGGGCTCGTTCTTCACCAATCCGCTGCTGCCGGCCGAGCAGGCCGCGGAGCTGGCGGTGCGCGCTCCCGGGCATCCGCGCTGGGAGATGCCCGGCGACCTGGTCAAGGTGCCTGCCGCGTGGCTGATCGAGCAGGCCGGCTACCCGAAGGGCTACGAACGCGGGCCCGTACGCATCTCCACCAAGCACACGCTCGCGCTCACCAACCCCGACGGGAGCGGCACCACGGACGACCTGCTGGCGCTGGCCAGGGAAGTGCGCGACGGGGTGCGCGAGAAGTTCGGGGTGACGCTGGTCAACGAGCCGGTGCTGGTCTGCTGCTCCCTCGGGGAATAGGCGCGCCGCCGCTCCTGTTAAGGTGTCTGAGAATTTCCGAAGGGGAGTAGTCCCAATCGTGTGATCGACACACTGGCGCGTTCGCGCGCCCGGTCACGCGGGCCTCATACGGGCGGACGAGACCTTCGGCCTGGCAGCCATTCGACACGATGCTGCCGGGCCGAAGCCGTGCCCGAAAACTCCCCGGGTTTCGCTTCCGGCCCGGTCGCGCGGAAGGGGACCGTTGGAAGCGTTCTGGATCAGTCTCGTCGCCATTTTCGTGGCCGAGCTGGGTGACAAGAGCCAGCTGATGGCGATGACGTTCGCCACCCGTTTCAAGATCGGCCCTGTGCTCCTGGGCATCACGATCGCGACGACCGTCGTGCACCTGCTGAGCGTCGCCGTGGGCGGCCTGATCGGGGACGCGCTGCCGACCACCGCCATCGAGGTGGTGGCGGGGGTGGCCTTCCTCGGGTTCGCGCTGTGGACGTTGCGCGGCGACGAGCTGACCGAGGAGGAGTCGCGCAAGGCCCAGCGGGTCACCAGGAACGCGCTCATCGCGGTCACCGTGGCGTTCTTCCTCAGCGAGCTGGGTGACAAGACCATGCTGGCCACGGTCACACTGGCCACGCAGCACGGCTGGGTGGGCACGTGGATCGGCTCCACGGTGGGCATGGTCGCGGCCGACGCGCTCGCCATCCTGGTCGGCCGGCTGATGGGCCGCCACCTGCCGGAGAAGGCCGTCCGGTACGGCGCCGCGGCCGCGTTCGCGATCTTCGGCGTCGTCCTGCTGGTGCAGGCGCTCGCTCGTTAGCGGGACAGCAGCGACAGGCGGTGTCCCGCCGCGGCGGCCTCGCCGCGGGTGGTGACGCCGAGCTTGGCCAGGATGTTGGACACGTGCACGCTCACCGTCTTCGCCGAGATGAACAGCTCGGCGGCGATGTCCCGGTTGGTGCGGCCCTGGGCCACCAGGCGCAGCACCTCGCGCTCGCGCGGCGTCAGCAGCTCGGACTGCTCCGGCGCCGCCGGGCCGCCGCCCACCCGACGCAGGAGCGTCTCGATCCGCTCGGTCAGCGGGGTCGCGCGCAGCGCCTGCGCCAGCGGCAGCGCCTTCTTCAGCCGGGCCGCCGCCCCCTCCCGGTCGCCGCCGTGCGCGGCGGCCGCGGCGGCCCGGTGCAGGGCCATGGCCGCGTTGTGCGGGCGCTGGAGCCGCTCCCAGGCCGCCGCCGCGGCGTCGAAGTCCCCGCTGTACGACAGCCGGTACGCCTCCACGACGGGCCCGATGACCGACAGCTCGGTGGCCACCCCGGCGGCGTGTTCGCGCAGAGCCGCCGTACGCTGCGGCTCGATCTCCTGGGCGGCGTCGCAGACGGTGCGCAGCAGCGAGAGCAGCCGCCAGCTGAGCACGGCCTTGCTCGACTGCCGGGGATGCGCGAGCACCCGCTCGGCCTCCTCCAGCGCGGCGCCGCGCTCTCCCCGGCTCAGGAACCAGCCGATGCGCATCCGCGCGTTGCTGATGACGTCCTGGATGTACTCCTCGCGGCGGCCCTTGAAGACGCCGATCTCCGACAGGATGCTCTCGACGAGCGTCAGCTCGCCCCTGGCCAGGGCGATGTCGGCGCGCACCCGCAGCAACGAGTGCCGGGTGCGCAGCACGGGGCCGTGGCTGAGCGCGCCTTCGACGATCTCGACGGCCTCGTCCCAGCGGCCGAGCGCCTCCAGCGACTCGGCCCAGTTGTTCTTGATGAACAGGCCGCTGGCGCGCAGCCGGCCGTACTTCTTGGCGATCCGCCAACCGTCCTCCGACATGCGCAGGGCCTCGTCGTGGCGGCCCATGTCGAGCAGGGCGTCGATGCTGTTGCCGATCGCCCGCAGGATCACGCGGCCGGAGTCGGCCTCCCGGCCGATGCGCAGCGCCTGCTCGTTGACCCGGATGGTCGACTCCATGTCGCCGCGGAGCGAGTGGCCGAGCCCCATGTTCAGCAGCAGGTCGGCCTCCAGGCAGGCGTCGCCGTACTTCCTGGCCAGTCGCAGGCCCTCGTCGATGAGCTCGTTCGCCTCGTCGATCTCGCCGCGCAGCATCAGGTGGCGGCTCAGCGGCGTGAGGACCTCGGCGCGGTCGCGGCTGGAGCCGGAGACGAGGCGCAGCGCGTGGCGGAGGTCCTCGATGACGCCGGGCTTGCCCTTGGAGTCGATGAACGGCGTGCGGCGCACGATGAGCTGGGCCACCCGCTCCGGCTCGCGGGTCTCGTCCAGCTCCGCCAGGGCGGCCTTCACGAACTTCGCGCCCTTGTCCACGTCGCCGCCCGCGCCGCCGGCCTCGGCCGCGCGTTCCAGGACGGCGGTGTGGTCGGCGCCGATGAGCCCCGCCGCGTCGTCCACCCGGTCCCACAGCATGAGGACGCGTTCGAGCAGCGGGATGGCCTCGGTGTAGGCGAACGACTTGAACGACTCCAGCGCCGCGTCCCAGGCCGAGATCAGGGCCCAGCGGTCGTCGCGGGCGCCGAACCAGTGGTGGGCCAGCTCGACGGCGGCGCGGCCCGGCGGGACGAGCCCGCGGTCCTTCGAGATCTCCTCGGCGAACCTGCGGTGCAGGCGCTGGTGCTCGCCGGGCAGCAGCTCGTCGTGGACGGCCTCGCGGATGAGGGCGTGCCGGAAGACGTACGCGCGGCTGTCGGCGATCTGCAGGACGTTGCCGGCGATGGCCGGGCGCAGGGCGGTCTCCAGCTCGACGTCGGACAGGCCGCTCACGGCAGCCAGCAGCGCGTGGCCGACCCGGATGCCGCCCGCGGCGGCGACGCGCAGCACACGCTGGGTCTCCTCCGGCAGGCGCTCGACGGAGCCGAGGATGAGGTCGTTCATGGAGTCGGGGAACGTGCACTCGTCGCCGCTCTCCAGCATGGCCTCCACGAACAGCGGGATGCCCTCGCTGCGTTCGTAGACCTTCTGGACCTTGGCGTACTCGGGGGTGCTGCCGAGGATCGCGGTCATCTGCTGGCCGACCTCGTCACGCGACAGGCGCGGCAGGTCGAGCCGGTGCACGCCCTGGACCCGGCCCAGCTCGGCCAGCACCGGCCGCAGCGGGTGCTGGCGGTGCAGGTCGTCGGAGCGGTACGTCATGACGATCAGGGCCCGCGGGATGTACAGGTTGCGGCTGAGGAAGGCGATGAGGTCGCGGCTGGAGCGGTCGGCCCAGTGGATGTCCTCGATGACGAGGACAGTCGGGCGGCACTCGGAGAGGCGTTCGAGCAGGGTGAGGAACTGCTCGAAGAGGCGGGCGCGGCCGGTGTCGGTCTCGCCGTCGCCGCTCGGCTCGCCGAACTCGGGCAGCAGCCGGGCGAGGTCGCGCTCGGCGCCGTCGGGCAGCAGCTTGGTGACCGCCGCCGGGCCCAGCTCGCGGACGAGCTGGCGCAGCGTGGCGGTGAAGGGCGCGTACGCCAGGCCCTCGGTGGACAGCTCGATGCAGCCACCGAACAGCACGTGGGCGCCGAGGGCCGTGCACTGCTCGGCGAAGCGCTGGACGAGCCTGGTCTTGCCGACCCCTGCCTCGCCACCCAGCAGGACGGCCGTCATCGCCCCTTTCCTGGCCTCCTCGAAGCACTCGGCCAGAGTGGCGACCTCCTCTTCCCGCCCCACGAAGACGGGACTGACAGAACGTCCCCGCATGTCATTCAGCATTTCACGTCCCATGAGCAACTTTCGACACCTTTTGGGGGTATCTGCCGCCCGGTCAAGGGGGCGCTGAGGCCCGGCCATGGGTGAGCAGATGGCCGGGCTCTCGTGGGGCGGTCATGAGGTACGGCGCTTGCCGAACACCGAGCGGCGCTCGGCCTTGTTGTGCCGCTGCGCGTCGCGTACCAGCCGGTGTTCGGCGGCCGCGCGGTGCAGTTCGTCCGTGGTGGACTTCATGAGCTGGTATCCGATCTCGGGATTCACGGAAGTTCTCCTGCCGATTCGCACTTTTTCCTGACATCTTCAAGATTCGCGCTAAGACCCCCTCGCCCACATCGGGTGGATGCCCTATCTCCGACGCTCAGGGGCGTACGGCATACCTAGGACCGCGGGGGCGAGTGCCCTAGGGTGATCCGGTTTGGAAGTGGCGGCCCTGGTCGGCGATGCTGTCTAGGTGTCAACTGTGACTACCTCGCTCACCGACGTCGCTTCGTCCGACGCGGCGTTGCGAGCCTTCCTGCACGGCCTACCCGGGGTTGACCGGGTCGGCGCCGACCAGCGGGCGGCGATGCTCGGCACCCGTTCGATCAAGACCACGGCCAAGGCCCAGGCCATCGACCTGGCCATCTCCATGGTCGACCTGACCACCCTCGAAGGAGCCGACACGGCCGGCAAGGTGCGCGCGATGTGCGCCAAGGCCGTCCGTCCCGGCGGCGGCGCCCCCTCGGTGGCCGCCGTCTGCGTCTACCCCGACCTCGTCGCGGTCGCGGCCGAGGCGCTCGCCGGCACGCCCGTCAAGATCGCCTCGGTGGCCACCGCGTTCCCCAGCGGCCGCTCCACGCTCGACGTCAAGATCGCCGAGACGGAGCGGGCCGTCGCCGACGGCGCCCACGAGATCGACATGGTGATCGACCGCGGCGCGTTCCTGTCCGGCCGCTACAAGAAGGTGTACGACGAGATCACCGCGGTGAAGGCCGCCTGCGGCGACGCCCACCTGAAGGTGATCCTCGAGACCGGCGAGCTCGCCACCTACGACAACGTGCGCCGCGCGTCCTGGCTGGCGATGCTGGCCGGGGCCGACTTCATCAAGACCTCCACCGGCAAGGTGTCCCCCGCCGCCACGCCGTCGGTGACGCTGATCATGCTGGAGGCGGTGCGTGACTTCCGCGCGGCCACCGGGCGGCAGATCGGCGTCAAGCCCGCGGGCGGCATCCGTACGACGAAAGACGCGATCAAGAACCTCGTGCTGGTCAACGAGACGGCCGGCGACGACTGGCTGACCCCCGAGTGGTTCAGGTTGGGCGCGTCCTCGTTGCTCAACGACCTGCTGATGCAGCGCGAGAAGCTGGCCACCGGCCGCTACGCCGGCCCCGACTACTTCACCCTGGACTGATGATGGCGATCTTCGAGTACGCCCCCGCGCCGGAATCACGTGACGTCGTCGACCTGCGGTCGTCGTACGGGCTGTTCATCAACGGCGAGTTCGTCGAAGGGTCGGGCAAGCCGTTCAAGACGGTCAACCCGGCCACCGAGGAGACGCTGGCGGAGGTCGCCACGGCCACCTCCGACGACGTCGACCGGGCCGTCCAGGCGGCGCGCAAGGCGTTCGGCGTCTGGAGCGCGCTGCCCGGCGGCGAGCGCGCGAAATACCTGTTCCGCATCGCCCGCATCATCCAGGAGCGGGCGCGGGAGCTCGCGGTGCTGGAGTCGCTCGACAACGGCAAGCCGATCCGCGAGTCGCGCGACTTCGACCTGCCGCAGGCGGCGGCCCACTTCTTCTACTACGCGGGCTGGGCCGACAAACTGGAGTACGCCGGGTTCGGCCGGAGGCCGACAAACGGGCAGGGTGGCACCAAGCCGCTCGGGGTCGCCGGGCAGGTGATCCCGTGGAACTTCCCGCTGCTCATGCTGGCCTGGAAGATCGCCCCGGCGCTGGCCTGCGGCAACACGGTGGTGCTCAAGCCGGCCGAGACGACGCCGCTGACCGCGCTGCTGTTCGCCGACATCTGCCGCCAGGCCGAGCTGCCGCCCGGCGTGGTCAACATCGTCACCGGCGCCGGCGAGACGGGCGCGGCCGTCGTGGCCCACACCGACGTCGACAAGGTGGCCTTCACCGGCTCCACCGAGGTCGGGCGGATCATCGCCCGCACGGTCGCCGGCACCGGCAAGAAGCTCACCCTGGAGCTGGGCGGCAAGGCCGCCAACATCGTGTTCGAGGACGCCGCCATCGACCAGGCCGTCGAGGGCATCGTCAACGGCATCTTCTTCAACCAGGGTCACGTCTGCTGCGCCGGGTCGCGGCTGCTGGTGCAGGAGTCGATCCAGGACGAGCTGCTCGCCGCCCTCAAGCGGCGCGTCGCCACGCTGCGGGTGGGCGACCCGCTCGACAAGAACACCGACGTCGGCGCGGTCAACTCCGCCGAGCAGCTGGCCAAGATCCGCCGGCTCAGCGAGCTGGGCGAGTCGGAGGGCGCCGAGCGCTGGTCGCCCGCGTGCGAGCTGCCCGACAAGGGCTTCTGGTTCCCGCCGACGTTGTTCACCGGGGTCGCGCAGTCCCACACCATCGCCCGTGAGGAGGTCTTCGGTCCGGTGCTGTCGGTGCTGACCTTCCGCACCCCCGCCGAGGCGGTCGAGAAGGCCAACAACACGCCGTACGGGCTCTCGGCCGGCGTGTGGACCGAGAAGGGCTCGCGCATCCTGTGGACGGCCGAGCGGCTGCGGGCCGGCGTCGTGTGGGCCAACACGTTCAACAAGTTCGACCCCGCCTCGCCGTTCGGCGGTTACAAGGAGTCCGGCTTCGGCCGCGAGGGCGGGCTGCACGGGCTGGAGGCGTACCTTGATGTGTGATCACCGCCGGCGCCGGCGGGCCGCGCGGCGCGCCCAGGCCACCCGGGGGCACGCCTTCGCCAGGGCCGGCCGTCCCACGCGGGTCGGCTGGTACGCCCACCGCTGCGGCGTGAGCCGGTGCGGTCAGGTCTTCGTGCCCGTCCAGATGTCGCAGGAGTCCACGTGGAGGGGTCGGGGCGATGAGTAGGTTGTCCGTCAGAAAGACCTACAAGCTGTACATCGGAGGGGCGTTCCCGCGCTCTGAGAGTGGGAGGTCCTACCCCGTGACCTCGGCCAAGGGAGACTTCCTCGCCAACGCCTCGCTGGCCTCGCGCAAGGACGCCCGCGACGCGGTGGTGGCCGCGCGCAAGGCGTTCGCCGGCTGGTCGGGCGCGACCCCGTACAACCGGGGGCAGATCCTCTACCGCGTCGCGGAGATGCTGGAGGGGCGGCGCGCGCAGTTCGCCGACGAGCTCGGTGGCGGCAAGCGAGCCGCGCTGGAGCGGGTGGACGCCGCCATCGACCGGCTGGTCTGGTACGCGGGGTGGTCCGACAAGATCGCCGCGCTGCACGGGGCGGCCAACCCCGTCGCCGGGCCGTACTTCAACCTGTCGACGCCCGAGCCGACCGGGGTGGTGGCGATCGTCGCGCCCGCCGATCCGCTGCTCGGCCTGGTGTCGGTGGTCGCGCCGGTGATCGTGACCGGCAACACCTGCGTCGTGGTGGCCTCCGAGCCGGCGCCGCTGCCGTCGATCACGCTGGCCGAGGTCCTGGCCACCTCCGACCTGCCCGGCGGCGTGGTCAACATCCTCACCGGACGGCAGGCCGAGCTGGCCCCGTGGTTGTCCGCGCACATGGACGTCAACGGGCTCGACCTGACCGGGGTGGCCGATCCGGACCTGGCGCTCTCGTGCGAGCAGGCGGCGGCCGAGAACCTCAAGCGGGTGGCGCGACCGGTCGAGGAGGACTGGAGCGCCGATCCCGGCATCGGCCGGATGACGCGGTTCCTGGAGACCAAGACCGTCTGGCATCCGATCGGCGTCTGAGCCTTCGGTCAGGTCCGAGGCTCGGACCTCGACCGCGAGCGCGGCGAGTGGTGCGTGGCCGTCCAGCCCTGCGGCTGGGTGGCCACGCACGCTTTTGCCGATGGTCGGCGAAAGTCCTTCGAATATCAGAAGAAGCTCTTCACAGATCGCCAAAAGCGGCTTACCTTCGGGGCAATCACGGCATATGCGGAGGAACTGTGAAGCGAATGCCCTCGGCGGCATGTCGCTCTCCTCTCCGCTGATCCCGTGCCGGGCCATACCGCCGATCAGTGAAAGGAAGCCCGCCCATGCCCCCCAGGCGGACCCCTCGCGCCTCCCGATGGACGGCGCGGATCTGCGCCTTACTCCTGCCCCTCGCGGGGTTGACCGTGCTCCCCATGGCCGCTCCCGCCCAGGCACACCCGGCGGCCGTCGATCCTGCGGACTACCAGCGAGTCGAGCTTGCCAAGGGCGTCGACGAGATGGGCGAACCCCTGACGATGGCCGTGCTGCCCGACCTGTCGGTGCTGCACACCTCGCGTGACGGGACCCTGCGGCGCACGGACGCGACCGGCGACACCGGCGTGGTCGGCGCTCTGAACGTCTACACGCACGACGAGGAAGGGCTCCAGGGGGTGGCGGCCGATCCCGGCTTCGCCACCAACCGGTTCATCTACCTCTACTACGCGCCCCGCCTGGACACCCCTGCGGGCGACGCCCCGGCCACGGGCACCGACTTCTCCGCCTGGCAGGGGGTGAACCGTCTGTCGCGGTTCACCGTCAAGCCGGACTGGACGCTGGACATGTCCAGCGAAGTGAAGGTGCTCGACGTGCCGGCCGACCGCGGCATCTGCTGCCATGTCGGTGGCGACATCGACTTCGACGCCGCGGGCAACCTCTACCTGTCGACCGGCGACGACACCAACCCCTTCGACTCGGCGGGCTACTCGCCGATCGACGAGCGCACCGACCGGAACCCGGCCTACGACGCCCAGCGCAGCTCCGGCAACACCAACGACCTGCGTGGCAAGATCCTGCGGATCAAGGTCAATCCCGACGGGACGTACGACGTCCCCGAAGGCAACCTGTTCCCGCCGGGAACCGAGAACACCCGGCCCGAGATCTACGCGATGGGCTTCCGCAACCCCTATCGCCTGAGCGTCGACAAGACGACCGGCATCGTGTACGTCGGCGACTACGGCCCGGACGCGGGCAGCTCCGACCCCAACCGCGGGCCGAGCGGCCAGGTCGAGTTCAACCGCGTGACCGGCCCCGGCAACTACGGCTGGCCGTACTGCACGGGCACCAACACGCTCGCCGAGACCTACAACGAGTACACCTTCCCGTCGGGGCCCGCCGGACAGAAGTACGACTGCGCCACGGGCGGCCCGGTCAACAACTCCTTCCGCAACACCGGTCTGCCCAAGCTGCCCCCCGCGCAGCCGGCGTGGATCAAGTACGGAGGTGACAGCGGCTCTCCGCCGGAGTTCGGCGGCGGCTCGGAGTCCCCGATGGGCGGCCCCGTCTATCACTACGACGCCGACCTGAAGTCCGCCGTCAAGCTGCCCGAGGACATGGACGGCCACTTCTTCGCGGGCGAGTTCGGCCGCCAATGGATCAAGGCGATCGACGTGAACGCCGACGGGACGGCCGGCGCCATCTCCGACTTCCCCTGGACCGGCACCCAGGTGATGGACATGGCGATCGGCCCGGACGGCGCGCTGTACGTGCTCGACTACGGCTCCGGCTACTTCGGCGGCGACGAGAACTCCGCGGTCTACCGGATCGAGTACATCAAGGGCCGCGACCGCTCGCCGGTCGCGGTGGCCGAGGCCGACAAGACCTCGGGGAAGACCCCGCTGACCGTCACCTTCTCCTCGGAGGGCTCGGCCGACCCGGAGGGCGCGGCGATCACGTACGCCTGGGACTTCGGGGACGACACCACGTCCACCGACGCGAACCCGGTCAAGACCTACACCGAAGACGGCACGTACACCGCCACGCTCACGGTGAGCGACCCGGCGGGTAACACCGGCACGGCGAGCGTGCAGATCACGGTGGGCAACACCGCGCCCACCGTGACCCTGGAGACGCCGGCCGAGGGCCGGCTGTTCCAGTGGGGCGACACCGTGCCGTTCACCGTCAAGGTGACGGACCCCGAGGAACCGGAGATCGACTGCGAGAAGGTCACGGTGACCTACGTGCTCGGACACGACGGCCACGGTCACCAGATCAGCTCGGAGAACGGCTGCTCGGGCGAGTTGACCATCCCCGTCGACGGTGAGCACGACGACGCCGCGAACATCTTCGCGGTGTTCGACGCCTCGTACACCGACAAGGGCGGGCTGACCACCAAGACCCAGCACATCCTGCAGCCGCGGCACCGGCAGGCCGAGCACTACACGGCGATGTCGGGCGTGTCCAAGATCGACAAGGCCCCCGCCCACGGCGGCAGGACGGTCGGCGACATCAACAACGGCGAGTGGATCTCGTTCAAGCCGTACGAGCTGAGCGACGCCAAGATGTTCACCGCCCGTGTCTCCTCCGGAGGCGTCGGCGGCACCATCGAGGTGCGCGCCGGCTCGGCGACCGGCACCCAGCTCGGCAGGGTGAGCGTCCCGGTGACCGGCGGCTGGGAGACCTTCGTCGACGTCTCCACGCCGCTGTCGCAGGCACCGGCCGGCGCGACGGAGCTCTACCTGGTCTTCACCGGCGGCTCCGGCGCGCTGTTCGACGTGGACGACTTCACCCTCCTGGCCGAGGGCGGCGGCGAGGGCGAAGGCGATGTCCTGGTCTTCTCGCGTACGGCCGGCTTCCGGCACGACTCGATCCCGGCCGGCATCCAGGCGATCAAGGACCTGGGCTTCAACGTCACCGCGACCGAGGACCCCGGTGCCTTCACCACGGACAACCTGGCGAAGTACAAGGCGGTGATCTTCCTCAGCACGACGGGCGACGTGCTCGACGACGCCCAGCAGGCCGCCTTCGAGAGCTACATCAAGGCGGGCGGCGGCTTCGTCGGCGTGCACGCCGCGGCGGACACCGAGTACGAGTGGCCGTTCTACGGCGCGCTGGTCGGGGCGTGGTTCGCCTCCCACCCGGCGATCCAGCCGGCGACGATCAAGGTGGAGGACCGGGCGCACCCGGCGACCGCCCACCTCGGCTCGTTGTGGAACCGCACGGACGAGTGGTACGACTACCGGACCAACGCCCGCTCCACCGCCCACGTGCTGGCCACGCTCGACGAGTCCTCCTACTCCGGCGGCCGCATGGGCGACGACCACCCGATCGCCTGGTGCAAGGAGTACGAGGGCGGCCGGTCCTTCTACACCGGAGGCGGACACACGAGGGAGTCCTTCGCCGAGCCCGACTTCCTCAAGCACCTGCTCGGCGGCATCAACTACGCCATGGGCGAGGTCAATGCCGACTGCCGTCCCGAGGCCGGTTACACGTCGATCTACAACGGCGACACGGAGGGCTGGGAGCAGGCCGGGCCCGGCAGCTTCGCCAACGCCGACGGCACCCTCACCTCCCAGGGTGGCATGGGCCTGTTCTGGTACAAGGCGAAGGAGTACGGCTCCTACTCCCTCAAGCTGGACTGGAAGATGGACGGCGACGACAACTCCGGCGTCTTCATCGGCTTCCCCGCCTCCGACGACCCGTGGTCCGCGGTGAACAACGGCTACGAGATCCAGATCGACGCCACCGACGCCCCGGACCGGACCACGGGTTCGGTCTACGGCTTCAAGTCGGCCGATCTGGCCGCCCGCGACGCCGCGCTCAACCCGCCGGGCCAGTGGAACGCCTACGAGATCCGGGTGGAGGGCGAGCACCTGCAGATCTTCCTCAACGGGGTGAAGATCAACGACTTCACCAACACCGACCCGGCGCGTTCTCTCGAGCAGGGGTACGTGGGCATCCAGAACCACGGCGCCGGTGACGAGGTGGCGTTCCGCAACATCCGCATCAAGGAGCTCACCCCCGAGGACGACAAGGCCCCGGTGACGAAGGCCGCGCTCGACCCGGCGGAGCAGCCGACCGGCTGGTACACCGCGCCGGTGACCGTCACCCTGACGGCCGCCGACGAGGGCTCCGGAGTCGCGAAGACCGAGTACAAGGTGGACGACGGCGACTGGGCCGCCTACACCGACCCGTTCAAGGTCGACGACGACGGGACGCACAAGGTGTCCTTCCGGTCCACCGACAAGGCCGGTAACCAGGAGGAGGCCAAGGACGTCACGCTGAAGCTGGACGCCACCAAGCCCGAGCTGACCGTCGGCGGGTTGACCGGCGACGGGAAGTACGGCGACAGCGCCCAGGTCACGGTGACCGCCGAAGGAAAGGACGAGGGTTCGGGCATCGACACGGTGGCGGCCACTCTGGACGGCGAAGAGCTGAAGCTCGGTGAGCGGCTCGACCTGTCCACGCTCGCACTCGGCACGCACCAGATCACCGTGACCGCCACCGACAAGGCCGGCAACGCGACCGAGCAGGCGGTGACGCTGACGGTGACCACGTCGTTCGGCGACCTCGCCACGCTGCTCGGCAGGTTCGAGGTCGACGGGCCGCTCGGAGCCCAGCTGGCCAACTTCCTGAAGTCGGCGAGCACGAGCGACGTGAAGGCTCATCCCGAGCAGGCGCTCCACCACCTGGGCAAGTTCCGGGAGGCGGCCGCGAAGGTGGCCGACGAGAACGCCAGGGCCGTACTGGTCCGCGACGCGGATGCCTTGATCGTCCTCCTGGGTGGCCAGGCCTCCGCCGAGGGGACCGCCGCCAACGGCGGCCGATCCTTCGAGGATCTGGCGAGGCTGACCGACCAGGTTCAGTGACCGAAGAGCCCGTGGCCCGATCGCGGATCGGGCCACGGGCCCCGTCGCTCTGAGCAGCGAGAACCCTCAGAAGGAGAAGCCGGGCGCTCTGGTCGGGGGGTGGACGGCCTGGAGCTGGGCGGCCAGGCCGAGCAGTTGCGGCTCGCCGCCCGGCGGGGCGACGAGCTGCACGCCGATCGGCATCCCGGTGGAGTGGGTGGCCAGCGGGACGGTCATCGCGGGCCAGCCGCACATGTTCCACGCGCCGGTCGCCGATGCGTACCTGACGTTGGTCAGGGCGTTGCGCAGGAACCCGCGTTCGCCCCAGCGCTCGGCCCCGGGCGGCACGGCGGCCAGGGCCGGCATGATCAGCACGTCGGCCCTGCCCAACCACTGGTCGGCGCCGTAGCCGCTCCAGCGCTGCCGGCCGCGTACGCCGTTCAACCCGAGCGCGCCGAGCACCCGTCCGGCGCGGGCGAGCGCGCGCGTGCGTCGTTCGAGGCCAGGACGGTCGAGGTCACCGGCGGAGGAGGCGGCGCGGCCGAGCCAGGTCGCGACCGTGGCCGGTCCCAGCCAGAAGGGCAGCCGGTGGTCATGCTCGACGATCGTGTGCCCGGCCACCCGCAACGTCTCCGCCGCCGCGCGTACGGCCGCCCGGAACTCCCGGTCCATCGGCAGGCCCACCGGCAGCGGCTGCGGGGCGTAGGCCACCCGCAGGTCGAACGGCTCGGGCCCGTCCGGCGGCGGCTGCGGCTCCCATACCTGGTCCTCGTCCGCCCAGACCGAGCGCAGCATGGGCTTCGGCGGCTCCACCCGTTGCCCGCCGCGCCACGCCTCCGCCAGCGACGGGTCGCCGGCCAGCACCGACAGCGCGAGCGCCAGGTCGGCCGCGGTGGTGGCGAAGGGGCCGTTCTCGGCGAGCCGGTCCCAGTCGTCCGACGGCGGCGGCACCAGCCCGGGGCCCGGCTTGATGGCGAGCACTCCGCAGCAGGCCGCCGGGATCCGCAACGATCCCATGCCGTCGTTGCCGAGCGCGAGCGGCACCATGCCCGCCGCCACGGCCGCGGCGCTGCCGGACGACGAGCCGCCGGCCGTGCGCGAGAGGTCCCACGGGTTGCGGACGACGCCGTACGCGCTGTCGCCGAACGCGACCAGGGCCAGCTCGGGCAGGTTCGTCAGCCCCACGATCACGGCGCCCGCGGCGCGCAGCCGGGCCACGGCCGGGTGGTCCTCCGGAGCGGGCGCGTCGGACGTCGCGGCGGACCCGGCGCGGGGGGCCTCGCCGGCCACCTGCAGATTGTCCTTGACCGCCACCGGCACCCCGGCCAGCGGCAGCTCGGCCAGGTCACGCCGTTTCCGCAACAGCCGCGCCTCGTCCACGGCCCGCTCCCGGACCAGCCGGAACGCGCGGATCCGGGGATCGCGCTCGGCGATGACGTGCAGGTGCTCCTCGACGACGGTCGTGGCGGCGACCTCCCCGCGCCGGACGGCCGTCGCGATCTCCACAGCGGACCTGCCTGCCCACACCATGTCTTGAGTGTGCAGGTTCAGGTACGGTCCGTCCATGTGAACGGGGCCCCATGAAAGCGCCCGGCTCTCATGGCTTGAGCCAGACGCGGAGGGGGCCGATGGTGGTGAAGCCGTGGTGGAGGGCGGGCTCCGGGTCGGTCTCGTAGCCGACCAGGGGGCGGCCGGGGAACAGGGCGGCGGCCGTGGCGAGGAGGCCCGGCCAGGGGTCGGGGCCGAAGACGTTCGACACGCCCACGGCCGGGCCGGTGGCGGTGAGCACCGCGCCATGGGCGTTGACACGGTCGTGCACGATCGTCGCCTCCGTCAGGAGGGCGGGCGGGAACAGGTCCGTGACCTCGCCCGCGAAGCACGCCCGCTCCCACCCCTCCAGCGCGGCGGGGTCACGGACGACCTCCCACGGCATCCCCGCCGCGGCGGGCGCTGCGCGGTGGATCCACCGGGCCTCGAACAGCACGTCGAAGCCCGGCAGGTCGAGCACGGCGAAGCTGTCCTTGACCGTCGCCCCGGTGCCCGCGTCGATGCCGCCGAGCACGTCGGCGGCCGTCGCGTCGGGGGAGAGCGTGACGGCGTCGGGGTAGAAGGGCGGTGTCCTGACCGGGTTGGTCCACGCCCGGCCGGTGAACGCCCCTGGCCTGCCGTGGGCGCGGCACATCAGGTCACACCACGCCGCGTTGTCGCGGGCGGCCTCCGTCAGCACGTTCACGATTTGCCTTTCGCACGGCGGACGCGGTCAACGGAACGGTAGCCGCCGGAAGCAGCATCTTCAGTCCGAAATGCCGGTGGGTAATCCCCACCCGGCCGCCGTGACCGCCATCCCCGGCTCCTCACGCCCCGGTCACGTCGCCGAGGACGTCGCGTGCTGGAGGAGCACGTCCCGGCCGCGTTCCGGACGGCCCTGCGTCTCGTCTCACCGGCCTGCGCCCTTACCATCCGGTCATGACAGCTGAGTGGAACGGCACGGAGGTCGTCTTCCGGCGGGTCGGCGTCGACCGCATGGACGAGGTGCTGAGCGTGCTCGACGAGGCGGCGGGATGGCTCCACGGTCGCGGGATCAGCCAGTGGCCCGCGCGTTTCGAGGCCGTCTGGGTGCAGGACGCCATCTGCCGGGGCGAGACGTGGCTCGTGGCCACGGGGGACGAAGTGGCGGGGACGGTCACCCTGGACTGGTCCGATCCACTGTGGGCGGATCACGATGACTCGGCGGGATACGTCCACCGCATGGCCGTGCGCCGATCGGCGGCGGGGCTCGGGGCCCGCATTCTCGACTGGGCGGCCCATGCGGCGCGGCAGCGGGGCGCCCGCTCCCTGCGGCTCGACTGCGTGAGGTCCAATGCTCGGCTGCGCGCCTACTACAAGGCCCACGGCTTCGCGCACCGCGGGGACGTGCCGGTGGGCGGCGCTCCTGGCCAGCGGACGCAGGACGGTCCGGTCACCTGGGTCAGCCGCTACGAGCTGGCCCTGCCCCGGCGGTGACCCTTCACGGTCTGCCTTTCGTACGGCGGGTGGGGGGCGCGGTCAGCGGATCCTCCGGCCACGGGTGCTTGGGGTAACGGCCGCGCATCTCCGCGCGTACGGAACGGTAGGCGTCACGCCAGAACGACGCCAGGTCGGCCGTGACGGCCAGCGGCCGGCCCGCCGGGGACAGCAGGTGGACGAGCACCGGCACGCCCGCGATCCGCGGCGTCTCCTGCCAGCCGAACACCTCCTGCAGTTTCACCGCCAGCACCGGCTGCTCGCCCGAGTAGTCGACGCGGACGCGGGATCCGCTCGGCACCTCGATGCGTTCGGGGGCGACCGCGTCGAGGCGTTCGCTCCACGGGATCAGGCGCCTCAGGGCGGCGGCCACGTCGATGCGTTCGAGGTCGGCGCGGCGGCGGGCCCTTGAGAGCTCGGGTTCGAGCCACTGGTCGGCCAGGTCGGCGAGCGCGTCCATCGAGGGCCAGGGGTCGCCGATCGCCCGGTGGCAGAACGCCAGCCGGTCTCTCAGCTCGTTCGCCTGCTTCGTCCAGGTCAGGACGTCTTCGGTACGCAGGCCGTACCGGATGGCCTCGCGGACGTCGGCGTCCCGGAGCGGGGTGGCGGACAGCTCGATGGCGCCCAGCCGTTCGACCCTGCGGGCGGACACGTCGCCGCGCCGCTCGCCCGGCGGGACGCGCCAGGCGACCTCGTCCTCGACGGTCGGCTCGACGGCCAGCCGCGCGATGGCCTCGTCGATGACCACGGCCTGCCGGACGCGGGCCGACGCCGAGCCCGTCGGCCGGTCGGCCACGGCGATGGCCAGCCACTCGGCGGTCCGCAGCTTGGACCCCTCGGCGAGCTGCGCCTGCGTCCCTGACGCCATCAGGTAACCGCCCCCACGCCGCCGCGCCACCCGCTCGGGAAACGCCAACGCCACCACCATCCCAGCCAGCGCATCCTCTCGCGGGACGCCCTCACCGCGTCCCCCTCCCGCCGCTACGTAGGCGCGCTCTGCGGTGGCTGGGGTCTTGGAGGGGGTGGATGGCGGGGCGGGGGTGTGGTGTGGGGTTGAGGTCTGGGTGGTGCTGCGGTGGAGGCGGTGGGATTCCTGGCGCCAGCGGGTGGCGAACGGGGTGCCGCCGCGGCGGGCCGTACGCCAGACCTCCGCCAGATCGTCGGAGGCGTCGCGGGGGAGCTGCTCCGAGAGGAGGGCCACCACGTCGGCGGCCTGGGGGCCCAGGTCGATGAGGGCGCGGGCCAGGCGCGGGTGGACGCCGGCGAGGGCCATGCGGCGGCCCCGCTCGGTCACCCGGGAGCCGGTGAGGGCGCCGAGCGTCTCCAACGTGCGGACGGCGGCCGACATGGCGGCGGGCGGCGGGCGGTCGAGCAGCGCGAGCCCCGAGGCGTCCGGCGTGCCCCAGCAGGCCGCCTGCAGCGCGAACCCCGTCAGGTCGGCCAGCGCGATCTCCGGCCTGGCGTGCTCGGCCAGCCGCTCGTGCTCGGCCGCCGGCCAACAGCGGTAGACCGTGCCGGGAGCCTCGCGGCCCGCGCGCCCGGCCCGCTGGTCGGCCGAGGCCTTCGACACCCTGACCGTGGTGAGGGAGCCGAGCCCGCGGGCGTGGTCGGTACGCGGCTCTCGGGCCAGCCCGGAGTCCACGACCACCCGCACCCCGGGCACGGTCAGGCTCGACTCGGCCACCGACGTGGCCAGCACCACCCGGCGGGCCACGCCGGGTGACAGGACGGCGTCCTGGACCCGGGCCGGGGCCTGGCCGTGCACCTGGAGCACCTCGACGCCGCCGGAGAGCATCCCGGCCACCTTGGCGATCTCGCCCACGCCCGGCAGGAAGCAGAGCACGTCGCCGTCCCGCTCGTCGAGCGCCCGGCGGACGACCGCGGCCACGTGGGACAGCAGCGCCGGATCGACGCGGAGCCCGTGCGGCGGCGCGACCGGCCGAGGCGGCGGCGCCCAGACGATCTCGACGGGGTGGGCGGCCCCGGTGGCGGCGACGACGGGCCCGCCGACCAGCTTCGACCACGGCGCCGCGTCGGCGGTCGCGGACGTCGCCAGCAGCCGCAGGTCGGGCCGGAGCGCTTCGCGTACGTCGAGCAGGAACGCGAGCGCGGTGTCGGCGTCGAGGTGGCGTTCGTGGCATTCGTCCAAGATGACCGCGTCGACCCCGGGCAGCTCCTGGTCGCGCTGGAGGCGCTGGAGCAGCACGCCGGTGGTGACCACCTCGACGCGGGGGTTCGCGCCGGTGTGTCGTTCGCCGCGGATGGTGTAGCTCACGCCCATCCGTCGGGCGGCCGCGCGTACGGCGAGCCGCCGCGGCTCGGCCACCAGCACCCGCAGCCCCGACTCGGCCAGGGCGAGCGGCACCACGGTCGTCTTGCCGGTGCCGGGCGGCGCGGTCAGCACCGCGCTGCCGTGCCGGTCGAGCACGGACAGGAGCTCGGGCAGGACGTGCCGGATGGGCAGGCCGTCGGTCATGAGCTCTCGTCCTGGCATGCGGCGGGCAGGGCGTGCCGGCTGGGCTGGCCGTCAGTCATGGGGTCCGGCGTGCGGGCGCGCGGCGGACAGGATCGACTCGAGCAGGCCGGGGAAGCGGGCCTCGAGGTCGGCGCGGCGCAGGCTCATGTACTTCAGCCGGCCCTCCTGCTTGGTGAAGACCAGCCCGGAGTCGCGCAGCGACTTGAAGTGGTGGGACGCGGTCGACTTGTGCACGCCGAGCTCGTCGCCCACGGTGCCGCAGGTCAGCTCGCCGCGGGCGGCCAGGCGCGCGACGATCTCCAGCCGCACGGGGTCGGACAGCGCCCGCAGGACCTCCGTGAGCTCGATGTCCTCGGTTGCGGGATGCGGTAGCAGGCGCATGTGGACACCCTACCTCCGTCGCATTGTTTGACAACGATCAAACAATGCGCCAGTTTGATGAGCGTCCAACTTTTTGTCGCTGGAGGCTTCTCTTGGGTTCGCGGCTCTATCCGCTCGCAGTAGGAAATTTCGCCATAGGTACGGGCATGTTCGTGACGGCCGGGCTGCTCGCGCCCATCTCCGCGGACCTGGACATCTCCACGTCCGCGGCGGGGCAGCTCATGACCGTCTTCGCGCTGGCGTACGCGGTGTTGTCGCCCGTGCTGGCCGCCGTGACCGCCCGGTTGTCGCGTAAAACGTTGTTGTTGCTGGCCATGGGCGTGTTCGTGGTGGGGAGCGTGCTGACCGCGCTGGCACCGACGTACCCGCTGGTCCTGGTCGGCCGGGTGATCGCGGCGGCGGGGGCGGCGATGTTCACGCCGACGGCGTCGGCCGTGGCGAACGCGCTCACCGCGCCCGAGCGGCGCGGGCGGGCGCTGGCGCTCGTGATGGGCGGGCTGACCGTCTCGTCGGCGATCGGCGTGCCGCTCGGCACCTGGCTGGGCGGCGCGGTGAGCTGGCGGGCCACGCTGTGGATGGTCGCCGCGATGGGCGTGGCCGGGTTCGTCGGGGTCGCCGCCATGGTGCCCAAGGTCGCGGTCCGGACGCCGGGAGGGCTGCGCGAGCGGTTCGCGCCGCTCGGCGACCGGCGGATGCTGGCGGTGCTGGGGACGCAGCTGCTGATGTTCGCCGCGGTGTTCAGCGCGTACACCTACATCGGGTCGCTGTTCGACCTGCCGCTGACGGCCGTGCTCTGGGCGTGGGGCATCGGCGGCGTCGTGGGCGCCCAGCTCGGCGGGCGTCTCACCGACGCGTACGGTCCGCGCCGCATGGTGCTCATCGGCATGGTGTTCAGCACCGTGTTCCTCGCCCTCATCCCGGTCGCCAACCTGGCCCTGCCGGTCGCGCTCGTGTGGGCGTTCCTGTGGGGCGGGCTGGGCTGGCTGGTGGCCCCCGCGCAGCAGTTCAGGACGGTCGCCGAGGTGCCCGGCAACGTGCCGATCGGCCTCGGCCTGCTGTCGTCCGCCCAGTACGTCGGGCTCTTCGTGGCGGGCATCGCCGGCGGCGCGGCGCTGGACGCGTACGGCAGGACCGGCGTGATCGTGATCTCCACCGGGTTCGCCCTCGTCGGCTTCCTCTTCACCCTGTCCACCTACCGCGCCGCCCCGGCGCCGGCCAAGCAGACCGTGCCGGCTTGACCGCGAGGCCGCCGCCGCGGCGGTTCGTCGGCCAGAATGTCGGCTGTGGCCGACGACATCGACGCGACCCCTGATGACGACCCGCGCGCGAAGACCGGCGGCGACCCCGAGCCGGCCCCTGCCGCCGATCCGCGGAACGAACCGGCGCCCTTCGGCACCGTCGTCGCGCTGACGGCGGGGTCCGCCGTGGCCGTGATGGGGCTCACCGTGCTCCTGTCCGACCCGCCCAGCATGAAGTTCCTGCTGTTCGGGCCGCTCGCCCTCGTCGTGTGGGAGGTGATCGCGTTCGAGGTGTGGTGGCGGCGCTGGTGGGGCGCCGTCCCCGGGGCGGTGGCGGGCCTGCTCGTCTACGTCGAGGGGCGTCAGGCGCTCGCCGACGTCATCGGCGACACCTGGGCCCACCCCGTCGCGTACGTCACCGCCTGGACGCTCTTCGCCGTCGTCTTCGCCCTCTGCAGCCGCTACCCGCGTACCCTCTGACGCCTCACCCTGGTGAGGGAGGCCGGGTCGCCCGGCGGGCGGACGACGGCGGGCGTCCCGTCGCCCTACCGTCGGCCCCATGTTGAACGATCAGGTCACCTTCCGCCGTGTCGCGGCGGGTTCGCTGCTCATCGTGGCGCCGCTCCTTCAGGCCGTCGCCGCCTTCGTCGACCCCGGCACCTGGGGCGACGACCGGGAAATGATCAGCTTCGGCGACAACCCGGCGCTCGCCCAGCTGCAGTCCGTGCTCTACCACTGGAGCTGGATGCTCATGGCCGTCGCCGTGCTCGGCCTCGTCCATCTGACCAGGCGCGGGCTCACCGGGCTCGGCAACGTCGTCGGAGCCCTGACGATGATCGGCTACCTGTCGCTGTCGGGGTTGCTGCTGACCGACCCCGTGGAGTGGTGGCTCGGGCAGAACCACACCCCGCGGGAGGCGCAGCGCATCATCGACGAGATGCTGGGCCTGCCCGGCGTGGTGTTCGGCTTCCAGCTGCCGTGGATGTTCCTCGGCATGTTCGGCCTGCCGGTGCTGACGGCGGTCGTGTGGCGGACCGGGTTCGTCGGCTGGTGGGCGCCGGTCGTGGTGGCCGCCGGCTATCTCGGGTCGTTCGCGGTGCCGTACGGGCCGTTGACCGCGGTGTGCTGGACCGCCCCCGTCGCCGGCCTCGGCTGGATCGGGCTGAGGATCCTGCGCATGGGCGACGGGGACTGGGCGGCGTACTATCCGGCCGTGCGGCAGCCGGTCAGCCGATCGCCGGAATCCACCCCGCGGTGACCGCGAGGATGATGAAGAAGCCGAGGATGATCCGGTAGATCACGAACACCGTGAAGCGGTGGGTGCTGATGTAGCGCAGGAACCACGCCACCGCCGCGTAGCCGACGACGAACGAGATCACCGTGGCCAGGATCGTGGGGCCCCATTCGGGGGACGGCCCGTTACCGATCTCGCTCAGCTCCAGCACGCCCGCGCCCAGCACGGCCGGGATGGCCAGCAGGAACGAGTATTTCGCGGCGTCCTCGCGGCGGTAGTCGAGCAGCAGGCCGGCGGTCACCGTGCCGCCGGAGCGCGACACGCCGGGCACCAGCGCCAGCGCCTGCGCGAAGCCGTACACGACGGCGTGCGGGGCGCTGAGGTGCTTCTCCAGCGTGAGCTTGTTGCGGGCGGTGCGGTCGGCGAACCACAGGATGATCGCGAAGACGATCAGCGTGGTGCCGACCAGGCGCAGGTCACGGAAGGGCGTCTCGATCTGTTCCTTCAGCACCAGGCCGAGCACGACGATGGGCAGGGTGCCGAGGATGATGTACCACCCCATGCGCGCCGCCCAGTGGCCGCGCAGCTCGCGGTTGAACAGCGAGCGCGTCCAGGTGGAGACGATCTCCCAGATCTCCTGACGGAAGTAGATCAGCACGGCCGTCTCCGTGCCGAGCTGGATGACCGCCGTGAACGCCGCGCCCGGGTCGGGCCAGCCGGCGAAAGCGGACACCACCCGGATGTGGGCGCTGGAGGAGATCGGCAGGAACTCCGTCAGCCCCTGGACCAACCCCAGAATCACCGCTTCCAGCCAGCCGATCACGACGACACCTTTCCAGAGCCTCAGGAGTGACGAGGGTGAGGCTAGCGGAAACGGAGACCGAGGTTTGTCGCCTCATGCGGTGAAAGGCCCGCAGCCGGCGTCACTGTGAGACGGCGGCCTCGATGAGTTCCTGCAGCCGGAGCCCCCTGGCGGCGCTCAGCTCGCCGGAGCGGCCCGCGCGTACGGCGGCGGCGAATTCGGCGCGCAGCACCGGCCAGGCCTCCTCGTGGTCGAGCCCCGCGGTGTCGTAAACCAGCTCGCCCTGCTCCCCGAAGAGCTCCACGCGGGTGCGGGCCCGCGGCAGCCGGACGCTGCCCGACAGCGACGCCTGGCTGACGGCGCCGTTCTCGTGCTCGCAGGACAACTCCACCCACCGGCGCGGATCGCCGGTCGCGCGGATGCGGGCGATGCGGCCGACGGCGGTGTCGAGCAGGTCGAGCAGGTGAGGGCCGAGGTCGAGCAGGGCGCCTCGTTCGAGTCGCCACCCGGTGGCGAGCTCCCCGCCGAGGAACGCGCCGTGCAGGTAGCAGGAACGCGCGCCGGTGGCCGCGAACCCTTCCGCCTGCCGCAGGAACTCCCTGGTGGCCGGGAGGTAGCGCTTGGTCAGCACCATCTGGGAGACGACGCCGGCCTCTTCGACGGCGTCGGCCACCGCGCGCGCCGAGGCGAGGTCGAGCCCGAGCGGCTTCTCCAGCAGGAGCGCCTTGCCGGCCTTGGCCGCGCGTACGGCCAGCTCCGCCTGGACGGACGGCGGGACCGCGAACGCCACCGCCTCACACCGGTCGAACAGTTCCTCCGGGGTGGCCGCGGCGACCGCGCCGTACTGCTCGGCGACCTCGCTCGCGGCGTCGGCGCGGCGGGCCCAGACGGCGGTCAGCCGCGTCTGCGGCCCCTCGGCCAGCATTCGCGCGTGCATCGTACGGGCCCACGGGCCGGCGCCGATCAGGCCGACCTCGACAGGGGCGGTGGTGGTCACGACTTCACTCCATGCTTTCAGGGTGCCGGCGCCGCGACGGCGAGGCGGGCGTCGGCCTGGTCGGGCGCGTACAGGTGCTCGACGACCATCGCGGTGGCCCCGGCGAGCGCGGTGTGCTCGCCGAGCCGGGCGGTGACTATCTGCAGGTTACGCGTCGCGCGGGGCAGCGCGCGCTGGTAGAGCAGCTCGCGCACCCCGGTGACGAAGTGGGTCTCGGCCAGATCCCCGGCGATCATCAGGACGCCCGGGTTGAGCAGGCTGACGACGGTGGCGAGCACCTCGCCGCAGCGCTGACCGGCCTCGCGGGCCAGGCGTACGGCGTCGGGGTTGTCCGCGTCGAGGTGCGCGCGGACGTCGGCGGCGGACGCGGCGGGCACGCCGAGCGCGGCCAGCTGCCCCGCCAGCGCCCGTCCGCTGGCGACGGCGGCCAGGCAGCCGTAGGAGCCGCACATGCAGCGGGCGTCCGGCCGGTCGTGCAGGCGGACGTGGCCGATGTCGCCGGCGCCGCCGTCGATGCCGCGGAAGACCTTGCCGTCGATGACGACGCCCGCGCCGATGCCGGTGGAGACCTTCATCAGGATGAACGAGGAGCAGTCAGCGAACGACTCGCGCTGCTCGCCCAGCCCCATCAGGTTGGCGTCGTTGTCGACGAGCACCGGGACGGCGGCGTGCATGCCGGCGTGCAGGCCGAGCGCCCGCTGCATCAGCTCGGGCACCGGGCAGCCGTCCCAGCCGGGCATGATCGGCGGCCGGACGACCCGCCCGGACGGCCAGACGACCGGGCCGGGCAGCGACAGGCCGACGCCGCAGACCGTGGCGGGGCCGATCCCGGTCTCGCTCAGCAGCTTCGCGAACCACGTGCCGAGCCGGTCGAGCACGCGTTCCGGCCCCTCGTCGATGCGCAGGTGCTCGGCGTGCTCGGCCAGCAGGCCGCCGGCCAGGTCGAGGACGGCGGCCCGCGCGAAGGTCGTGTCGAGGTCGGCGGCCAGCACGACCGCGTGCCGCGTGTCGAACTCCAGCTGGGCGGACGGCCGCCCCCCGGTCGACTGCACGCCGGGGACGTCGCGCAGCCAGCCGGCGGCGAAGAGCTGGTCGAGCCGGTGGCCGACCGTGGAGCGGGACAGGCCGGTCATGCGCTGGAGCTCGATCCGGGTGGTCGCCTGCCCGGTGCGGATCAGTTCCAGAAGGTGGCCTGCTGTGCTCCATGGGGATGCCATCGGGGATGCCTCTCCTTGCCTCAGCTCTTGTCCGCGCCGCTGGTGAGGCCTTCGGTGAGGAGGCGTTCAACAGCGTAAAAAAGAAGTACCACGGGGATGGTGAGGATGACCGAGCCGGCCATCAGCACCGTCTTGGACACCTCGATGCCGTTGGAGAGCTGGGAGAGGCCCAGCGAGACCGTCCAGTTGCCGGGCTCGGCGGCCAGGAACAGCAGGGCGAACAAGAACTCGTTCCAGGCGATCATGAACACGTACAGGCCGGTGGCCACGAGGGACGGCGCGGCGAGCGGCAGCACGATCTTGCGCAGGATGCGCAGTTGCGAGCAGCCGTCCAGCGCCGCGGCCTCCTCGACGCTGCGGGGGATGGTGACGAAGTAGTTCCGCAGCATGTAGATGGAGACGGGCACGGTCTGCGCGATGTAGACGATGGCCAGCCCGATCAGGCTGCCCTGCAACCCGATCCGGGCGAAGATCACGAACAGCGGCACCGCCAGCAGCGTGGACGGGAAGAGGTACAACGCGAGGAACAGCGCGCTGACGTGGCGTCCGCCGAAGAACTTCAGGCGGCTGACGGCGTAGGCACCCGGCACGGAGGCCAGCAGGGTCAGCGCCACGGTGATGACCGCGACGACGCCCGAGTTGGCCAGCATGCGCAGGAAGCCCTGGCCGCCTTCGTCGGTCGACTGCAGCACGTTCTGGTACGTGCTCACGGTGAACTCCGACAGGCTCACCCACAGCTTGCCGGGGGCCAGCAGCAACTGGTCGATGGACTTCACCGACAGCAGCACCATGTAGTAGAAGGGGAAGATCGTGATCACCGCGAGGAAGGCGATCACCACCCAGCGCAGGACCCCGAAGATTCTCTGTTCGGCCTGTTCGCGGCTCATACTTCCTCCTCCTGGGCCTTCTTGGCGAAGAACACGAAATAGATGCCGAGCAGCACGGCCAGCACCAGCGCCAGCACCAGGGCCTGCGCGGACGCCGCGCCCACGTCGTAGCGGGCGGTGAGGAAGTCGTAGACGCGCACGGCGACGACGTCGGTGCCGGACCCGCCCCCGGTGAGCAGGTAGACGTCGTCGAACTTGTTGAACGTCATGATGAAGCGCAGCACCGACAGCAGCGCGATCACCGGCAGCAGCTGCGGCAGCAGGATGTGGCGGAAGCGCTGGGTGAGCGTGGCGCCGTCCACCGTGGCGGCCTCCTCAAGCCCCGCCGGGACGGCCTGCAGCCGGGCGAGCAGGAACAGGAAGGCGAACGGGAAGTAGCGCCAGGTCTCGAAGGCGATGACGACCAGCAGCGCCAGCGGCACGTGCACGTCCCAGCCGAGCAGCGTGATCTCCTGGGACCGGGTCGACAGGAAGGCGATCGGCTTGTCCCAGCCGAGCAGCTTGGCGCCCCACTCGTTGACGATGCCGAACTGCGGGCTGAGCGCGATCTCCCAGACGAACGTGACGGCCACGACGGGCGCGACGTACGGCAGCAGCATCGAGCCGCGCAGCAGGGCCCGCCCGCGGAACGGCCGGCGCAGGGCGAGGGCGGCGACGAGCCCGAGGACGATCGAGCCGGCGGTGGCGCCCACGGTGTAGACGAGCGTGGTCCCCAGCGAGGACCAGAACCCGGCCGAGGCGAAGACCTGGGTGAAGTTCTCCAACGTCCAGCCGGACAGGAAGCTCATGGTCTGGATGTCGACCAGCCGCGCGCGCTGGAAGGCGAGCAACACCGTCCAGGCGATGGGCAGGACCACGACGACCAGGACCACCAGCACCGTGGGGGACACGAACGCCAGGCCGGTCCGGTTCTCGCGCTGGGCCAGGGTCGGCGTGCGCCGGGGCCGGCCGGGTGGCTTCTCCGGGATCGCCGGGGTGGAGGGTCGCTGCTCGGCACTTCGCAGGGTGCTCATGGTGGTTCCTCAGCAGGAGTTCATCGGAGGGACGTCTGCAAGGCCGAGACCTCCTCGCCGGCCTGCTGTGCGGCCTCGGCGGGAGAGATCTGGTCGGAGGTCATGGCGCCGACCGCCTTCGGGATCGGCAGCTCGCCGAGCGTCGCGCCGACCAGCGCGCCCTGTCCCTGGGTGATCCCCCAGCGCCGCATGTTGCTGACGCCGGAGGCGAGCTTGTCGAGGAGGTCGGCGGAGTAGACGGCCTGCAGGGGCTTCCTGGTGTCGACCCCGATGACGCCGGCCCGCCAGGCCTCGCGGTACTTGTCGGGCTCCTCGGCCGTGCCGTCGCGAACCGGGATCTTGCCCTCGGCGGCCAGGCCGAGCCAGCCCTCGTAGCCGGTGCTCATCATGTACTCGACGAACTTCTGCGCGGCCGCGGTCTCGGCGGTCCTGCTGATCACCCAGGAGGTGATCTCGCCGAACTGCGCGGGCTCGGCGGCGCCCGGCCCCTTCAGCGCGGTGACGATCCCGCTGTTGTCGGAGAGGAACCGGGGGTTGCCGGCGCACTGCGGGCAGCTCGGCAGGGCGTCGTCGCGCAGGCCCGCCAGCTCGTCCAGCAGGAAGGTGGACCAGACGATCATGGCGGATCGGCCGGCGAAGTAGGTGGCGCGGGTGGAGTCCACGCTCTGGGTGCCCGGGGCCCCGTAGTCGGAGGCGAGCTGGTCGTAGGTGGTGAAGGCGGAGCGGCACTGCGGGCTGCCGAGGCCGACGGCGCCGTCGGCGCCGACGAGTTCGCAGCCGCCGGCCAGCGCGATGTCCTCGAAGCTCTGCTGGGTGAAGACGTCGCTGGGGTCGGTGGCGAGCGAGATGCCGCTGACGCCGCCCGCATTCAGCGTCCTGGCGGCCTTGAGCATGGCGTCGTAGGAGTCGGGGACGGGCAGCCCCGCCTTGGCGAACAGGTCCTTGCGGTAGACGAGGATCTGCAGCCAGGCGTCGCTGGGCACGCCGAGCCGGGTGGACCCGTCGCCGGTCAGCCGTAGCGCGTTGGCGTTGAAGGTGCCGGCGCCGAGAGCGTCGACCACCTTCTCCGTGGCCGCGGTGTCGAGCAGCCCGTTGGTGTACATCTGCCACACCGGGGCGAGCGGCACGCCGCCGATCACGTCGGGCAGCGTCCCGGCGGCGGCCGCGGACATGATCAGCTGGGGGAGCTGGCCCTCGTCGACGCCGACGAGCCGCACGTCGACGCCGGTCTCCTTCTCGAAGCCGGCGACGATCTTCTCGGTCGCCGCCATGCGCGGGGTGAGGTTCTCCAGACTCCAGACAGTGATCTTGTTATCGGGCTGACTTCTCGCCTGCGCGCCACATCCGGACAGCACACCGGCTGCCAGCGTGGCGGTCAGACCTGCCGCCAGGGCCCTCGACCATCGAGGCCACATGCGTATGAACCGTCCTCACTGCACCTCATATTTCATGTGTGATGCATCAGAGCACCACTTTCGTCTGTTGACAAGACCTAAGTATCGGCTATCTTCGACAAAAGCCCCACACATAGGGTCGATCACGAGCAAAAACAACCCCACGGAGCTCCTGTGGAACGCGTCGTCCAATTCACCGGCCCCCGCCAAGTGGAGGTCGCCACCGCCGAACCGGTCCCACTGCCGCCCGGGCATCTCCGCGTCCGGACGCTGTACTCCGGGATCTCGGCGGGCACCGAACTCACCGCCTACCGGGGCACCAACCCCTACCTGACCCGCACCTGGGACGCCGAGGCCCGGCTGTTCCGCGACGGCGGGCCGGGCATCGCCTACCCGGTGGTGGGCTGGGGGTACTCCGAGGTCGGCAAGGTCCTGGAGGTCTCGCCGGAGCTCGCGGACACTCCGGGCGTGCCGGCGCCGGGCACCGTGGTGTGGGGCATCTGGGGGCACCGCAGCGAGGCCGTCGTACCCGCGGAACGGCTGGTCGGCCACGCGCTCCCCGAGGCGCTGGCGCCGCTGGCGGGCGCCTTCGCCAGGGTCGGCGCGATCGCCTACAACGCCGTCCTCGCGGCCGACATCCACGTCGGCGAGGACGTCGCCGTCTTCGGCCAGGGCGTGATCGGCCTGCTCACCACCCGGCTGGCGCAGCTGAACGGCGCCCGCGTCACCGCCGTCGACGCCCTGGAGACCCGCCTCACCAAGGCCGTCGAGTACGGCGCCGCCCGCACGCTCAACGCGCGCACCGACGCCGTCGCCGAGCGGATCCGCGAGGCCACCGGCGGACGCGGCGCCGACGCCGCCATCGAGATCAGCGGCTCCTACCAGGCCCTGCACGAAGCCCTGCGCGCGGTCACCGTGGCCGGGCGGGTCGTCGCCTCCGGCTTCTACCAGGGCGACGGCGTGGGGCTGCGACTCGGCGACGAGTTCCACCACAACCGCGTCCAGCTCGTCAGCTCGCAGATCGGCGGAGTGCCGCCGCAGCTCGTCGGCCGCTGGAGCGTCGAACGGCTCCAGCAGGGCTTCTTGCGGCTCGTCGCGGACGGCCTGATCGACGTGAAGTCGCTGGTGAGTCATGTGGTGCCGGTCGCCGACGCGGCCGAGGCCTACGTCCTGCTGGATGAGCGTCCCGCCGACGCGCTCCAGGTCGTGCTGGAGTTCTGAACCATGCTCAAGATCGCCTGCCAGGAGCAGCTGCTTCCCGGCGAGACACTCCAGGACAAGTGGGAGTTCGCGCGAAGCGCCGGCTACGACGGCATCGAGCTGCGCGGCAAGGGTGACTTCCACTTCCGCGACCGGCTGCCCGAGCTGCGCAAGGCCCAGGCCGACGGCGTCGTCATGCCCACCGTGTGCGTGGAGATGCCGCACTTCTTCGGCGCCTTCGACGACGCGCTGCGCCGCGACGCCGTCGAGCAGATGAAGTCGCAGCTGTCGGTCATCGGCGAGCTGGGCGGGCTGGGCGCCCAGACCCCGGCGTCCTACGGGATGTTCTCCCGGCGGCTGCCGCCGTTCGAGCCGCCGCGCAGCGCGGAGCGCGACCGGGAGGTGCTGCTGGAAGGGCTCACCGAGCTCGGCGAGCACGCCCGCAAGGAAGGCGTCACGCTCTTCCTCGAACCGCTCAACCGCTACGAGGACCACATGGTCAACCGGCTGGCGCAGGCCGCCGACCTGATCCGCGAGGTCGGCCTGGACTCCGTCCGCATCGGCATCGACAGCTACCACATGAACATCGAGGAGGCCGACCCGCCGGCCGCCATCCTCGAGGCCGGACCGCTGATCGGCCACGCGCAGGTGAGCGACTCCAACCGGTTCCAGCCCGGAGCCGGCCACCTGGAGTGGGCCGCCTGGCTGAGCGCACTGGACGCGACCGGTTACGACGGTTACCTGGCCGTCGAGTGCCGGCTCACCGGAGACCCGGTGGAGGCCGTCCGGTCGATCCCGTCCTTCCTGCGCCGAGTCGCGGGATGACGACGTTCGCCGAGACGACCGCCACCGCCCCCTGTGACTCCCTGCGCAGGAGCGCGACCCAGGTGCTGCTCGGCAACTGGACGGGAGCGGCGACCGTTCCCTCCCGCGCCCTGTATCCGCACCAGTGGAGCTGGGATTCGGCGTTCATCGCCCTGGGCCTGCGGCACGTCTCCCCGCGCCGGGCGCAGCGCGAGCTCGAGACGCTGCTGAGCGCGCAGTGGGGCGACGGTCGCATCCCGCACATCGTGTTCAACCCGGCCGTGCCGGACGGCGCCTACTTCCCCGGCCCGGACTTCTGGCGCTCGGCCACCGCCGGCCGGGCGGCCGGAGCGTCTCCGTTCATCCAGACGTCCGGGATCGTCCAGCCGCCCGTGCACGCCCTGGCCGCCTGGCTGGTGCACGCGGCCGATCCCGCCGAGTCACGCCGCCGGGGCTTCCTGCCGCGCGTGTACCCGCGGCTGGCGGCCTGGCACCGCTACCTGGGCGGCGCCCGTGACCTGGGCGGCGGCGGGCTCGCCTCGGTCGTGCATCCCTGGGAGCCGGGGCTGGACAACAGCCCGTGCTGGGACGCCGCCCTGGCCCGGATCGAGCCCGCGCCCCCGGGCTCCTTCGTCCGGGCCGACCTGCGCCACGGCTCCGCCGCCGACCGTCCCACCGACCTCGACTACGCGCGGTACGTACGCCTGGCCACGACCTACCGCGACCACGGCTACGACGACGCGCGCACACCGCACGCCTTCGCCGTCGAGGACCCGTCCTTCAACGCCCTGCTCATCGCCTCCGAGTACGCCCTCGCCGACATCGCCGACGCGATCGGCGCGGACGCGGGCCCGCACCGGCGGCGGGCCGAGGCGGCGACCGCCGCCCTGATCGGCCGTCTGTGGGACCCGGTGGACGCGATCTTCCACGCCCGCGACCTGGTGACCGGCGCCGCCATCGCCGGTCACAGTGTGTCCGGGTTGATCCCGCTGGTCGTGCCGGGTCTGCCGGCGACCATCGGCAAAGCTCTCGCGCGTACGCTGCATGGACCGCGCTTCGGGTTGGGAAGGGTGCATCTTGTGCCCAGTTACGATCTGACCGCCCCTGAGTTCGACGGCAACCGCTACTGGCGGGGCCCCAGCTGGTTCAACACCGCCTGGCTCGTCCATCGTGGCCTGGCCGCGCAGGGCGAGGAGGAGGCGGCCGGCCTGCTGCGCGAGCAGTTCCTGACCTCGGCCCACCGCTCCGAGTTCGCGGAGTACCTGGAGCCGTACACCGGCGACGCGCGCGGCATCCTGCGTTTCAGCTGGACCGCCGCCCTGGCGCTCGACCTGCTGCACGCCCCCGTCGCACAGGATGCGGCCCGGTGAGCCGGCTGCTGGTCGGCGGGGGGACCTTCGCCGTCACGACCGCCGACGGCGACATCCGCGGGCTGAACGGCGCCTCGACCGACGGCCTGTTCATCCGCGACGGACGTCACCTGAGCCGGTGGCTGCTGACCGTGGACGGCACGGCGCCGCCCCTGCTGACCTCCTCCGCCGACGGCTGCGTCCTGGCCCCGGCCGGCACCCGTGACCGGCCGCCCGCGTACACCGTCTTCCGGCGTCAGGCCGTGGCGGAGGGCGCGCTGACCGAGCACATCCGGCTGGTCGGCAACCTGGGCGAGCCCACCGTGGTGCAGCTCGAACTGCACGTGGACGCCGACTTCGCCGACCAGTTCGAGCTGCGCGCCGACCACCGTACGTACGACAAACCGGACGCGGTCCGTACGGTCCAGCCCACCACGGACGGGGTCGCCTTCCACTACCGGCGAGGTGAGAGCTGGCTCTCGCGGACCACGGTCGGCGCCGTGCCCGCGCCGGACCGCGTCCGGCCGGCCGGCGAGGACGGCACCGCTCAGGTGCTGTCGTGGACGTTCACCCTGCCCGCCCACGGCGCGGCCGACCTCGCGCTCACCGTCCTCGCCATCCCGTCAGGCACGCGGGAGCCGGCCCCGCCCGGGCCGCCCGGCGCCGTGCGCGGCCGCCAGGAGGCCGAGGCGCGCGCGTTCACCGGGGCGCGGCCCCGCCCGGCTGACCTCACGTCGTGGCCGGAGCTGGCCCGCGCCTGCGAGCAGGGCCTGGCCGACCTGACACGGCTGCTCATCCCCGCCGGGGGGCCCGGCGGCGAGGAACTGCGCCTGCCGGGGGCGGGCATCCCGTGGTTCCTGGCGCTCTTCGGTCGCGACTCCCTGCTGACCTCGCTCTTCGCCCTGCCGTACCGGCCGGAGCTGGCCGCCGCCGTCCTGCCGGCCCTCGCGGCCGCCCAGGGCACCCGCTACGACGACGCCCGCCTGGAGCAGCCGGGGAAGATCGTGCACGAGGTGCGCCACGGCGAGCTCGCCCACTTCGGCCAGGTGCCCTACGGCCGCTACTACGGCAGCGTCGACGCCACCCCGCTCTTCCTGGTGCTGCTGGACGCGCACCGCACGGCCACCGGCGACCCGCGCCTGGCCGAGCGCCTGGAGCCGCAGGCGCGCGCGGCCGTGGAGTGGATGTTCCGCGACGGCGGCCTCGGCACCAGCGGTTACCTGCGCTACACCTCCGACGAGGCGCGTGGCGGCCTGGTGAACCAGAACTGGAAGGACTCCGCCGGCGCGATCTGCTTCTCCGACGGCGCCCAGGCCGAGGGCGACCTGGCGGTCGGCGAGGTGCAGGGCTACGTCTACGACGCCCTGGTGCGTACGGCGCGGCTCGCCCGCGAGGTGTGGCGGGACCCACGCGAGGCCGACCGGCTGGAGGAGGCCGCGGCTGACCTGCGGGCCCGCTTCCGCCGCGACTTCTGGATGCCGGGAGCGGCCTTCCCCGCGCTCGCGCTGGACGGGCGGAACCGGCAGGTCGACGCGCTCGCCTCCGACGCCGGGCACCTGCTGTGGTCGGGCATCCTCGACCCCGGCGAGGAGCGGATGGTGGGCGACCGGCTGCTGCAGAAGGATTTCTTCTCCGGCTTCGGCATCCGCACGCTCGCCGCCGGACAGGCTCCCTACCACCCGCTGTCCTACCACCGGGGCACGATCTGGCCGCACGACAACGCCGTGATCGTGCTGGGGCTGGCCCGCTGCGGGCTGACCGAGCAGGCCGCCACGGTCGCCAAGGGGCTGATCAGGGCGGCGGCCCACCACGACTGGCGGCTGCCGGAGGTCATCGCCGGGTACGGCGACGACGAACACCCCGATCCGGTGCCCTATCCCCACGCCTCCTCCCCGCAGGCGTGGGCGGCCGCGACCCCGCTCGCCCTGCTCACCGCCCTGCGGGAGTAGTGCTACGGCGTCGCCCCCGGCGGGCCGAGCAGTTCGATCGCGTGCCGTGCGTGCGCCTCGGCCAGCGCCGCCACGTCGATGGGGCCGGGGTCGGGCAGGCGGCGTTCCACGGCCGGCACGCCGACGTCGGCGACGAAACGCTCGAACCCGGCGGGCGTGGTGATGACCAGGGAGCGCATCGGCTCGTCCGGCCCGACGGTGAACGTGTGCGGCAGCCCGACCGGCAGCAGCACGACGTCGCCGGGGCCGGCGGTGAAGGTCTCGCCGCCGCACATGTAGCGGGCGGTGCCGGAGATCACGTACGAGATCTCGTCGGCGTCGAGGTGGCGGTGCAGCGGCGGCGCGAAGCCCGGCGGGTTGACGAACTCGCTCAGCGACAGGCGGCCGGAGGTGTGCTCACCGGCGACCTTGACGGTGACGAGGTTGCCGAGGAACCAGATGGCCTCACCCTCGTCGCGGCCCAGCACGTACGGGCGTGACATCGTCAGATCACCTTCTATTCGATAGACAGCAGTATGTTGAACATGCTGCCAGTATCTTTGAACGGTGAGCGATGTCAAGGGAGGCCCCGCCAGGCGGCGCTACCGGTCGCCGCTGCGCGAGGAGAGCGCGCGCCGCACGCGTCAGGCCGTCGTCACGGCGGCCAGGGAGTTGTTCGTCGCCCGAGGTTACGCCGCCACCTCGCTCGCCGACGTGGCCGCCGCCGCCGGCGTGGCGCGGCCCACGGTCTTCGCCGCGTTCGGCTCCAAGGCGGCCCTGCTCCACCAGGTGGTCGACGAGGCGCTGGCCGGCGACGACGAGCCGGTGCCGGTGGCCGAGCGCCCGTGGTTCCGTCCCGTCTTCGAGGCCGCCGGCCAGGAGGCGGTCCTCGACGCGTACGCGCGGGTGGCCGAGCTGATCGGCGCGCGGGCCGCCCAGGTCTTCGAGACGGTGCGGCGCGCCGCCGACGCCGCCCCCGAGGCGGCCGAGCTCTGGCAGACCATGGTGGACAACCGGCGCGCGGGCGCCCGCATGGTCGTCGAACGCCTGACCTCGCTGGGGCCGCTCGCCGTCGAGACCGACCGGGCGATCGACGTGGTGTGGTTCTACAACGACCCCGCCCACCACGCCGCCCTGGTGACCGGCTGCGGCTGGCCCCCCGACGCCTTCGTCGCCTGGCTGTCGTCCCAGCTGCGGCAGGCGCTCCTCTAGGGTTTCCAGAGATGGGCGTGGGCCCCGGCGTAGTCGGCGAAGTCGCGGGCCGGGCGGCCGAGCGCCTCCCGCACGCCGTCGGCCACGAAGGCGTTACGGCCGTCCAGGGTCTCGGCGAAGAGCGCGGACAGGTTCTCCGCCGCCTCCTGCGGCAGGCCGTCGGCGACCGCCGCCGCCACGTACTCCTCCGGGGTGACAGGGGTGAAGGTGATCTCCCGGCCGGTGGCCCGCGACAGCTCCCGCGCCACGTCGCGGAAGGTCAGCAGCCGCGGACCGGTCAGCTCGTACAGGCGGCCGGCGTGGCCGTCCTCGGTGAACGCGGCCACAGCGGCGTCGGCGATGTCCTCCACGTCCACGAACGGCTCCGGCACGTCCGGGGCCGGCAGCGCGATGACCCCCGCCAGCACCTGGCCGAGCAGGAAGTCCTCGCTGAGGTTCTGCATGAACCAGGAGCAGCGCAGGATCGTCCACTCCGCGCCCGACTCCCGCACCGTGCGCTCGCTGGCCTGCGCCCCCTGCTCGCCGCGCCCCGACAGCAGCACCAGCCGCCGCGTACCGCTCCGCACGGCCAGCTCCGTGAACGCCTTGACGTCGTCGTACGCGCCGGGGAAGGCGAGGTCGGGATGGTAGGACAGGTAGACGGCCGTGACTCCGTCGAGCGAGGCCGCCCACGTGGAGCGGTCGCGCCAGTCGAAGCCGGTCGAGCGGGACCCGACGCGTACGGGGAGGCCGAGAGAGATGAGGCGGTCGGCTATGCGGCGGCCGGTCTTGCCCGTGCCGCCCAGCACCAGAATCGTCATGCCTCTAGTAAGGCCCGATAACGATAAGACTCTCCATGGTTGAGAAGCGCGTACGCATATGCGATCGTCTAGCGCATGGATCAGCTCGCGGCCCTGCTCGACGGCCCGCGAGCCCGCGGGGCCTTCCTGCTGCGTTCGGTCCTCGACCCGCCGTGGTCGCTGCGCATCCAGGACGAGGCGCCGCTGGCGGTGACCGCGCTCGTCCGCGGCGAGGCGTGGGTGATGCCCGACGGCGGTGAGCCGGTCAGGATGCGGCCCGGCGAGGTCGCGGTCATCCGGGGGCCCGAGCCGTACACCGTGGCCGACGACCCCGCGACCCCGCCGCAGATCGTCATCCACCCCGGCCAGCGCTGCACCACCCTCGACGGCGAGTCCCTCTACGCGTCCATGGACCTCGGCGTGCGGACGTGGGGGAACGACCCCGACGGCGACACCGTGCTGCTCTGCGGCACGTACACCATGGAGGACGCGGTCAGCAGGCGGCTGCTCGACACCCTGCCGCCGCTCATCGTGCAGCCCGGCGGCCCGGTCATCGAGCTGCTCGGCGCCGAGATCGTCAAGGACGAGCCCGGCCAGGAGGCCGTCCTCGACCGGCTGCTCGACCTGCTGCTCATCGCCGTGCTGCGGACGTACTTCGCCGCCCACCATGCGCCCGGCTGGTACCGCGCGATGAGCGACCCCGTGGTGGGCAAGGCCATGCGCATGTTGCAGAACAACCCCTCCCACGCGTGGACGGTCGCCTCCCTGGCCGCCGAGGTCGGTGTGTCGCGGGCGTCGCTGGCCCGGCGCTTCACCGAGCTGGTCGGCGAGCCGCCGATGGCGTTCCTCACCGACTGGCGCCTGGCCCTGGCCGCCGACCTGCTGCGCGAGCCCGACGCCACGATCGGCTCCGTCGCCAGGAAGGTCGGGTACGGCAGCCCGTTCGCGCTCAGCGCGGCCTTCAAACGCGTGCGCGGCGTCAGCCCGCAGGAACACCGGGCCGGAGCCGTACGGTGAGATCCCTGATCCTGCTCGACGTGGACGGCGTGCTGAACCCGATGGGGCGGCCGGCGCCGGAGTTCCGGCCGTACCGCTGCACGGTCGACGGAGTCCTCTACACCGTGCGCCTCGACGCCCGGCACGGCCGCCGGCTGCTCGACCTGGCCGTGTCGACGGGAGCCGAGCTCGTCTGGGCCACCACCTGGGAGGAGCACGCCAACGACTGGATCGGCCCGCGCATCGGCCTGCCGGCGCTCCCCGTCATCCCGATGACCCCGGTCGTGCCGAGTGAGCACGGCGAGATGTTCAAGACCCGGCACGTGGCGGCGTACGTGGGGCGCCGGCCGTTCGTCTGGTTCGACGACCAGGTGTGGGCGCAGGACGAGGAGTATCTCAGGGTGCGTCAGGGTCTCGACTCCTTTCTCCTCGTCCACGTGGACCCGGTCGAGGGACTGACCAGGCGTCATCTGGGCATGGCACATGAGTGGCTGACCCTTACAGGGTTTTCTCAGGGTTCCTGACGGGAGTCTGCCGCCCCGGCCGTCCGTTGAACCGATAGAACGTCGAACACGGAGGAGACCATGTACCGCTCACGAGAGCACAGGATCATCGCCGGGGTCTGCGGTGGCATCGCCGACAAGCTCGGCCTGCCGCCCACCCTCATCCGCATCCTCTGGCTGATCCTGTCGCTCATCCCGGGGCCGCTGTGGGTCGTCTACATCGCGATGTGGATCCTCGTCCCGGAGCAGCCGAAGGGCTACCGCACGGCGTGAGGCCGTCGCGGAGGGCGCCGCGCGCGCCCTCCCGGCCCTCGTGCGCCCGCATTCGGCAGGCGGCATATCCTCTGAAGAATGAGGGCAAGGCCGCTGACGCTCATCCAGGATGAGCTCGTCGACTACGACAAGGCGATGGAGCGCATGTCCGACCTCGTCGGGCAGCGCCAACAGGGGGAGCGGCCGGACACGCTCTGGCTGCTCAGCCATCCGCCCGTCTACACGATCGGGCGCCGCACTCCGCTGGCCCACCTGCCCGACCCCTCGCGCGGCATCCCCGTGATCGAGACGGGCCGCGGCGGTCAGCTCACCTACCACGGCCCCGGCCAGCTCGTCGGCTACCTCGTCGTCAAGCTGGACGAGGCGGAGCGCATCGTCGACTACGTACGCGAGGTCGAGCTGCGGCTGGTGGAGGCGCTGGGCAAGCTGGGGCTGCCGGCCGAGCGCCGCGACACCCCGCCCGGCTCCGAGCTGCTGACCGGGGTGTGGACGGCCGAGACCGGGCGCAAGATCATTTCTATCGGGATGCGGCAGAGCCGGGGCGTCACCAGCCACGGGTTCGCGCTCAACGTCGACAACGACATGACGCCGTGGAACTGGGCGGTCGCCTGCGGCATGCCCGACGTCCAGATGGCGTCGCTCCAGAGCGAGCTCGGCACGGCCTCGATGGACGAGGTGCGGCAGGTCGTCGCGGCGGCCTTCGAAGCGTCCTGAGCGATCAGCTGCGGGGGAAGACCTGCACGTCGGCGGCGTGCCCGCCGCTGTCGAGCTTGCCGTCGCAGGTGTAGAGCGGCACGTCGAGCGCCTCGGCCAGCGCCAGGTAGGAGGCGTCGGAGGCGGTGTAGTTATGCCGCAGCTCCCAGATGCGCTCGGCGATCCCCACCGCCCCGTGGCGGGTGATCTCCAGCGCGAGGTAGTCGGCGCGCGCCTGCTCGGCCGCCGTCGCGCCGAGCTTGCCGCCGAGCACGAGCCCCCGCAGCGTCGAGAGCACCTCGACGTCGAGCAGGTGGGGGGCGTGCGGGCCGGTCCGCAGGGCGTCGATCAGCTCGGCGTCCGCGTCGTGTCCCGTCAGGGCCTCGACCATCGCGGACGAGTCGATGATGATCATCGCCGGCCCTCGTGGACGGCCCGGACGATGTCGGCGGCCGACGGCCCGCCGGAGCGGTCGCGCGCCCTCAGCCGGGCGACGATCTCGGCGTTCGGCGGGTCCGGCTCCGTGGCGGGCTCTGGTGACTCGTTGTCGCAGAGGGTGGCCATGGCGGCAAGCTAGCAGGCCGGGGGGCGGGTACGGCCCGTGCGGAGCCGTACCCGCGCGTCGGGCTCAGGGAGCGGGGACCTCCTCGTCGATGGTGCGGCGGGGGCCGGCGAACCACTTCCGCGCCGACAACCGCCACCACAACGCGATCCCGATCAGCACGACGCCGACCGCGATCGGCGCGTAGTTGACCGACGTCCAGGTGAAGTCGGGGTTGCCCGGCACGCCGGCCGGCGAGAACGGCATCACGAAGTAGATCGACACGACGGCGATCTCGACGCACGCGATCCAGCACAGCACCTTGTACTTCTTGCCGAGCGTCCACGGGCCGGGCTGGAAGGCGTCGCCCATGCGCAGCCGCAGCCAGATCGGGATGAAGAACGCCAGGTAGAGGCCGATGACCGCGATCGACACGACGGCGTAGAACGCGACCGGCGTGGTGTGCCCGGGAGGGGCGTAGAGCGCGGGCAGGGTCAGCAGGGCGGCGGCGACGCAGCCGGCGACGATCGCGTTCACGGGCGTCCGGTTGCGGTCGACCTTCGCCCACAGCCGCCAGCCCGGCACCGCGCCGTCGCGGGAGAACGCGTACGTCATCCGCGACATCGACGTCACGCAGCTCATCCCGCAGAAGAACTGGCCGATCGTGGAGATCGCGAAGATCGCGGTGGCGAGCGGCGACGACAGCGCGGTCTCGAAGATCGCTCCGACGAAGCCGCCGTCCGCGTTGATCGCCTCGACGTCGGTGGCGGCGAACAGGAACGACAGCAGCACGATCCAGCCGCCGATGGCCGAGTAGAAGATCGACTGCCACAGGCCGCGGGCCGCGCTCTTCGCCGCGCCCTGGGTCTCCTCCGACACGTGCGCGCAGGCGTCGAAGCCGGTGATCGTGTACTGGGTGAGCAGGAAGCCGAGCGGCAGCACGTAGAACCAGAAGGGCAGGCCGTCGGAACCGTCGCCGAAGCCCGAGTTGTTGATCGTGCCGCCGAAGACGAACCCGGGCGACTGGTGGCTGTCGGGGGCGAAGACCAGGATGGCGACCACGATCGCGGCGCCCGCGACGTGCCACCAGACGCTCACGTTCTGCAGGACGGAGATCAGCCTGTGGCTGTACACGTTGATCAGCGCGTGCAGCGCGAGGATGATCACGAACAGCAGGAACGTCTGGGACAGCGTGCCCTCCCAGGCGCCGCCGGTCAGCCGGGTGAGCGTGATGTTGAGGAACGTCGCGCAGCCGTAGCCGACCGACGCGGTGACGGCGATGAGACCGATCAGGTTGAGCCAGCCGGTGAACCAGCCGTGGATCGGCTTGCCCAGCTTGGCGGCCCACCAGTAGATGCCGCCCGCCGTCGGGTACGCCGACACCAGCTCCGACATGCAGAAACCGATGATCAGGATGAACGCGGAGATCAGCGGCCAGCCCCACGAGATGGCGATGGGGCCCCCGTTGTTCCAGGCCTGCCCGAACGTGGTGAAACAGCCGGCCAGGATCGAGATGATCGAGAACGAGATGGCGAAGTTGGAGAAACCGCTCCAGGTGCGGGCCAGCTCCTGCTTGTAACCGAGCTCGGCGAGTCGCCTGGAATCCTCGTCAGTGGTCATTGAGGTCTCCCTGGGGGGTGGAGGACGCTCCATTTGGTCTACGTCTAGACCATTTCCGGACAGGACACAAGGAGTTACAGACCGGTTTCGTCACCGTCATGCCCGTCGGTGGGTGACGTCCAGGACGACCTTGCCGGTGATCTCCCGGTCGAGAACTACGGGCACCAGCGGTCCGGTTGCACGCGAGGGTGGGCGTGCGGGCTGACGCGGCGTGACCGGGAGGCGATCCTGCGCACGACCGAGGAGTTGCTGGGGGCGCACGTGTCACTCGAGCGGGTCGCGGCGGCCGCCGGGGTGGGGAAGGGAACGGTGTTCCGGCGGGGTTGTCACAGGAGTTGCCGGCCGAGCGGGCGGCATCGCGATCCGACCTGTCTCCGCCGGCACGCCCGCGTGAGCGCGTTGATCGCGGAGGCCCGGGCGGGCATGGACGCCGGGTTCGCCGCCCATGCCCTGCTCGGCCCGTTCGACGCTGATCTGGCGCGGCACGTCATGGCGGACGGTGGCGCGGCTCAAGTCCTCCGTCAGGGGACTCGTCCGGGCACTCCTGACCTGAAAGGGGTTACTCGTCCGAGCGCCCTGACCCTGAAAAGATCACGTGCCGAACGCGTCGGTGGCCGCCTGGCAGAACGCCTTGAGGTCGTCCGGCTTGCGGCTGGTCACCAGCGTGTTGGGCCCCTCCGTGTCCACCACGATCTCCTGGTCCACCCACGTGGCGCCGGCGTTGCGCAGGTCGGTCTGCAGGCTCGGCCAGGACGTCAGCGTACGACCGCGCACCACGTCGGCCTCGACCAGCGTCCACGGCGCGTGGCAGATGGCCGCCACCGGCTTGCCCGAGTCGAAGAACGCGCGGACGAACTGCACGGCCTTCGGCTGCGTACGCAGGAAGTCGGGGTTGGCGACGCCGCCGGGCAGCACCAGGCCGTCGAACGAGGCGGCCTCGGCGTCGTCCACCGTCTCGTCCACGGCGAACCTGTCGGCCTTGTCCAGGTGGTTGAAGCCCTGGATCTGGCCCGACTGGGTGGAGACGAGCTTCGGCGTGCCCCCCGCCTGCTTGACGGCCTTCCACGGCTCGGTCAGCTCGACCTGCTCCACACCCTCGGGAGCGACCAGGAACGCGATGGTCTTTCCGTCCATCATGAGAATCCCCCTTGGACTGCGACTTTTCTTTTCCCCTATCCGGGGTTGGGGGTTGTATGCATCTTTACCCCCGTGGGGTATGTCTGGTCATCCACAGGGTGTGGGCGACGGCGGCAGCGGCGGCGCCGGCGGCGTACCAGAGGAGGTCTGGAGGGTTGAACGTGCTGCCCAGCAGGGGGTGCAGCCACCGGGGGATGCTCGCGAGCTGGGCGAACTCGATCGCCCAGCTGAGCGCCGCCGAGGCGAGGCCGGCCGCCCACGGGCGGATCCGCGGCCAGAGCAAAACCAGCAGCATGTAGATCAGCGCTGTGTAGAGTGCGTCGCCGGCGTACTTCGGAACCGGTCCGTCCCACAGCGTCCGCACGCCGAGCCCGCAGATCACGATGACGACCGCGGCGATCGCGGCGAAAGGTCGGGGCACCAGCTCACGCTACTGCCATCGGTGGTTGAAAATTTACACCGGAAATGGAAACGAGACTGAAACAATTTTCCGTCATGCGTTGACATGCGGTCTCCGTATGGTGTGGCTTTCTCTACACAGGAACCCCCCGCCTGAAGGTGAGGCACTTATGAGGAAATGGTTCGCACGCCTGGCTGCGCTGGGCGTCGCGCTGTTAATAGCAGGGCAGGGCTCCACAGCGCTCGCCCAGGACCCGGCGGCGGGTAAGAAGGTGCTCCGCGTCGGCGCGACGCAGGCCATGGACTCGATGAACCCGTTCCTCGCGGTCCGCCTCGTCTCGACGTCGATCCACCGGATGATGTACGGCTTCCTGACGGTGCCGGACTCCAAGACGCTCCAGCCGAGCCCCGACCTGGCCGAGTCGTGGACGACCTCGGAGGACGGGCTGACCTGGACGTTCAAGATCCGCCAAGCGAAGTGGTCCGACGGTCAGCCGGTCACGGCCGAGGACGCCGCCTGGACCTTCAACAAGATCATGACGGACGAGGCGGCCAAGACGGCCAACGGCCCCGCCGTGGAGAACTTCGAGAGCGTCACCGCCAACGGCCAGGAGCTGACCATCAAGCTCAAGGCCCCGCAGGCCTCGATGCTGGAGAACCCGATCCCGATCATGCCCAAGCATGCCTGGGAGTCGGTCACCGACATCGCCAACTACGACGCCGAGAAGTACCCCACGCCGAGCAGCGGCCCCTTCATCGCGATCGAGCACAAGAAGGACCAGTACGTCAAGCTGCAGGCCAACCCCAACTACTGGCGCGGCAAGCCCAAGCTCGACGAGCTGCAGGTCATCTTCTACGCCAACCCGCAGGCCGCCATCGCCGGGCTCAAGACCGGTGAGATCGACCTGATCGGCCGGCTCAACCCGCCGGAGTACGAGGCCATCCTCAACGACCCCCAGATCACCGCCTGGAACACCCAGGGCCGGCGGTCGGTGTACCTGCAGATCAACCACGGCGCCACCACCAACGACGACAAGCCCGTCGGCGACGGCCACCCCGCGCTGAAGGACGTCAAGGTGCGGCAGGCGCTGCACTACGCGATCGACAAGCAGAAGCTCGTCGACGACGTGCAGAACGGCCTGGCCAGGCCGGCCGACGGCTCGATCGTGCCGCCCATGTACAAGGACTTCTTCTGGGAGGCCACCGGCGACACCAAGGTCGGCTACGACCCGGCCAAGGCCAACCAGATCCTCGACGACGCCGGTTACAAGAAGGGCCCCGACGGCATCCGCACGATGCCCGACGGTGACCGCAAGCTGGAGTTCCGCTTCAGCATCCACACCGACACCCCGATCGAGGACAAGCTCGCCGAGTACCTGACCGGCTTCTTCAAGGAGGTCGGCATCACGCTGACCACCAAGAAGCTCGACTCCAGCAAGTTCACCGAGGAGACCGGCGTCAGCGGCCTGTTCGACATCGCGATCAGCGGCTGGTCGGTCAACCCGGACCCCGAAGAGGTCCTGGCCACCCACCTGTGCAGCCGGCGGCCGTCGCCGACCGGTGAGGGCGGCGGCACCGAGTCGTTCTTCTGCGACGAGACCTTCGAGGAGCTCTACCAGGAGCAGCTGAAGGAGCTCGACCGGCCCAAGCGCGCCGACATCATCAAGCAGATGCAGGAGCGCCTCTACACCCAGGCGCCGGTCATCGCGATCTACTACACGAAGGACCTTGAGGCCTACCGCAAGGACCGCCTCGTCAGCATCACGCCCATCCCCGAGACCGACGGCATCCTGTACGGCGGCAGCGGCTACTGGCCGTGGTTCACCGCCGACGTCAAGCCGACGGGGACGGCGGCCGGGGCGGCCTCGGCCGAAGGCGGCTCCAACACCGGCCTCATCGCCGGGGTGGTGGGCGCCGTAGTGGTCGTGGGCGCGGGCGCGTTCTTCCTGACCAGGCGGCGCAAGAGCACCGCAGACGAACGCGAATGACCGCACCACTCGACGCATTGGAGCCCGCCGCCCAGGCGGCGGGCTCCGCCGAGGAGCCCCAGGCCCGTCGCGGCACGCTGCGCTACGCGCTGTCGAAGGCGGCCGGGGCGCTGTTCAGCATCGCCATGGTGATCGTCGGCACGTTCTTCTTGTTCCGGCTGCTGCCCGGCGATCCCGTGCGCAACCTCGCGCAGGGGCGCAACATGACCCCTGCGCAGCTCGACCTGGAACGCCACCGGCTCGGCCTGGACAAGCCGCTGATCGACCAGTTCTTCGACTTCGTCGGCGACACCCTCCGCCTCGACCTCGGCACCTCCTACGAGTACAAGCGGCCCGTGCTCGACCTCATCGGCGAGCGGCTCGGCCCCACCCTGCTGCTGGCCGGCACGGGCCTGGTCATCGCGGTGAGCCTGGGCCTGTGGCAGGGCACCCACGCGGGCTGGCGGCACGGCAGCCGGTTCGACCGCTTGTCGACCGGCGCGTCGCTGGTGCTGTGGTCGGTGCCGACGTTCTGGCTCGGCCTGCTGCTCATGATGGTGCTCGGCGTCGGCATCGGGCCGATCCCGGGCCTGTTCCCGTTCCGGGGGATCGAGAGCATCGACGCGCCCGACGGGTTCGCGTACGTGCTCGACGTGGCCTCCCACATGGTGCTGCCCACCCTGACGCTGGTGGCCGTGGTGTACGCGCAGTATCTCCTGGTCATGCGCTCCTCCCTGCTGGAGGAGGTCAGCCAGGACTACGTCACCGTGGCGCGCGCCAAGGGCCTGCGCGACGACGAGGTACGCAAGCGCCACGCGGTGCCCAACGCCCTGCTGCCCACGGTGACGCTGGTCTTCATGCGCATCGGCTTCGTGGTCGGCGGCGCGGTCACCGTGGAGACGATCTTCACCTGGCCCGGGCTGGGCCAGCTGTTCTACGAGGCGGTCAGCGTGCCCGACTTCACGCTCATGCAGGGCACGTTCCTGCTGATCACCGTCGCGGTGATCGTCATGAACACCCTGGCCGACGTGGTTTACCACATGATCGACCCGAGGGTGAGGTCGGCATGACCAGCGTCGCCATGGTCCGCAGGCGGCTCGCGCTGAGCCGCTTCTGGGCCGACTTCCGCAGGCAGCGGGCCGGAGTCGTCGGCCTGGCCATCCTGATCGTCGCGGTGGTGCTCGCGCTGGTCGCGCCGCTGTTCATCGACGAGAGCGTGACCAGCGTCGTCACCGGCACCGGCCCCAAGTGGGCGGCGCCGAGCCTGGCCTACCCTTTCGGCACCGACGAGTCCGGCCGGTCCATCCTGCTGATGGTCTGGTGGGGCTCGCGTACGTCGCTGCTCATCGGCTTCCTAGCCGCGCTGCTCAGCATCGTGATCGGCATGGTCGTGGGCATCACCGCCGGGCACTTCCGCGGCTGGATCGGCGCGTCGCTGATGCGCGTCACCGACTGGTTCCTGGTGCTGCCCTCGCTGGTGACGGCGATGGTGCTGGCGGCCATCCTGGGCGGCAGCACGTTCACGATCATCATGGCGATCGGCGTCACCACGTGGCCCACGACCGCGCGCCTGATCAGGGCGCAGACCCTCGCCGTGGAGGCGAGGCCGTACATCGAGCGCTCGAAGGCCCTCGGCGGCGGACACTGGCACATCACCACCCGCCACGTGCTGCCCAACGTGGCGCCGCTGCTGCTGGCCAGCACGACGCTGGAGGTGGCCAGCGCCATCGTCACCGAGTCGACGCTGGCCTTCCTCGGGGTCAGCTCCAACAAGACCTCGTGGGGCACGATGCTGCGCGGCTCGTACGACTGGGGCGCCCCCACGCAGGGCGCCTGGTGGTACATCCTCATCCCCGGCCTTGCCATCCTGGCCGTCGTCATGGCGTTCATGCTGGCCGGACGGGCACTCGAAGCCGTGCTGAACCCGCAGCTCAGGAGGGCCTCATGAGTCTGCTCGAACTCGACGACGTGTCGGTGACGTACCGGATCGCCGCGGGCGAGGTCCCCGCGGTGCGCGGCGTGTCGCTGAGGCTGGACTCCGGAGCGGCACTCGGAGTCGCCGGCGAGTCGGGGTCCGGCAAGTCGACGCTGGCCATGGCGCTCCTGCGGCTGCTGCCGAAGGACGCGCGCGTCGGCGGCCGGATCCTGCTCGACGGCGACGACGTGCTCACCATGAAGTGGGGCCGCATGCGCGCCGTACGGTGGGCGGAGGCCTCGATCGTCTTCCAGGGCGCCCAGCACGGACTGAACCCGGTACGCAAGATCGGCGACCAGATCGCCGAGCCCCTGCTCGTGCACGGCCTGGCCAAGCCGGACGCGGCCCGCAGACGCGTGACGGAGCTGCTGGAGCAGGTGGGCCTGCCCGCCTGGCGGGCGCGCAGCTACCCGCACGAGCTGTCCGGCGGGCAGCGGCAGCGGGTGATGATCGCGATGGCGCTGGCCTGCTCGCCGCGGCTGATCATCGCCGACGAGCCGACCACCGCGCTCGACGTGATGGTGCAGGCGCAGGTGCTGAGCCTGATCAAGGAGCTGGTGGCCGAGCACGGCATCTCGCTGATCATGATCTCGCACGACCTGTCGGTGCTCGCCGACGTGTGCGACCAGCTCGCCGTCATGTACGCGGGCCGCGTCGTCGAGCACGGCCCGTCCCACGAGGTCTTCCACGACGCCAGGCATCCCTACAGCAAGGCGCTGGCCGCCGCCTTCCCGACGGTCGGCGACCCGGTGTCGCGGATGGCGCCGAAGGGGCTGGGCGGCGACCCGCCCGACCCGATGCAGCTGCCCGGCGGCTGCTCGTTCCACCCCCGCTGCCCGGTCGCCCTGGACGAGTGCGCGACCCTCGACGTGGCGCTGTGGCCGGCCGCTCCGGGGCGTACGGCGGCGTGCGTGCACGCCAGGGCCAACGAGGAGGTCTCATGACCGAGACGCAGACCACCGAGGACGCGGTCGGCACGACCAGGCCGGCCCTGCTGGAGGCCCGTGACCTGCACGTCGAGTTTGCCGCGCGGGGCCGCCGGGCCCGCGCCGTGGACGGCGTCAACCTGGCCATCGGCCAGGGCGAGATCGTGGCCCTGGTCGGCGAGTCGGGCTGCGGCAAGACGACGCTCGCCCGCACCCTGCTCGGCCTCGAACGCCCCACGTCCGGCGAGGTGCGCTTCGGCGGCGCCGCGCTCGACTACCGCTCCAAGGCGCTCAAGGACTACCGCAGGCAGGTGCAGCTCGTCCTGCAGGACCCGACGGGCTCGCTCAACCCCCGCCAGACGGTGTACGAGGCCGTCGCCGAGGGCCCGCGCATCCACGGCCTGCCGGAGGAGCGGGAGATCGTCTCCTCCGCCCTGTCCAGGGCCGGGCTGCGGCCGCCCGATCGGTTCTTCCTGCGTTACCCGCACGAGCTGTCGGGCGGGCAACGCCAGCGCGTGGTCATCGCCGGCGCGCTCGCGCTCGACCCGAAGGTGCTGATCGCCGACGAGCCGGTGGCCTCGCTGGACGCCTCCGTACGCGGTGAGATCCTCGCCCTGCTGCTCAAGCTGCGCGAGGAGCTGGGCCTGTCGGCGCTCGTCGTCACCCACGACCTGGGCCTGGCCTGGAACATCGCCGACCGGGTGGCCGTGATGTACCTGGGCAGGATCGTCGAGTCGGGGCCGGTCGAGCAGGTGCTGACCGCTCCCCGGCACCCGTACACGCAGGCGCTGCTGTCGGTGCTGCCGGAGTCGCCCGAGCGGGTGGTGCTGACCGGCGAGCCGCCGGACCCGACGCGCATCCCCGGCGGGTGCCGCTTCCACGCCCGCTGCCAGGTGCTCGCCTCGGGCAAGGCGGCCGAGGCGGGGGTGGACGGCGGGTGCCGCTCCGAACCGCTGGACATCCTGCCGGCCGTGCCCGGCGCCCAGGCGGCCTGCCACTACGCGGAAGCCGTCTCCTAGCCGAGGTCGGCGTCGTGGACCAGGATCGCCGCCTGGACGCGGTTGGCCAGGCCCAGCTTGGCCAGCACCCGGCTGACGTGGGCCTTCACCGTGGCCTCGGTCAGGCGCAGCTCGCGGCCGATCTCGGCGTTGGACAGGCCGCGGGCCAGCGCCCTGATGACGTCCTCCTCCCGGCCGGTGAGGGTCGCCAGCTGCCTGCGGGCGGTCTCGGCGCGCGAGGGGGCGCGGTCGACGTACGAGGCGATCAGGCGTTTGGTGACCGACGGGGAGAGCATGGCCTGGCCGTCGGCGACCGTGCGGACGGCGGCGGCCAGCTCGCGGGGCGGGGTGTCCTTCAGCAGGAAGCCGACCGCGCCGAGCCGCAGCGCCCGGTGGACGTACTCGTCGAGGTCGAACGTGGTCAGCATGATCACTTTGGGTGGCCGCGGCTCGGTCAGGAGACGGCCGGCGGCGGTCAGGCCGTCGGTGCCGGGCATGCGGACGTCCATCAGCACGACCTCGGGACGCAGGCGCCGCACGGCCGAGACCGCCTCGGCGCCGTCGCGGGCCTCGCCGACGACGGCGATGTCACCCGCGGCCTCCAGGATCAACCGCAGCCCCGAGCGCACGAGCTCCTCGTCGTCGACGACGAGCACCCTGATCACGCGAGCCTCCCGCGGCTCCCGCCGGTCATGCCGGGATCCTGGCGCTGACGAGGAAGCCGCCGCCGTCCTCGGAGCTGGTGCGCAGGGTGCCGCCGAGCAGCTCCACGCGTTCGCGCAGGCCCACCAGGCCCCAGCCGGCGCCGGGCAGCTCGCCGCGCGGCGCGCCCGGCGCGTCGTTGCGCACCTCCACCTCCAGCGCGTCCGTCCCGTAGCGGATGCGGACCTGCGTGCCGGCGTCGCCCGCGTGCTTGTGCACGTTGGTGAGCGCCTCCTGGACCACCCGGTACGCCGTCCGCTCCACCGTCGACTCCACCGGCCGAGGCTCGCCCTCGTCGTGCCTCGTCACCGCGATCCCGAGGGACCTGGACTGGTCGAGCAGCTGGTCGAGGTCTCCCAGCGTGGGCGGCGGCCGGAGCTCGGCCTCCTGCCGGCCGGTGCCCTGGGGCGAGCGCAGCACGCCGAGCACGTCGCGCAGGTTGGACAGCGCCTCCCGGCCGATCCCGCCGATCAGCGCGGCCGCCCGCGCCGTCTCCTCGTCGGACGCCCGCACCTCCAGCGCCCCCGCGTGCAGCACGATGAGCGAGACCCGGTGCGCCACGACGTCGTGCATCTCGCGCGCGATCCTGGCCCGCTCCTGGGCCCTGGCCTGCTCGGCCCGCATGACCTGCTCGCGTTCGAGCCGCTCGGCGCGCTCCCTGGCCGCCTCCAGGACCTCGTGGCGGGCGCCCGTCCACAGCCCCACCGTGACCGGCAGCCCGATCACGCCGAGCATCATGAACAGCGCGTTGCCCAGGGTGGCCGTGAGGATCTCCTGCAGGCCGTTCCGGGCCTCGCCGACCAGCGCGCCGATCGCGCACACGACCACGCCGCCGCCGAGGTAGGCGGCGATGCCGCGGCCTCTGTCGAGGGTGCGGCCCGCGTAGTAGGAGGCGATCATCAGCGGCGGCCACATCACCAGCCAGGCGTAGGCGACGGCGCCCACGACGGCCAGCGGCCACCACGCGCGGCGCGCGTGCCAGGCGGCCAGCCCGGCCACCGCGACGATCGCGAGCAGCACCGGCTGCGGCAGGTCGGACGCCACCCCCATCTGCCCGTGCACCACGGCCAGCGAGAGCAGGGACGTGCCGACCCCGAGCAGAACGAACCGCATGGTCACAGCGTACGGGCGGCCGGACGACGTGCTTTACGACGAAAGTAGGGGATGCCGGTCGACGTTCGGAGCGGACGATCGGGCGGTCCCGGCCGCCAGAGTGATCGTCATGCGCACCGCACTCGCCCTGACCGTCCTGTCGTCGCTCGTCCTCACCGCCACCCCGGCGCAGGCCGCCGACCTTTTCGCGCTGCCGGAGCCGACCGGCCGCAAGCCCGTCGGGCTGGCCACCCTGCACCTGGTGGACAAGAGCCGTCCCGACCCGTGGAACCCCGAGGCGGACCGGCGGGAGCTCATGGTCTCGCTCTGGTACCCGGCCAAGAAGGCCGCCGGCAAGCCCGCGCCGTACGCGCCGCCGCAGGTGTCGCAGGCGGTCCTCGCGGACTATCCCGTGGCGGACAAGGACGCGCTCACCAAGGTGAAGACGCATGCCCGTCTCAACGCCCCCGCCGCGGAGGGCAGACGTCCGCTGGTCGTCATGTCGCCCGGCTTCAGCTTCCCGCGCGCCACCCTGACCTCGCTCGCCGAGGACCTCGCCAGCAGGGGATACCTGGTCGCGGCCGTGGAGCACACCTACGAGTCGGTCGCCACCACCTTCCCCGGCGGCCGCACCACCTCGTGCCTGGCCTGCGTGAAGGGCCAGGACTACCTCAAGGTCGCCGCGGGCCGGGTGAAGGACGTCCGGTTCGTGCTCGACGAGCTGTCCGAGGGCCGCTGGGGCAGGCTGATCGACCGGTCGAAGATCGCCATGATCGGCCACTCCATCGGCGGGCGCGCCGCCGCCGAGGCCATGATCGCCGACTCCCGGATCAAGGTCGGCGTCAACCTGGACGGCACGTTCCAGCCCACCGGCTCGATCAAGCGGCCCTTCATGCTGATCGGGGCGCCCGCGTCCCACACGCCGGACGGCACGGACGACTCCTGGAAGAAGGCCTGGCCCCGGCTGACCGGCTGGAAGCGCTGGATCACGGTGAAGGACACCGACCACTCGTCGTTCGTCGACTACGCCGTCCTGCGGACACAGCTCGGCCTGCCGACGCAGAAGCTCGACGGCGAGCGGGCGCTGGAGATCACCCGCGCCCACCTGGCGAGCTTCCTCGACCGGCACCTGCTCGGCAGGCGCACCCCGGTCGAGGACTACCCCGAGGTCGCCGACCACCGCCCCTAGAACGCGCTGATGGTGGCCGGGGCCCGTTCGGCGCGGCTCAGGGTGCGGATGACCGCCGTCGGGCCGTGGCGGTGCACGGCCAGCTTGGCCAGCAGCTCGACCACCGGGTCGATCACCGTGGCGGGCAGCGCGGGCGTGGCCAGGCCTACGCTGGCCGCCAGGTCGTCGGCGTGCACGACCAGCTCCACGCAGCGGGTGAGCAGGAAGTCGTCCAGCAGCAGCGACCAGCCCGACGGCAGGCTCACGACGCGGTCATCCGGCTCGCCGGGCAGCACCGAGCTCTGCAGGTCGAGCATCGCCTGCGCCCGCTCCACCAGGATCGCGGGCCCGGCCGCCGCGGCCGCCTCCCCGCCGCGCCGGATGCCGAGGTTGCTCTCGTGGTCGAGCCCGGCCTGCACCCACGGGGAGCGCGAGTAGTGCTCGAGCAGCGAGATGGGCTCGGGGACCTCGCCGTTCCGGGTGAGCACGTCGCCGACCCGGACGAGTTGGTGGGCCAGGTGCCCGGCCAGGCCGGCCACGCTGAACTCGGTGAGCGCGCTCGGCTTGTCCCAGGACGCCGACACGGCCGGGTCGCCGAGGAGCGACACCGCCGACTCCGCGGCCACCAGATAGGACTGCCTGCTTTCCCCCATGTGCCACCCTTTCCGGATAGAGCTGTTCTCGGAGAGAGACAACCAGGCGCGCGCGGTCATGCTTCCTGCCCGGGACGGATTTCTCAGGCCAGGGCCTTCCTGATCGCCGACCTGACGAACGCCCGCGCCAGCCGTGCCCGCCGGAACCTGCTCAGCACCGGGGCCGGGGTGCCGTACCTGCGGGCCCGGACGTCGGCCACCACGTTCTCGGGGGCGCCCAGCTCGGCCAGCACGTCGAGGGCCTCCCGCTTGGTGATCAGGCGGCCCTCGCGCAGGGTGACCGTCGCCCTGGCCACCGTCAGCAGGCCCAGGTCGACCCAGACGTCCCGCAGCCAGCGCCGCCGCGTCTGCGCCTTGACCAGCCAGTAGTCGCGCAGATCCGTCCGTACGAACCGGATCAGCTCCGCGTCGGCCACCGGCGGCAGCAACTCCGCGGGCGGCGGCCCGTGCAGCACGAGCGCGTCCTGGTGCAGCTCGCGCCGGGTGACGGCGGTGACGGGACGGCGGAAGATGCGCTCGTGCGCCCACGTGACGTGCTCGGCCGCCGGGTCGTCCAGCTCCTGCCGGGCCAGGTACGAGCAGTGCAACCGGTCCGCCAAGGGCAGGCCGAGCCCCCGGTGCACCGCCTTGATGCGCCGCCACTGCTCCATCGTCACGGGCGCGTCCAGCACCGCGACCAGGTCGAGGTCGCTGAGTCCCGGCTGGTGGTCGCCGGTGGCCAGCGAGCCGTGCGCCCAGAGCGCGACCAGCGGGACGGCCGGCTCGACGCGCTCCAGGAAAACCCTTAGCAGACGATCCGTGTCGGCTTGCATGATGGTCACTATGATCGATACTGGCTTGGCTGGGAAGGTCGCGCTGGTCACAGGGGCCAATCACGGCATAGGCGCCGCCACCGCCGTCGCGCTGGCGGCCGAGGGCGTCGCGGTCTTCCTGACCTACAAACGACTCGCGCCGCTCGACGAGCCCGCCTACCCCGAGGCGTACGACCGGGCCAGGGCCGGCACCGCCGACGACGTGGTGCGGCGCATCCGAGAGGCGGGCGGCGCGGCCGAGGCCGCCGAGGCCGACCTGTCCGACCCCGAGGTCCCGAAGGTGCTGTTCGACCAGGCGGAGAAGGCGTTCGGCCCGGTCGAGATCCTGGTCAACAACGCCAGCGGCTGGCTCAGCGACACCTTCACGCCCACCGAGCGCGACCAGTTCGGCCGCCCGCTGCGCATGGTCGACGCCGAGACCCACGAGCGGCAGTTCGCCGTCGACGTACGCGCCCCGGCGCTGCTGATCGCCGAGTTCGCCCGCCGCCACGTGGCGCGCGGCGCGGGCTGGGGCCGCGTCATCGGGCTGACCTCCGGCGGTCCCGAGGGCTTCCCGACGGAGGTCAGCTACGGCGCCGCGAAGGCGGCCCAGGAGAACTACACGGCGTCCGCCGCCCGGGAGCTGGGCCGTTACGGCATCACGGCCAACATGGTGCACCCGCCGGTGACCGACACCGGCTGGGTCAACGACGAGGTCGTCCAGTACGCCGCGACGCTCCCGCTGGGCAAGGTCGCCGAGCCGGAGGAGGTGGCCGAGGTGATCACCTTCCTCGCCTCACACCAGGGGCGGCGGGTCACCGGTCAGGTCATCAAGATGTACTGAACAGCGCGCTCACCGACTCGCCGTCGTGGATGCGGCGCATCGCCTCGGCCAGGGCGGGCGCGATCGACAACACCGTGAGTTTGTCGCCGGGCTTGGGCGGCGGCACGGTGTTGGTGCAGACGATCTCCCGCACCTCCGGCAGGGAGCCCAGCCGTTCGACCGCCCCGCCGGAGAACAGCCCGTGCGTGCAGGCCACCCGTACGGACCGCACGCCGCGCTCGCGCAGCCGGTCGAGCAGCTCGATGACCGTGCTGCCCTTGGCGATCTCGTCGTCGAGGACGATCACGTCCATGCCCTCGACCTGGCCGATCACCGAGCTGATCACCACCCGGTCGTCGCTGAAGCGCTGCTTGGCGCCCATGGCGACGCCGGTGCCGAGCAGGCGGGCGAAGTGGGCGGCCTCCTTGGCGTTGCCCAGGTCGGGGGAGACGACGACGGTGTTCGACAGGTCGTACTGGCGGAAGTGGGCGGCCAGCTCGCGCAGCGCGTGCAGGTGGTCGACGGGGACGCTGAAGAAGCCGTGCACCTGCGGCGAGTGCAGCGTCATCGCCAGCACCCGGCTGGCGCCCGCCGCGACCATGAGGTCGGCCACCAGCCGTGCGCCGATGGAGATGCGCGGCGCGTCCTTCTTGTCGGAACGCGCGTACGCGTAGTGCGGCAGCACGACCGTGATCCGGGCCGCGGACGCGCCGCGCGCGGCGTCGAGCATGAGCAGCAGCTCGACCAGGTGCTCCTGCGTCGGCGGCACGAGGGGCTGGATGAGGAAGACGTCACGCTCGCGGCAGTTGGCCTGCAGTTGCACTTCGAGCACGTCGTTGGCGAAGCGGTTGATCTGGACGGGGTGAAGTGGTGTGCCGAGGTGGGCGCAGATCTCCTCCGCCAGTTCGGGATGGGCGCTGCCGCTGAAAACCGTGATGTCTCGCACGGTTCCCCAATCGTAGTCACCTCAGGCGAGCGACTCCGGAGTGAGCCCGTCGAGCGCGGGCACGACGCGCCAGGCCAGCGCGAGCGCGTCCGGCGCGGGCGGGTAGCGCGGGTGCGGCACGGCGACCACGCGCATGCCGGCCGCGTGCGCCGAGCGCAGCCCGTTGCTGGAGTCCTCGACCGCCACGCAGCCCCGCGGGTCCACGCCCAGCCGGCGGGCGGCCTCCAGGTAGCCGTCGGGCGCCGGCTTGCCGCGCGGCACCTCCTCGGTGGAGACCGTGGCCGCGAAGCACTCCGTCAGCCCCGCCGCGTCCAGCACCACGTCGATCAGCCGCCGCGGTGACGAGCTGGCCAGCCCCAGCGTGACCGCGTCGGACAGCCGCCGCACGGCCGCCACCGCACCGGGCATCAGCGGCACCCCGTCGCGGTAGCGCGCGGCCATCTGGTCGACCACACCGCGCGCGATCTCGGCGGGCTCCATCCGCACGCCCAGCTCGCGCAGGTACGCGGCCCACTCGGCGGTGCTCATGCCCATGAGCCTGGACTGCGTGTCGGCCTGCCAGGTGCCCCCGTGATCGGCGACGAACCCCCGGCGCACCTCCTCCCAGACCGGCTCGCTGTCGACCAGCACGCCGTCCAGGTCGAACACGCACGCGTCCATCGGTCCCCCCGCTGATCAAGCTCCTTGCCCAAGATTCATCCTATTAGGGGCACTCTGTTGAGCTACCTGGCGTCGTTCCCCGGGCATGCGGCTTGGCATGGCAGACCTTCCATGGCACGACGTGGGCGACTTCGAGGATGCCGACCGCGGATTCATCGCGGAGCTCAGCCCGGCGGTGATCAGATCCCTGGACGGCGGCGTCGTGTGGGACAACGACGCCTACGACTTCCTCCAGGGGGACTGCCCGGCCACCGCCCATCCGAGCCTCTGGCGCCAGGGACAGCTCTGCGCCCGCCAGGGCCTGTACGAGGTCACGGACGGCGTCTACCAGGTGCGCGGGCTCGACCTGTCGAACATGACCCTGGTCGAGGGCGAGCGCGGCGTCGTCGTCATCGACCCGCTGGTCTCCACCGAGTGCGCCGCCGCCGCGCTGAAGCTCTACCGGGCCCACCGCGGCGACCGTCCCGTCACGGGCGTCGTCTACACGCACTCGCACGCCGACCACTTCGGCGGCGTACGCGGGGTCACCGGCGGCGGCGTGCCGATCCTGGCGCCCAAGGGCTTCATGGAGCACGCGGTCACGGACAACCTCTACGCGGGCCCCGCCCTGACCCGCCGCACCCTCTACATGTACGGCGCCGCCCTGCCTCGCTCGCCGGAGGGCCAGATCGGCGCCGGTCTGGGGATGACCCTCTCCACGGGCACCATGTCGCTCATCCCGCCCACGGCCGAGATCGAACGCACCGGCCAGGAGGAGACGGTCGACGGCGTCGAGATGGTCTTCCAGCTGACGCCGGGCGCCGAGGCCCCCGCGGAGATGAATCTGCTCCTCCCCGCCCACCGCGCCCTCTGCCTGGCCGAGAACGCCACCCACAACCAGCACAGCATGCTGCCGCTGTGCGGCACCGTCGTCCGCGACGCCCGGGCCTGGGCGCGCTACCTGACCGAGGCCATCGCCCTGTTCGCCGACCGTGCCGACGTGGCCTTCGCCTCGCACCACTGGCCGACATGGGGCCGCGACCGCATCGAGCGCTTCCTGTCGCAGCAGCGCGACATGTACGCCTACCTGCACGACCAGACCCTGCGCCTGCTCAACAAGGGCCTGACCGGAGCGGAGATCGCCGAGGTACTGCGGCTGCCGCCCGCGCTGCAGCAGGCTTGGCACACGCACGGCTACTCCGGCTCCCTCGCCCACAACGTCATGGCCGTCTACCAGCGCTACCTCGGCTGGTTCGACGGCAACCCGGCGCACCTGTGGGAGCACCCGCCGAGGGAGAGCGCCGTCCGGTACGTCGAGTGCCTCGGAGGCGGCGCTGCCGTGGTCGAGCTCGCCCGCCGCTACCTCCGGGAGAACGACCTGCGCTTCGCCGCCCAGCTCCTCAACCACGCGGTCTTCGCCGACGAGGGCAACAAGGAGGCCCGGGACCTGCTGGCCGAGGTCTACACCCGGCTCGGCCACGGCACCGAGAGCGCCACCTGGCGCAACTTCTACCTGACGGGGGCGCTGGAGCTGTCGGACGGCATCGTGCCGGCCGACGTGGAGGTCACCCCGGCCGACTTCCTGGCCGCGCTCTCCGTGGAGCAGATCTTCGACTCGATCGCCATCCGCGTGGACGGGCCGCGCGCCTGGAACGAGCGCCTGTCCATCGACTGGCACCTGACGGACCTGGGGGAGCGCCACCGGACGACGCTGACCAACGGCGTGCTCGTGCAGCAGCCGGAGCCGCGCGGGACCGCCGACCTGACGCTGCGGCTGACGAAGGCGCAGCTCGTCGGACTGCTGTCGGGCCAGGGCGTCGAGGGCGTCGAACGCGAGGGGGACACGAGGGTGCTGCGCCGGCTGGTCGCCGTGCTGGACCGTCCGCTGACCGACTTCGCCGTCGTCACGGCCTGACACGCGGCTCGGCGCGCAGGGCCCGGCACGCGAGGGCGAGCAGGGTCACCACGACCGCCGCGCCGCCGGGCCCGAGCAACACCGGCAGGCTGAGCCCGCCCGCGTGCCAGGCCGCGGCCGCGACCGTCGCTGACGTGAGCACCGTCACCCCGAACATCGCCGCCCACAGCGGCAGTACGTGCGGGTAGGCGAACAGCAGTGGGAGGACCACCCACACGAACGGCGGCGCGGCCGCGGCGAGCACCAGCCACCCGGCGGTGACCAGCCCGAGCCAGACGCGGGCGAGCGGCGGCCGCTCCTCGACCGCGGGGCCGGCCGCGTAGAGCAGGCCGAGCAGCGCGCCGCCGAGGGCCTCGGCGGCGCGGCCCTCGCGCAACACGGAGACGACGGCGAACAGCAGCAGCCCGCAGGCGGTGACGTGCACCGCCCACCGGACCAGCCGCAACGGATTGTCCATCATGGCTGACCCAGCGTAGCGACACGGGGCTCAGCCAGCGCGGCGCTCCCGCGAGCGGGGCCGCACGACGGCGGTGATCGCGACGTACAGGAGCCCGGCCAGCACGAGCGCGATCACCACGCCGATGTTCGCGCTGCCGAACGTGCCGCCGCGCATCTCCTCGCTCATCAGGAAGCCGACGACGCCGGCGATGTGCTCGTCGCCCGAGGTGATCAGGCCGAGCCCCGCGAAGGACGCCACGACCAGCGATACCACGCCCGGCCAGTTCACCGCGGGCGCGCCCGTCCGCAGCAGCCCTTCGTCGTACGCCCGGCCGCCCGCCCGCAGCCGCCACATGTCCACCAGGAAGATCGCCGCCCAGGCCGCCATCACCACGCCGACGATCGCCAGGAACGCCTGGAAGGTCGCCAGGAAGCTGGTGGAGACGAACAGCAGGTAGTAGCCGCCCAGCACCATGAGCAGCCCGTCGATCAGCACCGCGTAGTGGCGCCGGATCGGCACGCCGAGCGCCAGCATCGACAGCCCCGAGGAGTAGATGTCGAGGATCGCCCCGGCCAGGAACCCGCCGATCGCGGTCAGCAGGTACGGCACCAGGAACCACGTCGGCAGCGCCCCCGCCAGCGCCGTCACCGGGTCGGTCCCGGCCGCCTCGGCCAGCTTCGGGTCGCCGCCCGCCAGCAGCACGCCGAAGACCAGCAGCACCATCGGCGGCAGCGCGCCGCCGAGCATCGTCCACAGCGCCACCGACCGGCCGGGCGAGGCGCTCGGCAGGTAGCGGGAGTAGTCGGCGCCGCAGTTGACCCAGCCCAGCCCGAGCAGCGTCATCGCGAAGATGACCGCGCCCACCCACTCGCCGGGCCCGGCCGTGCTCGCCAGCGACCCGCCGAGCCGCGGCGCCATGAGGACCATGTAGACGACCGTCAGCACCACGAACGCGTACGTCAGGTAACGCTGCACCACCATGATCATCGCGTGTCCGTACACGCCGACCGCGATCACCACGAGGGCGGCGACGGCGAAGCAGACGGCGGTGGCCGTGGCGGCGGGGACGCCGGGCGCGAGGCGCGCGAGGATGGCCGCGCCGGCCTGCGCGGCCAGCGTGACCAGCACGATCTCCCAGCCCACGTTGGAGACGTACGAGAAGAGGGTGGGCAGCTTGTTGCCTTGGTAGCCGAACGGGGCCCGGCCCAGCGTCATCGTCGGCACGCCCGAGCGGCTGCCGCCGACCGCGACCAGGCCGACGAGCAGGAACGACAGCGCGTACCCGAGTGCCCCGGTGACGATCGCGGGGATCACGCCGAGCCCGAGCCCGACGATGTACACGCCGAACGCGACGCCGAACAGCGACAGGTTGGAGCCCGCCCAGGGCCAGAACAGGTCGCGCGGCCGGCCATGGCGCTCACCCTCGGGGACGGCGTTGATGCCGTTCTGCTCCACCGCCATCGTGTCCATGATCGGACGGTACCCGGCGTATGGCGGGAAAAGGAAGTTTGTGATCCTTGAGGGGGTGAAGGGACAACACGGAGAGGTGCCGTGATGGGGGTGTCCGGAGGCGACAACCGCAGACGTGCGCTGGCCGTGTGCCTGACGGCCGCGTTCATGACCGGCCTCGACGTCAGCATCGTCAACGTGGCGCTGCCGTCGATCCGCCACGGTCTGCAGGCCTCGGACGACGGCCTGCAGTGGACGTTGTCCGGCTACGCGCTCACGTTCGGGCTGCTCCTCGTCCCGGCCGGTCGGCTGGGTGACGCCAGGAGCCGCCGGACCATCTTCATGTGGGGCGTGGTGCTCTTCACCCTCGCCAGCGCCGCCTGCGGCTTCGCCTGGAACATGAACGTGCTCATCGTGGCCCGCCTGATCCAGGGCATGGCCGCCGGCATGCTCAACCCCCAGGTCTCCGGCCTGATCCAGCAGATGTTCCAGGGGTACGAACGCGGCCGGGCCTTCGGCGCGCTCGGCGCCACCATCGGGGTGTCCACGGCCGCCGGGCCGCTGATCGGCGGCACGCTGGTGACCGTGTTCGGGGCCGACCACGGGTGGCGGTGGGTGTTCCTGGTCAACCTGCCGATCGGGGCCGTGCTGCTGCCGCTGGCCTGGCGACTGCTGCCCCGTCCGGTGACCGTGCGCCGCCACGAGAGCATGGACCTGGTGGGCGTGCTGCTGCTCGGCGTCGGCGTCGCCGGGCTGCTGCTGCCGTTCGTCCAGCGCAACCAGTGGGAGGGCGAGGCCAAGTGGCTGCTCGTGCCGGTCGCGCTGCTGACCCTGGCCGGGTTCGTCGTCTGGGAGCGTTACTACGGGCGTGAGCCGCTGGTCGACCTGACGTTGTTCCGGAAGCGGTCGTACCGGCTGGGGTCGACGATCGCGCTGTTCTACTTCGCCGGGTTCACCGGCATCTTCTTCGCCTTCACGCTCTACCTGCAGAGCGGCCACGGTTACAGCCCTCTGCTGGCCGGGCTGTCGATCACGCCGTTCGCGCTCGGCTCGGCCTCGGCCGCGGTGGTCGGCGGCCGGCTCGTGTGGAAGGCCGGGCGGTGGCTGACCGCCGTCGGGCTGACCATGGTGATCGCCGGGCTGGCCGCCACCATGGGCGCCACCTTCCTCGTGCCCGGCCAGAACGTGGGCCTGGCCACCGCGCTGCCGCTGCTGCTGGCGGGCATGGGCAGCGGCCTGGTGATCTCCCCCAACCAGGCCATCACGCTCTCCGAGGTGCCGCCCGAGGGCGGCGGCAGCGCGGCCGGCGTGCTCCAGACGGGCCAGCGGCTCGGCTCGGCCATCGGCATCGCGGCGGCCGGCTCGACGTTCTTCGGCTCGCTGGGGGAGGGCTGGTCGACGGCGTTCCGGCACGGGCTGCTCGTCGTGCTCGTCTCGGTGGGGATCGCGCTCCTGGCCGCCTGCTACGACCTCGTGCGCACGACCATGGAAGCGCGCTCAGCCGCGCTCGAGTAGCCGGGCCTCCAACGCGGGGTCGAGCCCCACCCGGGGCCGGTCGGGACGCATGGGCGCCGCGCCGCCGATGCCGCGCAGCCAGGCCCAGGTGTCGGCCACCGTCTCCGCCACCGGACGGCACCGCAGCCCCGCCGCGACCGCCCGCGACACGTCGCCCCCGTGCATGTAGGCGTGGTCGTCGCCCGTCAGCCAGATCGGCAGGTCGATCCACGGCCGCACGCCCTCGGCCAGCAGCCGGTCGGCGCCGATCCAGCGCAGCTCCGCGTCGCCCCCGGTCACCCGCGCACAGGTGTCGAGCAGCTCGCCCATCGTGGTGAACCCCGGCGGGCTCACCACGTTGAACGCACCGCCCACGCCGCGGCCGCCCGCCTCCAGGCACCACCGGGCCAGGTCGCGGGCGTCGACGTACTGCAGCCCCAGACCGGTCGGCGCCGGCGCGACCACCGGGCCGCCGCGCGCGATCCGGTTCAGCCACCACGGCAGGCGCCCGATGTTCTCGTACGGCCCCAGGATGAGCCCCGCGCGGGCCAGCAGCGCCCGCGCCCCGAACGCGGCCACGGCGCCCAGCTCGGCGCCCGCCTTGTTCTTCGCGTAGTCGCCGTCGCCGTCGTCGGGCGAGGCCGCCACCACGGGCGCGCTCTCGTCGGCCCCGAACCCCGCCCCGTCGGCGTAGACCGAACGGCTGGAGACGTAGACGTAGTGACCCGCCCGATCGGCCAGCAGCGCGGCGGAGTCGCGGACCGCCGAAGGCGCCCACGACCAGGTGTCGACCACGACGTCCCACTCGCCGTGCTCCAGTGCCGCCAGCCCGCCGGGGAGCGACCGGTCGCCGCGCAACGCCGTCACCCCCGCGGGCGGCTCATGGCTGCCGCGGTTGAACGTCGTCACCTGCCACCCCATCGCGCGCGCCTCTTCGACGACCGCCCGCCCGACGAACTCCGTACCGCCCAGCACCAGAACCCTCATGGCACCCACCCTGGCCGCCGGAACGCCCGGGCGGAAGGCGTCCACGCCCTCAGCGGAATCGCCACGGGCGTAAGGCGCGGAGGCGGGGCCCGGTCGTCTCCCGGTCAAGGCCGGGTATGTACACTCAGCGTATCCAGTCCCCATCTCCTCAATCGGTATAAGGCCAGATCAGCAGCCGTCATGTTGCGATCGCCCTGAGCGGGTAGATGTCACTCGCAGTGATGCACGGGGGTGGGAAGATGGCGCGGTTCCCGCGTTCTATTCGGGGTCGCCTGACCACGATCGCGATCCTGGTGGTCGCCGTCGTCCTCGCCGCCGGGTCCTCCCTCACGCTGTCCACCGTGCCCGACAACCTCTACGGCGTCGTCCACAGCAGAGTCGAGCTGGCCGTGCGGCGGGTGGCGGCCGAGGCGCGGGCGGGAGACCTTCCCACCGTGCTCACCCCACCGGCCCGCATCCATTTCCTGCGCGTCGTGTCGTCGGACGGCCGGATCGTCGCCTCCACTCCCGCCACGACCCTGCAGGACGCTCACATGACGGAGTTCCGGCCCGGCACGCCCGACACGATCATGACCGTCGAGCGAACAGCGGCCAACGGCTTGGAGCCGGAGATCCACTACCTGGTCCAGGCCGTCACGGTGGAGACGCCCGACGGCCCCGTCACCGTGTACGGCGCCTCCTCCCTGTCCGACGTCGACCGGGCGCTCGCCTGGATCAACCTGTTCGTGTTCGTCGGGTCCCCGATCGTGCTCGTGATCGTCGGCGCCATCACCTGGGCCGCGGTCGGGTCGGCCCTGCGCCCGGTCGAGCGCATCAGCGCCGAGCTGGCCGAGATCACCGGGCGCGACATCAGCCGGCGCGTCCCCGTGCCCGACACCGGCGACGAGATCAACGCCCTGGCCCGCACCACCAACCACACCCTCGACCGTTTGGAACGTTCCGCCGAGACCCAGCGCCGCTTCGTCGCCGACGCCTCCCACGAGCTGCGCAGCCCGGTCTCGGCGCTGCGCACCCAGCTGGAGGTCGCCAACGCCTACCCCGACGAGACCGACTGGAAGGCCACCGGTGCGCGGGCCCTGGCCGCAGCCGACCGCCTGGCCACGATCATCGACGAGCTGCTGATGCTGGCCAGGCTCGACGCCGGCGCCGTCGCGCCGCGCCGGGTGGTCGACATCTGCCGCGTGGTGAAGGACCAGGCGCGCGACCGCGAGTGCGGCCGCGTGCCGATCTTCCTGGGGCTGTGCATGACCGCGCCGGTCTGCGGCTCGCCGGTGCAGCTCGACCGGCTGCTGACCAACCTGCTCGACAACGCCACCCGGCACGCCGCCACCCGGATCGAGGTGGAGGTGTCCGTACACCAGGGGCAGGTGGTCGTGACGGTCACCGACGACGGCGACGGCATCGCGCCGGAAGATCGGGAGCGGGTGTTCGAGCGGTTCACCCGGCTGGAGAGCGGCAGAGCGAAGGACAAGGGCGGCAGCGGGCTCGGGCTGCCGCTGTCGAGGGAGATCGTCGTCGCCCACGGCGGCAGCCTCACGGTGGCCGACCACCACCCGGGCGCCCGCTTCGTCGCGGTCCTCCCGCTGTACGAGGGCGTCTGAACCCCCGGCTCTACACTTCGGGCATGGATCTGCGCGAGCTCTCCGACGAGATCGAGTCCATCTCCCGCCGCTACGCCGCGCACGTCGGCATCGAGCGTGACGACACCTGGTTCCTGCTCAAGCTCCAGGAGGAGATGGGCGAGCTCACGCAGGCGTTCCTGATGCGTACCGGCCGGGCCAGGCGGAAGGGCCGCACGGACGAGGAGCTCGACGCGGGGTTCCGCGAGGAGCTGGCCGACGTGCTGTGCCACGTGGTGCTGCTGGCCCGCCACCACGGGGTCGATCTCACCGGCGAGATCGAGCGCAAGTGGCTGGCCTGGAAGGACGCATAGGCCTCGTCACCGCCGCCCGCCGAACTGCCAGTCGTGGACCTCGATGCCGGCGTACCTGTCCGGGGACAGGACGGCGCGTGCCGCCTCCGGGTCCGGCGCCCGCGTCAGTGCCGCCGTACCCAGCCAGGTGGTGCCGTCGTCGGACAGCAGCGGCCCATACGCGATCAGCTCGTCCCGGTCGGACGGCGGGTCGAGGTCGGCGGCCTGCCCGGAGCCGAGGCCCAGCACCAGATACCGGTTGCCGCCGTCCCGGCCGCCAGGGAAATCCCACATGGTCCGCCCCAGCACGTTGCGCCATCGGCGCAACACCACGTCCCGGTACACACCGGCCTGGTAGTTGGGCTCGTCGAAGACGAACGCACGCGCGGTGGCGACATCCGGCAGGTCGACGATGTGCACGCTGCCGGTGGCCGTGTCGCCGCCGCGGACCAAGGTCGGGCCACGGGCGATCAGCTCCGCCGCGTACCGGTCCATGTAGGACCAGTGCTCTTCCACCAGCTCGTCGCGCAGCGCCGCGGAATCAGGCCGATCGCGGTGATAACAGAAGAATTCCATGGCGACAGACGTACCATGCGGCCCGTCCTCTGGCTTCCGACTGGGGTCCCGTCAGGGAACCCCAGTCGGGTCCCATGGGTGGTCAGCCGGCGACCGTGATGCGGTTCGTGGCGGGCGGAGCGATGGGGTTGTTCTGGCCGAGGTAGTCGACGAAGGCGTCGATGTCCAGCGGCCCGCTCCACAGGTCGGTCCCCTCGGTGAAGGCGAGGAACGCGTCGCCGCCGCCCACGAGGAAGTTGTTCGCCGCGACCCTGACGGTCTGCGTGTCGGTCACCGGAACCCCGTCGATCTTCATGTCGGAGACCTTCGAGCCCCAGGGAGCGCTCGCGCTGTAGGAGTAGGTGAAGTTCGCCGACGGCTGCAGGATCTTGGTGAACGCCTGGTTGTTCGGGCCGCCGGTGAACTGCTGCTCCAGCACCGTCTTCAGCTGCGCCCCGGTCAGCGTGACCACCTGCATGAGGTTGTTGAACGGCTGCACCGTGAACGCCTCGCCGTACGTGACGACGCCGTCGCCCTCACCGGCCGGCGAGCCGGCGTAGGACAGTGAGGCCCGTACGCCGCCCGGGTTCATCAGGGCGATCTGGGCGTTGCCGCCGGTCCGGGTGGCGGCCAGCTGCGCGTCGGCGATCAGGTTGCCGAGCGACGACTCGCCGGACGGCCCCGCGGTGTTGGTGATGTCACCGGTGATCGTGCCGACCGCCCGGTTGGCGACGGGCGCCACGCGGTCCTTCCACGTCTGCACGAACGTGGAGATCTCCCGGTCCGGGTCGACCGTACGGGTCACGACGTGGTTGTCGGCGACGACCGAGGAGCGCACGATGTCGCGGCTCCTGGTGTTCACCTTCAGGTCGACCTGCGTGATCACGCGTCCGAACGAGCCGCCCTGCGAGTACAGCCGGTCCTCGCCCGCCGGGTCCTTGACCGTGCACAGGTACGCCTGGTGGGAGTGGCCGCTGAGGATCAGGTCGATCTCCGGGTCCACCTGCGTGGCGATGCGGTTGCCGGCTCCGGGGGTGGCGGCGCAGGCGTCCGGCGACTGGCCGGCGTTCACCTGGTCGCCCTCGTGCACCAGCACGACCTGGGCCTTGACGCCCACGAGCTTGAGCAGCTTGGAGGCGACGTCGGCGGCCTTGACCTCGTCCACGAACTTGAGGTCCTTGATGCCCTCGCTCGTGACGATGTTCGGCGTGGTCTGCGTGACCAGGCCGATGAAGCCGATCGGGACGCCGTTCATCCACTTGACGCTGACCGGCGGCAGCGCGGGCACGCCCCAGCCGTCCAGGAGCTTCTTGACCTTGGCCGAGTCGGCGCCGCCGAGCGCGGCGAGCGCGTCGGTCTTCTCGTGCGGGTTCTTGAACAACACGTTCGCGCCCACGTAGTCGAACCCGGCGCCCTTCCACGTGCCGGCGGGGGAGCAGCCGTCGACCGGGTGGCAGCCGCCGTTCATGATGCGGCGCAGCTCGGTGTAGCCCTCGTCGAACTCGTGGTTGCCGACCGCGGCCACCTTGAGGCCCAGCTTGTCCATGAACTCGATCGACGGCTCGTCGTGGTAGGCGGCCGAGATCAGCGGGGAGGCGCCGATGAGGTCGCCCTGGGCCACGGCGATGGTGTTCCGGTCGGTCAGGGCCTTCATGTGCGTGGCCACGTACGCGGCGCCGCCCGCGTCGACCGTGTTGCCGTGCTCGTCCACCATGCGGCCGGAGGAGCCGGTCGGGGGCTCGAGGTTGCCGTGGAAGTCGTTGAGCGCGAGCAGCCGGACGGGGACCGTCGGAGGGGCCTTGCTCGCGTTCGCCGGGAGGGTGGCCAGCAGGACCGCGCCCGAGGTGACGGCTCCGGCAAGCGCCAGCCGGAGTAAGGAACGAGACGTCATGCCCCAAGACGTTACGACCTGATCTTGAGCAGCCGATGCCGCAAAGGTAACGATTTATCCGGATACCTGCTGGCGGTGTTTGCCAATGGTCCGCCTAGAGTGGCGTTCTGTGAACGTGCACGTGAAAGTCTCCGCCCAGCTGGACGACGAGGAGATCGCCGAGGTGCTCGGCCTCGTGGAGGCGGCGGCGCGAGCCGACGGCGTCCACCCGCTCAACGAGCAGTCGATGCTCCACGTCCGCTACGGCGGTGACTCCGGGGCCCGCTCCCTGCTGCTGCACGCCGGAGCCGACCTCGCGGGCTACGCGCACGTCGATCCGGCCGACGAGGGCCCGAGCGTCGAGCTGGTCGTCCACCCGGACCACCGCCGGCACGGCCACGGCACGCGCCTGCTGCGCGAGGTCATGGACGTCACCGCCGGGCGCCCGCGCCTGTGGGCCCACGGCGACCACGCGGGCGCGGCGGCGCTGGCGGCCTCGTTCGGGCTGAAGCGCGTACGCTCCCTGTGGCAGATGCGCCGCCCGCTCGACGTGCCCCTTCCGGACTACACGCTGCCGCCGGAGGTTTCGCTGCGCACGTTCGTGCCCGGACGTGACGAGGAGGCGTGGCTCAAGGTCAACGCCGCCGCCTTCGCCCACCACCCGGAACAGGGCGCCTGGACGATGGACGACCTGCTGCGGCGCGAGCGAGAGCCGTGGTTCGACCCCGAGGGCTTCTTCCTGGCCGTCCGCGGCGACCGGCCGGCCGGCTTCCACTGGACGAAGGTCCACGACTCCCTGGGAGAGGTGTACGTCGTCGGCGTCGACCCCTCCCAGCAGGGCACCGGTCTCGGCCGGGCCCTCACCCTGGCCGGCCTGACCCACCTGCGCTCGCGCGGCCTCGCCCAGGCGATGCTCTACGTGGACGAGGCCAACACGGCGGCCATCAGGCTGTACGAGTCACTCGGCTTCTCCCGCTGGGACGTCGACGTGATGTACGCCCCCACCGGCTGAACTACTCGATGATCGCGTGCATGATGAAGTACGAGACCGCGGCGACGAGGGCGGCGGCCGGGATGGTCAGGATCCACGCGGTCACGATGTTGCCCGCCACGCCCCACCGCACGGCGCTGAGCCGCTTGGTGGCGCCCACGCCCATGATCGCCGAGGTGATCGTGTGCGTGGTCGAGATGGGAGCGCCGAACCCGATGGCGGCCACGTACAGCACGGTCGCCGCCGCCGACTCCGCGGCGAAGCCCTGCGGCGGGTCCAGGGCGATGATGCGCCGCCCCAGCGTCCGCATGATGCGCCAGCCGCCCGCGTACGTGCCGAGGGAGATCGCCGCGGCGGCGGCCAGGATGACCCACTGCGGGATGGGGTCGCCCGGGTCGGCGAAGTCACCGACGACGAGGGCCAGGAAGATGACACCCATCGTCTTCTGGGCGTCCTGCAGGCCGTGCCCGAGCGCCATGGCGGCGGCCGAGACCGTCTGCGTGTAGCGGAAGCCGCGGTTGGTCTTGCCGGGCTGGCTGTTGCGGAAGATCCAGTAGATTGCAATCATGATCAACGCCGCGAGGGAGAACCCGACCAGCGGCGAGAGGATCATCGGGATGACGACCTTCTCGAGAACGCCGTCCCAGTGCACGACGCTGGCCGAGGCCAGCGCTGAGCCGACCAGGCCGCCGATGAGCGCGTGACTGGAGGAGGAGGGCAACCCGAAATACCACGTGATCAGGTTCCAGACGATCGCGCCGATGAGCGCCGCGGCCACGATCACCAGGCCGTGCGAGCCGTTCGGCGCGTCGATGATGCCGCTGCCGACGGTCTGGGCGACCTGTGTGCCCAGGTGAGCGCCGATGAAGTTCATGGCCGCCGCCATGAACAACGCGGCCCTGGGCGTCAGGGCCCGGGTCGAGACGGAGGTCGCGATGGCGTTCGCCGCGTCGTGGAAGCCATTGGTGTAGTCGAAGACGAGCGCGATGACGACCACACCGATGACGAGGGCGAGCGTGAGGTCCACGGGCCTAGCTTTCCTTGACCGCGATCGACTCGACGGTGTTGGCGACGTGCTCGAAGGCGTCGGCCGCCTGTTCGAGGGCGTCGACGACCTCCTTCATCTTCATGACCGTGAGTGCGTCGTACTCGCCGCTGAACAACTTGGCCAGCAGCCTGCGGTAGACCTGGTCGGCCTGGTTCTCCAGGCGGTTGACCTCGATCCAGTACTCGTTGAGGTTCTTCATCGAACGCAGCCGGGGCATGGCCTCGGCGGTGAGCTCGGCGGCCCGCTCGAGCACCTCGACCTGACGGACGACGTCCTTCGGCAGGTGGTCGAGCTGGTAGAGCACGATCAGGTCGGAGGCGGCCTCCATCGCGTCCATCACGTCGTCGAGGTTGGAGGCGAGGCGGTAGATGTCCTCGCGGTCGAACGGCGTGATGAAGCTCTCGTTGAGCCGGTTCATGATGGCGTGGGTGCGTTCGTCGCCGGCGTGCTCGCAGGCGCGCATCTTCTCGGCCAGGGCTTCCCTGTCCGAGCCGTCACTGATGATCTCCACCAGCAGGCGGGATGCCGTGACCAGGTTGTTCGCCGAGTCGGCGAACAGGTCGTAGTAGCTGTCCTCACGTGGCGTGAGACGCAGGCGCACGTCGTTCTCCAGATGTGCGGGGATGGTCCGTGGAAGAGGGTATGGCCTACCAGGCGAAATGCGAACTTCACATCCCGTTCGCCTTCTGGCTACCCGACGTAGGTTGTGCAACACCGAGGATGTACGTACTTTTGGGGCTTTTTTGGCAGCTCGGACTGCCCTCGACGTCGTTCAGAACAGTTGCTGGCAGTACGAAAACGAGACCTGATTACCGAGACGTTCCTCGAACGTTCACCTGATGTTCATCTCAAACCTTCGTGCGGTGGAAGTTGCGGTACGACCGCGACGGGGTGGGGCCGCGCTGCCCCTGATAGCGCGAACCGTACTTGCTGGACCCGTACGGATGCTCGGCGGGGGAACTGAGCCTGAACACGCACAGCTGCCCGATCTTCATTCCCGGCCACAGCTTGATGGGCAGCGTCGCCACGTTCGACAACTCCAGCGTGACATGCCCGCTGAACCCCGGATCGATGAACCCGGCCGTCGAATGCGTCAGCAACCCCAGCCGGCCGAGCGAACTCTTGCCCTCCAGCCGCGAGGCCAGATCGTCCGGCAGCGAGACGACCTCGTACGTGGAGGCCAGCACGAACTCCCCCGGATGCAGGATGAACGGCTCATCCCCCTGGGGCTCCACCATCCGCGTCAGATCCGGCTGCTCCTCGGCCGGGTCGATGTGCGGGTAACGATGGTTTTCGAACACCCTGAAGAAGCGGTCGAGCCGGACGTCGATGCTGGACGGCTGGATCATCTCGGGATCGAACGGGTCGAGCGAGAGCCGTCCGGCGTCGATCTCAGCAAGGATGTCACGGTCAGATAGCAGCACGGTGAGCAACTTACCGCCCGCCCGGAAACTCTGCGGGCCCGGGATTGCTGAAGAGCGCCAAGTTTCCGCTACAGTGGTGGACGGCGGCCGCGAGTCGCACGCGGGTGTAGTTCAATGGCAGAACATCAGCTTCCCAAGCTGACAGCGCGGGTTCGATTCCCGTCACCCGCTCTCATCATGAAAGCCCAGGTAGACCGGTTGATTCGGTACCTGGGCTTCGTTGTTTCATAGGACTGTTGATCTTTGCGTGCCATTAGCGTGCCATTAGGGCCGGTGATCATCCGGTGGGAACCAGCAGGCCAGGCGGGTCGTCCTCGTCGTCGTCCCGTGCCCGATGAGGTGCTTGTCGATCGCCTCGGTGATCAGCTTGTCGGCTCCCCGTACGGCGTGCTGATAGATCATCGCGGCCCGGACGTTGTCGTGCCTCATCCGTGCCATGAGGTCCTTGAGTCCGGCGCCCGAGTCCGCCGCGATCATGTTTCCCGTGTGACGGAGATCATGGAAGTGCAGCTCTGGAACGCCGATGCCTCGTACCACGCATGATCGCCGTTACCGCGCTTTCGTCCTCCTGGCCACGTTCGAGCCTGCGATGGAGCGAGACGACAAGGCGGCCAAGAAGGCGGACCCGTCGTTGCAGGGTGGCTGGCCGAGCCGGGCGCAGCTCCACCGATGGCTGAACGGAGAGCTCAAGGGTTTGCCGTACTCGGGCCACTGCCGCGTCTTGGAGGCGATGTTCCCGGGCAGATCGGCGCATGAGCTGTTCGCCACGGCCGCCGTCGAGATCCCCGCCCAGAGAACAGAGCCGGAGCCAGCCAGAAGCGCCGGGCCCGACGTCGCAGCCAACGCCCCACAGCTGGCTGACGTGACCGCCGTCTTCAGTAGCCGCTCGGCCTTCTCCTCCGCATATCCGGCCTCGTCGCTGCTCGACGACGCGAAGGAGATCAACGCAGCAGGCCTGTCGCTCAACATCCTCTGCCAGAGCTGCCCCGATCATCAGCTCAAGCGTCTGCTCGACTCCGGCACGCGCATCCGCTGCCTCTTCCTCGACGTGAAGGGCCAGGCGATCCGCGCCCGCGAAGCAGAAGAGGGCTACACCGACAGCACCCGGACGACCCTCACGGCGCTCAACATCAGCATGCTGACCAGGCTGCGCGATCGGCTCGACACCACGTCGGCCCAATGCCTTGAACTGCACGTCTACGACGAGACGATCCGATTCAACTTGCTCATCGTGGACCGGGCGTTGTGCGTGGTCCAGCCGTACCTACCGCAGGCACGCGGAGTCAATTCACCTACCTTTGTGATCACGGACAACACCGCCGCAGAGGGGCTGTTCCCCGTCTTCGACCAGGTGTTCAGGGATATGTGGGAGCGGAGCAAACCTGTATGACCATCGCCGCCCGATCGCTGCTCCCCATCGGTGAACAAGCTGTGTCGATCGCCAGCGAGATTATCCGTACCAAAGCTCCCGGGATTGTCACGGCCAAGGGTGACCGGGACATGGCGACGGAGGTGGATTACGCCGTCGAGCATGCTGTGCGGGAGTTCCTGTCTCGTGAAACTCCTGGGATCGGCTTTTTGGGTGAGGAGGAAGGTGTCAGTCGCTTGGGTGATGGCCTGATGTGGGCGCTGGACCCTGTGGACGGGACGGCGAACTTCCTGCACGGCATCCCGCTCTGCGGCGTCTCCCTGGGCCTCGTCGATAAGGACGCCCCCACGCTTGGAGTGATCGACCTGCCGTTCCTCGATCTTCGCTATGCGGCGGCCGAAGATGCCGGCGCTGCCGTGAACGGCTCCGCGATCCAGGTGGGCGATGCCCGCGACCTGCGGAGCGCGATTGTGGCGATCGGTGACTATGCCGTGGGGGAGAATGCCGAGGAGCGTAACCGGCCGAGGTTCGCCCTGACCGAAGAGCTTGCCGCGCGCGTTCAGCGCATTCGGATGTTCGGCGCAGCCGCGGTCGATCTCGCGTGGGTGGCACACGGCAGGATTGATGCCGCCATCATGCTCAGCAACAACCCGTGGGATACCGCAGCAGGCGTCATCATCGCCAGGGAAGCGGGGGCAACGGTGATTGATCTCGACGGCAGTCCGCACAGCAAGACCGCCCAAGCGACCATCGCCGCAAGCCCGAAGCTTGTAGCCGATCTCGTCGAACTCATCGCAGAGGCCCGCAAGGCCGGGATGTTCGACCGAAGGATTGCCGAATAGCTCTTGTAGGTATCAAGGGCGGCGCTGCGCGCCGCTACGCGGCCCGCTCGCGGCCGCACGCTGCGCGTGCGGCCTGGGGGCCGTTCTCGCGCGCGGCCGCGCTCGGGCCGCGTCTGTCTTCTAAGCGCTGAACACTCAGACGTCCTCGGTCGTCTCGACTTCGCATTCATCCACCCAGCGCGCCAGCACGCTGAATGCGGTCAGGTACTGAAATGCTTCCTGTTCGTCCCAGTCGAGCATGTGCTGGTGGGTAGCGACATTCCGAATGCCAGTGAAGCAGCCGAAGGCAAAAGCTACCGCACCTTCTTGTCTGCTCCGCCAGGTCTCAGTGCTTCGATCTCCGGTAAATCGCAGCCTTGGGGCGCCGGGCTTGGGATCTTCCTTGCTGAAGGCCTGTTTGAGCAAGTTCCCTTCAGAAATATCCGTACGGCCGATCTTTGACTGCGTGTGCGCACTTATCGAGCGAGCAGCCTGAGCCACGGCCTCGCGGTAGTGACCAGCGTCCCAGAACGTAGAAGCTGCGTCCCAAACCCAAGGGTGCAACTGCGCTGCATATATCAACGGCCCTCCAGGACCAAGATTTTCCTCTACCTCCTTCCAGTCGTGCAGCATGCCAATCGTAGCGTTGACATCCTGCTCGATCTGCCATCGGTCGTCCCATGAAAATCGATCGCTCATCGTGGGATCGAGCCTGCGCATGATCGTATGTGCGGTACGGGAAAGTTGCTGCACATTCCGAAGAGCATCTTCTAGGGAAAGATGCATGCGGCTTTCTCCGCGATGATCTAGCTCTTCAAGAGCGGAGGCATATAGTTCTAAGCGCTCGATACACCATTGAATGTTCACGAGAGTGATTTTAGCGGCGGCGATCAATGGTTGCTCGTGATTTAGTAACCCTGGGCGCTCCGGCTCCGGGATGGTCGCCGCGCCTAAAGAGGGGCCGTAGGCGGCTGAGGCGGAATCCTGATCATCCCGCCCACCATCGACCCGGGACAAGCCGAGCAGACCAGGGCCACGGGGACAAGGTCGTTCGTCCAGTGGGGCGCTCCACCTTGTCCCCGTGGCCCTGGCCCGCTTCCCCTTCGGGCGGGTCGACGGCAGACGAGATGATCAGGCGGGCGAGGTGCGCGCGTCGCGCGGGGAACACCAGGTCGCGGGCTGATCGTCGTGCCATTAAGGGCGGTAACGAGGGGGCAACCACGGTCAGTCATGACCGGTCTCAGCCGCAGGTCAGCGCTCCTACGAGGCAAGATCCCTGCGATTCCCAAGCTGACAGCGCGGGTTCGATTCCCGTCACCCGCTCTCATCGCGAAAGCTCAGGTAGACCGAGGGATTCGGTACCTGGGCTTTGATCTTGTCGGGGCTTAATTCCACTCGCGTGCCAGATCCGTGCCATGCCCTCACGGGACTTGGCCGCCGCGTGCGGCCACCAGGCGCGAACGTACGCGACGGCGAAGGAGTACCAGGTACGAGCGTCCTTCGCCTTCACCATCGAGGCCGGAGTTCGCCGTTGGGCAGGCGGATGTCCTCCGGTGCCTTTCCGATTTCGCCAGCGGTAGAAGGTGCGGCGGGAGACGCCGCCGAGTTCGTCGAGGACCTGGGCCACGGTCAGCAGGTCGTCTCGCTTGGTCATGCGGCCCTCCCCACGTCCTCGATCGCCGAAAGATCTTGTCCGGCTGCTCTGGCTTCCAGCTCTCTGAGGGGGGCTCGCCGGCGTTGGCGTTCGTGGACCGAAGGAGCCGCATGGTCAGGGGCGGCACGTTGGCGTCTCCGGCCGGGACGGGTCGCCAGATGTAGCGGTGTGGGTCGGTGGGTTCATCGGCCTGGCCGAGGGCTTCCAGGACCCAGGTGCGGCGGTCCTGCTTGTGTTCGGCCAGGGTCTTGTTGGACCACTTGCGGGAGACCGGGCCGCGACGGCCCGCGTAGCCGAGGTGTTCGGGCTTGTGTGCCTGGGAGCGGCAGCGGCCGGGCTGCATACCGGGCTTGGTGTTCTTGGGCTGTACGCCGTAACGCAGCCAGTTCGGGCAGGCTGGCGAGCACGGTTCGTAGCGCAGGGCATCCAGCATGCGGGCGGCGTGTTCACGGTGGGCCTGGCCGCCGTCGAGGGTGTCGCTGATGGACTTGGTCAGATACCGGATGCGCTGTCGGTGTCCGAGGTCCCGGCGAGGACGCCCTGCACGTCCACCTGTTCGCCGAAACGGATCACGTGGAAGGGTTTGGCGTCCTCGTCGGCATCGAACTGGTCGAGAGCTTTCTCCCAGGTGGGCAGGACCTCGCCGGTTGCCGGATCGAGGTAGCCGGCCTCCTCGTCCCACACCGGCAGATGATCGCCGTCGAAGCGCACCTCGTCAGCTTGGGGCCACCACACCTGGTGATAGGTGGCTGCGGGCGTAGACCAGCCCGCTGGGCTGAGGGCCACCACGGGCCGCGACCATCCGATCGGGCACGGCCACGGCCGACGGCCTACGACAGGCGTAGGAGCGGCCGACGCGGGATTCCAACAAGTGACCGATGACCTGTGGGCCGCCCGGTCATAGGCTCAGCCGAACCACCGCCGGCCGGCCCCAGCCTGCCCGCGGTGTGAGACCCGGACGAGGAGCGCCAACCGGTTGGCGAGAAGGGCGGGACGTGCGGTCCTCGGGGCCCACCGTGATACCGCGGTTCATCGGGCGGTTCGTGCTTCCGGCGCTGTTCGCGGCGCTCTTCGCCGCCCCGCTGTGGTTCATGGTGGTCGGCTCGCTCCGGCCCGCCGGCTGGCCCCCGCCCCGCACCCTGGAGCTGCTTCCACCCGAGCCGTCCGTGGCCGCGTACGCCCGGCTGCCGGAGCTGATCCCGCTCTTCCGCTACGTGGCGAACTCCGCGATGGTCGTCGCGGTCGCCGTACCGGTGACGGTCGTCGTCGCCTCGCTGACCGGTTTCGGGCTGCGGCTGCTCACGCCGGCGGCCCGGCGGCGGGCGGTCCTCGGCCTGCTGGCGGTGCTGCTCGTGCCGGTCACCGCCGTGTGGGCCACCCGCTTTGAGCTGTTCCGGTTGGCCGGCGTGGTCGACACGTACGTCCCGCTGCTGGCCCCGGCGCTGCTCGCCGGCAGCCCCTTCCTGGTGCTGCTGTACACGTGGGCCTTCGGCGGCGTGCCGGACAGCCAACTCGGGGCCGCCCGGTTGGAGGGGGCCGGGTGGCTCACGATCTGGCGTCGGGTGGCCCTGCCGCAGGTGCGCCCGGCGACCCTGGCGGTGGCCGTGCTCGCCTTCACGTTCCATTGGTCCAACCTGATCGACCCGCTGCTGTACCTGCAGAGCGGCGATCGTTACACGTACCCCCTGGGTCTGCAGTTCCTGCGACTGCTGAACCCGACCGACTGGCCGCTGCTGATGGCCGGCTGCGTCGTGGCGACCGTGCCATGCGTGGTGGTGTTCCTGCTGGCCCAACGGATCCTGCTGAACGACGATCCGCTGGCCGCTCTGAGATCTGGAGGTCGTAGGTGAGCCGATTCCGACGGTACGTCGCCCTGGTCACCGCCGCGCTGCTGCTCGGCGTCGCCGGCTGCGGCGGCGGGAATCGCACGGAGGACCAGGACGGGATCACCGTCGTGCTCTTCGGCGACGCCGAGGAGATCGCCGGCTACCGCAGCCTGGTTGACGCGTTCACCGACGCCCACCCCGACGTGGCGGTCACGCTCTCCCCGGTCGCCAGCCAGGACGAGCTGATGGCCCGGCTGACGACCTCGTTCGCCGGCGGGCAGCCACCCGACGTGTTCCTGCTGAACTACCGCCGCTACGGCCAGTTCGCCGCCCAGCAGGCCATCGAGCCGGTGCAGTCCTACCTCGACCGCAGCACGGCGCTCAACGAGAGTGACTTCAGCCCGCAGGCGTTGGACGCCTTCCGGTTCGATGGTAAGGCCCTGACCTGCCTGCCGCAGAACATGTCCTCGCTGGTCGTCTACTACAACGCCGACCTCTTCACGGCCAAGGGCGTGCCGCTGCCGAAGGCCGGCTGGACCTGGGACGACTTCCTCTCCGCCGCCCGCGCCCTGACCGGCGACGGGAAGTACGGCGCCGGCGTCGAGCCGTCGATCGCGCGGCTCGCACCGTTCGTCTGGTCCAACCGCGGCGAGTTCGTCGACGATCCGACGCGACCGACCGCCCTCACCCTCACCGGCGACCCGGCCACCCGCACGGCCGTCGACTGGTTCCTCGACCTGCAACTGAAGCACCACGTCGTGCCCCCGGACGCCGAGGAGCAGAGCGAGTCGAGCGAGGCCCGGTTCCTGCGCGGCACGCTCGGGATGTATCTGAACAGCCGGGTGGCCGTCCCGACGCTGCGCACCATCGACGGCTTCACCTGGGACGCGGCACCGCTGCCGGTGGCCCCGGGCGGCGTGCCCGCGTCGATCCTGCACAGCGACGCGTACTGCATGAGCGCCGGCCTGCCCGACCACGACGACGCCTGGCGGTTCATCGAGTTCGCGATGGGCGAGCAGGGCCAGCGGATCCTCGCCGACTCGGGGCGCACCGTGCCGTCGCGGCTCGACGTGGCCAACTCCCCTGCGTTCCTCGACCCGGCCAAGCCCCCGAAGTCGTCGCAGGTCTACCTCGACGCCGAGCCGCACCTGCGGGCCACCCCCCGCACCGGCACCTGGTCGCGAGTGGAGCGTGAGACGGACGCCCTGCTCGAGGAGGTCTTCTACGGCCGGGTCGGCCGCGAGGAGGGGCTGCGGAACCTGGAGGAGAAGATCCGCCCGCTCTTCACCCTGCCGGTGGGCGCGGATGGGTGACCGCGGCGCCATCCGGCTCGAGTCGCTGACCAGGTCGTACGGGCAGGTCGTCGCCCTCGACGACGTCGACCTCGAGGTGCGGGCCGGCGAGATGATGACCCTGGTCGGCCCGTCCGGCTCGGGAAAGTCGACGATCCTGCGGCTGATCGCCGGGCTGGACCGGCCGGACCAGGGTCGGATCGTCGTCGACGGGCAGGACGTGGTGCGGGTACCGCCGCACCGGCGGGCCGTGGCGATGGTCTTCCAGGACTACGCGCTCTACCCCCACCTCACCGTCCTGGGCAACCTGCTGTTCGGGCTACGCGTACGGCGGGTCCGACGCGCCGAGGCCGAGCGGCGGGCCCGGGCGGCCGCCGACCGGCTGGGGATCGCTGACCTGCTCGACCGCTACCCCGACCAGACCTCCGGCGGGCAGCGCCAGCGGATCGCCCTGGCCCGTGCGCTGCTGCGCGAGCCGACCGTCTACCTGCTCGACGAGCCGCTGGCCAGCCTGGACGCGCCGCTGCGCTTCGCCACCCGCGCTGACCTGCTCGCCCTGCACCGGGAACTCGGCACCACGACCATCCACGTCACCCACGACCAGGCGGAGGCGATGACCCTCGGCGACCGGGTCGCCGTCCTCGACCGCGGCCGGCTCCGCCAGATCGGGCCACCGCAGCAGGTGTACGACGAACCGGCGGACACCTTCGTGGCCGGCTTCCTGGGCAGCCCGCCGATGAACCTGGTGCCCGGCGGCGGCGTGCTCGGCGGCGCCGCCGGCCTGATCCTCGGGGTGCGGCCGGAAGACCTGGCGCTCGACACCGACGGGCCGATCGAGGCCACGGTCGAGGCGGCGGAGGCGCTCGGCAGCGAGACCATCCTGCTGACCCGCTGCCCGGACGGCACCCGGTTGACGGTCCGCACCGGCCCGCGACCCGGCGTCCGGCCCGGCGAGGGGGTGCGGCTGCGCCCCGACCCCAGCCGCCTGCACCGGTTCGACGCGGAAACCGGACGGCGGAGGTGACGTCCGGCCGGGCCCGCCCGCCGCTGACCGCATGGGCGTTCATCGCCCCGTACGCGGTCGCGGTCGGGCTGCTGATCGTGCTGCCGGCCCTGCTCAACCTCGGCTACGCGTTCACCGACCACACCGGGCTGACCCGCGACCCCCAGTTCGTCGGCCTGGCCAACGTGCGCCGGATGCTCTCCGACGGCTTCCTGCTCGACAGCGTGCAGGCGTCGGCGATCCACCTGGCGCTGGCCGTACCGCTGCGACTGCTGGCCGCCGTCGGGCTCGGCCTGCTGCTCGCCGCGCCGCGACCGGGCGGGCGTTGGTTCCGGGTCGCGGTGTACCTGCCGACGGTCGTGCCCGACGTGGCCCTCGCGGTGCTCTTCCTGTGGGTGCTCAATCCGCTGTACGGCCCGCTCAACCAACTGCTCGGGCTCTTCGGCCACCCCGGCTTCACCTGGCTCTCCGATCCCGGCACCGCACGGGTAGGGGTGGCGCTGATGCTGGCCTTCCCGATCGGGGAGGGCTTCCTGGTCGTCCTCGCCGCCCGGCGCCTGCTGGACGGCCGGCTCTACGAGGCTGCGGCCCTGGAGGGCTGCGGCGCGTTCGGCCAACTGCGCCGGCTCACCCTGCCGATGCTCGCACCCGTGCTACTGCTGCTCGCCGTCCGCGACACGATCCTGACGCTGCAGGTCAACTTCGTGCCCGCGTACGTCCTCACCGACGGCCGGCCCGCCAACGCCACCCTCTACCTGCCGGTCTACATCTTCGACCAGGCCTTCGAGTTCTCCAGTTTCGCCTATGGCGCGCTGATCACAAGCGTCCTCATGGTGGTCACCGCGGTCGTCATCACCGCCCTGCTGCTCGTCGTACGGCGCTGGCGCGTGCTGCGCTGAGCGTGCCATGCTGCGGCGGTGAGACTCCGCATGTTGACCGTCGTCGTCACGGTCCCGCTGCTGCTGGCCGCCTGCGGCGGCACCGAGGCCGGGCAGCCCATCGGTCGCGAGGCGGGGATGCTGGCGAACCTGCCCAGCTGCGACCGGGTGCCATTGGACGCCGACGCCGAGGTGAGCGCCGATGTCGCCGGCCTGATGCTGCCCGACGGCGCGCGGGTCACCTCGGTGGTCCCGCAGGGCGCACTGACGACGGTCGAGGCCACCGTCCGCATGACCCCGTTGGACGTGCGCGCCCACTACGAGCAGCTCAGCGACATCGACCTGCTCCGCGTCGAGGACGAGGTCTTCGAGGCCGAGGTGCTGATGCGGGCACAGCAACGACGGACGTACCTGCGTGCCACCGCGGTCTGCGCGGATGCGACGACGCTGACCGCCGTGGTGGGACCGGACTCGGACGACGCGGGCCTGCCCGAGTTCCAGAGTTACTGACCGCGATCCCGCGCCGCGGGCGCGCTCCCGTGCCCGTTCCGCGCTTGTCCACCGCCGCTGAACCCGCCGACCCTGGCCGGCCGCGTGACCTCGGACGGGCTGCTCAACCGGCTCGGTGGCCAGGGCGTCCCGACAGGTGTCCTAAGCGAAGGAAGTTAATCCCAACAGATGCTCGGTGACGTGACTCACCTCGCTGTCTAACGTGCCGACTGGCGACCGCTTTCCCGGTCGCCACGACGTGTGGACAGGGAGATCCGCATGAACCTCACGTTCGTCCGACGATATCGCGGCCTCGGCATCACAGCGGCGCTCGCGTTATTCGCCTCGGTCGCGCTGACCGCATCCTCGACACCTCGACCCGCCCAGGAGTTATCTTTAGCCACCAACACCCCCACCGGGCCGATGGAGCTGCCCGACGAGTGGATGACCGCCCAGCGGATGAGCGACGGCAGCACCGATCTCTCCACCGCGAAGTACACCAAGGCCCGCGGCGAGGCCAAGCAGATCGCCGCACGCACCCTCAATGCGTACCGCCCCCTGGCCGAGCGGAAGTGGAACTTCTTCGGCCCGAGCAACATCGGCGGGCGGGTCGTCGACATCGCCGTCGACCCGCAGGTGCCGGACCAGGTCTTCATCGCCGCCGCCTCCGGAGGCATCTGGAAATCCAGCGACGCCGGCGCGACGTTCGAAACGGCGTGGCCGGACGACGGCACGCAGAGCATGGGCGCGGTCGCGATGACCAGCAAGGGCGTCCTCTTCGCCGGCACCGGCGAGCCTCAGCCGGGCGGCGGCTCGATCACCTTCGGCGGTGACGGCATCTACCGCTCGAAGGACCGCGGGAAGACCTGGCAGCACGTCGGCCTCAGGGACAGCCACGCCATCGCTCGCTTCGCCATCGACCCGAGCAACGAAGATCGCATCTTCGCCGCGGCCAGCGGCAACCTCTTCATGCCCGGCGGCGAGCGCGGCGTCTACCTCTCGGAGGATGGCGGGGACAGCTGGCAGCTCGTGCTCGCGCCGCCGAACCCCACCACCGGCGCCACCGAGGTCGTCATCGACCCGACCAACCCCCGCCGGATGTACGCAGCGATGTGGGACCACCTGCGCGAGCCGCACCAGCGCACCTACGGCGGCCCCGGCTCCAGTCTCTGGCGCTCCGACGACGGCGGCGCGACCTGGCAGCGGATGACCAACGGCCTGCCCACCGACGCGGACCAGGGTCGCTGGGGCATAGCCCTCGCCCCGAACAACCCGCAGCGCCTCTACGCGTACGTCGGCACCGCGCTCGGCCCGTTCCGCGCCTTCTACCGCTCCGACAACGGCGGCGACACCTGGACCCAGACCCCGGTCACCGCCGGCCAGGCGTCGCAGTCCACGTTCAGCTGGTGGTTCGGCAAGCTCTACGTCGACCCCACCAACGCCGACCACGTCTTCCTGACCGGCGTCAACCTGAGGCGCTCCACCGACGGCGCGCAGAGCTTCTCCTCCGTGGGCGGGGTGCACGCCGACCAGCACGCCATGCGCTGGGACCCCAAGGTGCCCGGCCGGGTCTACCTGGGCAACGACGGCGGCTTCTACCGATCGGAGGCCAACGGGGGCAGCGACTGGGTCAAGTCCACGTACGAGCCGTACACCCAGTTCTACACCGTGGACGTCGCGGAGACCGACCCGGTGCTGAAGGTGGGCGGCGCCCAGGACAACGGCTGCAACCGCGGCTACACCGGCGTCGGCGGCGACTGGGACGACATCGGCTGCGGCGACGGCCTGCAGGTCATCATCCACCCGGAGCAGCCGAACATCGTCTTCGGGTGCAGCCAGTACGGCAGCTGCTACCGGTCGGAGAACTCCGGCGCAGCGCCGCGGCAGACCATCGGCTCCGGGCAGACGACGTCCCAACGGCGCAACTGGCAAACCCCGTTGCAGTTCGACCCGAGCGACCCGAACGTCATGTACTACGCCGGCAACATCGTCAACCGGTCCACCGACAACGGTCGCACCTGGACGCCGATCAGCCCCGACCTCACCGGCGGCGGCCCCAACGACCCGTCCGGCTACCCGTGGGGCACGATCACCACGATCGCGGCCGCGCCCACCGACGGCAACAAGCTCTACGTCGGCACCGACGACGGCCGGCTGTGGTGGACCGACGACCTGGGCGGCACCTGGAACCGGGTGGACCCGGCACAGGTGCCTGGCACCTGGGTGACCCGGGTGGCGGTGCACCCGACCGACAAGAACATCGCCTACGCGACGTTCTCCGGGTTCCGCTCCGGCAGCGACCGCGCGCACGTGATGATCACCCGCGACGGTGGCCGGACCTGGAGCGACATCGGCCAGGGTCTGCCGGACGCCCCGGTGAACTCCGTCGTCCCGACCTCCGACGGGCTGCTGCTGGTCGGCACCGACGTCGGGGCGTTCATGTCGGCGTGGAACGGCGGCGAGTGGGCCGCGCTCGGCACGAACCTGCCGCAGGCGCCGATCATGTACCTGCGCTACCACGAGCAGAGCCGGCAGCTCACCACGGCGACGTTCGGCCGCGGCGTCTACGACCTCACGGTCCCCAAGTGCCCGGCCGCGTCGACGAAGCTTCCCCTGAAGGACACCGGGAAGGGGGCGGTCGGCGTGCTCGCCTCCTGCCACGCGACCGCGTAGCCACCCAGCAGTTCCACTGAGCAAACCACTGGTTCGACAGACGTAGCACCAGGCAGGCCAGAGGCCACCTCCCGGACCCGGGAGGGGGCCTCTGGCCATGCTCCCGCCTCGAGGCAGCCGGCCCGCTGGGTGCGCGGCCCAGCCATCTCCCAGTCGCCAATATTGAAGACAGGCCAGTTGGTGATGTCTCTGACGAAGTCGACTACGGAAGCGCCGGGAGGGACCAGCTTGTGACCATGCTCGGTCGAACCCTCCCTCTCGTCCCATGGCGCACGAGCGAGGGCCGTCATCGTACCGATGAGATCTGGTGTCAGGGGATGCCAGGCGAGTGCCATGGGCCTACAGTCTTGACGTTCCCCAAGGATGAGATCAAGGCTCTGACCTATGCAGTGGGAACATGCGGCTTAGCCGGGGGAATCTCCGTGCCACCTCTGCCGGATTCCGGGGGTCCCGCGGAAGTCCTGTGGGGTTGAGATCGCTCTGGTCGGCGTACCCGCGCTCTGCCATCGCGTCATAGACGCCCTCTTCTGCACCGGTGGCCTCTTCGTAGGCTCCGGCGGCCACGTAGGACAACGCCTCCCACTCTGGCCACTCATCATCGGCCCAGTCCTGCCTTGGACGGTCTGCCGGCCGTCGCACCTCGGGTACGTCGGCCAGGTTGTCGGGGTCGGCTACTACGAGCTCGAAGGTGTCACGGCCAAGCCCGATCAGCCAGGCCTGGAAGTACCAGAAGCTGTCGGTGGAACAGTAGCCATCGAGGATCAGGTCGGCGGCTTCCCGTGCATGGTGCCTGGCTCGACGGACAATGCCGCGACGCGGAAGACCTCGATGGCGTGCCAGATCCGTGCCAGAACAGTCGGACAGTCGCGGTCTCTCACAGTCACTCACGGGCAAGCGATCCGTGCTGACTTTTCCCGGGCCAGGACGCCAAGATCACTAGCCGGTTCCCAAGCTGACAGCGCGGGTTCGATTCCCGTCACCCGCTCTCAACGTGAAAGCCCAGGTAGACCGATGGATTCGGCACCTGGACGGGGCTGTAAGAAGAGGCAGAGCCGTTATCTAGACAGACCCACCTGGACTTCTGATCTCCTGTCCATTCATGTCGACTGTTCGCCCGGCGGAGCCAGCAGGGGACTCAGACCTTGATGACAGTGACGCGTACGCCGCAGAGGGCGGCGAGATCCTCGGGGTCGGAGGTGAGGACCGTGACAGGACCTGGGGCAGCGAGGGCGGTGGCACTGAGCATGGCATCAATGGCGTACTTGTGCCCGTGCAGGCCGGCATCGGACAAGAGCGTAGCGGCGTGGCGGGCGATTGGTTCGGTGACCGGCTCGACAACAAGGCGGGAAAGTGTCCACTCCAGGGCCGGCCGGTTGACGCGGGGGTGCACCACCTCGACGAGGGTGGCGGCAGAGGTGATGACGCGAAGGTCGTCGGCACGGGCGAGAGCAAGCCATGCGGTGACCGTGCGGTCACGTAGCACGGCCTTGGCCAGTCCCTCGCTGTCGAGAACGAGGCTGCCACCGGGAGCGGCGGGAGCACGGGTCACGCGGCCGCCCCACCCTTGGCCTGTCCCTGCCGAGCCTGGTGGAGTTGGTCGCGCAGTGCCTGGACCTCATCGTCGGTGATGGGGCCGTGCTCGGCCTCGGCGACCTGGATGAGTTCGTTGAGGTTGTCGCGCTCGATCTGGCGGGCGACGGCGGCGGCAACGTAGGCGGACAGGCCGGAAGGGCCGCTCCGGGACCGGGCGGCCTCGGCAATGTCGCGAGGCATGGTGATCGAATACTTTCCAGTAGGCTCACTCATGCTCTTTATCCTACCTCTTATCCTCCTACCCGTCATGGCCGGCATGCTCACGTCAAGAACGCCGCCATCAGTGAGTAGCGCACCGGCGGAGGCCGAGCGCTCGTTCGAAGAGGACCTGGATAGCGATGTCGTTGGCGTGCCCGTTCGTAGAGCAATCGGCGGAGAGTCACGGGGACACACGGCCACTCGACCGGCATATGCTCAGGTCGGTGTCTTCCCTGTTCGGGTCCATAAGCGCGAAAGAGTTCCCAAGCTGACAGCGCGGGTTCGATTCCCGTCACCCGCTCTCAGTACGAAAGCCAGGTCAGGGATGGATTCCCGATCTGGCTTTGATCGTTTCCGATGCTGTTCTCGATCTTCCGTGCAACTAACGTGCAATTGGCCCACGGGGGCCAACGCCTCTGATGAACCGTCATCGTCATCCTGCTTGAGCTGCTGATCGATGGCGTTCGTGATCGCTTGATCGGCGCCCCTGACCGCGTGCTGGTAGATCATGGCCGCCCTGACGTTGTCGTGCCCCATCCGCGCCATCAGGTCCTTGAGGCCGGCCCCCGACATCGCGGCCAGCATGTTCCCCGTGTGACGGAGATCATGGAAGTGCAGGCCGGGCAGACCCATGTCCTTGACCACGTCCACCCATCGCGTCAGATGGCCAAGCCTGCGCCCCCGGACACGACGATCTCTTGCCCGGTGACGTACGCAGCATCGTCCGAAGCCAGGAAAGCGACCGTCCCGGCGACGTCTTCTGGCGTCCCGAGGCGGCCGAACGGGTTGTGCTCGGCCATCGCCGTCATCGTCCCTGCGACGTCTTCGGTTCCCGTCCGGATCGAGGCCCGCGTCATCGGGGTGTCGGTCATTCCCGGGCTGACCGCGTTGATGCGGATGCGGCGCGGCGCGAGCTCGAGGGCCAGAGTCGGGATCATGGCCAGCATCGCGCCGTGGGACCCGGCAGCGACGCTGCTACCGGTCAGGCAGCGTGTTGCTCCGATCCCCACGGTGACGATGACCGAAGCACCGTCGGACAGCAACGGCAACGCCTTGACCAGGGTGAAGAACACCCCTTTGGTGTTGACGGCGAACACTTCGTCGTACGCGGCTTCGTCCCAATCCTCCAGCGTCATCGGATGGTTCACGCCGGCGTTCAGGAACAGCGTGGTCAGATTGCCGAATTGCGCTCCGACTTCGGACACGACCCGGTCAGTGTCCGAGAGCGACCGTACGTCAGCTTGCAAGACCAGGACATCGTCGGGCAACTCCTCCCGCGCCCGAGCGACGCTCTCCTGACGCTGTCCGGTGACAGCGACGCGGTAACCGCGCTCGTGCAGAGTCCGCGCGGTCGCCTTCCCGATCCCGCTGGTGCCGCCCGTGATCAGAGCTGTACGTGCCGACATGACAATCACTCCATCCTCGTTGTTGGCTCGACTGGACAGCCCAAGGGCATCGCGTCAGTGCCAGGCGTGCAGGAGAACGTGCCGGCAGTCATTGAGCTCGCAGGCTGGCGAGACAGTTTCCTGCCCTCATCATGTACCAAGATGTCTAGCTGGTCCGTCCAGAGTATAAAACCTCTACTGGACTATAGCGTCCAAGTTTGCGAGGCTGGTGCCGTGACCATGACCCGGACGGGGAAGCGTGCGACCAAGGAGCAGCATGCAGCTGCTGACTACTTGGGCTCGCTCGACGACTCACTCGCGCGATGGGTGCAGTCGACTGGACCGATCGATGCCTACGACGCGCATCTGCCCGTTACGGTGGACAGTCCGCTCGAATGGTTCTCCTTCGCTGTCACCTCGCGGCAGCTCAGCAGAGCATCCAGCTTGGCGATCTACCATCGACTGGTCGCGCGATTCGGTGGCGCCATCACTGCAGAGCGTGTCGTCTCGACCGACGAGCAGACCCTGCGCGATGTCGGATTGTCTCACCAGAAAGCCAGGACGATCCGGGCACTCGCCGAACGCGTGGATGACGGTCTGCTGGAGCTGGACAAACTCGTGACCATGACGGATGCCGAAATCCACGCCAACCTCGTGGCCGTACCCGGTATCGGTCCGTCGTCCGCGCAACGGTTCATGCTGCATTACCTGCGCAGACCGGACATCTTCCCGGCCGGCGACCTTACTGTGCGCGAAGCGATCACCGCACTCGATCAACTGGACGGCCTGATCACGCCGAAGGCCGCGGAGCAGCGGGGTGAGCCGTGGCAACCGTATCGATCGTATGCCACGTCGTACCTGTGGGGCTTCGTGTGGGAGCTGCACACTGTCGTTCCTGGTGGTACGTCGTAGTGCTGCGTCATTTCACCGGCGCTGATGACGACGAGGAAATTCCTGTGCCTCGCTGACTTGGTACGCGTTACCGAGTCGATCTGACGCAGGACGCCCCCAATGGACTTTATAGTCCATATCTAGAGTCGGCCAATCATCGGGTTCCCGTGTGTGTCGCGTAGGTTGACACGTGCCGGTTCATGCCCGATGAGGTGCTTGTCGATGGCTTCGGTGATCAGCTTGTCGGCTCCCCGGACAGCGTGCTGGTAGATCATCGCGGCACGGACGGTGTCGTGTCCCATCCGTGCCATGAGGTCCTTGAGGCCCGCGCCTGAGCCCGCCACGATCATGTTGCCCGTGTGACGGAGATCATGGAAGTGCAGCCCCGGGACGCCGATCGCCCGTACGGCCTCCATCCAGCCGGACAGCTTGTCGGACCCGCTCCGGCGCATGGGGACGCCCTTGATTCCGCTGAAAATCAGCGATCCGGCTTCGGGTCTCACATAGAGCCGCAGGTGCTCTCGCAGAGCTGGGAGGATCGCCTGCGGGATGCCGACGATACGCTTGCCGGCCTTGGACTTGGGCGAGCCAAGAACCAGTTCACCAGTGGAGCGTTCCACATACGCACGCGGGCCGTCCCTGCGTCGAGATCGGGTCGGGTCAGTGCGGTGATCTCGCACCAACGCAGGCTCGCGAACGTGGCCAGGAGCACGAAGGCCCGGGAGCGTCGATCCTGCGCGCAGTCGGCCTGGCCGGTGTCGATCATCCGCCACAGCGCCCGCTCGGCTTCTGCTCGCGTCGGGAAGACCTCCGGGTAGGTCCGCGTCTCGCCATGCCGCTGAAACCGGATGCGGTTCCCCTCACCTCTCTTGAGCCCTCGAATGCTGCGGGCCGTGCCAGCCCGCCGCACCGACCACCGGCACGCCGCCGCATCAGTCCTGATGCCGACGAGCCGCGACATCGCCTCCCAGCAGCAGGCCGTTCAAGACGTCCGGCGTCAACATGACACCGGTCAACCTCGCCGCCAGCAGCAGAGCCCCATCTACCGTCGGCTGATCAAACTCCCACTCCCCGGTCTCCTCCGCCTCATCTTCGTCTTCGCCCCCCGGCTCGTACGCAGGGTCAAAGCCCACGTCCCTCATCACATTCACCAGACGACCCGGATCACTTCCAGAACGCCATGCGGGAATCATCGGGTCGAAAGCGGTCACCAGCTCTCCGTCAACGGCGTAGGCAAAGCGGTCGGTCGCATCATCATGTCGCCGCACCGACACGGCCTCGGTCCCGACTGACAGCGTCGGCAAAGCGTCCAACGCCGCCCAGCCGAACACCTCGATGAGCACAGTCCAGCCATCCAGTCGTCCCGCCAAAACCACGTCGGGGGGGAACAGCCTCGGATCCGTCAATTCCTCATATCGAAGAGGCCGGATACTCCGCTCTCCCACGCCCGCACGTCGAAGCGCCTCAGACTCGTCAAGCCCACGAACAAAGGTCAGGCACCAAATGCCAAGGAGCCCATAGTCATGGGCGATCCAAGCGACATCCTCAAAAGCGAGCTCCACGCGCCCACGCTCCCTGCCGTCCTTCGAACGGTGCTGCCAAAGTAGGGATCAACTCCCACAGCCACGTCGGGTCCACTGCGTTGTACGGCCTTGCACACCATTTGCCTCCGGCGGGGGCACTCCGGCTCCGGGATGATCGCGCGTGGGCCTGAGGTCCGTAAGTGGCTGAGGTGGAAGCCTGAGCATTTCGCCATCGACCCGGGACAAGCCCGAGCGGGCCAGGGCCACGGGTACCAGACGGGATGATCAGACACCGTGCCGGGGGGCTTTAGGCTGGGCGCTCTATCCTGCGACCACCTGGCGGTCTCTTGCTTCCGTTACCGGCGATTCCTCCTCGTTGGGGAGTGCCCCTGCTGACTCTGGCGGCTCTGGCGGCTCCCGCCTCGCGCACCATCTGGCGCCATTTCCCTAAAGAGGAGATCTACAGGACGGTGTTCATCCGCTGTCCTTTTGCTCTGGCCGAAGACGCTCCCGTATACGCTGGGCCACCTGGCTACGAGGATGTCGGCTGGCTGATGGAGATCAACTGGCAGGTCGTGTCCGCGGAGTCGTACGGCTGGCCCAGCCTGACGATGGCGCTGGGACTGAGCGCGACCCTCGCCCTTCGGAGCAGGTGGGGAACACTCGCCGGATGGCTGACGGCGGCCCTTTTCGTGGTGGTCGCCATAGTGTTCACCATCCCCGACGCCTTCGAGATCGTCTCGGACAACTGCGTGTACGCACTCCGTTTCGTCGGATGGGACCTGGTGGAGCGCGGGCCATTCCTGCATTACTTGGCCGGCGCAGTGCTGGTCCTTTTCCTGACGCAACTCCGGCGCGAGGGCGTGCACCTTAACGCCCTGTTGGAGGGAGCGTTACCGTAGCCCTGGTCCCCAGGACTTCCGATGAACAGCATGGCGCCTGGCTCTGAACTGTCCTGGTCCGTAGATCGGAGACCACGGACTGGAAGAACGCGTGCCCGTTCGGACAGCGATCAGCGGGGACTCGGTGGCACTCACCTCACGTACGCCCCGGTCAGTGTTTCCAGCTCAGGACACGTGATCTTGAAAGACTTCCCCAGCTGACAGCGCGGGTTCGATTCCCGTCACCCGCTCTCGACTCAAAAGGCCAGGTCAGGGGTGCTTTCCCGACCTGACCTTGAGCGTTTCTGAGCCTGTTGCCGATCTTGTGCAATTAGCGTGCGATTAGCCCGTAGTCTCGTCCGAGTCGTCATCGCGCTGCCTGAGCTGCTGATCGATGGCGTCCGTGATCGCTTGGTCAGCGCCCCTGACCGCGTCATCGGCAGGCGCACACCTCACCAACGGGTAGTCCAGCGATGACAACACCTTGTGATGGTCGTAGCCGCCGCTCTGATCGCGCAGCAAAACCCCAGCTCAGGGCACGGAATCGTGTTTCGAGCGGGACGCGGTACAGGCGTAGCGAATGGGAAACCGCCCAAAGATGCGGGAGTGAGGAGCTCACTGGAGCTTGGGGAGCTCCAGTGAGCACGCGCCGCCAGCGGCATCCATGTCGTTGAAGACCAGCGACTTGATCGTCACCGGCACCGTGCCCGAGGGCTGGCGGACGAGCCCGAGGTCGACGTAGTCGAAGTCGTGCAGGAGCAGGCCGTCGAGGATCAGGAGGTCGTTCTCGACCCCCAGCTCGTCGCGCAGGATCCGGCCGAGCGTCCGGGCGATGTCGCCCTCCACCACGAGGTAGAGCCGCTCACCGGCGGCGAGTCGTGACGACAGCCCCTTGACGATGCCTTCGCCGAAAGCACGCAGCCGGTGATACTCGGGGTCACCGCTCCACGACAGGGCGACGGCGAGATCGCCGTCGGCCTGCGTGAATCGGCCGAGGTGCTCCCTGAGCGCGTCGGCCATGGCTCCGGAGTCGACGGTGTCCCCGAGAACGTACGTGGGCCGCGCCACTGGGAGGTTGCGCCGGGGAAGGGTCCGCTCGGCCGAGTCGAGGTGACTGGTGATGCCGCTGAGCTGCACGGTGTACTGCGAGGCGCCGAGCACCGTCGCGCGGATGCGCTCGGCAGCGGGTAGCACGGGTGCGGGGAGGAGCCCGCCTTCCGCGCTGCGTCGCAGCTCACCGCCGAGTCGACGGCCGAGGTCGCCGAAGTCGGCGGTCTGGGTGCCGTAGAGGTACTCGGCCACGCCGCCCGAGAAGACGATGCCGTCGAGCCGCTCCGGGATGCTGAGCGGCTCCGTGAGCCACAGTCCCTCCGTGGCCTCGGTGTGCTGCCCATTGAGAACTTCCAGCAGCTCACCTGCCATGAGCACGGCCACGTCATCGAGCTGGTCGTCGGTCACCGGTGAGCTGAGCGCCAGGTCGTGCCCGGCCCGCAGAGCGTGTCGGCGGCCGCCGGGCTCGATCCGGGTGACCACGCCGTCGGTGACCGCGATGAGACGGCCGCCGACGTGGAACGCCGCCGTCTCGACGATCCGCCCGTCCTCCACCAGGGCAAGTTTGGTGGTGCCACCGCCGATGTCGATGTTGAGCAGGCGGCCGTGCTCCCGGCTCGACGCCCTGACGGCACCTGAGCCGTAGGCGGCGAGCATGGCTTCCATGTGATGACCGGCCATCGCGCAGACCAGGTCGCCCGCACGCTCGCTGACCACCTCGGCGATCGCCTCGGAGTTGCGGCGGCGGAGCGCCTCGCCGGTGAGGATGACCGCACCGGTGTCGATCATCTCGGGCGTGACCCGCGCCTCGGCGTACGCCTCGTCGAGGAGCACGCCGAGGTGGGCCGCGTCGATCTGCAGGTCCGCGCCGAACGGCGTCAAGTGGACCGGCGACTCGTAGAGCGACTCACGCCGGACCACGATGTACCGGCTGGTGAGGTCCTCGCTCAGCCGCCGGAGATGGAGCCGCGAGAACGCGAGCTGGGTGCCTGAGGAGCCGATGTCCACGCCGACGCTGTGCAGCGTGACGTTGTCCTGCTGCCAGATCGGGTTCTCGTCCAGCGGGACGTCGGGCTCGTGGTCGTGGTCGCGCCCAGCGCCGTCGACGTAATCATGGTGCCCGTGCCCGTGCCCGGCGCTCATGCGGTGGCGGTGCTCTCGCCCGGCATCGGCGGCAGGTCCTCGAGCTCGGCCGCGTAGGCGGCGTCCATCTGGGGGGTCAGCCCCTTCTGGGCGAGCGCCTTGGCGAAGGTGTCGCGGACGATGGGGGATTCATCGGCGTAGTCGATCTGATCACCGCCGATCCGCCGGCTGATCCAGGCCTTCGGCACGCCCTGGGCGTTGCGGATCGAGACCACCTCGTGCTTGAACGCCAGGTACCGGGCAGGACTGTCGCCGGTGTTGAAGTGCTGGTGGAACCACATGTTGGGTGGGACGATGAGCGTGCCCGGCTTCCAGTCGTAGCGCTTCGGCTCCTCGCCCTCAGGCCACATCAGGCTGAAGCCCTCACCGCTCATGATGATGACGTGCGCGCCCGGGCCGTGGCGGTGACCCTTCTTGTACGTCGCGATGGGGAACTGCGAGATGTGGCTGTTCATGGAGCCCTTGGCCATCATGAAGCGGATGTGGCCTCCGCCCGCACCGCGCTCCTTGGCGTGGATGAGCGGGAGGTTCACGGCGTCGGCGACGAAGTTCGTCTTGAGGAGCAGGCCCTCGACCTCATCCTTGTCGGCGAAGTAGTCGGGCTCGCCGTTGAAACGGCCGACGAAGTCGTGTGCGGTGCCGAAGACGAACTCCGGCTCGTCGTACATGTTCAGCACCGGGGGCATGTTCGTCGAGGAGACGAAGCGGGCGGCGGTGGTCCCCGAGCCGTTGAAGTGCTGGTGCCAGGTGTTGAGCGGAATCGCGAAGAGGGAGCCCGGGCCCCACTCGAAGGTGACCTTCTTGCCGGCGTCGTTCCATACGCTGGTCGAGCCGTTGCCGGAGAGCACCATGATCATCTCTTCGAAGAGCTGGCGCTGCGGGGCCAGCTTGCCGCCGGCGGGGATCTCGCACACATAGCAGTCGTTGGACGTGCGGGAGGCTTCGTGGTTGATGAAGACACCGCGCCCGCCGCGGCGATCCCAGGGTTTCAGCTCGACCGTGTTGAGGTCAGGGATGTAGTGGGCGGAGATGATGTCCAGACCCTCGTTGCGGACCCATGAGGCATACGGGGTGTTCTTCTCGCGGGCGAAGTTCTTCGCCATGCTGTCCGAAACGTGCGCATCTTTTGTCACCGAAACCTCCATTTTCATGTGGTACAACGGTAAGACCAATGTCTGCGTCACGTCAACAAACGCCCCGATCGAACGGGCAGGTGGGGCATCGCCGTCTGGGTGCGCCTGCTCCGGGTGTCGCCCGTCGAGCCGCTCGGCGCACACGCCGCGCAGGTTACCGCCCCGAAGTGCAAGGGACATACCATTAGCCCTGAATGCCCTACCATCGGCTACAACCTGCATGGGGTGCCTGGCAACGTCTTGCCCCACGATGGCCTTGAGGAGTGCGCAAATGGGGACAACGAGATCCGGGAGCAGCGCCGAGCCGTCGGAACTCTTCAGCCGTGTCAACGTCGACCGTGTCTCGCAGGTCATCGTCGACCAGATCAAACATCTCATCCGTGACGGGCGGCTGAGCTCTGGCGATCGCCTGCCCAGCGAACGCGAGTTGTGTCAGCGTTTCGGCGTCAGCCGGGTGACCGTGCGTGAGGCCCTGCGCGTGCTGGAGGCCAGCGGGCTCGTCACGATCAAAGTCGGTTCGCACGGCGGCGCCTTCCTGACCTCGCCTTCAGCGGAGCGCCTCGGTGCCGGACTCGCCGACCTCATCTCACTGACGCCCCTGACGGCGGCGAACGTCACCGAGGCGCGCATCGTCGTGGAACTGGGCATCCTTCCCCTGGTCGTCGAACGAGCGACCGAGGAGGACGTCGCCGATCTGCTCACCATGGTCGAGGAGAGCCGGCAGGCCGTCGAGAAGGGCGAATACGCGATCGAGATGTCGGCCGCGTTCCACACCCGGGTGGCGGCGTGCACGCACAACCCCGCCATCGAGATGCTGGTCCAGAGCTTCCACGGTCCCCTGCTGATGTCATTGCAGGAGTCGCACGTCGACGCGCCGATGGGACACCAAGGGACCGACGAGCACCGGGCGCTCACCTACGCCATCAAGGATCGCGACCAGGCGGCGGCTCGCGAGGTGATGACCAGCCACCTTGAGCGAACGGCTCACCGTGTGCGGCGCGACGGGTGACCAGCCCCTAGCGCGGCGAAACGGGGCCGGCACCGGCGGCCGTTGGTAATCATGAGAGGACGGGGCAATGACCGGGGTCGTCCAGCCGACCGATCGCATGGACGAGCAGGGCGTCTCGACGCCCCCTGATGCTGCCGATGGAGCGGCTCGGGGCGTCGCTGGCAGCCCACCCTGACTTCTTGCTGGTCGCGAGCTACAACCCGAGCTGCCAGGCCGTCGGCACCCGACTCGAGCCGCCCCACTACGGGCCGTCCCCGATCCCAAGCGGATCGTCGACCTGAACGTACGCCGACGAGACCGGCCCGGCGGAGTCCTCCACCGAGTACTCGCATGCCGCCTGAACTGCATGGATGGGATTCGGCAGAGACGCGAGGCTGCGGCCGGCGGATCTCACGATCGACTGACCGCGGGTCACTCCTCGCGCACGGCGCGTACCTTCCGCAACCACGGCAACACCACGAGGGCTGCGAGCCCCGCCGGGATCCCGGCCAGCAGGAGTCCGGCGCGTGCTCCCCACTGCTCGCACACCCACCCCGTGACGGGGGCTCCCAGAGGAGTGCTGCCGAGAAATACCAGGCTGTGCAGGGCGATCACCCGCCCCTGCATCGTAGGATCCGCCCTGATCTGCAACAGCGTGCGGGCGAGCGTGTTGAAGCAGATGTTCGCGATGCCGAGGGCGACGACCGCCGCCATCGCCAGGCCGAGTGCGGGAGCGGCCGCGACGGCGACGTTCACGCCGGCGAAGGCGAACGTCCACAACAGCAGGGACCACGCGGTGGCGTCCACGCGCGCGGCGCTCGCGAGGGCACCGAGCACCGCGCCCACTCCGAGGGCGGAGGTGAGCCAGCCGTAGATCTCGGCGCCTCCGCCGAAGGTCTCGCGGGCGAGCAGAGGGAACACAACCCGAAAGTTCTGGCCGAGCAGCGCGACCACGGCCACGAGAAACAGGCACGCGCGTAGCTCCGGGTGCTCCCATACATATCGCAGGCTCTGCCTGGCCTGGCCCTTGGCTCGGGGAAGGGCCGGGACCCGGTGTAACTCCCGAGGATTTATGCGCGCGAGCCCGAGCAGGACCGCCACGAACGACAGCGCGTTGACCGCGAACGCCGCTCCGACGTCGACGGTCGCGATCAGGACTCCGGCGATGGCCGGGCCGACGAGGCGGCCGGCGTTGTGCACCGCCGAGTTCAGGGCCTGCGCGTTCACATAGTTCTCCGGGGTGACCATCTCGGTGACGAAGGCCTGCCGCGCGGGCACGTCGAGGACGGTGACCAGGCCGAGCCCGAGGGCGAGTGCGTAGACCATCCAGAGCTGCACCAGGTTGCCCAGCACGAGCACCGCGAGGGCGGCCGCGAGGATGGCGCTGGCCGCCTGCGTCGCCATGATCGTGCGGCGCCGGTCGAGCCGGTCGACGAGGACACCTCCCCACAGGCCGAACATGAGGGTGGGCAGGAACTGCAGCGCGGTCGAGATGCCGAGCGCGACGGGTGAGTCCGTCAGTTCGAGCACGAGCCAGTCCTGTGCCACCCGCTGCATCCAGGTTCCGATCACGCTCACCGCGTGACCGGTGAAGAAGCGTCGGTAGTTGGGCACGGTGAGCGACCGGAAGACACGCCGGTGCGCGGTGCGGACGCGGGCGAGGAACATGTCATCTGCCGAACCCATGGCACCCCTTCCCTAGATCAGGCTAATGGTATTACCTTAGATCCTCACCAAAGAGTTTCAGGGCCTGGGGCCTGAAGGGCTATTCCAGTCTCACGGCCCTCGCAGACGCGGGTCGCCTGGCAACGAAGGGCCCGAATGTCGACGACACTCGTCGCGGTCGGCTTGGAGCGACGCGATTCCGGTGGTGCATGACCTCCGCGCGGCCGGGATCGAGGTCGTCGGGAATGATGAGCGAGGCTCTGGCGCTCGCCCGCAGATCCCGAGTCCTGGTCGCCGTGGCACCTCGCGTACCCCGAGCGGCCTGACCGGCGCAGTCGCGCCGGCCGGGGGCGACACGGCGTCCCGCTGGTCTGAGCGGCCCGCGATATGAGAGACGGCCGGACCTCTATCAAGAAAACCGCTCCGGGGCTTGTCCGCTGTGTAACGGTCCGGTAAAAGTATGGCTAAAGGGTTAGACCTTTAGTCCGACCGAGGTGTGTACTCGGGTAATTCGCTCAAAGGAGGCAAAAATGTGCGATGACCATCTGGCTGGAGCTCTCACCGGCGAGACGGGGAACTGGGACGGGCCGGAGATCGCCGCACGTGATCCGTGGCGCCAGCACTGCAATCTGGGCCAGATCGAGACGGGCGTCATCTGAGCACTATTTCTCGCGGGGGAAACAAAGTGCACCATCGCCGGGCCGGTGCTCGCACCGCCCAGTCGAGCTCGCGGGAGAGCATCCATGCATCACCAGAAATTCTTCGGATCGGTGGCGGTGGCCGCCGCTGTCCTCCTCCTAGGAGCCTGTGGCGCCTCGCCGACAGCCGGAGGGCCCATGCCGGCCGACGGGGCCGACAAGTCCAGCGCGAGGGCCCAGGAGGTTTACCACCGAATCAACGGGCTCACGGGTGACGAACGGACCAAGGCCCTCGTCGACCTCGCAAAGCAAGAGGGCACCCTCACGATCTACACCTCGAACACCGACCTGGACAAGGTCATCAAGGGATTCGAGAAGACCTACCCGATCGAGGTGAAGGTCTACCGCGGGAACTCAGAGTCGGTGCTTCAGCGCGTGCTCCAGGAGCAGCAGGCGAACTACAACGGCAACGATCTGGCTGAGACGAACTCCGGCGAGCTCAACGTCATGGCCAACCAGAACATGCTCTACCCGTACGAAGGCGCGCTGCGCGCCGCCGTACGCAAGGAGGGCCAGGCAGACGGCTGGACCGCTACCCGGTTCAACGTGTTCGTGGTGGGCTGGAACACCACCAGGGTGAAGCCCGGCGAGGAACCGAAGACGTTCGAGGAGTTCGCCGACCCGAAGTGGAAGGGACGCGTCTCCCTGGAGGTCGGCGACGTCGACTGGTTCGCCGCCATGTACAAGTACTACCTCGACCAGGGCAAGACGGACGCCGAGGTCCGTGACCTGTTCAACCGGGTCGTCGCCAACGCGAAGATCGCCAAGGGGCACACGGCGCAGGGTGAGCTGCTCTCGGCCGGGCAGTTCGCGGTGACTGCCTCCTCCTACAGCCACACGATCGACAAGGCCGCCGCCCAGGGCGCTCCGGTGAGCTGGCATCCGGCCTCGGGGACTCCGGTGCAGCCCATCGTGATACGGCCCAACGGCGTGGCACTGATGAAGACGGCGCAACACCCGGCAGCGGCGGTGCTGTTCGTCGACTACGAGCTCAGTGAGGGACAGAAGATCATGCACGAGTCCTTCCGGGTCGGGTCGATCCCCACGGCGAACGATCCTCTGGCCGGACTCACGACGATCTCCGTGCCCGAGAAGGAAATGCTCGACAACCCCAAGAAGTGGGACGCGCTCTACGAAGAGATCGTCCAGTCAGGCCGGGAGGTCAAGTGAACACCGCTCCCCAGTCGGGCCACCGTGGAGGCAGGCCCGCGAAGCGCGCGCTGGCCTCAGGGTCCGCACTCGTACTCCTGCTCTCAGGCTGCGGAGGCTCGCCCACGGCCACCGCACCACTGGCCGCGTCCGGCGGCGGGCCCACTGCGGCGGAGAAGCTCTACACCGAGGTCAACGGAATGACCGGCCAGCAGCGGCGCGACAAGCTCGTCCCGCTCGCCGAGAAGGAAGGCACCCTCGACCTCTACACGTCCATGACGAGCGATGTGGCCGACGCGGTTCTGAAGGCGTTCGAGGCCCAGTTCAACGTCAAGGTGAGCATGTACCGCGCCGGGTCGGAGACGGTGCTCCAGCGGGTCGTGCAGGAGCAGAAGGCCGGCTACCAGGGCAACGACGTGGTGGAGACCAACGCGACCGAGCTGTTCGACCTGAACACCGAGGGCGTTCTCGCCGATTACGACAGTGAGCGGCGCCGCATGGTCCCGGAGGCCGGTCGGCAGCAAGGATGGACGGCGACGCGGTTCAACCTGTTCGCGCCGAGCTGGAATACTGGGCTGGTCACCCCAGAGCAGGCGCCGAAGACCTGGGAGGATCTTGCCGACCCCAAGTGGGACGGCAAGCTGGCCATGGAGATCAGCGACTCCGACTGGTACCTGACCCTCTTCAAGTACTGGGAGAAGCAGGGCAAGACCGACGAGGAGATCAACAAGATCTTCGAGGGCATGGCCAGCGGCGCGAAGATCGTCAAGGGCCACACCGTGCAGGGCCAGTTGTTGTCCGCCGGCCAGTTCTCGCTCGCCGCCTCCAACTACTCCTACATCGTCGAGCAGGCCAAGGCCAAGGGCGCGCCCGTCGACTACCTGCCCTTCGTCCAGCCGGTCATCGCCCGGCCCAACGGCATCGGGCTGATGAAGACGGCCAAGCATCCGGCCGCGGCCATGCTGTTCACGGACTGGCTGCTCCAGGAGGGCCAGGCGCTTCTGGTGAAGCAGGGGCTCACCCCGGCCATCGTCGAGGGAGACGACCCACTCAAGGATGTGGAGATCATCCCGATCGACGTCGAAGAGCTGACGAAGAACGGCGACGAGTGGAACAAGCGCTATGACCAGGTCATCTCCAACGGTGAGCAGGTCGACGGAAATTGAGTCACCAATCGCGCGGCGGCACCGGTATCGGTGGTGCCGCCGCGCCCTTGATCATCGCAGACTGGTTCAGAAAGAGGTGAGGCATGACCACGGCATCTCCCGCCGTCGCTGCCCGCAAGGGGGCCACGCTCGGATGGCTGCGCCGGTTGGGGACCCCTAAAGTAATCATCATTGTCGTGGTCGCCGGCTTGATCGGCTATCTCGCGCTCGTGCCCCTCTATTACCTGATCTGGGGCACCTTCTTCGATGCCAACGGCTTCACCCTCGGCGGTTTCGCGCGTGCCTACGGTGACCCGCGCGTCGGCGACATGATTGGGAACTCGCTGTGGTTCGCGGTAGGAGCGGCCGTGCTGTCGCTGTGCGTCGGCACCGCGCTTGCCTACCTCAACGTGCGGACGGATGTCCCGTTCAAGGGGCTTTTCTTCGCGGCCTCGATCATTCCATTGATCATTCCGGGGATTCTGTACACCATCGCGTGGATCTTCCTGGCGAGCCCGGACATCGGCCTGCTCAACAAGGTTGTTGAACCGATCTTCGGCCCAGGTTTCTTCGATATCTTCACCGTGTGGGGGATGGTCTGGGTCGAGGGCCTGCACCTTTCTCCCATCGTGTTCCTCCTCATGGTCGCCGCCTTCCGGTCGATGGACCCCTCCCTTGAGGAGTCGGCCCTGATGTCCGGCGCCAGCAGGTGGCAGGTCTTCCGCAGGGTCACCATGCCGCTGACACGCCCGGCGATCGTCGCCGCGGTGCTCATCATGGTCGTGCGCAGCCTGGAAAGCTTCGAAGTTCCCGCCCTGCTCGGCCTGCAGAACGGGATCTACGTCTTCACCAGTCGCATCTACTTCGTTCTGCGCTCCTACCCGCCGGACCTCGCCGCGGCCGGCGCGCTGGCGGTGGGCCTTCTGGTGTTGGCGTTGATCGGCGTTACGATCTCCAACCTCGTCGGCAGGTCGGGCAAGACCTACCAGACCGTGACCGGCAAGGGGTTCCGTCCTCGTCCGATGGAGCTCGGCAAGTGGCGGCCGGTCATGGGAGGCGCCATCGTGCTGTACTTCTTCCTCACCGTCGTCGGGCCGCTGCTCGTGCTGCTCTACACGTCCCTGCTGAAGTTCTACCAGGCGCCGTCGGCCGCCGCCTTCGCGTCGATGTCCCTGGACAACTATCGCCAGCTCTTCGACATGTCCGACGCGATGACAGCATTGAAGAACTCCCTCGCCCTCGGTCTGGGGTCGGCAACGCTCGTCATGATCCTGATGGCGGTCGGCGCCTGGATAGTCGTGCGCTCGCGCATTCCCGGGCGGCAACTCGTGGACCACTTCTCGTTCGTCCCGCTCGTGATCCCCGGTCTGGTACTCGGGCTCGCGCTTTCGTTCGTGTACCTGCGCAGCCCTGTCCCGATCTACGGCACGATCTTCATCCTGCTGATCGCCTACTGCACCCGCTACATGCCGTACGGCATGCGTTACGCGGTCACGTCGATGCACCAGATCTCGGCTGAGCTGGAGGAGTCCGCACAGGTGAGCGGCGCGAGCTGGTGGCAGACGTTCCGCAGGGTGCTCCTGCCGCTCCTGTCGCCCGGCCTGCTGGCCGGGTGGATCTACATCCTCGTCGTCTCGTTCCGCGAACTGTCGAGCTCGATCCTGCTCTACAGCCCCGGCAACGAGGTCCTTTCCATTCTCATCTTCGAGCAGTACGAGAACGGCCAGTTCACCGTCCTTGCGGCACTCGGTGTCGTCATGGTGCTGACCCTCGCCGTGCTCGTCGTCATCGCCTACAAGCTCGGCGCCAAAGTCGGGCTCCGGCAGGACTGAACAACGCGCTCTTATCAGGAGGACAGGTGCTCCGCATCAACAACCTCGTCAAGACCTTCGACGGAGAGCGCCGCCGCCGGCGTGACTCGCGCGCGTCCTCGGCACAGGACGCCCGGGTGTTCGCGGTCAACGACGTCAGCTTCAACGTCGAGAACGGTCAGCTCTTCACCTTGCTCGGACCCTCGGGTTGCGGCAAGACGACGACGCTGCGCTCGATCGCCGGGCTGGAACGCCCCGACTCGGGGACCATCGAAGTCGGCGATCGTGTCCTCTTCTCCACCGACGAGGGGAAGAAATCGGTGAACGTCCCCGCGAACGAGCGGGGACTGGGCATGGTCTTCCAGTCCTATGCCATCTGGCCGCACATGTCGGTCTTCGACAACGTCGCCTTCCCCCTGCAGGTGAAGAAGCGCGGCGACCGGCTGGGCCGTAAGCAGATCTCCGACCGGGTGATGCGCGTGCTCGAGACGATGGAGCTCGCCCACCTGGCCGACCGCCAGGCCACCAAGCTGTCCGGCGGTCAGCAGCAACGGCTCGCCCTCGCCCGGGCGCTCGTCATCGAACCCCCGCTCCTGCTGCTCGACGAACCGCTGTCCAACCTCGACGCGAAACTGCGGGAGTCGCTGCGGTACGAGCTGAAGAGGGTGCAGCGCGAGCTCGGCATCACCTCGGTGTACGTGACGCATGACCAGGTCGAGGCCCTGGCCCTCAGCAACGCGATCGCGGTGATGCAGAACGGCAACATCGTGCAGCTCGGCCGTCCCCGCGACATCTACGAGAACCCCAACTGCAGGTTCGTCGCCGAGTTCATCGGTACGTCGAACTTCCTGACCGGCAACGTAGTGGCCAAGGATGGTGATCGATACACCGTCAACACCATCGACGGGCAGCTCGCACTCGACTCCGCCATGACCCTGCCCCTGGGCACCGACGTGATCGTGTCCGTGCGGCCGGAAGCGTTGGAGGTCAGCACCACCTCCCGGGCGGGCGAGGTGCCCAACGAGTGGAAGGGTACGGTCCTGACCCGTGCCTACCTCGGAGACAGCCTCGATCACGTGGTGGGTGTCGGCAAGCATGAGCTGCGGACTCGCGGGAACCCCTCGACCTCGATAGAACCCGGGACCGAGGTCTATCTGCGGATGGATCCCGCCAAGCTCGTGCTCGTCCCCGTCGACTGACCGTACCTCCGATCAGTGAATCGGCGGGCCCTGCGCTCTCCGGGCCTTCGGGCGTGAACAGGAGTGCGTGATCAGAAAGGTGGGAGACACCGCGTGATACCCGCGATCATGCGGAACCGCGACTTCACGCTGTACTGGGCAGGGGTCGTCCTGTCCCAGATCGGCACCCGCGGCACCGTGGCGGCGAATTTCTACCAGGTCTACCAGCTCACCGGCTCTGTCGCCTACACCGGGCTGGTCGGCGCCGCGCAGGCGGTCGCGCTGCTTGTCCTCAGTCCGCTGGGCGGGGCGCTCGCCGACCGCCTGGACCGGCGCCGCCTGCTCCAGGTCGCGCAGGCCGTCGCGTTGCTCGTCGCCGTTGCGCTCTCCTGGCTGACGCTGATCGGCGAGGCCGAGGCCTGGCACGTCGTGATCTCCGTGGTGCTCACCACAGCCGCGGCGACCTTCGACCAGCCGGCCAGGCAGGCGCTGATCCCCGCTCTGGTGCCGAAGAACCAGATCGGGCAGGCGGTCGCGCTGCTCAACCCGTCGCGGGAGCTGGCCGTGCTGGTAGGCCCGCTCCTGTCCGGCGTGCTCATCAGCCTGGCCGGGCCTGGACTGATGTACGTCATCGACGCGGTGACCTACGCGGTGCTGGTCGGAGTGCTCGCCACGCTCCGGATCTCCAAGCTGGAGTCGGCTGCGGAGCGCCGCTCGATACTGGGATCGATCGCCGAGGGCGCCAAGTACATCGCCCACCGGCCGCTCATCTACAACCTCATGCTGCTCGACCTGTCGGCGACCGTGTTCAGCGCCTATCGCGTCCTGCTGCCGGCGCTCGCGCTGGATGTGTTGCACGTCGGCGCGACCGGATACGGAGTGCTGTCCGGTGCCCCGTCCGCCGGTGCGTTGATCGCGACATATGCGGTCTTCCGTACGGTGCAGCGAAGTCAGAGGCAGGGCCGGGTCCTGTTGGTTTCCACGGTCCTCTACGGCATCTCCGCCATTCTCCTGGCGCACTCGCCGGGCTTCCTCCTGGCTGTGCTCGCCGCCCTGCTCCTCGGCGCCTTTGACGCCATGGCGACCACGATCCGGCATGCCGCGGTCCAGATCGACACCCCGGATGAGATCCGGGGCCGGGTGACCGCCTTCTACCAGATGTCTTCGCGGGGAGGCCCGGCGATCGGGGACGTCGTCGTCGGGGCGGTGGCCGGTGCGATCGGACCTGTGGCGGCACTCACCATCGGAGGGCTGGGTCCGATGGTCGTCGCGGGGTGGTCATGGCTGCGGGGCGGCGTGGTGCGGTCCTACACCGGACTCGTCAAGGCCGATGGGGAGCGAGTGGCGGAGTCGTTCGACGAGAACCCCGAAGAGAAGCGGCGCTCCACGCCGGGGACATGACCGTCAAGGTGGAGAGCGGACGCCTCGCGTGGCCGCGGTGCAAGCGCCCGGTGTCGTGCGACGCCTTCGCCGCGCCTGAGCCGTAGGCGGCGGGCATCGCCTCCATGGTGTGGCTCGCGATCGCATCGCCCGGCTCGCCCCCGCGCTCGGCTCAACGCCCTTGGTCCGCCACCGCCAGGGCACCCACAGCGGCCGCCTCCGGGTCAAGGTAGCGGCCACCGCGCAGGACCGGCTTCAGATCGTCGTCGAGGTCATAGCGCAGGGGAATGCCGGTCGGGATGTTCAGCGCCATGACCTCCTCACGGTCGAGGCGGTCGAGGTGCGCGACGAGTGCCCGCAGCGAGTTGCTGTGCGCCACGACAAGCACCGTATGACCGGCGCGTAGGTCAGGAGCGATGACGTCGTACCAGTAGGGCAGCAGGCGGGCGACGACGTCAGCGAGTGACTCGGCCCGGGGCACGAGGTCGCGGGGTAGCCCGGCGTAGCGCGGGTCGCTTCGCACGTGCCACTCGTCGTCCGGGTCGCCCGGCGGCGGCACGTCGTACGACCGGCGCCAGAGTCGGAACCGCTCCTCGCCGTATTCTTGGAGAATCGCCCTTTTCTCCTTGCCCTGCAGTGCACCGTAATGCCGCTCGTTGAGCCGCCAATGCCTGCGGGCCGGGATCCAGACCCGACCGGCCGCCTCCAGCGCAAGATTCCCGGTGCGCACCGCGCGTGTGAGCAGGGAGGTGTGCACCACGGTCGGCAACAGTCCGGCCTGGTGCAGTAGTCGCCCACCCTGCCGTGCCTGCTCCTCACCGAACGGCGTCAGGTCGACATCGACCCACCCCGTGAACAGGTTCTTGGAGTTCCACTCGCTCTCGCCGTGCCGAAGGAGGGCCAGTCTCATCGTGGCTTGCGCACTCTGCGCCGGTGCGTCATCAGACGACCGCCGACTCCAACGGGAGCGAACAGCTCCTTGGGTGGCCGCTTCGGCTCGGCGCGGGTGCACGCGTGCGGTCGTAGTCGCCGCAGGCGGAGGTGAGATGCGGCCGGGACATGGGTCTACCTGCCTTCCGCGGTCAGTCGCGCGTGCCGACGGGGGGAGACGCGCCGGGTGGTCGCCACAGGAACAGTTACAGCCGCATTCCGCGACGACCCCGGGACGCCGTGCTTGGCCGCGGTCGCCATGACCGTGTCGCCGACAGTCGCGTCTACGGCGTACTCGCGACCGGCGCTGTCGATGGAGATACAGGTCGAGAATGCGCCGGCGCAGCTCAGGGTGCGATATCCGCTGCACCTGACGCTGCCCGAGCCGACGGCCGTCAGGCCCGGCTCCGCGACCGTCCGCCACGCACAACTCGGGGCGTCGCGGAACAGGGGCCGGGCCGACAGCACGATCAACTCAGCTCACACGGTGATCCGTTAACCAGCCGGCCACCTGGTCGAAGGTCGTCTTCACTGTGTCGCCGTACTGCCCCGGGAGCCTGCGGTAGTGACCGGTCATCGCCGTCATGAGCGGCGGCACCGTCCCGCCTTCGATGTTCGCGGGCATGGAGAGGGGGACGGCTCCCCAGTCGATGCCCTTGAGCGTTGGAGCGAGGCGCCCTTCGTCCGCGAGGTCACTACATCGTAGGCGAGGCCGGCTCGAGGTAGTGGACGGTGTCGTAGCCGAGGTGCTTGAAGACGCGGTTCTGCGCGTTGAACAGACGCAACGGAGTCCCGTCCGCCGCGAAGATCTGACAGACGTGATTCTGCGGGACATAGAGCGTGTCGCCCCGCCTGATGTCATAGCGCTTCGGCTCAAGGGCGATCCTCGCGTAGTACTTCTCCGCAATCTCCGCCTCGACCTCCCACTGAAGCGCGTACCCGTCGCCGTCGAGCACGTAGTAGACCTCGTCGGCCATCTTCCAGTACTTTCCGCTGTGGCCGCCTGCGGGGATGTCGAGCTCGAAGGCGTCCACGCTGAAGATCCGGGCGTCCGTGCGCTCTGGTGACGACATGACGCGGACCCGCCCGAGCGGGGTCTGCTCCCAGGTCGTGTCCGCAGGAGAGATCACCTTCTTACGGTCGAGCACCCCCGGCGTCCAGATGCGCGACCAGTCCTCACGGGGACCGAAACGCTCCTCCTGCTCGACCGGTCCCGACCGGCCCTGCTGGATCAGCCCCATGAACATCCACGTGCACTTCGCCTTCACCACCAGCGCGACGGCCCGCTCCTGGTACGGGTTGAAGTGCCGGTGCACGGAGTCGGTGTGCACGAAGACCAGGTCGTCCTTGTTCCAGTCATAGCGCTGGTCGTCGTGGATCTCATAGCCCCGGCCCTCCAAGATGTAGAAGGCGGCCTCGTTCTGGTGGCCGTGGCCGTGATTCGACGACTCCGGCGGCAGCTCCACGAAGTGCACCTGGATCGTCTGGGTGAGGAAGTCCTCGTCACCCGGACCGATCCGCCACCAGGTCCGGCTCTTCGCGCTGTCGCCCGAGTGCCCGACCTTCGCGTCGTCCACGACGACGCTGTCGTCACGTACCCGCTCGACTGCCAATTGGCGGCGGCGGAACTCTCCGAGGCCGTATGTCTGCGAGATCAGTCCGCGCACGAACACTCGTCCGCTCTTGCCCATGGGTCCTCCTGTTTTCGGTCATCGTCCTGCTCGGGCGCCGGTGTGCCACCGGTACCCGTGTCACGGTTGCTTCGATTCGGCCAGTCGAATGGTCTCCGTGTCCACGCCTGCCCGTCCCTCTTCGAGACTCCGCCGGGATTCCCCCAGCGGATTCAGACGGTCAGGCAGGAGGCCGCCGAAGAGACGCGCGTTGTCCTGTACGTGCTCGTCTGCCCCTTCGGGCTCCGGTCACCGACTATCGCGTCGACGGGGCAGAGCGGGTCAAGTGTCCGGGGAACAGGTCGAATGACCACGGCCGCTTCGTCGACCGAAGTGGCCGCCTCGCCCGGCGCGAAGTGCTCCAGCCCACGACCGAGGAGCTCTTGCCCGGGGGGTCGGCCCGAGGAGGTCCGCGATGATGTGGCTCATGTTCTCCGGGTAGATCGCGCTGATCCGCTCTCCGGGCTCCTTCAACGAGTCCGGGATCCCCGTTGCCGGGCCACGGAAGCCGGCGTAGTACGCGCCGGAACGCCTCACGGGGCCGCCGCCTACGACCGAACCCTTGACTTCGAACGCGTGCGTATCCATCTCCTCATCTCATGGGATCTGACGCATTAGGGTCAATGGTATTACCTTCCTACCGGAGCCGCAATGGCCGTCCGGACTGCAGCCATCGCCCATCTGCCACTCCAAGGATGGGCGCGGTGCTCCTCGCGATCCGCCACCACACCCGCTTTCTAGCGGAGTCGCCGGAGCGGGCGGAGTTGTCAGGTGTCGACGACGATCGAGTCGTCGCGTACTCGTGCGCCAACCTGGAGGTTGAGCGCCGGAAGGTAATAAGGTATAAATGTTAGACCTTTAAGGAGGTGCGGCGGTGAACTCCAGTGACCCGGAACGCGTTGGCACGCTGATCGTGGGCGCCAGTCAGGCTGGGCTGCAGGTGGCGACCAGTCTTCGGGAGCTTGGCGCGACCGATCCGATCACGCTGATCGGCGGCGAGGCGCGCCCGCCCTACCAGCGGCCACCGCTGTCCAAGCGGTTCCTCCAAGGCGATCTCCCCGAGGACCGTCTCGCGCTGCGCGGCGAGGGCTTTTACGCGAGCAACGCGATCGAGCTGATCTGTGGGGAATGGGTCGAGACCATCCGTCTCACCGATCCCGTCACCGGTTCGGGTGAGGCGCTGACGCGCGGTGGCCGGCGGCTCGCCTTCACCGGGCTCGCCCTGACCGTCGGTGGCACCCCACGGCGCATGCGCGTACCCGGTCACGGTCTGGCCGGCATCCACTACCTCCGAGACGTCGACGACGCGCTCGCGCTGCGCCACGACCTGGAGGCCGCCGAGCGCGTCGTGGTCGTCGGCGGCGGATTCGTCGGCCTCGAAGCCGCTGCCGCTGCGCGAGCCGCGGGCAAGGACGTCACCGTGGTGGAGGCCGCCGACCGGCTGATGGCGCGTGCGGTCGCGCCCGCAGTCTCCGGCTTCTATGCCGACGCGCACCGGCGCCGTGGCACGGCGGTGCGCCTCGGCGCGACGGTGACCGCGTTCACCGGTGACGAGCACGTACAGGGCGTGGAGCTGAGCGATGGCGCCACCCTTCCGGCGGACGTGGTGGTCGTGGGCATCGGCCTGGAGCCTCGCACCGAGCTCGCCGAGCAGCTGGGACTGCGGGTGGACCGCGGTATCGTCGTCGACGCCGACGCGAGGACCAGCAACCCGGCGATCGTCGCCGCCGGCGACTGCACCGTTCTTCCCCATCCGCTGACCGGGCAGGGCCAGGTGCGGATCGAGTCGGTGCAGAACGCCGTGTCGCAGGCGCAGGTCGCCGCCGCCTCGCTGCTCGGGCTCAGCAGAGAGACACGTTCCGTGCCCTGGTTCTGGTCGGATCAGGCCGATCTGAAGCTGCAGATCGCCGGCCTGTCCGCGGGCTACGACTACTGCGTCGTGCGTGGCGATCCGGCGACCGAGCAGTTCTCGGTGTTCTACTACAAGACCGGCCGACTCATTGCGTCGGACTCCGTCAACGCGCCCCGTGACTACATGGTCGTGCGCAAGGTGCTCGGTGATGGGGGCACGCTGCCACCCGACCGGGTCGGTGACGAGTTGGTCTCCCTCAAGGACCTGATGAGCCCCTCGACCTCGACCGCGGTCGCCTGAAGGCCCGCGCGTCAGCCGACGTCCGCGAGACCCTGCAGCTCCAGGAGCCCCACGTGGTGGCGCCACAGCAACTGTTCGTTGAACGCTGCACCGAGATCGGGCAGGTGCTCACGGTCCTGTTCGGTCACCGCGGACGGCGCGGCACCCAGCTGGGCCAGCTCGACGCTGACCCGCAGCAGTTCGTCGAGCGCGAGCAAATGGCTCAGCACCTGTGGTACATCCTGGCCGACCGTTGCGACACCGTGGCCACGGAGCAGAACGACAGCGGACCCGCCGAGGACGCGGGCGAGCTCTCCGCCCGCGGCGGCGGTGCGGACCAGGCCGGCATGGGGGTAGACGGGCACGCCGCCGTCGGCCAGCCGGAACGCCGGGATGTCGTAGGCGCCGAAGATCGGGCGGATCGGCACCTCCGCGAGCCCGCCGAGAAGGGCCGAGCGGGGATGGGCGTGCAGCACGGAGGCGATGTCCGGGCGTGCGCGCAGGATCTCGGCGTGGATCCGATACTCGTTGGGCAGCCGGTAGCCGTCGCCGACGTCGCCCTCGTCGTCGAGGGAGACGAGCCGGACGTCGGACACGGTGGTGAAGAGCAGGCCGCGCTCCTGAGGGCCGCGGCAGCGGACCAGGACCCGGTCCGGGCCGACGCGCAGGCTGATGTGTCCGAGCAGCGGCGTGGTCAGCCCGGCCGCCGCCACGATGCGGCAGCCGAGGGCCACTGTCCTGCGCAGCTCGTCGAGTTCGTCGGCCATCATATGACGAACGCTTCCAGGCTCTCCGGGGCGAAGATCGCCTCCGGCTCGCGAAGCCGGCGGGACAGGCCCTGCTCATGGTGATAGCGCAGGAACGTAGCCAGCACGTGCTGGTTCGCCTGCACGCCGTACGACCAGTAGTCGGCGCCGAGCAGGTCACGGGCCTGCTCGATCTCCTGGATCAGCCACGGCGTCATGAAGCGCAGCGCGGAGGAATCGTAGATGCGTCCGTAGGCGTCGTCGCGCGCGGCCACGAAGGCCTTGTAGAGCGACTGCGCCACCCAGCGGTGCTGTTCGTAGACGTCGCGGCGGATGACGACGACGTGCATGATCGGGAAGATCCCCGTCGCGGCGAAGTAGGCACGTTCCGCCCCGACGACGTCGGGGAAGAGCCGCTTGACACGAGGGTCCCGCCGCTGGAACGGGCTCGGCACGCGAGGGGTGTAGAGGGCGTCGATCTCGCCGTTCGCGAGCATGTCGGCCAGGGTCCGGCCGGGCGGCGCCGTCTCCGTCCGGAACGGTGTCTCGACCCGGCCCTTCTCGATGCGTCCCGGCGACTCCTGGCCGCCGGAGACGTAGGTGACCGAGTCGAGGGGCACGCCGTGATGCTCGGCGAGGATGCCGCGGATCCACACCCCCGCGGTCAGCTGGAACTCTGGGTTGCCGATGCGCTTGCCGCGCAGGTCGGACGGCTTGTCGATGCCGGCGTCGGCGTTGAGGTAGATGCCGCCGTGCCGGAACATCCGTGAGGTGAAGACGGGCAGCGCCACGAACGGCGGTGTCTCCGCGTCGAGCGTGGCGACGTACGTCGACAGCGACATCTCCGCCACGTCGAACTCGCGGTGCCGCAGCATCCGGAAGAAGGTCTCCTCGACTGGAAGCCGCAAGTAGGTCAGATCGATGCCGTCAGGGCGGATGCTGCCGTCCTCGAGGGCACGGGTGCGGTCGTAGTCGCCACAGGCGAGTGTCAGCGCCAGCCGGCCCATGTCAGGCTCCCATCGCGACGCGCTCGAGCCGGGTCGCCAGCCGCGGGTAGACCCGCCGCGCGTTCGCCTCACAGACGGCCGCCAGTTCGGCGGGGGACAGGCCCGCGGCCTCGACGTACCTCAGTGTGTCGTCCCACGCGATGCCGGTCTCGGGGTCCGCGCCGCGTACCGCGCCGAGCATCTCCGAGGCGAAGAGCACGTTCGCCACCGGTACGACGCGGGTCAGCAAGTCGATCCCGGCCTGGTGGTAGACCGCGGTGTCGAAGAAGATATTGCCGAGCAGCTCGGCGGGATCCTGCCAGCCGTAGCGGATCGCCAGTCCCCGGTAGCGGCCCCAGTGGTAGGGGACCGCGCCTCCGCCGTGCGGGATGACGAAGCGCAGGCCGGGGAACCGCCGGAAGAGCTCGCTCTGCAGCAGCTGGACGAAGACGCTCGTGTCGGCGTTGAGGTAGTGCGCGCCGAGGGTGTGGAAGTTCGGGTTGCACGCGGTCGAGACGTGCACCATGGCAGGGACGTCGAGCTCCTGCAGCACCTCGTAGACCGGGAACCACGACTCGTCGGTCAACGGCAGCCCGGACCAGGTGCCGGACGGGTCGGGGTTGAGGTTGCAGCCGACGAAGCCCAGCTCCTCGACCACACGGCGGAGCTCCGCGATCACGCCGTCGAGGTTGCCGTCGGGCGTCTGCGGCAGCTGCGCGACCGGGGCGAAGTGCTGGGGATAGAGCTCGGAGACCCGGTGGACCAGGTCGTTGGACACGCGTGCCCAGGCATCGGCCACCGCGGGGTCGGGAACGTGGTGCTCCATGCCGGAGGCCCTGGGAGACAACAGCATCACGTCCCCGCCGCGTTCACCCAGGATGCGCAGCTGGTTGCCCTCGACGCTCTCCCGCAGCCGGTCGTCGGAGATCGGGGCCGGTACGGCGTCGCCGCCGGCGAGCTGGGCGTTGCGGAAGGCCTGGAGCGCGGGCGGGGCGGTGGTGTAGTGGCCGTGGACGTCGATGATCACGCTTCTTGCTCCCTGCGGTAGGTCTCGTAGCCGACGTAGCGCAGCCCCTTGCGCTCGAGCCGCTCGCGCATGGCGTTCACGTCCAGCCCGAGCTCGCCGGCGGCGTACCGCCGGTGCGAGTGCGCCTCCTTCTCCTCGCGCGCCTTCGAGGCCGCGAGCACGGTCGCCGCCTCAGCCCGGCGGACGACCACCACGCCGTCGTCGTCGGCGACGATCACGTCACCGGGCTCGACCAGTCGTCCGGCGCAGACGACCGGCACGTTCACCGCGCCGAGGGTCTCCTTGACGGTGCCCTCGGCCGAGACGCACTTCGACCACGTCGGGAAGCCCATCGCCTCGAGCTCGGCGACGTCGCGCACACCGGCGTCGATCACCAGGCCTCGCACCCCGCGGGCCTTGAGCGAGGTCGCGAGCAGCTCGCCGAAGTAGCCGGCATCCGATGGCGAGGTCGGGGCCACCACGACGACGTCGCCGGGCCGGCACTGCTCGACGGCGACGTGGATCATCCAGTTGTCGCAGGGCGGCACGCTGACCGTGACCGCCGTGCCGGAGATGCGGGTGCCGCGGTAGACCGGGGAGATGGAGGACGCCAGCAGCCCGGTGCGGCCCTGCGCCTCATGGACCGTGGCGACGCCGTACTTGCCGAGGCCGTCGCGCAGGTCGGCCGGCGTGCGCGGCGGATCGGTGACGACGATGCCGTTCAACGCGTCACCGCCCCGCCGGCCTGGCCGATCAGCTCGGGCATGAGCGAGATGTGGATCGCGTCCTCCTCGGTCTCTCCGGCCAGCACGCGGATGGCGTGGTCGACCTGGTCGATGCCGTAACGGTGGGTGGCCAGCTTCTCCAGCGGGAAGCGGCGGGCGGCGAGCTGGTCGAGGGCGAGCTCGCAGGCCTTGAACGAGTGACCGCGAGCGCTCTTGACGGTGATCGCCTTCTCGGTCAGCTTCTTGACCGGGAAGTCGGGGAAGGCGGCCAGCTCGCCCTGGATGAGGAGCGTGCCCTCCCGCCGTACCAGCGCGTCGATCCCGAGCAGCACGGGTCCGGTCCCGGCGCGCGAGGTGCAGTCAAGCACGAAGTCGACCCCACGGCCGCCGGTGAGGTCCATGACCTTCTCCAGCGGGTCCTGCTGCAGGATGTCGATGACGTCGTCGGCGCCGAGCTCGCGGGCCAGGTCGAGCCGCGTCTTGTCGCGGGTGGTGCCGCTGACGATGATCCGCGAGGCGCCGGCCTGCTTGCAGGCCACCACCTGTGAGAGGCCCTGCTGGCCCGGGCCCTGGATCAGCACGGTGTCGCTGTAGCCCACTCCGGCCGCTCGCAGCGCCCACTCGATCCCGTTCGACAGCGGAGTGACGAGACCGGCGAGCTCGGCGGTGACGGTTTCGGGCACACGGTGGAGCACGGCGTTCCAGGGCAGGTACATGTACTCACCGAAACCGCCCCACAGGGTGCCCGGGTTCTCCGCCGAGGTGTAGCCGTAGCGGCGCGCGTCGGGGTTGGTGCGCCAGTCGGTGGCCTCGCAGTGGCGGTATTCGCCGATGCGACACCACTCGCAGGTGAAACAGCCGACATAGTGCTCGACGAAGACGCGGTCGCCCTCGGTCAGGCCGTGTCGCTCCTTGAACCGGGCGCCGGCCTGGGCGATCACGCCGACGTTCTCGTGGCCCATGATCACCCGGCCGTGGATCATGCTCGGCGGGCTGGCGTACATCTTCACGTCGGTGCCGCAGATGCCTGCGACCTCCACCTGCAACAGGGCCGAATCCGCGTCGATCGCCGGGAGAGGGAACTCCTGCATCTCGGTCGTGCCAGGCGCGACGCGCACCGCCGCGTGCACCGTGTCGCTCATGTTTCTCCTTATGGCCAAATGGTAATGCCATTAGTACCATAGGCCGGTGCGTTATGTAACTCTCACCCGAGCCCAGGGCAACAACCGAGCCGTCATCGACGGGAGCGTCGTCCCCCAGGGCTTCCCGCTCGAGTTCGCCCAGGAGGCGGTCCTCGTCCACGGCTTCCGCAAGATGGTCCGCAACCTGGCGTACGACGTCAGCGAGATGGCGCTGACGACCTACCTGTGCGCCCGCGAGCACGGCGTCCGCTTCACCGCGCTGCCGGTCTTCCTGGTCCGTGGCTTCCACCACGGCGCGATCCTGGTGCGCCGCGACGGCTTGATCACCGGTGCCAAGCAGCTGACCGGCAGGCGGGTCGGCGTCAACCGCGGCTACACGGTCACCACGGGCGTCTGGGGCCGGGCGATCTTGGACGCCGAGGGCGGGCTCGACCTCGACTCGGTCACGTGGGTGCGCTCCGGTGACGAACACGTCGCCGGCTACCGCCCGCCCGCGAACGTCGTCTCGGCCCCCCCGGGCCGCACCCTGATCGACCTGCTGAAGGCGGGTGAGCTCGACGCGGTGATCGGCGTCGACCCGGACGACCCGGACGTCACGCCGCTCATCGCCAACCCCGGGGAGGCCGGCTTCGCCGCCCTGCGCGAGCGCGGCCTCTACCCGATCAACCATCTCGTCGTCGTCAAGGACGACGTCCTGGCCTCCGAGCCCGGGATCGCCGCCGCCGTCTTCGAGGCCTTCGCCGAGTCCAAGCGACGCTACGTCGAGCGGCTCCGCTCCGGGACGGTGGAGAACGCCACCGACCGGATGTACGCCCGTGTGCTGGCCGAGACCGGCGCGGACCCGTTGCCGTACGGGCTCGAGCCCAACCGGGCCGTCCTGGAGGAGCTCATGGGCCACGCCGTGCGGCAGCACATCCTCGCCGCGCCGGTCCGGCTCGAAGACCTCTTCGCGCCCTCCACCCTCGACCTGGCGGGCTGAGACATGCGAGTCGCGATCGCGGCTGACCACAACGGCGTCCTGCTCAAGAGCCGACTGGCCGACTGGCTCATGGCGCGCGGCCACCTGGTCGACGACCTCGGTGCCCACACGACCGACATCGTCGACTATCCGCCACTGTGCGCCGAGGTCGGGCGGCGGGTGGCCACGGGGCACGACGACCTCGGCATCGTCATCGGCGGAAGCGGCCAGGGCGAGGTGATCGCCTGCAACAAGATGCGCGGCGTGCGCGCCGGGCTGGCCTACAGCCGCTTCGCGGTCGAGATCTCCCGTGGCAACAACGATGCCAACGTGATGGTGCTCGGCACCAAGGTCCTCGGCGACGACGAAGCCGAGGAACTGCTCGCGCTCTGGCTGGGCACGCCCTTCAAGGGCGGTGTGCACGCGGCCCGCGTGGCGCAGATCAGCGCACTCGAACAGCAGGGCTGATCATCACCTGTCGTGGGACCGGAGGAACTCCAGGATGCGGGCCGGTGCCGTCTCCGCCGTCTGCTCGGCCACCGGGACGTCCCAGTACTCATGGACGGGCAGGCACTCCTCTAGGTAGCGCGCGGCCGAGGGCGCGTGCGAGGCGTCCTGGCCGGGCACGATCAGCGCCGGCACGTCGAGCGCCATCAGCTCCTCCGGCTCCACACCCGGGACGGTGTCGCGGTCGAAAAGCCCGCGCATGCTGCCCGTCACGATCAAGTCGTACCGGGCCTGGTCAAGGGCGGCGTAGGCCGCGGCGAACACCTCGTCGGTGCGCAGCGGAGCCGCCCACGGACCGACGCGCGGGTCCTTGCTGAAGCCGGCCGTCGTGACGCGGGCCAGCTCGACGACCGCGCCCAGCCCATGCTCGGCGACGAACGCGAGGTGCCGCACGAAGCGGCGGTGCTGGGCCATCCGGTAGCGGGGCCCGCCGGCGGGGGAGAAGAGCACCATGCCGCGGACCCGGTCCGGGGCCTCGACGGCGAGCGCGGCAGCCGTCGAGCAGCCCACGCAGCCCCCCATCGTGTGGGCGGAGTCGATGCCGAGGTGGTCGAGCAGGCCGAGAGCCTGGCCGACGTACTTCTCCCAGGTGAGCCGCTCGACCTTGCCGCCCGACTGGGCGGCCTCCCGCCGGTCGAAGACCACGCAGGTGTAGTGTGGCGCGAACGCGTCGACGAAGCCCAGGTCCCGGTAGCGGCCGAAGCTGGTCCAGTTCTCCAGGCCGGAGTCGAAGCCGCCCGGGCTGAACATCAGCAGCGCCGGACCCTCGCCCACCGTCTCGTAGCGGGTACGGATGCCGTCGAGGTCGACGAAGGGCATGGAGGCTCCTAGATCTTGATGCCGCCGCGGATCTGCCGACCGGCGCGGATGTCGGCCGCGCACTGGCTGAGCGCGTCGTAGGCGAGCCGGGCGACGTTGAGGTAGGTGTCCGGCTCCCTGTCGAGGTTGTCGGCCGAGTATCCGAGCGCCGCGGTCGTCATCCTGATCCGGCCGTCGAGCCACGGCCCGCCGCCGAAGCCGCCCAGCACGGGGATCGACACCGCCTCGACCACGGCGGGCCCGACGACGGGACCGGAGTTGGTGAAGTTGAGCGCGACGGCGCCGGCCGACTCCAGCCGCCTCGCCTCGCCGACCAGCTCGTCCAACATCTCCTCGGGAACTTGCACGGAACTGGCCGCCGAGTACTCGATGCCGTACTTGAGCGCGGTCTGCGGAGTGATCCCGAACTGCGCGAAGACGGGGATGCCGGCGCGGGTCACCGCTTCCACGGCCTCGGGGAAATCCGCGGCGCCGTCGAGCTTGACCAGGTCCACGCCGGCCTCCTTGACCAGCCGGATGGCGGCGCGGACGGCGTCGGCCAGGCCCTGCTGAAGCGGGCCGAACGGGAAGTCGCAGCTCAGCAGCGCGCGGCTGACGCCTCGCCGCACCGCCTTCGCGACGACGAGCATCTCCTCCATCGTGATCTCCAGCGGATGCGGCTGACCCCAGAGGTTAACTCCGACGGTGTCGCCGACGGAGACCATCTCGACGCCGACCCGGTCGGCGATGCGCGCCATCTGGTAGTCCCAGGCGACGAGGCACACGCTCTTCTCGCCGGCGGCCTTCATCGCCTGCAGCGACGGAACGGTCACCTTGCCGGGAGCGGCCGCGGCGCTCATGCGCGGGTCGCCCTGAGCAGCTCGAAGAGGTCGTCCTCCTCGGCGGGGACCAGCAGGATGCGGGCATAGGGCCGGAGCGCGAACAGCGCCTCACTGGTCAACTGCCCCGGCGTGACGGCCAGGCCCGCCGTCATGATGCCGCGAACCTTGCAGGCCGCACCGATGGTCGCGGCAGCCTCGGTGTTCTCACCAGTGGTGGAGACGAGTACGAGGGTGTTGCTGTCCTCCAGCTCCCCGATGAGCGGCACCCTCTCCCCGGACATGGTGACGAGGCTGTGCCCTGGGTCGACGGCCGAGTAGAACCTCGCCTGCGCCCACTGCATCTGCGCCGCCTGGCGCACGATCTCCCCGGCCGCGGCGTCCAGTGCCACCACCCGGGTGTTCCGGGCGGCAGCCAGGGGATAGTCGATCCGGAAGGCCGCCTCCTCGGCGGTCGCCGCGCGAGCGCAGCTACTGACCAGGCGGGATTGTGTCATCGGTGTACTCCTCGGGATGTCAGACAGTGGTCTGCGGGACGCCAGGCTTGGCGACCATGGCCTCGCCGATGCCTTCGACGAACGACTGGTCGGCCGGCAGCACGATGGCGACGGAGCGCACCTTCTGGTCCTGCGTGCGGTTGCCGACCGGCTCGGCGCCCTCCTGCGCGAGCGCCAGCGCCGCCTTGCGGAGCTTCTGACGTGCCTTGATGATGCCGGCGTCGGTGGCGACCAGGCGCTCCTTGGTGCGGTCGACGATCGGGCCCATCGACTCCTGCAGCGAGGCGTCCTGGAGGGCGATGCCCTTGATTCCGGAGTACGTCTCGCCGCGGCGCTGGGCCTCGCGGTCCATCAGGTAGTCGTTGTCCTTGTTGGCGAGCGGACGGTAGTTCTCGTCGTTCGCGCTGTGGACGCCCATGCCGGCGCGCATGGCCGCGACCTCGGCCTCGGTGAGTGGGCGGGTCGGGTGGTAGTCGAAGCTCCAGGCCCAGCAGTTCTCGTCGTCGATCGGCACCCAGAAGTGGCCGTGCATCGGGTGGTCGCCGCGCGGCGGCACCATCGTGAAGTTGGGCAGCACCCACGGCGTCACCCGCCAGTAGTAGTGGCCCTCCTCGGCGTTGCGCCGGGCGCCGATCAGCAGGCCGCCCTCGTAGTCGACGACCTCGAAGAACGGCTTGAGGTCGCCCTTGTTGTAGGCGTTGCCCCTCGACCCCTTGAACAGCGGGTCGCTGTCGAGGCTGCCGGAGTGCAGGAAGGTGACGTGGCTGGAGTCGATGCCGCCCTCGAGGGCCTGCAGCCAGTTGCACTCCTGAAACCGCTTCGAGGTGTACGCCTGCCCCTCCGGCACGGTGATGAACTCCCACTCGGGCAGCGGCGGCCGCTTGTCCGGGTCGCCGAGGTAGGCCCAGAGCACGTCACCGCGCTTGATCATGGGATAGGACTTCAGCTTCACGTTGGCGCAGAAGTTGCTGCTCTCGGGCTCGCTGGGCACCTCGATGGCCTGGCCGGTGTAGTCATACTTCCAGCCGTGGTAGGGGCAGCGCAGGCCCCCTTCCTCGTTGCGGCCGAACCAGAGCGAGACACCGCGGTGGGCACAGAACTCGTCCATCAGGCCGTAGCGGCCCTCGGAGTCGCGGAAGGCGATCAGCCGCTCCGAGAGGACCTTGACACGGACCGGCGGACAGTTGTTCGCCGGGAGCTCCTCCGCCAGCAACACCGGCTGCCAGTAGCGGCGGAACAGATCGCCCATCGGGGTGCCCGGTCCGGTCTGGGTCAGCAGCTCGTTGATCTCGGTGCGCAGCATCCTATGGTCCTTTCACGTTAACGGAATAACTATCAGACCATTCACGGTAATGGTCAAGAGGAAGCTAGGCCTGGCTGGGCGGCACTTCGACGACGAGGCCATCGAGATCGTCGGTGATCTCGATCTGGCAGCCGAGCCGGCTGGTGGCGCGTCGGTCCTCGACACCGAGGTCGAGCAGATCGTCCTCGAGGTCGCCGGGGCCTGCGACTTGATCGGCGAAGTCGTCGCGCACCCAGACGTGGCACGTGGCGCAGGAGTTGTTACCCCCGCACTCGCCGATGATCCCCGGCACGCCGTTGCGGACCGCGGCGGACATCACCGTCTCTCCGACTGCGGCATCGACGACGCGCTCGTCGCCCTTGGCGTTGACGTAGACGACCTTCGGCACGTACGACTCCTTCCGGGATAATGGCCTAACCAATATACCGAGGTTGGTATCGGGTAGGTCAACCTGTGCCACGCGCGAGAGCTGACGTGCCGAGGTGGGCTGCCTACGGCTGTTCCGCCGGGACCTGGGCGGCGGAATATCGGCGGACCTGCTGCCGCGCAGGTAGTGGAGGCCCGCATAGGCGATCGAGACGAAGCTGTCCAAGGACGACGCGGCGACCGGACCCAGGAAACCGGCGACCCGGCCGATGTCGATATCGCCCAACGCGGGCCCGCCACGCGAGGCCATCTGGTAGATCGCCGACACCCGGCTCCGCATCGCATCCGGAGCCACCAGCTGCACCGCCGCCTGGCGTATCGTCGTCGCCAGCGCGTCGAAAGCGCCTCAGCAGGCGGGACGTGAGTGCGAGCGGCAACCAGGGCGATCGGGCCGGCGCCAGGGTGGCGACGCCGTAGCCGGCCGAGGCCGGCACCGCCAGAGCGGCGACGACGACACCGACCAGTAGAGGGTGAAGTCGCCATGACGCAGGGCCGGTGGCCGTTTCATGACCGCTCTCCGCTCGCGGTGTCGCGAAGAGCTCGACACGGGCGCAATTTCGATAGTGCTCGTGGACTTCCTAGGAATTGGTTAGACCATTACTTGGTAGCATGTAGGCGGGGACGAGCGAGATCGACGGACGAGATCGTGAAGGGGGCGCCGGCATGGCCAATGCGTCAGTGGGGCCATCGGACGGGACGCCGGGCAAGAGGAGCACCGCCGACCTGTTCAGCCCGGTGAGCGTCGATCGCATCTCCGAGGTCATCGTTGAACAGATGCGGCTCCTGATCAGGGAGGGCAAGCTCGTCCCTGGTGATCGGTTGCCCAGTGAGCGGAATCTGTGCGAGCGATTCGGGGTCAGCAGAGTGACCGTCCGTGAGGCTCTCCGCGTACTCGAGGCCAGTGGCCTGGTGCAGATCCGCGTCGGGGCGCGGGGCGGCGCCTTCGTCACCCGTCCGTCGAGCGAACGCGTCGGGAAGGGGCTGGCGGAGCTGCTGACCCTGACCCCGATGACCGCCCTCGACGTCACAGAAGCCCGCATGGTCGTCGAGCTCGGCATCCTTCCCTTGGTGGTGGAGCGCGCCACCGAAGAGGACGTCGCGGAGTTGCGCGTCCTGGTCGATCAGGGTCTCAGCGCGCTGGAGAACGGCTCCTACACCATGGCGATGTCGGCGGCCTTCCATGTGCGGGTCGCCTCCTCCGTGCACAATCCGGCGATCGAGATGCTGGTGCACACGTTCCACGGCCCCCTGCTCATGTCGCTCCAGCAGGCACAGGTCGCCGCGCCGTTGATGGGCCTTCGGGGAGCCCACGAACACCTCGAGCTGGTTGAGGCGATTGAGCAGCGGGACGTCGAACGAGCACGCGACGTCATGACCCGCCATCTCCAGCGCACTGCCGATCGCCTGGCGAATCCGGACGGCGAGGAGTAACTCTGCCGGGATCAGCCGGCTTCGGCCAGGGCCGCGCCATGGCACGGATGGTCCCGAGCCCGGCGCGGGGGATTCTGTCTGGCCAACCGGACCACCAGATCACGCCGCCCATCCGGGATCGGTGGACGTCCGGCCGTGTTCGGGAGCGTTTGGAACGAACGTCACCTGCGTCACGCCCTGCGCGACTACGAACGGTTCTATGACGAGCACCGAGCCCACCAGGCCCTGAACCAAGCGGCCCCCGCTGCGTCCCGTTCCCGGATCCGATCAGGGATCCTGAGGCTGTCCTCCGATCACGACGTCACCTATTTCCGCGCGCTCGGCACCATGATCACCTACCCGGGTCTCCGCCGCCGAGGTCGGGAAGCATGTCCGCGACCGAACTCGTGATGAGCAGGTTCGATTTCCGCGCGATGAAGGGGCTTACAGGTCAGGGCCGGGCATGGCTCGTTCAAGCTCGATCAGGGCTAGAGCAGGGCCCTCGCCGAAGTCGTGGTCGTGTCTCCTGCCGGTCTCGGTGAAACCGTTCTTGGTGTAGAAGCGGCGAGCCTGAGCTGAGTCCCGAAGGGTCCACAGATGCACGCGGTCATATCCGGCGTCCCGCAGCTGGTCCAGGGTGGCGGTCAGCAAGACCGCCGAGAGGCCGCTGCCCCAGACGTCCGGGTGGGCAAAGAAGGTGTGGATCTCCGCCAGGCCGAAGCGGGAAGAGGAGTCTCCGAAGCGGGCGAAGGCGCCCGGGCGACCGTCCAGGAGCGCGAGCAGGATCGTGTTGTTGCCCTCGTCCGGGATGGCGTGCCACTTGGTGCGTCGCTCCTGGATCCCGGCGGCGGCCACTTTGGGCGTGCACAACGGGCCGTGCGAGATGCCCCAGGAGGTCGCGTGGATCTCGCCGAGGACGTCCCCGTCGCCGGGTCTCGCCTCGCGAATCGTGACCATGCCGCGCATGGAGTAGACCCTATCTACCTGCCCTACCTACCACTCACCGATGGAGCAAGCGCGACCCTTGACCCGAATCACGGGCGCTAGTCGCCGGTCCCTGGCAGCCACCGGGAGCCGGGAGAGGAATGGGCTAGGCGGTCGTTGACCAAGTGCTGTCGCTCCATCGAAAGACCGCGAGCCGTCATAGCCCTGTGAAGAAGATCAGCATTGAACCCCTGCGCCGCCAAGTGGTCGAGGAGAGGCTCGTATCGATCGGGCCGATCACGCAAGAGTTCTGTGGCCAACCGCAGTTCCAGGCGCACCACAGGAACACGATACGAGCCGCACTTGATCAGGACGTAGTGTTGCCACGGGCCACGACCAATGCACTCCATCCCATCGGAATCGGTCTCCTGCTCAACCGTGCTGATTTCTAAAGGGACCCCGTTCACCTCGTACCTAGTGAAATACTGCGAACTCTCGGGGAGCCAAGATGTCGTATACAGGCAGGGGAAGGGCGAAAGGGCGGCAGCGAACGCGTCCACGTCCTTCCGTCGAGCCACCAAGAGGTCGACATCCCCGACGGGGAGCTGAACGCCTTGCAACAGAGCGGCACCTGTGCCACCCACGCGGTACATCGGGTCGGCGCCCACAGCCCTCAGGGCGGTGAGAGTCGTCTCCAACGCCGACGCCACGTCCTCCAGACGCAGAGATGCCTCACCGTCTCCCATGACGATCAGCGTATGCGTTACGAGCCTCCGAGGTCATTGTCGGGCCATCAACCCTGGAGACGAGGGGTCGATCACGGTCACTCGTGACCGGTATCCCGCCTGGCTCCGAGCCGCGACGTCGAGTAATCCTTGCAGTTCGCAAGCTGACAGCTTCGATTTCCGTCACCCGATCTCACGGTAAAAGCCCGGTTCAATTCGGGATCTGGGCTTGATTTTGTCTGGGCGTGATTTCGCAGACCTCTGCTGAGCAGGAGTCGTCACCCGTATTCGTCCACGTCCAGCTCAGCGCGGGTCGAGATCAAGAACTGCAGCACTCGGCGGTCCAGATGCCAGCCGAGCAGTTGATGCTGCCCCGCTATCTTCTCGAAGCCCTGCTGGGGCGAGCACAAGTCCTCTTCCTCACCGTCTTCGTCGTCGAGGTAACGGACCACCTGCAGAACTGCGCACGAACCATCATCACCCTGGTCCTGGTTCAGTTCCTCCGCCAACTGGCCAACGGCCTGGCTGAACGGTTCAACCCGATCGACCACGTGAGCGATCATCTCGTCGATCGTCAGCCCTGGCTCGCGACACACGATCTTCCATGCATGCGCAACGGGACGGGGCGGCTCTGCTGTCCGACTGCCGCGGACTGTGGTCTCGTCCGGCTCAAGCCCGATCCGAGCGGTGATCTCCGTGGCTTTCCTGGTCTCGGTCTTCAGGGCGAAGTAGACATATTGGCGAACACGCACACGCTGACCCTAAACGATCTGCCGCCGCTCACCCGTATACATAGGAGCGTCAGGCGGACAGAGGGCGGGCGTCGCGCAGGAGGCACTGGATCGCGGGCTGATCGCCGGGTCATCAGTATCGGAAGTACGCGTGAGGGCCCGAACCGGCACTCCGCATGGTGGTGACATCCTTTACCGGTGTTCTCGTCTGATCATGTCGGCGCTGTGTTCTTCGATGTCGATGGCACCCTTGTCCCAGGGACAAGCTCGTCGGTCTTCCTGGCCGGCTTCCTCGGCCATCGGGACGCGTTGGCCAAGGCCGAGGACGATTACGCCGCCGGCGTCCTGGACAATCGGCAGGTCTCCGAGCTGGATGCAGCGGCCTGGGAAGGCGTGCCCGAAGATCGGGTCTCCGGCTGGCTCGACGGGCTGCCCTTGGTCTCGGGCATCACGGAGACAGTGGCCTGGTGCCGGCAGAACGGGCTGGTGCCCGTGCTGGCCACCCTGGCCTGGTCACCGGTCGGCAGCTACCTGGCTGACCGCTTCGGCTTCCACTCCTTCAGTGGACCTCGGCTGGAGAGCACCGACGGCCGGTTCACGGGCCGTGTCGCCCGCCACTTCGACGAGTACGACAAACGAGACTTCGCCCTCGCTCTGGCCCAAGAGCTGGGGTTGGCGCCCCACTCGTGCGGAGCCGTTGGAGACAGCCGCTCGGACCTGCCACTGTTCGCGTCCGTCGAGTTGAGCGTGGCGTTCAACGCCTCGGCAGGAGCCCGGGCGGCCGCGACCGTCACGGTGGACGGCGACGACCTGCGAGGCGTGCTTCGCGTGTTGAGGCGCTTGGTCACAGCCACTCGTTGATCGGACGTGATCAGTCCGTCCTCTACCGCCGTGTTGCAGATGGCCTTCAGGAGCCGGTGCGATCAGGCGGGTTCGAGGTGGTCGGCGAGAAGGCGGAGGGTGATCGCGAACCGGCCGCGGAGGCGCAGCAGTGCAGGCCGGCGCGAGTGCGGCGGGATCATGCGTAACCGTGCGGCCTCGGCTCGCTGCTCAGCGAGGTACGCGCGGCCCCACTCCTCATGCATGGCATACATGGAGAGCTCCTCAGGGTTCTTCGGGGAATGCGTGGTAGAAGATGAAGATCGGGCGAGTGTCCGGCGGAGCCTCGCTCGATTCGACGCGCGATCTGGTCAGCTCGCGCCACGGCTGCAACACGGCATGGAGCTGGTCGGCGAGCTGCGCGAGCTCATCCTTGGTGAGCCTTAGGTGGTGGCTGCTTCCGAAGGACGCGTTGCGCCAGTCCTCGGGAAGCGTCATGTGCGTGCGTTCGAAGTCGCGCAGCCGCTCGAACTGGTCGATCACCCACTGTGAAGTCCACGCCTGCAACGCGGCTCTGGCTTCCGGAGCCTCGAAGTCACTGTCCGCCAATGCCCACCCGCCCATGGCGGGCCGCACCCAGCGTTCACAGCTGTCCCGGGCGAGCTCCGGCACGTCCTCGATCAGGTCGTGTTTCTGCATGTGCCGCAGGTGATAGCTGACCTGGCCGGGGTCGGTATTCATCCGCCTGGCGAGCTCGCTCACCGTGACCGGGCCGATCCGGAAGAGGAGGCTGAAGAGCTTCACCCGAAACCGGCTGGTCAAGACCTTGAGCACGTCCGGGTCATCGATCTGTCGCATGGCCATGACGGTAGGACCAGCAGGTGAAGATGCTCAAGACGTCTACTGGATCTTGAAATCACGCGTTGCCGGCGTCGAGGCCGGTGGCGGGCATGACTGCTGGCCGGCTTCGCTGGATTGCGGGGCATGAGAGCCGCGTCACACGCGCTTTTCAGCGGTATCGCCAAGTAGGCGGATCGTTCGCTTTCGTCCTGCCCAACGCCGTGCTGGACCGCGGATACCTCGTCGGCGCGTGGGACCGGATCCAACCGCTTGCTTGATCCTGAGCCGCAGTGTCTGGCACCAGGTGACACCCCACCCGCGGACGTCGGCAGATCACCCAGGCCGCACGCCACGCTCGTGGTGCTGCCTGTGCTCGGCCCCAGCAGAACTGTCGAAAGTGGCCACCAGGACCAGCGCACGGAAGTGCCGCTCTGTCGCGCCCGACAGGGTGTAGATCTTCGCCACCTTCGAACATGCAGGTAGAAGGGCGGTCAGAGATCGTGAAGCCTCGCGGCGGCAGCGGCCACGGAGCGTCACGGAGTCCAGTAAGTTTCCGAAGCTCGATCGCCGGTTACCGAAAAGTCATATTCGGCGCGGTACGGCTCCGTCCTGCCAGCGGTAGAGGTCGCGCAGCAGAGAAATCTCGGCACCGTGATGGATCAGCTCCCTGTTGACGTGCAGGACGATGCCCTCCATGGGAAACTGCTCGGGCCCCACCGTGGGCGGATTGTCCAGGTCAGCGTCCGAGAGCTCGCGGACCCCCGCGTTCCATCTCCCATACATCTCATCGAGCTGTCTTAGCGCCTCGTCAGCGGTCCCCGCGTAGGCGAACGTCTGGAAGTCGACGTCCTGGCCGCCGAAGTGCCATCCGACCCGATACCCCAGGCACGAGACGATGATGTGCGCCAGCCGCCAGGCAATCGTGGTCACCGGCGCCGGCACCGGGTCAGGGGACGCGGAGTCCACCGTCCACTCTCCCGAACCTGCCGACATCGGTGCGGCCGACGTGCGACGTGGCCGGATGCTCCAGCAGCCGCGCACCGGCTCCCAGAAGTACTCCTCATCGGTAAGACCGTCCAGCCGCGGCCGGAGGTTCTTGCGCCAGTGCCGGTCCAGCTGCTCCGCGAGCCGCTCGCTTCTTGTCATTTCCGCACCCTACAGATGCTGCGACCCTCCCGGACGCCGTCGACGGCCGTGGGCCGCGAGCTGCGTATCCCAAGGGCTCAGCGTTTGATCTCCTCCAGAAAGTAGGCCCACTCCTCCGGCTCGAACTGTAGGACCGCTCCACCGCTGTTCTTGGAGTCCCGGACGAAGACGGCCGCGGGATCGACCCAGGAGTTCGTGTCTTCGCCGGTGCTGTCGAGACGGTGTGGCAATGGTGTCGCAGGGTGCCCGACGAACGTCCGCGGTCACCGCAGCAGTGGAATGACCTCGGCGAACGTCTTCATGTGATCCTCCAGGACGCTGACGTAACTGATGCCGAACTCGTCGCGGTAACGCAGCAGGGTGTCGGCGATCTGCCGCGGTGAGCCGACCAGGACGCCAGGCAGCTCGGCCAGTTGCTCAGGCGACATGCCCGAGGCCGCGCTGATCACCGAGAGATCGATGTCGGCCACGCGGTTGCCGACGCCGGCCACGAACAGATTCAGCTCGATGTCGGCGATCCGCTCGCCTGCTGCGTCCCGGACATGCTGAACGCGGGCATCGAGAGCCTGCTCCGGGGTGCCCGCGCCGAAGCCGGCCCCGATCGGGAAGCTGATGATGTCGGCGCTACGCGCGGCCAGCGTGAGGATGCGCTCTCCCGCACCGGCCAGCATGATCGGCGGTCTCGGCATGTCGGGCTGGGCCGCCAGCAGCTCCCGAACCTCCGTGAGGACTTCTTCGAGCTTGCGCAGACGCGACCCCGGCGTGCCATACGACAAGCCCGCCGCCACGAACTCCTCCGGCACGTAGCCGGCTCCCAGACCGAGCTCGAGCCGGCCGTCGGTGAGCCGGTATGTGTCGGCCACGTCCCGGGCGAGGTAGGCGGGGCTCACCACGCCGGCGTTGAGCACGTACGTCCCCAGCCGCATGCTGGTCACATCGGCGGCAGCCACCAGCGCAGGGAACGGCGCCACCATGCCGAGGTGGTCGGGCACCTGCAGGACGTCGAACCCCACATCCTCGACCTCCCGGACTCGCGCACGCCAGGCCGATCGTGAGGAACCGACGCTGAGCAGACTGACCCCGAAACGGAACGATCGAGTGTTCATGACAACCTTCCACAGACGCCTACGTGTATACGCATCCCACCTGAAGGCCCCGAGTTCGATGGAGATCCCAGCGGTTGATTCCGGCGAGTTGACTGGGGTGTGTCAAGCGTAGTAGACGGCCGTGTACTGCTCGGTGGGAGGTGCTCGATCACCGAGTGCGGGCCGGGTGGCGGCGACCCATGCGCCCCACCCGCCGGTGGCCCTGCGCGCCTGATGGCTCGCCGGGCTTCCATCGCATTCAAGCCTCGCAGCCGGGCGCAGCTAGCCGTTGGCGTATCGGACTCGTCCCGCCAGCACGCTGAGCAGCAACACCGCGATGACGATGGATGCCAAGGCGAGGCGGAGCCCGATCGCGCCGCTCAAGGCGCCGATCAGCGCCGGCGCAGCGATCGCGGCTCCCGGCATCTGCCCGATCTCCACCATCGAGACCCCCTCGCTCGACGACAGACCCTCCTGGCTCCCGGCAAGCGTGTAGACGCTCGGATTCACGCCGGACATCCCGACCGCGAGCAGGACGAACCCGGTGACCGCCGCCACGGGACTGCTGATCACGAGACAGACACCGAATCCCGCCGCCGCGAACAGCGTGGACATCCGGACGACGCGGACAATGCCGAGGCGTGCCGTGGCTCGGTCCACGGCCAGCAACGCCACGGTGCCGGCGGTGGCGGCGGCGGTGTAGGACATCCCTCCGGCGACTGAGCCCGCACCCATGGTGTCGGACACATAGATGGCGTTCCAGAGGATTGCCGACTCGGACACGTACCCGGACAGGAACGCCATCGCGGTGATCGGGAGCATCCGGCGGTTGAACCTTCTCCGCAGCGACATCCGGAGCGTGCCGTTTCCCTTGCTGCTGTCCTCGGGCAGCCATCGAGCCACCGCCGCCAAGCACAGTGCGAGCACTCCGCTTGTGACGGCGAACTGCATCCATGGCCGCACGTCCAGGGCTGCCGAGAACGTCCCGGTGACTCCGCCGATCAGCGTCCCCGCTCCGAAACAGGCATCGAAACCGCCCATGAGAGGCCTGCGGTAGCGGCGTTGGACTTCGAGCGCGAGTGCGCCCATGGGGATGTCCATGATGTGGGCGACCAAGGCCCACGTCGTCAGGCCGAGCACCACTGAGGGAAAGCTGGTCGACAAGGCCGTCAAAGGCACGGTCAGAAGGACGAGGCCGGCTCCCGCAACGGCAAGCAGCCGGCTACGGACGCGCCCAGCCAGCAGGACGATCGCGCAGAGCCCGATGATGTTGCCGGCGCTCGGGATGGTGTTGGCCAGTCCCCAGAGAGCGTCGTCCGCGCCCACCTGTCGGCGCACGTCGGGGACTCGGGCAGCCCATCCGCCGATGGGCATGCTCATGATCACATAAAGCAGGGCCACGGCCAGGCGTGCCTGCCGATTTCCGCGCCGTTCTCCAGTTCGTCGCAGGCTTTCTGAGGCGTCGATAGGACTTTTCCTCGCCAGTGTCGCGTCCGCCTGGTTGTGGCATGTGCGGGGAATATCCGTGGCCGGACCGGTCGCGTAGGAAATGCTTGCGCACGTCGGCGGGATTACCTAAGAAACGCTACGAACGGACCATGGGTCCCGTCAATCCCCACAGGCATCATCGTGGCGTGGCCGATCGCCGGCCTTGACCCCGGGACGGGCAGCACGGTCTTGCTTGACACTTCGCCCAATAGATCATCCGACCGTACGAACGCAGCATGGTCGGATCAGGCGGCCCATGATGGATTCGTGACTCGATGAGTGGACCTTCTCCAGAGAGAAGAGCATCAAGCTCGAAAATCGCATCCGTGATGTCTTCGTCGAGCCCGCTGGTGCGGCGCCGAACCCAGAAGCGCAATTCCATGCGATCACTCTCCACGCGGACTGCGATGGCGATGACCTCAGGAGAAATGAGACCCAATAATGCCTGAACCCGCATCCAGAACTATCGCGTTCTCTCGCTCAAGTCCCGCTGAACTGGTCATGGCGCGCTCCCAGTCGGTTCGACCGGCGTGACCACAGCGTACGAGGCGCTCATGCCGGATCGTGGTCCGCAGCCTCAGCCCCGCCAGCCCTTGCCACGGTGCTTGCCGGCCTGTCATTCACGGCGTTTCGGAGGCTGTCGGGGCGGTCATCACGAAGACGCCCGAAGCGTTGCCGATCCGTCCGGTGGCCAGGAGCGGGCCGCCGGGGACGGCCGACAGCGAGGTCAGTTCGCCTCCGGCCGGAACCCTGGTCCAGTGACCGTAGAGGTCGCGGTGGGCGAGGGCCGAGTCGGAACCGTTGAGATCGGTGGAGCCGAGAAACCAGTGGCCGCCCCTGCCGTCAGGGACCGGCGGGACGCCACGGATCATGCGGCCGGCCGTCGCGGAGGTGTGCTCGCTACGCCAACCAGAGCCTGTCCGGTACGGACATCCCGATCTCTCCGGTGATCCAGATGCCGGACGGATCGGAGTTGACGGCGGTCAGCCGGGGGACGAGCGGGCCGGGCGGGACCTCGTCGGACGGAGGCGGCGCCGTCGGGAGCGCCGGGGTCACGTCGCCTCGGGTCCAGACCTCGCCGTCGAAATGGTGCACGCACCGGGTGATGCCGTCGAGGGCCCAGATGTCGGAGGCGGAGCGGGCGCTGACCCGGAAGGGGCAGAACGACAGGCTCTGTTCCACCCACGTGGCGCCGTCGTAGTGCCAGGCCTGGTAGCGGCCGAAGATCCACACGTCGTCGTCAGCGGTGACCGCGAGGATCCCGCCCGCACCGTGCGGCTTATGAACGATCGTCCAGGCGCTTCCGTCCCAACGCAGGAGGTAGCTGCTGTCCTGGTCACTGGCCGATGCCCACACGTTGGAAGGAGCAGACGCGGCAACCGAGCCGAGGCTGCCGACGCCGACCGGGAAGTCGCTTTTCTCCCAGCGCTCGCCGTCCCAGTGAAAAGCTGTGATGCGGTGTGGGCCGTCGACGACGGGGAGCCAGGCGGCGATGCCGAGGATGTCCCAGCCGAAGGCCCAGGCATCGTTCTCACCGGTGGCGATGACCTTTCCGTAGGTGACGGACGGCTGGCGGGCCACCAGTTTCCAGCGGTCGTTGCCGGCCGGGCGGACGGCCCGCCACAGCCGGAGACCGGCGGTGGCTGCGGCCGCGGCGGCGGCTGCCCACACGAACCACAGGCCGGTGGCGGGCGACTTCGACAACATGATCGAAGCGTAGGAAGGCCACCAGAACGGCGCATGAGTATGCGTACTCAGGCGGATGCTGGTGAGTCGGCGCGGCGGCGACCCATACGCCGGAGCTGAACGCGCATGAGTCCCGAACGAAGATCAGGCACCGAGACGACGCGCTTGCCGGGCTGCTCGGACCCTGTTCGTGCTATCGCGGAGGCAGAACGCAGAACTCGTGGCCGTCGGGATCGGCCATGACCACCCAGCTGACGTCGCCCTGGCCGATGTCGATGCGCGTCGCCCCCAGGGAGACGAGCCGGTCGACCTCCGCCTGCTGATCACCGCCGGCGGGTGGAGCGAGGTCGAAATGCAGCCGGTACTTCCCGGTCTTCGGCGTCAGTGGCGGACCGCCCCAGGTGACCTTGGGGCCGCCGTGTGGCGAGCGAATCGCGGTCTCTTGGTTCTGATCCCACACCAACGGCCAGCCCAGCGCTTCGCTCCAGAAGTACCCGACCTCCTGCGAACCGTCGCACGCGAGCGCTCCGATGAATCCGCAGTCGGCGAGGAAGTTGTTGCCCGGCTCGATGACGCAGAACTCGTTGCCTTCAGGGTCTGCGAGCACGACATGACCCTCCTCCGGGCGTTGACCGATGTCGATGTGCCGGGCACCGAGCCCGAGCGCCCTCGCCACCGTCTGCTGCTGGTCCTCGAGGGACGTGCTCGTCAGATCGAAGTGCATCTGGTTCTGGCCGGTCTTCTGCTCCTGGGTCGGAAGGAATCGGATCCGGAACCCGGTGTCATCGCTCGGCAGGAGCGCGACGCCGTCCTGGGCGTCGTCGGTCATCTCCCAGCCCAGGACGCCGGCCCAGAAGCGCGCGAGACGTGGCGGGTCGTGCGCATCGAAGCAGAGCGCTTGGAGCTGACAAGTCATTCCGCTCCGCACCTCCGATCTGCTGAAAGCCGCGGACAGGCACGTCTTCCGTGCCCATGGAGAAAGATAACGGCAGGCGCCCGGTGCCGGGCCGGGCAGGTGTCCTGAAGGCCGGCGGCGCATGCCCGGTGGCAGGCAGAACGTGATGTGTCCCTGAGCCCCGCACTGTGCATCACGCCAGTACGCATCCCTGGCACACTCTCCCCTCGTGGGAGTTCTGTATGACTACTTCAGCGCAGCCACGGACGAGGAGGCAGCCGCCGTTGTCGACTGGGTCGGGGGGCCGGCGTTTCCGCCGCCCGGCGCGGAGCAGAAGGACAACATCGATCTCAACGGCATCGACCCGTCCGTGATGCTGGGAAAGCTCGAAGCATTGCTGGTCGGCCAGTCCTACGACGAAATCGCTGAGCGCCAGGGTGTTTCCGCGGTGAGGTTCGAGGAGTCCGGGGAGAAGGGCGTGGTCACCATCGCCGACGAGTTCACCGCGGTTCTCGCGGCGGCTACCGATGAGCGGCTCATTGCCGTGGCTGGGCCTTGGTCAGAGATAGAAGAGTTCCATGGTTTGGCCGATCCCAGCCTTCTCCACCAACCACTTCATGACTTGCGCGACCTGGCGGCGCGGACCAGGCGGCGGGGGCACCGTCTCTACTGCTGGATGTCCATCTGACCGCGGGGGAGCGGACGGCGGGCCGGTCCTGGGGGATAGCATCCCGGTCGTGGCGGACTGGGGGCTTCGGGCGGCTTCGGTGGCGGATGTTGAGGCGGTGGCCGAGCTGCGCGCCGTGGTGCTGAGGCCGGATCTTGAGCGGCTCGGGCGGTACGACGAGCAGCGGGTGCGGCAGCGGCTGCGGGACGCGTTCACGCCGGAGCACACGTGGATGATCGAGGTGGATGGAGCCTTGGCCGGGTGTGTGGCGCTGCGGCCGGCGGAGCACGCCTGTTGGCTGGAGCATTTCTATCTGGAGCCGTCCTGGCAGGGCAGGGGGATCGGTTCTGCCGTGCTGAGCAGGATGTTGGAAGGGTGTGACCGCGAGGACGCCGTGGTTCGGCTGAACGTGTTGCAGGGCAGTTCGGCGCGCCGGTTGTACGAGCGGTATGGGTTCACGGTGGAGACCGAGGACGAGGTGGACGTATTCATGGTGCGCCGGCCTTCTTCGTAGGGCGATCGGGTCAGCGTGGCGTGAAGCGGGGCCGGTGCGGTTTCCTCGTCGATTCATGAATCTCCGCCGGCCCCAAGGCTCCTGGTCTGTGCTCGGGCTGCGCACAAATGTCCCGTGATGAGCGGTTGCTTTGTCAGCGGCCAGGACATCCGTGCTGATGGCGAAGGCGTGACGTTCGCTCTGATCGGTAGTGGTTTCATGATCGCCTCGCACTGAAGGTGATTGCGCCACGTTCTGTCGGTGGCGGGTTCTAGGGTGCCGTCGGCGGGATGTCGTGGTCGAGAGGGGTGCCGATGGGGGTCAGGCCTGGATGCTGGTGTACGCGGAGGGCGACCCTCGGCCGATCCTGGCGGCTGCGCCGCCGCTTGATCGGGAGGCGACCGGTGCGCTCGTCCGGCGGCTGCATCCTGGGCGGCGGATCAGTGAGACGGGGGACGGCACCTTGCTCCATCAGTCCGCGCCCGAAGAAGGCCGGGTGTACGCGGCGTGCCTGCCCGGCCTCGCCATCGTGTGCACCGAGGAAGCGTTCCTCGTGGAGCCGTCCGGACTTGACCGGCGTTTCCTGGACGAGGCCGCGGGCCGGACGACCTACCTGGTCGCGACGCACAGCGGGGGTGACTGGTTCGCGTACGCGATCTGGGACGGCGACGGTGGTTTGCGGCGCTCGTTCAGCGCCTCCGGCAGTGACGGGGTGTCCGAACTCGTCGGCGAACCGCTGCCCTTCGAGGCTCCGTACCTGGATGGCGACGGTGAGCCCGACCCGTACGAGGCGACGAGCCTCGGGGACGATGCGATGCGTGAGCTGTTCGGCGTCACCTTCGGCGACGTCGCGTGGGAGAAGATCTCACTTGCGGGGTTCGAGGTGACATAGGAGCTCGCCGCGTTGGCGATCTCGCTGCCTATGGCGTTCCGAGCAGGCCGAGTTGGCGCATCTGCGCGGCGACGTCGACGACGCCCCAGACCTCGGCGAGGCGGCCGTCTGCGAAGCGGACGATGAAGATCTCGCTGTACGTGATCGACTTGCCGGTTGGCGGGAGGCCCATGTAGTCGCCCAGATGGGTCCCCGTGACCGTGTTGCGGCACACGATCTTGTCCCCCTCGGTGATCACGTCTTCGACCGTGACGTGAATGTCGGGGAACGCGCGCAGGAGCATCGTCCATACCTGCTTGAGGGCCTGTGCTCCGCTTGCGCCGGCCGGCACCGGCGCGTGGAAGATCAGGTTCGGGTCGGCGACCTCGTCGATCGTCTTCGCGATGAGCTCAGCGTCGCCGCTGTTCGTCGCGTCATGCAGGCGGCTCAACGCCGCTCTGTTACGGGCTGTTGGCATGGTCCGTCCTCCTCGGAGCTCCGGATCCCTGGATCCCGTACACCAGACGACAGATCCGGCCGATTTGTGACATCGAGGGGCCGTGTCACACATCGCCAAGGAGAAGACCGCCGGCGTGCCGGGGACGCGCGGCTGCCGGGAAGCTGACCGCCGATGGCGTCAACGTGGTGACGGTCCAGCTGGACGTGACCTCGGACAAGTCGGTGACCGACGCCGTACGGCTCGTTCAGGAGCACACCGATCGGCTCGATGTGCTCATCGACAACGCCGGGGCGCCGGGAAAGGGTGTTGCGCCGGCCGACGGAATTCACTCCGTCCACGACACCGACGTGTACGGGCCGATCAGGGTCACGCATGCGTTCCTGCCCCTGCCGCAGGCGGCGGACCCGCCCATCGCACATTCGCCGCGACCGACATGAACCATCACACCGGCGAGCTGACGGTCACCGAGGGCACCGATTCGATCGTCAGGCTCGCGACGATCGACGCGGACGGGCCGACCGGGATCTTCATCGATCGTCTCGGCCCCGTCGCGTGCGCGTGATCAGGGCGGTGCACCGACCGGCGCGACGGTGTGCGTTCGGGATGACCGACGCAGTCCCGGCCGGGAGTGACCAGGCGCAGCGTGCCGGTGATCTCTCGGGTGTGAACGTCGCGCTCCAGCGCGTGCCTTTCAGGCCAGTTCGAGGGCGGACTCGGTGTCGAGGGCTCCGTCGCGCGATGCCGCGTGGATACCGGCACCCGATTCGTCGGAGTGCACGACGCTGTGTCGCCTGTTGTGTGATCCCCGGCAACGGGCATGATCTGTGCGGATGGTCGGGGGCGCGGCGAGTCGGCGTTTCGGTGCGGGCTACAGTGCCGCTCAGCGCTTGGCATCGCGCCTGCGTACTGCGGAAACACCGTTGATTGTCGGGGGACGAACGATGACTGACGACGCTTTGGGGCGTCTGGCACTGGCCCGTACGGCGCAGAGCCGCGTGGAGGAGCTCGCGACCGGCGCGCAGGCCCTGGCCCTGCTGACCTTGGTGCACGAGCGGGGATGGACGGCCTTTCTCGCGGAGCCGCGCGGCCTGGACCAGTTGGCCGCCTTTTCCCGCCTGCCGGTCGACAGGGTCGCGAACGTGGTGGGCGCTCTGGAAGCCCTGGGCTTCGTCGAGCAACACGACGGACAGGTCCGGCTGAGCCCGGCCTACGCGGAGTTGTCGGCCGACGATGCCATGACGGACCTCGGCAACGTGCTCGACAGGGCGGAGCTGATGATCCGGCTGGTGCGTGCGGCGGCCGAGGACGCGGGTGACGTGCGGCTCGGCAACGCCGACGCGCTGGTCATCGCCAAGGTGGTCGGCGGGCGGCCCACGCCGGTCACCCAAGCGGTCTTCCAGCATCTGTACGCCGAAGTCCCGGAGTACGCCGACGCGGTCCGCGATGGCCGGCTGCTCGACGTCGGTTGCGGGGTGGCCGGCGCGACGCTGGCCTCGGCCTCGATGTTCCCGAACATGCGGGCGGTGGCGATCGAGCTCGTGCCCGCAGTCGCGGCCGAGGCGGAGAACCGCGCCAAGAACCTCGGGGTGGCGGACCGCGTGGAGGTGCGCTGCATGGACGCACGGGATCTCGACGAGCGGGACGCCTTCGACGCCTGCTTCTGGGCTCAGCCGTTCTTCCCGGAGCCTTTCCGGGCCGGGACGCTGCGCATGATCCGGCGAGCTCTGAAGCCGGGAGCGCTGCTGATGATCCAGGAAATGGAGAGCGAGCCGCAGGACGAAGCCCAGCGGGTCCCCTTCGCTCTGCGCCGCCTGGTCTACGAGGGGCAACGGGTGCCGTTCGCCGCGACCGCCGAGCAGCTGGTCGCCGAGGCTGAGGCCGCCGGTCTGGTGCCGCACCGTATGGTCCCCACCAATTTCGGGCGGATCGTGCTCATGCGCCGGCCGGAGGAGGGCTGACCCAGCCGGACCGGACGACGGCGGGGGGAGAAGGATCTGAGCGCGGTCGCCGCGTCACGGGCGCGGCGCACCGTGTCGCCGACGCGTACGACGTGCGATGCGTTGTTTCCGCCGGTCAGAGGCTCCTCGATCATGCTCACTCGGTGCCGCTCGGCATGGTTGGCGCTATGTCACAAAGGGGATTATTGATCTCACTCGGAGTAGTGACCCTGGAGGCATGATGCGTCGGCTGGGAGCCGATCTCCCGCTGGTGGGGATCGCCGTGGGGTTGCTGCTCGCGGTGCTGGTGTGGGGGACGCTCTTCACCGAGTCGCTCACCACGGCCGGGGACGCCGCGCTCGCCTGGGTCGTGGGCAATTTCGGCTGGTTGTTCGTGGTGGCCGCCGACTTCTTCCTGGTCCTCGCGGTCGTGCTCGCGCTGAGCCGGTTCGGGCGGATCCGCCTCGGGCGGGACGACGATACGCCGGAGTTCAGCAACCTCGCCTGGACGGCGATGATGTTCAGCTCCGGCATGGGCATCGGGCTGATGTTCTACGGCGTCGCCGAACCCATGACGCATCTGTTCAGCCCGCCGTCCGGTCTGGGTCTCAGGCCGGGCTCGCCTCAGGCCGCGCAGACCGCGATGGAGTACTCCCTGTTCCACTGGACCCTGCACCCCTGGGCCATCTACGCCGTAACCGGCATGGCCCTGGCGTACTCCACTTTCCGCATGGGGCGCGGGAACCGGTTCAGCGAGGCGTTCACCCCGCTGTTCGGGGGCCGGCCGAGGCCGGCCGTGGGGCGGGCGCTGGATCTGCTGGCCACCGTGGCCACGGCCTTCGGCACCGCGACCAGCCTGGGGCTGGGCGCGCTCCAGGTCGAGTACGGCCTCAACGAGCTGTTCGGGATCAGCGGGCGGGGGCTGGAGGTGGTCGTCATCGTCGTGCTGACGGCCGGGTTCGTCCTCTCGGCGGCCACCGGGGTGCATCACGGCGTGCGCATTCTCAGCACCCTCAACGTCTATCTGGTCGCTCTGCTGGCCGCGTTCATCTTCGTCTTCGGCCCGACCGTGGCGATCCTCAATTTGATCCCCGCCTCGCTCGGAGGATATCTGAACGACCTGCTCCCGATGGCCTCACGGACGGGCGCATTCGTCGACAAGCAGTGGCTCAGCAACTGGACTCTCTTCTACTGGGCGTGGTGGGTGTCCTGGGCGCCGTTCGTGGGCGCCTTCATCGCCCGGATCTCCCGGGGCCGTACGATCCGTGAGTTCGTCGTCGGCGTGCTGCTGATTCCGTCCGGCGCCAGCCTGCTCTGGTTCTCGATCAGTGGCGGCAGCGCCGTGTGGCTGCAGCTGACGGGTGCGGCGGACTTCGCCGGGAAACTCGCGGAAGGTTCGGAGGCGGCGATGTTCGCGCTCCTCGACGCCCTGCCGCTCAGCCTGCTCACCACCGTGATCACGGCGGTCCTGGTGGCGCTCTACTTCATCACCAGCGCGGACTCGGCCTCTTTGGTGCTCGGTTCGCTCTCCACCAGGGGCTCGCTGCATCCGCCCAGGACCCTGGTCGTGATGTGGGGTGTGCTGGTCGGGGCGGTCGCGCTGGTCCTGCTGCTGGCCGGCGGGCTGCAGGCGCTGCAGCAGGCGACGATTCTGGTCGCGTTGCCGTTCGTGGTGGTCATGCTGCTGCTCTGTCTGGCGCTGGTGAAGGAGTTGCGCGAGGATCCCGGCGCCGGCCGTACGTTCACCGCCACCCCGCACGGGTTGCGGGAGGCCCTGCGCCGGGTCAGCAGGGAGGACGATGGCGACTGAGCCCGTCCAATGATCCTCCTGGTTCGGCCGGCACGCCGAGCAGCCACCCTCAGTCGAGGCAGAACTCGTTGCCCTCGGGGTCGGTCATCACGATGAAGCCGGCGCTCATCGGCGGAGCGGGTTCGTGGCGGCGTACCCGCGTCGCTCCCAGCGCGACGAGCCGGTCGCACTCGGCCTCCAGCGCCGCCATCCGCTCCGCTCCCTCCAGTCCGGGAGCCGCGCGGACGTCGAGGTGGACGCGGTTCTTGGCGGTTTTGTCCTCCGGCACCTGCTGGAAGAACAGCCGCGGGCCGTGCCCGTCCGGGTCCTCGACGGCCGAGGCCGTGTTGCGCCGGTCCTCCGGCACGCCCGCCCGCGCGAGGAAGTCGTCCCACGCGGCCAGCGGGTCGGCGCCCTCGGGCAGGTCGACGCCGGGCGGGCCGGGGTGGACGTAGCCGAGCACGTCGCGCCAGAAGGACGACAGCGCCCGAGGGTCGTGGGCGTCGAAGGTGACCTGGATGTGGCGGCTCATCGGGCGCTCCCGTTCGTGTGCAGGTAGAGGTCGCGCAGCAGGCAGACCTCGGACAGGTGGTGGATCAGCTCGCGGTGGATGTGCAGCACCAGGTCGGCCATGGGCGCCTCGGGGTACGGCTCCTTCTCGCCGACCGGGACCCGCAGCCCGGCCTCGCCGAGCTCCCGCACCCCGGCCAGCCAGGCGTCGAGCTGGGTCTCGAGCTGGTCGAGCGCGCCGGCCGCGGTGCCGGCGTACTCCCAGGTCTCGTACGACGCCGGCGGCGCGCCGAAGTGCGCCGCGTTGCGCGCGGCGAGCACGCCGACGATGACGTGACCGAGTCGCCAGGCGATCGTGGTGAAGGGCGTGGGTACCGGCTCGGGGAAGGCGTAGTCGATCGTGAAGTCACCGGAGCCGGCCTGCATGGGTGCCGTCGAGCTGCCGCGCGGCCACACGTTCCAGGCGTCGGGCACCGGCGACCAGAAGTACTCGTCGTCGGTGAGGCCGTCGAGCCGGGGCCGCAGCTGATGGTTCCAGTGGAACTGGATCTGCTCACGCAGCGTCCGGTTCCAGTCGAGTTCGTCTGCGTTCATGGAGGCACTCTGGCACTGCTGGCGGACAGGATCGGTCCGCTATCGTCTGGCAGGCTGGAGTGTCATGAACGGTGCGGAGCGCGGTACGACGGAGCGGGTGCTCACCCTGCTGGGGCTGCTGCAGCAGCGCCAGGTCTGGACCGGCCCGGACCTCGCCGACCGGCTGGGGGTCACGCCGCGCACCGTACGGCGTGATGTCGAGCGGCTGCGCGCGCTCGGCTATCCGGTGCACGCCACCCAGGGTGTCGGAGGCGGCTACCAGCTCGGCCCCGGGCACGACCTGCCGCCGCTGCTCCTCGACGACGAGGAGGCGATCGCCACCGTGGTCTCGCTGCTGGCCGGCGCGAGCGGCGCGGTGGCCGGCGACGCCGCGCTGCGGGCGCTGACCAAGCTCGACCGGGTGCTGCCGACCCGGCTGCGGCACGAGGTGCGGGCGCTCTCCGGCTCGGTGGATTCCTTCGGCGCAGGACGTACGCCGGTCGACCCCGAGGTGCTCATGACGCTGGCCAGAGCCTGCCGCGACGAGGTCGAGGCCGGTTTCGACTACCCGTCAGGGAACGAGGTGCGACGGCGGCGGGTCGAGCCGTACCGGCTGGTCACCTCCGACCGGCGCTGGTACCTGCTCGCCTACGACCTCGACCGCGACGACTGGCGCAGTTTCCGCGTCGACCGGATGGCCGATGTGTCGGCGCGGACCTGGCGTTTCCGCCCGCGCCCGGCGCCCGACGCGGCGACGTACGTGCAGGAGGGCGTGGCGAGCCGGGTCTACCCGCACCAGGCGCGTTTCCTCGTGCACGCGCCGGCCGAGACGGTGCGCGCGCAGGTTTCGGCGTCGGCCGCCGTCGTACGGCCGCGGGGCAGCGAGCGCTGCGAGGTGATCAGCGGCGGCGCCAATCTCGACTTCGTGCTCATGCACGTGCTGGTGCTGGGGCACGACTTCGAGGTGCTCGACCCTCCGGAGCTCGGGACACGCTGCCGGGTGCTGGCCGAGAGGCTGCGGTCGGCCTCAGTCGGCGGCGAATGACCTGCTGATCTGCCTGGTGCTCTGCTTGACGCGCTCGCCCAGTTCGGCGCCGCCGTCGGCCGGGCGGCGGTGCGGGGGAGGAACACGCTCAGGGAGGCGACCGGCGTGCGGCCGGAGAAGATCGGCGCGGCCACGGAGAAGATGTCGTCGCGCAGCTCGCGGTCGGCCACGGCGTAACCGCGCGTCCGGACGACCTCCAGCTCGGCCTCGAGCGCGTCGCGGTCGGTGATCGTCGCCTCCGTGTACTCGGGGAGCGTGCCGCGCAACGCCTCGGCCAGCTCGATCGGGCTCAGGTGGGCCAGGATCGCTTGCCGTTCGCGGTCGCGTGGCAGGGCGAGCGCTTGCCCACGGGCCAATGGATGCGTACGGGCTGGGTCGACTCCATCCTCTCGATGATCACCACTTCGAAGCCTTCCCGCGCCGCCAGGTGCACGGACTCGCCGACGCGGTCGCGGAGCTCGGCCATGACCGGCAGGGCGGCCTCGCGTACGCCGATGTCGCCGGGGTCGGCGAGTTCATCGGCCGCTATCGGCCCGGCGACACGCTGGGGCCGCTGGTCACCGCTCAGCAGCGTGTGGAATCCGCCGTGCGGCTCGTGCTGGTACTGCCTGCACGGTGAGGCCCATCTCTGCGAGCACGCCGCCGACCGCAGCACGCGGCCACACGGCTCGGACGCCGACGGGACAGACCTGTTCCCCGGGTTGTCCACCGGGGCGTTCGCCCAGGAGACCGTGCTGCCCGCCGCCGCCACCCGGCTCGTGCCGGACGGCCTGTCGTTCAGCCAGGCCGCCCTGCTCGGGTGCGCGGTCACCACGGGCGTGGGCGCGGTGTGGACGACGGCCGGCATACGCCCGGGTGATTCGGTCGTGGTGATCGGCCTGGGCGGCGTCGGCCTGTCCGCCGTACAAGGGGCACGGCTGGCGGGAGCCGGCTCGATCATCGCCGTCGACCGGGAGGCGGGCAAGTTCGACCTCGCCCGCTCCCTGGGGGCGACCGAGACGCTCGAGGCGGGGCCCGACGTGCGCAAGCGGGTGCGCGCGCTCACCGGTGGCCGGGGCGCCGACCACGCCCTCGACTGCGTCGGGCTGGCGGCGACCATCCGGGACGCCTACGGCATGACCCGCCGCGGCGGCCGGGTGACGATCGTGGGCATCGGGGGCAAGGACCAGAAGGTGGAGTTCTCGGCGCTGGAGTTGTTCCACTTCGCGCGTACGATCACCGGCTGCGTGGCCGGCTCGCTCGATCCCGACCGGGACCTGCCCCGCCTGTACGAGCACGCCGTCGACGGCACTTTGGACCTGGCGTCTCTCATCAGCCGGGAGACGGACCTGCACGGCATCGACGCGGCGTTCGACGACATGGCGGCAGGCCGGGTCGCGCGCGTGCTCGTCCGCCCCAACGCGTGACCGGAGGGACAGCAGACATGGTCATGGTCCGAACGCCTGACGGCATCGAGCTCTACGCGGAGGAACACGGCACCGGCGCGGCCGTGCTGTTCGTCCACGAGTTCGCCGGCGACCACCGTGGCTGGGCGCCGCAGGTCAGCGCCCTTTCCCGGCGGTACCGCTGCATCACGTACAACGCCCGCGGCTACCCTCCGTCCGATGTGCCGGAGGATCCGGCCGACTACAGCCAGCGGCACGCCGTCGCGGACGCGATCGCCGTGCTCGACGCGCTGGAGGTCGAGCGGGCCCACGTGGTGGGGCTCTCGATGGGCGGGTTCTGCGCGCTGCACCTGGGGCTGGACCACCCGGAGCGGGTCCGTTCCATGGTGGTGGCGGCCTGCGGATGGGGCTCGCTTCCCGACCGGCGCGGCGAGTTCCGCGCGGAATGCGAGCACCTCGCGCAGTCGCTGCGCGGCGAGGGCATGGCGGCGGTGGCCGAACGTTACGCGCTCGGGCCCACCCGCGTGCAGCTGGCGAACAAGGACCCGCTCCGCTGGCGCGAATTCGCCGGCCACCTGGCGGAGCACTCCGCGACCGGCTCGGCGAACACCCAGCTGAGCGTGCAACGCGAGCGCCCGCCGCTCTACGAGCTCGCCGACAGACTGGCCGTGGTCGACATCCCCGCCCTGATCATCGCGGGCGACGAGGACGAGGGCTGCCTGGAACCGGACCTCATGCTCAAGCGCACCATGCCGCGCGCGGGCCTGCTGGTGCTGCCCAAGACTGGGCACACCGTCAACCTGGAGGAGCCGGACACGTTCAACCGGGCCGTCCTCGACTTCCTCGCCGCCGTCGAGCTCGACCGGTGGGACAGACGCGACCCGCGGGCGCGCGGGCTCAGCTCCACCGGGCTCGGACGATGACCCCTCACCTGCGGCTGGACACCCGCGGGCCGATCGCCACGCTGACGATCGACCGGCCGGCCAAACGCAACGCCATGAACGTGGAGATGTGGTCGGCGCTCCCCTCCCTGGTCCAGGAGGTGGCCGCCGACGACGGTGTCCGCGTGCTCGTCGTACGCGGGAACGAACACTTCTCCGCGGGCGCGGACATCGGCGAGTTCGAGACGCACCGGCGCGGAGCGGCGGCGGCGCGCCGCTACAGCGAGATCGTGCACACCGCAGAACGCGCGCTCGCCACCCTGCCCAAGCCCACGATCGCCGCCGTGGCCGGGTTCTGCCTGGGGGGCGGTTGTGAGCTGGCGCTCGCCTGCGACCTGCGCGTCGCCTCGGAAGACGCCCGATTCGGGATCACTCCGGCCAAACTCGGCATCGTCTACAGCCTGACGTCCACCAAACAGCTGGTCGACGCCGTCGGGCCGGCGTGGGCCCGGCAGATCCTCTACACCGGCGACCACCTCGACGCGGCCACGGCGTTGCGGATCGGCCTGGTCAACGAGGTGCACCCGGCGGAGCGGCTGCTCGCCCGGGCGTACGAGCTGGCGGAGATCACCGCGAGCCGGGCCCAGGTGTCGGTGCGCGGCAGCAAAGAGATCATCGACCGCATCCTGAACGGTCAGCACGCGGACGACGACGCGGTCCTGGCGCTGTACGACGCCTCCTACGCCAGCCCCGAATACGCCGAAGGCGTCGAGGCCTTCCTCGAGAAACGGCCGCCCCGTTTCCCGTGATCGTTCGTCTGCTACGGCGGGCGGCGGCTCGGCGCGGGCAGCCGCCTCGTCGGTGGGTTCTCTGTCGGTGGCTTCTGCGACTATCGGCGTGTGATCGATCACTATCGCCGGCTCTTCCAGCAGCAGCAGTGGTTCGAGGACGCGCTCTGCTGGATCGTCGTGCGGCCACTCGACGAAGAGACCACAGCGGACGATCTCCTGTGGCGGCTCAACGGCGGCCGTGACCCCGAAGAGCGGGTCATGACGTACCCCAGGGAGGAGGCCTTCGAGGAGGAGCAGCCCGTGTTCTTCGTCCACGAGGGCGAAGGGGCCTACGGCTTCCTGGAGTTCTCGCACGGCTTCGCCCCGGCCGACCACATCCTTGCCGAGCTCAGCAAGGAGTCACGCGTGTGGATGACGACCTGGCACTTCAACGGCGGCTACACGATCCTCTACGCGGCCGACGGCCGGGTCAGGGCGCAGATGCGCAATTTCATCTTCACCGAGCACGCCACGGGGGAGGGCGATCCGAGCGTTCTGGCTGATTTCCGCGCCATGCTCGACGGCCTGGACCCGGAGGATCACCGAGGCAAACGCAGCGCGGCGTTCGCCTTCGTCGAGGCGCAGACCGGGATGGGCATCGAAAGTTACTGGCTCGACGTCGAAGACGCCCCCGTCATCGTCATGGACGACTGGCATCGAAGTTGAGCTCGACGAGATCGACCGTCGAGCACCGCCTGCCAGTCCTCGACGGTCGTTCCTTCCACGACCACGTCGGGCAACCGCCCGTTGATGTGAGGCTCGAAGAGCAGTTTCACGTCATCCCATAACGAGTCCGGCACGGCACCCCTCGTGGTCGGAAGCCGATGGCCGGCGGATCGATAAGGTCGGGATCATGAGCGTCGAGGTGGAGATCGCACGCGAGGCGGCCCCTGATGTCGTGGCCGCGCTCGGCCGGCTTCTGCCCCAACTGTCGACGACCGCGAAAGCGCTCGATCACGAGGCCGTCGCCCGGCTGCTGGCCTTCTCGTCGAACACGGTGCTGATCGCTCGCGTTCAGGGAGAGATCGTGGGCACTCTGACCCTGGTCACCTTCCCGCTGCCCTCCGGCCTGCGTGCGCGCATCGAGGACGTGGTGGTGGACGAGCGCGCTCGCGGGCGCGGCGTCGCGGCGGCGCTGACGGACCGTGCCCTCGCCCTGGCGAGACAGGCAGGAGCCCGAACCGTCGACCTCACCTCACGCCCCTCCAGGCAGGCCGCGAACCGCCTGTACGAACGCGCCGGCTTCCATCGGCGAGACTCGATCGTCTACCGCTTCGTCCTGGACGCCGCGGCGCGATCCGGTGCGTTTCAGGGCCTTAGGGTCCAGTGAACGTTTGCCCCCGGCGACGTCATATCAAAGGAGAGGGTGGGATACCGTGCCTGCGGTGGCTCGAACCACGTGACCGGAGGAGTCGATGCTGGGATGACGGCAGGGCGGCCGATGCCTACACAGGACGACGTGCTCGGGTACTTCAACACGCTGTCGAACTGGGGACGGTGGGGCGACGACGACGAGCTCGGCACTTTGAACCACATCACCGACGACGTCCGGCTGGCGGCGGCACGGGCCGTGCGCCACGGCAGGAGCGTGTCGTGCGCATGGGAGGTTGCCGCACCGGAAGACATGGAGCGGTCGACGACGACGTGCCCGTGCGCCGCCGACATGCCGGGTGCCGAGCACATGCCGGCGCCCGGATTCCGCAACGACCGGCGCTGGGGCTTTTCGTCCGAGCGGCTCGGCGTCACGTTCCACGGCAACACCCTCACCCACGTCGACTCGCCGTGCCACATCTTCTGGGACGGCACGATGTACAACGGGCGGTCGCACTCGCTGGTCGACGCCGCGACGGGATCGGCGTGGGCGTCCGTCACGGCGGCGGCGAACGGGATCATCACGCGTGGCGTCCTGCTGGACATCGCGAGCGTGCGGGATGTGCCGTGGTTGGAACCGGGGCAAGGGGTGTTTCCCGACGATCTCGAGGAGGCCGAGCGTCGCCAGGGCGTGCGGGTGCGATCCGGCGACGCGGTACTCCTGCGAACCGGCTATGGCCGCGCCCGGCACGAGACCGGTGCGGCCGGCGGCTTCACGCAGGCCGGCTGGCATGCGTCCTGCCTGCCGTGGCTGCATGAACGGGAGGTCGCACTGATCGGCGCTGACACCCCCCAGGACGTTCAGCCGTCGGGGTACGAAGACGTGTTGATGCCGGTTCACGCCGTGAGCCTCGTCGCCATGGGTCTGTGGATGCTCGACAACTGCGACCTGGAGGCGTGCGCGGCGACGGCTGCCGAGCTCGGCCAGTGGGACTTCCACCTCGCAGTCGCGCCGGTCCGCTTCGCGGGTACGTCCGGCAGCCCGGTCAACCCGATCGCCACCTTCTGACCGCGGTTCACGAAGATGTGCGACGCCCATGAAGGACCCGGCCCCGCGGTCGCGGCCGGTGAGGACAGGCCCGCGCCCTCCACCTGATCGGAGAACTCGTCGGCGACTCCCCGACGTCGCCGCCCTGCCCAGCGCGCTGGACACAGTGGCGATCGAGCCGATCAGCAAGGGGCAGCGTGATCAAGGCTCACTGGGAAAGGTCCAGTAAGTACCGGGAGAACTGGCTTGTGGTTTTCAGCACGGCGGGATCCTGTTGAGGTGCGGGCCATATCTGAAGGTAGTAGTCGTCTACGCGATAGCTCTCTTCGTCCATTCCTCGGGCGTGATATCGCAAGCGGTATTTCCCCGGGCCGGCAGGCAGACGAAGGCTGTAGACCTTGTCCTCATTCCAATCCATCGCCCATCCGGCCAGGAATGCCTCGCCCGACGGCGACTCGAAACCGATCTCCACGATGTCCTCGTAGCCGTCGAGGTCAGCGCCCGGGTCTCGATCGGCGACGGCCACCGTGAAGGGAATCACTCCCCATTGAAGGGCGATATGCATGCTGGCGAAGCCTCTCCCCTCCATCGCGATGAGCCCGACGGAATGGGAGGGGAAGTCGTCTGACCCCTCGCCTCCATTGTCCAGGAGATGGATCTGGCCGCAGTCCTCCACCTCCACATCCATCCGCTTGATCTGCACGACAGGAGTTTCGTTTCCGCTCATGGGCGGGAAGCATAGAGTCCGTCAGCGACAGTTTCGGCTCTCATGATGAAAGGCGCTGCGCTCGGCCTGCCGATGACCGCTCCCACGTCCGGAAGGTGGGACTGTCATTCCTACCGAAAGGAGTTCTCTGGTTGTGGCGCCGGCCACGCACCACAGTTGACCCATGAGCATTTCCTCCTTCCTCGGCAACAAGCCCGTTCACCGTGTCGGCTTCGGAGCCATGCAGCTCTCCGGCCCCAACAGCTTCGGCCCGCCGGCCGATCCGGAGGCCGCCAAGGCCGTGCTGCGTCACGCCGTCGCGCACGGGGTCGACCACATCGACACCGCCCAGTTCTACGGCCCCGACGTCGTCAACGACCTCATCCGTGAGGCGCTGCACCCCTACCCGGAGAGCTTGCGGCTGGCGACCAAGGTCGGTGCCGTCCGCGACGAGCAGGGCGCCTGGCTGCCCAGCGGCGAACCGGCCGACCTCAAGCGCCAGGTGGAACAGAACCTGCGCTCATTGCAGGTCGAGCGGCTGGACCTGGTGAACCTGCGCCGGTTCGAGCGAGACATCCCGGACGGCACGGAGCCGCCGCTGGCCGACCAGCTCGGCGCCCTCGCCGAACTCCGCGACGAGGGCAAGATCGACATGATCGGCGTCTCGAACGCGAACGCGGACACCGTCCGGGCCGCGATCAACATGGCCGGCATTGTCGCCGTGCAGAACGCGTACAGCATCCTGAACCGCGCCGACGACGCCATCCTGGAGCTGTGCCGCGAGCACGCCATCGCGTTCGTCCCGTACTTCCCGCTGGGATCGGCATACGGCAGTGGCGGCCCGAAGTATCTAGCCGCCGACCCGCACGTGAGCGCGGTCGCGAACAAGCACGGCATCACCCCGACGCAGGTCGCACTCGCCTGGCTGCTCGCACGGTACGAGCGGATGCTTCTCATCCCCGGCACCAGCTCGATCGCCCACCTGGACGAGAACCTCGCGGTCGGCGCCCTCACCCTCGACGCCGAAGATCTGGCGCTGCTCGACGCGGTCGAGCCCATCCCGCTCGGAGCGTGAACCATGGTCAGCGCCGGGTGACGGCTTCCTCCAGGATCGAGCGGAGCGGGGTGGCCGGGCGCTGGAGGAGGCTCTCGAGGTCGGGGCCGGTGGTGGCGAACTCGCCGCGGCGGGATGCGTGGAACATGCCGAGCAGCATGTCGGCCCGATCCGCCGGTACGCCGTGGGCGGCCAAGGTGGCCGTCCACTCGGCGTCGTCGGCGACGACGCGGCGGATGACGCGTCCGGTGAGTTCGGTGAGGATGCCGGCGACGTCCTGAAGGTCGAGGGCGACCGGCGCGGTCAGCGGCGGGGTCGGGCCGTCGAACCGGCCCTCGTCGGCCAGGATGATCGCCGCCGCTTCGGCGAGGTCGGCGTGCGCGGTCCACGAGACGGGGCCGTCGGCCGGCGCGACCAGCTCGCCGGTCTCCAGCGCCTGGCCGAGCAGGAGGCGGACGGTGTCGGCGTAGAAGCCGTTCCTGAGCGCCGTGAACGGCGTGCCCGTCTTCGACAGGTAGCCCTCGGTGGCGGCGTGGTCGGGCATGGGCGCGAAGAGCGAATCCTCGGCGGCGCCCTGGTGGCTCGTGTAGAGGATGCGCCTCGCGCCGGCGTCGCGCGCGGCTTCGACGGCCGCGACGTGCTGGGCGACGGCTGCCTCGCCGCTCTGGTTCGTCGAGACGATGAGCACCTGCGTGGCGCCCTCGAAGGCGGTGGCGAGGGAGCGCGGGTCGGTGAAGTCGCCGCGCCGCACCCGCACCCCGCGTGCGGCGAGGTCGGCGGCGCGGTCGGTGTCGCGAACGCTGACGCCGACCTGGCCGGCCGGGAACCTCTGGACAAGCCGCTCGACGATCTGGGAGCCGAGCAGGCCGGTTGCGCCCGTGATGACGATCATGATGTGGACCCTTCATTCGGTGTTGTAACCGCTGATATTAACAGTGTTAGCAACATCGATAGCAAGTGTGCGTTACCCTTGGCAGCATGGTCGAGGCCAGGTCAGGGAGCGCCGGCAGACACGAGGCGCGAGTGAGGATCGTCGAGGTCGCTGCACGACTCCTGCGCGAGCAGGGCGCAGCCGCGGTCACCACCCGCGCGGTCGCGCAGGCGGCCGGCATGCAGGCGCCGACCATCTACCGGTTCTTCGAGGACAAGGACGCGCTGCTCGACGCCGTCGCCGAGCACGTCTTCACCGCCTACGTCGCCGAGAAGGCGCTCGCCGAGGCCGGTGACGACCCGGTGGCGGATCTCCGGGCCGGGTGGGAGACGCATATCGGCTTCGGTCTCGCCAACCCGGCGCTGTTCGGGCTGCTCACCGATCCCAGCCGTACGACCCATTCACCGGCGGCGGTCGCCGGGCTGGAGGTCCTGCGCGGCCGGGTGCACCGCGTCGCGGCGATCGGGCGGCTGCGGGTCACCGAACGGCGCGCCGTCGAGCTCATCCACGCCGCCGGCACGGGCGCCGTCCTCACCCTGCTGTCCATCCCGCCGGCCGACCGGGATCTCGAGCTCGCCGACGCGATGTACGAAGCGGTGATGCGGGTGGTCCTCACCGACGCGCCGGCGCTCGCCGTCGACGGCACGACCGCGGCGACGGTCGCGTTCCGGGCCCTCGCCCCGAAGCTGCCGATGCTCACCGACGCCGAGCGCGCCCTGCTGTCCGAGTGGCTGGACCGCGCCGACGACGCCCCGGCCGTCCTCGACGCCTGACGACGCCCCGGCCGTCCTCGACGCCTGACGTCGCCGTTCGTCCTGCATCCGTGACCGCCGCAGCCTGAAGCCCGGAAATCGTGTTGTCGTGGCCGATCCGGCGTGCTGTGATCGGCGAGAATGCCGCCGACGTCGAAGGAGGGGTGATGCGCCGACCGGACAGGGCGGTGCCGGCAGCGCTCTGATCACAGGGGACGGCGCCGACGCCAGTGAGCGCGGGACGACACCTACCGCTGGCAGCTGAGGAGGCTCGGCTGACAGTGACCGGGACAATCCACCGAAACCCGGTCGAGGTCCGGATCCGGCGGCTGAGAGACGCCCCGATGAAGCAGGAAGCGGAAGTAATCGCCGACCTCTGAGGAGGGGGAACGGCGGTGAACCGGTCCCTCGCCCGCGTCAAGCCTGGGAGCTGCCCGAACGCCAAGCGCGGACGAGCAGCGAGAACGAACGGAACCCTGCACTCCGATTGAAGATCACTTCTTCGATCCGGAGGCAGAGCCATCAGCAGGTCCGCCCAGAACCAGGGCTTCACGTGCGAGAACTGCGGAGCGAGCGTCGCACCGCTGACCAACGGGAGCTACCGCAACCACTGTCCGGCGTGCCTGTGGTCCAAGCACGTCGACCTCGCTCCCGGCGACCGGGCCTCGGCCTGTCGCGGAATGATGCGCCCCGAGCGTGCAGAGCACCGCGCCGGCAAGGGACTCGTGCTGGTCCACCGGTGCGTCGTCTGCGGCTTCGTCCGCCCCAACCGGGTCGCCGACGACCCGGTGCAAGGCGACGACATTGAGGCGATCGTCGCGCTCATGTCCTAGCCGGGTAGCACCACGGTGCGGCGCCCACGAGATCACCCTCGTGGACGCCGCACCCGGCCGCGTCAACCACGCCGAGCCGGTCAGGTGCGATCGGCGTTTCGCAGATGGCGCACTGCGCCGATTTCGGCGGCGTTCTTCATCAGTTCGAGGTTGGCCCAGGCGAACACGTGGCCGAGGGGGAGGGAGCCGTCGGCGAACCAACCGGTTCGTTCGGTGGAGTCCAGGTCCGCCTCGCTCAGTGCGTCCAGGGCGGTGGTCCACTGGACGTGACATTCGTTCAGCCAGCTGACCGCCGAGGCCACGTCGCCGGGCCACGGGGTCAGGGCGGCGGCTTGCGACCAATCGAGCGCCGCATCGGGTTTTCCGAAGCACTGGGTGTGGGCGTGGCTCCACCAGAAGCCGATGTGCCACATCACCCATCCGACGGACAACGCCGGGATCGGCTCGGGCTCCGGCACGGCCCAGTCCGCCGCCCAGTCCGCCGCCCAGGTGCCGTCCGGCCGCCGGCGAACGCTCCAGCAGTTGGAGGCCGGCTCCCAGAGAGCTTCTTCGTCGCTGACGTGCTTCAGGTGCAAGGACAGCAGCGACCAGGACACATCCAGCTGCCAGCGCAGCCGCTCCAGTTCGGGCATGGCGGGAACCCTAGCCGCCGAGCAGGTCGAGGACAGGGGTCAGGGAGTCCGGGCGGGCGCCGACGGGGAGCGGGTCGACGAGGTGCACCGGGCATCCGAGCGCGGCGGCGCCGGTGTCGGCCTCGCGGTCGTCGCCGACCATGAGGACGGTGTCGGGCGACAGCCCCAGCGCATCACACGCGACGTGGAAGATCTGGGGGTCGGGCTTCTTCGCGCCGATCTCGTACGAGAGGACGAAGACGTCGACGTACTGGGTGAGGTCGTGGAACGCGAAGACCGGGCGCAGGTCCCAGCCGATGTTGCTGACGACCGCCGTGGGCACTCCCCGCCGGCGCAGCGCCGCGAGGACGTCGTGCGTGTCCGGATAAGGGTGCCAGGCCTCGGGGCGAAAGGTGCGCTCGTAGAGGGCGTCGGCCAGGGCCGGGTCGGGAAGCCCGGCCTCGCGGGCCAGCGCCGTGTAGCAGGCGCGATGGCACTCATCGGTCAGGTCGCGGTCACGCCAGAGATCGGCCAGATGCGGGGGCACCTCATGAGGCGTGGGCCCGCCCGGCTGCGCGCCCATGCGCCCCAGACGGTCGGCGCACGCGGCGATCTCCGAGTCGTCGAGCCCGCCGTGGACGTCCAGGGCGCCCCGCAACCACTGCTCCACCGGCTCGATCCGCAGCAGCGTCCCGGAAAAATCGAACATCACACCCTTGATGGACAACGCGCGCCTTTCGTCAATGTGTTGACCGGCTGAATGGGGGGCTGAACGGCGCACGCGATCACGACGGCATCACCGCCCTGCTCAGGCGCTACAGAGGCATGAAGCGACAGTCAGCGCCGGTCGCGTGACCGCATGACCAGTACGACGATCACGATCGCCAGCACCACGACGGCGAGAATCACCAACTCGGCCCAGCCCACGCCGAACATGGGGTTTCCTCCCAGCCGATCTTCATGAGATCGACTTTACGTTCCTGACGGCCCGATCGCGTAGCGTCGTTCTCCCGGAACGGGCCTCCACGGGACGGTGGAACCCCTGGCACGAGATCGTCAGGACAGGAGCAGCCGGGCGACGGCCCGCCCTGACGCGCCGCTCACGCCCGGCCCCGGCCAGGCGGCGGCGCCGATCAGGAAGAGGCCGGGCACGGCGGTGGCGTAGCCGCCGCGATGAGCCGCCACCGGCCGCTGGGTGAACCCCTGGGTCAGCGCGTTGTGGCCGGCGGTGCCGTCGCCCGGCCCGGCGTTCGGGTTCGCCGCCGCGAGGTCCGCGGGGCTGAGCACGTGCCGGGCCAGGATCATGCCGGTCAGCCCGGCCACGTGCCGGCTCGCCTCCGCGACCACCCGGTCGGCGAACCGTTCGCTCACCTCGTCCGTCCATCGGCCGTCGGCGGCGATCTCCTCGGCGGCGTCACCCACCGGACGCAGCGGCGCCTCCAGGACCTGGAGCCGCACGACCGCCGAGCCGGCCGGAGCCCGTCCGGGATCGACCGCGGTGGGCTCGTGCCAGGAGATGGAGGGATGGCCGGGCAGCAGGCCGTCCTCGGCCTGGCGCACGGACCTGATCAGCTCGCCGACGCCGTGGCCGAGGTTGACCGCGCCGCCCCGGTCGAGGCGGGGATCGGTGAAATGCGGCTTGCGGGACAGCGCCAGGTTGACCTGGAAGCAGCCGCGCCGGTAGCGGAACCGCGCCGCCTGGTCGCGTACGCCCGCCGGGATGCCGGGGGCGTAACGCAGGAGCCTGGCGTACAGCTGGTCGGGGGCGGCCGTGGCGACGACGGCATGGGCGGCCGTGTACACCGCGCCGTCCGTGGTGCGCACGCCGGCGGCGCGTCCCCCGCCGACCAGGACCTCGTCCACCTCGGCCCCCGTGATCACCGTCCCGCCGTGCCGTTCGACGAGTGCGGTCAGTACGGTGGCCAGCCGCCCGCTGCCGCCCTCGGGCGCCGGGTTGCCCGCGCTCAGCGCGGCCGCGAGCACCGCAGCCCACAGGGCGCCGCCGGCGTCGTGCGGGGCGATGCCCACGTGCAGCGGCCACGGCAGCAACGCCGAGCGCAGCTCCTCGGTGTGGAACCGGTCGGTGATCAGGTCGAACGCGCTGCCGGTGACGAGCTCCTGGAAGGGCAGCGCGCTCGTGGCGCCCTCCTCGTACAGCCCGTCCAGCAACACGCCCGCCTCGGGCGTGGTCAGGTCCATGCTCAGCAGCGGGAAGAGCGAGCCGAGGTGCTGATCGAGGTCGGCGAACAGCCCCGTCCATCCCTCGTACTCGCCCAGGCGGTCCAGCTCCGCGGCCAGTTCGGTGGGATCGGTCGGGATGACCGCGCTGCGGCCGTCGGCCAGCGACGCTCCCGCGGACACCCCGCCCTGCAGGTAGCGCAGGCCCAGCTCGGACAGCTCGTCGCCGAGCTCGGCGAAGACCGGTCCGTGGGCCAGGACGGGGTGGAGCGCGGAGTAGGTGTCGTGCAGGAAACCGGGCAGCGTCAGCTCCTCGCTGCGGACGAAGCCGCCCGGTGTCTCGGAACGTTCCAGCAGTGCCACGCTGCGGCCGGCCTTGGCCAGGTAGGCGGCGGCCACGAGCGCGTTGTGCCCGGCGCCGACGAACACCACGTCGAAGGACGAAGGCACGCCGTCACCTCCCGCGCCGGGTGACGAGATGCGCTGCGGCGCCCCAGGACCCGTCGGTCACCAGAGCGGACAGGTGCTGTGCCATGGGACGACCCTTCTCGGTTGCGAGGGTTTTCCACAGGCACATTACGAGGCCGCGGGCTGCCCGGCGAAGGACGAGCCTGGGGTTGGCAACCCCAGTCAGACCTGCTTGAGGAAACCTGCGTCGACGGCGAAGTCGGCGCCGGTGGTGCTGGCCGAGCGTGGTGAGGCGAGCAGGGCGATCACGTCGGCGACCTCCTGGGGGTCGACCAGGCGGCCCGTCGTCAGCTTCATCATGTCCGGCGCCACCTTGGTGATGACGCTCTCGCGGTCGGTGCCGGCCTGGGCGGCGATGATGTCGGCCGCGCCGCCGCTCTTCGTCCACCACGCCGTACGCACCGGTCCGGGGGAGACGGTGTTCACCCGGATCCCCTGGGGCGCGAACTCCTCCGACAGCGCCTTGGTCAGGTTGTTCAGACCGGCCTTGGCGGCGTTGTAGTCGACGTTCATGGGGGCGGGCAGGCGGGCGTTGCCCGAGGAGATGTTGACGATCGAGCCGCCGCCGCGGGCGAGCATCGGCGGGATGGCCGCCCGGATGGCGCGTACGACCGCGAACAGGTTGAACTCGAACATCACCCGCCAGTCCTCGTCGGTGGGCGCCATGAACGAGAAGCGCGGCAGCGCGACGCCGGGCGGCGGTCCGCCGGCGTTGTTCACCAGGATGTCGAGCCCGCCGAACTCGCGCACGGCCCGGTCCACGATCCGGGCGGGGGCCTCGGGGTCCATCAGGTCGGCCGCGACGTGGAGCAGATCGCCGCCGAGCGCCGCCAGCTCGGGGCTGCTGCTCCGCGAGACGGCCACCACGCGGGCGCCTTCGCCGAGGAGGGTACGGGTGACGGCCAGCCCGATGCCCTGGGAAGCGCCGGTGACAACGGCGATCCGGCCGGAAAGCTGCAGATCCATGAAGTGTTCCCTTATTCGAGTGAATCGTTCGAAGGGAACGTTACGGATAGGCGTGTGATGAAGGCTGGCGTGATCCAGACTGGCAATTACCGCCGATTTCGGACGTCGCATGAGGAATCTGGGAGGCAGCATGGTCGACAGACCGCGGATGACTTTGACGGCCACCGTGCTCGGGGCACCCGACGCCCGCGCACTGGCGGCGTTCTACCGGCGGCTGCTCGGCTGGACGGTCAGGGACGACGAACCCGACTGGGTGGCGCTGCGCGCCCCCGACGACAGCACCGGGCTGTCGTTCCAGACCGAACCGGACTACGCCCGGCCGACGTGGCCGTCCGCTGCGGGGGAGCAGCAGATGATGATGCACCTGGACATCGAGGTGGACGACCTCGACGCCGCCGGAGCCCACGCGGCCGCGGCCGGGGCGGTGCTCGCGGACCACCAGCCCCAGGACCACGTGCGGATCTACCTCGATCCCGCCGGCCACCCCTTCTGCCTGTTCCGAAGGGAATCCTGAACGGGTCACGCCGCGTCCGGCCCGGTCGGCACCTCCCTGAACAACTGCGATATTGGCCCGGATCACCCGCTGCGGTTATGTCATTCTGATGCCGGGCCAGGCGGCCAAGACGGTGAAGGTTCGGGCATTTGGGGAGAATATGGTCGACATCGCTGCAATTCACGGCATCAACATGCATCGGTCACAGCGCTCGGCGATGCAGCAAAGTTGGCACACGGCGATCGTGGACGGCCTGGCGAACATTCGCAGTCGGCACACCGGAACACTGTCACTCGAGTGCGCCTTCTACGGCCACGAGTACAACGACGGCAAGGCCGGCGGAGAGCCGGAATACGCCGCCATCGACATCGCCCCGGGCCTTGAGGAGGAGTTGCTGATCGCCATCGGCGACGGGCTCGAACAGGACGAGGGCGGCGACAACGAGGGGACCAAGCTCTATCTGCCGGGCATGGTCCAGCGCGCCCTGGCGGCGATTCAGCGCAGCGACCTGTTCGACGGCCGGGACAGCCGGGCGATCGCGTTCGTGAAACAGGTCAACCGCTACTTGACCGACCCCGATTTCCGCAAGCTCGTCCACACTGAGGTGTCGGCGGTGATGGAGCAGTCGCCGCGGGTGGTCATCGCTCACTCGCTGGGCAGCGTGATCGCCTACGAGTGGCTGCGGGAGAACGAGCCGGAGAACCCGCCTGCGCTGATCACCCTGGGATCACCCCTGGGGTTGGAGCCCGTGCGGCGACGCCTGCTCCAGCGCCCTGGGCCGCTCGGATGGCCGGGGCAGGCCCGCTCGTGGACGAACATCGCCGCCCGGCACGACGCGGTGGCCATGGTGAAGAAGCTGGCCCCGTTGTACTCGCCGGATGTCCGGGATCTGCCCTGCGACAATCCCCGCAGGTCGGCGCACTCCGCGCTGGTCTACCTGGCGAACGTCCGCACTTCCCGCGCCATCGAGGTGGCGCTGGCATGAGACCGCGAGGGATCTTCTGTCTCTCGGGGGTCGGCAAGCACGACGACGGCGTCTGCGAGAGTTACGGCCTCGACGATCTCGACGGCGTGCCGATGGAGCTCAGCACCATGCGGCAATGCCTGACCTCACTCGGTCTGCGGGAATACCTTCCCTTCACCTCGGAGGAACGCAGGCACGATGTACTCGCGTCCGGCCTCTGCGCCCGCGAAGCCCCTGTCGATGCCGAGACCCTGGTCATCTACTGCACCGGGCACGGCCTGTTCCAAAGCCAGCGGTTCCGGTTGCTGTTGCCGGATGGAACCCCGTTCGACCCCGCCTCCCTGATCGTGAACCTCGAGCACGAGAAGTGGAAGGCACTGCGGGAAATCGTGCTCATCATCGACGCGTGCTCGGCCGAGCCCGGCCTCGACGCCATCCTGCAGGAGGCGCGGAAGGTCAACACCTGGACGTCGACCGTGGGGTTCTGGGGGATCGGTGCGAGTCGTCGCCTGGAGAGGGCCCGGCAGGGACTGTTCGCGACCGCCTTCAAAAAGATCGTCGACCGGGCGGTACAACCGTCCTGGACCAAGCGCTACCTCAACCCCGCCGACATCGCGGAGAAGGTCAACGAGGAACTCAAGGGGGCTCAATCCGTCTGGATCACCGGCGGTCACTCCGCCGGGCGGTGCCGGGCGCTGCCCAATCCCCGTTATCAGAGCTCTTCACCACCGCGTGGCTTACCACTTCCGGCCGATTGGGTGGCAAGTGCACGGGGAGTCGCGGCGGCGGACCTGCCCGGGTTCTTCTTCGGGGGCCGTGCCGCCCTGCTTGGCGAGCTGCGCGAGCACCTGATGGGTGCGGACGGTGATCCCGTCGCCGTGGTCACCGGGAGCTCGGGGGCGGGAAGGAGCGCACTGCTCGGGCACCTCGTCCTGACGCTTCACCAGGACACGCGGCGTTCGATGCCGGCTGAGGTCACGTCTGCCTGGCCGGCGCTGCCGCTGTCCGTGGCCGCGGGCAGAGGAGATCCGTCCCAGGTCACCGCCATGCTGCTCAGGGAACTCGCCGGTGCGAACGGCGGACGAGAACTCGCCGATGTTCTGCGGTCGGCGCCCGAACCTCTCGCCCTCGTGCTGGACGATCTGGATGAAGCCACCGAACCGGAGGTGTGGTCGCGATTCTTCGCAACGCTCCGGTCGGCGCCGCGCGTCCGTCTGATCGTCGGCCTGCCCGCCTCGTCGCGGATCCCTGTCGAGGCGGCCTCCCGGGTCCATGACCTCGACGATCACTTGGACGAGTGCGTGCAGGACGTACGGAAGTACTTCCGGCTCCAGGTCGAGCTCGCCGTTCCAGGCGCCAGGGGACAACAGCTCGACCGGGCGGTCGACGCGCTCGCCGCGCGCACGGGGGCGGAGTGGGCGGTGGCCGTCACCGTGACCGCCCTGCCGCGTCTCCCCGCTGGTGAGACCTCCGTCAGCAGGTACGTGGACCAGGCGACCAAGGCGCTGGACGCGGCCGCGCATCGGGTATGCCGGGAGCGCGTCGGCGCCGTACTGGGGGAGAAGGCGAAGGGCATCGTGTCGGCGCTCTCGGCGCTGTGCCAATACGGAGACGCCGTCGCCCTGCCGGCGTTGGAGTGGGCTGCCGCGGCTTCGGCTCCAGGTGGGCCGCGCGTCGGCGTTCAGGACGTCATCACCGCCGCGGGCCTGATGCGCTCGCTCGTGGAATGCCGACCCGCCGCGGACGGGTCCGCTCGCTGGCATGCTCGCTTCGGCCATCCGGAGGGCGGCGGCCACCAGAAGCCGGAGGAGTTCCTGCAGCGCCTGCCCCAGGTCGCCGACTGGCGGACGACGGACTGGCGGACGGTCGATTCCGGTGTCCTGACGCTGGTGTCGCGCGCGGCCGCGCTCGGCCTGCTGCCCGGCAGCCTGCTGGACGATCCCGTGTTCCTGCTGGATGCTCCGCCGGTGGTGGTGTCCAGGGCGTTGCAGCAGCTCCGTGCCCGGGGGGATCGCGGGCCGCGCTCCCACATGTGGTCGCTCGTGCCGCACAACGCCTCCGTCGCCGACCGCGCCCTGATGTTACGCATCGGAGCGGAACGCTTCTCGGTCCTGCCCCTCGTGACCGCGTTCCGGACGTCGCGGCGCGCGGAGCCCGGGAATCACCGGCAGCACTCCGTGGACGTCGAGTGGGTGCAGCCGGACAACGCGCGTACGACTCGCGTGACGCACATGACGGTCACCTCCGCAGACCCTCACGCGGCGATCGTCACCGTCCAGGACGACGATTCACTCGCCTTCTGGGATCCTTCGGACGGCACCAGGCTGCGCGGGCAGGTAACCGTTCCAGGAAACCCGCGAGACGTTACGGTCGCGGTCGTGCGAGGCAGAGCCGTCGCGCTGGTCTCGACATGGAGGCGGGAGATCTGGCTGGTCCCGTGCCATGAGGACGCGCCGCCGACGGCACTGCCGGAGCTCGTCCCACCGTGCGGCGCGGGCGGCACCGGCAGCCGGCTGGTTCCGCTGCTCCTGTCACTGCATCCGAGCGGCGGTGTGGTCGTCGCGTCGGGAGCCACCGCGTGGGACGGCACGCTGGGCGACGGGGAACCCGTACGCAAGCTGGCCACCATGGATACCGAGCTGGTCGCCGTCCGTACGGCGGGGCCGGACTCCGCACCTGTCGTGTGGTTGACGTCCGCGTCCGGCCACATCCGCTCACTGCGGCTGGGGGGATCGTCAGGCGGGTCGGTGGCGCCGTTCCCCGTCCCGCACCGTCCGCTCACCGTCGCGGTGTCCGAGAGCGGCAACCAGGGGCTGATCCTCGATGCTTCGGGAGATCTGCACCTGCGCAGCCTGGGCCGGCAGAGCGTGGTGCTGACGAAAGCTCGCCGTGCCGAGACGAGGGCCGCCGCGCTCGACGATTCGACGGCGGTCGTCGGTGGATCGACCGGCCGCTCCGGCTGGCTGGAGATCCACGATCTGACCCGCGCCGCGGCCCCGGCGCGGCTTCCGCTCGACGAGCCCGCGGTCGAGGTGGCTCTGCACGCAGGAAACCGGCTGCTCGTGGCGCGCACGTGCGGCCTGCTGTCGATGAAGCTTGTAGGAGCGATGTGACGGAGAACATCCGCGCCTCGGCGCCAGAACGTGACCGGCTGACGGCGGGCCTCGTCCTCGCCAGGGCCATTCTCGCTGATCCGATACGAGCGGGCGATGCGGTCTGGCGACACCTGACCTACTTCGACGCCTCCGTCGTCCGGCCGCTGCTCGAGCACCCGCCCGATGCCGAGCGGGAGCAGGTCCTTCGCTGGGCCGGCGCGCTCGGCGGCGCCGCGGTGTTGATGGAGCTGGCCGAGGCGGCGATGGACGCGGGGACGTCCGACGACGTGGTGCAGGACCTGATGACACTGGCGGACCTGGTGGCGGGGACGGAGCCCGAGGGAGACCTGCCCGGCGCTTCCCGAGCGGAAGTACTGGTCGGCGGCCCCGGCGGGGAGTTCGTCGTCCTGACCGTCGACGAACAAGGCGACCCCCGCTGGAGTTCGGCCCTGGAGGCGACGGAGCGGCCGGCGGTCGAAGCCGCGGTGGACGCCGTCCTGTCCGCCTATCCGAGCAGGGAGCCGGCGGCTGCGTCCTGGCCCTTCAAGCCCCACGTGCGCTGGCCGAGCCCGGTCGCCCTCTCGGAGGCGGCCACCGACCTGCCGATGGCGCTGTGGCTGCTGAGTGAGATCTTCGGCCTTGGCCCTTCGCCACTGGTCAGCGCCGGGCGCTACGACGGCACGAACTTCCAGCCCTTGTCCCCGTCCGAGCTGGATCCGCGCGTGGACGCCGCCCGAGCAGTGCGCAGAGACCTGCTGGTGCCCACGGCGACGGGCTGGCAGTGCCACCCAGGCGACGGCTCACCTCCCCGGAACCTTCCCGCGCCACGAACACTGGACGGCGCCGCGTCGATCGTGTGGGGCGAGCAGTGGTCGCAGAAGAAGCGCGACGCGCACAAGCAGGAGCTCGACCTGCTGGGCTGGCACTTCGTCGACTGGAGCCGGACACCCGAGGACCAGCCGATCCCCGACTGCACGATCAGCCAGGTGCGGCAGCTGGAGCGCCACTTCCTCGACAAGAGCGGCCCCGGGACGGTCGCGATGCTGGGCGGCACCAGGCACAGCGGCAGGAGCGTCATTGTGCGTCGGCTGGCCGCGGGCCTGGCCCGGCGGAAACGGCCCTGGACCGTACAGGTGATCACCGGAGCCACCCGCGAACTTCCCGACCGGCACAGCGCCCTGCGGATCGCTGGCCACGCTGTGTCATCGGCGGCCCACCCCGCCGATCAGTCCGGTCGCTGGCTGCTGGTCTTCGAGGATCTGCAGCCGACCGGTGACGGCAACGCCTCCGAAGTGCTCCGCTTCGTGGCGGAACAACTCCGGATCACCGTCCTGGGAGTGCTGGAGTACGCCGAGAACTCGTCCGTCGACTGGGACACCGACAACGCGTACGTGGCCACGGCGGTGGTCGGCCAGGAGGCGCGCAGGCGGTTCGTCGAGGACCTCGCTGCCGCTGACACCTCACTCGACCCGGATCCGGCGATCGCCGCGCTGAACTCCGGTGTCCCGGTCGACCTCCGCATGCTCACGAGGCTGATGAGCGGCGACGCCGACCTCGCCTCGCGCCGATCCGCCCGCTTCCGCGAGTTGTGGCAAGAAGACCGCGAGGCACTGGTCTTCACCGCGGCGGTCAGCCTGGTGTCCGGGGACGTCGAGGAGCAGCGGCTCGACACGATCAGTGACGATGATCGGTGGCTCTTCGGCATCGGACCCGGGCGAGGTCCGGGGACCCTACGGATGACCAGCGCGAACGACTGCGTCGCGATGCTCGCCCTGCAGGCAGCCGAGGACAGGCCCGCTGGGCGGGGGGAGCCGCGGTGGAAGGCCATCAACACCGTGCTCACCCAGCACCTCGGACCCGACCTGGACCGTTTGCTGCGGGCCGGCGACAAGCTGGCGGTCGAACGGCTGCATGGTGTCCGGCTGTATCACCAGAGCGCGTGCCGCTCGTTGTTGAAGGCCGCGGGCGAGGACGGATCACTGGACGAATGGGTGCTGACAGCGCCCCTCCTGAGCGTCGCCCGCATGGTGGAGCTCAGCGATCTCATGCCCGACCGTACGGCGCAGAAGGTGGTCACGCAGATGGCCACCAGGGCGTGTCGTGGGAGCACGCAGTTTCCCCCCGACCAGCTGCTGGCCCTGATGCGCGCCTGCCAGCAGGTCGAGTATCTGCTGGCGGGTGATGTCATCGACGAGCTCGTGGCCTGGTTCATCGACGGGGTCAGCCAGGCGTTCGACGAGGTCGAGGGGCGCCCGGACGAGCGTTTCGCGATGCTGTCCGCGCTGGAACGGCTGAACCGCGACGACGCCGCCGGCCTGGTGGCGGAGCGCGCCCTCGACGTCCTGGACGGTCTCGCCGTCCGCGTGGAGGACTACCGGCTGGTGCGAAGAGTGGACCAGCTGTATCGCCGGGCGGCCAGGAAGACGTGGCACGAAGCGCCCTATTTCCCGGTGGACCAGGAAGAGCCCGTGCAGCAGTTGCTCGAGCGCAAGCCGGACTCGACCGACGGCATCGGAGTGTTGTTCGAGGCGATGAATCTGAGGCTCAGCCTCGTCGATCACGACTGGGAGATCACGTTCCCGGCGTACAAGACCGCGCTGAACCAGGCGTTCAGGTCCGCCACGGCGTCTGAGCTCGTGCTCGGGCTGCAAGGGATCCGCGCGCCGATCCCGCAGTTCGGCACGTGGCTGCTCACGAAGTGGAAGGAATTCCCTGACCTCGTCAGAGAGCTGCTCATCACCCAGGCGGGCGCCACCGACACCGCGGCGCTGATTCACGCGGTGGCCAGAGCGAACGTGTACACGGCGTACCGCATACTCAACGACGGCCCCTCCGGCATGCTCGTTCGCGTGCTCGCGCGGCGGGCCGGCGAAGCGAGGGACGCCAAAGGCATCGGGCAACTTCTCTCCGCCGCGCGGTCGGTCGAAGACCTGTTCAGGGAAAGCGGCAGCGTCTTCTCGACGGAGATGGCCGAGGCGGTCGGCGCCGACCGGATCATCGAGTTGCTCAACTACGATCCTCGAACCTCGGTCCGCTACCACGTCATCAAGGGGGTGTGGGACGCACAGGCGAGCTACCGGAGTGAGGTGCTGAGCGACGCGCTGTCGGTCGTCGTCGACGCCGTGCGCCGGGGGCGCAAACAATGGGGCCCCGAGATCGCGTTGCGGCTCGTGAGCGAGCCGCACCTCGGGGCTGTCGCTCTCAGCGAGCTGCGGAACAAGCTCCGCAGGCAGGACCTGCTCTCGGGTATGACATCGGCGACCACCGCGCATGCCCGTGCCGTGTTCCACCGGCTGGGCCGGGTGGTTCATCCGGACCTGCCGGCACTCTTCCTGCAGCAGTGGGAGCTGACGCCCTTCGTCGAAGGTCTCGCCACGTCGAGCCCGACAGCGGCGCTGGAGGTGTGCGCCGAGGTCGCGCGTACGCTGACCGACGCCGACGTACCGGCTGTCGGCCGCGAGATCGCCGCAGCGACCGGAGGAGCGGACCAGTGGGCGCGCCGTCTGCGCATGGTGCGCAACGAGGAGGCCTTCGTCCAGGCGATCCGTCACCTGACAGCGATCGACCGGGGCACCGCCGGCGACACGCTCGATCGGCTGCGAGACACGCCCAGCCACGTCACGATCGGCGGTCGCGTCGCGGACATCCTGATGGCGCGGCTGCGCCGTGCGCTGCTGGGGGAGCCGACCTGCGCGCCGGCGATGCTGCGCGCCATCCACGACGTGCGTCCGCAGCTCGCGAGGGATCTGCTGGCGGACGTATCGGCCGACCAGCACGCCACCTTCGTCTTCCGCGGTGAGATCCAGCAGATTCAGAATCCGGTCACCCAGTCGACCGCCGCCCGCGACCTGCTGAGTGTCGGGGTCACCCGCGAGTTCGGCAGCGCCTGGATCGACCCGGTATACCGCGTCCGCATCCAGGGGTTGCCTCGCTTCAGCAGCCCTCGCGCGATTACGGCGCTGCTGAGGATGCTTTCCGCCTGGGACGCCGGCTGGGGATTCGCCGCGGCCGGAGAGGTGAACGTCCAACGGGTCATCGGCCGGTTGGCGTTCGCCGGGAGCACGGATGTGGTCGATGCCATCGAGCTGGCGCGCACGATGGCGGCCCTGGGGAACACGGCCGGTGCCCAGCGGCTTCTCGAGGAGCTGGCCGGTCACGACATCGCGCGGCTCGCGGAGCGTCTCGACGTCGCCTCGCTCTGCGCGCTGGTGGACGTGCTCGGCGAGATGATCCCCGAGGCGGTGCCGCGATTTTCGCGGGCACTCGCCACGGCGCTCCAGTCTCTCGTCGGCCAGCTGGTCGTCAGTGACGAACGAGCGCACTGGCTCCAGGCCGGACGGGCGTGCCGGATACTGAACCAGGCGGGAGCGCCTTCGGCGTCCGTCGGCGAACCGCCGATAGCGCCCAACGTCGCCTATGCGCCGGCCGTCGCCTGGGCGGCGACCGGACTGAATCAGCCCGGCTGGGGCGCCGACGCGCTCGGGCGCGCGGCAACGCGCCTCACGTCGCTGCGATCGACGCCGGACGCCACGGATCTGGCATGTCTGCTGTCGGCGACGGGCCAGGGCTGCGCCCCCGAGCTGCGGCGAAGCCGGACCGACTGGGATGTCGGGCAGGCGCCTCTGTGGCTGTTGCGGATCTTGTACGCGGAGGAGGCCACGGATCCTTACCTGAGTTCGGTCCTCTCCGCGTGTGAGCCCGCGATTCGTGAGCGCGTGAACGCGGACATCAACCGACCTCTTTGGGACGCCAGCCGATTGCGACTGATGCTCGACGCCCGTAACTTCCTGAGAAGCCGGCCGGGGAGCCAGACCCCTGGAGATCGTGCAATCGAGTGACCCTCCGGCGCTCTTGATCTGCCGGGGGCACTCACCCGGCGGTGTCGGGGACGTAGCTCAGGTTGAGGACGCCCGTCTGGAACGTCTCCGACGTGACCAGCTTCAGCGGGTGGGTCGGGGTGTCTTCGAACAGGCGCCGGCCGTGGCCGACGGCGATCGGGTGGACGAGCAGGTTCAGCCGGTCGAGCAGGCCGTTGGCGAGGAGCCAGCGTACGGTCGTGGCCGAGCCGGACATGTTGATGTCGCCGTCGATCCGCTCCTTGAGCGCGCGCACCCCGGCCGCGACGTCACCGGAGATGATCGTGGTGTTCGCCCAGTCGGCCTTCTCCAGGGTGTTCGACAGGACGTACTTGGGGAGCTCGGCGAAGGTCCTGGCGATGTCCGGGTCCGCGTCCGTGGTCGTCCAGTACGACGACCACTCGTCGTACAGCTTGCGGCCCATCAGCATGGCCGCCGCGCTCTGCATGCCGCCCTCGACCGCCGCGCCCATTTCATCGTTCCAGTACGGGAAGTGCCACTGGTCCGGCGATTCCACTACGCCGTCAAGAGAGATGAAAAAGCTGGAAATGATGTTGCCCATGGCTTCTGTTCCTTCAGCGGCTGTTCGCGGGCATCTCCCGCGCGCGACAAGAGACTAGGGGGAACGAGCGCTCCCGGTCTTGTACAGAAGCGACAGCGTCGATCTCCCGTGGCATCGTGAGGGGATGGCGACGACATGGGATGAGAGATTCGCCGAACGGTACGCGGAATGGTCGGCGCACATGACGGCCGACATCGCGTTCTACGTGGGGCTCGCGCGGCAGACCGACGGGCCGGTGGCGGAGCTGGCGGTGGGGGACGGACGGGTGGCGATCCCCGTCGCGCGGGCGGCCGGGCGGCAGGTCGTCGGGGTCGACGCCTCACCGGCGATGCTCGCCCGGGCCCGTGCCCGCGCGACGGCGGCGGGAGTGGCGCTCGACCTGCGTGCGGGCGACATGCGTGAGTTCGCCCTCGACGAGCCGGCGGCGCTGGTCTACTGCCCGTTCCGGTCGTTGCAGCATCTGCCGACCTGGGCCGACCGCCGCCGTACGTTCGAGCGGGTCGCCGCCGCGCTCCTTCCTGGCGGGCGGTTCGCCTGGAACGCCCTCGCCTTCGACCATCACCTCGCCGCCCGTGCCGACGGCGCGCGGGGGGAGACGCCCGTGCCGCACACCATCCGGTACGCGGTGGGCGACAACCGCATCGACCTCGTGCTCGACGACGGCTCGACCAGCTCGTCCTGGTGGGCGACGAAGAACGAGTGGCTGGGGCTGATCGACGTCGCCGGGCTGGAGCTGGAGGCGCTGTACGGCGGTTTCGCCGGCGAGCCCTGCACCGAGGACAGCCGCGAGTACGTCTTCGTGGCCCGCCGTCCCACCGGTACCCGCCGCCGCCGTCCGCGCTCGCCCGGCGCCTGAGTCTCGTCCGGTGAGCCGCGTGAGGTGCGGTGCCGGGCGAGCCGCGCCGGGGTGGCAGGGGAGGGCCCGTTCACCGGATCACCTCGTGGTGCGGCCACTCCTCGGTGATCACCTGGGCGAGGAGGTCGTGGGAGCTCTCGACGATGTACGGCACGTGCTCCGGGTCCTTGACGACGGCGCGGGCCGGGGCGGCCAGCAGGTCCGCGCCCCAGGGCTCGATCGCGTTGGCCACGAATCCGGACAGTTCGAAATCGATGTACTCGGGCGCCGTCCACACGTCATAGGCCGCCTGCAGGTCCGCCGGGTGCACGCCGAGCCATAAGGCGAACGTGGCGGAGAATCCGTGGGAGAGCCGGACCGGCAGCAGGCACCTGACGAAGGCGCCGACGTTCTCCACCGCCATCATCACGTCGTTGCCCCAGCGGCCGGCTTCCCGCTCGGCGGGATCCAGGGCCAGCACCGGGTCGGGAAGGCGGAAGCGGATCTGGCGGTCACGTCCGTCGAGCGGTGCCCCGCAGGCGCACAGGGCGCTGTCGGTCATGCGTAGTTCCCTTCCCGAGGCGGCGTACCCGATCGTAGGGGTGTTCGCGGCGCCCCGCCTTCGGCGGATACCGAACGGCATAAGGGAAAAATCCCGATGCATGGCGGATTCCACGGATGCGCCGGGAGCTGGCATCGATGACGATCACGGGCCTGGCGTCGGAGCCTGGGCATGGTGACGGCCATCGCGGGACGCTCCATCGAAGAGCCACGGTACGCGTACGACGGAGAACAGGGCGATGGCCGCGCCACCAGTGTGGTGCGCGGCCGGGCGCGACGGAAGGGAGTTGCCCATCGGTGACCCCGACTTGTTGCCCCACCCCGCTCCGCCGCGTTCGCTGTGCCGCGTCCCGCCCGGCGGACGCAGGCGGGACACCGCGTCGCCGGCCGGTGGGGGCCCGGGAGCCGGCCGGGTCGGCGAGCGGAGGCGGGAACCGTACTTTCGGCCGGTACGGAAGCCGGTCGCCGCCTTCTAGCGTGGCCCGTGTGCGGGAGCGGTGGGTGGATGCGGCGGTCGGGGCGGCGGGCCTCGTGGTGCTCGCGTTCACGGCGTACCGGATCGCGGAGAGCTGGGGTGGCGGGTACTGGCAGTTCGGGTGTGCGGCCGGCGCGGTGGTGTGCGGGCTGGCGGTCGTACGGCGGCGGGGGCGGTTGCGGGCGGCGGTCGCCGGATTGCTCGTCGCGACGCTCGCCATCGCCGTGGCTCGGGTCGCGGGGTTGCCGGCCGAGCCAGGGCCGGGCGTCGTGCTCGGGTCGTCCGTGCTGGTCGCGTCGGCGGTCAGGGTGCTGCCGTGGCGGCAGGCGGCCGGTGTCGCGGCGGGCGGGCTCGCGGTCGCCTGCGGCAGCGTGCTCTCCGGGTCCCCTCATAACGCCGTGCTGCTGCTGAACTGCGCAGGCTGGCTCGCCGCCGTCGCCGCCGGTCTGGGGCCGCGGCTGCTCGCGGTCCGCCGCCGTGCCGCCGCCGACCGGGTACGCCGCCACGAACGTCTGGAGCTGGCCAGGGAACTGCACGACGTCGTCGCCCACCACGTCACGAGCGTGGTGCTCCAGGCGCAGGCCGCCCGTGTGGTCGCCCGCCGGCACCCGGAGAAGGCGGCCGACTCCCTCGACGCCATCGAGACCGCCGGAGCGGACGCCCTCGCCGCGACCCGCCACGTGGTGGGTCTTCTCCGTGAACCCGCCGCCGCGCCGCCGGGGGTGTTCGCGGGGTTGCGTCCCTCGGGGACGAGAGAGAGGAACGGTGCGGGCTCCGCCGGGTTCGACGCTGCTGAGGCGTACGGCGGGGGCGGCGCCGATGACGGTCTCGGTGGCGCGCTGTCGGGCGGGTTCGGGCTCGCGAGCGTCCGGGAGCTGGTCAGCCGGTACGCCGGGCCTCCGGTGCGGTTGTCGCTCCCGGAGGGGGAGCCGGAATGGTCGCCCGGCGTGGCCGGTACCGTCCACCGGATCGTCCAGGAGTCCCTGACGAACGTCTCCCGCCACGCCGCGGACGCCGCCTCCGTCACCGTCGCCGTCCATGACGCCGACGGCATGCTGATCGTGGCGGTCACGAACGGGACGGCCCAGGACCGCCCACGCCGCGGCGGCGGCTACGGCCTGCTCGGAATGCGGGAACGCGTCGAGTCCCTCGGCGGCACGCTCACGGCCGGCCCACGCCCCGAGGGCGGCTGGTCCGTCAAGGCCGCCCTCCCCGCGAGGCCTCCCCGATGAGCATCACGGTGCTGCTTGCTGATGACGAGCCGGTGATCCGGGACTGTCTGCGGGTCATTCTGGAGGATCAGCCCGGTATGCGGGTGGTCGCGGAGGCGGGGGACGGCGCGGAGGCGGTCGCGCTGGCCCGCAGGTTGCGTCCGGACGTGTGCCTGGTCGATGTGCAGATGCCGGGGCTCGACGGTATTCAGGTCACCGCTGCGCTGGCGGGGCCGGACGTGCGCGATCCGCTCCGGGTCGTCGTGGTCACCACCTTCGACCTCGACGCGTACGTCTACGGCGCCCTGCGTGGTGGCGCGGTCGGGTTCGTGCTGAAGGACGCCGGCCCTGACCTCCTCGTGGAGGCGGTCAGGGCCGCGCACGCCGGTGACGCCCTCATCTCGCCGCAGGTCACCCTCCGCCTGCTCCGCCACCTCACCGCCGAGGCGAAGCCGAAGAGCCGCGTCCCGGCCAGGCCGCTGTCCGAACGCGAGACCGAGGTGGTGCGGGCTGTCGCGAAGGGCCGGACGAACCGGGAGATCGGCACGGAGCTCGGCATCTCGCTGAGCACCGTCAAAGGCCACGTGGCGGCCGTCCAGGCGAAGCTCGGCGCACGCAACCGGGTGGAGATCACAGCCTGGGCCTGGGAGCACCGTTTGGTGAGCACCTGAGCGGACCCCTGCAGAAGGGCTCACATCTGCTTGACGGGCATCACGACGATCTCCGGCAGGTTGACGTGGCGCGGCTGCCCGACGGCGAAGGCGATGACCTGCGCCACGTCGTCGGCGGTGAGCGGGTCGATGCGCTTCCTCATGTCCTCCGTCCAGGCGACCCCCATCTCCGAGCCGGACAGCAGCTCGGTGAGGACCATCCCCGGCCGCAGATCGGTGACCCGCACGTCGTGCGGCGCGAGCTCCATCCGGAGATGCCTGGACAGATGGCTGACGGCCGCCTTGGTCGCCGCGTACACCGGCGCTCCCGGCTCCACCTGGGTCGCCGCCGCCGACGAGACGTTGACGAGGTCGGCGGCGCCGCCGGCGGACGCGGCCGCGACCAGCTCGGGCAGCAGGGCGCCGGAGAGGCGGAGCAGCCCGGTGAGGTTCAGGTCGATCTGGCGCTCCCAGGAGTCCGTCGGGCCGCCCAGCACCGGGCCGGGTGACAGGATTCCGGCCGCGTTCACGACCAGGTCCACGCCGCCCAGTTCCCTGGCCGCCAGCCGAGCACCGGCTTCGACCGTGTCCGCGGCCAGGTCGAGGACGATCGGCACGGCGAAGCCGCCCGCGTCCTTGATCTCCGCGTGCAGCGCGTCGAGGCGGTCCTGACGGCGGGCCACCAGGGCCACCCGCGCGCCCTGGGCCGCGAGCAGCCGGGCGGTGGCCGCGCCGATCCCGGAAGAGGCCCCGGTCACGACCGCGCGCCGACCGGCAAGAGAGGACTGAGAAGTCATCGCATTTCTCCAGTTGATGGGGTTCGGCAGAGATGCTGCTGCACGTCGTACGGGGACAGGGAGGACTCTGGTGAGGGTGGTACTGGCAGGGTCAGGGCGGCGCGTCCGGAATGTCCGATACTGAAGGGTGTGGACGTGAGGAAAGAGCTGGGAGAGTTCCTGCGCTCGCGGCGCGCACGCGTACGGCCCGAGGACACCGGGCTTCCCCTGTACGGGGAGCGCCGAAGGGTCACCGGGCTCCGCCGCGAGGAGGTGGCCCTGCTCGCCGGGGTGAGCGTGCCGTACTACGTGCGCCTGGAGCAGGGACGTGCCGCCAATGTCTCCGACGAGGTGCTCGGCGCGATCGCCCGGGCGCTGCGGCTGGACGAGACCGAGCAGGCCCACCTGCGCAACGTGGCCCGCTCTCTGCGCCGCCGTACGGAGCCACGGCCGTCGCGGCGCGTGCGGCCCACGATCCAGCGGCTGCTGGACGCGTGCGGAGGGCCCGCGTTCGTCATGGGCCGCCGTACCGAGCTGCTCGCCTGCAACCGCCTGGCCGCGCTGCTCTTCTTCGGCCGCACGGAGCCCCCCCTGCCCGCCGAAGGTCTCAACTGCGCGCGCCTGGTGTTCCTCGACGAGTCCGTCCGGGCCCTCTACCTCAACTGGGAGGACAAGGCACGCGAGACGGTGGCGTTCATCCGGCTCGACGCCGGTCGCCATCCCGGCGACAAGGAGCTCGCCACGCTGATCGGCGAGCTGTCGATGCGGAGCGCCGACTTCCGCCGCCTGTGGGCGGAGCACGACGTCAGAGAACGCTCGAACGGCGAAGTCCGCGTGGACCACCCGCTCGTCGGCGAGCTGGTCCTCGACTACGAGAGCCTGAAGGTCGGCGACGACCCCGACCAGGTGCTGGTCACCTACCTGCCCGAGCCCGGCTCACCCAGCGACGAGGCCCTCCGCTTCCTGGCCAGCTGGCACAGCGGCCCTCTCCAGCCGCAGAACGCCGGACACTGACGTTCTCCCAGCGCCGGATCTAGGACCTCCGTGCCCGCGTGAAGGATCCGGAAGCGACCGGGTTCCGCCGGGTCTCGATCGGCTGATTCGTCGGTCCGCTCCGCTCCAGGTGGCGATGGTGGGGTATTCATGCGCCCGAATGACGATTCGGCTGCCCTTTGCCCGGATGATCGCAGAGTGAACGCCGCCGAGAGTAGCCGAGCCGGGAATCCGGCCTTCCGGGAGCACCACGGGGCTCACGCCGAGAAACCTACACGGACCCGACAGAAGCGTCCATATATCGAAAAAAGGCATTTTTCGATATATGGAGATGGAAAATGCGCGGAGTTGTGACGGCCATGACTCGTTGATGGTGAGGAAGCGTTTCAGTGTTCACCCAAGCGGGTAAAGCCGACGTGAATTCTGAGCTGCCTGTTTCCAGGAGCCACAGATGTCCCGTATCTCACTCACGCCGGCCGCCCGCGAGTCTCTGCGCGACGACGAAGTGGTGTTCTTCGACTGGCACGTGACCGGCCTCTGCTGCGCGGACGCGGGAGAGTTCTCGCTCAGGCCGTTGCGCCGCTCCCGGTTGCCCCGGCGCTCGCGCCGCCTCGGGACGACCGATCTGGTGTACGCCCATCCGTTCGCCTGGGTGCATCTCGCCGAGCTCCCCGTCACGATCGACTGCCGTCCGCTGTGGCGCTGGCGGCGCTTCACCTCCGATCTGCCGCCGGACGCCGGACTGCGCTGCTGCCTGGGCCGCCCCCTGTATGGCCCCGCCTCACCTGGAGGTAACCGTTGAAGCTGCGTTCCATCCTCATCTGGACGGCGGTCGCCATCGTCGGCGGCGTGGGGTGGGCGATGCTCGCCCTGTCCAGAGGAGAGAACGTCAACGCGGTGTGGCTCCTGTGCGCCGCGCTCGGCTCGTACGCCATCGCCTACCGGTTCTACGCCCGCTTCATCGTCAAGAAGGTGCTGCGGGCCGATGACCGCCGGGCCACTCCGGCCGAACGGCTCGACAACGGCGTCGACTACCAGCCGACCGACCGCCGCATCCTGTTCGGCCACCACTTCGCCGCGATCGCCGGGGCCGGGCCGCTGGTCGGGCCCGTGCTGGCGGCGCAGATGGGCTACCTGCCCGGCACCATCTGGATCATCGCGGGGGTGATCTTCGCCGGGGCCGTCCAGGACATGGTGGTGCTGTTCTTCTCGATGCGCCGCAACGGGCGCAGCCTCGGGCAGATGGCCCGCGAGGAGATCGGCCCGGTCGGCGGCGCGGCGGCGCTCATCGCGGTCTTCGCCATCATGATCATCCTGCTGGCCGTGCTGGCGCTGGTCGTGGTGAACGCGCTGGCGCAGTCGCCGTGGGGTGTCTTCTCGATCGCGATGACCATCCCGATCGCCCTGTTCATGGGCTTCTACCTGCGGATGATCAGGCCCGGCAAGGTCGTCGAGGCCAGCGTGATCGGCGTCGCGCTGCTGCTGCTGGCGATCGTGGCCGGCGGCTGGGTGCAGGAGTCGAGCTGGGCGCCGTTCTTCACGCTGAGCCCGTCCGCCATCGCGCTGTGGCTCATCGCGTACGGGTTCGTCGCCGCCGTGCTGCCCGTCTGGATGCTGCTCGCGCCGCGCGACTACCTGTCGACGTTCATGAAGATCGGCACGATCGTGCTGATCGCGATCGGCATCGCGGTCACCATGCCGGTCATGCAGACCCCCGCCTTCACCGACTTCGCCTTCACCGGCGACGGGCCGGTCTTCGCCGGGTCGCTGTTCCCGTTCGTGTTCATCACGATCGCCTGCGGCGCGTTGTCGGGGTTCCACTCGCTGATCTCGTCCGGCACGACGCCCAAGATGATCCAGAAGGAGAGCCAGGTCCGCCTGATCGGGTACGGCTCCATGCTCATGGAGTCGTTCGTGGCCGTCATGGCGATCACGGCGGCCTGCGTGCTCACCCCCGGCCTCTACTTCGCGATGAACTCCCCGGCCGGCGTCGTCGGCACCACCGTGCAGAGCGCCGCCGAGGCCGTCACGAACATGGGCTTCATCATCACGCCCGAGCAGCTGCAGGCGGCGGCGACGGCCGTACAGGAGGAGACGCTGATCGCCCGGACGGGCGGCGCGCCGACGCTGGCGGTGGGCATCTCCCAGATCTTCTCCGGGTTCCTCGGGGGCCAGGCGCTGCAGGCGTTCTGGTACCACTTCGCGATCATGTTCGAGGCGCTGTTCATCCTCACCACCGTCGACGCCGGCACCCGCGTCGGGCGCTTCATGCTCCAGGACACCATCGGCAACCTGTGGAAGCCGATGGGCCGGGTGAGCTGGTGGCCGAGCGTCTACATCTCCAGCGCCGTCGTCGTGGCGGCCTGGGGTTACTTCCTCTACCAGGGCGTCAACGACCCGCTCGGCGGCATCAACCAGCTGTTCCCGTTGTTCGGCATCGCCAACCAGCTGCTCGCCGCGGTGGCGCTCACCGTCGCCACCACTCTGCTGATCAAGAGCGGGCGGCTGAAATGGGCCTGGGTCACGGCGGTGCCCCTGGCCTGGGACGTCGCCGTCACGCTGACGGCGAGCTGGCAGAAGATCTTCTCGCCCGACCCGGGGCTCGGCTTCTTCGCCCAGCGCGACCGCTACCAGACCGCGCTCGACCAGGGCCAGTTGCTCGCGCCCGCCCGGACGGAGGACGCGATGCGGCAGATCGTGATCAACTCGACCGTCGACGGCATCCTGGCGGCCCTGTTCGCCATTCTGATCATCGTCGTCATCGTGGACGCCATGCGGGTGTGGGTGAAGGCGATCAGATCGCCGGAGCCGCTGCCGAGCACGGAGGAGCCGTTCCAGGAGTCGAAGATCCTCGCGCCGTCCGGCCTCATCCCCACCCGCGAGGAACGGGAGGCGATGGCCAGGGCCACAGCGGGGAGCTGAGCGTCAGGGCGCGAGCCACCGCTCGGTCGGCCAGGTCTCGCGCCTCCAGGCGCTGTCCCAGAACATCCACTCGTACGCCGCCGCCCGGCAGTACGCCCGCTCCATGGCCGCGCGGGTGTCCGGCCCGGCGGCGGCGGCGAGCCGGTCGGCGACGGCCTTGGCCTGCTCCACGGAGGCCGCGAAGCCGGGGTCGGAGTAGGTGGAGATCCACTTCCCGTACGGGTGGCCGTCCAGGTCGCCGGCCCTGCCGAGCAGCGCCGTGCCGACGTCCTGATAGATCCAGAAGCACGGCAGCACCGCCGCCGCGATCACCGGGTACGGCGCGGTGAGCGCGGTCGCCTGCAGGAACGACGCGTACGCCAGGCACGTCGGCGACGTGGCGACGCCCTCGGCGTCGGCGCCCAGGTCGGCGACGTAGCCGGCGTGCAGCAGGCGCTCGGCGGCCAGCGCGGTGTGCGCGCTCTGCGCGTAGAACGCGGCCTCCGCCGGGTCGCCGGCGCGGGCCGACGCCGTGGCGAGCGTCTTGGAGAACGCCTCCAGATAGCGGCCGTCCTGCACGATGTAGAACGCGAACCGCTCGGGTTCGAGCGTGCCGTCGCCGAGTGCGACGTTGAACGGGTGGTCGTGGATGGCCTTCATCAACTCGGCCGTGCGCTGCCACATGTCGTCGCAGAACATGACGTCCCTTCGCTAGTGCGAACTAGAGCAGGTTCGACGGGTGTGATCTCAGCCCGGACGCCCGGGCACCCCGCGTCAACGCGCCGACTGTAACACGGGATTAGCCGGACATCTTGTACGTCAGCCCTCATGTGGGTTGTTACCTGGCGATTCATTCCAAGATCAGGCAGTTACTCCTTGATCAACATCCAGGTTTCGGCTGCCGTTAACCCGGCCTGATATGTCCCTTTGTAACGTTCGTCCCAGTCACGCGCCCTCCTCCCCGTGCGATCCCGATCGGGATCAGGACGCGGTCGGTGATCAGGCCCTGACCTCCTTCCCTCTGCACGACCATGTCCGAGGAGACGCATGTCCACGGAAACCCTGACGTCCGCCGGCGCGCCCATCGACGCGTACGGCACGCCGCTGATCGACGCCGCGGACCTCGTCCCCGGAGCCCGCGTCCTGATCAAGGACGAGACCCGGTACGCCTCCGGCAGCCACAAGGAACCCGCGGCGCGGGCCGTGGTGGCCCGCGCCGCCGCCGACGGGTACCGCCATGTGGTGGTCGCGACGTGCGGCAACTACGGCCGCGCGATGGCGATGGCGTGCCGCGCTGCCGGCATGACCTGCACAATCGTCCTGCCCGAGGGCTGGAGCGACGGTGGCGCGTGGATGCGCGCCGCGGGGGCTCACGTGCATCTGGTGCCCGGCAGCTACGAGGACGCCGTGGACGAGTCCCGCCGGGTGGCCGCGGAGGAGGGCGCGGTCGACGGCAACGTGGACGGCCCGTACGCGGACGCGGTGTTCGAGGGACACGGCGTGGTGGTCCCCGCGCTGCGGGAGGCCCTCGGCGAGCCGCCCGCGGCGCTGTGGGTCCCGGTGGGCAACGGCACCACGACGATCGCCGTCCACCGGCGGATGCGGGCACTCGGCTGGTCCAGCGTGATCAACGGTGTGTGTTCCGCGGGCAACAACCCGGTGGTGACGAGCTGGCCCGGCGAGTACCGGATGTTGCCGCCGGACGCCGTCACGGCGTCGGACCACAACCAGCCGCTGGTCAACTGGCACGCCCTGCAGGGCGCCGAGGCCATGGCGGCCATCGCCGACACCGGCGGCGCGGTGTTCGGGGTCCACGACGAGCAGTTGATCGAGGCCAGGGCCGCGCTCACCCCGTACGGTGCGAGCCCGACCGCGGCCGGGGCGGCGGCCCTGGCCGGGCTGCTCGCGCGCGCCCGCGCGGCGGGCCCGCTGTCCGGAACCCACGTCGTGCTGCTCAGCGGACGCTGACCGTACCTGCCGCACCTGATCGGGGAAACGATGACCGCACTGACCGGAGGCGGCCCCGCGCTGCTCTTCGCGCGCACCAAGGTGACCCGGGACGACCAGCGGGTCTTCGTCGCCAAGCTGGCCGCGCTGGCCGTGCTGACCGCCGTGGGGGTGGTCCTCGCGCTGCGCCCGGAGTTACCCCTGGTCGCCGTGGGCGTGGTGATCCTCGCCGCGATGTACACGCACGCCGTCGAGTTGCAGCACCAGTGCCTGCACCACTCGGCGTTCCGCAGGCCCTGGCCGCACCGGCTGGCCGGCGTCCCGCTGGGCCTGCCCCTGATGGTGGTCTACAGCCACTACCGCCTGCGTCACCTGCAGCATCACCGTTATCTCGGCACGCCCCAGGACACCGAGTTCTTCGGCTTCGACACCCGGGCACCGCTGACCGTGTCACACCTGGTACGCGGGCTGCTCGACTACCGGCGGCTCGCCTCGGTCCTGTGGGAGGTGCTGCTCGCCGCCACGGGCCGCTGGACGTACGGGTTCGGCGCGGTCAGCCCGGCCATGCGCCGCCGCATCGTCGTGGACCACCTGGTCCTGGGCGGGGCCGTCCTGGCCGCGCTCGGCGTCGCCGTGGCCGGGTACGGCCAGTACCCGCTCCGGCTGTGGGTGCTGCCCCTCCTGCTCGCGGTGCCACTGCACTTCCTCGTGGAGCTGCCCGAGCACGTCCTCTGCGACACCGACAGCACCGATGTGCTGCGCAACACGCGGTCGATCAGGGGGAGCCGGCTGAGCACCTGGTTCACCAACGGCAACAACCTGCACATCGAGCACCATGCCGCGATGAGCGTGCCGATCAACCTGCTGCCCGGCCGTCACGAGGAGACCCGCCGCCACGCCGTCCACGTGGAGCGTACGTACGCGGACTTCTACCGCACCCTCTGGGCGGCCCTTCGCCGGCCGCACGGGAGAGGTGAGGCATGAGCGACATGCGCATCGCCGGCCCGGCGGAGGCGTCCCACGGTTCCGCCACGGGATCGCGGGACGCGGCCCCGGCCTTCGACGTGCTCGCCGCCGTCGCCGAGCAGGCACACCGAACGCCCGGCGCCCCGGCTCTGATCGACACGACGGGGCAGACCTCGTACGCGGCGCTGGTGGCGGAGGTGGACCGGCTGGCGGGCGTGCTGGCGGCCGCCGGGGTCGGGCCCGGTGACCTGGTCGGGCTGTGCCTGCCGCGCGGGCGGGCGGCGGTGACGGCGCTGCTCGCGGTGTTGCGCGCCGGGGCCGGGTACGTGCCGCTCGATCCCGGCTATCCGGCGGCGCGGCTGGCGCTGATGCTGGAGGACACGCGACCCAGGGTCGTCCTGGTGGACGCCGACCCGCCGCTGCCCGCCGGCACCCCGGTGCTGCGCCTGGAAGAGGCCGGCCCGGCCGACGCGCCGCCGCCCGCCGCCGCCGCGTCTCCGGACGACGCCGCCTATGTCATCTTCACCTCCGGCTCCACCGGCCGTCCCAAGGGCGTGCTGGTGCCCCGGCGCGGCTGGTCGCACTTCTGCGAGGTGGCCCGGGACGCGTACGGCATTGGGCCTGACGACCGCGTGCTCCAGTTCGCCTCGCTCAGCTTCGACGCGAGCGTCCAGGAGATCTTCCCCGCGCTGATCGCGGGCGCGGCCGTCGTCGTCCGCGACGAGGACATGATCAGCCGGCCGGACCTGTTCCTCGACCGCTGCGCCGACCTCGGCGTCACCGTGCTCGCCATGGCCACCGCGTACTGGCGGGAGCTCGTGTCCGCGATCGACAGGCACGAGGCGGCGCTGCCGGCGAGCGTCCGCATGGTGATCATCGGCGGGGAGGCGGCGCATGCCCGGACCGTCGAGCGCTGGCGCGCACGGGTCCGCCCCGGCGTGCGGCTGCTCAACACCTACGGCCCGACAGAGACGATCGTCACGGCGACCGTCGCCGACCTGACCTCCTGGTCCGGTGCCGACCCGGTGCCGATCGGGTTTCCGCTGCCAGGAGTGACCTGCCGGGTCGTCGGGCCGGACGGCACCGAGGCCGCCGCCGGGCAGCCGGGCGAGCTGCGCATCGGCGGCGCCGCCTTGGCCACCGGCTACCTGCGCCGGCCCGAGACGACGGCGGAGCGGTTCGTCCCGGGGCCGGGCGGAGCACCCGAGTACCGCACCGGTGACCGCGTACGGCGGCTGCCCGACGGGACGCTGGAGTATCTGGGCCGGCTCGACCGGCAGGTGAAGATCCGCGGCTTCCGGGTGGAGCCCGCGGAGGTGGAGGCGGCGCTGCGCCGGCTCGCGGGCGTCGCCGACGCGGTGGTGCTGGCCGACGAGAGCGGCGGGCAGACACGGCTGGTGGCACACCTGATCGCGGAGGACGGCCGTACGGACGCGACCGAGGTGCGCCGGCGCCTGCGCGAGCAGGTGCCGCACCACCTCGTGCCGGCCGTGATCCGCTGCCACGAGTCCTTTCCGCTCACCCTTCAGGGGAAGGTCGACACGGCCGCGCTGGCGGCCGTGTCGCCTTCCGTGCCGCCTTCCGTGCCGCCGGTTGCGGTCGACGGCGACGTGCCGGGCGGGGACCCGGGCTCGGCGGAAGGCTCGGGCGACACCGCCGAGGCGCGCGTCCGCGCGCTGTGGGAGAACCTGCTCGGCGTCACCGGCATCGGGCCCGCCGACGACTTCTTCGCGCTCGGTGCCGACTCGCTCCAGGCCATCCGCCTGATCAGCCGGCTGCGCCGGGAGTGCGGGGCCGAGCTGGCGCTCAGCGAGCTGTATGCGGCTCCGACGTTCGCGGACATGGTGGCGGCGGTCCGCGCGGCGCCCGGCTCCGCCGGGGACACGCAGGCGGGCTCCGCACCCGGCACACCGGAGGCCCGGGACACCCCAGGAGGACCGGCTGAGGGCGGACCGGACGACGAGCCGCGGGTGCTGCCGCTCACCGGGATGCAGCGGACGTTCTGGATGGCCGAGCAGCTGACCGCCGACCTGCCGGCGTACACCCTCGGCATCCGGTACAGATGGGCCGGCCCGGCTCGGGCGGAGCTGATCGAGGCGTGCCTGGCCGAACTGGTCCGCCGGCACCCCGCGCTGCGGGCCCGCTTCCCGTCCGAGGACGGGGAACCGGTCATGATCGTCGACCCGCCGGGCACCGTGCCCCAGACCGTGCCCCAAACCGTGCCGCTGACTGTGATCGACCTGCGCGACCTGCCGCCGGGGGAGCGGGCGGCGGGCGCCGCGCGGGCGCGTCGGCAGGCCGTACGGGAGCCGCTCGACCTCGCGGCGGGCCCGCTCGCGCGCATGGTGCTGCTGCGCACCGGCGGCGACGACGAACTGCTGCTCGTCGTCCACCACCTCTGCTTCGACGGCTGGTCGGCCGGCGTGTTCGCGGACGAGCTGGCGGAGCTCTACCACGACCTGGCCGAGGGCCGCGAGCCGGTCGAGAGCCGGCGGGACCGGCCGGCGGAGCCCGGCCGGCGCAGGCCGCCAGGCGCCGACGACGCCTACTGGCGGGACCGCTTCTCCGATGCCGACCTGGACGTGGAGTTCCCGGCCGACCGGCCGCTCCCGGCGGCGCGGTCGTTCGCCGCCGAGCGGATCTCCCGCGAGCTTCCGCCCGATCTGCTGGACCGGCTCCGCTCCTGCGGGCGGGAGCACCACGCCAGCCTCTTCATGGTGCTGCTGGCCGGGGTACAGGCCGTGATCGGCAGGTACACCGGGCACGACGACGTGACGGTGCTGGCACCGGTCGCCGGGCGGGACGCCGACTCGGAGCACCTCGTCGGCGCCGTACTCAACATCGTGCCGCTGCGCGGTGACGTCGGCGGCGATCCCACGTTCGCCGACCTCCTCTCCCGGGTCCAGGAGGCGGTCGTACGCGACCTCGAGCACCAGGACCTGCCGTTGCCGGACATCATGGCGGCGATCGGGCGGGCGCAGGCCGGCAAGGTCAACCGGCTGAGCGGGATCAGCGTGACCGTGCACAACACCCCTGCCCCGCGCCGCCCGCTCCTGCGGTACGCCGGTGACGAGCCGCCGGCCGCGATGCTGGTGGATCTCGCGTTCGGCCTGCACTTCACGGTGGACGGCCCCGTCCTGACCGTCGACTACGCCACCGAGCTGTTCGACGCCGAACGCGTCGAAGCCCTCGGGGACCACCTGCTCACCCTGCTGGAGGCGGCGGCCGCGGCGCCGGCCACCCCGGTGCGCGACCTTCCCCTGCTCACCGCGGCCGAGCGGGACCGCATCGTGCGCGAGTGGAACGACAGCGCGATCCCGCTGCCCGCGGCGGACACCGTTCACGAGCTGTTCGAGCGGTGCGCGGCGGCGGCGCCCGACGCGCCGGCGCTCACCGCCGGCCCGACGACCGTCACCTACCGGGAGCTCGACGAGCGCGCCAACCGGCTCGCGAGGGTGCTGCGCGGCCACGGGGTGCGCCCCGGCACGCGGGTGGCGATCTGCCTCGACCGGGGCATCGAGCTCTTCGCCGCGATGTGGGCGGTGCTCAAGGCGGGTGGCGCCTACGTGCCGCTGGACCCGGCGTACCCGTCGGAGCGGCTCGCGTACATGGTGCGGGACAGCGGCGCGTCCGTGCTGGTCACCCGGCTGGACCTGCCCGCCGCCCCGCCCGCGCCGGACGGCGCGGCGGTCGTCGCCCTGGACCGGGACGCGGCCCGGATCTCCGCGGAGAGCGGCGAGGACCTGGCGGCGACGGCGGGGCCCGCCGACCCCGCCTACGTCATCTACACCTCCGGCTCCACGGGCCTGCCCAAGGGCGTGGTCGTCACCCACGCCAACCTCGTGCACGCGGTGGCCATGTGGCAGCACGCCTACGCCCTCGACCCGGGCTGGACGTACCAGCAGGCCGCCAGCTTCTCGTTCGACATGTTCGTGGGCGAGACGCTGCGCGCGCTGTGCACCGGCGGCAGGCTTGTGGTCGTGCCGCGCGAGGTGCTGCTCGATCCGGCGGAGCTGTACGCGCTGATGCGCGCGGAACAGGTCAACTCCACCGAGCTGGTGCCTGCCGTGCTGCGCAGTCTGCTCGCGCACGTCGAGGCGGTGGGAGAGCGGCTGGAGTTCGTCCGGCTGCTGATCGGCGGTGGCGAGAAGTGGCAGGTGCGGGAGTACCTGCGGGCCCAGCGGCTGGTGGGCCCCGGCAACCGGGTGGTGAACGCGTACGGCGTCACCGAGGTGACGGTGGACAACGTCTACTTCGACGGCGACGTCTCCGCCCTGCCGCCCGACGCGCCGCTGCCGATCGGCCGGCCGTTCCCGAACAACCGCGTCTACGTCCTGGACGCGTACGGCAGGCCCGTCCCGCCCGGCGTGGTCGGCGAGCTGTACCTCGGCGGCGTGGGCGTCGCCCTCGGGTACCACGAGCGGCCCGAGCTGACGGCCGAGCGGTTCCTCATCGACCCGTTCGTCCCGGACGGCCGCATGTACCGCACCGGCGACAGCGCCCGGTACCACCGCGACGGCGACGTCGACTTCCTCGGCCGGCTGGACGATCAGGTCAAGGTCAACGGCTACCGGATCGAGCTGGGAGAGGTGGAGGCCGCCCTGGCCGGGCTGCCGGAGACGCTCGCGTCCGCCGCCGCGGTGCACACACTGCCATCGGGCCTGGCCCAGCTCGTCGGGTACGTGGTGCCGAGACCGGGCGCCGACGTCACCGAGGCCGCGGTCCGGGAGGCCCTGTCCGCCACCCTGCCGGTCCACATGGTGCCCGCCCGGCTGGTGGTCCTGCCCCGGCTCCCGCTCACCCCCAACGGCAAGCTCGACCGTCGGGCGTTGCCGGCCCCGCCCGACGCGGCGCCGTCGGCGGCGGGCGCCGCCCCGCGGACCGCCACCGAGCGTCGCGTCGCGGCCGTCTGGTCGGAGATGCTCGGCGTCGACGACTTCGGCGTCGACGACAGCTTCTTCTCCCTCGGGGGCGACTCCTTCACCGCCCTGCGGCTCGTCCGGCGGATCGACCCGTCACTGGCGCTGGTGGAGCTGTACCGGCAGCCCACCGTACGCGGCCTTGCCGCCCTGCTCGACCAGCGGTCGGCCGAGCCGCGCCCGCGACGGCTGCTGCACCGGCTGACCCCGTCCGACGCGGGCCAGGGCGGCGTCACGGTGGTGACGATCCCCTACTCCGGCGGCAGCGCGATCGCCTACCAGCCCCTGGCGGCGGCGCTCCCCGCCCACTGGGCCCTGTACGCGGTCGAGCTTCCCGGCCACGACCAGAGCCGGCCGGACGAACCCCTGCTGCCCGCCGCCGACGTGGCCGAACGCGTTCTCGCCGAGCTCCGCTCGCTGTCCGGACCGGTGCTGCTGTACGGGCACTGCCTCGGCAGCGCCGTCACGATCGAGGTCGCCCGGCGGGCCGAGGAGGCGGGCGTCGAGCTGATCGGTGTCGGCCTCGGCGCGAGCTTCCCCACCGCCCGGTTGCCCGGACGCTTCTTCGACTGGTTCCACCGGCTGGTGCCGACCGACCGGTTCACCTCCGACCGCGAGTACGTCTCCTTTCTGCGCGCGCGGGGCGGCTTCACCGATCTGGACGGCCCCGAGCAGGAACAGTTCGTGCTGCGTAACGTCCGGCACGACGCCCGGGACGCCGAGGAGTACTTCACCGCCGCCTACCAGGGGGCCGGTCAGGCGCGGCTGCGCGCTCCGGTGCTCAGCGTGGTCGGCTCCCGGGACCGCGTCACGGAGCTGTACGAGGAACGGCACCGCGAGTGGGAGCACTTCGCCGACACGGTCGAGCTGGCCGTCCTGCCCCGGGCCGGTCACTTCTTCGTGAAGACCCACGCGGAGCCGCTGGCCCGGACCCTGGTCGAGCACGCCGAGCGGTGGCGGGGCGGGAACGCGCCGCGGCCGGGCGAGGACGAGGGACCCGCCCCCGCACGGGTACGCGACCGCGCGCCCCGTCAGGTGGCCCCTGCCCTGTCCCGGTTCGCGTTCGTGGCCCTGGGCCAGTTCGTCTCGATGATCGGCAGCAGCCTCAGCACGCTCGTCCTGAGCATCTGGGTCTACCAGCGCACCGGCTCCATCACGGAGTTCGCGCTGATCAACGCGATCGGCATGCTGCCGGGAATCGTCGCCGGGCCGGTCGCCGGCGCGGTGGCCGACCGCTGGGACCGCCGGCGCATCATGCTGCTCAGCGACACCGCGGCGGCCGTGGCGATGGGCGTGCTCGGCCTGCTGGTGTTGGCCGGCGGCCTGGAGATGTGGCACGTCTACCTGGCCGTTTCGGTCACCTCGGTCGCCGGCGCCTTCCAGCGTCCCGCCTACGTGGCCGCGGTCGCGCAGTTGGTGCCGAAGCGCTACCTCGGCCATGCCAACGGCATCACCCATCTCGGCATGGGCGTGGGGACAGTGGTCGCACCCCTGATCGGCGCCGGTCTGATCGACGTCATCGGCATCGAGGGCGTCCTCGCGCTGGACGTGCTCAGCTTCCTGCTGGGCGCCGCCACGCTGCTCGCGGTCAGGTTCCCCGACATGCTCTTCCGTCACCGCGACGAGAGCTTCCGCAAGGAGATCATCGCCGGCTGGCGTTACATCGCTCACCGCCCGGCCCTGCTGCGTGCGATGCGCTTCTTCGTCGTCCACCACGTCCTGTACATGATCGGCTTCTCGGTGATCGTGCCGATGCTGCTGACCGAGCGGTCCACGGCGATGCTGGGCACGGCGCTGGCGGCGGGCGGTCTGGGCGCCCTGTGCGGCAGCCTCGTCATGGGCCTGTGGGGCGGCACCGCCCGGAGGGCCACAGGGCTGATCGTGGTGCTGGGCGTGTCCGGTGTGGGGATGTCCGTCACCGGCCTCGCGAGCCCGTACCTGTCCGTGATCGGCCTGTTCACGATCTGGTTCTGCGACTCGGTCGCCGAAGGACACTGGCTGGCCCTGGTGCAGGCGAAGGTCGGGCTGGAGCTGCAGGGCCGGGTGCTCTCCCTGTTCATGATGACGATGACGCTGACGATGCCGCTCGGCTATCTGGTCATGGGGCCACTGGCGGAGCGTCACGTTCAGCCGCTGCTCGAACCCGGGGGCGCCCTCGCCGGCAGCGTGGGTGCGGTGATCGGCACCGGGCCGGGTCGTGGTCTGGCGCTGCTGGTCGTCCTCAGCGGCCTGCTGCAACTGCTCTGGGTGATCGCCGGCTGGCGCGACCGTCGGCTGCGCTTCATGGAGGACGAGCTCTCGGACGCCGTGCCGCCCGCGGAGCTCGGCGAACTGGACGACCTGCAGCGGGAGGCCGACGCCGGGCTGGCGAGGAGAGCCCGGCTGTGACGACCGACGAGCAGGCCGACCCCCGGGTGCGGGCGTGGGAGCCGATGTGCCGGGCCGTCGCGCTGCTGCTCGGCCCGTACGCCGAGGTGGTCCTGCACGACCCGGGCACCCGTCGGGTCCTCGCGATCTGGAATCCGCTGACCGCCCGCGCACCGGGCGCCCCGTCGTCGATCGGCGAGCTGGACAGTCTCGATCCGGCGGCCCGGGACGTGTTCGGGCCGTACGAGAAGCTGCTCGCGGACGGCCGGCGCCTGGCGTCGGTCAGCGCGGTCCTGCGCGACCCGGACGGCGGTGCGGCGGCGGTGCTGTGCGTCAACGTCGACCGCACGCCGCTGGAGCAGGCCGCGGCCGCGCTCGCGGCGTTCGCCGCGCCGAGCGTGCCGCGGCCGGAGCCGCTGTTCGCGGACGACTGGAACGAGCGCGTCCGGCACATCATCGGCGCGTACGTGCGCGCCTGTGGCCGTCCGGTGGAACGCCTGACCCGCGCCGACCGGCTGGCCGTGCTCGCCCGGCTGGAGGAGGCCAAGGTCTTCACGGTACGCCGGGCGGCTCCGGTCGTCGCGGGGGCTCTGCGCGTCTCCCGGTCCACCGTCTACGGCCTGCTGGCCGAACTCCGGGCACCCGACGGGATCAGCCGGGCATCTCGGGCGGCAGGTGGCTCCTGTCGTTGAAGAAGAGCAGGACCGGCGGGCGGCCGGCGGCGTAGCGGATGGCGGTGAGCGCGGCGTTGGCGTGGTTGAGCCCGAGCCAGCGCGCCTCGGGGGCGTCCAGAGCGTGCCTGACCAGCCAGGCGATGAGGAAGTTGTGGGTGACGACCAGCTCGTGGCGGGTCTCGTCCGACGGCCCGGTGAACCGGGCGACGGCCTCTCCGGCGAGCTCCGGCTTCACCTCCTCCGGCGGGAACTGGGCGAGGAAGCCGAGGTAGTGGTCGGCGGCCTGCGGCGGCAGCTCGTCCCGGCGCGGCACGTACGGCACGTAGTCGCCGGCGGGTTCGCAGGCGTGCACCGGGACGCCGGGAAGACGCGCGGCGGCGATCCGGGCGGTCTCGGCGGCCCGGGGGAGCGGCCCGTGGTGGACGGCCGCGAGGGGGACATCGCGCAACCGCTCGCCCAGCAGCGCGGCCTGGCGCCGGCCTGCCTCCGTCAGCCCGCTCTCGTCGGGGGTGGCTTCGCCGTGGCGGGCGAGGTAGAGGTAGCGGGTCAAGGCAGCGGGCTCCTTCCGTACGGGTTCCGCCATTGTGCCGTGAATCGTTGACCACACGTTCGAATGTCGGCATCGTAGGGCGGGTGGCCGCTGACGAGACGCGCGACGGGGTTGCTCTGACCAACCTCGACCAGCCGCTGTTCGACGGGGCGGGGGCGACCAAGCGCGACCTGGTCGACTACCTCGACGCCGTCCGCGACCGCATCCTGCCGGTGCTGCGCGACCGGGCGCTGTCGGTCATGCGGGTGCGTCCGGGCCAGGAGCCGTTCATGCAGAAGAACCTCCCCAAGTACGCGCCCGACTGGATCAGGTCGGTGTCGTTCTGGGCGGAGGCGTCCCGCCGGCAGGTGACGTACGCGCTGTGCGACGACCGCAGGACGTTGCTGTGGTTCGCCAACCAGCGGGCGGTGGAGTACCACCCGGCGCTGTTCGTCGGCGATCACGCCACCCACATGGTGCTCGACCTCGACCCGCCCGAGCACGACGACTCCTTCACGCCGGCCGTGCGGGGGGCGTTCCTGGTGCGGCGGGCGCTGGCGGACGCCGGCCTCGCCGGGGCGGTCAAGACGAGCGGGGCCAAGGGCGTGCACGTCTTCGTGCCCGTGGCGGCGGGCGTCGCGCCGGAAGACCTGGCCGCGGCCACCCGTGCCCTGGCCGCGCGGGCCGAGCGGCTCGATCCGGAGCTGGCGACCACGGCGTTCATCCGGGAGGACCGGGCGGGCAAGGTCTTCCTCGACTCCACCCGCGCGGGCGGGGCCACCGTGGTGGCCGCCTACAGCCCGCGCATCCGGCCGGGGGCGCCGGTGTCGTTCCCGGTCGCGTGGGACGACCTCGACCGGGTGACGCCGGGCGACTTCACCGTCCATACCGCGCCCGGCCTGCTCGCGGACGCCGACCCGTGGGCCGAGCAGATGCCCGCGCCGCAGCGCCTGCCCGACGACCTCGTCGCCGAGGGTCACACCATTCCGGTCGCTCGCGTCCAGGCCATGCACGAGGGCAAACGCCGCGCCCGCGCCCGCCGCGCCGAGTAGACAACCTCAGAGAATTTTTGCCAGGTTACGTTCCGTTCGCGGTGGCCCGGCGGGAATGTGCGCATTAGCTGTCCACCCAAGGGATCCGTATGCGCAGATTCGTCATCCTCATCAGCGTGCTCACCTCGCCGCTGGCCCTGACCACGCCGGCCCACGCGGCCGGGCCCGGCGACGAGTTCGCCGGGCAACTCGTCGAGCGGGTCACGGGCGCCGCCGCCGAGAAGCACCTGAGGGCCTTGCAGGAGATCGCCACCGCGAACGGCGGCAACCGCGCCGCGGGCACGCCCGGCTACGTGGCCTCCCGCGACTACGTGGCCGGCATCCTGCGCGAGGCCGGATACGAGGTGACGCTCGAACCGATCCAGTTCGTGCGGAGCTGGAGCGAGACGACCCCTCCGGTCCTGAACGTGACCGGCCCCGCCGCGAAGTCGTACGCGGCGAACCAGGACTTCCGTACCTTCCGCCCCTCCCCGGCGGGTGACGTGACCGCGCAGGTGCAGGCCGTGGACCTGACGCTGCCGCCGAGCGCGCGGACGAGCTCGACCAGCGGGTGCGAGGAGTCCGACTTCAACGGGTTCGTGGCCGGGCGGATCGCCCTCGTCCAGCGTGGCACCTGCCCGTTCGTCGAGAAGGTCGTCAACGCGGACGCCGCCGGCGCCGCCGGCGTCATCGTCTTCAACGAGGGTCAGGAGGGACGTACGGAGTCCGAGCCGCTCGACATCGGGGAGTGGCGGGCCGGCATCCCGATGGTGTACGCCGACTTCGCCGTCGGCCAGGAGCTGGCCGCCACGCCGGGCACGACCGTCCGGCTCAAGGTCGACGCCGCGCTCGCGCTCGCCACCGACCACAACGTGCTCGCCGAGTCCCCCTCCGGCGACCCGGGCAACGTCGTCATGGTCGGCGCCCACCTCGACAGCGTGCCCGAGGGGCCCGGCATCAACGACAACGGCTCGGGCAGCGCGGCGATCCTGGCGGTCGCCGAGGAGCTGGCGAAGGTCCAGGTCACGAACAAGGTCCGGTTCGCGTTCTGGGCCGCCGAGGAGCTCGGGCTGCTCGGCTCCGACCAGTACGTCGGGTCGTTGCCGCCGGCCGAGCGCGACCGCATCCGCCTCTACCTGAACTTCGACATGGTCGCCTCGCCGAACTACGCGTACAAGCTGTACGACGGCGACGACTCCGACCGCGCCGGCGCGCCCGCGGGCCCGCCCGGCTCGGACCTGATCGAGGCGCAGCTCGCGGCCTTCTACCGCGCCCGCGGCCTGACCAGCGTCGGCACCGACTTCGACGGCCGCTCCGACTACGGCCCGTTCATCGCGGCCGGCATCCCGGCGGGCGGCATCTTCACGGGAGGCGAGGGCCTCAAGACGACCCAGGAGGCGACGCTGTTCGGCGGGACGGCGGGCGCCGCCTACGACGCCTGCTACCACCGCGCGTGCGACACGATCGTCAACTACGCCGCCACGGCGCTCGACGTCAACGCGGACGCGATCGCCGACTCCACGGCCCGCTTCGCCTTCGACCTGAGCGCCATCCCGACGCGCACCCCGGCGGGTTAGGAGGGGAAGCCCCCTCGGGGATGCCGGACCACCGTCGCGCTCGCGAACGTCGAAGCCCGCTTCCGCCCCTCATGAGCCGTTGACGCCGCGTCAACGGCAAGAGCGGCCTCAGGTGTGACATCGTGCACATTGTCCAGATATGTGCATCTATGCACATAGATCGGCCCTGAATCCGATTTATCGTCGTTGCGGCCTGGGTGAGCCGGGCCATGACGACGGAACGGGAGGGCCGCGTCCCCGTCCGCACCGGGGGCGCGGACCGTGCGGTCAGGGGGCAGGGCATGGACAAGATCGGCAATCGGGTGGTCGACCACATCGTCGGCTACCTCGCGGCGGCCGGCGTGGAGTACATCTTCGGGGTCGACGGCGCCAACATCGAGGACGTCTACGACGCGGCCCACTACCGCGACGACATCACCGCGGTGCTGGCCAAGCACGAGTTCTCGGCCACGACGATGGCCGACGGCTACAGCCGCGGCGGCTGCGGGCTCGGCGTGGTGGCCGCGACCTCCGGCGGCGGGTCGCTGAACACCGTTCCCGGGCTGGGGGAGGCGCTGGCCAGCCGGGTACCGGTGCTGGCGTTGATCGGCCAGCCGGAGTCGGCGCTCGACGGGCTGGGCTCCTTTCAGGACACCAGCGGACGCAACGGCGCGCTGGACGCCGAGGCGCTCTTCTCGGCGGTGTCGGTGTTCTGCCGGCGGGTGCTGGAGCCGCGGGACATCGTCTCCGTGCTGCCCCAGGCGGTCGCGGCGGCCCGTACCGGCGGCCCTGCGGTGCTGCTGCTGCCGAAGGACGTCCAGCAGGCCGTGATCGACGTCGCCGGCGCCGGCAGCCCGGCGCAGCGGGTCGGGACCCGCCTCGACGACCCGCGGGTGCTCGTGGAGGCGTTGCGGTCCGCGGCCGGACCGATCACGATCGTCGCCGGTGACCAGGTCGCCCGCGACGACGCGCGGCTGGAGCTGGAGCAGCTGCGGGCGACGTTGCGCGCCCGGGTGGCCGTCGTCCCCGACGCCAAGGACGTCGCCGGCACCCCCGGCATGGGGGCGTCGGCGGCGCTCGGCGTGACCGGGGTCATGGGGCACCCGGGGGCCGCCGACGCGGTCGCGGGATCGGCGCTGTGCCTGCTGGTCGGCACCCGGCTGACGGCGACCGCGCGCTTCGGCCTCGACCTGGCGCGGGTGCCCGTCCTCTCGATCGGTTCGGCGGCGCCGTACGTGCCCGCCACGCACGTCGCGTCCGGCGACCTGCGCGTGTCGCTGGCGCTGCTGGCGCGGGAGTTGTCCGGCGACGCGCGGCAGCGGGTGCCCGAGCCGGTGCGGCACACCGAGCTGGTGCCGCCGCCGCACGACGGCCCCGGCGTGCGCTACCGCGAGGCGATGGCGGTGCTGGACGCCGGGTTGCCGGACGGTGCCGACGTCATCGTCGACGCGGGGAACATCGGCGCCTCCGCGATCCACTATCTGCCGGCACGCCGCGACGGCCGGTTCGTCGTGGCGCTCGGCATGGGAGGAATGGGCTACAGCTTCGGAGCCGCGATCGGCATGGCGTTCGGGCGCGGGCGGCGGACCGTGGTGATCGCCGGGGACGGCTCGTTCCTCATGCACGGCATGGAGATCCACACCGCGCTGCAGTACGGGCTGCCGGTGACGTTCGTGCTGTTCGACAACCACGCGCACGCGATGTGCGCGGTCCGCGAGCGGCTGTTCTACCACGGCGCCTACAGCTACAACCGGTTCCGCCCGAGCCGGCTGGGGGCGGGGCTGGCCGCGATGTTCCCCGGTCTGCCGGCGGTGGACGTGGACGACGCCGCCGGACTGGCCGGTGCGCTGCGGGCGGCGCTGGAGGTGAACGGCCCGTCGGTGGTGAGCGTCGAATGCTCGCCGGACGAGATCCCGCCATTCGCCGGTTTCCTGCGCGCGGCGGAGAATGCTTGATCAATTGCGTCGGACCCGGTGACGACCGGCCAACCGCTTTTCTATGGTTGACCGCGAAAAAGCGGCAAACGCCTGACCGCGCTGCGGCTGCTGATTAAAGTGGAATTTCCCATCTCAACGCGATATTTCGTGATATCCGCAGCGCGAGGAGCCACGCCCCCCTGTGAATCACCGCGTAACCGACGAGGCCATGGTTCAAGCCCTCTACCGCCAATACGGCGCCCCCCTGATGGCCTTCGCCGTCCGGCTTACGGGCGGCGATCGGCGCTGGGCCGAGGACGTCGTCCAGGAGACCCTGGTACGCGCCTGGCGCAACCTGCATGATCTCCGTACCGACTCCGGGTCGCTCATGCCGTGGCTGGCGACCGTGGCGCGCCGCGTCGTCATCGACGACCGGCGCCGCTCGGGTTCGCGCCCCCTCGACACGGTGGAGGACATCGCCGACCGGGCCGAGCCCGTCGCCGCCGAGGACGAGCGATTACTCAGGGAGATCATCGTGACCGACGCGATGATGTCGCTCTCCCCGGCGCACCGGCAGGTCCTCACCGAGACGTTCCTGCTGGACCGGTCGTTGCAGGAGGCGGCGGAGATCATCGGCGTGCCGGTCGGCACCGTGAAGTCCCGGGTGTACTACGCCATGCGGGCCCTGCGCGTGGCGCTGGAGGAAAGGGGGGTGACGCTGCCGTGACAAATGCGCGTCACGATGGAACGGGGGTGACGCCGCGATGACGGAGGTCCATCACGAGGACGTGGCCGCGTACGCGCTGGGCCTGCTCAGCGAGGAGGAACGCGCCGCGTTCGAGCGCCATCTGAAGAGCTGCGGGAGCTGCGCCGGCGAGGTCGGCTCGTTCGCCGCGATGGGGGAGCTGATCAGGGGCGTGCACCCCGATGACCTCCTGCCCCACCAACCCGAGCCCCAGGTGGAGTCCCTCCTGGTACGCCGGGCCGCGGCCGAGCGGCGGCGCCGCCGCGTCAACCGCACGTTCACGACCGCCGCCGCCTGCCTCGTGGTCGCGGCCGGCGTCTTCGTCGCGGTCGGTTCCGTGACCGGCGAGCCCAACCCCGACAGCATCCACAGCCCGGCCGCCGCCCTGCTCATGACCGGCCGCACCTACACCGTCACCGACCCCGCCAGCGGCGTGACGAGCGTCGTCGGCCTGGAGGACAAGGGCTGGGGCACCCACGTGGCGCTGGAGCTCAAGGGTGTCAAGGGGCCGCTGCAGTGCCGCCTGCTGGCCGTGGGCGACGACGGCCGCTCCGAGGTCGTGGCGAGCTGGGGCGTGCCCGGCAAGGGGTACGGCGTGCCAGGATCGCCCGACCCCCTGCTGCTGCACGGCGGCACCAGCCTCAACCAGGACGAGCTGAACCACTTCACCATCCAGACCGTCGACGGCCGCATCCTGGCCACCGTCGCGGTGTGAGGTACCGCGACCACCTGGTCGCCGGGCTGTTCGCCGTCGGCGCGCCGCTCCTCGGCCTGCTCGTCGTGGTGGGCGGCACGGCGCTGAAGGCGTTCGGCCCCGAGGCCCTGATGGGCGACGGGCTGGTCCGGCTGCTCGTCGACCTCGTCGTCTTCTTCGCCGGGTACGGCGTGGTGCTGTTCACCCAGCTCCGTTATTTCAACGTCCTGGTGTTCTTCGGGGCGTTCTGCACCTTGTTCGTCGGGATCAACGGCATCGCGACCTCCGTGGAGCAGCAGGTCCTCAGGCAGCGCGGCGAGATCACCGCCTGCACGGTGCGCGACGTCGAAAGGCGCGAGTGGACGTCGACGGACAGCCAGGGCCACCCCACGACCCACGTCGCCTACGACTACGGGCTGGCGTGCGCCGATCCCCGGGTCGAGCGGATGACGACCGGCAGCCGGGTGGCCGAGCGGGGCGAACGGATCGACGTCGCGCACGACCCGGCCGCTCGTCTTGAGCCGCGACCGGCGGCGTCGGCGGGCGACCCGGGGTCTTCGCTGAGGCAGGGCGTCATGCTGTTCGCGATCGGCGTCGTGCTGCGGTTGTTGAGCGAGATGGGCGTCCCGCCGTTCCGCGGCGCGGGATCGCCGCACGGCTGGAGCCGGCGCTTGCGGCGGCGTCGCAGGTCGTGAGACGGGTCAGGCCGGGTGGCGCACGGCGGTGAAGTGGGTGGTGAACCAGTCGCGGGCGTGACCCGCGACGGCCTCCAGCGCGCCGGGCTCCTCGAACAGGTGGGTGGCGCCGGGCACGACCGTGAGCCGGTTGTCGGCGCGCAGCCGCCGCTGCGCCTCCTCGTTCAGGTCCAGCACGACCGGGTCGCGGCCGCCGACGATGAGCAGCGTCGGCGCGCGTACCGCGGCCAGCCGGGGCCCGGCCAGGTCGGGGCGGCCGCCGCGCGAGACGATCGCCGCGACGTCGTTGCCGGGCTCGGCCGCCGTCCACAGCGCCGCCGCCGCGCCGGTGCTGGCGCCGAAGTACCCGATCGGCAGCCCCTTGGCCTCCGGCTGCTGCCGCACCCATTCGGTACGTTCCAGCAGCCGTTCCGACAGCAGCCCGATGTCGAAGACGTTGGCCCTGTCGGCCTCCTCGTCAGGCGTGAGCAGATCGAACAGCAGCGTCCCCAGGCCCGCCTCGTTGAGCGCTCCGGCCACGAAGCGGTTGCGCGGGCTGAGCCGGCTGCTGCCGCTGCCGTGCACGAACACCACCATGCCCACAGCGGTGTCGGGAACGATCAGATCGCCGGACATCTCGATGCACCTCCATCCACCGGCCGCTACCCCGAGACCGGCAGCTCTATTCGGCGCACGACTGGGCATGGCACAAGGACAAAGGGGCATAGACGGGGGCAGACATGGACAGCGAACCGGGGCGCGGCCGTACGATCGCCGCGTCCCCGCTCGAACGCGTCACGTCCGGCTTGATGACGGGGCTCGAAGGCCTGCGGACCATGGGCGTCGAACGCTGGCTGCGCATGGAGCGCGAGGCGCTGGCCCAGACCGTCAAGATCACGGGCGCGTGCGTGCTGAGCTGGTGGCTGGCCGCGTACGTGCTCAAGGTCGAGATCCCGGTGCTCGTGCCCATCGGCGTGCTGCTGACCATGTCGGCGACCGCGTACAGCAGTCTGGTGCGGGGCGCCCAGCAGGTCGGGGCCGTGGTCACGGGCGTGGCGGCCGCGACGGCGGTGATCTGGCTCCTCGGGTACAACGCGGTGACCCTGGCCGTGCTCGTGGTGGCCGGCCTGGTGCTGACCCGCCTGCTCAACCTGCCCGCCCAGAACGTGCAGATCCCGATCACGGCGCTGCTGGTGTTCGCGCTCGGCAGCACGTACGGCTTCGAACGCCTGGCGGACGTGCTCGTGGGCGCCGGCATCGGGATCGCGGCGAGCTTCCTCATCATGCCTCCGCGCTTCGTCGACAAGGCGTCCCACGAGCTGGCCGCGCTCTCCGACGAGCTGGCCGACCTGGCCGAGGACATGGCGGAGGGCCTGCGGAACGGCTGGGACGAGGACATGGCGAGCGACTGGCTCGCCCGCGCCCGCACCCTGTCGCAGCGCCTGGAGGACACCGAGGAGGCCGCCGAGGAGGCCGCCGAGGCCGTACGCCTGTCGCCGCGCCGCAGCCGCTACAACGAACGCATGGACCAGGTGGCCGATGCCGCGACCTGTCTCGACCACGCCTGTCACCAGCTCAGGGGCATCGCGCGGGGCCTGGTGGACCTGATCGCCGGCGTCCGCGGCCTGCCCGGCGAGCGCGGCGCGGACATGCCGGAACTCCTCGCGGACGAGCTCGCCTCCCTCTCCCGCGGCTTCCGCGCGTTCAGCATGCTGCAGCACGGACGCGCGAAGCCGTCGGACCTGGACGACCTGCGCGCCGCGCTGAACGAAGGGCACCGGCAGCACGAGCGGCTCGCCGAGGTGTTCATCCACACCGGCCACATGGAGCTGCGGCTGCTGCAGGGCGCGCTGCTCGACGACTGCGCCAGGATCCGCCACGAGATCGACCCCGACACCGGCCCGCACAAGGCCGCCTTCCCGCACGCCTGACCGAGGACAGCACGGCGGATGGTCGTTCAAGAGCCTGCGCACCCCTTAGGGCTCTTTCGATCAGCATTCGGGAGCGCCGACGGGCTTCAGCCGCTCAGAGACCGTCTGCGGGCGCGGATCCCGGTGTGATGGTCCACGGGATGTCTTGGTCGCCCGGTTGGCCAGGGCTGAGCGTGAGATGCGCGCAGCGGCGACCTTGGTCGCGCAGCGGATTCGTGACGGACGTGATGCGAAGCCGCTGGCCGGCCGGTGACGCATCCCAGCCGAGGTAGGCGGCGTCCGGGTGAGTCTCCCGAAGGGCCTGGTGGGCTCCCAGGGCGAGTTCGTCGCTCATGGCGATGACGAGCGCATCGGGGCTCAGCCGGGGGGCGAGCGCTCGGGCCGCTGTGACGCCGTCTCGTTGACTGTTGCGTGCCACGACGGCGACCGGTGTGCTCGTCCAACTGAGCCCGGCCTGTTCGACGGCGGCGCGGTAGCCGCGCAGACGGGCGTCGGTGACGGGATACCGTGCGCGTGGCGGCAGACCGCCGCCGGTCGTCGTCATGCGCTCGCGGTCGCGATCGAGAGGAAAGGAGATCACCACGGGCGTCCGGCCTGTGCGGAGCCCTTGGGAGGCGATCGCCAGCGCGGCCCCGTAGTCGTCCTGGGTGACACAGGTGATTCCTCGGCGTGGCGGACCGCCCTGGATGGCGGCGGGGCGGGGGTCGCCGGCGACCGCCGCCAGCACCGGATCGTCCTCTGCGGTGGTCCACAACACGAAGCCGTCGACTGCCGCGGACAGCACCCGATCGGCGTCGGCGGCGTCGCCCCGCGTGGGGATGAACGTGAGACCGAGACCTTCGTCGACGCAGACCTCCGCGACCCCGGCCAGGAACTCCGCCGCTTGCGGATCGTCGAACGCGTACGTCAGGTGCTCGCTGAAGACCACCCCGATCTGTTGCGTTCGACCGGATTTGAGCGCGCGACCCACGGCGTCGGGGCGATACCCCAGCTCGCTGGCCGCGCGGTGCACGCGATCCCGGGTGGCGGCCGCGACCCGGGCAGGCCGGTTGAAAGCGTAGGAGGCGGTCATGGGGGACACCCCCGCACGAGCCGCCACATCCTTCAGCGTCACGCGTCTGCGGTTGGTCGGCACGGGGCCATCCTAGTTGTGTAACGTTACACATATGTCCTCCTTGATCGTTCACCCCATCGGAGTGTTCCGTGCGGCGCCTTTCCTGGGCTTCGCCGGATTCGGCGCCTTCTGGGGGGTGTGGGGTGCCGCCCTGCCCCTGCTGCGCGCCCAAGCCGGTGTGAGCGATGCGCAGTTCGGTGTCGCCCTGCTCCTCGTGGGCGTCGGAGCTCTGCCCGCCATGCTGATGACCGGGCGGCTCGTCGACGCGCTCGGGCTGCGCGTCGCCGGAGTGCTGCTCGCACTGCTGGGCGTCATGGGCGTCGTGCTTTCCGTCGCCTCGGTCCACTACGTCGGGTTGTGCGTCGGCATCCTCGCGGTGGGAGCCAGTTCTGGAGCGGCTGATGTGGCGATCAACACGCTGGCGGCGACGGTCGAGAAGCGGACGGGACGCCCGGTCCTGGCTCGTTCGCACGCGGCGTTCTCCGCCACGGTGGCGGTCTCGAGCCTGGGTGCCGGCGCGCTTGCCGCAAGGGCGGGCAGCCTGCCGGCGATCTTCGCCGCGGCCGCCGTGGTCGTCGTCGCCCTCGGTCTGGCCGTCGTCGCCGCGACGCGCTCGGCGCCCGCTCAGGACGCTGCCGCGACGCGCTCGGCCCCCGCTCAGGACGCTGCCGCCGCGACGAGCCAGGGCCCGCCGACGCACGCCGGTCGCGGGTCCTGGCGGATCGCGCTGCTCGTGATCGGGGCGGTCGGCGCGCTGGCGTTCGCGGCGGAGAACGCCTACCAGACCTGGGCTGCCGTCCTCCTGACGGACGCGTTCACCGCCTCGCCGGCACTGGCCGCCGTCGCGCCGGCAGTCTTCGCCACGTCGGCCGCACTGGCTCGCCTCGCCACCGCGACGATCACCATACGCCGGCCGATCGCCACGCTGGTCGCGGCAAGCACGATCGCCACGGCCGGAGGCCTCGCAACGGCGTTCGCCGCCACGCTGCCGCTCGCACTGGTGGGCATCGTCGCCGCCGCCGCGGGCACCTCGACACTCTTCCCCACCCTGTTGTCCTATGGGCTTCGCCCGGTTTCCGACGCGTCACGGGGACGAGCCACATCCGCCATCTCCACGCTCGCCTATCTCGGCTACGTCGCCGGCCCGGCATACTTCGGCCTGCTTGCTGACACCACCGGAGTGCAGAAGGCGTTCCTCGGCATCGCCGCACTCACCGCCGTGCTCCTGGCGACCATCCCGGCCGTGTCGGCGCTCAGGCGAGCAGGTGCCGTCCGCTCCCTCGACGGGAAGCCGCTCTCGATCCGCACGTGACCGGACGCGATTCTCTTTCCGTGCACGTCAACTCCCGGAGCCCTCAGCCGCGACGCCGGCCCGGACGCGCGAGTGGCCGTCTCGTGGACACCGCCGCGGCCGCGCGATGGCCGGTTCGGGCAGCGCCACCACGCTGTCCCAGTCGGGTACCGCGTGCAGCGTCACCGATCCACCGGATGTTCTGCGACTCGAAGTCCCCGTGTCCCACCACGGGCTCCATCCGCGTGGCGAGCAGCCGGCCCCCCGCGCGCCGGCCGAGGTCGTCGAGCCGGCCCGGGCCCTGGCCGGTGTTCAGCCCGATGTCCAGGTCGTCCGGCCACGGCCCGCCCGGTGCGAGCGCGTGCCGGCACTTCACCCAAGCCCCGATCAAGGGCGATACTGCCCGAAGGTCGGACTTCGGGGAGTATCGCGCCAGGGGGCGCGCGGCGCTGCTGGAAGGTCGGGCCACCCATGAGGAGCCCATGATCGAGGGCGGCCCGAGATGGGGAGCCTCAGCCGTCTTCCGCCACGAGGGCGAGGTCGTCGAACGTCTGACCGCGCCGGCCGCGGCCGTCCCGGCCACGGGCCACCGGCTGCACGGCGGCTCAGACCTGCACCTGACGTTCAGGACGCTGGAGCCGTACCGTCTCCACATCCCTGTGGGCGACCCGCTGCGGCGCGCGTACGGCGAGGCGCTGACCGAGGCGGTCGAGGGCCTGCCCCCGGCCCGGATGCGCCTGAAGGGCCTGAGCCCGCACCCGGGCGGGGTCGTGGTCCATGGTCACCCGCAGGACGACACCGCGGACGCGGTGCGCAAGCGGTTCGCCCACGCGCTGCAGACCCGAGGCGTGCGGGACTACGAACGGGGCCGCGTCCGCGACCGCCGGCACGTGAGCCTCGTCCACTTCGCCGGTCCGCTCGGGAACCCCAAGGAGCTCGTCGCCTGGTGCGACGCCCACGCCGCCGCCGACCTCGGCACGACGGAACTGGTCACGGCCGAGATCGTCCAGTACCTCCTCACCGGGACAGGCATCCGCCCGCGGAGCCTGGAGAGTGCCCGCCTGACCAGGTGACCTCAGGACAGCGCCATCTCAGGACGGGCCATCTCAGGACGGGCCATCTCAGGACGGGCCATCTCAGGACGGGCCATCTCAGGACGGGCCATCTCAGGACGGGCCATCTCAGGACAGCAGGTCCACGCCGATCCCGGCGCCGCGCCGCTCCGCCTCCTCGTACGCCGCCCAGGACAGGCAGAGGTCCTGCCACGGGAGCCCGACGGGCGCGTACACGGTCAGTCCGTCGCCCGTGCGGCCAGGATGGTCGCCGCGGAGCACGTCGCCCAGGATCGCGTCGGCGGCCGAGGCGGGCAGGCCGGCGGCGGCGAGCGCGCCCATGGCGGCGGCCGGCTCCCGGTCGTCCACCACCAGCAGCGCCGCGCGCAGCAGGTCGGCGGCCAGCTCCTGCTTGCCGGGCTCGTCCGCGCCGAGTGTGGTGAAGTGCTGCCCGGGACGGGCGTCGGCCAGCCCCAGCAGCGGCGCCCGCGACCACGTGGCCAGCAGGACGATGTCGGCCCCCGCCGCCACCTCACCCGCCGACGCGGCGACCTTCCCGCCGTGGCGGTCGGCGAAGGCGGTCGCGCGGTCGGGATCGGTGTCGTGGACGACGAGCTCGCCGCGCCGGCCCAGCGCACGCAGCCCCCGCACCATCAGCTCGGCCTGGGCCCCGGCCCCCACGACGCCGATCACCGCGCCGGGGTCGGGCCGGCTCAGCAGGTCCGTGCCGAGCGCGGCGGCCAGCCCGGTGCGCCACGCCGTCACGGTGGCCGAGTCGAGCAGGGCGAGCAGCTCGCCGTCGGCCCCCGAATGCAGGCAGATGACCCCGCGCAGCGCCGGCCGGGCGTTCGGGAACTTGGCGTTCACCTTCACCGTGTACGCCTCCACGCCCGGCAGCACCCCAGGGATCAGCGCCGTCGCCGTGCCAGGGAACGGCAGGTCCGTACGGATCCGCTGCCCCGCCACCCCGGCCGCGCCGGCGGCCATGAACCCTTCGCGCAGCGCCGCCAGGCACGCGGAGATGTCGAGCACGGCTTCGAGGTCGCCACGGGTCAGCACTCTGGTCATCCCGCCATGATTCCAGCCCCCTCACGCCGGCAGCAGCGCGGCCAGGAACTGCAGCAGGTGCCAGGCCGCGTACGCGCTCAGCGAGCAGAACGCCCACTCCTTGCCCCTGCTGATCCGGGAGATCCAGCGCAGTTCCTCAGCGGGTTCGCGCCGGGCGCGCAGGCTGCGGGTGACGAAGTACGCCGACACCAGCCACGCCGCCCCCGACCCCATGATGAGCGCGGTGGAGAGGGCGAGCAGGACCGGTGGCTGTCCGGGGTCCAGCCCGGGGGTGAACTGGCGGAACCAGGCCCCCAGCACGCCGGCCAGCAGCACGGCGGTGATCCGCCGGTCCTTGCGGGCCTGTCGCTTGAGCCACTGAAGGTCGCGACGCAGATGGTTCTTGAGCACCGGATCACCTCCGAGGTGAAGTAGCTGGTGCGAACCAGCTAATGGGAGGCTCCGGGAAAGATCTGCGACCTCATCTCCGAGAATTCACGACTTTTGTCGAAATTTCAGGCCAAGTCCCGTAAGTCTTCCGCCGCCCTGCGCGCCTCGAAAACGTCGCCGACCTCGTCCAGCGTGCGCACGGCGTCCCGGAGATGGACGACCGCCTCGTTCTTCCGTCCGAGCCGGGCACGGACCAGCCCGAGCGCCCGCAGCGCGCAGCCGAGGTCGCGCCGCGTCCCGCATTCAAGATGCACGTCCCTGGCCTGCAGGGCGTGCTCCAGGGCCTCCTCGGGGCGGTCGAGGTCGAGCAGGACCATGGCGAGCGTGGTCAGCGCCGCCGCCCAGCGGTCGCGGGTGCCGGTCTCGTGCTGCAGCTCGACCGCCTCGCGGGCCGGCTCCAGCGCCGCGGCCGGCCGTCCCGCCGTGTGCAGCGCCTGCGCCACCGACAGCAGCGCGCTCGCCCGGTTGTCCCGCAGCTCCTCCCTGATCGCCAGCGACGCCCCGGCCGCCCGCAGCGCCGACCGGTGCCGCCCCAGCGACAGGTACGTGTACGCCAGCGTCTCCTGCACGTCGGCCTCGGCCCGCCGGTTCCCCTTGCCCTGCACGATGTCGAGGGCTTCCAGCGCGTACACGAAGGCCACCTGCGGCTGGCCCTGGCGGCGCCGCACGCGGGCGAGCCGGTTGAGCATGCGGGCCTCGACGGGCTCGTCGCTGGTCACCCGGCCGATCGTGAGCGCCTGGTTGAGATAGTCGTCGGCGCGCCCGTAGTCGGCCAGGCGCCAGTAGACCAGCCCGATGTCGCCCAGCGTCTCGGCCTTGCCCTGCTCGTGGTGGAGCTCGACCTGCACCGCCAGCGCCTGCTCGTAGTAGTCGAGCGCCTCGTCGTAACGGGAGCCGTTGCGGGCGACGCGGCCGAGCGCGCACAGGGCCCGGCCGATGCCGTACTGGTCGCCGGTCGCGGTGTAGCCGGCCAGCGCGAGCTCGGCGTCCCGGCGAGCCTCGTGCTGCAGGCGCAGCACGTCGTAGATCTCGGCGAGGCAGAGCAGGGTCTCGGCCTCGGCGTGCTCGTCGCCCAGCTCGTGGCAGATCGACAGCGCCTCCAGCCCTTCCGACAGGGCCGCGTTCGGCTCGCCCAGGTTGCGCTGGATCGTGGCCAGCGTGATCAGGCTCTGGGCGGTGCCGCTGCGGTCGCCGATCCGCCCGCGTACGTCGAGGGCCTGGCCGGCGTACTGGAGCGCGAGCTCGTAGCGCTCCTGCGACAGGTGCAGGCGGGAGAGCGTGTGCAGGCCGCGGGCGACGCCGGACAGGTCGCCGATCTCGCGGTGCACGTCGAGGGCCTCGCCGGCGCAGCGCAGGGCCTCTTCGTTGTGGCCGGCGATGCCGTGCACCTCGGCCAGCTCGTTGAGCGCGCGGGCGCGTCCCACGCTGTCGCCGAGCGCGGTGAAGTCGGCCAGCGCCTCACCGACGAACCTGGCCGCCAGCGTGGACGGCCCGATGTCACGGTGGATCGAGCCCAGATGGCCGCGCATCAGTGCGATCGCCCGCCGGTTGCTCACCTGCATCGCCGAGGCGAGCCCGACCTGCTGGACCTCCAGGTTGTTCGCGTAGTAGCGCAGCCGCCGGAACGGCTCGAACACCGCCTCCGCCAGCCGCCAGGCCATCCCGTGCGCGCCGTTCTCGCCGGCCAGCCGTACGGCGGAGACCAGCGAGCGGCGCTCGGCCTCGAACCACTCGCCCGGCGTGTTCGGATGGATGGCGACGGCCAGGTAGTGGTCCAGCAGCCGCACCCGCGCCTCGCGCACGCCCGCCTCGGCGTGCCGGCCCAGCTCCCTGGCCAGCCGCTTGACCAGGTCGTGCACCCGGTAGCGGGGCCCGGGCAGCGGCTCGACCAGGTACGCCCGGTGCAGCCCCTCCACCGCGGCCACGGCCTCCTCCACCGGCACGCCGAGCGCCGCCGCCAGCACCTCGGGCGCGAAGTCCCGCCCCGGCAGCAGCCCCACGTGCCGGAACGCCCGCCGCTGCGCTGGGCCCAGCGACTCGTACGCCAGGTCGAGCGCCGACCGGAACGCCTCCTCCGGGTCGCCCGCCAGCAGCCGGTCGGGCAGCCGCAGCTCCTCCACCCGCGACCGCACGCTCATCCCCGGGTTCTCGGCCAGCTTGGCCGCCGAGATCCGCAACGCGAACGGATGGTAGGAGCACACCCGAGCCAGCTCCGCCAGCGCGTCGCGGTCGGCCGCCCGCGGCGAGTCCTCGCCGAGCACCGCCACCAGCAGCGCCACCGCGTTGCCCGGGTCGAGCACCGACAGGTCCATGAGGTCGGCGTGCCCGGTGGCGCGCAGCGGCGCCATGCGCGTCCGGCTGGTCACCAGCACCACGCAGTCCTTGCCGCCCGGCAGCAGCGCCCGCACCTGCGCGGGGTCGGCGGCGTTGTCGAGGATGAGCAGCAGCCGCCGCCCGGCGATCCGGCTGCGGTAGAGCAGCATGAGCTCGGCCTCGTCGGAGGCCGGCATGTGCTCGCCGACGCCGAGCGAGCGCAGGATCTGGCCGAGCGCCTCGGCGGGGCTCATCGGCGGCTGCGTGGGCGACTGGCCGCGCAGGTCGATCACGATCTGCCCGTCGGGGAACCGGTCGGCGTGCAGGTGCCCCCAGTGCGTCACCAGCGCGGTCTTGCCCACGCCCGGCAGCCCCTGCACGACCATGGTGTTCGTCCGCCGCGGCCGTTCCAGCCAGGCGGTGAGCAGGTCGAGGCTCTGCTGGCGGCCGGTGAAGTCCGACACCTCGGCGGGGAGCTGGCGCGGCTTCGGCACCTCACCCACGGGCAGCGGCTCGGCCGGACCGCCGGGCCGCGTCAGGAACGGCGTCACCTGCCCCTTCCACGGGGCGGACAGGTGCTCCCAGCTCCCGGCGGCGGCGCGGAGCGCGGCCGGGTCGGCGATGCGCAGCCGCTTGTACCTGGGCCGGACCAGCCAGCCGCGCCGCCCCCACTGCGTCAGCTGGCGCTGCACCACGTCGGGGGAGCTGCCCACGAGGTCGGCCAGCGTCTCCATGGACAGCGGGGGCGCCGACTCCGAGGCCAGCCCGTAGCGCTCGTCGAGGTGCAGCAGCCACACGGCGAGCCGGGCGGCGACGGGGGCGCGGGCCAGGGCCTCGTGCCTGCGGGCGGCCATGTTCCTGGCGAAGAGCTCCTGGACCAGCGCGGTCACCACGGCCGGGCCGGCGGCGGCGTGCTCGCGCAGCCGGCGCAGGTCGATCGGCCAGACGCGCACCTCGGTCAGCGCGTCGACCTTGACGCGGTCGGCGGGGCTCCAGAAGGCCAGCTCGCCGACGAGGTCGCCGCTGCCGCGCAGGTCGTGGACGGCCTCGCGGTCGCCGGCCGGGGTGTATTCGCGGGCGTAGCCGTAGTCGATCAGGTAGACGCGGCCGGCCGGCCGCAACGGGGAGCAGATCGTCTCGTTACGCCGGAACACGTGCGGGCGGGCGCCCTCGTCGACCAGAGACCTGAAGACGCTCACCCCGGACACCATCCCTCCAGGACGGCGGTGTCCTCACTTATGACACGTCGGAATCTGTGTCACATCAGTGGACTGCAGCGGAACGCCGCTGTCAATCCCGGGAGTCAGACGTTGGCGGTGTCGGCGCGGTCGGGGACGAAGCGGTAACCGACGTTGCGGACGGTGCCGATGAGGGATTCGTACTCGTTGCCGAGCTTGGCGCGCAGCCGCCGGACGTGGACGTCGACCGTGCGGGTGCCGCCGAAGTAGTCGTAGCCCCAGACCTCCTGCAGCAGCTGGGCGCGGGTGAAGACCCGGCCCGGGTGCTGGGCGAGGTATTTGAGCAGCTCGAACTCCTTGAAGGTGAGGTCGAGCACCCGGCCGCGCAGCCGCGCGGTGTAGGTGGCCTCGTCGATGGACAGGTCGCCGCTGCGGATCTCGTCGGGGACGTCCTCGGTCGCGGCCTGCGAGATGCGGCCGGTCGCCATGCGCAGCCGCGCCTCGACCTCGGCCGGCCCGGCGCTGTCGAGGAGCACGTCGTCGACGCCCCACTCGGCGGTCATCGCGGCCAGCCCGCCCTCGGTGACGATCACGAGGAGCGGGCAGTCGATGCCGGTGGTGCGGATCAACCGGCACAGGCTCTTGGCGTGCACCAGCTCCTTGCGCGCGTCGACGAGGACCGCGTCGGCAGGCGGGGTGTCGATGAGAGCGGACGCCTCCGCGGGAGAGACCCGGACCGTGTGGAGCAGCAACCCCAGCGCCGGGAGCACCTCGGAGGACGGCTCGAGGGCGTTGGTCAGCAGGAGCAGGTTGCTCATTACGGCCTCCTCAAACGCGCAAGGACCCGGAGGCTACGTCGCCCAGGTCCTTAGGTGAGGATATCCCACGGGTTAGTGGCGTCCATTGCGCGTCCAGCACGTGAACAGCGCGTCTCCTGAAACAACCCCGTTAAGGGCGGCGCACAATAGGGTCATATCGATTGTGAGGATGGCATGGCCACAGGAATAGTGCGTTATTGGGCCGCCGCCAAGGAGGCGGCCGGAGTCGCCGAGGAGTCGTTCGATGCGGCGACTCTTGACGATCTCATGACGAAAATCACACAAAATCGCGCTGAACTGGCCAGGGTCGTCCGGCGCTGCTCGTTCCTCGTGGACGGCACCCCGGTGGGCAAACGGCCCCATGACGAGGTGGTTCTCGCCGACGGCGTGACGGTCGAGGTGCTGCCGCCTTTCGCGGGAGGATGAGCGGGCGCGTACGCGACCCGTCAGACACCCGCGAACGGGGGTGAACGCGCGGCAGGCAGGGGAATGAGTGATCCAGCCACCCCCGGTTCGAGGCAGGGAGCCCCATGCGGAAGCTGATCGTTTTCCTGATCGTTCTCGTCGGACTTCTTGTCGTGGTCGACAGGGTCGCCGTGGCGGGGGTGGAGCGCGATCTGGCGAACAGGATCGCCGCGAGCGCCGATCTCGACGGCACTCCCACGGTGACCATCGAGGGCATACCCTTTCTCACCCAGGCGCTCTCCGGCCACTATCCGGAGGTGCGCTTCGATCTCGGCACGCTGACCTACGGCGGCGTGCCGGTGCGCGACCTGCGGGGCGCGGCCTACGACGTGACGGCGCCCCTGGCCGACATCCTGCAGAACCGCCCCGACATCCGCGCCCGGCGCGTGAGCGTCAGCGGCACGCTCACCCGGGAGACGATCGACGGGTTCGCCCCGGACGGCGTGAAGATCGGCGGCAACGGGCAGCGGATGACGGCGTCGGGCGAGCTCACGGTGGGGGGCAACAAGGTGCGGTTCAACGCGGAGATGCGCGTCGAGGTGGCCGACGGCGGCATCAGGGTGCAGGCGGAGCGGATCGAGGGCGTGCCCAGCGAGTTCGCGCGGCTGGTCTCCTACACGATCCCGTTCGGCGGCGACCTGCCCTTCGACGTGCGGATCACCCGGGTCCAGAACGTTCCCCAGGGCCTGAGGTTCACGGCCGAAGCGTCTGACGTGCCGATCCGTGGATGAGATTGAACCGCTTCGCCCCGCCGTACGTGATGGGGACGTGAGCGCAGCGGGCACCGCCGACGAGGAACTCGTGAGGACCCTCTTCGACGAGCACGCCGGGCCGCTCTACGGCTACGTCCTGCGACTGACCGGCGACTCCGGCCGGGCCGAGGACGTCGTCCAGGAGACGCTGTTGCGGGCCTGGCGGCATCCCGACGCCCTGGCCGGCCGGCCGATCCGGGCATGGCTGTTCACGGTGGCCCGTAACCTCGTCGTCGACCAGCATCGCGCCAGGAAGTCCCGGCCGCCCGAGACCGGGGACGAGGCGCTGGCCGTCGTCCCGGCCGAGGACGAGCTGGAGCGGGCCGTCGAGTCGTGGGCGGTGGCCGAGGCACTGGCCGCCCTGCGGCCTGAGCACCGCGACGTGCTGCTGGAGGTCTACTACCGGGGGCGATCGGTGAAGGAGGCGTCGGCGACGCTCGGCATTCCGCCGGGAACGGTCAAGTCGCGCACCTACTACGCGCTGCGCGCGCTCAAACTGGCGCTCGAGGAACGGGGGCTGGCGCCATGATGACGTGTGAGGAGGTCAGGATCGCGCTGGGCGCGCACGCGCTGGGCGCGCTCGACCCGGACGAGGCGGAGGAGATCGACCTCCACCTGGCCACCTGCGAGGCGTGCGGCGCCGAGCTGCTCGACCTCGAAGGCGTGGCAGGGTTCCTCGGCAAGGTGTCGGAGCGCGACGTCGAGCTGGTGGCCAGGCCGCCGCGGCGGGTGCTGGAGCGGCTGCTGAGCGACCGCGCCAGGCGCACCCGGCGGGGCCGCGTGCTGCTGGCCGCGGCGGCCTCGGCGGCCGTCCTGGTGGTGGGCGGCACGGTGTGGACGGCCGTCCACACCTCGCAGCAGGCCGGCACCACGGCGGCGGCCCCGGCGATGGCCGACTCCGCGCGGCCCGAGTCGGCCGCGGACGCGCAGCGGTACCAGACGGGGAATGACGCCGCGGAGTCGGCGAGCAAGGCCGTGCCGACCGTCCCCACTGAGGCGTCCCGGAGCCCCGAGAGGTCGGCGAGCGCCGCGCCGCGCGTGGACGCCCAGCCTGACCAGGAGTTGCGGGCGGTCGCCGGTCAGGCGTTCCAAGGCACGAACGACGCCAGGGGCTACACCGCCACGGTGACGGCCTTCCCCGCGTCGGCCGGCACGGAGGTGAGCGTCGAGGTCGCCGGCATGCCGTCCGGCACGAGCTGCAACCTCGTCGTCGTCGGCCGCGACGGCACGCGCGACACCACCGACAGCTGGGTCATCGACCCCGCGCGGTACCCGGACAAAGCCGTCTACCGGCTGGAGACGACCCTCGGCATGCGGGACATCGACAGGTTCGAGATCGTGGACAGTGCGGGCGCCCTGCTCGTCGAAGTCCCGGTGCGGAAGTAATCGTGCGTCCGCGCGGTTGCAACCGACGATGACGGGTTTGTGGGTGGCGCTGGCGACGCTGGCGCTCGCGACGACGATCGGGGTGATCCGCCTGCGCCGCGACGGACGCGTACGCGACGGTGACGGTGACCGGCTGTCGGCCGCCGACCTCGGCTCAGGGCTGGGGGAGCGGGCGACGCTGGTGCAGTTCTCGACCGCCTTCTGCCAGCCGTGCCGGGCGACCCGGCGCGTGCTGGCCGACGTGAGCGCCCTCGTGCCGGGCGTGGCCCACGTCGAGATCGACGCCGAGTCCCGGCTCGACCTCGTGCGCCGGCTCGGCATCATGCGCACGCCGACCGTCCTCGTCCTCGACCCCGCCGGGGCCGTGGTGAAGAAGGCCGCGGGCCAGCCGCGCAAGGCCGATGTCCTGGTGGCCCTGGCCGCCGCGATGCCGGAGGAACGATGACCGCCTCGCCCGCTTCATCTCATCAACCGGACGAGATGTGACAGAAGACGAGACGCCGAGTAATGTCGTGCCCGTGGACCCATCGACAGAGCTGCTGACGAAGCGGCGCGCGGTTGATTTCTGCCGCGTCGCCACGGCACTCTGTCGCGCTGCCTGAGGACGATCTTGCGGACATCCGTTCCGCTCCCGTCGAGCCTTCAGGAGCATCCGCGATGCGTGCCGACCCCAGAGCGCTGCGCTTCGGCGCGGCCATTACGTCCCTGATCCTCGCCGCCACGCTGGTGACGGGGAGCGTCTGGCTGCTCGCCTTCCAGGCGGTGGCCTTCGCGCTCGGAGTCGTATGGCGATCGCCGTACACGATGCTCTTCAAGGCATTTGTCAGGAGCGCCCCGAAACACACCGAGGACGCCCGTCCGCCCCGCTTCGCTCAGGGGGTGGGGCTGGTCTTCGCGGTCGCGGGCCTGGCCGGATACCTCGCCGGGATCACGCCGCTGGCCCTCGCGGCCACGGCCGCGGCTCTCCTCGCCGCCTTCCTCAACGCAGCCTTCGGATTCTGCCTCGGCTGCGAGACGTACCTGCTTATTCGCCGACTACTACCCGCTGCCACAACGGAGGTTTCCCAATGAGCCGCTCTGCCGCCCTGGTGGACGCCGAATGGGTCGAGGCCAACCTCGACAACCCGAAAGTCGTGCTCGTCGAGGTCGACGAGGACGTCAGCGCCTATGACAAGGGCCACATCCGTGGTGCCGTGAAGGTCGACTGGAGGACGGACCTCCAGGACCCGGTCCGCCGCGACTTCGTCGACAAGACCGGCTTCGAGGCCCTGCTCTCCGACCGGGGCATCGCCAACGACGACACCGTGGTGCTCTACGGCGGCAACAACAACTGGTTCGCCGCCTACGCCTACTGGTACTTCAAGCTCTACGGCCACGAGGACGTCAAGCTGCTCGACGGCGGGCGCAAGAAGTGGGAGCTCGACTCCCGCGAGCTGGTGCGCGACGTGCCCCAGCGCGCCAAGACGCAGTACGTCGCCAAGGAGCAGGACTCCGCCATCCGCGCCTTCCGCGACGACGTGGTCTCCGCGATCGGCAAGCTCAACCTGGTCGACGTGCGCTCGCCCGACGAGTTCACCGGCAAGCTGCTGGCCCCCGCCCACCTCCCGCAGGAGCAGGCCCAGCGCGGCGGCCACGTGCCGACGGCCCGCAACATCCCGTGGTCGAAGGCGGCCAACGACGACGGCACGTTCAAGTCCGACGACGACCTGCGCACCCTCTACCAGGAGGCCGGCGTCGACTTCGGCAAGGACACCATCGCCTACTGCCGCATCGGCGAGCGCTCGGCGCACACCTGGTTCGTCCTGCACGAGCTGCTCGGCCAGGACAACGTGAAGAACTACGACGGTTCGTGGACCGAATACGGCTCGCTCGTGGGCGTGCCGATCGAGCTCGGGGAGGCCCGATGACGATGGACGGATGCGGCGCGCCGGAGCAGACCGTGGCGCTGCCCGCCGGTATCGACCTGTCCAACCAGGCGGTCATCCAGGGCGTGGTGACCGGCGGCGCCGGCCCCGCCTACGCGCGGCTGCTCGACCACTCCGGTGAGTTCACCGGCGAGGTCGTGGTGTCCGACGAGGGCGTCTTCCGCTTCTTCGCGGCGCCCGGCGACTGGACCGTCCGCATCATCGCGGGCGGCGGTGTGAGCCGCGACGTCAAGGTCGAGGCCAAGCTCGGCGAGGTCGCCCAGCTCGCGGTCGCCGTCTGACGATCGCCCAGCCCGCAGAGGCCCGTGTCCTTCCCGGACGCGGGCCTCACTGCTTGGCCGGGTAACGCATCAGGAGCGTGGCGCGTACGGCGTCGGGGCCGTGCGCGCGGTAGCCGTGCGGCACGTCGGAGCGCCACGAGATGTGCTCGCCGGGGCCGGCCGTGAGCGGCTCGCCGAGCGGGCCCGCGCTGAGGGTGCCGGTGAAGACGGTGACGTGCTCGCTGACGCCCGCGTGGTGCGCGGGCGAGGTCTGGGTGGCGCCGGGCCTGATGCGTACGCGGTAGAGCTCGTAGGTGACGTGGTCGTCCTCGAACACCTCGAGCAGCTCCGACTCCATCGCGGTGCCGCGCATGGTCTGCGGCTCGGGCGGCGCGTCCAGCAGCGCCCCGATCGGCACCCCGAGCTGGGCGGTGATCGCCCACAGCGTCTCCAGCGTCGCGTGACAGGCGCCGCTCTCCAGCCCCGACAGTGCGTCCTTGCCGATGCCGGCGCGCCTGGCCAGCTCGGAGAGCGAGACGCCGCGCGCCTGGCGCAGCCGCCGGAGGCGGTCTCCGACCATCCGCGGATCGGCGTCGATTGCGGGCTGCGACTTCATATCGTCATAGTGACGCGATCCGCCCCGCCGGGGAACCGGCGACGATCGCTTTGTCACCGCCCGGCGAGAGGGCATTCCTCTGCTCCGGGTGCGCCAGAAGTGACAGACCGCTACGATTCCACAGATGTCCGGTTCGACAGGTGTGATGGCACCCCCAGAACCTGGGCCTACGCCGGCTCAGCGGCTGCCGTCGCCGTACTCACTGCCCCTCCACGCGTTGCGGCTGGCGGGCAGGTGCGCCCTGCCGTTGATCCTCTGGTTCGCCGCCGGGGAGCTCGTCCGCTTCGTGCTGCTCTACGGCGCCACCGAGGTCGCCTACGGCGACCATCGCCAGGTGCGGCTGGTGGCGGTCATGACGCTGCTGACGCTCATCGTGCTGGCCGCGATGACGGTCGTCACCGGCATGCTGCACAGCCTGCGCGGCGCCCTGTGGGAGATGCGCGCGCGGGCCGGCGAGGGCGTCGCGGAAGAGCCCTTCTTCCGTACGCTCGACCGGGTGGCCCCGGCCTTCGCCGTGCTCTACCTGGCGTGGGGCTTCCAGGTCGAGGATGCCCGCGACGTCTTCCAGATGGACCTGTTCCATCACTTCTTCGACCTGACGGACGCCGCCTGGTTCGGCGAGGAGAGCGTCGTCGGCCGGGGGCTCGTGGACCTCGACTGGCGGGTCTCGCTGGGCACCATGGTCGTGATGTTCGGGCTGAAGACGCTCTTCGCGAAGTTCGTCCAGAAGGGCAAGGGCAGCTTCTACGGCTTCCTCGCCGCCTTCTCCGAGTTCGCGTTCGTCTTCTACGGTCTGAACGCCACCGTCGCCTTCGCCGACGCCCGTGCGGAGTGGGTCGAGCACCGCAGGGTCGTCGCCGGGGCCGAGGGCGCCCTGGCCGAGGCGCAGAAGAGCGTGCCCGGCTGGGAGGCCGTCACCGGGTGGCTCGGCGAGTACTGGCCGCTGTTCCTCGACGCCGTCGCGGTCCCCTTGGCCTGGCTGGCCGTGGCGATGCTGGTCTTCGGCGCGTTCTCCGACGAGACCCGCGCCCTGGTCAAGGGCACCCGGCTGGAGAAGGGCGTGGACCGCCTCGAATCCAGCCACGACCTCACGCGGCGCTCGTTCGACGAGCTCACCGGCGGGTTCCGCGACCGCTGGGTGCCGCTGTTCAACGCGCTGCGGACGGTCGTCAGGGGTGGCGCGCCGCTGTTCGGGATGATGTGCCTGTGCTTCGTGGGCCTCAGCGTGGCCCTCGCGCACGCCGACCGCGGGATGCGGCTGCTCGTCGGCGCGCGCGACGAGTGGGTGTGGGTCTACCAGGGGCCGGCGCTGACGTTCGTCTGCCAACTGGTGCTGAACGTGCTCACGATGGCGCTGCTCGCGGCCACGTACGACATCGCCGCCACCAGGTCGCGGCTGCGGGGCGAGCCGCTCAGCGACGCCTGAACCGCAGCACGTCGACGTCCTCCTCCAGCTTGGCCACGCCTTCCCTGCTGAACAGGTCCTCCGTCGGGGTGTCGGAGCGATAGTTGCTCGGCCGGAACGTCAGCTCCACCTCGTCCTTCACCGGGGTCGGCACCACGGCCAGGCCCTGGATCCGGTACGGCCGGCCGACGACGAGCCGGTCGGTCGGGGTGTCGCCGACCTCCTGGGTCTCCACCGTCCACGTACGGCCCGCGCGGTCCTCCAGCCGGACATCGTTGGGGCCGGCGGTCTTGGTGGCGCTGCCCTCGTCGACGACCTTCTTCGTGATGTCCACCGTGAGCCAGGTGACCCCGGGGCGGGGCTTGCTGCCCTCGGGCGGATCGGTGGGGGTGACCTTGGCCGTCCACTCGATGCCCCTGACCCGGCCGGCCTGGCCGGCGGCGACGACCGTCTCCTTGGTCGCCTTCGTGGTCATCTTGTCGTAGAAGAGGTAGCCGTCGTACGTCTGCGCGGCGGTGGTCAGCAGCGACACGACGACAGCCCCGACGGCGACCAGCGCCGTACGCCGCTTCCCGGGCCGCGGCCGCTCCCCGGCAGGCTGGGGAGCTTCCACCACGTGCTCCTGCGTACCCGGCCGGCCGCCGGGCGGCAGCGCCCCCGAAGCGTGGACGGCGCCGGGCGGGGTGGCCGGCGGGGCTCCGGCGCCGGGTGCCACGGGCAGCGGGCCGCCGACGCCGGGCGGGGCGGGCTGCGGGCCTGCGGCACCGGGCGGGGCAGGCTGAGGCCCTGCGGCGGCGGGCCGTGGGCCGGGGGCGGGCGGGCCGCCGGCGGAGTGGCGGCCGCTGGGGGTGGTGGGCAGCATGCCCGCGGAAGGGTTGACGGCGGGCATGGGCTGGGTCTCGCCGCCGGCCGGCTCGCGCGGGGCGGGCGGCCAGACCTGCTGGTCGGGCCGGTTGTGCTGGGGCCGCGTCAACGGGATGTCCCGGCGCCGGGGCATCGGCTGCCCCCGGAAAGCCTGCCGCTGTTCGTGAGCCACCCGCCACTGCTCGTGCGTCATCGGCCGGCCGGGACCCTCAGGGCCGTCAGGGGGCTCGGGCGTCATGGGCCGCCCGGCGTGCTCCGGCGGCCTGGACCCGACGGGCCCGCGGGTCTCTGGTGGCATGGGCTGCCCGGCGTGCTCCGGCGGGTTGGGGCCGCTGGGGTGCTGCGGTGGCCGGGAGGCGTGGCGGGGGGAGGCGCCGAGGCCAGGGGGCGGGGTCGGGCTCGGGGGCGGCGGCGGGTAGTCCTCGGGACGCCGCTCGTGCTTCGGCGCGAACCAGTCACGCTCCTCGTTCGGGCTCATCGTGCGCTCACTTCTTCACCGAGTAGACGTCCTGCGCCGAGGCGGCCAGCTTGCGCGCGCCCTCCTCGTCGAGCCCGAGGTCGATCTCCGCCTCGGGCTGGTTCGGCTCCACCACGAGCGACGGCGGCAGCCCGATCACCACGCTCGCGCCCGGCAGCGCCGACGCCGGCACCTCGAACACGAACCGCCCGCTGACCCAGATGTCCGGCTGCACCCAGGTGTTGGGCAGTGTGACGGCGTTGTCCACCCGGTCGGTGGCGTCGAACTTCTTGCCGTCGGCCGTCAGCAGCACCGCCTGCGCCAGCTTGTACGGCTTGCGGCTCGACGTGGCCGAGGCGTTGACGACGAGGAAGAGGTGGTCCGTCCCGATGGTCGTGGAGTAGTTCTCGATCGACTTGGCGGCCACGACCGAGTCCACCCGCACGGTGAAGCGCCGGGCGTCCACGTCTTCGCCCTTGTCCCCGGTGTAGGTCAGCGGCAGGCTCAGCTCGCTCGCGTTCAGGTGCATGGTCTGCAGCCCCATCGCGCCTGCGACCAGCAGCAGCCCGGCGGCGAGGCCGAGCACCCGCGACTCGCCGGCCCGGCGCCGTCCCGACCCCCTGCCGCGCCGTTCGGGGACGGCCGCGGGGCGCTGCTCGGTGGTGGTCACGCGGCACCTCCCTTCTTGACCGGCAGCGTCACGCGCGCCTTGACCTCGGGCAGGTAGGAGTCGCCCGCCTCGGTGGCGATCATCTTCCAGCGCGGCAGCTCGTTGTTGAAGTCGGGTGCGAACTCGAAGGAGGCCATTTCGAACGAGATCTTCTCCGGCGGCCGCCGGCCCTCCTGCAGCCGGTAGCGCACGATCACCTGGCTGGTCACTCCCGGGTGGAGCTGCTGGGTGTCGCCGCCCTTGGCCCGTACGAACGTGAAGGGCCCCGCCTCCTTGCCGAAGGCCGGGTTGATCCTGAGCAGGGAACTGGCGAAGTTGTCCGACAGGTACGCCTGTTCCGGCTGCTGCGCGGGGATGCCGACCGATCGGGTCTCGTCGCCCTTGTTGGTGACGTCGAAGACCAGCTCCACGAAGTGCTTGTCCTCGTCGAACCGGGTCGCCGCCCGCTCGACCGTCGCTCGTGACTCGACGAGCCTGGTGGAGTACAGCCCTTGGTCGAGCACCGCGCCCTGGCCCAGCGGCTCCGGCTCCTCGGGAGCCTCGTTCAGACCGCCGAGGAGGGCGGTGACGCCGAAGGCCGTGAACGCCACGAGGGCGACTGCGGGCACCGCTACCGGGCGTCTGCGCTTTTCAGGGCTCTCGCCGGACGGTTCCGTCATGGGTAAGGATGGTAATAGGTAACGCTTATCCCATCTGCCGCATTGCTCCCATCGGAATGGTCGAATTGCCGAGAACCCTGCCGCTACCGGGGTAGTAACTCATACGCTGTCACGGAGCGGAATGGGTCTGACCCCTACCACTAATGACATATCGGCAGCCGGAGGGTCACGTGACGGACGTGCATCCCGAGCATGCCCAGCTCCAGGCGGACCGGATCTACCTGGGCTGGCAGTACATCCTGCTGCACCCCGACCCGGGCCCGCCACCGAAACGCCCCTCGCCCGCCGAGGAGCCGCCGCCGGAGCCCGACGCCGCCGAGCTGGAGCTGCTGCGCCGCGAACGCCTCCAGGAGGACATGCTCAACCGGCCCGTCCGCCTGGTCCGCCTGGCCATGCTCGTCCTGGCCGTGCTGATCCTGGCGGTGGCGCTGGCCGGCTACCTCGGCTGGCAGTTCGCCGCGGTCGCGCTGGTCGCCGCCGGCGGCGTCGCGGGGATCTGCAGCTACGCCCTGCTCCAGGGCGACCGGGCCGTCCGCTACAGAGTCCAGGAGCAACAGGCCAGGGACGAGCGCCAGCGCCGGGAACGTGACAAGGAGCTGTTCCGCGCCCAGGAGGAGCACGCCAGGCGCTACCGGGAGTGGCAGGAGGCCAAGGACCGCCACGACAGGCAGCTCACCTGGTACGCCGTGGCGGTCCCCGACGAGATCGACCGCGTCGACGTCGCGGGCGGCACGCTGCCCGGCTGGTCGGCGCTCGTCACCCTGATCGGCGCGACCCGCCTCTACAGCGGCGGCCACCTCACCGTGCTCGACCTGTCGGAGGGCGCGATCGCCAAGGACCTCATCGAGCTGGCCCGCAAGGGCGGCGACGACCCGCTGGTCTGGGTGTTACCCGTCGACCTGCCCAAGCTCGACCTCGGCGCCACGCTGAAGCCCGAGGCGTTCGCCGACGTGCTCGCCCACGTGGTCAGCGTCAGCGAGGAGCACCGCACCACCCGCGACCTCAGCTTCGACAACGCCATCCTGGAACGGGTGCTGGAGGTGCTCGGCGAGAACGCCACGATCAGGCAGGTGACCGCCGCCCTGCGGGCCCTGGCCCAGGTCGGCGACCCCCGCGACGACCTGCGGTACGGCCTGATCACGGCGACCCAGCTGGAGCGCATCGGCACGCTCTTCGGCCGCGGCGTCAGCGACCGGGTGGTGATCGAGCGCGCCTGGGCGCTGGAGTCGCAGCTGCGCAAGCTGGAGACCCTGGGCACCCAGGCCGTACGGCTGCCGCCCGCCCGGCTGCGCGTGGTGAGCATGGACCGCCAGGCCGGGGTGTTCGGCAACCGGGTGCTCGGCACGTACGTCGCCACCGCGCTGACCCACATCCTGCGCCAGTCGCCCGCCTCCGACCGGCCCTGGTACCACACGATCATCGTGGCGGGCGCCGACAAGCTCAGGGGCGACGTGCTCGACCGGCTGATGGACGCCTGCGAGACCTCGCGTACGGGGCTCGTGCTGACGTACCGGTCGCTGACCCCCACGGTGCGCGAGCGGCTCGGCAGGGGGCACGCGGCGGTGGCGTTCATGCGGCTCGGCAACGCCGAGGACGCCCGGGTCGCCAGCGAGCACGTCGGCACCGAGCACCGGCTGGAGCTGGCCCAGCTCACCGAGACGATCAGTGAGTCGCTGCCGGGCCTCGACGGCGGCTACACCTCCACGATCGCCCAGGTCGAGGACGGCACGGAGGACCGCGACGGCGACCACGCCGACCTGGCCGGCGACATCACCGAATCCACCGAGTGGGGCAGGACGGCCGACAAGATCTCGGAGAAGGAGCGGGTGCTGCAGCGCTCGCGCGAGTTCCTCGTCGAGCCGCACCAGCTCCAGCAGCTGCCCACGACGTCGGTGATCGTCACCGACGCCACCGCCCAGGGCCGGCGCGTCCGCCTCGCCGACGCGAACCCGGCCATCCTGACCTTCCCCAAGACCACCCTCGGCGAGCTGGAGGACGTCCGCGAGGCCGTGCTGGCGCTCGACCCCGGCGCCGACGACGGCGACGCGGACCCGCCCGCGAACCTCGGACCGCCGCCGCCACGCCTGGACTGGCGCAAGGGCAGGCAATGACATGGTCAATGTCAAGGTGACGAGCTGACGGTTGGCGGAATTTACTAAAGAACCGTCTGTGGGGGATAGAAATGCAGCTGAGCGGGCCCTGGTATCGGATCCAGTCGATCGCAGCACCCTCGCGAAGCTCGTCGGCGGAGTGGGATTTCGTCACCGTGCTTCCCGCAGTGCTGTCGGCGGCGCAGCGCGACCGGCCCTTCGTGATCGGGTGGTTGTCGCGCGGGTCCGGCGCGCCGCTCGAACTCATCACCAACGCGGGGCCGCTGTCGCCGCCCCGCCAGCCGCGCCGGGCGACCGACCTGCCCGGCCTGCCGAGCGGGCCGCAGCCGCTGCTGTTCCCCGGCGGGGCGCGCGGCGTGCAGCTCACCGAGGAGTACCTCGCCGACCTGGCCGACCTGGTGTGGACGCCGTGCCCCGGCCGGCAGGCGCCGCCGCTCGGCGGGCGGGGCCGCGAGTACTCCGAACACGACCCCGACGAGCTGAAGCGGCCCACGCTCTTCGAGTCGACGCTGATGACGCTGATGTCGCGGCCGTTCGGGTGGCTCGTCGTGGCCGAGCCGACCGACCTGCTGGACGCCGAGGTCGCTCATCTGCGTACGCAGCTCAACGTGCTGCGCCAGTACGGCGACGCCTCCGAGCGCTCGCGCTTCGACGCCGAGCGGGCCGAGCGCCGTATGCAGGAGCTGGACGCCTTCCGCGAGGCCGGCCTGTGGAACGTCCGCGTGCTGGCGGGCGGCGCCACCGCCGACGAGCTGCGGCAGATCGCGCCCGTGCTGGTCGGGTCCGTCGAGATGAGCCACCACCCGTACCGGCTGCGCAGCTCGCACGGCGCCGTCTACGCGCTGTCGGAGGCCCTGGCCATCACCATGCAGGACCCGGCCGACGGCGCCGCCGCGCCCTTCGCCGCCACCGCGGGGGCGCTGGCCGCGCTGGCCGGGCTGCCCCGGCGGGAGGTGCCGGGCGTGCGGGTGCTGGAGTCGGGCTTCTTCGACGTGACGTCCGAGGCCGACGGGGGCGAGCTGGAGCTCGGCGAGATCCTCGACGGGCAGGACCGCGGCGTCGGCTCGTTCCGGGTGCCGCTGGCCACGCTCAACCGGCACGCGTTCATCACCGGCGCGACCGGCTCCGGCAAGTCGCAGACCGTCCGGCACCTGCTGGAGCAGCTCAGCGGCGCGCGCATCCCGTGGCTCGCCATCGAGCCGGCCAAGTCCGAGTACGCCGCCATGGCCGGCCGCATCGACGGGCCGGTCACCGTGATCAACCCGTCGGCGCCCGACGGCGTGCCGTTCAGCGTCAACCCGCTCGAACCCGAGCCCGGTTACCCCGTCCAGGCCCACATCGACATGGTCAGGGCGTTGTTCATGGCGGCGTTCGACGCCGAGGAGCCTTTCCCGCAGATCATGTCGCTGGCCCTGCAGCGCGTCTACGAGGCCACCGGCTGGGACGTCGTGACCGGCGGCGCGGTGCCCGGCTCGAACGTCCCGCCCAGCGTCCCCACCCTGGAACAGCTCCAGCAGCACGCCATGGACGTCATCAAGGAGATCGGCTACGGCCGCGAGGTCCAGGCCGACGTCGAGGGCTTCATCTCGCTGCGGCTGCGCTCGCTGCGCGTCGGCTCGGCCGGGCGCTTCTTCGAGGGCGGCCACCCCGCCGACATCGGCGGCCTGCTCGAACGCGACGTCGTCCTCGCCATCGAGGACGTCGCCAACGACGAGGACAAGGCGTTCCTCATGGGCACGCTGATCATCCGCATCGTCGAGCACCTGCGCATGCGGGCCAGGAAGGAGAAGTCGCCCGGCCTGCGCCACGTCATCGTGATCGAGGAGGCCCACCGGCTGCTGCGCGACCGCGGCCAGGGGCGGGCCTCCACGCACGCCGTCGAGCTCCTCGCGGGGCTGCTCGCCGAGGTCAGGGCGTACGGCGAGGGCATCGTGGTGGCCGAGCAGATCCCGACGAAGCTCGTCTCCGACGTGGTCAAGAACACCGCGCTGAAGGTCGTGCACCGGCTGCCCGCCGAGGACGACAGGAAGCTCGTCGGCGCCGCCATGAACCTCAGCGACGAGCAGTCCCGGCACGTCGTGTCGTTGCAGCCCGGCTCGGCCGCCGTGTTCGCCGACGGCATGGACCGGCCGCTGCGGGTCCGCGTGCCGCTGGGCGAGTCTCGGGAGAAGGCGGTGCCGGGTCCGCCGCCGCCCATCCGGGGCCGCCGCTCGGCCGCCTGCGGCACCCAGTGCCGCAACGGCCTGGCCTGCACGCTGATGGAGCTGCGCGAGGCCGACGTGCTCGCCGACGCGCCCGACTGGGCATGGCTGCGCATCTGGTGCGACACGGTCGTGCTCGCCTTCGTCACCAACCGGCCGCTGCCGGGCGTTCCGCGCGCCCTGTCGGCCGCCTGGGGCGACCTTCCGGTACGCCGCCGCGAATGCCTGCTCGCCACCCTGATCGAGCGTTCGGTGCAGCGGCGCGCCTGGGCGCTGCGGAGCTGGTTCGACCCGGCGCTGCTGACGGAGAAGGCCGCCGAGACCGCGGGCCGCCTGCTCGGCGGCCTCGACAACGGCGGCGAACGGCCGGGCGCGTCGTGGGTCATCCCGCAGGTTCGCTGGCTGCACGAGGTCGACCGCCTCTTCCCGTACGGTCACCCCGCCCCGAACCTGCGCAGCCCCGCCCCGCCCATGGAGTACGCCCTGTTCCGCGCGCAGAACGGCAGCGGCGACCTCTCCCACGCCGAGCTGCTCGGCCACCGGGCCAAGGCGCTGCGGCACCACCCGCTGTCCATGGAGGTGGACCACAACCGGGCGCTGGCCTGGCGGGTGATCCTCGGCGACGACGAGCACGAGAGCGTGCACCGGGACATCACGACCGTGGCCATCGGCGTCGAGTCATCGGCCAGGATCCGGCACGTGGGGCAGACGATGGGAGCGGGCTGGCTGGAGGGGGTGCTGGCGTGGCCGCGCCGGTTCGTGCTGCCGTTCGACCACGGAGGCGCGCCGGAGCTCACCTTCACCGAACTCCCCGCCCCGACCCCCGTCCCGATGTCCTGACTCGGCGGTCGTCACGGCGGCTGGTTTTCGTGTGCGTCTCCCAGACTACGGGGCACTTCCGACTAGGATCCATGCACATGACCCAGCTTCCTCTGCGGGCACAGCTCGCCAGCGCCCTGGGCCGCAGTGCCGCCACACTGTCCCGGATGACCGGGCGCGGTGACGGCTCGGTGATCGGCGGGCGGGTCGGCCTGCTGCTCGAGCCCGATCTCCTGCGCAAGCTGGCACGCGACCGCAAGCTGTCCCTGGTCAGCGCGACCAACGGCAAGACCACCACGACGAGGCTGATCACCTCGGCGCTCCTGGAGCTCGGCGAGGTGGCCACCAACGCCTTCGGCGCCAACATGCCGGCCGGCCACGTCTCCGCCCTGTCCCAGCACAAGGGCGCCCCTTACGGGGTGCTGGAGGTCGACGAGAAATATCTGCCCGAGGTGCTCGACACCACCGGCGCGGGCGTCGTGTGCCTGATGAACCTCAGCCGCGACCAGATGGACCGCGCCGGTGAGATCTGGCTGCTCGCCCAGAAGTGGCGCAGGGCGCTGTCGGGCAAGCCCACCCACGTCATCGCCAACTGCGACGACCCGCTCGTCACCTGGGGCGCCTCCACGGCCGCCAAGGTCACCTGGGTGGCCGGCGGCCAGCGGTGGAAGGAAGACTCCTGGTGCTGCCCCGAGTGCGGCGGCCCGCTCGACCGCAAGGACGCCGACTGGGCGTGCCGCGAGTGCACCTTCCACCGGCCGGAGCCGCAGTGGGCGCTCGACGACGACGTGGCCGTCGACCCGCGCGGGCAGCGGTGGTTGCTCGACATCCAGCTTCCCGGCCTGGCCAACCGCTCCAACGCGGTGATGGCGCTGGCGGTGGCCGAGGCGTTCGGGCTGCCGGTCGACCGGGCGCTGCCCCGGCTGCGCGAGGTCCGCTCGGTCGCCGGCCGCTACACCACCGTCGAGCGCGACGGCAGGAACGCCCGGCTGCTGCTGGCGAAGAACCCGGCCGGCTGGCTGGAGGCGTTCGACGTGGCCGATCCGCAGCTGCCGATCATCCTGTCGGTCAACGCCCAGGGCCCCGACGGCCGCGACACCTCGTGGCTGTGGGACGTCGACTACCGCATCCTGCGCGGGCGTCCCGTCTTCGTCACCGGCGAACGCCGCCTCGACCTGGCGCTGCGGCTCGACGTGGCCGACGTGCCGTTCACGCTGTGCGACACGTTCTCGGAGGCGCTGGCCATGCAGCCGCCCGGCCGGGTCGACGTGATCGCCAACTACACCGCCTTCCAGCAGATCCGATCGGAGTTCGGACGTGCCGTCTGACAGCGCCCTCAGCATCGTCTGGATCTACCCCGACCTGCTGAGCACGTACGGGGACCAGGGCAACGTGCTCGTCCTGGAGCAGCGTGCGCGCCGCCGGGGCATCGAGACGGAGACGATCCACGTACGCTCGGCCGACCCCGTTCCCGAGACGGGCGACATCTACCTGATCGGCGGCGGCGAGGACCGCCCGCAGATCCTCGCGGCCGAGCGCCTGCGCCGCGACGGCGGCCTGCACCGCGCGATCGCGCGCGGGGCTGCGCTGCTCGCGGTGTGCGCCGGCTACCAGATCATGGGCAGCACGTTCGGCGGCGAGGAGGGCCAGCCGGTCGGCGGCATCGGCCTGCTCGACATCTCCAGCTCGCGCGGCCCCGCCAGGGCCGTGGGCGAGCTGGTCGCCGAGGTCGACGCCGCACTCGGCCTGCCCACGCTGACCGGCTTCGAGAACCACATGGGCGTCACCCACCTCGGGCCCGGCGTCCGGCCGCTGTCGAAGACGGTCAAGGGCGTCGGCAACGGCGACGGCTTCGAGGGCTGCTACGCGGGCCACGTCGTCGGCACCTACCTCCACGGCCCCGCCCTGGCCCGCAACCCGGCGCTGGCCGACCTCCTGCTGTCGTGGCGGGCCGGGCAGCTGACCCCGCTCGACGACTCCCCCTACGAGGCCCTCCGCCAGGAGCGTCTCAGCGCGGTCCTGCAGCCCTAGAGGTTGTAGCCGCCGGCCACCTCGATGTTCTGCGCGGTGATCCAGCGGCCCTCCTCGGAGACCAGCGCGGCGATCACCATGCCGATGTCGTCCGGCTCGCCCACCCGGCCCAGCGCGGTCTTCGCCGCGAGGGCCGGGATCACCTCGGGGAACCGCTCGAAGGCGTTGTCGGCGAGCCGGGTGCGGGTGGAGCCCGGCGAGACGGCGTTGACGCGGATGCCGCGTGTGCTGAACTCCTTGGCCATGTAGCGGGTCAGCACGATCAGCCCGCCCTTCATCGTCGCGTACGCCGAGTAGCCGGCCTCCAGGCCGGAGGCCATCGCGGAGTTGCTGGACACGTTGACGACGGCGCCGCCGTCGGTCATCAGCGGCAGCAACTTCTGCGTCAGGAAGTAGGGCCCCTTCAGCAGCACCCGCGAGAACCGGTCGAACAGCTCCTCGGTGGTGTCCTCGAACATCGACATCTGCGCGAAGCCGGCGTTGTTGACCAGGAAGTCGAAGGTGTCGCGCTGCCAGAGGCCGCTCAGCGCGTCGATCACCTGCTCGCGGAACGCCGGGAAGCCGCCGGTGTCGCCGAGGTCCAGCGGCAGGGCGGCGGCCGTGCCCCCTTCCTTCTCGATCGCGGCGACGGTCTCCAGGGCCCCCTGCCGGTTGGCGCCGTAGGTGAGGATCACCCCGGCGCCCCGCTTGGCGATCTGGACCGCCGCGCTCTGTCCGATGCCGGAGCTGCCGCCGGTGACGATGGCGACCTTCATGGTGTGCCTCCTGTGGGAGTCATCGAGAACCTGACTCCTTCATGGAAGCAGCCTGACCTGGGGTGACAGTAGAAAGATCCTCTTACGCCCTTGCACGATCGTGCCCGTCACGGCAGGGCGGGCGTGGGGGTGCGCAGGCGGGCGGCGTCCTGGCTGGGTGGCACGCCGAACTGGCGGCGGTACTCGCGGCTGAACTGTGACGGGCTGTCGTATCCGACGCGGTGGCCGACGCCGGTGATGTCATGGGGGCCGGTGGCCAGCAGCAGCCGGGCCTCCTGCAGCCGGATCTGCTTCTGGAACTGGATGGGGGTCATCGCGGTCACCGCCTGGAAGTTGCGGTGGAAGGCGGAGACGCTCATGCCGGACAGCCGCGCCACGTCCTCGACCCGGAACGCCTCGGCGTAGTGGTCGCGGATCCACCGCACCGCGCGCGCGACATGGCTGAGGTTGCTGTCGGCCAGGCCGAGCTGGCGTACGACGCCGCCCTGCGCGCCGGTGATCAGCCGCCACAGGATCTCGCGCTTGATCAGAGGGGCGAGCACCGCCCGGTCGCGGGGCTGGTCGAGCAGGCGCAGCAGCCGGACGACCGCGTCCAGCAACTCGTCGGGTGCGTCGCTGACGGCGATCCCCGGCGCCGCCCGGCCGTCCGCGCGCGGGACGTCGCCCGGCGCGGCCCGCAGCAGCAGCTCGGCGACGGCGGACGCCTCCAGCGTGAGCCCGAACCCCAGCGCCGGGCACTGCGGGCTCACCTCGATGAAGTGGCCGGTGACCGGCAGGTCGACCGAGGCGACGAGGTACTGCCCGGCGCGGTACTCGTACACCCGCTCGCCCAGCGCGAGCCGTTTCGCGCCCTGGGCGATGACGGCCAGCACCGTGCCGGACATCGACGGCGACGGCGGCTCCGGGCGCTCGACCTTCGAGATCAGCACGCCGTCGATGGCCGTGCTCCCGTCGGGCCGCACGTGCCGGGCCAGCAGGGCGCGAAGCTCGTCCAGGTCCATGCCCTCGATTGCAGCACACCGGTTGACATGCAGCCGTTCGGTTGCCTATCGTCCTTCATGCAGCCAGATGGTTGCACGTTCGGGATGGCGGTAGATGGACGAGGTGTTCAAGGCGCTGGCCGACCCCAGTCGCCGCAGGCTGCTCGACAGCCTCAACGCCCGTAACGGGCAGACGCTGCGCGAGCTGTGCTCAGGGCTCGAGATGACTCGGCAGTCGGTCAGCAAGCACCTGGCCGTGCTGGAGGGGGCCGATCTGGTGACCACCGCGTGGCGGGGCCGGGAGAAGCTGCACTACCTCAACGCCATGCCGATCAACGCCATCGCCGACCGCTGGATCAACCAGTACGACCGCCGGCGAGCCGGCGCCCTGGCCGACCTGAAAACGGCATTGGAGGACAGTCGCGTGTCCGATTTCGTGTACACCACCTACATCCACACCACCCCCGAACGCCTCTGGCGGGCGCTCACCGAGCCGGCCTTCACCCAGCGCTACTGGGGGATCGCCCTGGAGTCGGACTGGAAGGTCGGCTCCACGGTGACCTGGCGGATGAACGGCGCCACGATCGAGGACCCCGAGCAGGTGGTCCTGGAGTCCGACCCGCCCCGCCGCCTCGCCTACACCTGGCACTCCTTCACCCCCGAGTTCGCCGAGGCCATGGAGCAGGACGCCGAAGGCGTCGCCAGGGCGGCCGAGGAACCGAGGTCGAGGGTGACGTTCGACATCGAGCCGCGGGGCGGGACGGTCAAGCTGACCGTCGTGCACGGGGGGTTCGAGCCTGGCAGCGAGGTCAGGAAGTCGATCGGCGAGGGCTGGCCCGAGCTGCTGTCGGGCCTCAAGACGCTCCTGGAGACCGGCGAACCCCTGCCGGCATGACCACCTGACCGCCGTGGGCGGTCAGTAGACCAGGGCCTGAGCGCCCTCGCTCATCACTTCCTCGACGAACGCCGGCGCCCCCGCGATGCGCACACCCTCGATGACGTCGTCGACCGTGATGTCCCTGCGGGCCGCGCACTGGGTGCAGAGCGTCACCCGCCCGGCCGCCAGCACGGCGTCGAGCAGGTCGGTCAGGGGCGCCGCGTGCGACAGGCCGAACTCCTTGGCCCGCCCCGGCAGCGCGAACCACGCCGACTCGCCGGTCAGCCACAGAGAGACGGGTACGCCGCTCGCCAGCGCCGTGGCCGCGACCGTGAACGCCTGGTTGCAGCGCTCGGGGGCGTCGGCGCCGGCGGTCACCTTGATCACCAGTGATCGTGCCATATCCGTCACCCTACGCCTCCGGCCGACGCCGTACGCGCCGAGCGGCACTAGGCTTGGTGAGCATGGAAGAACCTGAGGTGCACCCCGACCTGGAGCCGATCGCGTTCCTGCTGGGGCGCTGGGAAGGCGCCGGCGTGGGCGGCTATCCCACGATCGAGAGCTTCAACTTCGGGCAGGAGATCGAGTTCACGCACAACGGCAAGCCGTTCCTCGAGTACGTGAGCCGCACCTGGCTGCTCGACGACGACGGCAACCGCGTCAAACCGCTGGCGACGGAGTCGGGCTACTGGCGTGCGCAGCCCGAACGGCAGATCGAGGTCGTGCTCTCCCACCCGACCGGCATCGTCGAGATCTACATCGGCGAGGTCGTCTTCCACAAGATCGAGCTGCGCACCGACGTCGTCGCCCGCACCGCCTCGGCCAAGGAGTACACCGCGGGCCACCGCCTGTACGGCCTGGTCAACGGCAACCTCATGTGGGCCTACGAGATGGCGGCCGGCGGCCACCCGCTCACCGACCACATGTCCGCGGAGCTGAAGAAGGTCGCATGAGCACGCCGTTCACCCCCCAAGCGGTCGAGGCGATCAAGCGCCACATGAACGACGACCACGCGGAAGACGCGCTGATCATCGTTCGGGGCCTCGCCGAGCGCCCTGAGGCGTCCACCGCCGTGACGAGCGGCGTCGACGCCGAGGGCATCGAGTTCACCATCGACGGCGGCGAGCGGGTGCGGGTGGGGTGGGGCGAGACGCTGACCGAGCGCGCCCAGGTGCGCGAGGCCGTCGTGCGCCTCTACCGCGAGGCGTGCGGCCGGCTCGGCATCCCCGCCAAGGGAGAGCATTGAAAAAGGGCCCCGGGCGACACTCCACCTGCCGCGCAGGTGGGCCGGATGGACCATGGTCGGGATGACGATCCCGCCCTCCGGCTGCCAGGGGCCCCGGTGGTTGCCTCGTATTCGCTGACGTCAACGAGACAACGAGTCCGCGACGTTAGCGGACAACCACCTCGCTAGCCCGACTATGAATCACCATTATTCGGACCACCTCCTTTCCGCGTACCCACGAAGCTATGCGGTCGCCCGCGAGAGGGGCAAGTGAATATCCCCGCGCCGTAGACTCGGGACATGACGGAGACGCAGTGGCACGAAGAACTCCGCGCAAAGGGCTACCGGGTCACTCCGCAGCGCCAGCTCGTCCTCGAAGCGGTCAAGGAGCTGGAGCACGCCACCCCGGAGGAGATCTGCGTCAAAGTCCGCGAGACCGCTCGCGGGGTGAACATCTCGACCGTCTACCGCACGCTTGAGCTGCTCGAAGAGCTCGGCATGGTCACCCACACCCACCTCGGCCACGGCGCGCCGACCTACCATCTGGCGGCCGAGGCCGACCACGTCCACCTGGTGTGCCGGAGCTGCGACGAGGTGTTCGAGGTGCGGCCCGAGCTGGCCGAGGGGCTGGTCAAGGGGCTCGACGAGGAGTTGGGGTTCGACGCCGACGTCCACCACCTGACGGTCTTCGGCCGCTGCCGCGACTGCCGCCGCGCCAAGGGATGACGCCGCAGGATGACGCTGTGGGCGTACCCCGCGCGGGTGTCCCGGCGGGTGCGGATAGCCTGGAGGGCATGCGTAGCCCTCTGCTCGATCTCCCCGGTGCCGTCCCGGCGGACGCTCCGGATTCCGACGTAGCGGCGCACTACGGCGATCTGTACGCCGAGCAGCGCGCGCTGGCCAAGGGAGAGGCGGTCGTCGACCGCAGCAACCGCGAGGTGATCCGCGTCACCGGCGCCGACCGGCTGAAATGGCTCAACGACCTCACCTCGCAGAAGCTCGACACGCTGCGGCCCGGCGAGTGGACCCAAACCCTCGACCTCGACCTGCAGGGGCGCGTTCAACACCACCTGACGCTGGTCGACGACGGCGAGAGCGTGCTCGCCCACGTCGAGCCGGGCACCGCGCAGAGCCTGATCGACTACCTCGACCGCATGCGGTTCATGCTGCGCGTGGAGGTGTCGCGGGCCGACGACCTCGCGGTGCTCTCCACGGCTTCCGAAGACTTCCTGGTGCCGCGCGCCGAGCTGCCCGATCATCTCGGCTGGCCGCTGGCGGGGCTGTGGGCGTACGAAGCGCTGCGCATCGAGGCGCACCGGCCGCGGCTCGGGTTCGAGACCGACCACAAGACGATCCCCCACGAGCTGGGCTGGATCGGCTCGGCCGTCCACCTCACCAAGGGCTGCTACCGCGGCCAGGAGACCGTGGCCCGGGTCCACAACCTCGGGCATCCGCCGCGCCGCCTGGTCTTCCTCCACCTCGACGGCAGCGTCGACACGCTGCCGCCGCACGGCGCTCCGGTGATGTTCGAGAGCCAGGAGGTCGGCGTGGTCGGCTCGGCCGCCCGCCACCACGAGCTCGGTCCCATCGCCCTGGCCGTCGTCAAACGCACGGTCCCGGTGGACGCCCCGCTGCTGGCCGGTGGCGTGGCCGCCTCCCAGGAGGTCGTCGTCCCGCCGGACGCCGGCCGCAACGTCTCCATCGACCCGACCCTCCGCCGCCGCCTGCGCTGACGGGGGTCCTCTCCGACGGGCAGGCCGCCCGTCCTGTCACCGGCCCGGGCGCGGACGCGCCCGGCTCGGCCGGGAGGCAGGGCTCTAGGCCGGCGAACCGCCGGCCAGCTGTGCGCGGTGTGCGCGGTTGGCGTCGATGAGCCGGTCAAGGGCCTCGCGGGTCTCGCACAGCTCTTCGATGTGCCGGTCGATGCGCTCCCGTTCCTGGGTCAGCCGCTCGAACGCCTCGTCGTCGTTCCGTTCACTCGGCGAGTCGACGCACGGCAACAGCTCGGCGATCGTACGGCTGGAGAGCCCGGCCGCGTACAGACGCTGGATGAACCGGACCCGCTCGACCTCGTCGTCCGTGTACCGGCGCTGCCCGCTGGCGCTGCGCGTGCTGCTGAGCAGACCCCGCTCCTCGTAGTAGCGCAGAGACCGGACACTCACCCCGGCCTGTGACGCCAGCTCCCCGATCCGCATCGCCTGCTCCCTTCCGCCGGAAAAATCTTCCGCCGAACGCTTGCCTCTGACGTCAATGTCAGGTTCTAGCTTAGTCGTCGCGGCCCCCTTGAGGGGCGTGACCGTCTACGGAGAATCCTGAAAGGCACGCGGAGATGACGACTCTGTTCGATCGCTACCACCTGGGCGCGCTGACCCTGCCCAACCGTGTGGTGATGGCCCCCATGACCCGGGTCCGTGCGGCCGCAGGAGGCCTGGCGACGCCGTCGATGGCGGCGTACTACACGCAACGCGCCACTGCCGGCCTCATCGTGACGGAAGGGATCCAGCCCAGCCTCGTCGGGCAGTCCAACCCGGGCACCCCGGGGCTGTACACCGACGCCCAGGTCGCAGCCTGGCGGCCGGTCACCGACGCGGTGCACACCAACGGCGGGCGCATCTTCGCGCAGATCATGCACGGCGGGCGCGTCTCCCACCCCGACACCACGGGCACGCAGCCGGTGGGCCCCTCGGCCGTCCCCGCCGTCGGCCGGGTGTTCACCCCGGCCGGGCCCCAGCCTGCCCCCGTCCCCCGGGAGCTGGACGCCGCCGAGGTGCCCGAGCAGGCGCGTTCGTACGCCGAGGCCGCCCTCCGGGCCGTCGACGCCGGCTTCGACGGCGTGGAACTGCACGGCGCGAACGGGTACCTCATCGCCCAGTTCCTCTCCAGCACCGCCAACCTTCGCACCGACGCGTACGGCGGATCGATCGCGGGCCGGATCCGGTTCGCGGTGGAGGCGGTTTCGACGACCGTCGAGGCGGTGGGCGGCCACCGGACAGGTCTGCGGCTCTCGCCCGGCGCGGGCATCTGGGGCGCCGAGGACACCGACGTTCCCGCCATGTACGGCGCGCTGCTCGCCGAGCTGGCCCCGCTCGACCTGGCCTACATCCACCTCGAGGCCACCACCGACGAGGACGTGCTGGTCGAGCTCCGCAAGGCCTGGCCCGGCACGCTCATCGTCAACCCCTCCGCCCCGGCGAGCCCGCGGCAGGCGGACAAGGCGGCCGCGGATCACTGGCTGGGGCTCGGCGCCGACCTGATCAGCTTCGGCCGCGCCTTCATCGCCAACCCCGACCTCGTGGAACGGCTGCGCCAGGGGCTGCCGATCGCGCCGCACGACGAGGCCACGTGGTACGAGGGCGGCGACGCCGGCTATCTCACCTACACCGCCTACCGGCACGCGGCCTGAGAACCACGCCCACCGCCTCCGCGGAGGACCGCGGCCGGAGTGCGACGGGGGTCATACGTCGAGGACCAGGGTGATGGGGCCGTCGTTGACCAGCGAGACCTTCATGTCGGCGCCGAAGACGCCGGTTTCCACGTGGGCGCCCAATGCACGCAGCTCCTCCACCACGGCGTCCACCAGCGGCTCGGCGACCGGGCCAGGGGCGGCGGCCTGCCAGGTGGGGCGCCGGCCCTTGCGGGCGTCGCCGTACAGGGTGAACTGGCTGATCACCAGAAGCGGCGCCGACACGTCCGAGCAGGACTTCTCGCCGTGCAGGACGCGCAGCCCCCACAGCTTGGCGGCGAGTTTGGCGGCCTCGGCGCGTGTGTCGGTGTGCGTGACGCCCACCAGGACGAGCAGGCCGGGCTCGGCGACGGCCCCGACCGTGCGCCCCTCGACCTCGACCGACGCCGAACTGACTCGTTGTACGACTGCCCGCATGGCATCTCATTCTGGACCACGCGAAACCCTGTGAGGACCGTCCGTAGACTCATGCCGAAAGGGGACGCGATATGTCGATGATTGTGGAAGTTGTCCGATCCGGGTTCGTGGAATCCACCCACCACGCCCGTGTGCTGACGGTTGACGCCCAGGGGCGCCCGGTGGAGACGAGGGGTGCGGTGCACGTGCCCGCCTCGCCGCGGTCGTCGATGAAACCGTTGCAGCTGCTCGGCATGTTGCGCAGCGGCCTGCGCCTGGAGGGCGAGCTGCTCGCGCTGGCCTGCGCCTCCCACTCCGGGGAGCCGTTCCACGTGGACGGGGTACGGAAGATCCTCGCGGGCGCCGGGCTGGACGAGTCGGCGTTGCAGTGTCCTGAGGACTACCCGTTCGACCGGGCGGTGACCGAACGCGGCCGCGTCTACATGAACTGCTCCGGCAAGCACGCCGCCATGGTGGCCACCTGTGCGCTGAACGACTGGCCGCTGACGACGTACCTGGAGCCGGCGCATCCGCTGCAGCGGGCCATCCGCGAGACGGTGGAGGAGCTCACCGGCGAGCGGGTCGCGGCCTCCGGCGTGGACGGCTGCGGCGCGCCGCTGGGCGGCGCGCCGCTGGTCTTCGTGTCGATGCTCGGGGTGACGAAGGCGTTCCGCGCGTTCCCGCTGTCGGCGGAGGACTCCTTCGAACGCCAGATCTTCGACGCGATGCGCACCTACCCCGAATGGACGTCAGGCACCGACCGCCCCGAGGCCAAGCTGATGCGGGCGATCCCGGGGCTCATGCTGAAGGCGGGGGCGGAGGCGTTCGACGCGTTCGCGTTCGAGGACGGGCGCGCGGGCACCGTCAAGATCGAGGACGGCTCCCCGCGCGCCCGCGTGCCCGTCACCGTGGCGGCGCTGCGCTCGCTCGGCCTGGACGCGCCGGAGCTCGCCGAGCTGGCCAACCCGCCCGTGCTCGGCGGCGGACGCCCCGTCGGCGAGCTGCGGTTGCGTTAAAGGGAGCGGAACTGCCGGGTGGCGGAGATGGCGCCCGACGTCGTCGTGGTGAACGTGCGCATCGACCCGGCGAACTTGGACAGGTCCCACTCCGCCGGCCCGTGGTACCAGTACAGGTTGTCGGCCTGGTGGCCGTTCCCGGTGACGGAGGCCACCACGCGCGACCAGTGCTCCACCCCGTCGAAGATCACCGCGTACGGCAGGTAGCGGGAGAACAGCTCCACCCGGTGCTGCTCGGGCACCTCGCCCAGCTCGCCGGAGAACAGGTACTGGCGGAAGGCGAGCGTGTGGGCCAGCGCCGCCGAGCCCTTGGCGGTCTTGGCCGGCATGTACTGGCCGCCGACCGCCAGCGCGCCGCCCGCGATCACCACGGCCAGGCCGAGCAGCCCGTACGTGGTGAACCAGGCCAGCGCCACGGTCGCCAGCAGCCCGGCGCCGATGAGCACCACGCCGATCGTCGTCCACCGGGTGCGCTCGGTGTCGGGACGGCGGGCGAACCAGCCCTGCCGCACCACGTCGGTGTAGAGCGCGTCGCGCACCTTGCCCAGGTGGGCCGCGAACGAGCCGGACAACTGCGACAGCGGCACCGCGTCGCGCCCGTCGAAGACCGCGTCGTAGAGCGCCCGTTCGTACGGCAGCAGCGCGTTGACCGGCGCGCTCGGCATCTTGACCAGCACCCAGTCGGGCGCGTCGTACGTCTCGCGCGGCTGCTCGTCGATGCGCAGGTAGCCGCGTACGGCGAGGTCGACGATCGTGGCGGTCACGTCGACGACGTCGGCCTGCTCGTCGACGAGTGTGCCGATCTGGCCGGGCCGCACCCCGTCGGGCGGCGAGAAGTGGCCGTTCTGCACCGGGGGGACTCCGTCGCTCTCGTGGCCGGCCACCCGCGCGTCGCGGCCGCGCGTCCAGTAGAGCAGGGCGACGCCACCGAGCAGCAGCACGAGCAGCCCGGCCAGCGCGCCGCCGGTGACGGCGTCGAGCGTGAACGCGGCGGCCAGCGAGAAGCGCTTGTCGAAGATCGGCTCGCCGTCGCTGGAGCCCTCCGGGTACCCGACGACGACGGTGAGGGCCTGGCCGGGCGCGAGGTTCTCCTGCTCGAAGTCGGCCCGGGTGGCCGAGTGGTCCATCGAGGCGGACGTGCAGCCGACGGCGGAGGTCAGCTCACCGGCGAAACACGACAGGTTCTGCACCTGGCCTGGGCCGTCGATCCGCACAGTGGCCTTGGTGACCGGCTGGTTCCAGCCGTTCACCGCGAACCAGCGCAGCTCCTCGACGCCGCCCGAGCTCGTGACCGCGCCCTTGACGTCGTATTCGACGGTCTGGCCTGCCACGGTGAGCACGTCGCCGTCGAGGGTGCCGCCCTTGACGTTCGCGATCTCGTAGACACGGTCGGTGGTGTCGTCGTAGCGGGTGCGCGTGATGAAGGTCCGCTTCAGCCCGCCCGACGCCCCGGTGATCTTCTCGACCACGTGGAGGGTGCCGTCCTTGCCGAGGGTCATCGTCACCTCGTCCGTGATCCCTGCCTGCGCCGCTGAGGCGGGGGCGGCGGTCACCGTCAGAGCGCCGGCCACCAAGGCGGCCAGAGTGAGTCTGATACCCGTCATGGCGGCACATGGTATCGGTTCGTCCCGTCAGTCCAGCGAGATCGCATTCGCCGCCCGCTGGACGCTCTCCTGCGACGCGCCCTGTCCGGGGTTCTCGAAGGCGAGCGCCTGGTTCGCCGTCACGAACGGGCGCATGCGCTCCTCGTAGCGGCCGAACCCCGGCTCAGAGTCACGGCCGAGCTCCTGCGCCAGCACGTATGCCCCCACCATGGCCAGGCTCGTGCCCTGACCCGACAGCGGCGAGGCGCAGTAGCCGGCGTCGGCCAGCAGCGCGACCCGGCCCTTCGTCCAGTGCTCCATGCGCACCTGGGCCATGGAGTCGAAGAAGAAGTCGTCGGCCTTCCGCATCGCCTCCAGCAGCCGGGAGGCCTCGTACACGCCCTGGCAGCGCTCCGCGACGAGCCGCTTCTGCTGGCCGACGTCGTTGTGGTCGTACACGATCGGCTCGGACCGGAATCCCAGGTTGACGCGCATCTGTGTGCTGTCGCGGTCGCTGAAGAGGGCTCCGCCCGCCTCGCCCTCGTTGAACCAGGTCTGCCAGTGGTCGAGGCCGAGGAAGTTGTCGGCGCTGAAGATCGAGAGGTACGTGCCGAGGTGGTGGACGAACTGTGACTCGTCGCCGAAAGCCAGCTGCCGGACGACGGAGTGCAGGCCGTCGGCGCCCACGATGTAGTCGTAGCGGTCGCGCCGCCCGCTCTCGAACGTCACGTCGCCGTCCTGCGTCAGCGTGGCGATCGAGTCGCCGTAGACGTGCTCGGCGTCGGAGACCTCGGTCAGGATGCCGGTGAGGTCGTCGCGCATGATCTCGAGGTCGGGGCTGTCGAAGCGGCCGGCGCTGAGCGTGCCCTCCTCGTCGCGCATGATCTCGTTGCCGTCGGTGTCGACCATGGACATGCCGCGCATGGTCGTGCGCAGCTCCCTGATCCGCTCCAGGATGCCCATCCTGGCGGCCACGGTGAGCGCGGCGCCTCTGACGTCGATGGCCTGGCCGCCGCTGCGGGGGGCCGGGGCCCGTTCCACGACCGTCACGTCGTGACCGTACCGCCGCAGCCAGTGGGCCAGGGTGGCCCCGCCGACGCCCGAACCGGAGATGAGGACCTTCATCGTTGTGCCCCTCGTTTGTTGACGTTGTACGCATATGTGAATGTACGCAGTACATACAGTGGGGAGCAAGAGTATCCTTGAGGGATCTGTACTAGTACAGGAGGTTCGCGTGAGTACCCCGCCCTATGCCCGCATCGTGGCCGACATCAAGCGGCGCATCAGTGAGGGCCGGCTGCGCCCGGGGGAGCGGGTGCCGTCCACCCGTCAGCTCGCCCGCGACTGGAACGTCGCCCTAGCCACGGCCGCCAAGGCCCTCGCCGTCCTGGCCAGGGAGGGCGTCGTGACCGCCGAGCCCCGCGTCGGCACGGTCGTCGCCGACCGGCCCGCCGCACCGGAGGCCCCTGCGCGTCAGAAGGCAGGCCAACGTGCCAGGATTTCCGGGAACGAGGACGTACGGGAGCGCATCGTCCGGGCGGCCGTCGCGATCGCCGACGCCGAAGGGCTCTCCGAGGTCACCATGCGCCGTGTCGCCGACCGGCTCGGCATGGCCACCATGTCCCTCTACCGTCACGTCACGGGCAAGGACGAGTTGTTCCTGCTGATGGTCGACGCGGTGATCGAGTCGTTCCCGCTGCCGCCCGAGCGGCCGGACGGCTGGCGCGCCTGCCTGGAGACCTCGGCGCGCGTGTTGTGGGCGGCCTACCACGAGCATCCGTGGATGGCCGGGGTCACCTCACTGCACCGCCCGCTGGCCTCACCCGCGCTGTTGCAGCACTCGGAGTGGATGATGAGCGCCCTGGCCGGCACCCGGCTCGACCCCGCGACCAAGATGTACGTCAACATCCTGCTCTACAGCTACGTGCTCGCCATCGCCGCCAACGTCGAGCAGGAACGCCAGGCCCACGCCGCCACCGGTCTCACGGACGAGGAGTGGATGAGCACGCAGGAGGAACGCATCCGGGCGATCAGCGAGTCGGGCACCTCCCCCGCCTTCGCCGCGTTCCTGCACGAACTGGGCGACTTCGACTTCGACCTCGACCACCTCTTCGAATTCGGCCTCACCCGCCTCCTGGACGGCCTGGCGGAAGTGATCGGGTAGCTCGGCCACCCGAATCGCGGCCGGGCGCCGGCACGCCCGCGGGTTGATCTCTCCCTCAGTGATCTGAACTGGGCGGTCGTGTGATGGCCCGGTACACCGAGGGCGACCTGCGTACCGCCGTGGAGGAGCGGCGGTGGCTCCTGCCTGACGTCGGGGAGATCGCCCGGCTGTGCGGCCGGAGCCGCCGCCGCAGGCGGGCCGCCACGGCCGTCGCGCCGGCCGGGGGTGCGCTGACCGCGCTCACGGCGGGCGCCGCCGTCCTGCCCCGGCCACGGCCGTCGGGCTGACCGCGCTCACGGCGGGCGCCGCCGTCCTGCTCGGCCTGTACGGCGAGGCGGCCGGCCCGACTTCGTCGGCGGGGGTGACGAGCGGGCTCGTATTGCTGCAGACGACGGAAGGGCTCCGCGAGGAGCGTCTGTCACTGATCCATGAGCTCCACCGGACGGTGGGGAAGGGCGTGCTCGTCACCTTCAGGCCGACCAGCGTCCAGACCGGTTGGGCCATCCGCTGCGGCGTGGCTGCCGGTGCGATCGGTGGCCGAGAGCCCGGCCAGTGGCGTGATTTCGCGCGGTGCGGCCCCCGGCAGGGCAACCGTCTCGACAGCCAGAGCTCCGCGCCGTCTCGTCCCCCCGGGGTGGCTGGAGCGGCCGCAGCGCATGGAGGTCTGGGCCTTCCCCACCGACGCGCCGATCGGCGCCGGCTGCGACTTGCGGACCTGGAGGAAGGGCGACGACGACGCGCCGTTCGACCAGGAGACGCTGACGGTCGCGCCTGAACTGCTGGCGGACCGGATCGGCCCCGGGAGGGCGCGTGGTGGGTCGGCGTCCGCGACGATGATCAGTCGGAGATCTGGATGCGCAGGCGGCGGAAGCCGCGGCCCTTGCTCTCGATCTTGGCGACCTTGATGCGCCCGATCTGCTTGGTGGAGGCCACGTGGGTGCCGCCGTCGGCCTGGGTGTCGAGGCCGACGATGTCGACGATGCGCACGTCCTGGACGGTCTCCGGCACGAGGTTGGTGGCCGTGCGGATGATGTCGGGGATCGCGAACGCCTCCGCGCGCGGCAGCACCCGCACGTCGATGCGCCGGTCGGCGACGATCTCTGCGTTGCAGGCGTCCTCGACGGCCTCCTTGAACCCCGGCGGCACCTCGGGCAGGTTGAAGTCCATCCGGGCGCTCATCTCGTCCATGTTGCCGCCGGTGACGAGGCAGCCGTAGTCGCGGAAGACCACACCGCACAGCACGTGCAGGCCGGAGTGGGTGCGCATGAGCGCCGAGCGCCGGGCGTCGGCCACCGCGGCCCTGACCACGGTGCCGACCGGCGGGACCGGGTCGCCCTCGGCCGGGATCAGCTCCAGGTCGTCGCCCTTGCGCACCCCCACGACGCGGGTCTCCACGCCCTGCCAGATCAACACGCCGTGATCCGCCGGCTGGCCACCTCCGCCCGGATAGAATGCCGACCTGCTCAGCACGATCCCTTCCGGCGTCGCGTCCAGGACGACGGCTTCGAAGTCGCGCAGGTTCTGGTCAGACAGTTCCAATCGCTGGGTGCGTCCGTGGAGGTCGTAGGTCATGTCGGCAGCCTAGTGCCCGGGGTGGTCATGCGTGGCTGGAGGATTGGTCCGCGAATCCCACCCGGCGCCGCCGTTCTGGCGCTGTTTCTGGCGCTGTTTCTGACGATGTCGGCATGTGGCCGGGCCGAACCACCGGCCGTCGAGCCCGCACCGCGGGTGATGATGTTCCTCGGCGACAGCTTCACCGTCGGCTCCGGGCCCGTGCCGCCGTCGCAGACGTACGCGTCCGAGACCGCCCGTCTGATGGGCGCCCGCCCGGTCATCGCGGGGGCGAGCGGCACCGGCTACGTCAGCAAGGGGCGGGTGGGCAGGACGTTCCAGCGGTCGTTCGAGGTCGAGCTGGCCTGGCGCCCCGCGCCCGACCTGCTGGTCATCTCCGGCGGTCACAACGACCGGCGCCGGAGCGCGGCCAGGGTGCGCGCCGCCGCCGACCGGCTGCTGGCGAAGGTGCGGGCCCACTGGCCCGGCACCGACGTCGTCGTGGTCGGGCCGTTGTTCATGGGCGAGCCGCCCAGGAAGGCGTACGCGGTGCGTGACGTGCTGGCGGAGGCGGCTCAGGACGCCGGCGTGCCGTTCGCCGACCCGATGACCCGGCACTGGCCGCCGGCGGCGGCGCTGCCCGACGGCGTGCACCCCACGCACGCCGGGCACGAGCTGATCGCCGCCTGGCTGGCCGCCGAGCTGGCCTGAGCCGTCACCAGGGCCCGTAGGGGCCGCTGTTGCCCCGGCCGCCCATGCCCTTGACCGCCGGCTTGACGTCGACGATGTAGACGGTGGCCGCGATGACGGCCAGGATCGAGAAGATGCCGATGCCGATGCCGAGGAAGGCCTGGCTGCCGACGACCAGGAACGCGTTGAAGTAGCCCCATGCGCCGCCGCCGGAGAAGAGCGTGGCGAGGGCGAGGATCAGCAGCCAGATGTTCTTCTGGAGCTTGCCCGCCGAGACGAACGCGGGCGTCGGCACCCGGAGGGCGTGCACGAGCGCGTAGATCGACATGCCGAAGATGACGACGGCGAGCACCAGGAACAGGAGGTTGAAGACACCGTTGATCAGATTCATGTTGTTGGCTCCGCCCAACGCCGCGATGAAGTCGGCTTCAGCCTAATGGGCGCCCCCGACAGGCGGGCACCCCCGAACGGAAAGGCCCGTCTCCCGGCGGGAGACGGGCCTCGTGCTCCGGTCAGGCCTTGGCGGCCTTCGTGGTGCGGGTGTTCTTCTTCGCCGGCTGGACGGGCTTGGCGACGGGCGGCTCGGCGGCCTCCGACACCTCTTCCAGCTCAAGGGCGGCCTCGCCGGTCGTCTTGCTCACGACCCGGCGGCCACGGGTCGCGAAGTCCTCGTAGACCTCGGTGGCCATCTGGGTGAGCTGGTCGGCGTACTCGCGAGCCTTGTCGGGGAACTCCCGGGCGATGCCCTCGGCCTTGTCGGCGTACTCGCGGGCCTTGCCTGGCAGCTCCTTGCTCAGCTCGAAGCGGCGCGACTGGAGCTTCTGCAGCTGCTCGGGCAGCTCACGCAGCTTCTCCACGGCGAAGTCGCCGGCGCCGGCGACGGCGTAGAACGGCTTTGAATCGGTCAGCTTCTTGACCTCGGTGGCGAGCGTCATGGGTTAACCTTCCTTGGTTTCCTGGGTGACGTTGCCGTTGCTCGAGGGCGCCGCATAGGGCTCAAGAGCGGCGAGATACTCCTCCGGCAGCGGCTCGTCGTCCGGATCGGAGGCGTGCCGGGGGCGAGCGTTCTGGGAGGTCTGCTCGTCTTCGGCGCGCGTCTCCTTACGGAACGACTCATAGATATCGATCAGCACCTGACGTTGCCGTTCGCTCAGATGTGCGTCGGCTCTGATCGCGGCGATCACGTCGCTCGGCGGCTCGCGGTCCTCGATGAGGCCCGCCTGCACATAGAGCACCTGTGACGAGATCCGCAGACCCTTGGCGATCTGGTTGAGAATCTCGGCGCTCGGCTTGCGCAGGCCGCGCTCGATCTGGCTGAGGTAGGGATTGGAGACCCCTGCCGCCTCTGCGAGCTGGCGCAGCGAGATCTTCGCCTGCTGCCGCTGCTCGCGGATGTATTCACCGATCGAGCCGACTTTGGGTAGTGCCATATGCCCAGTCTGCCGCGCTGTGCTTGCAATTGCAAACGCGGCGATTAACGGCAGCAAGCGCTAGAGCTGGATGACCCAGAGAAATGGGGCAGCCGTGACCAACGTCACAGAAAGCGCGATGAACCCGTAGCGCGTCGAGGCGGCGAGCTCGGGGAGGGGCTGGACCAGCCGTTCGACCCTGGCCATGACGTGCTGGGCGTGCACACCGAGGGTGCCGTGCGGGGTCGGCATCGCCCCGGCCGTGCCGAAGCGCAGCAGCGCCGTGGCGAGCCTGCGTGGCGAGCAGTAACGGCGGGCGCGGTCGTCGGCGGCCATCTCGATCAGCAGCTCCACCTGCGCCTGCGCGTCGGCCACCACCTTCGACCAGGGCAGCGCCCGGCGCAGCGCGGCGAACGGCAGCAGCACCAGGTCGTGGCGCTCGCGCACGTGGGCCGCCTCATGGGCCAGCACGGCCTTCAGCTCGCCCTCCGACAGCAGCTTGAGCGCGCCCTCGCTGACGACGACCTGCGAGCGCAGCCCCGGCACGCAGTACGCGGCGGCACCCGGGTGGGCCAGCACCCGCACGCCGGGAACGCCCGGATCGTCATGGGCGATGAGGCGCAGCAGCATGCGGTGGCGCCGCCGGGCCCGCAACGTCTGCACGCCCGCGGTGAGCAGCACCGCGACGAGCACCGCCAGCGCGGTCAGCCCCGCGATGAGGGCCAGCACGTGCAGTGGGTCCCACGCCCGCGCGGGAGCCTCCCCGCCGGCGAACGCGATCAGCCCGTGCAGCACCCCGGTGCCGTACGGCTGGACGGCGTAGGCGAGCATGGCGCCGGTCGTGGCCAGGCCCCAGGACACGCCCAGGGACTGCCAGAGGATGATGGCCAGCCGCGGGGCCCGGGAGGTCCAGTGAGCCGTGGTGAAACGCCAGGAGCCGAGCGCGCACGCCGTGGCGAGCGCTGCCAGCACCGCTGCCGTGATCACTCTTCCTCCAGCTCCGTAAGGGCTTGCCGCAGGATCTCCGCCTCCCTGCCCGAAACGGCCTGGGCGAAGCGGGTCAGGGCGGCCGAGCGGTCGCCCGTCAGGTCCAAGGCTTCCAGCATAAGCTCGGCGATGTATGCGTCGCGGCTTTCTGCCGGTTCGTACCGCCATGCACGGCCGTCGCGGGTGCGCTGGAGGAAACCCTTGCGGGTGAGGCGGTCGAGAACGGTCATGACCGTGGTGGGGGCAAGGTCGCGGTCGGCAATCAGCTTGCCGACCTCGCGGGCGGTCAGCGGGGTGTTCTCCGCCCAGAGGATGTCCATGATGCTGCGCTCAAGCTCGCCGAGACCCTTCACGCCATTCAGATTAGCTCTACAACGTGTCGAGCTGGCATCCGGGGCGCGAGACTCCTTAACGTGGCTCCGATGTCACCCATGGTAGTCAGGGGCCATCTGGACCCCGAGGACGCGCTCCGGCTCGACCGGCTGACACGCCGGTCGGTGACGTGGGAGATGGTCGCCCGCGGGCCGGGCGGCACGGGATCCGTCCTGGCCGCGCCGACGCGGCACTGCCGGATCGACCACGCGGCGATCATGCTCTCCCCGCGCCGGTTCGCCGGCCTGCGTACGGCGCTGAAGCGCGGCTTCGAGGCCGTGCGCACCTGCCCGAGCACGGTCGCACGCCGCAGGCTCGCCGACCGCCACGGCCTCGACCCGCCGGTGCTGATCGCACGCCGCAGGCTCGCCGACCACCAGGGCCTCGACCCGCCGGCGCTGATCGCGCGCGCCGAGCCCGCGGGCCCGGAGCCGGAGGTGTGCGTGCCGGCGCGCGAGGAGTGCCCGGGCGTCGAGCGGGCCGGTCGCAACGCGTACGAGGACGACGGCGGGCGTACCGTGCTCCGTCCCAGCCGGCTGGAGCTTGTGGCCGATGGCTGACGACTCCGTCCGGCGCGACGTGCTGGCCAAGCTCTCCGGCGCCTGGGCCACCCAGGCCGTGGCCGCCCTGGCCCAGCTGGGCCTCGCCGACCTGTTGTACGAGCGCCCGCTGACCTGCGCCGAGCTGGCGGAGAAGATCGGCGCGCACTCCGGCGCGCTGTCCCGCCTGCTGCGCCTGCTGGAGACCCACGACCTGGTGGAGACCACACCTGGCGGCGCGTACGCGCTCACGCCGGCGGGCGCGCTGCTGGCCCGCCGCCACCCCTGCTCCCTGGCCGACCTCGCGCTCTTCTACGCGGGCCCCTTCTCGGCGTCGTGGGGGGCGCTCGCGTACGCCGTCACCACGGGCCGGCCGGGCTTCGAGCAGGTGCACGGCAAGCCGTTCTTCGCCTGCACCGCCGAGCACCCCGCGTTTGGCGCGCGGTTCGACCGGGCCATGGCCCGCGGGTCGTCGTCCTTCGCCGAGGTGCCGCAGGTCTACGACTTCACCCGGCACGAGAGCGTCGTGGACGTCGGCGGCGGCGACGGCGCGCTGCTCGCCGCCGTGCTCGCGCAGGCGCCCGGCCTGCGCGGCACGCTGTTCGACGTTCCTGCCGCGGTCGAGCGCGCCCGCTCGGCGCTGGCGGAGGCGGGGCTGGCCGGGCGGTGCGCGTTCGCGGCGGGCGACTTCTTCGAGGCCGTCCCGGCGGGCGGCGACGTCTACCTGCTGTCGCGCATCCTGCATGACTGGGACGACGACCTGGCCGCGCGCGTGCTGGCCAACTGCCGGGCGGCCATGGCGGAGCACGGTCGCCTGCTGGTGATCGAGCGGCTGGTGCCCGACCCGCCGGCGTCCGACCCGGGCGCGCCGGCCCTCGCCTGGGACGTCCGCCTGCTGGTCAACAACGGCGCCGGCCGGGAGCGTACGCGCGCCGAGTACGCCCGCCTGCTGGAGTCGGCCGGGCTGGCGCTGGAGGACGTCAGGGAGCTTTCGCTCGACGTGAACGTGCTCGTGGCCGCGCCTGTCTTGCCAACCGGCGGCCATGGCTGACACGGTCGGTGGGATGGAGATCACGCTGGTTCCGGGCGACATCACCGAGCAGCAGGTCGACGCGGTGGTCAACGCCGCCAACTCCTCGCTCATGGGAGGCGGCGGCGTCGACGGGGCCATCCACCGGCGCGGCGGGCCCGAGATCCTGGAGGAGTGCAGGAAGCTGCGCGCCTCCCCCTACGGCAAGGGGCTGCCCACCGGTCAGGCGGTGGCCACGACGGCCGGGCGGCTGCCCGCGCGGTGGGTGATCCACACGGTCGGCCCGGTCTACTCCCGGTCGGAGGACCGCTCCGGGCTGCTGGCCTCGTGCTACCGCGAGTCGCTGCGGGTGGCCGACGAGCTCGGGGCGCGGTCGGTGGCGTTCCCGGCGATCTCCACCGGCGTGTACGGCTGGCCGATGGACGACGCCGCCAGGATCGCCCTGGAGGCGGTGCGCCAGGCGCACACGCAGGTTGGAGGACCTGCGGTTCGTCCTGTTCGACGCGGCGGCGTACGCGGTGTTCGAGGCCCGGCTCTAAACCGGCGCCACGGCCGACCACGGCAGGGTGAGCTCGCCGAGCCGCCACCTGGCGTCCCCGCCGAACGGCGGGCGCGGCGGCACCGGCCACGACACCGACAGGAACCGCACGGCGGCCAGCCACCGCTGTCGCCGCCCATGAGCCTCGTACGCGGCGCTGACCGCCCAGGCGTGGTCGAAGTCGCTCAGGAACGCATGGATCCGCTCACCCGGGACGTTCCGGTGGATGAGCGTCTTCGGCAGCCGGTCGGCCAGGTCGGACGGCCGCTCGAAGGCGTCGAACCGCGCCGCGAACGTGATCGTCCGCGGCCCCTCCGGTGACAGGCCCACCCAGACAGCCCGCCGCCCGTTCTCCGACGAGGTGCCCTCGACCAGCAGGCCGCCGGGGGCCAGCCGGCCCGTGAGCACGTCCCAGTACCGCCACGCGTCGGCCTCGGCGTACTGACGCAGTACGTTGAAGGCCCGCACCAGCGTCGGCGGACGCGAGACCGGCAGCTCGAACCCGCCCAGCCGGAAGCTCAGCCCCTCCCGCTCGTACGGCTTGGCCGCCGCGACCCGCACCGGGTCGATCTCGATGCCGACCACCTCCACGCCGGGCGCCACCCGGCGCAGCCGCGTGAACAGCTCCAGCGTCGTGGCCGGCGAGGCGCCGTAGCCGAGGTCCACCACGAGCGGCCGCGCCGCCGAGCGCAGCAGCGGGGCGTGCACGGCCGCGATCCAGCGGTCGGCGCGCCGCAGCCGGTTGTGCCCGGTCGTCCCGCGCGTGATGGCGCCGACCGGTTTAGTCACGTACGCGGTGCACCCTGTGCTGGGCGGCCTGGGCGCGGGGCCTGATGACCATGCGGTCGATGTTGACGTGGGCCGGCCGCGTCACCGCCCAGACGATCGCGTCGGCCACGTCGTCGGAGCTCAGCGGCCCCGGCACGCCGTCGTACACCTGGGCCGCCCGCTCCTCGTCGCCCCGGAACCGGGTGACCGCGAAGCCCTCGGTCTTCACCATGCCGGGCGCGATCTCGACCACCCGCACCGGCTCGCCGACCAGCTCCAGGCGGAGCGTCTCGGTCATCGAACGCTGGGCGTGCTTGGCCGCGACGTAGCCGCCCCCGCCCTCGTACGCCGACAGCCCGGCCGTCGAGGTCAGCATCACCAGCACGCCGTCGCCGGACGCGACGAGCCCGGGGAGCAGCGCCCGGGTCATGCGCAAGGAGCCGAGCACGTTCGTGTCGTACATCTGCTGCCAGTCGCCGACGTCGCCGCGCGCCACCGGCTCCATGCCGAGCGCGCCGCCGGCGTTGTTGACCAGCACGTCACAGCGTTCGAGAGACGAGGCCAGCGCGTCCACCGACTCCTGGGAGGTCACGTCGAGCGTCACGGGCCTGATCGCGGGCACCTCCGAGGCCAGCTTGTCGAGCCGGTCGCGGCGCCGCGCGCCTGCCACCACCTCGAAACCCTCGGCGGCGAGCCGACGCGCGGTCGCCTCCCCGATCCCGCTGCTCGCACCGGTCACCACAGCCGTCTTCCGCATGCCGTCCATCCTGCCAGCCCCGGGCGGGCGGCCGGAGAGGGGACATAGCAATGCCCTCTACCCTCCATGAGGACTACTTGTCGGGAATGCCGAATAAATCGGAATAGTTGTCAATTGTCCGGAGGTGGTGTCGAGTGAGGCGACGACGGGTCAGCCGGGTCGCGACCATCAGCATGCACACATCGCCGCTGGACCAGCCGGGCACGGGCGACGCCGGCGGCATGAACGTGTACATCGTGGAGTCCGCCAGACGGCTGGCTCAGCTCGGTGTGGAGGTGGAGATCTTCACCCGGGCCACCGCCCGCGACCTGCCGCCCGTGGCCGAGCTCGCCCCAGGAGTCCTCGTCCGCCACCTCACGGCGGGGCCGTACGAGGAGCTGGACCGCGGCGAGCTGCCCGCCCAGCTCTGCGCGTTCCTGTCGGGCGTGCTGCGCACCGAGGCGATGTACGACCCCGGCCGCTACGACGTCATCCACTCCCACTACTGGCTCTCGGGGCAGGTCGGCTGGCTGGCCAAGGAACGCTGGGGCGTGCCGCTCGTGCACACCATGCACACCATGGCCAAGGTCAAGAACCTGCTGCTCGCCCGGGACGACAAGCCGGAGCCGAGGGCCCGCGTGGTCGGCGAGGAACAGGTCGTCGCCGTCGCCGACCGCCTGGTGGCCAACACCGCCGACGAGGCCCGCGAGCTGATCGACCTGTACGGCGCGCCCAAGGACCGCGTCGCCGTCGTCAATCCCGGCGTCAACCTCTCCGTCTTCCGCCCCGGCTCCCAGCTCGCCGCCCGGCGCCGCCTCGGCCTGCCACGGGACGCGCACCTGCTGCTGTTCGTCGGCCGCATCCAGCCGCTCAAGGCCCCCGACGTGCTGCTGCGCGCCGCCGCGAGGATGCTCGCCGACGACCCGTCCCTGCGCGGCCGCCTCGTGGTCGCCTGCGTCGGCGGGCCGTCGGGCAACGGCCTGGCCAGGCCGGCCCTGCTCACCGAACTCGCCGCCGAGCTCGGCATCTCCGACGTCTTCCGGCTCGTGCCGCCCGCTCCGCAGCGGGAGCTGGCCGACTGGTACCGGGCCGCGTCGGTCACCGTCGTCCCGTCCCACAGCGAGTCGTTCGGCCTGGTCGCGCTGGAGTCGCAGGCGTGCGGCACGCCGGTGGCCGCCGCCGCGGTGGGCGGGCTGCGCACCGCCGTACGCGACGGGGTGTCCGGGATCCTCGTGGACGGCCACGACCCCGCCGTGTGGGCCCGTGTGCTGCGCCGCTTCGTCGTCGCGCCGCGCTGGCGCGACGAGCTCTCACGGGGCGCCCGTGAGCACGCCGCCGCCTTCGGCTGGCAGGCCACCGCCGCGCGCCTCGTGGACGTGTACGCCGGCGCCGTCGCGAACCTCCACAAAGTGCCCGTGGCCATCAACGTGTGACCTCCTATCCTGTCGGCATGCGCGAAGTCGTCGAAGCGGCGCTCAAGGCGGCGGAGGTCTCCTACGAGGAGCCACGGCCCGGGGCGTTCCTGGCCAAACTGCCCGGGCAGCACAAGCTCGCCACCATGACCTGGCTGATCGTGGGGGAGCGGGTGCTGCACGTCGAGGCGTTCTTCTGCCGCCAGCCCGACGAGAACCACGCCGAGTTCTACCGATGGCTGCTCGGCAAGAACGGCTCGATGTACGGCGTGCACTTCTCCCTCGACTCCGTCGGCGACGTCTACCTCGTGGGCCGCGTGCCACTGGCCGCCGTCACCGAGGAGGAGATCGACCGGCTGCTGGGCTGCGTGCTGACGTACAGCGACGAATGGTTCGACCGGGCGCTGGAGCTGGGCTTCGCGTCGTCGATCCGGCGCGAGTGGGCCTGGCGCGCCAAGCGCGGCGAGTCGCTCGCCAACCTGCGGGCCTTCGCCCGCTTCGCCGACCCCGACCGGTGAGCCGCACCCCGAACCATAGGATTGGCGACATGGCGACTTTGGTGCTGCTTAGGCATGGCGAGAGCGACTGGAACGCGAAGGGCCTGTTCACCGGCTGGGTTGACGTCAGCCTGTCGGTCAAGGGCGAGGACGAGGCACGCCGCGGCGGCAAGCTCCTCCAGGAGGCCGGGGTGCGCCCGGACGTCGTCCACACGAGCCTGCTCACCCGGGCCATCCAGACGGCCCAGCTGGCGCTGCAGGAGACCGACCTGCTGTGGCTGCCGGTCAAGCGCAGCTGGCGGCTGAACGAGCGCCACTACGGCGCCCTCCAGGGCAAGAACAAGGCGCAGACCCGCGAGGAGTTCGGCGACGAGCAATTCATGCTCTGGCGCCGCTCCTACGACGTGCCCCCGCCCCCGATCGCCGACGACGACGAGTACTCCCAGGCCGGAGACCGGCGCTACGCCCTGCTGCCGCCGGAGCTCATGCCGCGCACGGAGTGCCTGAAGGACGTCGTCGAGCGCATGCTGCCGTACTGGTACGACGAGATCGTCCCCGACCTCGCGGCCGGGCGCACGGTGCTGGTGGCCGCCCACGGCAACTCCCTGCGGGCGCTCGTCAAGCACCTCGACGGCATCGGCGACGAGGAGATCGCCGGCCTGAACATCCCCACGGGCATCCCGCTCGTGTACGACCTCGACGAGCACTACCGGCCCACCGTCCGCGGCGGGAAATACCTCGACCCGGACGCCGCCAAGGCCGCCATCGAGGCCGTCGCCAACCAGGGCCGCTGACCGATGCCGGACGAGCGGGCCGAGGCGACGGGCAGCTGCTACGCGTGCAAGCGCGTCTTCGGCTACGACCCGGAAGAGGTCGTGACCTTCCTGGTCGATCCCGAGACCGGCTTCCCGCCGGGTCTCACGCCCCTCGGCTCGCTGCGGCCGGCCACGCCCGAGGCCGTCGCCAGGTCCGTCGACCTGCCGGTCTGTCCCGACTGCGTGGACAAGGCCGAACGCTTCGGCACGAACCCCTGGGACGGCCCCGGCACGTCAGGCCCGCCGTCCCCCAACTGACGCCAGGCGAGCCGTCAGCTGGGGCGGGCGCCCGTGACGAGGTACACCACGTCGTGGGCGACGCGTACGGCATGGTCGGCGTAGCGCTCGTAGTAGCGGCCCACCAGCGTGATGTCGATCGCGGGCTCGACGCCGTGCTCCCACTCCTTGCTCAGGATCCTCCTGAACAGCCTGCGGTGCAGGCGGTCCATCGCGTCGTCGTCCTGCTCCAGCTCCAAGGCGGACTCGACGTCGCGCGAGGCCACGCAGCTGCCGGCCTTGGTGACCAGGTTCTCGGCGATCTGGCCCATCTCCAGGATGGTCGAGCGCAGCTCCGGCGGGATCGCCGAGACGGGGTGACGCAGCCGCGCCACCTTGGCCACGTGCACCGCGAGGTCGCCCATGCGCTCCAGGTCGGTGCCCATGCGCAGCGCCGTGATCACCATGCGCAGGTCCACCGCCACCGGCTGCTGCCTGGCCATCAGGTCGAAGATGGACGCCTCGACGTCGGTGAACGTCGCGTTCACCTCCTCGTCCCGCGAGATGACGCTCTCGGCGAGCTGCAGGTCGGCGTCGAGGAGCGCCGTGGTGGCGCGGGAGATGGCCGACCGGACCAGCCGGGTCATCTCCACCAGCTTGTCCGTCAGCGAATCAAGTTCTTCATGGTACGCGTCGCGCATGCCGTCACCGTACGGGCCGATCGATGAACGAACTCCAACCGCCAGATGAACTTTCCACGAAAGCGGTGTTCATCCCTTGATGAGGGGGTCTGTCCCTGGGGGAACGCCGCCTACCATCGAAGGCATGAATGAGATGGCCATGAGCTTCGCGGCCCTGGCCGGGTTCGTGGTGGGCGCGCTGGCGGTCCTGTTCTACCGCAACCAGATCGAGGCCCCGAGCCGCATGGCGACGGACGACGGCGTCGAGACGGGCGCCGCGCTGCCGCAGGGCGTCGCCTCCGTGCTGGCCGTCCTCCCCTCCTCGGCCGTGGTGCTCGACGCTCACGACCGCGTGCTGCGCGCCAGCTCGGCCGCGCGGGCGTTCGGGCTCGTCAAGGGCGACCGGCTGATGGCCGCCGAGCTCCTCGCCCTGGCCCGGCAGGTACGCCGCGACGGCGAGATCCGCGAGAGCGAGATCGACGTCGCCGGCCACAAGTTCGGCCAGGAGACCACCAACTTCGCCGTCCGCGTGGCCCCCCTCGGCTCGTACGGCCAGGTGCTCGTGCTCGCCGAGGACCAGACCGAGCGCCGCCGCGTCGAGGCCGTACGCCGCGACTTCGTCGCCAACGTCAGCCACGAGCTGAAGACCCCCGTGGGCGCCATGAGCCTGCTGGCCGAGACGATCCAGGACGCCGCCGACGACCCCGAGGCCGTCAGCCGCTTCGCCGGCCGCATGCAGCTCGAGGCCGCCCGGCTCAACTACCTCATCCAGGACCTCATCACCCTCAGCCGGATCCAGGGCGCCGAGCCCATCCCCACCCCCGGCCAGGTCTCGATCGACGAGGCCATCCAGGACGCCATCGACCACTGCAACACCAAGGCCGCCGCCAAGGACATCACGCTCGTCACCGGCGGCGCCGAGAGCCTGCGCATCTGGGGCGACGACGAGCTGCTCGTCACCGCCCTCCGCAATCTGATCGACAACGCGGTCGCGTACAGTCCTGAGCACACCCGCGTGGTCGTCAGCGTGCGACCGGCCGGCGACTCGGTGGAGATCAGCGTCAGCGACCAGGGGATCGGCATCCCGGAGGAGGCGCTGGAGCGCATCTTCGAGCGCTTCTTCCGCGTCGACGCCGCCCGCTCGCGGGCCACCGGCGGCACCGGGCTCGGGCTCGCCATCGTCAAACACGTCGCCGCCGCCCACGCGGGCGAGGTGTCCGTCTGGAGCAAGGAAGGTTCCGGCTCCACCTTCACGCTCCGCCTGCCCGCCTTCGCCGGGACGGCGGTGCCCGTACAACCTTCGATTCCCCTGGAGACAGCTCCGTGATCGATGATTCAACCCGCCCCCTCTGGAGTGCGGCCAAGGAGGACTCATGACCCGCGTGCTGGTCGTGGAGGACGAGGAGTCCTTCTCCGACGCGCTGTCGTACATGCTGCGCAAAGAGGGCTTCGAGGTGTCGGTCGCGGCGACCGGCCCGGAGGCGCTGGAGACGTTCGACCGCAACGGCGCCGACCTGGTGCTGCTCGACCTGATGCTGCCGGGCCTGCCCGGCACCGAGGTGTGCCGCTCGCTGCGGCAGCGCTCCAAGGTCCCGGTCATCATGCTGACGGCCAAGGACAGCGAGATCGACAAGGTCGTGGGCCTCGAACTCGGCGCCGACGACTACGTCACCAAGCCGTTCTCCTCGCGTGAGCTGGTCGCCCGCATCCGCGCCGTCCTGCGCCGCCAGGGCGACGTGCCCGAGGAGCTGGAGACGGCCGTGCTCGCGGTCGGCCCCGTGCGCATGGACGTCGACCGCCACGTCGTCGCCGTGCGCGGCGAGCAGGTGCAGCTGCCGCTGAAGGAGTTCGAGCTGCTGGAGGTGCTGCTGCGCAACGCCGGGCGCGTGCTCACCCGCGGGCAGCTGATCGACCGCGTCTGGGGCGCCGACTACGTGGGCGACACCAAGACGCTCGACGTCCACGTCAAGCGCCTGCGCGCCAAGATCGAGTCAGACCCGTCCAACCCGCGCTGCATCCTCACCGTGCGCGGCCTGGGCTACAAGTTCGACGCCGTAGAAGAGTGAAAAACCCTTGTTCCGGTACGCGCCAGGCGTACCGGGACAAGGGTTTTCGCATGCGTCAGTGACTCTCCTCGGCCGGGGCCGAGGGCGTCGCGGTGGGCGAGGGCGCCGGGGTGGCGCCGGGAGCGGCCGGGTAGGCCGCGAACTCACGGCTGCGCGTCACCACGGGCACGTTCATGGAGATCGTGCCGGCGTTGGCGAACTGGAGATCCAGCTTGACGCTCTCGCCGCCCCTGAAGCTCTTGGGGATGGCCTCCAGCATGATCTGGGGCGTCGGCTTGCCGGTGTTGACCAGCTGGTTGCTCGGGAGCTGGATCGGGCTCGCGAGCTTGACCGTGCCCATGCCGGGCGCGGTGACGGCCTGGAGGCTGTCGGGGGCTCCGGCGGTGTTGAGGATGTTCAGGTAGATCGGGGCCGAGCCGCGCCAGGGAAGCTGCGCCCCGGAGTCGGGGCCGAGGACGAACGCCTGAGGGATGTGAATGTCGCCCTTGCCGTATGCGCCGCTGTCGATCAGGACCCCGGCTTCATTGGGTGCGTACGGCTTGTTGGTGGTGGCGTCGAATCCAGCCCCGCAGCCCGCGAGCACGGGGGCTGCCAAGAACGCGGCGGCTACGACAATCCAGCGACGGCTGGTCACGGGCGGGTTCTCCTTGGTCTTGCGCAGGTGTCGCGCGTGCGTGATGTGCAGCGCCCACCATATCCACCCCAATCCAAGGTCATATCCACACCCCCGCAGGTCATTCGCTATGTCCGCAAATGCGATTCATAGAGTTGAGAGCTTGTCAAGCCCCAATATGCGCCCTTGACCTGCAGTTATGAGGATTTCACTGTTCCGGGAGGCTGTGGATGCGTGGTACTCTGGAGTACAGCGGAAGGGGTACTTGTCACATGACTTTCCAGGTCGGCGACACTGTCGTCTACCCCCACCATGGGGCTGCTCGGATCGAAGCAATCACGAAGCGATCCATCAAGGGTGAGGAAAAGACCTACCTGGTGCTCAAGGTCGACAAGGGCGACCTTACCGTCCAGGTGCCAGCCGAAAACGCAGAACTCGTCGGCGTGCGCGATGTTGTCGGCCAGGAAGGCCTTGAACGGGTTTTCGATGTCCTTCGCATGCCGCACACCGAGGAGCCGACCAACTGGTCTCGTCGCTACAAGGCCAATCTCGAGAAGCTCGCCTCGGGCGATGTGAACAAGGTCGCCGAGGTGGTTCGCGACCTGTGGCGGCGTGACCGTGAGCGTGGCCTGTCCGCCGGCGAGAAGCGCATGCTCGCCAAGGCGCGCCAGATCCTCGTCAGCGAGCTCGCGCTCGCCGAGAAGACCAACGAGGACAAGGCTGAGGCCCTGCTCGACGAGGTTCTCAACTCCTGAACACGAATCTTCCCCGGGTGGGCGTCGGTGTCGACGTCCACCCGTTCGCTTCGGACGCCTCCGGGCGTGAGCTCCACCTCGCCGGCCTGCACTGGCCGGGCGAGGGCGGGCTCGACGGTCACTCTGACGGCGACGCCGCCGCCCACGCGGCCTGCGACGCGCTGTTGTCCGCGGCCGGGCTCGGCGACCTCGGCGGGCTGTTCGGCACCGCCGACCCGCGCTGGGCCGGCGCGTCCGGGGCCGTGCTGCTGGAGGAGACCGCGCGCCAGGTGCGCGCCGCCGGCTACGAGATCGGCAACGTGGCCATCCAGGTGATCGGCAACCGGCCCAAGCTGGCGCCGCGCCGTACGGAGGCCGAGAAGGCGCTCAGCGCCGCTGTGGGGGCGCCGGTGAGCGTCTCCGCCACCACGACCGACGGGCTGGGACTGACCGGCCGCGGTGAGGGAATCGCGGCGATCGCGACCGCCCTCGTGGTCAACCTTTCCTGAGAGCCGGGCGTCCTACGTCGGGATACGTGAGGGTGTCCTGGCGGGTCGTCGCCCGAAGCCCGCCTAGTCGGAGGCGGCGGTTCGTCACTGGCGCGGTACGGACCGCCGCCTTCCCTTTTGGGTAGTTTGTCGTCTCGCAGGGTAGTTATCCCCAAGACATGTGAACGTCTCGGGGGGAGCTGCACATGATCGGCGCGATTGTTTCCGCGATAGTCATCGGCGCCATCGTCGGTGCGCTGGCGCGACTGCTGGTGCCCGGCAGGCAGAACATGTCCATCGGTCTGACCCTCATCGTCGGCATCGTGGCCGCCCTCATCGGCACACTGATCGCGCACGCGGTGGGCTGGGCCGACACGAGGGGGATCGACTGGATCGAGCACATCCTCCAGCTGGCGCTGGCGGTCATCGGTGTGCTCCTCGTGACGCGCATGGGCATGGGGCGAGGCCGTACCGGGAGAACGCAGGTTTGACCTGCGGTGACCTGGCCGTTCGTCAAAACCGCGCATAATCCGCGTAGATCGGGTAGCGACCTCCCCGTGAGAGTGAACCGCTCACCCTCACGGGGAGGTTTCATGTCATGACCATCGAATCCATCCTTGGCGCCATCGTGATTGGCGCCGTGATTGGCGCAATCGGTCGTCTGCTGCTTCCCGGCAGGCAGGCCATCGGGTGGATCCTCACCGTCGTCGTCGGCATCGTCGCCGCCATCATCGGCACGATGATCGCGCAGGTGATGGGGGTGCAGACGACGCCCGGCATCGACTGGATCGAGCTCGTGATGCAGGCAGTTCTCGCCGTCGTCGGCGTGGGCCTGGTCGCGGGGCTCAAGCGCGGCAGCAGGGTCTAGGCGGGATAAAAGGCCCGTCCGGGGTCCGCTTCCGATGTGCGCGGTCCGAGGGCCGCAGGGGAGCCGTTCCTGGAGGGTAAAGCGAAGGCCCGCCCGGGGTTTACCCGGGCGGGCCTCTCACCTGTCTTCTTCCGGTCAGTCTTCCGGTCGGTCTTCCGGTCAGTCTTCCGGTCGGTCTTCCGGTCAGTCTTCCGGTCGGTCTTCCGGTCGGTCTTCCGGCGGGCGCGGGGTGCTGCGCAGGCGTCCGGCGGGGGCCGGGGTGTCGTCGTCGACCACCGGGTGGGGGGCCGTGTCGTTCAGCCGGGGGCGCGGGCGGGGCTCGGCCGCGTCGGCGGACTCGGGGCCGTGCAGGGGGTCGGGGGTGTTGTCCTCGATGATCGGGTGAGGCTGGGTGTCGGCGTCCCTGTCGGGGTCTTCCGCAGGTGGGCGGGGGTGGACGAGGACGTCGGCGGGCCTGACCCGGTCGCCCCAGCGGACAGGGCGCGTCTCGGGCTCCGGGGACGGTTCTGGCGCCTGTTCGGGGGCCGGTTCGGGTCCCGGCTCCGGCGTCCGGTCGGGTGTGAGGTTCGGGTCCGGTTCCGGCGTCCGGTCGGGTGTGAGGTACGGGTCCGGTTCCGGCGCCCGCTCGGGGGCGGGGTCGACGACGTCCGGCTGCGGTTGTGGCGCTTGTACGGGGGTGGGCTCGGCTTCCGGCTCCGGTTCCTGCACGGGCTCGCGCGCGGTTGGGAAGTCGCGCGTCGTTTCTTGTTCGCCTGCCGGCTCGGGGTCGGTTTCGGGCCCGGGGTCGGTTTCGGGCTCCGTCACAGGGGCGCGGCTGGTCGCGGGCTCGGGGGTGCGGTGGAGTTCGGCGTCCAGTACGGGCTCCGGGGCGCGGCGCGGTTCGGGGACGCGCGCCGGTTCGGGGGCCTGATCGGGGTCGCGTTCGGCTTGGGCGGGCCACTCGGTGACACGGGTGGAGACCGGCGGGGTCTCCGGGGCCGGAGTGGGGCCGACCACCGGGGTGGCCTCCAGGGCGGGGGCGGGAGACCGCGTGTCCAGCGGGGGCGGCGTCTGACCGCCGTCGAAGGGCACGATGTCGCGTTCGGCCGTGGCCTCGTCGTCGGCGCCGCGCGCGACCCGACCGGCCTGTACGTGCTTGATCAGCAGCAGCCACAACCACAGCGCCACGGCCACCATCACCCAGGGCGCCACGGCCACGCCTATGGCCGCTTGCCGTACGTCGAACGCGAACCGCACCGCCGACGCCACATCGACCGCCGCGGCCGCCGCGATGAGCAGGATGAGCACGAACGCCGCCTGGAGGCGTACCAGAAGCCTGGCCTGGCGCAGCAGCAGCACGCCGAGCAGCGCCACCACCAGGAGCGCGTCGAAGGCGGCCGGATAGAGGAAGGCCAGGTCCTGGCGCGCCTCACCCGTGATGGCGAGCGCGCGCAGATCGTCGAAGGAGAGCGCGCAGGCGGCCCCCGTGAGGGCGGCGACCGAGAGCCCGGCCAGGGCGATGCCCAGGCGGCGGAGCGTAGAGGGGGGATTCACGTCCATGGCGGTTCGAGCCTACAGAACAATGGGGGTCTCGGCCGATCAAGGGAGGACCGCATGGTCAAGCTGTCGGAAGATGTCCGCAAACTCTTGGACGCCCCGAACTATGCCACCGTGACCAGTCTGAACCCCGACGGAGGCCCTCAGTCGACGGTCGTGTGGGTGCGTACGGACGGCGACGAGGTGCTGTTCTCCACGGTGAAGGGGCGGCGGAAGCCGCGGAACTTCGCGCGCGACCCGCGGGTGAGCCTGCTCGTCATCGACCCCGACGACCCCTACCGGTACGTCGAGGTGCGCGGCCGGGTCACCATGGCGCCCGACCCCGAGGGCGCGCTCATCGACGAACTGTCACAGAAGTACCGAGGCATCCCATGGGAGGACAAGCCGGGCACCGAACGTTTGATCGTACGGATTTCTCCTGAGCGAGTCACTTTGCGGAGCTGATTAATCGACGTGGTGGCGGCCGTGAGGCGTTAGCCTTGCGCTGTGAGCCTGCACATCTACGACACCAGCACGCGCGCCATCCGTGAATTCGTTCCGGTCGAAGCCGGCCGGGCGTCGATTTACCTGTGTGGGGCGACCGTGCAGGCTCCTCCGCACATCGGCCACATCCGCTCGGGCGTGAACTTCGACGTGCTGCGGCGCTGGCTCATGCGGTCCGGCTACGACGTGACGTTCTGCCGCAACGTCACCGACATCGACGACAAGATCATCAGGGTGTCGGCCGAGGAGGGCGTGCCCTGGTTCGTCGTCGCCGAGCGCAACCAGCGCGCCTTCACGTGGGCGTACGACACGCTGGGGTGCCTGCCGCCGACGGTCGAGCCGCGGGCCACCGGCCACGTGCCCGAGATGATCACCCTGATGGAGCAGCTGATCGCCCGCGGTCACGCGTACGCGTCAGGAGGCGACGTCTACTTCGACGTCCAGTCGTACGCCGACCGCTACGGCTCGCTGTCCAACCAGCGGCTGGAGAACATGCGGCCGGCGGCCGACACCGACGACGAGTCCTGCAAGCGCGACCCGCGCGACTTCGCCCTGTGGAAGGGCGAGAAGCCGGGCGAGCCGATCTGGCCGACGCCGTGGGGCCCGGGGCGTCCCGGCTGGCACCTGGAGTGCTCGGCCATGGCGACGAAGTACCTCGGATCGACGTTCGACATCCACGGCGGCGGGATCGACCTGGTCTTCCCGCACCATGAGAACGAGATCGCCCAGTCGCAGGCGGCCGGCGACGGCTTCGCCCGCAATTGGATGCACAACGGCCTGGTCAAGATCGGCGCGGAGAAGATGAGCAAGTCGCTCGGAAACTCCCTGTTGATCCCCGAGATGGTGCAGAAGGTCCGGCCCGTGGAGCTGCGCTACTACCTGGCGGCGCCGCACTACCGTTCCTCGATCGAATACTCCGAGGAGGCGCTGCAGGAGGCCGCGGCCGCGTACCAGCGGATCGAGGGCTTCGTGACGCGGGCCGCCGAGGTCATCCACGACGTCGACGCCGACGCGCCGCTGCCGCAGGCGTTCGTCGACGCGCTCGACGACGACCTCGGCACGCCGCAGGCGCTGGCGGTCGTCCACGAGGTGGTGCGCGAGGGCAACGTCGCGCTGTCGCGGGGCGACAAGGAGGCCGTCGCGCGACTGCTCGCCGAGACCCAGAACATGCTCGACGTGCTCGGCCTCGACCCGCGCTCGCCGCAGTGGCGCGGCACCGGGTCCGACCTGTCGCCGGTGGTCGACGCGCTCGTGGCGGTGGCGCTGGAGCAGCGCAGGGCGGCCCGCGAGCGTAAGGACTACGCCGCCGCCGACGCGATCAGAGACCAGCTGTCCGCCGCCGGCATCACGGTGGAGGACACCCCGCACGGGCCCCGCTGGGAGCTCAGCCGCTAGAACGGTTCTCTGCGGCCCGAGGTGTGCGGAGGCGCCAGTACCCTTGAGGCATGGCAGCAGGGGGTAAGGCTTCGGGCAGGCCCGCGAAGAAGAAGGGCCCGTCCAAGGGCACCGGAGGGCAGAAACGCCGGTCGCTCGAGGGCAGGGGCGCTACTCCGCCTGCCGAGATGCGTCATTGGTACAAGGACAAGGCCCGCACCGAGCGGATCTCACGCGAGGAGCGCGGCGGCGCCCGGCGCGCCGGCCCCGCGCGCCCGCAGCGGCGCTCCGAAGACGCCCCCGAATACATCGGCGGGCGCAACCCGGTGCTGGAGGCTCTGCAGGCGGGCGTGCCGTCCAACGCCCTCTACGTGGCCCAGCGCGTCGACAACGACGACCGCGTACGCGACGCCATCAAGATCGCGGTGGAGCGCGGGATCGCGTTGCTGGAGGTCAGCCGCGACAAGCTCGACCGCCTGACGGAGGGCGGCGTCCACCAGGGCATCGCCCTGCAGATCCCGGCATACGACTACGCCCACCCGTCCGAGTTGGTGGACATCGCGGAGGAGGCCGGCGAGGCGCCGCTGATCGTGGCCCTCGACTCGGTCACCGACCCGCGCAACTTGGGCGCCATCGCCCGTTCCGCCACGGCGTTCGGCGCGCACGGCCTGCTCGTCCCGTCCCGCCGCTCGGCCGGGGTCACGGGAGGCGCGTGGAAGACCTCCGCCGGCACACTGGCGACCCTCCGGGTGGCCCGCGCCTCCAACCTGACGGCGGCGCTGCGCGAATACCGCGACGCGGGTCTGTTCGTGGTCGGCCTCGACGGCTCGGGCGACGCCGACATCGCCGACGTGGAGCTGCTGACGGAGCCGCTGGTGGTGGTCGTGGGCTCGGAGGGCAAGGGGCTCTCCCGGCTGGTGCGCGAGCATTGCGACGTGGTGGCCCGCATCCCGATGCGCGCCGCCGCCGAGTCGCTGAACGCGGGGGTGGCGGCGGGCGTGGCCTTGTACGAAGCCGCTCGTCACAGGCGTTCCTAGCGTCTACACTGGTAGGCCGTGCCGACGTAGCTCAATCGGCAGAGCATCTGTCTTGTAAACAGAAGGTCAGGGGTTCGATTCCCCTCGTCGGCTCGCAGCTAGAAGGCCCCTTCCGGGACTCGGGAGGGGCCTTTTTGATCTCTGTACAGCAGCGCCGTACAGCAACACGGGCAGTGGACTCCTGCACATGGCTTCTCTTCACTTCACGCCTAGTTCCTTGCGCATGAGTTTCAGATACTCGTTGAACGCAGACGTGATCGATTCCTGATCGCCCTTTCGGTTTGCCCGGAAGAACCCCATGAGTTCCTGGGTAGCCTTGTCGGCGCGCTGCAGGCGGGGGCAGACGAGAAGATCTGGACCGCTAAGAGCCGGTTGTACAGTGAGCCCTTTTCATCCCCGTGCGGCGAGCTGCTGATCACAGCATGATCGCGAGGTGGGCGTTTGCCTGATCGCATGGCGAAACCCCTGGTAGACGGGTCGATCACCACAATCACGTCCGCCACAACCAGGGGCCTCGGATGCTGTTCTATCGCGCTGCCGTCGATTTGTCGCGCTCAACCCTGAACTACGTCGCCGGCCTCATCCGCCGGCGCCGCAAGGCCATCGGATCGACATGGCGGCTGCTCAACCCGGGACAGCAGGCCCTGCTGGTACTGGTCTACCTGCGCAAGGGTGAGACGTTCCCCGAGCTCGGAACCGGATTCGGGATCTCGACGACGACGGCTTGGCGGTATGTGGAGGAGACCGTGATGCTGCTGTCGGCGCGCTCGCCCAAGCTCGGGCAGGCGCTGCGCCGGGCGCGCAAGGCAGGCCTGCACTACCTGGTGCTGGACGGCACCCTGATCCACATCGACCGGATCGCCGCCGATCGGTCGTACTTCTCCGGCAAGCATCGTGTGCACGGCATGAACATCCAGGTCATCGCTGCACCGGACGGGACGATCCTGTGGACCTCGGGCGCACTGCCGGGCAAGACCCACGACCTGAGCGCCGCCCGCATCTGGGGCATCCTGCGCGCACTCGAGCAGGCCGGGATCATCATCCTGGCGGACAAGGCTTACCAGGGAGCCGAAGGCCCGATCCGCACCCCGTACAAGGGCAAGAACAAGCCCGAGTCCCAGAAGCGGGCCAACCGCTCCCACGCCAGGCTCCGCGGCCCCGTTGAGCGCGCGAACGCCCAACTGAAGAGCTGGAAGATCCTCCGGAAGCTACGCTGCAGCCCGTCCAAGGCAGGCCACCTGTGCAAGGCCATCGCCGCCCTGCAGGGTCACCGAGTTGCGCAGGCGGCGTGAGGATGAAAAACATTCACTGTCCGCCAGTTTCCAAGCCATGATCCACATCGTTTCGATCAACAACCTGACAAAGCGTATAACGGACGAGACCACCCCAACCTGGCGAGGCACCTACTAGGACATAAGCCGCGATCTACTCAAATCAAATGCCCTCTGAGATCGAACGGAATCCGGCGCGAGCCACATCTGAACGAAGGAGATGACAGAGGTTCGCTGACCTGCGAGATCTCCGTTAATGCCGGATTCCGTTCCAAATCTCTCTGCCCTTCGACACGCGAGAGCCCGGAACCGCCTTGGCCCCGGGCTCTTCCATACTCGCGTCTACTGCAAGCGGTATAGCGTCCACTCGCCGTCGTCCGCATGGCCGCTTCCACGCGAGATCCGATCACCGTTTCGCGGATCTCGGCCTCGGCCGCGCCACCGGTGCGCATCGCGTCGATCAGTTCCTCGACCTGTTCCTCGATGTCGATTCCGTGTGGGTGAAGGCGTTGTCGGGCTCGCTCATGATCTCGTCTTCTCTTCGCGGGGTGTCTGCTGGGGCGGGTGTCAGGGCCTCCCGTATTCCCTCCGGGTGTTCGGCCTGGTCAGCTCTCGCCGTGCTCGGCGTTGTACCTGCGCAGCCAGTCACCGACCATCGCTCAGATGGCGTCTGGAGCCGGCGCGCTCCGGCGGGCCCGCCCTCGGCGTTCCTGGTGCGCAGCGCCGTCCGCGCTGGCACTCGTTGGGCTTCCATCTGCGACGAAGTATGAGGCGCCTACTTCATCTCTCCTGCGGTGGTCCTACTTGAGTGCTGGCAAGAAACATGTCATGAGCAACATCGCATATCCGACAATCAGGGATTAATCAAGCCTATTCGCCGCGATTTCCTGTCGTTATGATCACTGCGGCCGCCGAAGAGATTTTCGGTTAGGTCCTTGCGGGTTTGCTTTCCTGTCCGTGCTACCTGCACGGATATTTGGCATGCGCACAGAAGGAGCCGCGTGGCATACATAGTCACGGGAACAGATAGCTCGCCCCCACCGCCCGGTCTTAAATATCGGATGCGTGACACCGCGGCAGCCGGAGCTGCCGCACTGATGGTCCTGAGCCTGGTCGCAGTCCCTTCCCGGGCCGAAGGTTCCGTCGCTACACCGGCGCCTGTGCCGGCGGCCGCCACGCAAAAGGGCGGTAAGCCGGTAATTGATAAGGCGCTGGAGGCGGCCAGAAAGAAGGCCAAGGATACCGGCAAGCGCGTCGAACTGCCCTCGCACTACAGCGAAAACATCAAGGTCTGGGCCAACCCGGACGGCAAGACGCTGCAGGCCGAGGTGCACACCGGCCCCATTCACCTAAAGTCGCCCGGCGACAACGGCGCGTGGAAGCCGATCGACACGACGATCGTCCAGAAGGACGGCAAGATAACCGCTACACGAGTCAAGACGCCGCTGGAGTTCGGTCGGGCTGGCTCCAAGACCTTGGTCACGGCCACCGGTGAGGACGGCAAGGCGGGACTGCGCACGACCGGACAGCTGCCGGTCCCGCGGATCTCAGGCGACGCGGCCGTGTACACCGACGCCGTCACCAAGGGCGTCGACCTGGTCGTCCACGCTGAACCGAACGGCTTTACCCAGGATGTCGTGCTGCGCGAGCGACCCAAGGGCGCTCTGTCGATCAAGCTTGGTATGACCCTGCCCAAGGGAATGTCGTACGGCGCCACTTCCGACGGCAGGCCCCAGCTGAAGGCGGCGGACGGGAAGGCGGCAGCCACACCGCTCGCGGTTCAGGCCATGGACGCGCGAGCAGAGGAGTCGCCGGACACCGGCCGCGTCGGCACGGTGGAGGCGACCGTCGAGAACGACGCAGACGGGCCCACACTGACCCTGCGGCCCGACTCAGCCTTCCTGACCGACCCAACGGTCACGTACCCCGTGACCGTGACGCTCGCCAGCGAATGGATAGGCGCCGGGCTGGCTGACGACGCGTGGGTGAACAAAAACAATCCCACGCTGAACCACCTCACCGATGGCTGGCTGCGCGCAGGGACAACGGCGACCAGCGCCGATATCGCACGCATCTACATGCGGTTTGTCATCGGCGGCCCGCTGGCAGGGGCCCAGATCAACAATGCCGACCTGATGCTGTGGAATTACCGCTCCGGAGCACCAGCGGGGAGCGCCACGAACTGTGGACTTGAAGTCGGATCGGGGATCGTCGCCCGCAAGCTCAGCTCCTCGTGGAATCCTGCGCTGCTGTCGTGGAACAACCAGCCGGACTACACGACGGAAGGGCAGGTGGGCAACAAGGCCGCCTACAGCGACACGGCCGGGTGCAGCGGCGGCGGCGAGTTGGTGCACTCCATAGAGCAGATCGTCCAGTCGTGGGCAGACGGTTACCCAGACCACGGCCTCGTGCTGATGGCCGCCAGCGAGACCACCGTCATCAACTGGCGGCAGTACCGCTCGCAGGAGGGTGGCACGCACGACAGGGAGATGCCCGACCACGAACCGATCCTGTTTATCAACTACGAACCCGCGCAGCGCATCATGGTTGTGTCCGCCTACCAGGGCGATCCATGGACGACGGCGCCCTCGTACGAGCAGGCGATGCAGAACCAGGCGACAGCCTTTCGTGGTTTCCCCACGGTGACAGGGCTTACTCAGGCCCAGATCGCCGACCTCAAGCGCGACGAGACGGCCATCCCCTACGGGGTGGACTCCAGCCAGTTACAACCCTATCCAGGTGAGGAGTGGGACCCGACCGAGAACCCGTACGAGTTCCCCGAGCCGCCCATCCCGCCCACGGTGATCGAGACAAGTCCAGTGGACGGCGCCGCGGACGTTCCCGTTGATGCCCTTGTCAGCGCGACCTTCGGAGAGCCGGTGACCGGGGCGCAGATCACGGTCAAGGACACGGCGGGTGCCGCCGTGGCGGGCACACCCACAATGGATGCGGCGGGAACACTGCTGACCTTCGACCCGGCGCAGAATCTGGCGCAGGGCACCCGCTACACGGTCGAGGTGAGCGGAGCCCAGGATCCGGCAGGCAACACCATGCTTTCGCACACGTGGTCGTTCACCACGGGCGGCCCCGACGCCACCGCACCTTCAGTGACCGCGACGACCCCGGGGGACGGTGCCACCGGCGTGGCCGTCGGCACCACGGTGCAGGCCACGTTCAGCGAGCCAGTGACCGGGGCACAGATCACCCTCAAGGACCGTGACGGCGCGGCCGTCACTGGCACGGCCGCTCTAGACGTGGCGGGGCGCGTCCTCACCTATATCCCTGGCGTGGCGCTGGCCGCGAGCACACAGTACACAGCCACGGTGAGCGATGCGAAGGACGTGGCGGGCAACACCATGACTCCGCACACGTGGTCGTTCACAACGGCCGCGCCTGACACCACGCCACCGGCGGTCACCTCCAGCAGCCCGGCGAACGATGCCACGGATGTCCCTGCCGACACCCTTGTCAGCGCGACCTTCGGGGAGCCGGTGACCGGGGCGCAGATCGTCGTCAAGGACGCGGCGGGCGGCGCCGTAGCGGGCACACAGGCAATGGACACGGCCGGGACTGTGCTTACCTTCGACCCAGCACAGCCCCTCACGGCTGGCGCCCGGTACACCGTTGAGGTGTCCGGCGCCAAGGACTCCACGGGCAATCTCATGGCAGCGCCGTACACCTGGTCGTTCACCACTGGTGCGAAACCTCCGACGGGGCTCGTGGCGGCCTACGGCATGAACGAGGGATCGGGCACCGGTGTGGCCGACTCCTCCGGCAACAACAACGCCGGGTTGGCCACCGCCACCTCGTGGCAGAACGGCAAGTACGGCAAGGCCCTGTCGTTCAACGGCACCTCCAGCTGGGTCACCGTCCAAGATGCGGTATCGCTGCGCCTGACGACCGGGATGACGCTCTCGGCCTGGGTCAACCCTGCCTCAGTGGCCGGCTGGAGCCCAGTGGTCAGCAAGGAGCTGAGCGCCGACGGCGTCTCCTACACCATGTACGCCGCCAACGGCGGTTCGGCCCCATCCGGCTGGGTGCAAACCTCTCCCGAGGACTTCTCCACCGTCGATAGCTTCGAGCCCTTGCCGGTGAACACCTGGAGCCACCTCGCGCTCACCTACGACGGCACTGCGTTGCGGTTGTTCGCCAACGGCCAGCAGGTGGCCGAGATCGATCAAAGTGGCAGCCTCTACGACGACGGCAGCCCTCTGCGAATCGGCGGAAACGCCATCTGGGAGGGTGAGTTCTTCAACGGGCTGATCGACGAGGTGCGCATCTACAACCGCGCCCAAACAGCCGCCGAAATCCAGACCGACATGACCACCCCGATCGGCGTGACTGCGTCGCCGGACACCCAGGCTCCGACCGTGCCCGGCTCGCTTGCCGCGACGGGCGCCCCCGGCAACGCGCAACTCACCTGGACGGCCTCGACAGACAACGTGAGCGTGGACGGCTACACGATTCACCGCTCCACGACACCGGGATTCACCCCGTCGGCCGCGAACCAGGTCGGCTTGTCACCAACCACCACGTTCACCGACGCCGGCCTCGCTGCGGGGACGTACTACTACCGGGTCCGCGCCTTCGACGCGGCCGGTAACCTCAGCCCGCCCTCGAACGAGGTCTCGGCCACCGTCGTCACGGCCCCGCCGGCGACCCCAGGCCTGGTGGCCGCGTACGGCATGGAAGAAGGCACCGGCACCAGCGTCGGGGACTCCTCCGGGCAGAACAGCACTGGAGCCGCCACCGACACCGAGTGGGCCACTGGCAAGTACGGCAAGGCCCTGTCGTTCAACGGCACCTCCAGCTGGGTCACCGTCCAGCACGCCGCATCACTGCGTTTGACGAACGCGCTGACGCTCTCGGCATGGGTACGGCCCACAACATCTGACGACTGGCATACGGTGCTGATGAAGGAACACGCCGACACCTGGAGCGGTTCCTACAGCCTGTACTCCTCCGACGGCGATGTCGCGTTTGGCTGGTTAGAAACCACCAACGGTCCTCGGGCAGTGCCGGCTGACGGGCCGCTTCCGCCCAATCAGTGGAGTCACATGGCGGTCACCTATGACGGCAGCATGGGCACCCTGTACGTCAACGGTACTCAGGTCGATCAAACGCCGATCAGCGGCAACCTTATCGACGACGGCAGCCCGCTACGCCTTGGCGGCAACAGCCTCTGGGGTGAGTACTTCAGCGGCCTGATCGACGAGGTGCGCATCTACAACCGCGCCCAGACCGCAGCTCAGATCCAGGCCGACATGAACACTCCCGTCGGCGCCGCCGCAACAAGCGCGACAGCGCAGCAACAGCGCATGAACGCCGCCGCGGATCCTGCTCCCGCGATCGACAAACTGACGGTCGATGGCAGCCGCACCGTGGACGGCGTCACTGTCTCCCCCAGCCTCACCCCCCGCCTCACCGCCTGGTTGTCTGCCGGGCGGGACGGCGAGGCGAAGGTGGAAGTGGAAATCGCCGACAAGCCCACCAAGTCCGTCAAGACGGACAAGCTAAGTGTGGATAAGCAGCTGATCTGGTCAGGCCAGGCCAACGCCGAACCCGGCGATTCCCGGGTGACGCTGCAGGTCCCCAAGGGTCACCTGCGGGATGGCGAGAACATCAGATGGCGAGCCCGGGTCGTCACTGGCCAGCAGACCGGCCCCTGGTTGTCCTGGCGGCCGTTCAGCGTCGACCTTTCCACCAAATCTGTGACGACGGAGCCTGACAAGCCCGCGACGACCACGGCGGTTCAGCCCCTAGCCAGCGATCCCGGCGAGATCCGCGACATGTTGCCGGAGCAGAAGGCGAACGCCTCCCGGCTGACGGTCGGCGCAGCCGACACCGTCACGCCCTGGTTCGGTGCGGTCCTCACCGATCCCGCCGGGCGTGCGGCGAAGCTGACCGTGGAGGTTGAGCACGATCCCGCTGCCTCTGAGCAGGGCACCGGTGTGATCTGGACCAGGACTGCGGCAACGGCCACGGCATCTGGCTCGAAGGCGGCGATGGCGGTTCCGTCCGGCCATCTGCTCGACGGCTGGAAGATCCGCTGGCGCGTTCGCGCGGACGTCGAAGGCACCCCCGGGCCTTGGTCGGACTGGCAGACGTTCACAGTGGACGAGTCGGCCGAGCAGGAGCGGCTCCGGCTCGGCACAAAGCCCGCCGTGAAGTCGCCCAAGGTGGCGAAACCGTCCACCTCGCAGGCGACGGCCGACGACGACCCCACCACGGGGACTACGCCATTCCGGCGCCGCAACGTGGACTGGTGCAGAACCAACGCCATCCGGATCCACCCCGACGGCCAGTGGGGCGAACCCAACCCGTATGACTACTGCTACAGCACGTGGGTGGCGTACTCGCTCTACCGCGACAGCAAAGCGCCCAACATCCCGCTCCTGCACGAGGGCACGCTCAACTTCCAGCTCACGACCGTCGTGCAGGCCCACGTGGGCGACCGCGGCGGGCAGAGGTCGCTTGACAACGCTTACCGGCGCCCGCGCGACATCGACATGTGGGTCAGCATCGACATGATCGTAGCGCTCGACTGGGCGCTGGGAGTCGACCTGCTAGACGACATCACCTTGGAGCTCAACGCCCAGACCGCGTCTGAGTCGGGGCACGCGGCATCGACCTGCCAGCTCATTGAGGGCTCGCGGCACCGGCTCAAGAGCAGTCTCGACTATTGGGAGGACAACCCCACCGCCTACTTCCGCTTCTACTCCGACCCAGCGTCACTGTCCTCGGAGAACACCGACAAAGCGACCAGTTGCACATTGAAGCCGCATTTGAACGTCGTGGCACCGGACGCAGAACTCGGCGTCTTCCTGGAACACAACGACACCGTCCCCGCGTACGCCCCGTATGCGCGGCACGAAGGGCCGCTCAAGGGGATCGTGGCTGCTTGCGACACCTCGCCGTCGATCACCAAGTACCTGGGCGGCTGCCGGTTCCTCCTTCACCGTCCGATCTACATCGCCCGCCGGACAACGAACAACGTCGAGCATGGGATCGCTTCGCATATCTACACCGCCTTCAACACGCCCGGCGTCACTTGGCCGCTCAAAGCAGGCAAATGGGTGCCAGGCAACAGTGAGAAACCGATGAACTCCAACGAGGGAAGGGAACTGACACGTGAGCAGTTCGGGATCAACGACCGGAGCTTCATCCAGACCCCTTGCCATCAGCTACGCGTACGTGAGGGCAAGGTCGGCAATGACGACTTCGAGTGCGACGAATACCCCTTCAACTCCACCAAAGAGCGAGCCAGGTACGCTAGCGGCAACTACTCACTGAAACTGCTGCCAGCCGAGCAGAATTCCAGCACGGCGAGCAACCACCTGTGGGCGTTCTACGAGCGCTACCGTCTGCTGGAGCAGGACCCCTTCTGGGTAAAGATCGAATAGAATAGCGACTTGCGGACACGGGTGCCCGACTTCGGGCATCCGTGTCCGTCTCCCGGCATCGGAGGATCAGGCGGATGGACTCGACGGAGTTCGAGGAGAAGGTGCTGGAGCCGTACGGCCTGCTGCCTCGCTTTTGCGGAACCTGGTCCGACGAGCCCGACGTGGTAGAGGTGGCCCGCCGACTGGGTGCTGACCCAGCGTCGGCCGACACCACCACCTGGCCGATGGTGGAGGACGACACCGTCCTCATCGGCCGCTTTGGCGACTGGACGCTCGCCCTGGAGGAGTCGACCAGAAGAGGCAGCGACAAGCCTACCCTGGCGGCCCTGTCCAGCGGCGGCGGTCAAGCGGCCAATTACTGGTGGAACGTCAACGGCGTCAGCTCCCTGAAATACGCCGCCGACGGCCGGCTGCTGACCAGCTTCGAGCCGACTATGGACCGGCGCCCGCACTGGGCAGGCGAAGAACCCCAAGCCCTCGACCTTTTCCTAGACGGCCTTCCCCTAGGCAAAGGCACCGCGGCCGACAGCGAATGTCGGCTTGCCGCCTTTGTCCTCATCCGGCGCTTGACCGGCCGCCTCCTCGACGCAGCCTGGCTGGGCTCGGAACACCAGAGCTTCCGACTCACCTGACCACATGGCGGCGCCGTCATTCTGCCAGTCCACCACCGGCATCGCCACGGGGGCAGCCAACTCAGCCCGCCGCCCGAGCTGGCACTCGTGGGCTTCGACCTGCGACGAAGCATGAGGCGCCTACTTCATCTCTCCTGCGATTGATTTCTCGCGTGAGAGTGCGGTTCGCGAGTCTATGTCCGTGATGTCGTAGTGTAATCGGATGGATTTGTAGCAGTTACTACTGCTTGGCGGGCTCGGCTGTGCTTGGGATAACCGAGTGGCCGAGCGCAAGCCGTACCCAAGCGACTTAACCGACCCGCAATGGGCCTTGATCGAGCCGGTGCTCACGGCATGGAAGGCCTGCCCACCCATCCGTCAGTGGCCACCAGGGCGACTACGAACTGCGCGAAATCGTCAAGCCATCCGCTATCAGGGACGCACCGGCGTTTAATGGGGCTATCTCCCGCACGACCTGCCACCCAAGAGCGCGACGTACTACTACTTCAGCCGATGGCGCGATGACGGCACAGCAGCCTGGCAGACAGTTCCGATCGGCTATGAGGTGGATCTTCATCCCCTTCTTGTCGTGATCGACAAGAAGGGTTGCGAGCTCCCCTTTGGTCGCCTGCAAGCGACGGAGTCAGTTGCGGACCGTGACCAGTCCACTTCGCCGCGGGCGCCGAGCTTGTCCAGCACGATCCGATGCAGCTTGGCCCACACTCCGCAGCGCTGCACTCGGTGAAGCGGCGGTGCGCCGTCTTCCGAGGAGGCGCCGAAGACTGATTCGTGTCTGCAGTGCAGAGCGCTGAGCGACCGGCTCAGTGAAGCCGAGGTACGTGGTCGTCCCCGCAGGGTTCTATCAGATCTTGCTAACAGCGTCGCTAACAACGTCCCTGGACGCCCGTGTACGTCCTTGGAGGCCGATCAAGCTAAGAAAGCCCCTGAGCAGGCATTCATGACAGTCGTGGATGCACGTGGACAATCTCACAGTCCCTTGTAAACAGAAGGTCAGGGGTTCGATTCCCCTCGTCGGCTCTGCAGTAAAAGGCCCCTGAACAGGCGTTACGCCGTCAGGGGCCTTCCTCTTTTCGATCTTCAACGGGTGTCTTCGGCGTCTTTGGGAGCCACTGGGTTTCCCTCCCTAGAAGAGCGCTGGAGATGGCTTCGGTCGCGGTGCGGGGGTCACCCTCCAGGAGGCCCTGGACGCTGTGCGGCAAGCGCAGCAGTTCCTCCCCGACCAGGGCGACGACGCGACCCGCGCATGGCTGCTCTGTTTGGAAGCTGAGCAGCTCGCGAAACTGGGGGACCGGCAGGCGGTCGAGCGGTTGCGCCAGGCCGAGGAGGCATTCCACCGAGCCCGCCCGCACCGGGAACGCGCCACGCCTGGACCCGCTTCCTCGACGAGGGCCGTATGGCCGCCTTCCAGCTCTCCACCCACGTACGCCTCGGCGACGAGGCCCATGTGGTGAGCGCCACCCAACGCGCATTGGGCTCCATCGATCAGCACACCGACCAGAAGCGCACCGCCATCATCTACACCGACGTGGAACAGGCGCAGTTCCAGATCGGCGACAGCACAGCAGGCGTCATCTACGCACGCCGAGCCCTGGAATCAGCCCAGCGCACGGAATCGACGTGGGGCCTTCAGCACCTCGGCACCATCGAAAAGACCTTGGCCAGCCAGCTCAACCACGTCGCTCGCGAACTGCTCGGTGACCTGATCTCTAAGCGTCGCGCTCTGGGCTCGTCTCCCGCCTGATCCACTCCAGGTAGTCAGCGGTGCCGATCACCAGAGGTACGGCCACAATCTGCGGTACCTCGTAGGAGTGAAGCTCCCGAACGCACGCCGCCAACTCGTCGAACCGCTGGGCTGTGGTGATCATGTACAGCAGCCACTCATCAGCCCGGTTGATCTCCCCACGCCACCAGTACACAGACGTGATCGGAGCGACCACTTGCACCGCGGCTGCCAGGCGCCGAGCTATGACAGCCGAGCAGATCCGCTCAGCCTCGTCGCGAGCAGGCACGGTCACACGGACTTCAAGGAAGTCGGCCACGTCGCTTACATTGCCGAATTGTTCTCATGAGGATCAAGGGCGGCGCGCCGCGCCGCCGTACGCCCCGCGCCAGCGTCCCCCGGCCGCGCTGCGGCCCTGGGGGCCGGTCACGGCCAGGGCGCCGCGCGGGGCGTCGCCGTAGACGCGGCCCCGCCGTGTTAACCGCCCCACCGACCTGGCCGGCCCGCCGCCGCAGACTTCAGAATGATCGTCAGCTCAGGTCAGGAGGGGCGAGCCCGCCACGACACTCGTACCGACCGCCCATGCTGTCTCAATCCCAGCAACGACAACCAGTGAACCTCTCATGCGTCCTCCTCTCGCCTCACACGCAGCCGATACCTGTCGGGTCCTTCTCTCCAGGAGCGCCAAACAGACGAACCTCGCGAATACGAGCGCAAGAACGATCAGAGCGAGTGCCCCAATCTGAGTCGAACAGATACCTCCCCACCCTGACCTCAACTGACGATCATCATCATGATGATGATGCCACCTGCCCGACGCGGACGCGAGAACCCAGCCTGTGAGTTTCAGAGGTAAATGGCCGAGAATCTTGGGCACAATCTGACCCGGGATGGTCGCCCGAGGTGACCGCGTTTCGGCTGTGGATGAGCGCTCGGCGCATTGGCCCGGGTTTGACCGGCAGTCCTTTCTACGCCGCCGACCTGGGGCCACCATGAGGAAGACCGGACAGAATCTGCGCTCTCTGTCTGGTCAGACCCCCCGCCTGAAGATCATGGAGGAGCGCCAGGAAACGCCGAAGAATCGCGGCCATCTATCGCCGAAAGTCACACCGATGATGCCCTGTCAGACGCCTTGGCGTATGTACAGGTCGCGCAGCAGGCCGATCTCGCCGCCGTGATGCGAGACCTCGACCAGGGCGTGCAGCGCGAGCTTCAGGTAGGTGTAGGTCCTGTCGTTCTCGACGGGGCCCATGCCGATCGGGGCCAGCAGGCGCTCGTCGCCGAGGGCGGCGAGGCGGGAGATGAAGTGCTCCCAGTCCTCGGCGAGCGCCTCGATGCCCTCTTTCGCGGTGCCCGGCCACTCGTCGCGCTCGCCGAACTCGGGGGCGTCGTCAAAGAAGTAGATCACATAGCCGCGCAGGCACAGGTTGCCGATGTGCCAGATGCGCCAGGCGATCGTCGTGACGGGGCCCGGCACCCCTGGGCTCGTCTCCGGAAAGACCGCGTCGACGCGGAAGACGCCGTCGTCGCCGGGGCGGAGGCTGATGCAGTCGCCGACCGGCTCCCAGAGGTACTCGGCGTCGGTCAGGCCCTCAAGGCGCCCGAACAGCCGGGATCGCGCGTGCTCGAAGGTCAGAAGGATGTCCCGGCTGGCGGGGCTGGTCATATCAACTCCAAAGTGGAGGTTCATTCCGATGCAACCCTATAGTCCGGATCATGGAGCGCTATGCCGCAGATGTCGCATCGGTGATGTCGGGAGCGGGTGCCTTCCGGCCGAATAGCTCCGAAAATTCTCGGCCATTTACCTCTGAAACTCACAACCCAGCCTCCGGCGGGGGCGCTCCAACTCCGGGATGATCACCGCTCCGGGCATGGGGTCCATCGGTGGCTGAGGTGGAAGCCTGATCATCCCGCCCACCATCGACCCGGGACAAGCCGAGCAAGCCAGGGCCATGGGGTCAAGGTCGTTCGTCCAGTGGGGCGCTCCACCTTGACCCCATGGCCCTGGCCCGCTTCCCCTTCGGGCGGGTCGATGGCAGGCGGGATGATCAGGCAGGGCGAGGTGCGCGCGACGCGCGGTTTCGAAGATCCGGAACATGCGCGGAATGGTTCTGCGGTGACCCGAAGCCGAGGTGGCGAACACTGAGGTCAACGAGTCCGAGGGAACCAAAGGCAAGATCCACTTTTAATCCGCAGGCTGCGGGAGCCACCTTGGGAGCCACCGGGGGGAACGATCTCGAATCGAGGCGAACGCATGCGGACGACGAGAGCGCCGCCGAACTGCACGGCGAACGGGTCCGAACGCTGACGAAGATCGTTTGGGGACCTTGTAAACAGAAGGTCAGGGGTTCGATTCCCCTCGTCGGCTCTGCACTTCAAGGCCCTTCAGGATGATCCTGGAGGGCCTTGTTGATCTCTGTACAGCAGCTCCGTACAACAACCTCTCCGGCTTCTGTCGGCCCTTCCTGCGATGATCTTTCCCTCGCCATGGTCGATGGAGGGCAAACGTGGTTGATGATGACGTGGCGCGTGAGGCGTACCTGCACTCGGCAGTTGCTCGACGACAGCTGGATGGGGGTAGCCATCTGCTGGACGGTGCTCGTGCCCCGCAAGGCGTCTGCGTTGAGTCTCGCGGAGATCGGTCAACGGGTGAGCGGGGCGAGCCAGTACGAGGTCTACGAGACGAACGCCTTCGAGCATGAGGAGGTGTTCGCCGATCTGTCGGATGATGCGCCCTGGGCGATGCTCGTCGATCGTTCGGATCGGCACGTAGCACTCTTCGAGTACAACGGGTTTCAGTGCGTTGATTCGCCGGTGCTTCCTCGCCTGAGTGTGGGTGGGCGAGCCTACAGCGCCTACTGGAATGTCAACGCCACCAATCGCGTCAGCTTTGCCGTCGATGGCGAGATGGTGCTGTCCTTCAACGCCATGTACGCCGAAGAGGCGGTGGGGCTGCCAGGTTGGGGCCGGTGGCCGAATGTGCAGGCCGTCCTTCCCTATTTCGATTGGAGGAAGGGGGAGGACTGCTGGGCCGCCGCTCTGACCGCCATTGAGCTCGCCACAGGAGTGAGGCTGAGCGAGGAGTGGGTCAACGAAGCGCCGTCTTCCTGATGGGCTGCTAAAACGGGCAGGACCCTTCTACATACGGGAAGATCCTGCATCAAGCCGCCGCCCGCGGGCGGCCTCATGGCCGATGGGCGGGCAGTCCGGCCAATGCAACCGCCACTGGGCCGACAGCGAGGGTAGAGCCGGATCTGGCAGTTCACGCGCGGGCATGCGTCCAGGGTAGGCCCAGCAGACATACTCCATGATCTTGCTACGTGAGAGCCCAGGAAGATGTGGGCCTGACGGGCTCTGGAAACCTTCAAGGTTTGATGCTCGTTGGCCTGCGTAGATCCGTCCGTTGGTCGGTCGGGCAGGCTGTCGGTTCCATTCCGGCCGGATTGCAGCATGGGTCATCCTGTCACGCGGGCTCGACGTGACCGGAGGGATGCGTGCATCTCGGAACTGCGCCGCTGCCGCGCCTCTGTGGAGAACCGGGAATGCCCATCAGGTCGTGCTATGTCGCGATTAACAGACCTCGTCGGTACGGCGGCGTCGTAGATTTCCCTGCCAGGCTTGGTCACGGTCCCCCTCCGTGAGATGTGCTCGGTGTTCGCACAAGCCCGAAGCTCATTCCTCACGAGGGGGACCCCGCGTGTCTCACCGGCGGACTTGACCAGGAGATCTCTGGCCACCTGCCGGGGTGGCTGTCTCGCTTCCGAGAGGAACACCACGGCTCACGACCGGCTGCGACGCCACAGGGTGTCAGATCTGCCTCAGACGGGCTGGCCGACCGGCCGGATGGTCAGGGTGTTGAGGTCGACGTCGGCCGGTTGGCCGAGGGCGAAGCAGATGGCCTCGGCGACGGGCTCGGGGGACAGGGCGAAGGGCGGGGCGTCGCCTTGCCAGAAGGCGGTGTCGGTCATGCCGGGGTTGACGAGGGTGACGCCGATGCCGCGGCTGGTGGCGTACATCCGCAGGTTCTCGGCCATGCCGGTGACGGCCCACTTGGTGGCGGAGTAGAGGTTGGCGGGGCTGTTCTTCAGGCCGGCGACGCTGCCGATGAGCACCAGCCGCCCGCCCGTGGTCTCGAGGTGGGGCAGGGCGGCGTTGGCCAGCAGTGCGGGGCCGAGGACGTTGGTGAGGACCATGGGGGCCCACAGCTCCGGGTCGCCGTCGGCGATGGTGCGCGGGTGGTCGGCGGGGATGAAGCCGGCGTTGGCCACCGCGGCGTGCAGGGCGCCGAAGTGTGCCACGGTGCGGGTCACGGCGGCTTGGGTGGCCGGCCAGTCGGCGGCGTCGGCGATGATGCCGAGCAGCCGGTCGGGGTGGCCGGTCTCGTCGAGGAAGGACTTGAGTTTGGTCTCGTCGCGGCCGGTGACGGCCACGCGGTGGCCTCGGTCGAGGAGCAACCGTGCGGTGTGGGCGCCGATGCCGCTGGTCGCGCCGGTGATCAGTACGGTCTTGCCGGTCATGGTCATACTCCCGGGTGTTGGAGGTCCTGTTGGTGCATCACAGGAGGGCTTCGACGGTGACGGGCGGGCCGGTCACCACGACAAGAGCTGGTCCGTCTCCGTAGCGCAGGTCGCGTTCAACCTGCTGATCCCAGGAAATCCGCCTGGCCGCGCACGAGGCAGAGCGCGTTTATAGGGGGGACAAGCTCAACCCCTCAACCACCGCACCTGCGCGAACCCTGCGGTTACCGTGGAAGGCATGGAGCAGCGACCCGACCACCGCGACCAGATCCGGGATTTCCTCACCACCCGGCGCGCGAAGCTGACCCCGGAGCAGGTCGGGCTGCCCACCAGCGGCCGGCGCCGGGTCCCCGGGCTGCGCCGCGAGGAGGTCGCGGTGCTGGCCGGTGTGAGTACCGAGTGGTACACGCGGCTGGAGAAGGGCCACATCAGTGGCGTATCGGAAGAGGTACTCGACGCGGTGGCCCAGGCCCTGCGCCTGAACCAGGACGAACGCACCTATCTGTTCGATCTGGCCCACGCCGCCCGCCGGGCACCTTCGCGCCGCAAGGACGTCCAGGTCCCGCCGCCGGTCCAGTGGTTGCTGGACTCCATGACGATGTCGGCGGCGTTCGTGCGCAACGGCCGTACGGACCTCGTCGCCGTCAACGCGCTGGCCCGGAGCGTGCTCGCCCCGGTCTTCGACAGTCCCACCACCGCCCAGCACGGCCGTGCCAACCTCGCCCGCTATGTCTTCCTCGACCCGGGCTCCCGGCAGTTCTTCGTCGACTGGGACGCGGCCGCCGTCGTCGCCGCCGCGCTGCTGCGCGCCGAAGCCGGACGTGAGGCCCACGACCGCGCCCTGCGCGAACTCATCGGCGAACTGTCCACCCTCAGCACCGAGTTCCGCAGCCGGTGGGCCGCCCACGACGTCCGCATCCGCCACGACGGCACCAAGCGGCTATGGCACCCCCAGGTCGGCGACCTGGAGCTGACCTTCCAGTCCCTCGACCTGCCCATGTCCAACCGGACGCTGTACGAGCTCACCGTCTACACCGCCGAACCAGGCAGCACCTTCGAAGACCGGCTCAAGCTCCTGGCCAGCCTGGACGCCACCCACCCCCAGGCAACAGAGCCCACCAACCAGCCGAGCTGACGCGCGCCGCCCTCCAACCGATGCTCTCCGGGATCACGGCCAGGCTTCAGCGCGATACGGCCGCGAGGCCGATTCCCCTTGTCGGCTCGCAGCTCAAAGGCCCTTCGGGAAGATCTCGGAGGGCCTTTGTGATCTATGTTCAGCAGTATGGTCTTCGATGGAGGAGCCCCTGCGGCGGCGACTCGGATGCTCACGTTCGCCATGTGGCGTGACGGCCATTGCTTGGGCCTCGAAGAGTTGCTCAGGTCTCTCGGGTCCCTGATCGACGGTTACGAGTGGCGATTGACGATCGACTGGCTGATTCCCCAGATCGAGATACCCGGGGATGTGTGGCTGTCGACGTGCCAGGTTCTCCAGTTGTTCCAGCCTCACCCACAGCTTGTGGATGGAGAGGCGGAGGGGCGCGGGTCCGGTTCATCGACACCTGATGTTCGTCTTCGAGCTTTCGACAGCACTTCGTGGGATGTTCAGACGGCGAGGCCGGACGTTGCGGGGAGGATCAGCGGGCTCTTCCCTGATGCGGTTGAATTCGAGAAATGGTGAAGGCGCCGGCCCGGTGATCGCCGGAGAGGCGCGCAGACGTCAGGTGCTCGGTTCTCCGGTCTTTCCCATGCGAAGCAAGAGGTTTCGTGCCTCGTTACGTACACCGATATCGTCATCGGACGTCAGCTCCCGCAATTGCTCAATAAGCTGATCTCAGGCTCCTGCGCCGCCTCCGCCAGGCGCCGTCCAGCGGAGCCGTCAGCGCCTGTTCAGGCACCAGTCGGGGTTGCCCCCGGCTGTACGGCGTCGCCTCCGGCCGGGGAGACGTCCCCGGTGAAGCGGCGCAACTCTCGGCTCAGCGCAGCTGCAGCAGCGGTCACGACAAGTAGCCCACCCAGTACGACCAGCGCCACCGCGCCGCCCAGTGCGGCAGCCAGCGCTCCGCCGAGGACCGGGCCGAAGGGTCTGAGCGCCATGCTGCCCATGCTCAGGACCGCGCCCATCCGGCCAAGCAGCTCTTCTGGCACCATCCGGGCGATCACCACGCTCAGCACCACGTTCAGCGAGGGGGTCGACAGGGTGATGAACACCAAGGGAACCATCGGCCACCACGCCCCCCACGGCAGCGCCGTGGCCGCCAGCGCGGCACCGAAGACCGTCAAGACGGTCAACAGCAGCCTGCCGGGCGGCAGGAGCTTGCTGATGCGGCCCGACAGCAGCGCCCCGGCCAGCCCGCCGATGCCGAGGCCGGCCAGGACTGTGCCGGTGGTGAGGGCACCACCGCCGCGTTCGCCGACGAGCACGATCAGAGGTATCAGGAATGCCCCGCCCAGCAGGTTGAGGACCATCATCGCCGCAGTGACCCCCCGCAGGCCCCGCTGGCGCCACAGCCAGGTGATGGCCTCGGCTGCTTCCCTGCGCATGCCACGCCGGATCGGGTGCTGCTCCTCGCCGTCCTCTCGTGTGGAGGGCTGCGAGTGGTTCGCCGGGCGGCGCGGCACCTTCGCCAGAGCGTAGAAGAGCGTGGCGGCAAGGAAGGTGATGGTGTCGACGACGAAGGGCACGGCACGCCCCAGGCTGTACAGCAGGCCACCGAGCGGAGGGCCGATCAGCCCGGCGGCATGTGTGCGGGACTCCTCTTGGGAGTAGGCGCTGTGCAGTTGGCTCGTGGGGACGATCCCGCGAATGGCCGTGTCCAGGACAGGCTCGATGAACGCGGCGCACAGCGCGTCGAGTACCGCCAGCGTGACGAAGTGCCATATCTGTACCTGGTCGGTGAGGATCAGTGCTGCCAGCAGCGCTGAGACAACCGCCTGGAGGCCCTGGGCGGTGATCAGCGTACGGCGGCGGTCCCACCGATCCACCCAGACGCCGGCCGGTATCTGGATCAGAAGGAAAGCGACGGTGCGGGCCCCGGCGACGATGCCCGCCAGCCCGGGGGAGCCGGTAAGCGCGAGCACCAGCAGCGGCATGGCCAGTCTGGTGAACTCCGACCCCAACCGAGACACCGCGCTGCCGATCCACAACAAGTGAAAACGCACGTTCCTGCGCAGCGGGACGATGTCGGTCACGGACCATTTCCTTGCGTTGGCGGGTGCGACTCCTGGCTGAGATGCCGCTTCCGGCAGAGGCAGGGCCGCCGCCGTGGTTCAGGCTTCGGACGGGCGCGAGGCGGGACCCGGCGAAGATACTGATCAGGCATGACGCTGTCTACCGAATATCGCTCCCCGCAGGCTTCCGCTCCCGGACACGCCGTCCTCGCCGGGCGGCGCCTGCCCCAGCTGCTTGTCGATGCGATCCTCGGCCATCCCCGTGGCGCGTCCAGAAGTCGTGCCGCGTATCGGTGGCGAGGCCGTCGCTCTGGAGTACGCCTACGTGCCTGCCGCGACCTCTGCGGCGAACGCCGCCACGTCCACCCGGGTTCCGTCCAGGCCGATCAGCACGCGGCGCGCGAGGGGGTGCGCGTAGGTGTGGCCGCCCTCGCGCAGCTCGCGATGGAGCACCGGGAACAACGCGCACACGGCGGGACCGCCGTGGGGGCAGTACCACGCGCGGTGATCCCAGTCCAGTTCGCCTGCTGGGCGCCGGCGCGCGGCGCCAGCGTGGCGCGCACGCTGGGAGGGCGGTGATGAGCAGGCGCAGGTAGATCGACGTGGTGAGGGCCTTCAACAGCGCGGCGGGATCGCGGCGTGCTGCACACGGGAGGCGGCCAGGGCGCGTACCTCAGCGCTGGTCGGTGCCCAGCTCGCTCAGGCGCTGATGGTCGCAGGGCGCGACCGTTCTGTTCTCCTGAGCGGGCTGGGCTCGACGGCGGCCCTGGCCGCGGTCGTGCAGACGCACGGCGTCAGCCACTTCTTCGGGTCGACGCCGCTCGGGCCGTGGCTGCCGCACTGGTGCCGTGGCTGCCGCGCTGGTCGTCGACAGGCTGTTCAGGGCCCGATGGAGCGGGTCCCTGGGCGTACCGGTGCCGCCGCACGCGCGCGAAATGCCCGTCCCGGTGTGAGCTCCAGGGTTACAGGGAGCCGTTCTTCCACGGGCCGGTGATCGCGATGGTGATGCCGGGCACCTGGATGTTGGCGAACAGCCACCCGCCGTCTCTGGTGTCGAACACCGATCCGCACCACTCGGAGTGGGTGTAGTCGCCGGGCGCGACGCTCTTGCCCGGCACGCCGCCGGCGGGGAGAACGACGGCGTTCTCCGCGAACGGGAAGATCTCCCCGTCGGTGGTGAGGCCGTGCAGGCCGTTCACGCCCGACCCGTCCTCGCACAGCACGATGCCGCCGCGCGGGCTGACGCAGATGTTGTCGGGGTTGCTCAGCACGGACGCGTTCGGCGAGGCGAACAGCACCCGCATGGTGTTGTCGGCGATGTCGTACTCGAACACCTGGCCCTGGTTGATCGGCCCTCCGTAGGTGCTGACGATGTAGATCTTGCCGTCGTGGTACCAGGCGCCCTCCAGCCGGGTGAACGACGCGCCGCCCTTGGCGATGCCCTGCTGTGCGACGCTGGTCTCGCCGGGGCCGGGGTCGGGCTCGTCGATGACGACCCATCCGATCTCGGGATAGGTGACGCCCGTGCCGTCGGCGTAGGTGGTGTACGCGGACGAGCCGATCGACATCATCTCCAGCACACCGCCCTGCGACAGGTCGCCCCTCACCTTCGGCCGGAAGCGGTAGAAACCGCCTGGCGTGTTGTCCTCGGTCTCGTAGACCCAGCCGGTGCGCGGGTCCACGGCCACGGCCTCGTGGGTGAAACGGCCCATCTCCTTGTACGGCTCGGCGGTGCTGACGCCGTCGTGTGGCACCTCGAAGATGTAGCCGTGCCGGATGTCGCCGTTGACCATCTCCGTCTCCTCGCAGGACAGCCAGCTGCCCCAGGGGGTGGGCCCGCCGGCGCAGTTGCCGTACGTGCCGCCGAGGCTGGCCCAGCTGTCCAGGAACTCGCCCTGGCGCGTGTCGAAGATCAGCGAGGTGGTGCCGGCGCCTGCGGCCGGGTCGTAGGCCGGGTCGACGAAGGCGCCGTTCATGTCGCCGAGCTCGTGGTTGCGGACCAGCACGGTCCAGTGGCCCTTGCCCTCGCCGGGAGTCCGCCTCTTGAGCTTTTCGCTGGGCCGGAACGCGGCCATCCCGTCGTGAGCGGCGGGCGTCGGGCGACCGTCGGTCATGAGGTCTCCGGTCCAGCCGTGCGTGACGTACTCGAAGCCGCGGGGCAGCTTGATCAGTTCCAGCCCGGTGGTGTGGTCCTTCACGGGTGCGAGCGGTCCGTAGTCGGGGCTGAAGGGCCGCTTCACCATCGTGGAGGCGTCCGCCGTACGTGCGGATAGGGCGGCGAGCGGTCCGCCGGTCACCACGCCCAGGGTGGTCGCGGCCAGGCCGTTCCGGAGGAATCCCCGGCGATCTAATTCGGTCATGTGCTCGACTCCCTCGTCCATCGCGACGCTTGACTTTGTGGTACTTTGCAACGCTTTGTGACTTGCGCCACAGGCTACGCTTCGTGTGCTCCATGTCGCTGAGGTGAAGCGAAGATGGCGCCGTACCGAACGCCCCCTGTGAGTCGTCGGTCCCGTGCGCCTCTACCGGAGCATCGCGCCAAGGAGGGAAACCCCCGCACCCACGCCGACGGCCACCACTGGGTGGAAGTCGTCAGACCCTGAGCAGCCGGCGACTTGTCCCGTCCGGTGGCACGGCGAAGGCGATCCGGGGTGGCGGACGGCGTCGGCGCAGACGCGTGCCTGGCGGCGTGAACAGAACGACTGTTCTGCCTGAACCCGCCGGCTCTCCGGTCGGGAGAACGCGGCGATCATGCATGGGCCTGACACGGACTCGCGCAGGTAGGCGGCTCCGGCGGAATCGGGCGGCACAAGGCGCCTCATCGCTGATGCGTCCGCCGGGCGGGTACGTATGGCGCTCATATATGCCCAGCTCGGCTGACGAATGGCGGCCGCCGTACTGGATGGGACGGACTATTTCCCGGTGTGGTTACTTGTGTGCCAAGCCGAGTTGCATGACCTGCACCTGGTTGCCGTCCGGGTCTGTCGTGGTGGCGAACAGGCTGCCTTCGAGATAGTGCGGTTCCTTCTGCCAGGTGGCACCCAGTTCCTGCATGCGCGATATGACGGCCGACGCGTCGGCGACCTCGAAGTTCAACGTCGTCCGGGCGGTCTCCGGGCTCTTGTCGGCCACCGGAAGCTCCTCGATGAGCAGGTGGAACGTTCCGAAGCGGAGGCTGATCAGGCAGCCCGCCATCGCCGTCTCGTCCGGCTCCAGCGTGGAGACGTACCAGTCGCGCAGGCGCTCGGGGGCGCTGCTGCCAAGAGTGACGCTGCCCAGGGTCGAACCCGCCATTGGCTCTCCTTCATGACATTCCACGTGATTGCGCTCTGAAAGTTATCAATTCATCCGCTATTCGTAAATGTCGTTCTCGTATTCCCCGCGTACTTTCGACACTAAGGTGAGTGGGGCTCGCGATCTTCGCGGTTCGTTTAAGTGCAACAACGACCCTTATCGGCCTAAATGCCACAAGTTTGCATCATTGCTGAACGGGCCCTCAGCAGTGCCCGTGCCTGGCTCGGGTCCACTCCGGCGGGGGTCTTGGAACGTTCGGCTTCAGGCCGGGCCGCCGCGCTCATCCGACCACCGCACAGGGGTCGCACCGCCCCGAACACTCATCGCCTTTCACCCAGGGCGCGGCCAGCCGGGCCGTTCTCGGCTGCGAGCCATTCCTCGTCCGGCATGTCAGCCAAGGCGGACGCCAAAGGGCCGAGCGATTCCCGCGGCCTTCTCCGCCACCGCCATCCGTCCATGAGGACAACCGGTGGTACCGAGAGATCGCCTCGTCGCCGTCATCAACGGTCGCCGCACGAAAGCGCTCGTGGAGCGGCTGGACTCCTCGAACGTGGATACGACGACGTGGTGGGCGAGTACTCCGATGTTGACGCACCCGGTGCGGGCAGCCCGGCACGCGCTTGGTGACGAGCCATGCCCCCGTGTCGGACATCTCAGCCACGATGAAAACCTTGCGCCACAGGCCGCGGCCTGGGCACGCTCACCCGCGAGGTGGGCCCGCCTTGATACGTCGCACAAGCTCTTCCATGGGCCCGCGACGGCCGTGGAGATGCTCGAACCACCAGGTGGCCCCCGCGTCGGCATAAGGCCTGATCGAAGAGCCCGGGTCGCTGACGCCGATGAGGGCCACGTCCGAGAGGTGCAGGCCACTGATCTGGGCGGCAAGGGCGTCAGGAGTGAGAGCCATGTTTCCCTCCTGATCGTCGCCGCCGATGATCCAGCCGTCCCAGCGGGCGGCGCGGCGGAGCGCGGCCGGGGCCGTGCCGCCGACCCAGATCGGGACGCGGGGACGCTGCACCGGGAGAGGCGCAAGGCGTACGCCGTCGACCGTGTAATGCTCGCCATGGTGGCGGACCTCGTCGCCGGACCACAGGGAGGTGATGACCTCCAGGGCCTCGTCGAGGACGGCGCCGCCGGGGCGCGCTCGGCCGAAAGCGGTGAACTCGCCGGCATCCCCGCCGAGGCCGGCGCCCAGGATGGCGCGGCCGTCGCACAACCTGTCGAAGGTGGCGACCGTCTGGGCCAGAGCTTCCGGGCGGTGGCGGGCTACGGGGGTCACGGCCGTGCCGAGCTTGATGCGGGAGGTCGCTTGCGCGGCCGCGGCGAGGGCCACCCAGGGGTCGGCCGATGGGGCGCCCCAGACGAAGGCGAGGTGGTCCCAGACCAGGACTGCCTCCCACCCGGCGGCCTCGGCCTCCTGCGCGAGCGTGACCAGGCGAGACGGCTCGGCGAGATCTCCAAGGATCGCGATGTCGATGCCGTAGCGCATGTGACCACTCAAGCATCCCGCACTGACATTCCTGACCGGCTGGTGGCAGGCCCGCGATCAGCCCTACGGCGTACATCGGATCACCGCCCGCTTCACGGCGGCTTCACCTGCCTGGGGTCCATGTCCGAGCCGGTGACCGTCACCACTGAGCAGGCAGACAGCGGTACGTCGCAGGGCTCAGGCCGTCCCGGTGAGCAGGTCGTGTCGACCGCGACGGTGACCTGCACCAGCGGCACCCCGACCGGGACGGTGACCTTCCTGGACGGCAACCACCGAGCTCGGCATCACCACCCTCGACGACGACGGCACCGCCACGCTGCCCACGTCCGCCCTGGCCGAAGGCGAACACCGGATCACCGCCCGCTACGAAGGGGACCAGGTCTGTGCGGCCTCCACTTCCGAGCCGGTCACCGTGACGATCACCGCCGACCCGGAGCCGGGAGAGTTGTCGGTCGACAAGACCGTTGACCGGGCCACGGCCCGCGTCGGTACGACGGTGACCTACCGGATTCAGGTCACCAACGACGACGATCACCGACGCCGTCACCTGGGACGGCGGCACGGACACCACCACGACCGCGATCACCGGCAAGCACCGTTGCCATAAGAAACACGGCGAGACAACCAGCCGTAAGTGCGCTTGACGCTCGGCCGGGAGGCGGTCATCCCGCTTCCCGGCCGCGGACGTCCGTGCGGCTCAGGCGCGCCGGCGCTCGTCCCGCTGCCGGATCAGCTCCTCGACCGCGCTCGGCAGAGTCGTCTCGAAGTCGATCAGCTTCGCCCACGTCGGGGTCACGACGATCCGGACCATGCCGTCGTAGAGCGAGCGCACCTCCGCCTCCCACTCGACCCGTTGCTCGGGCGTCATCCTGTAGGTGCCGCTGGCCTGGAGATACTCGTCCGGGATGCCGTCGACGACGTCCAGTTCGGCCCGACCGCGGATGAGCAAGATCTTGGGCGGGTGCACCTCGGTGTCGATCGTCAGGGCGACCGTCGGGTTCTCGCGCAGGGCCGGGAGCTTCGGGGCGTTCTTCGAGGTGCACATGACGATCTCCGAGCCGTTCCAGGTGAACCCGATCGGGACATTGCGCGGTGTGCCGTCCTTGGCGACGTAGGCCAGGCGGGTCAGGTCGCGGGCCAGCAGTTCCTGGCTGATCGGCCGGTTCAGAACCTCGGTGATCTCGTACGGTCGCACGGTCATCCCTTTCGTCGTCCTCTTGGTCCGCCCGGCGTTCCGCCGGTGTCCCTGGGACGGAGCCGGAGCCGCATTCTCGACACACACGGCAGTCGCGTACGGAGATCGGCACGATCACGCGCGGCTCGCCGCGTCTTCCCACCGGGGGATGTCGACCTCTTCGTCGATGTTCTCCTCCTCGTACCACCCCTGTCCACCGATCCAGGTGTCGAGCCGATCGGCCAGGCTGAGGCCCATTGGCCATCGTCGATGGGGTTCGGCTCGAACAACAGCACCGTTCCCGCTTCGCTCCGGCAATCGACGCATGCGCTCAGGCCGAGGATGCCGTTACCGTTCCTCTGGTAGAGCTGCGCGAGCAGAGGGTGAAGCGGGAATCCCAGCGCGGACTCTGCCTCCGCGAGGTCTTCCGGGGAGACAATGGGTGGGAGTTCCGGGCTGCCGGCGGCGGCTCGCGTCGCGACTCTGGCCAGAAGATCACGAAATCGTTCACATCGTGGACCATGCGGGTCACCTTGTCGTGAGCGCCCGATCGCGATGCCGGTGTGGAACCGTTCAGCGAGAAGGGAGGGCGCGTGGCAGTGGCACGAGTACTCGTGATCGGTCTCGATCCCGCCATGATCCAGGGCTGGGACCCGGCGCCGGTGCAGGCGGCGATGGCACGCGGTCAGGCCCGTTTCGACGATCACGGCATCGAGGCGGACTGGTGCCTGGTGGCGCCCGATGAGAACCCTGAGGGAGTGATCGCTGAGGCGTTGGCCCGCGGAGACACGAGTGCGTGGTCATCGGGGGCGGCATCCGGAAGGGGGAGTCGTTGTGCGAACTCTTCGAGAAGGTGGTCAACCTGGTCCGGCGGCACGCGCCCGACGCGGCCATCGCCTTCAACAGCAGCCCGCAGGACTGCGTCGACGCGGCCCTGCGGTGGCTACGGTAGACGGCTTCGTGTTGTCACACCTTGAGCAGCTCTTCGCTCAGTTCCCAGAGGCGCCGCGCCGACTCGGGGTCGAGGGCGTGCGGCACGACGTCGGTCGAGGGGAACTCGCCACCGGCCATGTCGAACGGCTTCGGGTCCTCATCGAGCGATGAGATGTCGTTGTCCTTCAGATAGACACCGCCGATCCCGTCGAGCAGCGGGCTGGTCGCCGCGAACACGCTGGTGCTCGCCCCATGCTGCGGTGTCTTCTTCTCGTTGTCGGGATCGATGACCGGCCGGCCGGACTCGTCGAGCAACCCCATGGCCCGCAGCGCGTCCACGGGGAACCCGAGTGTCGGTGCCGCGCCTTCGGGCCGCCACGGCCCCAGGTTCGTGGTGACGATGATCCCCGGGTGCACGGCGTAGCCGCGGATGCCGTCGTGGGCCCACCGGCGGTCCAGTTCGACGGCGAACAGGATGTTGGCCGTCTTGGACTGCGCGTACGCGAGGTGACCGTCGTAGTCGCCGGTGGTGAAGTTCGGGTCGTCCCAGCGGATGTCGCTGATTCGATGAGCGCCGGAGGTCAGGTTGACGACCCGGGCGCCGTGCGCGGCGCGCAGCGCGGGCAGCAGTCCGTTGGTCAGCTGGAAGTGGCCGAGGTGGTTGGTCGCGAAGTGCGACTCGTAGCCGCGGTCGTCCCGCACCAGCGGGCCGCCCTGGATGCCGGCGTTGTTCAGCAGGATGTGCAGCGGACGCCCGGAGTCGAGGTACCGGGCCACGAAGGCGTCGATCGACGCCGGGTCGAGCAGGTCCAGCTGACCGGCCTCGGCCCGTTCGATCCCTTCCAGGGCGGCAGCGGCCCGCTCCGGATTGCGTGCGGCCACGGTGACGGACGCTCCGGCCTTGCTGAGCGCGCGGGTCGCCTCGAGGCCGAGCCCTTGGTGGCCTCCGGTGACGACGACGTTCGTGCCCGACAGGTCGATGCCCGCCAGGACGTCGTCGGCGGTCGACGCCGCGGTGAACCCGGTCCCGATGAGGTGCTGTTTCTGTGTCATGACACCAGTCTGGCTCAGGGATTTCGAACTCTGAATGCTTGTGAGTGCGTATTTCTTGTGTGATAGTACGGATATGGTGAGCGATCAACTGTCGGCGGTGTTCGACCTCGTCGAGGTCCGCGGTCTGGTGTCGGGCGGTTTCGCGGCGCGGGGGCCCTGGGTCGCGCGCGCCCCCATCGTGGACCCGCTGAAGTTCTTCGCGATGGTGAGCGGCCGGGCCCGGCTGACCACCGACGGCATCGACGCGCCGATAGAGCTCGAGCCGGGCGACGTCGCGATCGTGAACAACCGGTCGTGGCTGCGGTTGGAGGGCGGCGCCGGCGACGGCCCGCCCCGCGAGGTCGCCCCTGAAGAAGGCGATCCCTTCACCAGCCTCGCGGGTGCCGACCGCGACACCGACGACGTCGTCATCGGGACCGCGATCGACTTCAACCCGGCCGGCCGGGCCCTGCTGCTGCAGGCGCTCCCGCCCGTGGGGCACGTGAGGGCGTCGGCCGCCGCCGCGACCAGCCTGCGCGGGTGCCTCGACCGGGTGTTCGCCGAGGTGTCCGGCAACAGGATCGGCTCGGCGTTCGCGATGCGGCAGCACGGCCAGCTGCTGCTGCTCGAGGTCCTGCGCGCCTACGCCGACCAGGAGCGACTGCCACCGGGATGGCTGCGGCTGCTGACCGACCAGCGTCTGCGGCCGGCCCTCAGCCTCATGCACGCCGAACCAGGAAAGCCTTGGGGGCTGCAAGAGCTGGCGAGCGCGGCGGCGATGTCCCGTACGACCTTCGCCGAACGTTTCCGCACGACGGCGGGCATGCCGCCGCTGACCTACCTCAACCGGTGGCGGATGCTGTTGGCGCAACGGGCTCTCCGCGACAGCGACGTCAGCATCGGATCGCTGGCCGCCGACCTGGGATACTCCTCGGAGAGCGCGTTCAGCACCGCTTTCAAACGCGGGGTCGGTGAGTCGCCGCTGCGCTACCGGCACCGGGCGCGCGCGGAGATGTCGGCTCGCGCGGCAGCCCCCGTGGAGTCGGCGGGCGGGCTGTAGACGCCGACCGCGCGTACGGCGCCGGCGGAGCCCGCTCGTCGGCGGGCCGAAGCGCCGCAGGCTGCGGAAAAGCGCCACCCTCACGCTGGAGGCGTACAGGAATTTGTGATCTCCGGGACGCTGTGGCGGTTGAGGCGGGGCAGCTAGGGTCTTGGGCATGAAACCTGCGGATATCTCCCTTTTGCATGCTCTCGGCGCTCCGACGATCTCGCCCGACGGGAAGCATGCGATCGTCGCCATGACCAGGCCCGACCTCGAGGCGGACGAGTACCGCGGCGGCCTCTGGCTGGTCCCGACGGACGGCTCCGCCGAGCCGCGCCAGTTGACGAGAGGCCCGCGCGACGGGGAGCCCGCATACTCGCCGGACGGGGCCTGGCTGGCCTTCGTACGCGGCGGCGACGGCGCCAAGCCGCAGCTCTACGTGATGCCCACGGGCGGCGGCGAGCCGCGGAAGGTGACCGACCAGCCGCTCGGTGTCAGCGAGCCGGTGTGGAGCCCCGACTCGCGGCGGCTGGCGTTCGTCGCGCGCGTGCCCGAGGAGGGCCGGTACGGCGAGACGAAGCCGGACAAGGAACGTCCGCGCCGCATCACCGGCTTCAAGTACCGCCTGGACAACCTGGGCTTCTTCATCGACCGGCGTGCTCACGTCTTCATCGTCGATCCGTTCGCCGAGGAGCCGTCGGCCACGCAGGTCACCGAGGGCGACTTCGACCATGGCGGGGTCACCTGGAGCCCGGACGGCGCGCTGCTGGCGTTCGTGGCCGCGCGCCACGAGGAGCGCGACAGCACGCTCACCGGCGACGTGTGGGTGAGCGCCCCCGACGGCTCGGGTCTGCGCCGGGTGACCGCCACCGAGCTGGCGGTGTCCGTGCCGCGCTTCACCCCGGACGGCGACGACTTGTGCTTCCTCGGCGCCGACGCCGGCGCCGACGGCCGCCACCTGATCGCCAAGAACGCCGGGCTCTGGCTGGTGCCGCTCGCCGGCGGCGCGGCCCGCCGTCTCACCGACGAGGAACGCTTCCACCTCCCCCTCGCCCCGTACGTTCCCACCGCCGACGGTGTGCTCGTCACCGTGGAGAACAGGGGCGCCAAGGACCTGCTGCTCGTGCCGTACACGGGCACGGAACCCACCGCTCTGATCAGCGGCCCCCGCGAGGTCAACGCCGTCGCCCACGCCGCGGACGTCATCGTCGCAACCGTCGCCGACGCCCGTACCCCCGGCGAGCTGGTCGCCCTCCGCGACGGCAAGGAGACCACCCTCACCTCGTACGGCGCCGGCCTCGACCTCCTTCCCATCGAGGAGGTCACCGGCACGGCCCCGGACGGCTACCCCGTACACGGCTGGATCGTCCGCCCGGCCGGCGAGGGGCCGCACCCCGTGCTCCTCATGATCCACGGCGGGCCCTTCGCGCAGTACGGCTGGCACGCCTTCGACGAGGCCCAGATCTACGCCTCGGCCGGTTACGCGGTCGTTTTCGGGAACCCGCGCGGCTCCTCCGGGTACGGCCAGGCGCACGGCCGGCACATCATCGGGGACGTCGGCCGACTGTCGGCGCTCGACCTGGTGGCGTTGTTCGACGCCGCCCTGGCCACCGGTGGGCTGGACGCCTCCCGTGCCGGGGTGCTCGGCGGTTCGCACGGCGGTTTCATGACCACGTGGCTGGCGGCTCACCATGGCGACCTGTTCAAGGCGGCGATCAGTGAGCGGGCGGTCAACGCGATCGACAGTTTCCACGGGAGCAGCGACATCGGGTGGTCGTTCGCGCGTGACCTGTACGGCGACGACCCGGCGCGCTGGGTGGAGCAGAGCCCGCTCACGCACGCTGACAAGATCGACATGCCGTTCATGATCATTCACTCCGAGCACGACTGGCGGTGCCCGGTGGAGCAGGCGCAGCGGCTGTTCGTCAAGCTGAAGGTGCGGGGGGTGGAGACGGAGCTGCTGCTGTTCCCGGGGGAGGGGCATGAGCTGTCCCGCTCGGGGCTTCCCAGTCACCGGGTGGCCCGCTTCGAGGCCATCCTCGACTGGTGGGGGCGGCACCTGTAGAGGGGGCCTTTCCGGCCGTTCGAGCGGCGGCGTGGCCGGGTGGGCTCTCTGTCGTGGGACGTGCGCCGGCCGAAGCGTGCCCGAATGGTCCGGCGCCGTCCTCTACAGGCTGTAGAGTAAGCGCGGCGCCGAGGAAAGGGTTGGGCATGCTGCGCTGGTTCCGGATCGTGGCGGTGGCTGAGGCGTGCTCTTGGGCGGGCCTCCTGGTCGGGATGTTCTTCAAGTACGTGACCGAGACCGGCGAGCTCGGCGTGAAGGTGTTCGGCCCGATCCACGGGGCGCTGTTCCTGCTGTACGCGGCCGGGGTGCTGCTGGCGGCGCGGGAAGCGGGGTGGAGCCGGGGCGCGGTGGTGCTCGGCCTGGCGTGCGCGGTGCCGCCGTTCACCTCGGTGTGGTTCGAACGCCGCATGGCCGCCCGCGGGGCGGCCGAGCAACCCGCCTGACCTCGGCCGGCCGGGCATGCCCGAGCCGGCCTGCTTTCCTTCCGGCCGTTCGAGCGGCGGGCCGTGGCGGTGGGCGCGTCAGCTGCGGGCGACCGGCTGATCTTGTGCCTTCGAGATGGAGGCTCGGCATACTCGTACGGCCAGCAGGATCAGGGCGACGGGGAGGAACGTGTAGAGCAGCCACCGGAGCGTGATCGGATTGGCGGCCTCTTCCTGGGAAGGTGCGCATCCGAGTGCGGGCATCCAGTTCATCATCATGTCCCGTGCCACCAGGGGCGCCACCGCCAGCCAGCCCACCACCCGGCCCAGCGGCCGGTGGCCGGTGCGGGCCAGCAGCGTCCACAGCCCGAAGCCCGACGCGACCACGAGCGGCTCGGGGATCAGGGCCAGGACGGCCAGTGCGAACACGATCTTGTCCATGCCGCCGAAACAGGCGCCGTCGAACATCATGATCCCGTGCTCGATCGACCCGTCGGCGAGAGCACCCAGGTGCATCGTCTGCGGAACGCTCACCAGCACCAAGGCGGTGCCCCACATGGTCAGCGGCCGGCTCCAGCGCAGCGGAAGAAGCTCACGCCGCCCCTCGCCGTGGACGGCCCGGCCGAGAGCGAGCAGCAGCGCCGCCGTGGCGACGCAGGCGACGGCGAGAAGCACCCGGTCCTCGGAGTCCCACGGCAGGAACCGCAGACTTCCGTAGGCTCGGATGCCGGAGTCGGCCGGCCTGCCGAGGGCGTACTCGATCGTGAGTTCACGCTGGAGCTCCTCCTCGCTCGGCGCGCCGAGCCCCGCGACCGGTGCGGCGGCGGCCACGGCGAGCAGGGCCAGCAGCGCGGCGCCCAGCCGCGGCGCCCACCGTCGGCGACGCAGCACCACGACGGGCACGATCAGGAATGCGGCGATGATCACACCGATGACGACGTTCGCGACTTTGGGCGTGATGACGGCGGGAGCCAGTGGCATCAGGATCGCCACAGCGCATAAGGCAGAGATTTTCGACGGCACCAGCGACGCGTCTATCGCTCGCGCCGCGATCATGTCAAGCGACGGGGCCTCCCCGGCGCCCGCGTCGGATGCCTGGGAGTGGCGGCCTTGGCGTTGGTTGTGGGTGACCGGCGAAACACGTCAAAGACCGGTGATCACTTCCAAGCAGGGGTTGGTGGGGTTGATCGTTGTTGCGGCGTTGAGGAAGGTCTGTGCGAAGGACCCGATGCGGCCGTAATGGGGGGTCGGCGATGTCACGGGTCGGGGTCGGTTCACGGGCGGCCGGGAGATCCGGCGTTATGAGGGTGTCGTCCGGCAGGCCCACTTGGGTGAGAGTCGCACGGTGGTTGCAGCCGGGCAGTCCGTACCCGTGCAGGTCAATCGCTTTGAAGCTTTTTACGCTGGCTTCTGGGTATATCGCGAGAAAGGTTCAACAGCCGGTTCAAAGATACCGTTGAAGGCATGGACATTGGCATCAAGGACGTCGCCCATGCCGTCGAGGCGGTGAATGTCATGAGGCTGTTCCCGGGCAGGCCGCGGGTGCTCGGCCTCGGAGAGCCCACACACGGTGAGGACACTCTGCTGGAGGTGCGGAACGAGCTTTTCCGGCACCTCGTCGAGCAGGAGGGCTGTCGGTCGATCGCGCTCGAGAGCGACTGCCTGCTGGGCACGGTCGTGGACGACTACGTCACCTCGGGCACGGGCACCCTCGACGAGGTCATGGAACGCGGGTTCAGCCACGGGTTCGGCACGTCGGCGGCCAACCGGGAGCTCGTGCGCTGGATGCGCGCGTACAACGACGGCCGCGACGCGGCCGAGCGGCTGCGGTTCGCCGGCGTGGACGGGCCGCTGGAGATCACCGGTCCCGAGAGCCCCCGTCGGGCCCTCATCGCCCTCCACGGCTACCTCGCGGCCCGGGTGGAGGCGGACCTGATGCCCTGCGACGCTGGAACGCTCGACCGCCTGCTCGGCGCCGACGACCGGTGGACCGATCCGGCCACCACGATGGACCCGTCCCGGTCGGTGGGGCAGACGGCCGAGGCGCGGGAGCTGCGGCTGCTCGCCGACGATCTGGTGTCGCTGCTCGACACGCAGACTCCGCACCTGATCGCGGCGACCTCGCGGGACGAGTGGGACCGGGCGCGCCTGTACGGGCGCACCGCCACCGGCCTGATGCGCTACCACTTCTGGATGGCCGACACGACACCGGGCCGCATGAGGCGGCTGCTGGGCGTGCGGAGTTCGATGATGGCCGCCAACATCCTCGCCGTCGCCGAATGGGGCCCGGTGATGGTCTACGCCCACAATCTCCTTCTTCAGCGGGGCACGAGCGAAATGCGGTTGGGTGGTCCGCCGGAGCAGTGGTGGAGCGCCGGCGCCCTCGTGAACGCCCACCTGGGCGAGCAGTACGCCTTCCTGGCCATGGCCATCGGCACGATCCGGCACCAGGGAGTGGGCACACCGCCCCCGGACACCGTCGAAGGCCTCCTGTACGCGCTCCCGGAGGACGGCTACGTCGTCGATGCCCGCCGGCTGGCCGCCGCCCTCGCCGCCGCGCCGCCCGCCCCTCGCGTGTCCCCGTGGTTCGGCTACTTCCCGCTGGATCCGGCTCACCTGGCCGAGTGCGACGGCATCGTGTTCCTCAAGAACCTCCCGCAGGGCTAGGCTCCCTCTGCCTTCAGCGCGGCGCGATGGCGCCCACCCGCAGCCCTCTTCGCGAGCAGCGCGGTACGGCCGCTGATGCCGAGTCTCTACAGCAGCGGCATGCGGCCGGGTGGCGGATGCGGCTTGGCGATTGAGATCATTCGGTCATGGCGGGTGCGGCTTATCGGGTGGGTGAGACGGCCTTGTTGGCTGTGGTGGAGGAAGCCGAGCCGGTGGTGGGGCGGTGGCGGCGGCGTTTTGACGCTTCCGCTTCTGCCGGGGTGCCGGCGCATGTGACCGTGCTCGTGCCGTTCCTGGACAGTGGTCGCATCGATGCTGGGGTGGTCGGTGAGTTGAGCGCGGTGATCGGTGCGCACCGTCCGTTCAGCGTTCGCTTTGACGGGTGTGGGCGGTTTCCTGATGCGCTTTATCTGGCGCCGACGCCTGAGCAGCCGTTTCGGGCGTTGACCGAGGCTGTGGTGGCGCGGTGGCCTGAGGCGCCGCCCTACGGTGGGCAGTTCGCGGAGATCGTTCCGCACCTGACTGTGGCGCATGGGCAGCAGGAGCAGGTGTTCGACGAGGTCGAAGGGGAGCTGGCCGGAGGGTTGCCGGTCACGGCGGAGGTCGCGGCCGTCGGGCTCTTCGTCAGCGATGGGGAGCGGTGGCATCAGCGCGGGGAGTTTCCGCTGCTCGGATGAGGCGTCAGCTCAGCAGGCCGTGGTGGAGGGCGCGGAGGACGGCTCGGGTGCGGTCTCTGGTGCCGAGTTTCAGCAGGACGCTGGAGACGTGGTTCTTGACCGTGCCTTCCGCCAGGAAGAGGGCGTCGGCGATCTCGCGGTTGGAGTAGCCGCCGGCTAGCAGGCGGAGGACTTCCAGCTCGCGTTCGGTGAGGTCCTGGATCTGGGTTTCGCCGTCCGGGGCGGGTGGGGAGGCGTCACCGTCGCGGATAGCGCGCAGGAGGCGGTCGGTGATCGCCGGTTGGACCAGCGTCCCGCCGGCCGCGAGCGTGCGTACGGCGCCGACGAGCTGGTCGAGGGTCACGTCCTTGAGCAGGTAGCCCCTGGCTCCGGCGCGCAGGGCCTGCAGGGCCAGTTCGTCGTCGTCGAAGGTGGTCAGGACCAGCACCGGCACGACGATGCCGCTGTCGCGTAGGGCGCGCAGGGTCCAGATGCCGTCGTGACGCGGCATGCGAAGGTCGAGCAGGACGACGTCCGGCGGGTGTTCGCTGATCGCGGTGAGGGCGGAAAGGCCGTCGTCGGCCTCGGCGACGACCTCGATGCCTGTCGCCAGGTCGAGGAGACTGCGGATCCCCTGCCGGACGAGGGTCTGGTCGTCCACGACGCAGACGCGGATCAGGTCGGGGACGCCTCCACCCGTGGACGGCTCACCGCGGGTCTCGCCGTTCACCGCGAAGTCGCGGACCCCGGGGTCGCCGGTCGCGGTGATGTCGTGGGGTGCTGCGGGGTCGCTGGTGGCGGTGATGTCGTGGGGTGCTGCGGGGTCGCTGGTGGCGGTGATGTCGTGGGTCGTGCTGGGCCGGCCGTTCATGGGGAGGGCATTTCTGCTACGACGTGGAAGCCGCGTTCCGCCCAGAAGCGGGCTCGGCCGCCGAGGGCCTCGGCTCGTTCGGTGATTCCGCGCAGGCCGTTGCCCGGCACGATGCGGTCGGCGCCGCGTCCGTCGTCGCGGGCGGTGAACGTCAGGCCGCCCTTCTCGTCGGCGGTGATCTCGATCCACAGGCGGCCGGCGGCGGCGTGGCGGATCGTGTTGGTGACCACCTCCTGGACGCAGCGGACCAGGGCCGCCGTGCGTTCCTCGTCGGCCTCGACCGCGTCGTCGATGGTCAGGTGCACGACGGGCTCGGGCAGCTCGGCGACGATGCGTTCGAGGGTGTCGCGCAGGTCGGGGGCGCGGCGGCGCAGCTCCCCGACGGTGGTGCGTACGTCCGCGAGCAGGTCGCCGGCCAGGCGGCGGGCGCGGGCGACGTGTTCGCTCGCGGGCGGGGTGGCCTGGTGGGAGGCCACCTCCAGTTCGAGGGCGAGCACGGTGAGCTGGTGTCCGAGGAGGTCGTGCAGCTCGCGGGCGATCCGCAGCCGCTCGTCGGCGCGGGTCGACTCGGCCAGCAGCGCGCCGGCCGTGCGCAGTTCGGTGTGCGCCTCCGCCAGCTTCTGGCGCATCCTGGCCTCGCGGGCCTGGGCGACGACCCCCAGCGCGCTGCCCAGTTGCAGCAGCAGGTAGAGCAGCGCGGCCAGCAGCGCCTCGCCGCTGCCGCCCTGCATCTGCGGGACGGCCGCGACGACCAGGGTGTTGAAGGCGATGACGGCGGCGGTCGTCCGCAAGGGGAGCAGGTAGGCGCTGATCGCCGCGGTGAACACCAGCAGGATCGGCGTCCAGCCGGCCCGCGGAGCCATGAGGACCAGAGCGGGCCCCAGCAGCACCTGCGCGGCGAAGGCGGTGAGGACCACCCGCCGCGGCAGCAGGCCCACGAAATACATGCAGATCAGCAGCGCGCAGCAGAAGGCGGCGAAGCAGATCCACCACCCCGGCAGCCGGGCGATCTCGGCGTTCCCCAGCTGCACCACGCCGACGAAGACGCACACGAGCGTGACGAAGACGGACGACCAGGCTTCCGGATCCCAACGCCTCACCGCCCCAGCGTATGCGGCGGGATCGCGCCGGTGATCTGCCAGAAGTCATGGGTGCCGACCATGACCGCCGGCACGCGCCGCCGGGAGTGCCCGAACCGTACCGTCGGGGCACCGCAACCCAACGAGGAGCAAGGAGCCGCCGTGCTCGCGATCGAGGTCCGCGACCTGCACAAGAGATACGGGGACACCGTCGCCGTGGACGATGTCAGCCTGTCGGTGAACGAAGGGGAGATCTTCGGGGTGCTCGGGCGCAACGGCGCCGGCAAGACCACCACCGTGGAGACCATCGCCGGGCTGCGCCTCCCCGACCGCGGCACGGCCCGCGTGCTCGGGCTCGATCCGCGCCGCGACCGCGCCAGGCTGCGTCCGGTGCTCGGGGTGCAGCTGCAGGACACCGCGCTGCACACGGCGCTGACGGTCCGCGAGCTGGTACGCCTCTACCGCTCGTTCTACCCGGAGGGCGCCGACCCGGACGAGCTGATCGACTCGCTCGGCCTCGGTCCGCGCAGGAACGTGCGGTTCGAGCAGTTGTCCGGAGGCCAGCAGCAGCGCCTGTCGATCGCGCTCGCGCTGGTCGGCAACCCCCGGGTGGCCCTGCTCGACGAGCTCACCACCGGCCTGGACCCGGAGGCCCGCCGCGCCATCTGGTCGCTGGTCGAAGGGCTGCGCGACACGGGCGTCACCGTGTTGCTGGTGAGCCACCTCATGGAGGAGGTCGAACGGCTGTGTGACCGGGTGGCGCTGATCGACCACGGGCGGGTGGTGGCGACGGACAGCCCGGCCGGGCTGATCGAGCGGGCGGGGCTGGACCAGCGGGTGCGGTTCCGCGCGAGCGACGACGCGTTCGGCGCCGCCGTGCTGGACGGGGTGCCCGAGGTGATCTCGGTGGAGGCGCGTGGTGACCAGGTGACCGTCACCGGGACGGGGAATCTGCTGCAGGCAGTGAGCGCCGCGCTGGTGCACGGCGGCGTCGTCGTCACCGAGACCCGACTCGAACGCGCCACCCTCGACGACGCCTTCCTGGCCCTGACGGGGCGTTCACTGACCGACGAGAGCACCGACGAGACCGACACGGAGGACGACCGATGACCACCGCCGTAGGCAGCGAGCTCGCACCGTACCGGCCCGGCCCCCGCGCATGGGGGATGCTGGTCGGCGCGGAGGCGAAGATGGTGCTCCGCGACACCGCGGGGCTGCTGACCCCGATCATGCTGCCGATGCTGATCCTGGTGATGGCGGGGTTCTCGGCGGAGGGGGAGACCCTGCCCAACGGCGTGCAGGTGATCGACTTCTTCGTCATCCCGCTCGTGCTCACGATCGTGTTGTCCACCATCGGGGTGCTGAACATGCCGAGCTTCCTCGCGTTGTACCGGCGTGCCGGGATCCTGCGCCGCCTGGCCGTGACTCCGGCCCGTCCGGCGATGGTGCTGGTCGCGCACGTCGTGGTGAGCATCGCGCACACCGTCGTGGGGATCGGCCTCGCGCTCGCGGTCGCCGTGCTGGCCTTCGGCGCGAATCTGCCCGCGAAGCCCGGCCTCGCGCTGGCCGTGGTCGCCCTCGCCGCCCTGACGATGTACTCCGTGGGGCTACTCGTCGCGGCGGTCGCGCACAGCCCCAACGCGGCGGTCGCGATCGGGCTGGTGCTCTTCTTCGGGATGGGCGCGGGCGGCGGTTTGTTCGGGTCTCCGGGGAGCATGCCCGAGGTCGTCGCCCGGATCGGTGAGACGCTGCCGTTCGGCGCGTCCGTGCATGCGGTCGGCGCGGCATGGGTCGGTACGGCCCCGGAGCCGCGGCACCTGCTGTGCATGGCCGCCGCCATCGTGGTGAGCGCCCTGGTCTCCACGCGCTTCTTCCGCTGGCAGTAGCCCGTCAGCGCCGCCGGCGCAGCACACCCGACAGTGCGAGCCCGGCCACCACGGCGACCACGCCGATGGCCAGCCAGGCGGGTGATCCGCCGGTCAGGGGCCGGCACTCGGCGACGCACAGGATCGGGCGGATCCGTACGAGGTCGGCTCCCTGGAGGATCCACAACAGGCCCAGCAGGACCAGGACGGCCCCACCGGCGATCTTCACGATTCTCACGGCTGTATCCGTTCGAGGAGGGGGATAAGATGTTCAGGCAACCTTAGAAGGTGAGGTTATAAGGTGCCCGAAGAACCTACAAGTGCGTTCCTGCCGCAGCTCGTCGGTCAGGCGTTCAACCTGATGCTCGACGGCCTCTACCAGCGCCTGGTCGAGGCCGGATACGACGACCTGCGGCCCACCCACTGCCTGAACGTCTTCCGGTTCATGGACTGCGACGGCACCCGGCCCACCACCCTGGCCCGCCGGGCCGGCATGACCCCCCAGGCGATGAGCGAGCTCGTGGGCTACCTCGAACAACGCGACTACGTGCGGCGGGTCCCCGACCCGAACGACGGCCGGGGGCGGGTCGTCGTCTACTCCGACCGCGGGGTGCGCGCAGCCGACGTCAGCTCCGCCTACTTCGCCGACATGGAGGCCCGCTGGGGCGCCGTCGTCGGGCCCGACCGGCTTCTGGACGTCAAGTCGGCCCTCGCCGAGATCCTCCGGACGGACGTTCGGGGTTAGCATCGGCGGCTATGGCCGAACCTTCCTACCTCAGTGTCACCGCGCACGCGTACGACGCCGTGGCCGTCCGATATGCCGATCTCGCCAGGGACGAGCTGGTTCAGCTGCCGTTGGACCGGGCGGTCCTGGCCGCGTTCGCCGAATACGCGCGAGGTCCCGTGGCCGAGCTCGGATGCGGGCCGGGGCGCGTCACCGCGCATCTGCGGGACCTGGGGCTGGACGCGTTCGGCATCGACCTGTCGCCGGTGATGATCGACCTCGCCCGCCAGGAGCACCCCGACCTGCGTTTCGAAGTGGGGTCGATGGACGCGTTGGAGCTGGGCGACGGTGAGCTGGGCGGCATCGTGTCGTGGTATTCCGTCATCCACACGCCGCCGGAGGAGTTGCCGCCGTACTTCGCGGAGTTCCGCCGGGTGCTGGCCCCGGGCGGCTGCCTGCTGCTGGGCTTCTTCGAGGCCGAAGGCGGGCCGGTGACGGTGTTCGACCACGCCGTGGCGCCGGCCTACCGGTGGCCGATCGACAAGCTCGCCGGGCTGGCGTACGAGGCGGGCTTCGCCGAGATCGGGCGGATGTCGCGGGAGCCCCGGGAGGGCGAGCGGTTCCGCCGGGGCCACCTGCTGATGCACAGGGTTTCTGAGGGGACGGAAGTGGCTATGTAGCGGAAAGCCTGGCATACCCCCCAACTGCCTGGAGATCGCCGTGCCGCACCTGTCCCGTCGTCATGTTCTCTCCCTGCTCCCCGCCGCCGGGCTGCTGGCGATGATCCCGCCCGTGCGGGCCGCGGCGGGCGTCGACCACGGCCGGTTGGTGGCCAACGCCGTGGCGATCTACGCGGGGACGCCCGAGGTCAACGCCCGGCCCGAGGTCGCCGGGAAGCTGGCTGCCGTGCTCCGTACGGCTCGGCAGCGGCTGGACGCCCTGGACGGCGCCGGCGCGAACGAGCTGTTCGCCGGGGTGAGCCTGGGCGGCGACGACGTCAACCTGCGGCTGTCCTTCCAGTACCTGTACGAGATCGCGCTCGCCACCCGGACCCCCGGTGGCGAGCTCGACGGCGACGCGGCCGTTCAGCGGCGGGTGATCGACGGCCTGCGGTGGCTGCACGAGCACCACTTCGGCGACCAGGCGAAGGGCTACTACGGCAACTGGCACAGCTGGGAGATCGGCATCCCGACCCACGTCGGCAGGACGCTGGCGCTGCTGGCCGAGCGGGTACGCGACGAACGGCCCGACCTGACGGCCGCGTACGTCGCCTCGATGGACGCCTATCTGCGCAACGGCAAGGACGGCGACGTCGACCTCGACTCACGCTTCCACACGGGCGCGAACCTGGCCGACATCACCGGCAACCGGATCCTGCAGGGCGCGCTCACCGGCGACGACGCCCGTGTCGACAAGGCCATCTCCGACCAGGCCACGGTCTTCGCCACCATCGACCCGTACGCCCTGCAGCACGGCGTGGCTGACGGCTACTACGCCGACGGCTCCTTCATCCAGCACCACTCGGTGGCCTACACCGGCTCGTACGGGCGCGCCCTGCTCACGCGGGTCGTGCAGACGCTCAAGACGCTCGACGGCGCCACGAGCACCGGGCCCGACCTGGCCGGGGTGGTGTACCGGTGGGTCGCGGACGGGTTCGCGCCGCTGATCTTCGAGGGCTGGATGATGGAGATCGTCAAGGGACGGGCGGTCTCCCGGACCACCACCGGCTACACCGACGTCGGGGTCATCGTGGAGGCCGTCGCCGACCTGGCCGACCACGTCACCGGGGACCAGGCCTTGGCGCTGCGGAAGTACGCCAAGTTCCTGCCGGCCGCCGACACGGCCGCCTTCGTCTCGCCGGTCAGCATCGCCCGCTACCAGGCCATCCGCGACTCCGGCGTGCCGGCCGAGGACCTGAACCCGGCCAGGCGGTCGGTGGCGTTCAACGCCATGGACCGGACGGTGCACCGGCGTCCCGGCTACGCCTTCGCCCTCGCCCGCAGCTCCGACCGGATCAGCAAATACGAGTACATGAGCGGCGAGAACCTCATGCCGTGGTTCCAGGGCGACGGGGCGTACTACCTCTACCTGTCGGGGGAGGACCAGCGGGAGGTCTTCGGCGTCGACTACTACACGGCCGTCTCGCCGTACCGGCTGGCCGGGGTGACCGCGCCGGTGGAGGAGCGGCGGACGGTCCCCGAGCTGTACGGCCGGATGTGGTACGAGAACCCGGGGCATCCGCTCACCTTCACCTCGTCCTCGGAGTCCCAGAACGCCTACGTGTACTTCCCGCTGGCGGAGAACGCCTTCTCCGGCGGCGCCACGCTCGGCGAGTACGGCGTGGCCGGGATGGTGCAGTCGGACGACGCCGCCTACGCCGCCAAGCAGGCGGGCCTCCTGCCGGACGACTTCGTCGCCTACCAGAACGCCCGCGCGACCAAGTCGTGGTTCCTGCTGGACGACGAGATCGTCGTGCTGGTCGCGGACATCTCTGGACAGAGTGGACGCGCCGCGACGACGACCGTGGACAGCCGCATCGCCGCCCCGGCCGACGCGATCACGGTCACCGGCGAGCGCCGGGACGGCGCGGCCTGGCAGGCCGGCGACACCGCGCCGCCGCGCTGGATCCGGTACGCCAACGGCACCCGCGGCACCGCGATCGGCTACGCGTTCCTCACCGGCCAACCGGTCGAGGCCGGGGTGGAGACGGTGACCCGCAGCCGCAGGGTCGTCCGCGCCACCAACCCCGACACCCGGATCACCAAGCAGGTCTTCACCGCGGCGATCCACCATCCCGCCGCCGGGGACGTGCCCGCCCTCGCCTACGCGCTGGTCCCGAACGCCACCGAGGCCGCCCTGCGCCGTTACACGGACGGGCCGCTGAGCGTCCTGGCGAACGACGGGCGCGTGCAGGCGATCAAGCACGCCCGGCTCGGGATCGTCGCCGCCAACGTCTTCGCCGCCGGCCGGCACCACGCCGAACGGGTGCAGATCGACGGCCCGGCCTCGGTCATCGTGCGCTCCGGCGAGCGTACGGTGGTCGCGGTGTCCGACCCGACGATGGACCGCGACCATGTCACCGTCGTCCTGCGCGGCGCCTCTCTGCGCCTCGACTCCGCCGACGAAGGGGTGACGGCACGCCGGGTCCCGGGCGGCACCGAGATCCGGGTGAACACCCACCACGCCCACGGGCGGACGTTCACCGCGACGCTGCGCTGACCTTCTACAGGATCTCCCCTCTGCAAAATGGGCATCAGCCCCAATAGCGGACATGGGTCTCCGCGGTGAGACTGGGCTCCGGGGCGGCCTGCGCCAGGTGCCCGCGAGATCGATGGAGGTCCTTGTTGAACGCCCCGCCGGCAGACGCGGCCACCGGCTCGCCGCTGGAGATGGCCGCCAAAATCGTGCCCGTCGCGGCTGTCCTGGCGTTCCTCGGGGCGTGGGAGCGCAGCCTGCCGGTGATCGGCGAGATCGTGGTCGTGGGGTTGCTGGGGGCGTCCGTGCTGGCGGCGGTGCACCACGCCGAGGTCGTCGCCCACCGTGTCGGCGAGCCCTTCGGCTCGCTCATCCTGGCCGTCGCCGTCACCGTCATCGAGGTCGGCCTCATCGTCACCCTGATGGTCTCCGGCGGGCCGGGCGCCGCCACGCTGGCCCGCGACACGGTCTTCGCCGCCGTGATGATCACCTGTAACGGCATTTTCGGCCTGTCGTTGTTGATCACGGCGTTGCGCGAGGGCACCGCGTCGTTCAACGCCAAAGGCACCGGCGCCGCGCTGGCGACCGTGATCACGCTCGCGACCCTGAGTCTCGTGTTGCCCACGTTCACGACCAGCGTGCCCGGTCCCGAGTTCTCCGGGGTGCAGCTGGCCTTCGCCGCCGTGGTCTCCCTCGCGCTGTACGTGCTGTTCGTGTTCGTGCAGAACGTCCGCCACCGTGACTACTTCCTGCCCGCCCCGGGGCCCACGGTCCGCCCGCTGCGGCCCGCCACCGCCAGACTCGGCGGCGTTCTCGTCGCCGAAAGAATCGAGGAGGACGAGGAGGCCGACACCGAGGTCCACGCGGCCACGCCGACGCTGCGGACCACCCTGACCAGCCTCGCGCTGCTCATCACCGCTCTCGTCGCGGTCGTCGGACTGGCCAAGGTGGAGTCGAAGACCATCGAGGCGGCCGTCTCCGGGGCGGGGCTGCCGCACGCCGTGGTCGGCGTGGTCATCGCCCTGCTGGTGCTGCTGCCGGAGACCCTCGCCGCGGCCCGCAACGCCCAGCGCCGGCGCATCCAGATCAGCCTCAACCTCGCGCTCGGCTCCGCCATGGCGAGCATCGGCCTGACCATCCCGACCATCGCCGTGGCGTCGATCTGGCTGGACGGCCCGCTGCTGCTCGGGCTCGGGGCCGTCCACATCGTGCTGCTCGGCCTGACCGCGCTCGTCGGCACGCTCACCGTGATCCCCGGCCGCGCCACGCTTCTCCAGGCCGGGGTCCACCTCACCCTGTGCGCGAGTTACCTCTTCCTCGCCGCCGTCCCATGAGCCGGGACGCCGGTCAGCGGGACGCCCGCTGCAGGATCTCCTCCTCCGTCAGCGGGGCGGGCGGGTGGTGGGTCAGGCACTGCGGGGTGCGGATCAGCACCTCGGGAACGCCCTCGCTCACGGCGTAGAACTGCCCGGTCTCCAGCCGTCCGACCCGGTCGGCCCGGCCGCCACGGGAGCGCGCCAGCGTCTGGACCACGGAGATCTGCGTGGGGCTGTTCATCCGGCCGATGAACTGGGTGGTGGCGTTGCCGGCGATCTGGTTGTGCAGCCCGCGCGGCGCCTGGGTGGCGAAGACCAGGCCGAGGCCGTACTTGCGGGCCTGCGAGGCCAGAGTCAGCGTGCTGGCCAGGGCCTCGGTCTTGGGGGTCGCCGGTACGAGGGCCTGGGCCTCGTCCATCACGTACAGACCGGTCAGGGGGCGGTCGCCGGCCGGGTTGCGCTTGATCCAGGAGAACAGGGCCATCTGGAGCCGGCTGACGAAGCCCGGCCGCGCGTCCTCGTTGAGACCGACGAGGCTGATGACCGACACGCGGGCCCGCCTGCCCGCCGACGGGGTGAGCAGCCGGGCCGGGTCCACCGGCTCGCCGTCGCCCGCGAAGAGCGGGTCGTTGATCGTCGCCGCCGTCAGCAGCTGCCCCAGCTCGGCGGCGATGGTGTCGGCCCGGTCGATCCTGCCGGCCTCGAACGGCAGCGCGGCCAGCATGCCGAGGAACTCGGCGAAACCGCCGCCGCCCGAGCGGGCGAAGTGTTCCAGCGCCTGGCGGAGCACGGCCTTGCCCTTGCGGGCCTTGGCGGTGTCGCCGTCGACGTTCGCCCGGGGGGCGAGGGCGGCGACGGCCAGGCCGAGCGCGGAGTCCAGCTCGTCGCGGTCGTCGAGGACGGCGGCGAAGTCGGGGAGCGGCTGGAAGCTCAGCGGGCGGCCGCGGGAGCGCCCTGGCGTCCAGATCACGACCTCGGCCTCGGCGAAGTAGCGGGTCGCCTTGCCGGGGTCGTCGGCGTTCCACCCTGGGGGCGGGGCGGGCCAGGGGTCGCCCAGGCGGGCGAGGTCGTTGTTGGAGTCGAGCACGATCGACGACACGCCGTGCAGGGCGCATTCCTCCACCAGCCGCCGGAGGAACACGGTCTTGCCGGACCCGGAGCCGGCGAAGACGGCGGTGTGGCGGGCCAGCATGCCGAGTTTCAGCTCCAGCGCGGCGCCGGTGTCCAGCCGTCGGCCGACGGGGATGACGGCGTCCCGCCCGCCCACCGGAGACATGTGGGCGGGCGGGGCAGGGCGCTCCGGGGAAGCCTGCTCCTGGCGGGGCGGGGCCGGGCGATCCGAAGCGGGCCGGGGTGGGGTCGCCGCGTCGTGCGGGGTCGCCCGGTCGGAAGCGGGCGGGGGTGGCGCCGGGTGGTCGGGAGCGGGCTGGGCCGCGGCCGGGCGGTCGGGCGCAGCCGGTTCCGCGCCTGCCAAGTGGTCGAGGGGCCGGGGCCGGTGGTGGGGTGCGGCGAAGACGGTGGTGAAGAGTTCGGTGCTGCCCGCCGGGCGGCGGGCGCGCAGCCACGCCTCGAACGCCGGGTCCTGCTCCGCCGCCATCCGGCGGAGCGCCTCGAAGACGCGCAGGTCGTCATCGCGTACGGTCAGCGCCAGCCCGCCGTGGTCCTTGAGCTCCGCCACGCGCGCCCGGGTCGCCGGACCGTCCGACCACGCGTGGTTGCGCAGCACGATGAACCGCCGGTCAGCGGTCTGCGGCCCCAGCCCCGACGCCTGCATGCCGTCCGTCAGCCGCTTGAGCGCGGCGATGTGATGCCGCGCGCCGATCATCCGGAACGTCCAGTGCCGCTGGTCCTCGGAGTCGGGGCTCAGCGCCTGGCGCAGCCGCGCGTGCAGGCTCGGCCGGCGGCCGGGAGGCGGGTCGACGGAGAAGGCGCGGCCCTGCTCGCCCTGTTCCGTGATCCAGGCCCGGAGCCCGGCGGCCAGCAGGGCAGGGACGAGCTCGTCCTCGTGCTCGGGATCGAACGCGGCCGAGGTGTCCGCCTGTGCGCGCAGCTCGGCGAAGCGGGCGTCGAGCCGGACAAAGTCGTCCTCGGCGGGGGTCGGCTCCGCGACGACCTGGGTCGCGTGGCCGGGGCCGTCGTCGAAACGTTCCAGCAGCCGCTCGCGGCCGTCCGCGAGGCACGTCTCGACGTGGGCGCTGATGAGCCGCAGCAGGGTCCGCGGCGTGTGGCCCGGCGCCGTCTCGAACGCGGCGGGGGTGATCGGCCAGACGGGGCCGGGCGGCGCGAACCCCGCTTTCGCGTACGCCACGGCGAAGCGCCGCTCGACCAGCGTACGGGCGATGTCCGCGGTCGCTATCGTGCCGAGGATCAGCGCCGGCCGGAACCGGTCGCGCACCGTCCCGATGGCGCGGTCCCTGAGCAGGCTCCACGACGAGGGCAGGCAGGCCACCAGGCAGAGGGACCGCTGGGTCGCGTGGACCAGCGCCATGAGCCCGCCCGCGAGCTCGTCGATCACGTCCTTGCGCTGCTCCGCGCCGGCCGGCCCGGCGGGGCCGGCCCCCGCGGCCGGGCGGGAGTGTTCGAGGATGGCGTCGATCTGGTCGACGGCGATCACACTGGGCCCGGTCATCGCGAGGATCATCGACAGGTCGACCGCGATCTCGTGGGGCTCCTTGATGCCCTTGCTCATGCCGCACGCCTGCCGATCGCCCTCCTCGGCCTCCTCCGTCGACATCAGATGGTCGTGGGCGACGTCGAGGGCCGGGCCGGAGGCCGCGGCGTAGAGGGCGAGCGCCCGGATGGTGTCGCGGCAGCGCAGCAGCCGGCGGTCCTTGGTGATCAGGCCGCTGACCAGCGCGTCGAGGTCGTCGCGGTCGAGGCCCTTGCCGCCGTCCACCGCGGCCTCGATCCGGTCCTCCACGCCGGCGAGGGCGGCCAGGCGGCGCAGCGCCACCATCGCCTGGATCGGCTCGTCCCGGCCGCCCGCGGAACGGCCCAGGTCCTCGACCATCGCGCTCGTCGTCCGCCGCCAGAAGTCGTCGCCCGCGCTGAAGTCCACCAGGAAGAAGTAGCCGCCCGCGCGGGCGATCTCGCCCCTGACCCAGCCGAGCAGGTGGGTCTTGCCTGCGCCGCCCTCGCCCTGGATCACGACGCCGAGCGGGCTGGTCCGGGTGGCGGCGGACGCCTCGTCGATGCCGTCGAGGATCAGCCGCTCGGCCCGCGGATGCATGCGGTCGACGTGGAACGGCGGCGGGTTCCAGGCGTGTTCGGCCGTCGTCGCCCAGTTGAGGACCCTGGAGACGGCGCGCAATGCGCGCTCCTCGGCCTCGTTCATCGCGCCTCGATCGCCAGCAGGTGCTTGCGGATGCCGCTCACCAGGACGGCCGCCTCCCGGTCGGCGCCGGTCAGGGTCTTCTGGTCGGCCTCCGGCGCCAGGTGGACGTCGGGCAGCCGCTCCATCCGGCGCAGCGCCTCGTCGACCTCCGCGCGGGGAGCGTCCCCGAGGCACGGGCGCAGCCGGGTGAGCAGCACCCAGTCCTGCGGTTCGCGGGCCAGCCGCCAGTAGGCGTCCCTGATCGCCTGGGTCAGGTCGTCCTGGGGCGTCTCGTCGCCGCGGGCCTTGACCACGAACTCCGCCAGGCTCAGGTCGCTCGCGTCAAGGTAGCCCCTGAGCAGGTCGAGGACCTGGTAGAGGGTGCGGCCGAGCGATCCCGTCTTCGCCGGGGCAGTGCCGGACAGCTCTTCGACGCACCAGGCCCAGCCGTCCTCGGTGAGAGTGTGGTGGTAGGCCCTGCCGGGTTTGTCGCTCGCGACGAGACCGAGCTTGTTCATGCGGGTCCTGGCCGCGCCGTCGAGCGCGTACCCGATGTGTGCTTTGAGATCCGGGTTGGACGCCGAGCCGCCGAGCGTCATCAGGCCGAGCAGCAGAGCCCGTTCTCGGGTCGCGAAGGCGGTGTTCTCCATGGTCAGGTCTCCTCGGATCGATCGTCGACGACTCGGGCGAAACGGTCGGCCATCAGTTCGAGACGGCCGTGCACTTCCATGAGCGTGCCGTGGGCGCGTACGGGCGTCCTGGTGCGGTGGGCCTCGACGGCCACGTCGTAAGCCGCCTCGCCGGGCAGCCGCACCCACAGGGAGCTGCGGGGTTCGCCGCCGGCGAGGGACACCTCGCCGCGGACGTGGACGCGGAACCGGTCCTCGCCGCCGTTGTCGAACAGCGTCCCGATGAGACCGGTGACCGAGGCGTGCTCGCGGTGCAGCCGCCGCAGCCGGTGGGCGACGCGGCGGAGCAGCCGTCCGGTCTCGGCCTCGAAGACGACCGTTCGCGCCGGTTCGGCGGAGGGCAGGCCCCGCGCCCAGCGGAAGCCAACCTCGAAACGGGCGCCGGGATCGGCGCCGGCGAACCGGGCGAGCGCCGCGCACAGGTCGGCGGACACGCCGTCGCCGACGACCCGGTCGAAGACGCTGATGTCGCCGGTCCTGCGGGCCTCGTCGCCGGCCTCGCGCAGGAGCGTGGTCGCCCGCTGGAGCACGATCAGCGTGCGGCGCGCGAGCGGAGGTTCTCCCTGGTCGGCACGGTCCAACGGCACGCGTACGGTCAGCAGGTCGCCGGAGGGCACGATCGGCCCGATGCGCACGCGGGCGAGCAGGTCGCGCACCGGTTTGGGCGCCGCGCCGTCGAACACCGACCGGGGCCCGGTCAGGGCGGCGCGGGCGGCCGCGCCGAGAGCGGCCTGGGCGCTGCTGAAGGCGGTGACCGCGTCGACGAGCCCGAACTGCCCGTCCTGCGGGACGATGGGGGCGCGATACCACTGGACGTCGGCCATGGGGGTGCCGATGTCGGAGGCGATGTCCTCTCGGGAACGTTCCTCCACCTTCGCCAGCACGGTGAGGATCTCCCTGAGTCGCCGGGGCGTGTCGGCGAGGTCGTCGGAGCCGGGCACGAGGATCTCGTGATCGCCGTCGTGCACCCAGACGGTCGCGCCGCGCCAGCCCTCGGGCCGGCGGACCCAGCCGGTGGCGGCCACATAGCTCGCCACGTCGGCGACCGACAGACTCCCGGTCACGCCGGCGACCCGGTGGGGGCGCCGACGAGCTCGCGTAACGCGCGAACGGTGAGCACGTTGCCCAGCGGCACCCGGACGGTCGCGTACCGCTTCGGGCTGGGATCGAGGATCGGCTCTTCGCCCTCGAAGCCGCGGTAGTAGCAGAGCCTGCTGAGCATCAGCCCGTCCGTCTCGACCCGCGCGTAGTGCTCGCTCTCCGCCGGCACCACGACGAGGAACAGGTAACGGGGGACGAGGAACGGGCCCGCGGCGAGCTTGTTGTACTGGACCTCGTTCAGACCGCGGAAGAGCAGGTCGGGCCCCTGGGTCGCGGGCGCGGACCAGGACTTGATCTGCGCCTCGATGGCCGGTGAGGCGATATATCCGGATCTGCCCGGATGACGGAAGCCGAGGTCGATCCCGTCATGATCGAGATCGTCCTTGTAGACGAGGAGCCCCGCCGCCGAAGCGAGTGCCCGGACATAGTCCTCAGCGAACTTGCCCTGATGGTTCCGCTGGTCGAGCACGCAGTCTCCTCGCCTCTCCCGCACAATCCGCAACGCAAGAGACTATCTCCCGACGAGCGGCCCTCGGCCGTCTTTTTCCGGCATGCTCGCGGGTGGAGGTCGACGATGAAATTCGCCCTGCTGTTGTTCGATCCAGAGGACTACTGGGACTCGGTCTCGGAGGAGGAGATGGGCGCGGCGGTGGCCGAGCATGCCGCGTTCGCCGCGTACCTGCGCGAACGCGGCATCCCGTTCTCCGGTGAGGCCCTGAAGCCGGCGGCGGAGGCCAGGTCGTTGCGGCCCTCCGGCGACGGACCGGTCGCCGCCGACGAGCCGTTCATGGCGCTGCGGCAGGATCTGGCCGGCTTCTACCTCATCGAATGCGCCGGCCTGGACGAGGCCGAGGAGATCGCCCGGCGCTGTCCCATCGGTGCGGGCATCGAGATCCGGCCCGTCTGGGAGGCGTGACCCCGGCTCAGCGGTAACCGGTGGCGTCCGCCGGTCTGCCGGGGTCCTGCACCTCGACCAGGTAGCGCCAGCAGTCCGGCTGGGAGCCGTCGAGGTCGGTGAAGCCGTACTCGCGGGCCAGCCGGCCACTGTCGAGCGACTCGCCGCTCCAGCGCATCACCTCGGGGTCGGCGGCCAGGGCGGCGACGGCGCGGCCGACGTAACGCGGGCTCTCCGAGATCACGAAGTGGGGCTCGCGGGCGGTGGCGTCCCGCCAGTTGTCCTCGCCCACCCCGAACAGCTCCAGCATCATCTCCGACCTGAGCCAGCCCGGGCTCAGCGCCACCGCCGCGCATCCGTACGGGCGCAGATCGTGCGCCTGCCCGAACGCGAGCCTGAGCACGGCGCTCTTGGCATGGTCGTAGAAGAACGAGACGCGGTAGTTGCGGTCGTTGTACTCCTTCGTCCCGTCGGTCATCTCCACCACCAGGCCGCCCGGCCGCTTGATGAGCAGCGGCAGCGCGTAGTGGCTGGTGATGACGTGCGTGTCGATGGCCAGCCGGAGCAGCCGCAGCCCGCCGGCGAGGTCGTGCTCCCACAGCGGCGTCTCCCACTGGGCGAGCAGCTCACCGCCCCAGATGTCGTTGACCAGGACGTCGAGGCGCCCGTGGTCGCGCTCGATGCGCTCGACGAGGGCGCGCACCTGCTCGGGCTCCAGGTGGTCGACCTGGACGGCGATGCCCTCGCCGCCGGCCTCCGTGACGAGCTCGGCGGTCTCCTCGATGGTCTCCGGGCGGCCGTACTCGGATCGGCTCTCGCGCGTGGTCCGGCCGGTCACGTACACGGTGGCGCCCGCCGCGCCCAGCTCCACGGCGATGCCGCGCCCGGCGCCGCGGGTGCCGCCGGCCACCAGCGCGATCTTGCCCTGCAGGGGTTTGTTCATGGTTCGAAGCTAGCCGTGATACCCGACAACGCCTGTCATCTTTTCCCGCCGTCGTCTGCCCGCGGGCGGATGGTCAGGCGGCCGGGCGCGGGTTACGGTGCAGGCGGACACCGGTCGATGATCGAGGAGCCGTCATGAAGCGTGCCGCCTTACCGGCGCTGGCCGTCTGCGCAATGCTCGTCACCGCCTCGCCCGCCCAGGCCCGGCCGCCGGAGCGATCCACTCTCACCCAGCATCGCGTCGTGTCCGACCAGGGAGAGGCCTGCGGCTTCCCCGTCGCCTGGACGATCGACCTCACCGCCGGCCTGACCCACTTCTTCGACGCCGACGGGCGGCTCCTGCGCGAGCAGGCCCACATCAAGGAGGACAACACCGTCCAGAACCTCGCCACCGGCAAGGTGGTGACCGAGGGGCCCGACTCCTTCACCCAGACCACGCACTTCGACGAGGCCGGCAACCCGACCCACTACGTGGTGACCGGGCTGGCCGTCAACGCGGGGGCCCTCAAGGACGTCGGCCGGGTGGTGCTCGTCCGCGACGCCGAGGGGCGGCTGGACATCGCGTTCGCGGCGGGGCCGCACCCGCTGCGGGAGGCCACGGCGCTGGGTGACGCGCTCTCGGCCTTCTGCGGCATCCTCGCCTAGCGCGGAAACCGGCCGAAAGTACCGCCGGGGGCCCTGCTTTCGACTCATGCGGGCCGCCGACGGGCTCCGCAGGATGATCCGCATGTCGCATGAATCTGCGGTCCATCCCGCCCGGAGCCGCATCACCGCCCTCGACGTCGTACGCGGGTTCGCGCTGTGCGGGATCCTGGTGGCCAACGTCCGGCCGATCGCGAACGTGGACCCCGCCGTGGTGGTCCAGCCCGGGGCCGGCGGCCACGACCCGCTGGCCTGGTTGGGCTTACTCGTCGACCAGCGGTTCTTCCCGATCTTCTCGTTCCTGTTCGGCGTGGGCTTCTCGCTCATGCTGGAATCGGCCGAGAGGCGGACGTCCCGGCCGAGGGTCGTGCTGCTGCGCCGCCTGCTGGCGCTGCTCGCCCTGGGGCTGGCGCACATGTTCCTGCTGTGGCAGGGCGACATCCTGACGATCTACGCCGTCGTGGGCCTGGCGGTGCTGCTGCCGTCCACGTGGCTGCCCCGCGGGGTCGTGGCGGCGCTGGCGGGGGTGCTGCTCGTGACGCCGCTGGCCCTCGGCTCGAACGGCGTCCCGCTGGTGCCGGGGCTGTTCCTGCTGGGCTCCGCCCTGACCCGGTACGGCGTGATCGCCCGGATCGAGCGCTCGGCCCGCGGCCCGGCCCTGCTGGGCACGGTCTTCGCGGTGACCGCCGCACCCGCCCTGTGGGTCCAGATCCGGTACGCGGACCAGCCGGACGACAGGTCGTTCGTCATCGCGCTCGCCGTGGCCGGGCTGCTCATGGCCGGTGTGTACGTGTGTGTCCTGCTCGTCCTGCTCCGTACCCGCCTGCGTCCCGTGCTGGTGGCCGTCTTCACGCCGCTCGGGCGGATGGCGCTGACCAACTACCTGAGCGCGACGGTCATCGTCCTGCTGGCCGGGCGGCTGATCGGCGGGCCGCCGGAGACGTGGGACACGCTCACCGTGCTCGCGATCGCCGCCGGGATCCTCACGGCGCAGTGCGTCCTGTCGGGCCTGTGGCTGCGCCGCCACCGCCAGGGTCCGCTGGAGTGGCTCTGGCGCTGGGTCACCTGGTGGCGTCGCCCGCCGCTGCGCCGCGACGCCTAGAGCTCGCCCACGCGCACGGCGCACAGGAGGCGGTTGTGGCCGCGCTGCCACAGGGTGCCGATCTCCGTGAAGCCGGCCTCACGCAGGGCGCCGACGTGCTGGGAGAGCAGACTGGACTCCGAGCCGCGGTGGTCGGCGCCCGCGGTGGTGCGCTCCTGGTCGAGCTCGGCGAAGGCCGGGTCGGCCTTGATCGCGTCCCACCAGGCCCGCCAGTCCTCGGGCGGGTTCGCGCCGAAGACCCGCTCGCTCTGGCGGTCGTGCACGGCGCGCTCCAGCCGCGCCAGCACCGGGGTGGCGTCGTCGGTCTCCATGTGGTCGCCGTTGAGCAGCAGGCCGCCGGGCCGGAGCACGGCCGCCAGTTCGGCGTACATGCTCTTGAGGTCCTGCTCGGAGACCCAGTGCAGCGCGGTCGTGCTGACGGCCGCGTCAACGGGGCGCTCCAGCTCCAGCAGCCGCGTCCACCCGCTCGTCCGCAGGTCCGCCGAGACGAACCTCACGTGCGGGTACGCCGCCCGCCCCAGCCCGAGCAGCAACGGGTCGGCGTCCACGCCGATGACGGTGGCCTCGGGCAGCCGCTCCAGCAGCCGCGCCGACAACGAGCCGGGCCCGCACCCCAGGTCGACCACCACGGGGTCGGGCCGCCCCAGCGCCTCCACCGCGTCGATCATCACGGTGAACCGCTCCTCGCGGTCGGGCAGGTAGCCCTCCTGCTGGCGGTCCCAGCGCGCCATCCACTTCGTTGCGGCATCGTGAGTGAGCACAGCACATCTCCTTGTGACTGTCGTTTAAGCTTTGGACAGTCACGAACATAGAACACAAAGGTGTAACTGGTCAATTGGACTTCAACGGTCACATGGACACCGTGGTCCGCGTCGCGGTGACCCTGGTCAACGAGCTCACCCCGGGCGAGCGGCGCGGGCGACCCTTCCGGCTTCCCGAGGACGGCGGCGCCGCCGCGACCGCGGCGCTGCGCACGGCCTATCCGGCCTACCGCGAGCTCGGCACCGAGGAGGGCGCGCAGCTGGCCGCGGTCGCCGCGCGGCTGCGCGCGGTCTTCACCGCGGTCGCGGACGGCGACGTCGACAGCGCGGCCACGCAGGTGAACACACTGCTGCGGGAAACGCAGGCCAGGCCCATGCTGGAACGGCACGACGGCGAGCCCTGGCACCTGCACTTCCACGGCAGCGACGACACCACGGCGGGAAGCTGGGCCGCGAGCTGCGCCACCGGCCTGGCGATCGTGCTGGGCAGCGAGTTCCACGACCGCCTCGGCGTCTGCACGGCCCCCCACTGCGACCGCGTCTACGTGGACGTCTCCCGCAACGGCACCCGCAGATTCTGCTCGACCGCCTGCCAGAACCGCGTCAAGACCGCGGCCTTCCGGGCCAGGGCCAAAGGAGACTGACTCACAACACCCGGATCGGCGCCCCGTCGAGGAACGCGCCGATGTCCTCCACGGCCTCCCGGAAGTACGTCGCGTAGTTCAGCTCGCTGACGTAGCCGAGATGCGGCGTGGCCAGCACGTTCGGCAACGTGCGGAACTCGTGCCCGGCGGGCAGCGGCTCCTCCTCGAACACGTCGAGCCCCGCTCCGGCGATCCGGCCCTCACGCAGCGCCCACAGCAGCGCGGCCTGGTCGACGATCGCCGCCCGCGAGGTGTTGACCAGGTACGCGGTGGGCTTCATCAGGCCCAGCTCCCGCGCGCCGACGAGCCCCCGCGTCCGGTCGCCGAGCACCACGTGGACGGAGACGACGTCGGAGCCGGCCATCAGGGCGTCCTTGTCGGGGGCGAGCCGCGCCCCGCACTCCTCGGCCCGCTCGCGCGTCAGGTTCTGGCTCCAGGCCAGCACGTCCATGCCGAACGCCCGCCCCACCGCGGCCACCCCCGCCCCGATCCGGCCCAGGCCGATCAGCCCGAGGGTGCGGCCGTGCAGGTCGGCGCCGACGGTGCTCTGCCACCGCCCGCCCGCGCGCAGGGCGGTCGCCTCGGGCACCAGGTGGCGGGCCAGGCCGAGGATCAGCGCCCAGGTCAGCTCCACCGTGGAGGTCGAACCGCCGGACGTGCCGCAGACCGTGACGCCGTGCGCCCGGGCGGCCTCAAGATCGATGGAGGCGTTGCGCATGCCGGTGGTGACGAGCAGGCGCAGGTTGGGCAGCCGGTCGAACACCTCGGCGGGGAACGGCGTGCGCTCCCGCATGGCGACCACGATCTCGCAGTCGTGCACGGCGGCCACGAGATCGTCGCGGCTCGTGAAGTGCTCGCGCAAGCTCGTCGCCCGCACCCGGGACCAGTCGGCGAGGCCCAGGGCCACGCCCTGGTAGTCGTCCAGCACGGCGCATCGCAGCATGACCCCACATGCTACGGAAGACCCCCCTGCTCCAGCTCCCCGGGGCGGCCGGGGAGCTGGAGCCCGTTCAGCCGGAGGCCAGGCGTTCCGCCTCTTCGTGCAGCGCGAGGACGAGAAGCAGCTCCAGGTCGAGCAGCTCCAGGTCGGGCGCCGCGAGACCGTCCAGAACGCGCATTTCAGGCCTCCTTATCGGTTGGACGTGTCAGAGGCCACAAAGGTTCACGAATCGTCAGATCTCGCTCCGGAACCTCTCCCACGCGCTCTGCCGGGTCATGCCGAGCGCCGCGCCGATGCGTTCCCAGCTGACGTCGCGGGTGCGCAGATACAACACCCAGTCGTGCAGGTTGTCGTCCACCTGGGCCTGCACGGCGGCGATTTTCGGCAGGTGCTCGAGAATTTGCTCGTCGGTCATCGACTCCCACGCGGGAAGCCGGGGCTCGCCGGAATGTTGCTCGGCGGATTGTCGCTCTGCCTCCAGGATTTCGTGGCACAGGCCGACGCACTCATCGCAAATGTGCACCCCGGGACCGGCGATCAGCTTGTTCACGTCCGTGCTCTTCTTGTGGCAGAACGAACAGCGGAGCTTGTCCTTCCAGTCAGGCATGTCCTGACACTACGTCCGTCAGGCGGCACCTGACAAGCCTTCGATCCGGTCCCGTTCCATCTGGACCCGGAGGATCTCCTGCCGCTCCTCGTTGATCCGGCGCAGGATCGTCATGTAAGCGTTCAGGACCTGGCAGTACTTCGTCCGGGCGGTCTCCAGCTGGTCGCGCAGCTCCACGGCGCGGGCGGCGTCACCGCGCCGCTCCGCCTCCTCCAGCAGCGCGCGCGCCTCGTCCACGATCTCCTCGGCCCGCAGCCTCGTACGGCGCAGCAGCGCAGAGCATTCGTACAGCTCTCCCAGTCGTGCCGAGGAGACGATGAACTCGGCCGTGTGCACGACCGATCCGCCGGTCACTTCCCCGCGGAGCTCCGATCCCATTTCCCGCCACCTCCCGCCTCAAGGTTGCCTAACTGTAGACGCGTATGTGCCGTCAGAGGATCACGCAGCGTACGCGGTGGTGTCGTAGTGATCCGCGCGGTGAGGATTCTTCTCCCAGGAGGGAAAACCTCATCCCTGAAACGCATTCGGAGCTGGCTGAATGCGGTAATTGGCGGGTGTGACTCCCTTTATTGGCCGATTGCCGCGATTCTCCGGTGTTAGCAAAAGGGGGGGATGAAGACCTCGGAACCGCCCCCGCGGGACCCATCGCTCGTCACATACTGAAACGGAATGGCAGCGCAACGTGACTCTGGAAGTGGCGGCGATGGTGGCGATGTCGGCGACAGGGAGCGGAGACGACGCGGTCGACGTCAGCGTCGTCATCCCCGTGCACAACTGCCGGGCCTACCTCGACCGGTGCCTCACGTCCGCGCTGGTGCAGCGGGTGAAGAAGGAGATCGTCGTCGTGGACGACGGCTCCACCGACGGCAGCGCCGAACTCCTCGACCTGTACGCCGAATACCACGGCGACACCGTCAAGGTCGTCCGCATTCCCGGCGGGAGCACCGGAGCCGGGCGGCCGCGCAACCTCGGCATCGAGCACGCCACCGGCCGTTACGTCTTCTTCTGCGACGCCGACGACTACCTCGGCCCCGAGGCCCTGGAACGCATGGTCGCCATGGCCGACAGGAACGGCTCCGACATCGTCCTCGGCAAGGTCGTCGGCCACGGCCGGCGGGCGCCGCAGTCGATGTTCCAGCGCAGCGCCGACCGGGCCGACCTGGGCGACAGCACGGTCTACAACAGCCTGAGCTGCTTCAAGCTGTTCCGCCGCGAGCTCATCGAACGCCACCGCCTCCGTTTCGGCGAGGGCATGCTCATCGGCGAGGACATCCTGTTCACCGTGCACGCCTACTGCCACGCCAGGGTGATCTCGGTGGTGGCCGACTACGACTGCTACCACCTGGTGTCGCGCCCCGACGGCAGCAGCATCATGCAGCAGCCCGGCAGCCGCGACCCGCTCGGCTGGCTGACCATGATCAGGGAGCCGATCCGGCTCATGGCCCGGCACGTCGGGCCCGGCCCGCTGCGTGACCACCTGCTGCGCCGGCACTTCAGGCTCGACGTGTTCGCCCAGCTCGGGCCGGTGTTCCTGGAGAGCGACGACGTGCGCCGCAAGGACATCGCGCGGGAGGTGGCCGCGCTGTGCGACGAGTGGTACACCCCCGGCGTCCACGAGCGGCTCGGCACCATCGACCGGCAGCGCGCCACCGCGCTCGACGACGTCGACCGGCTGGTGCGCCTGGCCCGCATCGAGAGCGCCACCATCCGCCGGCGCCTGACCGGGCTGCGCTGGGAGGGCGACTGCCTGGTGGTCTCCGGCGCCGCCCGGCTCGCCGGCCATCCCAGGGACGACGGCCTGGCCGTGGTGCTGCGCGCCCGCCACGACCCGGCCCGCGAGCTGGTCCTGCCGGCCGAGCGCAAGGGCGGCGAGTTCACCGCCAGGATCGACGTCGGCGCGCTCGACTCCGGCGTCTGGGACCTGAAGGTGGCGGTCGAGATCGAGGGCGTCGTCCGGCTCGGCCGGCTCGGCGCCGAGCGCGACAGCGGCGTCGGACGTCCCCAGCCCCGGCTGGTCGGCGGCGTGGTGGCGGTGCCGTACTTCACCCGCGACAACGGCAACCTGAGCATCGACATGGGCGGCCACGTGGCGGCGGTGCCGGGCGCGGCGCGGCTCGTCCGCACCCGGTGGTCGCTCGGGCAGCGGCTGCTCGTCGACGGCGAGGTCAGCGTGGCCGGCACCGCCCCGGCGGCCTCGGCGATCCGGCGGATCGTCTGGCGCGAGCGGGCCACCGGCCACGAGCGCACCGACCGGGTGGTGGCCCTGCCCGGAGGCGGGTTCGTGGCCAGGCCCGCGGTGGGGCGGCTGGCGCCCGGCACCTGGGACGCCTACCTGGAGCTGGAATTGGGCGGGCCCCCCGCGCGGTTCAGGATCGAGACGGACGAGGACACCGTCGCGGCGCCGCGCGGCTGGTGGGCGGTGGCGCTGCTGCGCACGGTGCGGCCGTACGCGACGCCGGGCAAGGGGCGGCTGAGCGCGGTGGTGCGGCGGCTGACCGCCCAGCGGCTGATTAAGAGGATAATTCGGTAATTGCCACCTATGTGCAGTTGCAACACGATGTCCTACAGTGGGAGCGCTTGTCCGTTCTCTCGGCATGGAGGCCTGCCGTGCACGTACCCGATGGCTTCTTCAACGCGGTCACATCCCTGTCGGCCGGTGTGGTGGCCGCCGCCGGTGTCGCGGTCTGCCTGCGCGGGGCGCGCAGAGAGCTCGACGACCGCACCGCCCCGATGGCCGGGCTCGTGGCCGCGTTCATCTTCGCCGTGCAGATGCTGAACTTCCCCGTCGCGGCCGGCACCAGCGGCCACCTGCTGGGGGGAGCGCTGGCCGCGATACTCGTCGGGCCCTCCACAGGAGTGTTGTGCATGGCCGTCGTCCTGCTGGTGCAGGGCGTGTTCTTCGCCGACGGCGGCCTGACGGCGCTCGGCGTCAACATCACCATCATGGGCATCGTCACCGTGCTCGTCGGCTGGGGAGTCTTCCGGCTGGTCACCGGTCTGGCGCGGGGGAGAGTGGTGGTGGCCGCGTTCCTGGCCGCGCTGGTCTCCGTGCCCGCCTCGGCGCTGGTGTTCACGCTGCTGTTCTGGATCGGCGGCACGGCGCCGATCGAGGTCGGCGCGGTCGCGGCCGCGATGGGCGGCGTGCACGTCCTGATCGGCATCGGCGAGGCCGTCATCACGGCCCTGACCGTCAGCGCCGTGCTGGCCGTCCGCCCCGACCTCGTGTACGGCGCCCGCGGCCTGACCAAGCCGCTGGTCCTGCGCAGCGCCGAAGGCACGACCACGACCGCGGGCGAGGAGCGGCCGGTGGCCCCCAGGGGCACGCTCAAGCCGTTCCTGCTCGGCGGCGTCGGCCTGACGCTGGTGCTGGCCGGCGCGGTGTCGTTCTTCGCCTCGCCCGAGCCCGACGGGCTGGAGGCGGTGGCCCAGAACCACGGCTTCATCGACCAGGAGAGCGACCACCTGTTCGGTCATTGGGCACTGGCGGACTACGGTGACGTGGGTGGAATCCCGGTCGGCGTGGCGGGGATCATCGGCGTCGGGCTCGTGCTGCTGATCGGCGGTGTCGTGGCCTACGCCGCCAGGAGTCGTGACAAGACCAAGGTGTGACACGTGGGCGCGGGCCATCATCACCAGCTCTACCTGCCGGGCGTTTCGGTCGTGCACCGGCTGCCGCCGCAGTGCAAGCTGCTCGCGGTGCTCGCCTTCGCCATCGTGGTGGTGGCCACGCCGCGCGAGCGGTTCTCGGCCTTCGCGGCGTACGCGCTGCTGCTCGCGGCCGTCGCGGTGGCCGCCCGGGTGCCGGCGGCGCACATCGTGCGGCGGATGGCGATCGAGATCCCGTTCGTGTTGTTCGCGTTCCTCATCCCGGTGATCGGGCTGGGGGAGCGCACGACCGTGCTGGGGCTCTCGCTGAGCGTTCCGGGCCTGTGGGCGGCTTGGAACATCCTGGCCAAGGCCACGCTCGGAGTGGTCGCCTCGATCCTGCTGGCGGCCACGACGGAGCCGCGGGTGATCCTCGTCGGGGCGCAGCGGCTGCGGCTGCCGAGCCTGCTGGTGCAGATCGCCATGTTCATGCTCCGCTACATGGACGTGATCGTGGACGAGATGCGGCGCATGCGGGTGGCCAGGGAGTCGCGCGGCTTCGAGGCGCGCGACATCCGGCACATCCCGGTGCTCGCGCGCTCGGCCGGGGCGCTGTTCATCCGCTCGTACGAGCGGGGCGAGCGGGTGCACCTCGCGATGCTGAGCCGCGGCTACACGGGCGAAATGCCGATCATCCACGATATTTCGGCATCGGTAGGCCAATGGGGCACTGCCCTCGCCCTGCCCGCCGCGGCCCTGGCAATATGGGGTCTACCGTGGTGAACTCACTCGAAGTCCGGCAGCTCGCCTACGCCTACCCCGACGGCACCCAGGCGTTGTTCGGCGTCGACCTGTCGATCGCCCGCGGCGAGCGCGTGGCCCTGCTCGGCCCCAACGGCGCCGGCAAGACGACCCTCGTCATGCACCTCAACGGCATTCTCACCGCCGGGCACGGCACCGTCACCGTGGCGGGCACCCCGGTCGCGAAAGACACCCTGAAGGAGGTCAGGCAGCGCGTCGGCCTGGTCTTCCAGGACCCCGACGACCAGCTCTTCATGCCCACCGTCCGCGACGACGTCGCCTTCGGCCCGGCCAACGCGGGCGTGCGCGGCGACGAGCTCGACCGGGTGGTGAAGGACGCGCTGGAGCGGGTGGGCATGCTGGAGTTCGCCGACCGGCCCCCGCACCACCTGTCGTTCGGCCAGCGGCGCAGGGTCGCGGTGGCCACGGTGCTCGCGATGGCACCGGAGATCCTGGTGCTCGACGAGCCGTCGTCCAACCTCGACCCGGCCGCGCGCCGGGAGCTGGCCGAGATCCTGCGCTCGCTCGACGTGACGGTGCTCATGGTCACCCACGACCTGCCGTACGCGCTGGAGCTGTGCGAGCGCGCGCTCATCCTGTCCGGTGGCGTGATCGCCGCCGACGGGCCCACCCGCGAGCTGCTGGCCGACACCGACCTGCTGGCCCGCCACCGCCTGGAACTTCCGTACGGGTTCGCCATTCCGGCCGGATGACCGTGCTTGACGGGGGTTTGGCGCCCATTTAGGGGGTCTTGCCGTGCTGCATCGGACTCTTCGTAGTTTGTGCATGCCCGCTATCCGGGGATGTCGAAGTACAGTGGCTCATCGAGGAGGGGCCAAATGAAGCTGCGGCTTGCACGACACGCCCTGGGCGATGCCGTGGTGGTGGCCGTTGAAGGAGAGCTTGACCTGTTCACCGCCCCGTTCCTGCGCGACGAGGTGCGTGACGCCATCAAGCAGGACGGCGCCAAGCTCGTGCTCGACCTGCAGCAACTGTCGTTCATGGATTCCAGCGGCCTGTCGGTGCTGATCGAGGCATGGCGGCTGGCGACCGGAGAGGGTGGCGGCGTGTCCCTGGCCGCGCCGCAGGCGCCGGTGGCGCGCATCCTCCGCACCACCGGGCTCGACCGGCGCATCAAGGTCTACGCCGACGTCGACACCGCCGTGGGAGAGATTTAGCCGCCCCCGAGTAGAACTTCATTCGGTTGGCGGGTTAGGGTCCGGGATATGGACGTGAACGGATCTGCAGCAATCATCTCCGGCGGTGCCAGCGGCCTCGGTGAGGCCACCGCCCGCGAGCTGGCCCGCGCCGGCGCCGCGGTGGTCGTGGCCGACCTCAACGAGCAGCGCGGCAAGGCCATCGCCGACGAGCTCGGCGGAGTCTTCGTCAAGACGGACGTCTCCGACGAGGAGCAGGTGCAGGCGGCCGTCGACGCTGCCGTGGCCACCGGCAAGCCGCTGCGCGTGGTGGTCAACAGCGCCGGCATCGGGTGGGCCGAGCGCACGGTCAACCGCGACGGCAACCCGCACAACCCGGCCTCGTACCGCAAGGTCATCGAGGTCAACCTGATCGGCACGTTCAACCTCATGCGCATCGGCGCGGCGGCCATCGCCAAGACCGCGCCGGCCGACGAGGACGGGCAGCGCGGCGTCGTGATCAACACGGCGTCCGTGGCGGCGCTGGAGGGCCAGACCGGGCAGGTGGCCTACTCCGCCTCCAAGGGCGGCATCGTGGGCATGACCGTCCCGGCCGCGCGCGACCTGGCCGCCGTCGGCGTGCGGGTCAACACGATCTGCCCCGGCATCATCGACACCCCGATCTACGGCTTCTCGCCCAACTCCGACGAGTTCAAGGCCAAGCTGGTGGCTCCGGTGGTCTTCCCCAAGCGCATGGGGCGGGCCGACGAGTTCGCCCACCTGGTCAGGTCGCTCATCGAGAACGACTACATGAACGCCGAGGTCGTCCGCTTCGACGGCGGCATCCGCTTCCAGCCCAAGTGAGGTCTCGTGTCTGACGAAGTGCTCGTCGAAGAGTCCGGCAATGTGGCGATTCTTACCCTCAACCGGCCCAAGGCTCGCAACGCCGTCAACGGGGCCGTGGCGAGAGGTGTCGCCGAGGCGCTGGACGCGCTGGACGCCCGTCCCGACATCTCCGCGTACGTCCTGACCGGGGCCGGCGGCACGTTCTGCGCCGGGATGGACCTGAAGGGGTTCCTGACCGGGGACATGCCGGTCGTGCAGGGCCGGGGGTTCGGCGGGCTGACGGAGTCGCCGCCGAAGAAGCCCCTCGTCGCCGCCGTCGAGGGGTACGCCCTGGCGGGCGGCTTCGAGCTGGCCATGGCCTGCGACGTGATCGTGGCGTCGTCCGACGCGACGTTCGGGCTGCCGGAACCCAAGCGCGGGCTGGTGGCCGGCGCGGGCGGCGTCATGCGGCTGCCGCGGCGGATCCCGTACCACGTGGCCATGGAGATCGCCCTGACCGGCGACCACTACCCGGCCTCCCGCCTGTACGAGCTGGGCCTGGTCAACCGGGTCACCGAGCCGGGCAAGGCGCTGGAGGGCGCGCTGGAGCTGGCCCGCAAGATCGCGGCCAACGCCCCGCTCGCGCTCGCCGCGACCAAGAGAGTGATCATCGAGTCGCAGGACTGGTCGCTGGAGGAGATGTTCAAGAAGCAGGGCGAGATCATCAACCCGGTCTTCGGTTCCAAGGACGCCATGGAGGGCGCGGCGGCCTTCGCCGAGAAGCGCGCCCCTCAGTGGAAGGGCGAATGACCTGATCCCCTCCCGTCCCCACTTCGGGCGGGAGGGGCTTCTCCCTTTACACGCGCTTACGTCTTCCTGGTTACGGTAAAGAAAGAGAAGACGACCTACCGGGAGAGCGCATGGGCGACTATTCGGGTTCGAGGTTCAGGCGTGGCGCCGGAGCCCTCCTGTCCGGCGCGGTCAGCGCGTTCATCATCGTGGTCGCCATGCTGGCGGTGATGTGGATCGTCGAGATCGTCGACTTCCTCATCACCCCCTACGACACCAGCTTCGGCCTGCTCGACCGGCAGTTCGGCATCGTGGGGTGGGACGGCGACGGCCTCATCGGCATCATCTTCGCGCCGTTCCTGCACGGCGGCTTTGGCCACCTCATGGCCAACTCCGTGCCGCTGCTGATCCTGGGCTTCCTCGCGGGGTTGCGCGACGTCGGCAAGTTCCTCTGGGCCACCGTGCTGATCATCTTCATCGGCGGCCTCGGCACATGGCTGACCACGCCGATCAACGTCGTGACGGTCGGGGCCAGCGGGCTGGTGTTCGGCTACTTCGGCTTCATCCTGGCCCGCGGGGTCTTCGACCGCCGGCTGCTCGACATCGCGATCGCCGTCGGCGTCGGCGTCGCCTACTGGGGCATCCTGGCGGGCCTGCTGCCCAACCAGCAGGGCATCTCGTGGCAGGGCCACCTGTTCGGCCTCATCGGCGGCGTGGTGGCCGGCTGGGTGCTGCGCCGCAGGCGCCCCGCCGTCACCGCCCCGTACCCGTACTAGGGCTGGGGCGCCGGAACGTGCCGTGCCAGTGCGCCAGCGCGGTCTCCCTGGCGATCGCCGCGTCCTCGGCGCTGTCGCCGTCCGCGATGTGCTGCGACAGCACGGCGAAGCCGCCGAAGACGACGACCCTGGCGGCGACCTCGGGGTCGACGTCCGGCCCCAGCAGGCCGTCGCGCTGCTCCGCGCGTAGTCGTCCGGCCATCGCCGAGCGGAAGCGGCCGAGCTGGGCGTTCCAGTAGGCGCGGACGGCCGGGTCGTACGCGGCCGCCTCGTTGATCGCCCCGAGCAGCGCGCGGTTCTCCCGGTACAGGGCGATCACCTCCTCGTAGGCGCGCGCGAGGCCCTCCCAGTCCGCGTCCGGCCCCGCCTGCCAGCGGGAGACGATGTCGAAGGACTTCTGCTTGAAGGAGGCGGCGAGCTGTAGCAACAGCTCGCTCTTGTCCTTGAAGTGCACGTAGAACGAGGACCTGGCGACTTTCGCCTCGGCGGCGATGCGCTGCACGCCCAGCTCGGTGAAGCCGACGCCCTCGGTCAGCAGACGCTGAGTGGTGGCCAGCAGTCTGGCTCGTACCGCGGTGCGGTCTTCCTCACTCTTGGGGGGACGCCGGGTGATCGAGGGCATCTCATGCTCCTTCGCTCGTCCGCTCTGGGGGATCAGCGGGCCTGGTGAATGAGGTGGAACTCGGTGAAGCCCTTCAGGCCCCACCGGCCGCTCTCCACGCCGATGCCGCTCCACTTCACGCCGGCGAACGGCTCGTCGAGGCTCCGCGCGGTGTGGGTGTTCACCCACGTCGTGCCCGCCTCCAGCCGCTCGGCCACCGCCGCAGCCCGCTCGAGGTCCTCGCCCCAGACGGAGCTGCCGAGGCCGAAGTGGGTCGCGTTGGCCCGGGCCACCGCGTCGTCCAGGTCACGGTAGCCGATGACGGGCAGGGCCGGACCGAACTGCTCTTCGTCGACGATCCGCACGCCGTCGCCGAGGTCGGTCAGGATCGTGGGCTGGTAGAAGTAGCCCTTGCCGTCGATCACGCCTCCGCCCGCGGCCACGGTGGCCCCGTGGCGGACGGCGTCGTCGACCAGCTCGGCGACCCGCTCCAGCTGGGGGCGGTTGTTGACCGGGCCGAGCTCGGTGCCGGCGAGCGAGCCGTCGCCGACCTTCGCGTCACGCGCCAGCTCGGCGAGCGCCTCGACGAGCGCGGGCCGCAGTGACTCGTGGGCGTACACCCGCTTGGGCGCCACGCACACCTGGCCGCTGTTGGAGAAGGCGCGGGGGAAGACGCCCTCGGCGACCCGGACGGGGTCGGCGCCCTCCAGCACGATCACCGGGTCGTTGCCGCCGAGTTCGAGGGTGGTGCGCTTCAGGTCGGCGGCCGCGGCGGCGGCGATGGCCTTGCCCGTCGCGATGGAGCCGGTGAAGCTGATCTTGCGGATGAGGGGGTGCGTCGTCATGGCCGCTCCCGCCTCGTTGCCGCCGCTGATGACGTTGAGTACGCCGGCGGGCAGCACCTCCCGCAGGACCTCGCCGACCTTCAGCGAGGACAACGGCGTGAAGGGGGAGGGTTTGAGCACCACGGTGTTCCCCGCCGACAGCGCCGGCGCGATCTTCGCCCCCGCGAGGGTGAGGGGGAAGTTCCACGGGGCGATGACCGCGACGGGGCCGAGCGGGCGGCGTACGAGCTGGACGAAGGCGCTCTCGTCGTCGCGCAGCACCTCCCGCGGGAGCTCCATGTCCGCGTAGTAGCGGAAGAACATGGCCGCCGTCTGCACCTCCCGCGCCGACTCGGCGAGAGGCTTGCCCTGCTCGGCGGTCAGGATGGGCACGATCTCGTCCAAGGCGGCCAGCAGGGCGTCGGCGGCGGCGTTCAGCACCTCCCGGCGCGTCTTCGCGTCGGAACGCCACGAAGGGTACGCCTGGGCGGCGGCCCGCACGGCCGCGTCCACGTCGGCCGCCGACGCGTCGGGCGCGGTGGCGAAGACCTCACCGGTGGCGGGGTTCACCACGTCGAACGTCGCCGCCGTCGGATGGGCCTTCCCCCCGATGGTCGACGAGACAGAGACGGCAGCACTTTCGGAAACAGACAAGGGTCACTCCACAAAGGGGTCGAGCCCGGCCGTGCTGACCAGGCATTCACCAGCGTAACCCCGATCGAGGACATTTCGGACATGGTGTCCGACACACTGTCCGAACGGCGGCGCGAAAAAAGGGCGACCAGAGGCCGCCCTGGGGATGGATGGAAGGTGTCTAGAGGCGCTCGACCACGTAGTCGACGCAGGTCGTCAGGGCCTCGATGTCGGCCGGGTCGATCGCCGGGAACATCGCGATGCGCAGCTGGTTGCGGCCCAGCTTGCGGTACGGCTCGGTGTCGACGATGCCGTTGGCGCGCAGCACCTTGGCCACGGCGGCGGCGTCGACGGAGTCGGCGAAGTCGATCGTGCCGACCACCTGCGAGCGGAACTCCGGCGCGGCGAACGGCGTCGCGTAGGACGACTTCTCGGCCCAGGTGTACAGGCGCTGGCTGGAGTCGGCCGTGCGGGCGGTCGTCCAGGCCAGGCCGCCGTTGCCGTTCATCCAGTCGAGCTGGTCGGCCAGCAGGAACAGCGTGGCCACGGCCGGCGTGTTGTACGTCTGGTCCTTCGAGGAGTTGTCGATGGCGACCGGCAGGCTGAAGAACTCCGGCACGAAGCGGCCGCTCGCGGTGATCTCCTCGACCCTGGCCAGGGCGCGCGGCGACATGATCGCGATCCACAGGCCGCCGTCGGAGGCGAAGCTCTTCTGCGGCGCGAAGTAGTAGACGTCGGTCTCGGCGATGTCGACGGGCAGGCCGCCCGCGCCGGAGGTGGCGTCGACGAGCACCAGCGCGTCGTCGCCGCCCACGCGGGTGATCGGCATGGCGACGCCGGTCGAGGTCTCGTTGTGGGTGAGCGCGTAGGCGTCCACGCCGTCCTCGGCGACCGCCTTCGGGTACGTGCCGACCTCGGAGCCGATGACGCTCGGCTCGGCGAGCCACGGGGCCTTCTTGGTCACCGCGGCGAACTTCGAGGAGAACTCGCCGAACGACAGGTGCTGGGACTTCTCGCGGATGAGCCCGAAGGCGGCGATGTCCCAGAACGCGGTGGTGCCGCCGTTGCCGAGGACGACCTGGTAGCCCTCCGGCAGCGAGAACAGGTCGGCCAGGCCGGAACGGACGCGGCCGACCAGGCTCTTGACCGGCTTCTGGCGGTGCGAGGTGCCCATGACGCTCGCGCCGGAGGCGGCGAGCGCGGCCAGCTGCTCGGTGCGAACCTTCGAGGGCCCGCAGCCGAAGCGGCCGTCGGCGGGCTTGATGTCAGCGGGAATCACGATGTCAGCCACGTAACGGAGCCTACCGACCTGCGCGGATGGGCCGGTAAGCGGTCCGGATCCTGAGACCTGCGCGCACAGCGAAACGGCTACCGCGGCGTGGGGAAACGCGCGCGGTAGCCGTCGTGACGGAGGCCGCCGGTCAGTACTTGCCGATGACCTCGTCGGCGCCCGGGACCTCGCTCAGGGGACGCGAGGTCGGGCCGATGTAGTCGGCGCTCGGGCGGACCAACCGGCCCGTGCGCTTCTGCTCCAGGATGTGCGCGGCCCAGCCGGCCGTACGCGCGCAGGTGAACATCGAGGTGAACATGTGGGAGGGGACCTCGGCGAAGTCGAGCACCACGGCCGCCCAGTACTCCACGTTGGTGGCGAGCACGCGATCGGGCTTGCGGGCGTGCAGCTCCTCCAGCGCCGCCTGCTCCAGCGCCGCCGCGACCTCGAAGCGGGGCGCGTCGAGCTCCTTGGCGGTGCGGCGCAGCACGCGGGCGCGCGGGTCCTCCGCGCGGTAGACGCGGTGACCGAAGCCCATGAGGCGGTTGCCCTTGTCGAGCTCGCCCTGGACGTACTTCTTGGCGTCGCCGAGCTGCTCGACGCCCTCGATCATGTGCAGCACGCGGGCCGGGGCGCCGCCGTGCAGCGGGCCCGACATGGCGCCGACGGCGCCGGAGAGCGCGGCGGCCACGTCGGCGCCGGTGGAGGCGATGACGCGGGCGGTGAACGTGGAGGCGTTCATGCCGTGCTCGGCCGCGGAGGTCCAGTAGGCGTCGATGGCCTTGACGTGCTTGGGATCGGGCTCACCGCGCCAGCGGATCATGAAACGCTCGACGATCGTCTTGGCCTCGTCCACGCGGCTCTCGGGGACCATCGGCAGGCCGAGCCCGCGCGCGGACTGAGCCACGAAGGAGAGCGCCATCACCGAGGCGCGCGCGAGCTGGTCGCGGGCCTCGTCGTCGCTGATGTCGAGCAGGGGCTTGAAGCCATAGGCCGGAGCGAGCATGGCGAGCGCGCTCTGGACGTCTACGCGGATGTCACCGGAGTGGACAGGAATGGGGTACGGCTCCGCCGGGGGGAGACCCGGCTGGAACTGGTTGTCGACCAGCAGGCCCCAAACGTGCCCGAACGGGACACGGCCGACCAGCTCTTCGATGTCGACGCCCCGGTATCGAAGGGCGCCCCCTTCTTTGTCCGGTTCCGCGATCTCGGTCTCGAAAGCTACGACGCCTTCAAGTCCGGGTTTGAAGTCGGACATACTCGGCCGCCTCCCTTTCCTGCCATGTTTCGGCAATGCGATGCCTTGATGTCGAGATACCGGCGGGTCAATTTAACCCCGTACCAGGTGGTGCTCGGTCTCCGGACCCGCCGTTGAGCGGAAACCGCTGGTAGGCGAGATGCGCCGGGCGCCGGATCACGGCTGCCCTGGCGACCCGCTGGAGGCGGCCCGCATGAGATCCGCCACACGAGCGCGCAAGAATACCGTTTTGTGGATGCCACCCCGCGCCCGCCCTTGCTGGCGGCGCTTCGCCGTACGTACGAGGGCGAGCCGCTGCTCGAAGCCGACCTCGCGCCCGATCCGATCACGCAGTTCGCCGTCTGGTTCCAGGAGGCGCTCGACGCCGGCCTGCCGGAGCCCAACGCCATGATCCTGGCCACCGCCTCGGCCGGAGGCCGTCCGAGCGCGCGCACGGTGCTGCTGAAGGGCTACGACGAACGCGGCTTCGTCTTCTACACCAACTACGAGTCCCGCAAGGGCCGCGACCTGGCCGAGAACCCCCGGGCGTCGCTGCTGTTCCCCTGGCACCCGCTACGCCGCCAGGTGCGCGTGGAAGGCACCGTGGCGCGCGTCTCGCACGAGGAGTCCGCCGCGTACTTCGAGTCCCGTCCGTACGGCTCCCGCATCGGGGCCTGGGCCTCGCGGCAGTCGGCCGTCGTGCGCTCACGCGAGGAGCTGGACGCCCGTTACGCGGAGCTGGCGGCCCGGTGGCCGGAGAATCCGCCGGTGCCCGACTTCTGGGGCGGTTTCCGGGTGACGCCGATCGAGATGGAGTTCTGGCAGGGGCAGCTCGACCGGATGCACGACAGGCTCCGCTACCGGCGTACCCGACCCGGATGGGTTTTGGAAAGGCTTGCCCCTTAATCTGCTGCGAGTGGCATTTGGCGAGCTGGTCAAGCGGCATCTGGTGGACACGCGTCCACTCGGCGTTGCCGCGTTCCGGCGCATCTGGCTCGGGCAGACCGTTTCGAACATCGGCGTCGGCGTCACCGTCGTCGCCGTCGGGCAGCAGGTCTGGGAGCTGACCCACTCCTCCTTCTACGTCGGCCTGCTCGGCATGGCCAGCTTCATCCCGCTGATCGTCTTCGGCCTGTGGGGCGGGGCCGTCGCCGACGCCGTGGACCGGCGCAAGCTGCTGCTCGTCGGCTCGCTGATCGCCTGGGGCTCCACCGTGTTCATCCTCGTCCAGGCACTGGTCGGGCTGGACAACGTCTGGCTGATCTTCGCCGCGGTCGCGCTCAACTCCACCGGCTTCGCCATCACGGGCCCGACCAGGGGCGCGATCATCCCGAGGATCCTCACGCCGGAGCTGGTGCCCGCCGCCAACGCGCTCAACTCGCTGGTCTACAGCATCGGCGCGGTCGCGGGGCCGATGATCGGCGCGGTCGCCCTGGCGAACGGCGGCTTCGCGGCCGCGTACGGAGTGGACGCCCTGCTGTTCAGCGCGAGCCTCTACGCGGCCCTCAGGCTGCCCTCACTGCCCCCGCTGGGCGAGGTGAGACGTCCGGGCGCCAGGGCCGTGGCGGAGGGCCTCAGATTCATCGCAGGGAGCCCGGTGCTGATGATGTCGTTCGTGGTGGACATCATCGCGATGGTGTTCGCCATGCCGCGGGCGCTCTTCCCCGAGCTGACCGAGGTCAGCTTCGGCGGCTCCCCGGTCGCCCTCGGCTGGCTGAACGCCGCCATGGCCATCGGCTCCGTCGTCGGCGCGCTCTTCTCCGGCTGGGTCAGCCGGGTCTCCCGCCAAGGGGTCGCCCTGGTCATCGTCATCACCGTCTGGGGCCTGGCCGTGGCCGCCGCGGGCCTGGCCGACAGCCTGTGGCTCGTGGTCACGTTCCTGGCCGTCGGCGGCGTCGCCGACGTGATCTCCTCGGTGTGGCGGCAGTCGATCCTGCAGCTGTACGCGCCCGACGAGATGCGCGGGCGGCTCCAGGGCGTCTTCACGGTGGTCGTGGCCGGCGGGCCGCGCCTCGGCGAGCTGCGCGCCGGGGCCACCGCGACGATGTTCGGGCTGAGCGGCGCGTGGGTGGGCGGCGGCATCGCCTGCGCCGTCACGGTGATCGCGGTCGGACTGTCGGTGAGCGGCTTCCGCAACTTCCGCGCCCACCAGTCCACCGCGCCGCGCTAGCCGCCGCCTCACGCGGCTCGCGCTTCATGCGGCTCGCGCTTCATGCGGCCCGCGCCTCACGCGGCTTCGCGGCTCGCGCTTCATGCGGCCCGCGCCGCCGCTTGAAGGTCGGCGAGGAAGCCCTCGTACGCGTCCTCCCTGTCGGGCGCGCGCAGCACCGCGGACGGATGCACGGTCGCCACCGCCAGCGCCTCACCGAGCGGCACCGGCTCACCCCGGTGCCGCGTCACCCGGAACTCGGGCCCGAGCAGCGACCTGGCCGCCGTCGCGCCGAGCACCACGACGACCTCGGGCTGCACGACGGCCAGCTCCGCGTTGAGCCACGGGCGGCAGGCGGTGATCTCGGCGGCCGTCGGCTTCTGGTGGATGCGCCGCTTGCCCCGGGGCGTGAAGGAGAAGTGTTTGACCGCGTTCGTCACGTAGACGTCCTCGCGCGCGATGCCGGCCTCCTCCAGCCCGCGGTCGAGCACGCGTCCCGCGGGCCCGACGAACGGATGCCCCTCGATGTCCTCCCGGTCGCCGGGCTGCTCTCCCACGAGCATGAACGTGGCATGCCCGGGACCTTCGCCGAAGACCGTCTGAGTGGCGTTGCGATACAGGTCACAGCCTTCGCAGCCGGCCGCCGCCGAGCGCAGCGCGTCCAGGTCGAGCCGGTCGGGAAGGAACTTCGCGGCTCCGTTGTTGCCCTTGTCAGCCATCGTCGGTCGTTTCTCCCACTAGGGTTCGTGTGACTTCTGTGCCCGCAGCGGACGGGCCCAGTCCCCGCTACGACCGCGTAACATTCAGTTGGGAGGACTGCCTTGACCGCACACGGCCTGATCGACACCACGGAGATGTATCTCCGCACGATTTACGAGCTCGAAGAGGAGGGCATCGTCCCCCTTCGTGCCCGCATCGCCGAGCGCCTCCAGCAGAGCGGCCCCACTGTCAGTCAGACCGTCGCCCGCATGGAGCGCGACGGCCTCGTCCGTGTCGAGGGCGACCGGCACCTGTCGATGACCGACCTCGGGCGCACGCTGGCCACCCGCGTGATGCGCAAGCACCGTCTCGCCGAATGCCTGCTCATCCAGGTCATCGGGCTGCCCTGGGAAGAGGTGCACATCGAGGCGTGCCGCTGGGAGCACGTCATGTCCGACTCCGTCGAGGCGCGGCTGGTGACGCTGCTCGACAACCCCACCGCCTGCCCCCACGGCAATCCCATCCCCGGGCTCGGCGAGCTGGGGGGCCAGGAGCCGGCCGAGGGCGGCGCCGAAGACGCGCTGGAGACCATGTCCGACCTGGCGGGCCCGCGTGACACCGCTGTGGTCGTGCGGCGAATTAGCGAACAAGTGCAAAGCGATCCCGCTGTGATGCTTAAACTCAAGCAAGTTGGGATACAACCCGGACGCGAGGTGACGCTCGCGGCGAGCGACGACGGTGTGCGGGTGACAGGTGACGGTGACGCAAGAGACAATCCCGCGGAGCTTCCGCGTGATGTCGCGGCGCACGTTTTTGTCTCCAAGCGCTGACGCGCGCGCAGCTGCTTGGTTGAATCCCCCTTGGGAGCCCCTCCACTCTCCCCTGGCCAAGACTGTTGCAGGAGCGCCCGTGGTCCGCTGTGCACACATGCCACCTCGAGGAGTGGTCTCCGGATGAAGCGTTGGGGGGAGCTTTCCCAGGAGGCGGCCGATCATCTCGCTGCCGGGTCGGTGCTCGACTACGCCGAGATGGCGGTGGTCGTCACCGACCGCTTCAGCAACCTCCTCTACTGGAATCCGTTCGCCGAGAAGCTGTTCGGCCGGCAGGGCGCGTCAGCCGCGCGTGAGACGTCCACCCTGTCCCTCGGGATCATGGAGAAGGACCACCCGCTCGCCATCGAGCTGGCCAAACACGTGCTCAAGGGCGGCGTGTGGGAGGGCACGTTCGACGTCCGCCGCGACGACGGCACCATCGTCTACGTCCGCGCCCAGGCCGTGCCGCTGCGTCACACGTCGGGGTCGGTCACCGGCATCGTGATCATGGCGCGCGAGGCGCTGCGCAGCAACGAACGCGAGAAAGACCGCTTCGGCCTGCTGGAGCGCATCGGCGAGCGGCTGGCCGGCTCCCTCTACGTCGAGGAGACGCTCAAGCGGGTCGCCGAGATGCTCGTCCCCCAGTTCGCCGACCACTGCTTCATCGAGCTGATGGAGGGTGACCGGCTCGTCCGCCGGGTCTCGCAGCACGTACAGGGGTGGACGCCGCCGTCGGGAACATGGAAGCCGGTGGGGGCGGAGATCCGCTACCCCTCCGGCCACTACGCCGACACCGCCCTGCGCCGCCAGGAGACCATCCTCGTCGAAGACTTCGCGGGCAGCCGCTACCCCCAGCCCCACGAGGGCAGCGCCCGGCTGTGCGGCGAGATCGGCATGACCTCGGCCATCGTGGCCCCGCTGCTCGTCCGCGGTGAGACGCTCGGCCTGATGTACCTCGGCCTGTCCAACCTCACCGACCGGCGCAGCCCCCACTACGACGCCTTCGACCGCGACTTCGTCGGCGCCATCGCCACCCGCGTCGCGCTCGCCATCGACAACGCGCTGCTGTTCGAAGAGGAGCGCCACACCGCCGAGTCGTTCCAGAAACACCTGCTGCCGCGTGCGCTGCCCCAGCTCGACGGCCTGCAGATCGCCGTGCGCTACTACCCGGCGGCCCCGCTCGCCTCCCACGGCCAGGGCATCCAGACCCAGGTCGGCGGCGACTGGTACGACGTGATCCCGCTGTCCGCCGGCCGCGTCGGCATCGTCATCGGCGACGTCGAGGGCCGGGGCGCCAAGGCCGCCGCCATCATGGGCCAGCTCAGGGCGGCCCTGCGGGCCTTCGCGCAGGACGACAAGTCCCCGGCCGACATCCTGGCCAGGCTCGACGAGTGGACCCGCATCATCGCCACCCCCGAGCAGGACGACAACGGCACAGAAGTCAGCATCCCGCCCATCGTGACCTGCCAGTACCTCGTCTACGACGCCTGGTCACGGCAGCTGTCGTTCGCCAACGCCGGGCACGCCCCGCCGCTGCTGCTGGTCGACGGCCAGTGCGTCGAGCTCGACATCGAGGAGGTCGGCCAGCCGCTCGGGGTGCGCGCCAAGGGCCTGCACGCCGACCTGGTCTACAAGGAGGAGACGCGCACGCTGCCGCCGGGCGCCGCGCTGCTGCTCTACACCGACGGCCTGGTCGACCGGCGCCCCAGCCGCGACGGGCAGATGCCGAGCGAGGCCGAGACGCTCGGCGTGCTCTGCGAGAAGTTGGCCAAGATGTCCGACGCCGAGGTCGAGCGCATCGCCGACGCCGCCACCGTGGCCGTGCCCGGCGAGATCGACGACGACATGGCGATCCTCGTCGTCCGCTCCAGCGACGTCGACCTCGACGTGGAGGAGCGGACGTTCCCGGCCCAGCCGATCATGGTGGGGGAGGCGCGGCGCATGGCCGCGGAGGCGTTCACGGGCTGGAACGTGCCTGAAGAACGCGCCGAGCTGGCCTGCCTGCTGGTCTCGGAGGTCGTGACCAACGTGGTGCTGCACGCGGCGAGCGCGGGGGTGCCGCGCCGGGAGCTGGTGATCGACGGACCGCCGCTGCCGTTCGAGGACTCGTGGGACATGCCGGGCCTCGAAGACGACGTGGTCGGCGACAAGGAGTTCACCCTGCGGCTGCGCAGAGGCGAGGAGGCGGTCTGGGTCGAGGTGTTCGACCAGGACCTCCGGCTGCCCCGCATCCGCAGCGCGGGCGAGAACGACGAGGGCGGGCGCGGCCTCTACCTGGTCGACCAGCTGGCCCGGCGCTGGGGATCGCGTCCCACCAGGGAAGGCAAAGCCGTCTGGTTCGAGATTCCCACCCGCGGCAGATGAGTGGTTCACTGGCCGCATGGAGCTGGCCTTCGAACGACGGGGCAGCGGCGAGACCCTGATCCTCGTCCACGGCATCGGCCACCACTGGCAGACGTGGCAGCCGGTGCTTGACCGGCTGGCCGCCGTGCGCACAGTGATCGCGGTCGACCTGCCCGGCTTCGGGGCCTCCGCCGGGCTGCCCGAGCCGATCCCGTACACCGCCGAGTCGCTGGCGGACGCGGTGGAGTCGTTCTGCGCGCGGTTCGGGGTGCGGGAGCCGCACGTGGCGGGCAACTCGCTGGGCGGCTACATCGCGCTCGAACTCGCCTCGCGCGGTGTCGTCCGCACGGCGACCGCGCTGGCGCCGGTCGGTTTCTGGACCCGTCCCGAGCTGCTCTACTGCCAGACGGTGCTGCGTGGCCTGCGTGCGGCCGCGGCGGCGGGAGATCCGCTGCTGCGCGGGCTGTCGGCCGGGCTCCTGGTGGCGCATCCGTCGCGGCTTGAGCCTGACGCGCTGGCCGCCGCGTCGCGGGCGCTCGCCGAGTCCACCGGGTTCGAGCCGACGCTGGAGTCGTTCGGCGGGGTGATGCCGCCCGCGCCGCCCAAGTCGCCCATCACGATCGCGTGGGGCGAGCACGACCGGCTGCTGCCGCGCCGTCAGGCCGTACGCGCGGCGCGGTGGTCGGGGCAGCGGGTCAAGCTGCTCAAGGGCTGCGGGCACGTGCCGATGAGCGACGACCCCGAGCTCGTGGCCCGGGTCATCCTGGAGGCGTCCGGCGGGTGAGGGTCAGCGGATGGTCTGACCCCACAGCAGCAGCATGACGATGACGAACACGATCACCACGCCGGCGTAGCCGACAGGGCCGAGGCGGAACGCCCGGCGTAACCGGTTGAGGCCCCAGGCGAACAGCAACGCCAGGAAGACCAGGAGGATCAGGCCGCTGTCCATGCTGTCCAGTATGAGGCGGAAGGCGGGCCGCCGCGCGGGTGACGGTTCAGACGCTGCCAACGGCTTTCTGCGGCCTTCGGGAGCCTTCGACATCCGCGACCAGTCCGAGCGCACGATCCGCGCCTCCCTGCTGCCGTGCCAGTGGGAACAGGACTGGACCGCCGACGTCACCCTCATCCCCTCCGGCATCGAACTCGAGGAGCGCATCAGCGAAGCCGGCGTGCGCAGCGCCTCGCCGCCTGCCTGACGCCGCTCATCGGCGAGCAGGACGACATCCTGATCCACACTTCGCCGACCATTGGCTACCTTCTGCACCTCGCACTGGTGGCCAGTGGGCACGTGGTCGGCGTCACGACGCCGACCTACGACGCGGTGCGCGGCATCTACCGGCTGAAGGCGTTCATCGAGAACGAGAAAGCGGCGCGCCGCGGGCTGCGCTGCCGGTCTACCAGCGCCCTCCGTCTTCGGGGTGGACAGGCAGCCGGACGGCTCGGAGGTCATCGTCACCGGGAGTGCGTCCGACCCGCCCGCAAGGCCACCGCGTTCGAGACCGCACTGATCATCTTGGATCGGTAGGATTTGCCGGATGAAACGGCGCGACTACGAAGGGCCCGGCGACCTGCGCACGATGCAGGACCTGATCCGGCGGCTCTGGTCGCCCGAGAGCCGTTGGCACATCGGAGACCTGGCCTGGTCCCGCTTCCAGCACGTCGGCAGAGAGCCGGAGTGGCCTACGTCGTTGTGGGAGCATGACGGTCAGGTCGTCGCGTGGGCGTGGGCGCAGCGCCCCGGCACTCTCGACCTGCGGCTCGACCCGGCCTATCCCGAGCTGGCGGAGGAGATCCTGCGCTGGTTCGACGGCGCCGTCGAAGGTCTGGAGCGCGACGTCACGCTGCTGGAGTCCGAGACGGACCTGGCAGAGGTCCTGTGCCGGCACGGATACCGTGCGCAGGAGTCCGGCGTGTTCTTCACCCACATGCGCCGCGGCCTCGACGCCCTGCCGGAGCCGAAGGTCCCTGCCGGCCATACCTTGCGTGCCGTGCGCGGCGAGCAGGATGCCGAGGCCAGGGCGGCGGTGCACCGGGCCGCGTTCTCGCTGCCGGGCCTGCCGCCCTCGCGGGTCACCGGTGCGAGCTATCGCCAGGTCATGCGGGCCTGGCCCTACCGCGCCGAGCTCGATTGGCTGGTCGAGGCGCCGGACGGCACCCCGGTGGCGTTCTGCCTGGTCTGGCTGGATGAGGAGCACCGGGCGGCGCTGCTGGAGCCCGTGGGTACCGATCCGGCGCACCGCCGGCTGGGCCTGGCGAGCGCCGCTACGCTCGCCGCCCTGCACGCCGCGCGGCGGCTGGGCGCGCGGACGGCCTTCGTGGCGCCCCGGGGCGACGACGGCCATCCGATGGCGCGCAAGACCTACGAGTCGCTGGGTTTCCGCGGCTTCGCGCGCACGACGACCTTCGTCCGCTGAGATCGTCTTCTCAACCTGGGATCTTCGTGTTCTCGGCGACGGCGTCCGTCAAGGTCGCACAGCGCGCGCCCGGTCAGGCAGGCGAACCACGTTATGCGGGTTTTATCGCCGTTGGCTGCTGCCAGGGCAATGGTGAAGATCAGAGGTCAGAAGTCAAGCTGAGTGCCTGCTCCCGGACTTCCGACCATGGTCCGCGGCCATGGTCATCGCGGACCTGGTTCTCATCTGTGGTGACCTGGGAGACTGCGATCGAGTTCATCGTGGGCAGTGGCGCGGTCGGGGCAACGAGCTTGAGATGAACGGGTCCGCGACCTGTCAGTCCCGTGGGATGGCTTCGATCGTCGCCATGTGCTCCTCGCCCCACTGCCCGAGCGGGATGAGTGCGGTGGCGAGCGAGTTTCCGAAGGTGGTCAACGAATACTCGACCTTGGGCGGGACCTGGTGATGCATCTCGCGATGCACCAGGCCGGCCTTCTCCAAGTCGCGCAGTTGGATGGCCAGAATCCGCTCGCTGATGCCGGGGACCTCGCGCCGCAGTTGCCCGAAACGCAGGGTGCCGTCGGCGTGCAGGGCCCAGAGGATCAGCACCTTCCACTTGCCGCCCATGACGTCGATGGCGGCGTCGAGGCCGCAGGTGTAACTGGTCTTCTTCACACTAACAAAATAGTAGGTACTTGTTGATTTGTCGGCAATGACACCAGCATGGTCGGCATGACACCAGTAACCATCATCGGCCTGGGCGCGATCGGCACTGCCGTGGCCAAGGCGTTCATCGCAGCGGGGCACCCGACGACCGTGTGGAACCGGACCGGGGCCAAGGCCGTCCCCCTGGAGGAACCGGGTGCGGTGCGCGCCACGACCATCCAGGAAGCAGTCTCCGCGAACTCGCTGATCATCGCCGTCTTGACCGGCTTCGAGGCGACCCGTGAGGCGCTCCAGCCGGCCACGGCCGAGCTGGCCGGCCGCACACTGATCACCTTGAACACCGGAACCCCGGTCGGCGCCCGCGAGACCGCAGCCTGGGCGGACGAACACGGTGCCGAGTTCCTGGCCGGCGCAGTCAAGAACGTGCCCGCAGCCGTCGGCCTGCCGGATACCTTGCTGTACTACAGCGGCGACAGAGCCATCTTCGACCGCCATGAGCAGACGCTGAAAGTGCTGGGCGGCGACACCGTCCACCTCGGCGGCGATCCCGATTTGGCCGCGCTCTACGAGCTCGCCGTCGGCGGCATGCTGTTGCCCGCTCTGCTCGGCTTCTTCCAGGGCGCGGCGCTGGTCACCTCGCGCGGGCTGGAGGCGAGCACGATGGTGCGCTACAGCCAGAAATGGCTGGAGATGATCGTTCAACTCCTGCCTTCGCTGGCCCACACCATCGACACCCGCGACTACAGTGACCCGCCGTCCGCTCTCGGCCTGTTCTACGAGGGCATCGCGCACGACCACGAGATCGGGCGTGAGGGCAACATCGACGTCTCCTGGCACGAGCCGATGCATGACCTGCTCAGGAGGGCGGTCGCGGAAGGGCGAGGCGACCAGAGCGTCGCCTCTCTGACGGAGCTCCTCAGGAAGCCCTGAGGAGGATGCCGGTTGATCACCGCGTTGCCTTGCGACCATCGCTTCGGAACGGGCACCAAGCCGACCCGGGAGCCTGCCACAGAGTGCGGCCGACCCGCTCCGCGTCCCGGTCACCGCGTGGCCGGGACACGCAGTTCCACGGGCCGCGCGGCCGCCTCACCGCGACGGCCTTCCACCCGGCGGCCTTCAGCGACGCCCGTCCTCGTCGGTCCGCGTGCAGACGATCACCGCGTGAACCCCGTCGTGCGCGCCGCCGAGTAGAGGTGCGAGCAGGCGTTCGGGTGCCGTTCCTGCAACGTCCGCCCGTTGTCGAACGGCCTCGCGACCGGAGGCCGACGACCACGACCCTTTACCAGGCTTTCGCCCTCGACCAGCGCCTCAGTCCGTGAGTCGATCTCGTCCACCATGGCGCCGATGAGAACTTGTGCCCGCGCGGCGCCTTCAGGTGCCGGTGCTCGCCGTCCACGAACGCGGACGCCTGGGCGAACGTCACCGGCACCGACCGGAGCTCTCACCCCGCGGCCGCCAACCACGCGAGGATCGCCGTGCCCGCACGCGGCTGCGCCGATGGTGCACGACAGCGGCCCCCGCCTCGGCCGCCACCTTCCCCACCACCAGCGCGGCATCGTCCAGGCCCTCACCGAGGTAGGCGAGCGTCACGTGCGGCTCGGCCACCGGCAGCCGGCCGGGGCCGCGATCTGGTCGGCGGCATCGACGTGGTGAGCGACACCATGGGCCGCAGCTCGTCCACACTCTGCGGCTCGGCATCTGCCCGGGTGGTTCGTCGTAGCCGCCGAGCAGGTCATCCCAATCCGCGCCCAGGGCGTCGGCCTTGACCGTCCCGCGCGGCATGCCGCACTTCAACCCGAGCGTCATGTGCGACGCGGCGCCGAACAGGACCGGGCTGAATTCGTATCCATGGATGCGGCGGACCTCCGCCTTGGTGTCCTTCCCCGGCAGGCGAGCCCTTCAGAAGCCGAAGGAGCGGCCGATGATCTCCTTCATGATCTCCGTGGTGCCGCCGTAGATCGTCTGGACGCGGCTGTCCAGCCACGCCTTCGCGACCGGGTACTCGGTCATGTAGCCGTACCCGCCGTGCAGTTGCAGGCAGCGGTCGATGACCTTGGTCTGCAGCTCGGTGGTCCACCACTTGGCCTTGGCGGCGTCGACGGCGGTGAGCTCGCCGCCGTTGAGCGCGCGGACGCACTTGTCGACGTAGTGACGGGCGATCTCCGTCTCGGTCGCCAGCTCGGCCAGGACGAACCGGGTGTTCTGGAACGACCCGATGGTGCGCCCGAAGGCCTGGCGGCTCCGGCAGTACGCGATGGTCTGCTCCAGCACGGTCTCGGCTGCCGCCACCGCCGCCACGGCGATCGACAGGCGCTCCTGGGGCAGGTTGTTCATGAGCTGGACGAAGCCCTCGCCCTCGGCAGGACCGAGCCGGTTGGCGACCGGCACCCGTACGTTGTCGAAGAACAGCTCGGCCGTGTCCTGCGCCTTCATGCCGATCTTGTCGAGGTTGCGCCCGCGGCCGAACCCCTCCATGCCCCGCTCCACGACGATGAGCGTGATGCCCCGCGCGCCCGCGGCGGGGTCGGTCTTCGCCACGACGACGACCAGGTCCGCGTTGACGCCGTTCGTGATGAAAGTCTTCTGGCCGTTGAGCACGTAGTGGTCGCCCTCGCGCACGGCGGTGGTCCTGATGCCCTGCAGGTCGCTGCCGGCGCCCGGCTCGGTCATGGCGATCGCCGTGATCAGCTCGCCGCTGACGAACCCGGGCAGCCACCGCTGCTTCTGCCCGTCGTCGGTCAGATCCACCAGGTACGGCGCCATGACGTCGTTGTGCAGCGAGAACCCGAGCCCGCTGGCGCCGTGCCGGATGATCTCCTCGACGACGACGGCGTTGCAGCGGAAGTCCGAGACCCCCGAGCCGCCGTGCTCCTCGGGCACCGAGAAGCCGAACATCCCCAGCTCGCCGGCCTTCTTCCAGACCTCGCGCGGGACGATGCCGTCCTTCTCCCACTGCGGGTGGTGGGGCACGACCTCGCGGGCCATGAACTCGCGCACGGACTCCCGGAAAAGGTCGTGCTCCTCGTCGAAGAGGTCTCGCTGCATCGGGCTCCTCCACCGCAGAATTCTATTCTGTTACCGACAGGTATACCCCTTTCGGCTCTGCCGCTACAGCTGCGGACACGGCTTCATCACAAGTGCCAGACGAAGTGCGTTTTCGCATACGTTGCAGGGGTTTTCGACCCTAAGATCTCCATCGGTCTGTCGTGGTTGATCGGAGTCTCCCGTGAATCGCTTGGGCAAGGCGTTGATCGCCGCATCGGTCGGGGCTGTGGCGACGTTAGGCATGGTGGTTCTTCCTCAGGTGCCCGCGTCGGCCGCGCCGGCCGACCTCATCATCCAGTACCAATGCAACGCGGTCGGCGATAACAGCATCGCCCGGAACGGCCCGGTCATGCTGACGACCAACCTCACCTTCGCCACGGACCTGTCGGTCGGCGGCCCGCTCAACCTCGAGTGGACGATGAACTACACCGGTGACCCCAGGCGACTCCTGTCGCCGGGCTACTTCCGGAGAGGCGGCCAGGTGCACGCCACCGGCCACGTCGACATCCGCGGGGACTGGACGGGCGTCCTCATGCCTCGGGGCGTCTCCGAGCCCGAGCGCAGGCTCCGCCCCGACTCCCCGCTCGGACTGCCGGAGATGATGAGCGACCCCGCTCTCACCAGCACGGCGGGGACCATCAGGCTCACGCCGAGGGACATCGACCTCGACTTCTTCCCGCCGGACGGTGAGGTGGTCTACAACGACGGTCCCGACGCGGACAATCCGAGCGGCATGGGGATCGTCTACAGCAACGACTGGACGTCGAAGGACGACCTGCCCACCTCTGAGAGGCACGTGCACAACGACCTGCACGAGACCACTGTGGAAGGTGCCTTCGCCGAGCTGACCTTCGTCGGCACCGGCGTGAAGTACATCGGGCCGACCGACAAAGACGCCAGCCCGGTGAACATCCACATCGACGACAGACTCGTCGCCACCGTCAACCCCTCGCGCAACGGCAACGACGTTCCGGTCAACCACGACATGGCCGGCGGCAAGACCCTGTGGGAGATTTCCGGGCTGGACTACGGCGAGCACAAGATCAAGATCGAGAAGGTCGGCGGTCCGGGCTACATGTGGCTGGACGCCTTCGAGGTGTCGACCACCACCCCCGAGGCCCCGACCGGCTTCCACGGTGCGAAGTGCAGCCCGGTCGGCGCCCCGCCGACGGTCCAGGTGACCATCGGGGAAGGCGCCGACCCGACGGACGACCCGACAGGCGACCCCACTGATCAGCCGACCGATCCCGACGACCCCGACGACCCGACGGATCCGGATGACCCGACGGACCCTGACGACGACCCGCCGGTCGACGACGGGAACTCGGATAACGGAGTGGACCACGTGGTGGTCATTCCGCAGACGTCCGGCACGGCCACCGCCACGGCCACGCCGACGACCGCCTCGCCGACCGCGACCAAGTACTACCGGGCGCAGGTGGCCAAGACGCCCAGTGGTGGTGTGGACACCGGTGTGGCGCCGGCCGAGCCGGAGCGGCCGTACGCGCTCATGGCCGGTGGGATGGCGCTGGTGATGGGGAGCGCGGGCGGCGGGCTGCTGCTACGGCGGCGCAGGGCCGAGCACGCGGGAGGAACGCTCTGATGACCGAGCAGAAGACCCCCATGCAGCGCGCGCTGCCCGGCCTGCTGATCGCGGGCTCGCTCGGCGGCGTCGGCATCGTCATGGTGAGCCTGCTGACGCTGGCACCCAAGGTGGACGACGGCTCGGCGCCGATCGCGGCGACGGCCCAGCCCGCGCCGACCACGGTCGGTGTGCAGAACGCGGGCGCGTTCGTCCTCGCGCCGACTGTCGGGCCGGGCGGCAAGGGCGCGCCGCTGACCCCGGCCCGCCTGGACGCGCCGCCTCCGCTCCCGGCGGTGCCGGTCGTCGCGCCGATCCCGCCGTCCAAGACCAAGGCGGCCAAGACGAGCAAGGCGGCCAAGGTCCGGCCGATCCGCATCAAGATCCCCAAGATCAAGGTGAACGCCCCCATCGGCGCGGTCACCATGGGCAAGGACGGCAAGCTCGGCACCCCGCCGCTGACCAAGCGCAACCAGGCCGGCTGGTACAACCTCTCACCGTTGCCCGGCGAGGCCGGCCCGGCGATCGTCAACGGCCACGTGAGCACCCGCCAGGGTCCCGCCGTCTTCGACCGCCTGCGCGAGCTGGCCAAGGGCGACCAGATCTACGTGTACCGGTCGGACGGCAAGGTCACCCGGTTCACGGTCAGCGGCATCGAGCAGGCCAGCAAGAACGCGTTCCCGACCAAGCGCGTGTACGGCGACGTCGACAGCGCCCAGCTCAGGGTGATCACGTGCGGCGGTGTCTTCAACCAGAAGGCGCACAGTTACACGGACAACATCGTTGTGTACGCAACGTTGTCAAAGAAGGCCGGCTGACGAGGAACTTGTGGCCGATTTGGACGTTTAGGTGAAGTTGACAGAGACAGTTCGTAAGATCTCAACCTAGCTGTGACCAACGGCTGGAAGTCTGGCACGACTGTTGACGATGCTTGGAAACGGAGTAGGACCCGTGCTTAAGTCCCAGGCGTGGCGCCGCCGCGCCCGCAAGACGTCCGCATTGGGATTGATGAGTACGCTCGTCGTCTTCGTTTGCTCCGTCTTCTTAACCGCCACCCCGGCGCAGGCCGCGACGTTGCGAGTGACCTACAACTGCACAGGCGGGGCTCTCGCCGACTCATCGGTGGCGGTGACCGTCAGCACGCCGACTTCGGTGGAGCCCAACGAGGCTGCGGAGATCAAGTGGACATTCGAGCCCATCACTACGAGCGCGGCTCTGACGGCCTCGACGCAGGTAACAGTCACCGGCGGTGACCTCGAAGTCGAAGGTGGGACGCCGGCGACGGTCGAAGGCAGAGGCACTGGCTCGGTGAACACGGCAGTCCAGTCCGGGCTGCCGTATACGCCGCCGGAGATGACAGAAACGGTCACCGTGACCGCCACCACAGGCGGCAACCTCGAACTCGCTCCGGTGACGACCGCGAGCACCACGCTGCTGACCATCGTGGTGGGCACCCAGACGACGAACTGCACCTATGTGTCTGCGAGTCCCACCAGCGTCTCAGTTCCCGTTCAGACGGGCAACGGAAACGGGAACGGCACCGGCACCGATCTCGTCCAGTACGAATGCGTCGGCCCTGGTGCGAGCGAGACCCAGGACGTCGAGATCAAGGTCACGCTGACCATGCCGACCTCCGCGAGGGTTGGCCAGCAGATGAGCATCAAGTGGAGGGGCACCTACACGCCGGGTAAGGAGCTGAAGGCGCCGACGACCACGGGCACGACGATCAGCCCGAGGATCTTTGCCTACGCGTCGTTGAGCGGGATCACGGGTCTGACCTCCGCCACTGGTGAGGGCGCAACGGGCACGATCACCGCGGGCGCGGCGATCCCGCTGCCGACGCAGGACATCGACCTCAAGACGACGGCCAACACGGCCGGCACGGCGACGGTTAAGCCCGCGGATGTGAATTTCGGCGCGAACAGCAGCACGGGGAACACGGGGACTACCCAGTCGGCGATCGAGTGCACCGTCCAGAACGACACCGAGCTCAAGACGTACACGCTGACGGTGGGCAACGGGACCGCTTCGCCGAGTCCTTCGCCGACGACGACGAGTCCGCGGCCGACGCGGACCGCTACCGCGACGGTGACCATCACGCCTTCGTCCACGACGACCACGCGCAGGTCGCAGACCCCCGTGGCCGGGGCGGACACCGGGGCCGGTGGGATGATGGGGCCGGACGGGCGGATGTTCATCCTGACCGGCACCGCGCTGATCACGGCCGCGGCCGTGGGCGGGCTGGTCATGCGACGACGTTCCATCAGGAGCTGATCGAGCGTGGCGGGCTACTATCCGTACGGCGGCGGCCCTCCTGTGCCGCCGCCGCCCGAGGAGCGGGCGAGCACGGCGCTGCGCACCGTGCTCATCGTGGCGGCCATCGCCGGCGTGGCCACGGTCGTGGCGGGCCTGTTGATCGTCCTCAGGTCGCCCGAGGAGTACGGCCTGGCCGCCAACCGCGACAGCCTGCAGGTGCAGGCGCAGCCGAAGCCGAGCGGCCAGCCGGAGCAGGCGTTGTTCCAGGCGGCCCCCGACGTGCCGCCGCCGCTGCCCGAGATCAAGCCGGCACCCGCGATGCTGCCCTCGACGCCCGTACGGCTCGTGGTCAAGCGGCTGGGCATCAACGCGCCGATCAAGTCGGTCGGGCTGGCCAAGAACGGCACGATCGAGGTGCCCCCGATCGACAACCACAACCTGGTCGGGTGGTACCGCAACATGTCGACCCCCGGAGAGGCGGGGCCGGCGGTGCTGCTCGGGCACAAGGACACGCGGACGCGCACCGCCGTGTTCGCCCGCCTGCCCGAGCTCAAGAACGGCGACATCATCGAGGTCAAGCGCCAGGACAAGACGACCGCGGTGTTCACGGTCGGCGGCGTGGAGCAGGCGAACAAGCAGACGTTCCCGACCCAGCGGGTGTACGGGCCGCAGGAGAACGCCCAGCTCCACCTCATCACCTGCGGCGGCACGTACAACCGGAACACCGGGCATTACACCGACAACGTCATCGTGTACGCGACGATGACGAGCTCCTATCGAAGTTGATCTGCGGAGGCGGGCATGGGCTGGATGGCGAAGCGGAGACTGCGTACTGGCCCCACGGCGGCGCTGCCCGCCAAACCGGCGCTCGACGAGCTGCTGAGCGTCATCCAGCTCGCCGATCCGAACGCCAGGCGTGAGGGCGACGACATCGTGGCCACCGACGTACGGGTGTGCGCGCCGGTCGAGGCCGACTCCGACCTGACGGGTGGCGTGCTGGAGAAGGTGTGGGCGGTGCGGGTGGCCGCCGAGGGGCCGCTGCCGCTCGACTACTTCGACCGGTATCTGGCGGAGGGGCTGGCGTTCCGGCTCGGCGGGCTCGCGGTGTGCCGGGGAGAGGTGAGCGACCCCGCCGACGAGGGTGAGGGCACCGGCCCGGCGGTGATCCTCCCGGTCCGCCCGTCCGCCGAGGAGCTGGCGCCCCTGCTGGAGCAGGACGAGGAGTTCACGTTCACGGCGGGTGACGTCCGGGCCGCGCTGGTGCCGCAGAAGGGGCAGCCGCCGGCCGTACAGGAGCTGCTGCCCTTCGCCACCGAGCTGACCGCGATCGAGCTGCGCGGTGAGGAGCCGGTGAAGCTGGGGGCGCTGGCGCTGGAGCTGGCCGAGTCGCTGAACGGCATCGCCGTCGACCGCTGGCGCTTCCGTATCGACGCCCCTGAGGACCTGGCGGCTCCGGCGAAGGAGAGCGCGGAAGAAGAGTCCGCGGAGGAAGAGACCGCGGAGGAAGCCGAATAAAGCCCAGGAAGCCCCAGAACGTCGTTCTGTTGTACTCTGCCCTTAGTAACCGAATAATGCTCGGTTTCCAGGAGGCACTGTGGCAGAGGCGTACATCGTCGGGGCGGTCCGCACGCCCGTCGGCAAGAAGAAGGGCGGCCTTTCCACCGTCCACCCCACTGACCTGGCCGCGCACACGCTGAAGGCGCTGATCGACCGCACCGGCGTCGACCCTGGCGCGGTCGAGGACGTCATCATGGGGTGCGTCATGCAGTTCGGCCCCCAGAGCATGGACATCGCCCGCAACGCCTGGTTGTCGGCGGGTCTGCCCGAGACCACGGCCGGGGTCACGATCGACCGGCAGTGCGGCTCCTCCCAGCAGTCGATCCACTTCGCCGCGCAGGGCGTCATGTCCGGCACGCAGGACCTCGTCGTGGCGGCGGGCGTCGAGTCGATGAGCATCGTGCCCATGGGCTCCTCCATCAAAGCGGCCCTCGACATGGGCATGCCGTTCCCGTTCGGTGAGAAGTGGGGCGAGCGGTACGGCAGGCAGGAGATCTCGCAGTTCCGCGGCGCGGAGCTGATGTGCGAGAAGTGGGGCTTCAAGCGCGACGTGCTGGAGCAGTTCGCGTTCGAGTCGCACCAGCGGGCGGCCAAGGCCATCGCCAACGGCTACTTCAAGGACCAGATCGCGCCGGTCAACGGCGTCGAGGACGACGAGGGCCCGCGGCCCGACTCGACGCTGGAGAAGATGGCCTCGCTGAAGACGCTGAAGGAGGGCGGGCAGATCACCGCCGCCACCTCCTCGCAGATCTCCGACGGCTCGGGCGCGCTGCTGATCGCCTCCGAGCAGGCCGTCAAGGACCACGGGCTCACGCCGCGCGCCCGCATCCGCCAGCTCGCGCTCATGGGCGACGACCCGGTCTACATGCTGACCGCGCCGATCCCCGCGACGCAGCTCGCGCTGAAGAAGGCCGGCATGTCGATCGACCAGATCGACGTGGTCGAGATCAACGAGGCGTTCGCGCCGGTGCCGCTGGCCTGGATGAAGGAGCTCGACGCCGACCCGGCCCGAATCAACCCGAACGGCGGCGCCATCGCCCTCGGCCACCCGCTGGGCGGCACGGGCGCGATCCTCATGACCAAGCTGCTGCACGAGCTGGAGCGCACGGGCGGCCGCTACGGCCTGCAGACGATGTGCGAGGGCGGCGGGCAGGCCAACGTCACCATCATCGAACGGCTGTGAGTGATGCGGGCGCCGCCTCCAGGCGTAAGGGGAGGCGGCGCCCGCGTTGACTACCCATCCAGGTAGTTGATCTAGCGCCCCTTGGGCGGGATGCGACGGGGCGGCGCGATGGGCCGCTGTGGCATCTTGGGCATCGGCCGGACCACCGGAAGCTGGGGCCGGGCCTTCTTGGATGAACGGGCTCGCATGAGGAAGCTCCTTTACGTAACTCACGACGCGGCTCGGCTCGGAGAAGCGCGAAGGCCGGTCGACAAGCTCAGTTGCCGCGTCTGGACTGGACGGACTGGACAGAGCTGAAGCCGAGGGCTGTGCAAGCCCCGCGAATTACAGGTAAAGGCGCATGTCCATGAGGCTACGCAGCCGTACCGGACCCGTGCAACCGAATTAACGGCGGTCCGCGGCGGCGATCACGGTGTCGAGGGCCGCGCGGGACTCGCTCAGGGCCGCCATCGCGCGGTCGATCCGCTCCCGCTCGGCACGCAGCTGCCCCAGCACGTCGGGGCAGGTCGGGGCCAGACGTTCGCCGTCGGTCTCCAGGCAGGGCAGCACGGTCGCGATGGTCGAGGTGCCGAGCCCGGCGGCGAGCAGGGTGCGGATGCGGCGGACGGCGTCGACGTGGGCCTCGGTGTAGACGCGATAACCGCTGGGCAGCCGCTCGGGCCGCAACAGCCCCTGCTCCTCGTAGTAGCGCAACAGCCGCTCGCTCACGCCGGTGCGCCGGACGAGCTCTCCGATCCGCATGTCACCACGCCCTTGACTCTCACATAGATGTGAGACTTTAGCGTACCCGCATGAAGAAAGGCATGGTGGTGCCGGCCGCGCTGATGGTGAGCGTGTTCGTGGTCGGCACGTCGGAATACCTGGTCGCGGGGCTGCTCCCGCAGTTGGCCGCAGACCTCGGGGTCTCGGTGGCGACGGCGGGTCAGGCCGTGACGGCGTACGCGCTGGGCGTGGTGGTCGGCGGGCCGCTGGTGACGATCGCGACCGTGCGGCTGCCGCGCAAGGGGCTCGCGCTGAGCCTGCTGGGGCTGTTCGCGGCGGGGAACGCGGTGTGCGCGGCGGCCGGGTCGTACGAGGTGCTGATCGTCGGGCGGGTGGTCGCCTCGCTCAGCCACGCGGCCTTCCTGACCCTGGCGCTGATGGTCACCGCGCGGGTGGTCCGGCCGGAGCGGGTGGGCACGGCCATCGCCGCCGTCGGCGCCGGTTTCTCCGTGGCGACGCTGCTCGGCGTGCCCGTGGGCGTGCTGCTGGGGGAGGACGCGGGCTGGCGGACGCCGTTCGCGGTGCTGGCCGGGCTCGCGGTGGCGGCGCTGGGGCTGCTCGCGGTGGTGCTCCCGCGCCAGGACGCGCCCGCCACGAGCGTCAGGGCCGAGGTGGCGACGGTGGTGCGGCGGCGGGTCCTCATCGTGATCGCCACCACGGCGGTCGGGCTGGCGGCCACCTCGACCGTGTTCACCTATCTCGCGCCCGCGCTCACGAGGATCACCGGATTCGGCCCCGCCGCGGTCTCCACGCTGCTGCTCGTCTACGGCGCGGGCAGCCTGGCCGGCGGTCTGGCGGCGGGGCGGCTGGCCGACCGCTCGCTCGCCGCCACCGTGCGCGGCACGTTCGCCGGCCTGGCCGTGGTGCTGGCGCTCTTCCCGTTCGCGGTGCCGTGGAAGGCGCCGGCCGTGCTCGTCGTGCTGGCGTTCGGGCTGCTGGCCTCGGCCACCACGCCGGTGTTGCAGAGCCTGCTGCTGCGGCAGGCCGGGCAGGCGCCCACGCTGGCGGTGTCGGTGAACGTGTGCGCGTTCAACATCGGCATCGCGTCCGGCTCGGCGCTCGGCGGCGGCCTGGTCGCCGCGGACGGCCTGCGCTGGCTCGGCCTCGCCGCCGCCGTCCTCAGCCTGGCCGCCCTCGCGATCAGCTACGCCGCGATCCCTCGCCGCGCGGTGCTCGCGGGCTGACCGGCCCGGCGCAGGGCGATCACGCGGGCCGCCGCCACCGCGACTCCCGCGAGCGCCGCGACGAGCAGCGTGATGGACAGCGGCGCGGGGAAGTACGTCATCTGCGCCCACGTGACCGTCCGGCCGTTCGTCAGGAATGACACCCAGTCGGGATACGTGGCCAGCACCACCGCGGGGATCAGCACCGGCACCAGCCGCACCGCCGCGCGCCAGCCCGGCCGCCCGGCCCGGCGGGCGGCCCAGCGCCGCGCCCGTGCCACGCCCAGGGCCCCCAGGCCGGCCGAGAGCAGCGCGATCCCGCCCAGCGCCGCCTCGAACAGCTGCCGGTCACCCCCCACCGGCTCGGGCGTCCGCCCCTCGCTGAGCGCCGTCAGCCCGAGCATGATGGCGTACGCGTCGTCGTACAGGGCGGCGCTGTTCGTCATGACGGCGAAGCCGTAGCCGGTCTCGGGGGAGATGGCCTGCGCTGCGGTGTAGGTGAACAGGTTGCCCGAATGCGTGAGCAGCCCGGTGTCCTCGTCCGTCCCCCACCCCATGCCGTACGGGCGCAGCGCGGTGGAGCGGTGCATGGTCTCCAGGCTCTCCCGCTTGACCAGCGGCCGGCCGCCGTCCGTCTGCGCGATCAGCCATTTGCCCATGTCGGCCGCGGTCGTGACGACGCCGCCCGAACCGGTGCCGTCGAGGAAGGCGGGCAGCTCGGCACGCGGCAGCCAGGCACCGTAGACAGAGTTGTACCCGTCGGCGACGGCGTCGGCGGAGACCGAGCTGGACGTCATGCCGAGCGGGCCGAACACCTTGTCGCGCAGATAATCCTCGAACGGCCGCCCGCTCGCCACCTCCACCAGGCGCGCGGCCAGGTCGTAGTTGACGTTGCAGTACTCCCAGCGGGTGCCGGGGTCGGCGGCGAGCCGGGAGTCCGCCAGACGGGCGGTGTAGTCGGCGAGCGAGGTGGCGCTCTCCGTGGCGCGGATGTCCACGGTGCGGTCCGACAGGCCGGAGGTCTGGTTGAGCAGCTGGCGCACGGTGATCCGGGCCGCCCGCGGGTCCGCCATCGCGAAGCCGGGAAGCTTCTCGGCCACCGGCTCGTCCAGCGCGATACGGCCGCGTTCGACGAGCGTCATGACGGCCATCGCGGTGAACGACTTGCTCACCGACGCCACCCGCATGGGGGTGTCGGCGGTGACCGGCCGCCCGTCGGAGTCGTGGCCGTACCCGGCGGCGTGCACGACCTCGCCGCCGTGCGTGACGACCACGGACAACCCCGGCAGCCCCGCGGCCTCCGCCGCCTCGCGCACGTAGGAGTCGAAGGTGGCGGACGCGGGCTGCAGCGTCAGCGCGGCGGACAAACCGAGCGCGAGGGACTTCAAGGATTTCTCCGTTCAAAGGGTGATAGGAGAAACCTAGGGATCCGTGGTGCCGCCGCGGATGAGCCGTCCGTAAGGTCACGACCCTGACGAAAGTCAGGCTTCGGGCAGCAGGCTCGGGAACGGCTTCTGCACCTGCTGGTAGATCACCGACGTGCGGAACCCGACGATCTCCTTGCGCTTGCTCAGCCGGTCGAGCAGGAACGCGTGCAGGTGGTCGAGGTCCTGCACGGCGACGTGCAGCAGGAAGTCGTCCCCGCCCGCCAGCACGAACACGCTGAGCACCTCCGGCATCTCGGCGGCCGACGCCTTGAACGCGTTGATCACCTCCCGGCTCAGCGGCCGCACCTGCACCGCGACCATGGCCTGCACGCCGCGGTTGAGCGCGGCCGGATCGATGTCGGCGTGGTAGCCGCGGATCACGCCGCGCCGGGTGAGCGCCCTGACCCGTTCGAGACACGTGGAGGGGGCGACGCCGAGCTGCCGGGCGAGCTCCCGGTTGGACTGCCGCGCATCTGTCTGGAGCAACCGCACGATCGCCGAATCAAGTTCGTCCATGACGCCAGCATGGCAGGCGATTCCGGTCAGATGTTCGGCGATCCACCATTCGATCGAACAGATGGACTAACTTCGCCGTCATGAGCGGACGTATGGGAACAGCGCACGGCGCGGCGCTGCTGGTGGGCGCGGTGCTGGGGCCGGGGATGCTGGTGCTGCCGCACCTCGCCGCCGACGCGGCGGGGCCGGCGTCCGTGCTGGCGTGGGCGGGCATGCTGGCACTGAGCGTCCCCGTCGCGCTGACGTTCGCCGCGCTCGGCGCGCGCTACCCGGGCGGCGGGGGAGTGGCCGCCGTGGTCGGGCTCGCGTTCGGCCGGCACGCCGCCGCCGTGGCCGGGTGGTGGTTCTTCGGCGCGGTGCCGATCGGCACTGTCGCCGGGGTGCTCGTGGGCGGCGCGTACGTCGAGGCCAGCCTCGGCGTGGACGCCACCCTGGCCGCCTGCCTGATCCTGGCGGCCGCGTTCGCCGCCAACACCGCCGGCCTGCGCACGTCCGGACGGCTGCAGATCGGCCTGGTCGCCCTGCTCGTCGCGCTGCTGGCCACCGCCGTCCTCACCGCCGCCCCGCACGCCGACGCCGCCCGCTTCACCCCCTTCGCCCCGTACGGCGCCGCGGGCGTGGCCGGGGCGGCCGGGGTGCTCATGTTCGCGTTCGTGGGCTGGGAGGCGGCCAGCCACCTTTCGGGCGAGTTCGCCGACCGGCGCAGGGGCCCGCTCCGCGCCACCGTGGTGACCCTCGTCGTGATCGGCCTGCTGTACGCGGGCGTCTCGGTCACCTCCGTCGGCGTGCTCGGCGCCGACATGCCGGACGTGCCGCTCACCGCCCTGCTGGAGATCGGCGTCGGTCCGGTGGCGCGGCCGGTGACCGGGGTGGTGGCGGTGCTGCTGACGTTCGGGGCGGTCAACACCTACCTGGCCGGGGCCGGGCGGCTCGGCGCGGCGCTGGCCCGCGACCGGGCCCTGCCGGGCTGGTTCGCGAAGGGCGGGGCGCCGGGGGAGACGCCGTACCGGAGCCTCGGGCTGCTCGCCGTGCTCTCCGTGCCCGTGCTGGTGGGGGGCGATGACCTCGACCTGCTCATGCGGGCGACCTCGGCGTGCCTGGCCGCGGTCACGACGGCGGGCGTGGCGGCGGCGACGCGGATGCTGCCCGCGGGCCGCCACCGGGTCACCGCCGTGGTGGGCACCGTGATGTCGCTCGTCGGGCTGGCGTTCTGCGGGTGCTACCTGGCGGTGCCCGCGGCACTGGCGGTCGTCGCGCTGCTTGTCCTCAAGGCCAACGCTCGCCGTTCCTACAAAATCGGGTTATAAACGGCGCAGGACGTCGTGACGCGGGCAGTACTCCTACCACAAGACGGCGCAACGTCGGGAGAGTGCCATGACCGAGCAGAAGACCGCGCAGGCCAGGACCGAGCTCAAGGCGGAGCAGGCCGGGTACGCGGAGTCCAGGGAAGTCGGCGAGCAGGCGCGCGAGAAGGAGTGGACACGCCCCAGTTTCGGCAGGCAACTGTTCCTCGGTGACTTCCGGCTCGACCTCGTGCACCCCGTCCCCGTCCTGTCCGCCGAGGCGGCGCAGCGGGGCGAGGAGTTCGTCCGGGCGCTACGCCGCTTCCTCGACGCGCACGTCGATCCCGTGCTCATCGAGCGCACCGCGCAGATCCCCGACGAGGTGGTGAAGGGCCTGGCGCAGCTGGGCGCGTTCGGGATCACCATCAAGGAGGAGTACGGCGGGCTCGGCCTGCCCTACCTGTACTACTGCCGCGCTCTCATGCTCGTCGGCTCCTACAGCCCCGCGCTGGCCACGCTGCTGTCGGCGCATCAGTCGATCGGCGTGCCGCAGCCGCTCAAGCTGTTCGGCTCCGAGGAGCAGAAGCGGGAGTTCCTGCCGAGGTGCGCGCGGGGCGAGATCTCGGCGTTCCTGCTGACCGAGCCCGACGTCGGCTCCGACCCTGCGCGGCTGGCCACCACCGCCGTCCGCGACGGCGACGACTACGTGCTCGACGGCGTCAAACTGTGGACGACGAACGGCGTCGTCGCCGACCTGCTGGTGGTCATGGCCAGGACCGGCAAGAAGATCAGCGCGTTCGTCGTCGAGGCCGACTCTCCCGGCATCACGGTCAGGCGGCGTAACGCGTTCATGGGCCTGCGCGGCATCGAGAACGGCGTCACCGAGTTCCACCAGGTCAGGGTCCCGGCCAGGAACCTCATCGGCAAGGAGGGCCAGGGCCTGAAGATCGCGCTGACCACGCTCAACACCGGCCGCCTGTCCCTGCCGGCCACGTGCGCGGGCAACGCCAAGTGGGCGCTGAAGATCGCCCGCGAGTGGGGCAACGAACGTGTCCAGTGGGGGCGCAAGGTCGGCCGGCACGAGGCCGTGGCCACGAAGATCGCGTTCATCGCGGCCACCGCGTACGCGCTGGAGGCCGTCATGGAGCTCACCGCCCGGCTGGCCGACGACCGGCGCAACGACATCAGGATCGAGGCCGCCCTGGCCAAGCTGTACGCCTCCGAGATGTCGTACCAGGCGCTGGACGAGCTGGTCCAGATGCGCGGCGGGCGCGGCTACGAGACCGCCGAGTCGCTCGCGGCGCGCGGCGAGCGCGGGGTGCCGGCCGAGCAGATGTTGCGCGACTCCCGCATCAACCGCATCTTCGAGGGCTCCTCGGAGATCATGCACCTGATGATCACCCGGGAGGCCGTGGACGCCCACCTGTCGGCCGCCGGCGAGCTGATCAACCCCGACGCCTCCCGCGCCGAACGCGCCCAGGCCCTGCGCCAGGCGAGCGCCTTCTACGCGAAGTGGCTGCCCACGCTCGTGGCCGGCACCGGGAACCTGCCCACCTCGTACGCCGACTTCGGCCCCCTCGCCGGTCACCTGCGGTTCGTGGAACGTACCAGCAGGAAGCTCGCCCGATCCACCTTCTACGGCATGTCCCGCTGGCAGGGCGCGCTGGAGCACAAGCAGTCGTTCCTCGGCCGGATCGTCGACATCGGGGCCGAGCTGTTCGCCATGACGGCCGTCTGCGTCAAGGCCGCGGAAGACTCCAAGGACCTCGGGCGCAGGCCGTACGAGCTGGCCGACACCTTCTGCCACCAGGCCAGACGGCGCGTGGACGGCCTGTTCGAGCGGCTCTGGGACAACAGCGACAGCCAGGACGTCCGCCTGGCCGGTTACGTGCTCGACGGCCGTTACACGTTCGTGGAGGAGGGCATCCTGGACCCGTCGATCGACGGCCCGTGGATCGGCGCGCCGGAGGGCGGGGAGAACGTCCGCCGTCAGATCATCTGACGCGCGGTCTAGACCGGTCGTGAGGATTCTTCACCCTTAGTGTTGCCAAACCGAGACGAGCCGGTATAGACCGCCTGCTGAATCCGGGCTTACGCTGACGCAAACGCGAGCGAGCCGTGTGTTCGCGCGCCCCCATCCCCCAGGGCGGGGCAGCCGGCTGGTACGGACCAGCGTCGCCCGCCCGACGAGAAGGCGGTATCTCCAGTGAACATGAAGCTTGTGGGCGGCGCCGCTCTCGGCCTTGCCACGATGCTGGTCCTGTCCAGCTGCGGCGGCTCGGGCGGCTCGGGAGGCGACACCCCGGCGGCAGGCGACGGCGCGGTCACGCTGAAGATGGTCGCCGCCGACTACGGCGACGGCCCCGGCAAGCCCAACTCGGGCGAGACGTTCTGGAAGGGCGTCGTCGACGAGTTCCAGGCCGCCAACCCCACCATCAAGGTCGACGTCCAGGTCATCAACTGGAACGACATCGACAAGCAGGTCGCCACCATGATCCAGAACGGTCAGGCGCCCGACATCCTGCAGACCGGCGACTACTCCGGCTTCGTCCAGGACGGCCTGCTCCACAAGGTCGACGAGGTCCTGTCGCCGAACGTCTCCGGCGACCTGCTGCAGAAGTTCGCCGACTTCGGCAAGGTCGACGGCACCGCGTACGGCATCCCGTTCGTCTCCTCGGCCCGCGCCCTGTTCTACAACAAGGACCTGTTCAGCAAGGCCGGCATCGCCGAGCCGCCGAAGACCTGGGACGAGCTCAAGGCCGCCGCGCAGAAGCTCAAGGACGCCGGCGTGACGCAGCCGTTCGGCCTGCCGCTGGGCCAGGAGGAGGCCCAGGCCGAGTCGTTCCTGTGGATGCTCGGCAACGGCGGCGGTTACCAGGACGCCTCCGGCAAGTGGGCGATCAACTCGCCGCAGAACGTCGAGACCTTCACGTACCTGAAGGGCCTGGTCGACGCCGGCCTGACCACCCCCAACCCGGGCACGAAGGACCGCAAGACGGTCTGGGAGGACTTCGGCGCGGGCAAGGTCGGCATGGTCAACGGCGGCCCCATGTCGATCCCGATCTTCGACGCGGCCGGCCTGAAGAACTACGGCATCGTGCCGATCCCCGGCAAGACCGGCCCGCTCGACACCACGCTCGGCGTCATGGACTGGATCATGGCGTTCAACCAGAACGGCCACGCCGCCGAGATCAAGAAGTTCTTCGACTTCTTCTACACCGGCGACGCCGCGCAGAAGATCTCCGACACCTACAAGCTCCTGCCCGTCACCAACGGCGGCATCGAGAAGCTGTCCGGCGACGAGAAGCTCAAGCCGTTCCTCGACGCGCTGCCCAACGCCAGCTTCTACCCGTTCCAGGACCCGGCGTGGCCCGCGGTGAGCCAGGCGGTCAAGCAGACCGTCGGCGGGGCCGTCGAGGACGACCCGGCCGCGGTCCTCGGTGAGCTGCAGAAGACCGCCGAATCGTCGGCGAGCTGATCCATCGGGACCCCGGTACGGCCGGCGCCATTCGTGGGCCGGCCGTACCGTCCCTCGAAAGGTGTCTGATGTGAGAAGGTTGCGCGCCCTCGAACCCCTCGCCTGGGTCGGGCCCGCCATCGTGCTGATCGCCGTGGTCGTGATCTGGCCCGTGATCGAGATGGTCAGGTCCTCGTTCCTGGAGATCAGCCGGTTCGGCGTGGTACGCGGGTGGGCCGGCTTCGCCAACTACGACGAGCTCTTCGCCCAGAAGGACTTCGCGGACATCATGCTCCGCAGCGTCATCTGGGTGGTCGCGGTCGTCGTGCTCACCGTGGTGATCTCGCTGGCCCTCGCCCAGCTGTTCAACCAGCGCTTCCCGCTGCGCAAGGTGGCCCGGTGGGCGCTCATCGCGCCGTGGGCCGCGTCCGTGCTGATGACGGCGATCATCTTCAAGTGGATGCTCGACCCCGAGGTCGGCGTGATCAACCAGATCCGGCTGAAGCTCGGGCTGATCGACGCGATGGGCGGAGCCGCGGCCGACCAGCTCGGCAACGCCTCCACCGCCATGCCGTGGCTGGTGTTCGTGGCCGTCTTCGTGTCGGTGCCCTTCACCACGTACGCGCTGCTGGCCGGTCTCGCGACGATCCCCGGCGACGTGTACGAGGCCGCCAGGATGGACGGCGCGGGCCGCTTCCGTACGTACTGGTCGATCACGCTGCCGCTGCTGCGCCCCGCGCTCACCGTGGCCGCCCTGATCAACATCATGAACGTCTTCAACAGCTTCCCGATCATCTGGGCGATGACCCACGGGCAGCCGGGCTACTCCACGGCCACGTCCACCATCTTCATGTACATCCTCAAAGGCTCCGACATCGGCGAATCGGCCGCCATGTCCGTCATCAACTTCGGCATGGTCATCGTGCTGACCGTGATCTTCCTCAGGGTGTCGCGGTGGAACAAGGAGGTCGCGTGATGGCCGTCGACACGATGCCGGCGAAGGCCCGGCCGCGACCCCAGGCCCGCCCCGACCGGGGGGCGCCGCGCCGGATGCCGAAGTTGAAGACCGTCGTCATCGCGGCCTCCGCGTACGTCATCGCGTTCCTCTTCCTGTTCCCGTACCTGGTCATGCTGCTGACCTCGCTGCGGTCGCAGGGGTCGCTGCGCGACGTGTCGTTCTGGCCCGACGAGTGGGTGTGGTCGAACTTCACCGGCTTCTGGACCAGCGGCCTGGCAGGCAACCTGTGGGTGACGATCAAGGTGGCCGCGGGCTCGACGGCGCTCGTGCTGCTCGTGGCGCTGCCGGCGGCGTACTACTCGGCCCGGCACCGCTTCCGCGGCCGCACGGCGTTCCTCATCCTCGTGCTGATCACCCAGATGTTCCAGCCCACCGCCATGGTGGTCGGCATCTACCGCGAGTTCTTCCAGTTCGGGCTGGTCGACTCGATCTGGTCGCTGATCCTCGTCAACGGCGGGTTCAACCTGGCGTTCGCGGTGTGGATCCTGAACGCGTACTTCTCCTCGATCCCGCGCGAGCTGGAGGAGGCCGCCTTCATCGACGGCAACGGCCGCTTCGGCGCGTTGTTCCGGATCACCCTGCCGCTGGCCATGCCGGGCGTCATCACCGCGCTCATCTTCACGTTCATCGCGGCGTGGAACGAGTTCGTGGTCGCCCTGACGCTCACCACGTCGACCGAGAACCAGCCGCTCCCGGTCGCGCTCAACTCGTTCATCGGGCAGTACCAGGTGGACTGGCAGAACCTGTTCGCCGGCTCGGTGATCGCCACCATCCCGGTGATCATCCTGTTCGCGCTGATCGAGCGGAAGGTCGTCAGCGGTCTGACCGCCGGCTCCATCAAGTAGGCCCGCCCCTTCCCGGGGCGGGCGGCTCAGCGCTGCTTGGGCACGCGCGCCACGCAGAACACCGTCTGCCCGAACGGCACCCGGAAGAAGCGCTCGATGAGCCGCGTCAGCGGCACCACCGTACGGTCGTAGATCTTGACCAGCCGCGGGTCGGGGTAGCCCACGCCGCCCCGGCGCACCGCCACCCACCAGGCCAGGCCGCCCAGGAAGTTGATCGGCTTGAGCACCTCGACGTCGAGCCCGGCCCTGGCCACCGTGGCGCGCAGCGTCTTCGGCGTGTAGCGCTGGACGTGGCCCACCTTGCGGTCGAAGTCGCCGTAGAGCTGCATGTAGCCGGGCACCCAGATGATGATGCGGCCGCCCGGCAGCGTGACCTTGGCCAGCGAGCGCAGCGCCTCGGCGTCGTCCTCGATGTGCTCCAGGACGTTCATCATGACGACCGTGTCGACCTTGTCCTTCAGCGGGATGTCGGTCGGCAGGCCGAACTGCAGCACGCTGATGTCGTCACGGTCGGCGAAGCGCTTCTCCAGCTGCTCGACGCAGTAGGGGTCGAAGTCGCTGACGACGAGCCGGTCGAGCCGCGGCAGGAACTGCTCGGCGAAGTGGCCGAGCCCCGAGCCGATCTCCAGCAACGAACGGCCGACGTGCGGGGCGACCATGTCGAACTCGTACTGCCGGTAGTTCCTGGCCTCATCCCCACCCAGGTGGTTCTCCAGGGCCTCGTCACCGGCCGCCGGTTGCACTACACGGTCATACCCAGAAGACATAATCCCGTTCCTTCGAAGGCCTGGCGGATTGCCCGAGTCTAATGCCCCGGGCAGGGGCCAGGCTCACACGATCGGTCAAACACCCTTCCCTGTACGGCCTCTTTTGCGGTGGAATCTGACTCGCCATGGACGACGACGAGGCCATCGCCCGTTCGCTCGACGGCGACTTGGCCGCCTACGAGGCGCTGGTCGCCCGCTACAGCGCGCTCGCTCACCGGACCGCCGCCATGCTGGGCGCCGGCGACGAGGCCGAGGACGTCGTCCAGGAGGCGTTCGTCAAGGCGTACCGCCATCTGGCCACGTTCCGGAGGGACGCGCCGTTCCGGCCCTGGCTGCTGCGCATCGTGGCCAACGAGACGCACAATCTGACCCGTGCACGTGGCCGCCGCTCGGACCTGACGCTCCGGCTCGGCGCCACCGCCGCCCCGGCCGCTCCCGACGACCCGGAGAGCGCGGCCCTGAGCACCGACCGCCGCACCCGCCTGCTGGCCGCCGTACGCGCCCTGCCCGATCGGGAACGTCAGGCGGTCGTCTGCCGGTACTTCTTGCAACTGTCGGAGGCGGAGACCGCCCAGGTGCTCGACCGGCCCGTCGGCAGCGTCAAGTCCAGCACCCATCGCGGACTGGCCCGACTGAGGGAGGAGGTGGGCAATGAACTCACATGATCCGCACAACGATCTCGAGGCCGAGCTGACTGCCCTCGGCGACCTGATCGACGTACCGGCCCCGCCCCCCGCCGACGTCGCCGCCGCCGTCCGCGCCCGCCTGACCCCCGCCGACTCCACCGACTCGACGGGCTCCACAGACTCCACGGACTCCACGGACACCGACGACAATCCCGCCGCCTCCACAGCCACCCCCGCCCGGCAGCACCCGGAGGATCCCGCCGGCGCGGACGCCCCGCTTCGCGGGAGCTCCCGGGCTCCGGGTCGGCGAGTCGATGGGCGGCGGCCTTCGGCACGGCGTGGCCGGCGGAAGAGGTGGACGATCGTGGCTGCGGTGGTCGCCGCCGTCATCGCCGTCACGGCGGCCACCCCCCAAGGCCGGGAAGCCGTGGCGCGGATCCTGCGGTTCGCGGGCGTCGAACTGCGGATCAGCGAAACTCCGGCTCCGGCCGTCACCGCCACCGCCCCGCTGCCCGGCGAACGCACCGTGCCCCCGTCCGAGCTCCCCAGAACGTTCCAGGTCAGGACCCCCTCCGCGCTGGGCGAGCCAGAACGCGTCACGGAGGCCGACGGCGGCAGGGTCGTGTCGATGTTCTGGCCGGACGGCATCCGGCTCGACCAGTTCGACGGCGGCCTCGACCCGATCTTCTTCAAGAAACTGACCCCGCTGCCCGCCTACACCGAGGTCTCCGGCCGTACCGCATGGTGGATCCCCGGCGAGCACCCGCTCGGCTACCTCAGCCGCGCGGACGGCACAGAGATCCCCCTGCGCCAGGCCGCCCCCACTCTCATCTGGCAGGACGGCACGCTCGACTACCGCCTGGAGGGCGTACGCACGATGGCGCAGGCCGTCAGGATCGCCGAGTCACTCAGGTGAGGCCTGCCAGTCGTCGATGCCCTTGAGCAGCTCCTTGCGCACCGACTCGGGCGCCGCCGACGACCGTACGGACTGGCGGGCCAGCTCGGCCACCTCCCGGTCGTCGAACCCGTAAACGTCGCGAGCCAGCTCGTACTGCCGCAGAAGCCGCGTCCCGAACAACAACGGGTCGTCGGCCCCCAGCGCGATCGGCACCCCGGCGTCGAACAGCCGCCGCACCGGAACCAGCTCGGCGCTCTCGGCCACCCCCAGCCCCACGTTGGACGTCGGGCACACCTCGCAGCAGATCTGCCGGTCGGCCAGCCGATGCATGAGCCGCTCGTCCTCCGCCGCCCGCACGCCATGCCCGACGCGGTCGGCGCCGAGGTCGTCGACGCACTGCGCCACGCTGCGCGGCCCCATCAGCTCGCCGCCGTGCGGCAGCGCCAGCAGCCCGCCGCGCTTGGCGATCCTGAACGCCCGCTCGAAGTCCCTGGCCTGCCCGCGTCGCTCGTCGTTGGACAGGCCGAAGCCCACGACGCCCTTGCCGGCGTACTGGGTGGCCAGCCGGGCAAGGGTGTTCGCGTCGAGCGGATGCCGGGTGCGGTTGGCCGCCACGACCACCGCGATGCCGATCCCCGCATGCCGGGCGGCCTGATCCACCGCGTCCAGCACGAGCTCCAGCGTGGCCGTCAGGCCGCCGAACCGCTGGGCGTACCCCGACGGGTCGACCTGGATCTCCAGCCACCGCGAGCCGGCCGCCACCTCGTCCTCGGCGGTCTCGCGCAGCAGCCGGTAGACGTACTCGGGGCGGGTCAGCACGGACCTGGCGATGTCGTACAGCCGCTGGAACCTGAACCAGCCGCGCTCGTCGGTGGCCCGCAACTTGGGTGGCCAGTCCTCCTCCAGCGCGTCGGGAAGGTGCAGCCTCTGCTCCCTGGCCAGCTCGATCAGCGTCGAGTGCCGCATCGAGCCGGTGAAGTGCAGGTGAAGGTGTGCCTTGGGAAGCGCGTGCAACGGCCTTGCCATCCGCATATCTTGCCACCTGGCCCTCGCCGGGTCGGCCGGTTCGCAGGTCACCGGCAACCAAGCGAACGCATGGTATGGACGCGCCCAAGATTGGGGATCAAGCAGGAATGATCGCCGAGGGGCAGAACATCGGGCAGGGACGTCGCGCGGCGCTCGCGGCGCTCGCGTTCGTGGTGACGGCACTCATCATCTACGCGCTGTTCTCCTCCGGCTTCGGGCGCCCGCCGCGCGCCCCGATGGAGACACCCCCGCCGGCTGCGGTCCCGGCGCCGTCCACCACTCCGTCACCGGACCGGCCGGCCGCCGCCGGAGCGGCGCAACCGAGCCCGATCGCGGTCGTCTCCGACCGCTTATGGCTGACGTACCTGCCCCGCGGCCTCGAACGCAGCGGCGGCGGCACGATCGAGCCCACCCCAGGTGCGGAGGGCGCCCGCGCCCGGTACGGCTCCGCGACCAGATTTGTCGAAGTCCAGGTCGAACACGGTACGGTGGCCGCCGACTGGGACGGCTTCCGCGAGCGGATCACCGTGCTCGACCCCCGCGCCACCACCGTGCGGGGCAAACCGGCCGTGGTCGGCAGGCACCCCGACGGCGGGCGCGTGCTCGCCTGGCTCGAACGTCCGGGCACGGGCGCGTGGATCAGGGTCAGCGACTCGCTCAGCGGCGAACTCGTCCGGATCGCCGCCTCCGTCAGGGCTCCTGTAGGAGACTAGGGAGCCTTTCCCGGGAACCACTCGCGTACGGGGGGACGATGCGGCGGCCGGCGGTGATGCTCGTCATGTGCGTGTTGGCCCTGCTCACGGCGTGCGGCGGCGGCCACGCGACGCCGGGCCCTGAGGTCACCTGGGCGGCGCACACCCCCGACGTCACCCGTGAGGGCGTCACCCTGTCGTGCGACGGCTCCGAGGTGCGGCTGCCCGCCATCTCCGGTCTGGAGGAGGCGGGCTCGTTCGCCCGCCTCGACTCACTCAGACGGCCGCTCGAGGTCGAGGGCAGGATCTGGAAGGACAACGACGAGCGTGTCTACGTCGGCGTCGTGTGCGGCGTGCGCAGGGCCGAGGAGTTCGCCACGCTGGTCGCCAGGTCGCGGCTGACGGTCTACGAGGGCAAGCCCGCGCTGCGCTGGGTCACGCGCACGGGCGTGCGCAACTTCATGTGGCTGGAACGGCCGGGCACCGCCGTCTACATCGGCGCGACGCCCGGCCTCGCCACCGAGGTGAGGCCGATCGCGAACGACATCACCTCGGGCTGAGCTCAGCGCGCCTCGGCGAGCAGCTTGCCCAGCCGGCTGACGCCCTCGGCCAGGTCGTCGTCGCCCAGCGCGTACGACAGGCGGAAGTAGCCCGGGGTGCCGAAGGCCTCGCCCGGCACCACCGCGACCTCGGCCTCCTCCAGGATCAGCTCCGCCAGCTCCCCGGACGACTGGGGCCGCCGGCCGCGCAGCTCCTTGCCGATCAACTCCTTGACCGAGGGATATACGTAGAACGCCCCCTTCGGTTCCGGGCACAACACGCCCGGGATCTCGTTCAGCATCCGAACGATCGTCTGCCGGCGCCGGTCGAACGCCGTACGCATCTCCGCCACCGCCGACAGGTCACCGGAAACCGCCGCCAGCGCCGCCATCTGGGCGACGTTGGAGACGTTGGAGGTGGCGTGGGACTGGAGGTTGGTCGCCGCCTTGACCACGTCGGACGGGCCGATCAGCCAGCCCACGCGCCAGCCCGTCATCGCGTACGTCTTCGCCACGCCGTTGAGGATCACGACCCGGTCGCCCAGCTCGGGCACGGCCGTGGCGATGCTGGTGAACTCGGCGCCGCCGTACACGAGGTGCTCGTAGATCTCGTCGGTGACGACCCACAGGCCGTGCTCGGCGGCCCAGCGGCCGATCGCGACGGTCTGCTCGCGCGAGTAGACCGCGCCGGTCGGGTTGGACGGCGAGACGAACAGCAGCACCTTCGTCCGCTCGGTGCGCGCGGCCTCCAGCTGCTCGACGGTCGCGAGGTAGCCGGTGGTCTCGTCGGTCACGACGTCGACCTGCACGCCCCCGGCCAGCTTGATCGCCTCGGGGTAGGTCGTCCAGTAGGGCGCCACGACCATGACCTCGTCGCCCGGGTCGAGCAGCGTCGCGAACGCTTCGTACACGGCCTGCTTGCCACCGTTGGTGACGAGGACCTGCGCGGCCTCGGCCGCGTAGCCGGAGTCGCGCCGCGTCTTGGCGGCGATGGCCTGCTTGAGCTCGGGCAGCCCGCCGGCGGGTGTGTACTTGTGGAAGCGCGGGTTGCGGGCCGCCTCGACCGCTGCCTCGACGATGTAGCCGGGCGTCGGGAAGTCGGGCTCGCCCGCGCCGAAGCCGATCACCGGGCGCCCGGCGGCCTTCATCGCCTTGGCCTTGGCGTCCACGGCGAGCGTGGCGGACTCGGAAATCGCGGAGATTCTGGCGGAGATGCGAGGTCGGGTGGACATGTGTCCATGCTCCCACGAGGGGCTCGTACGCGCGTGACCTGGGCGATCGGATTCGAGTTCGACGTAACGGGGAATCACCCGTATGCTTTCGCCTGGTCCTTCCGCCTCAAGTCGCTGAGCGGTTCGGTCCGGGCAGTGAGTCGATCAGGGTAGTCTGGTCAACGACATAGGGCACTGGCGCAATTGGTAGCGCACCGGTCTCCAAAACCGGCGGTTGGGGGTTCGAGTCCCTCGTGCCCTGCGAGTGCGGTCCGCGCAATAATTGGCGTGTAAGCGCGCCGCAAAACTGCGTTGGATACGACAGATCAGGTGAGGACTGTGGCGATCGACACGCGCGGCGAGACCGCGGACAAGCCCAGTGGCGAAAAGAAGACGCGCACTTCTCCTGCCCTCTTCTATCGGCAGGTCGTCAACGAGCTTCGCAAGGTCATCTGGCCGACACGCAAGGATCTGATCACCTACACCACGGTCGTTCTGATATTCGTCCTGATCATGGTCGCGATCGTGTACGGGCTCGACGCCGCCCTGGGATGGGCGGTCCTCCGGATCTTCGGCTGACCGAGACGCCGCCGGTGCACGCCTGACGGAGTCGCCATTCGATTCGACGATACGACGAAAGAGGAAGAGTCACCGTGTCCGATTCTTCAGTTCCGGCGGAGGACCCCCGCGACGAGTGGGGCGACGAGCTGGAAGAGGCCACTGAGGAAGCCGCCGAGGCGGCTCTCGAGGAGGCCGGGGTCGCGGAGAGCGACGAGGCGCCCGATGCCGAGGCGCCCGCCGTCGAGGACGGTGCCGTTCTTCCCGACGTCGACCCCGTCGAGGAGTTCAAGACTTCGCTGCGCGGCCAGCCCGGCGAGTGGTACGTCATCCACTCCTACGCCGGCTACGAGAACCGCGTGAAGTCCAACATCGAGAGCCGCAACGTGTCGCTCAACATGGAGGACTACATCTACCAGGTCGAGGTGCCGACGCACACCGTCCAGGAGTTCAAGAGCGGCAAGAAGGTGCCGGTCAAGGAGCGCGTGCTGCCCGGCTATGTGCTGGTGCGCATGGAGCTGACCGACGAGTCCTGGGCCGCCGTGCGCAACACGCCCGGTGTGACCGGCTTCGTGGGTCTGTCCAACAAGCCGAGCCCGCTCAGCCTCGACGAGGTCGCCAAGCTCCTGGCGCCCGAGCCGAGCGAGGAGACCAAGAAGGCGGCGGCCAAGACGGCCACCGGCCCGACGGTCGAGTTCGAGATCGGCGAGTCCGTCACGGTCATGGACGGCCCGTTCGCCACGCTGCCGGCCTCGGTCAGCGAGATCAGCCCCGAGTCGCAGAAGCTCAAGGTGCTCGTCTCCATCTTCGGCCGCGAGACTCCCGTCGAGCTCTCGTTCAACCAGGTCTCGAAGATCTAAGACGATCACATACACTTAGACGTTCGGTCGGCCGCCTCTCGCGAAGGGCGGCCGCCGACATGTCCGGGCCGCGCCCGCGGGCCGGATGCATCGCTATCAGGACCCGGAGAAGGACTCATGCCTCCGAAGAAGAAAATCGCCGCACTGGTGAAGGTCCAGCTCCCCGCTGGCCAGGCCACCCCGGCGCCGCCGGTGGGTACCGCCCTCGGTCCCCACGGCGTCAACATCATGGACTTCGTCAAGCAGTACAACGCCGCGACGGAGTCGCAGCGGGGCAACATCATCCCCGTTGAGATCACCATCTTCGAAGACCGCAGCTTCACCTTCATCACGAAGACGCCGCCGGCGCCCGAGCTGATCAAGAAGGCCCTGGGTCTCGACAAGGGCAGCGCGGTCCCGCACCGCGACAAGGTGGGCAAGCTCAGCCGCGAGCAGCTGCGCAGCATCGCCGAGACGAAGATGCCCGACCTCAACGCCAACGACATCGAGGCAGCCGAGAAGATCATCGCCGGCACCGCCCGGTCGATGGGCATCACGGTCGCCGAGTAGGACCTTTCCCAGAAGTCGTGGGAGGGCCGCCAGCCGGCCCGCACACCACTAGGAGTCAAGAATGCAGCGCAGCAAGGGCTACAAGGACGCGGCCGTCAAAGTCGACCGCGACAAGCTCTACACGCCCGTAGAGGCCGCGAAACTGGCCAAGGAGACGTCGAGCACCAAGTTCGACGCCACCGTGGAGGTCGCGCTCCGCCTGGGCGTCGACCCTCGCAAGGCCGACCAGATCGTGCGCGGCACGGTCAACCTTCCGCACGGCACCGGTAAGACCGCCCGGGTCCTGGTCTTCGCGACCGGTGACCGTGCCGAGGCGGCCCGCGAGGCGGGCGCCGACATCGTCGGCGCCGACGAGCTGATCGACGAGATCGCCAAGGGCAACCGGCTCAACGAGTTCGACGCCGTGGTGGCCACGCCCGACCTGATGGGCAAGGTCGGCCGCCTCGGTCGTGTCCTCGGCCCGCGTGGTCTCATGCCCAACCCCAAGACCGGCACCGTGACGCCCGACGTCGCCAAGGCCGTGACGGAGATCAAGGGCGGCAAGATCGAGTTCCGTACCGACCGGCAGGCCAACCTGCACTTCATCATCGGCAAGACGTCGTTCGGCGAGCGCCAGCTCGTGGAGAACTACGCCGCCGCGCTCGACGAGGTGCTGCGTCTCAAGCCGTCGGCCGCCAAGGGCCGCTACCTGAAGAAGGTCACCTTCTCCACGACGATGGGCCCGGGCGTCCCGGTCGACCCCAACGTCACCCGCGGACTGACGTCCGAGCTGGAGAGCTGACCCTCCCACCAGCCCGAAAAGGCCCCCGCCCGGTTTCCCGGGCGGGGGCCTTTTCCATTCCCGACTTCCCTTCCCGACCCCTCCGCCCCGGCCGCCCGGCGAACGTCGTCTTGCCTGTCCCGCCGGGCCCTCGTCGGCCACCAGGCGGGCCCGGCAGACACCGCACTCGCTTCAGGGCCGCATCCGCTTCCCTGCGACCGCCGCCCCGCCCTCGTCTCGGACTCCTCGTCGCGGCTTTGCGCCGCCTTCTGGGCTCGGACTGCTCATGCGCCATCCTCCGCGTCTGGAGCATCCCTTCGCCGGGATCCTCGGGGAGCGCAGCAGCGCCCTTGCCCGGACAGGGTGCTCGGGCTGCTCGTGAGTGAGCTCTGCGCCGTCCCCTGGAGCCGGAGAGCCGGTCTGGGCGGCGCCGAAACTCCTTGGGAGCACCGTCCTTTCGGTGGCGGGGGCACAGTCGTGGGTCCGCGCCCTCCTCGATGAGTGCCGACCTCTTGTGGTTTCACCGGGCGTGGTGCCGTACAGGAGGGTTCTCACTGTTATCTGGGGCGGCTCCTCGTAGTCAGTTGGCGCCTACTTGCCAGACAGATATCCGGGGGCTTCCGGAATGTCAGCCATGTCAGGTGCACGGCCTCGGGGTCGACCACCACCCGTGGCCCCGGGGTACGACAAGTACACAGCGATCCGGCCCGCGCTCCGTGTGGAACGCTCGACCCGCCGCGCGCAGCCCCGCCAGATACGCGCACGCCTCGACATGGAGTCCCAGGTCCTCATCAACCACCACCCACGACACCGACTCGTCGGCGGCCACCGCCCGCTCAGGCCGGAAGCACGGAGGGGGCACGGCCGACGTCGATGTGCTGCCGCGGGAGACGTTCCGAGTGGTGGGGGGCGTGGTTCGACCGGTTCCGCAGCTCCGGCGAGTCGGCCGAGGCTGGGCCTGGCCGATCTGGGTGCCCGGGGGCAAGAGCGGCAAGCCCGGCGACCTGATCATCTCATTCGGACTGACCCAGGCCGTCCGCGGCGCCCAGCGTGCCCCCACACGATGGGCGCTCCGCATGCATGGCCCGTGGGGATTCTACGGGTGGTCATCGTGCTGCGGCGGTGGCGTCAACGTCGCCTTGACGCCGGATGCGCCGCGCGGAAGGCCACGGAAGGGAGCGTGCGCTGTGGCCTTACCGTGACCGGCGTGGTACTGGGTCCTGTGCTCATTCCTCGCCTTCGCCGAGCGGTGCGTTGCCGTCGACGAGTTCGCATGCCGCCACGGGGCCGTCGGAGACCCGCGCCCAGATCGCCGCGATGACACCACCCGGCTCGGCATTGTCGTTCACGCCGAACTCCAGCACGCCGGTCTGGCCTGGCTTGATCTGTGCCGGGTCGATCTGGAAGCCGGAGAAGTCCTCGGAGGTGGGCGGGAACACGGCGAGGGGGGCCTGTTCCTTCGACAGCCAGGTCGAGCCGCGCGGCCGGGTGGCGCACTTCTTGCCCGCCGGCAGGTAGTCGACGACGATGTTGTAGCCCATCCGCTGCAGTTCGGCCTCTAGTCCCTTGGGATCCTTGGCCTCGTTGATGGTGATGGACACGGTGCCGTCGGGGTTCTCGGCCACAGCGTAGGCGGGGGTGCCGCCGAACATCAGCGGGAGAGCCACCGCGGCTGCGGCGGCCAGGCCCAGGGCGGGAGCCAGTACCGCGGGGCGCAGCAGTCTGCGGCGTCGCGTGGCGGGGGTGGACTCGTTCTGGATCGCGGTCATCACGAACTCCTTGAGTAGTTGATGACGGCCCTCAGGAAAGTCCCGCTTTTCGGGGAAAATGTTCATGGGTGCTCCTTGGCGGACCGGACCGCGGTGCCGCGGTCACCATCTCCTGTCACGGGGGTCAGGGAGAGTTCCAACTTTTTGCGGGCCCGGGACAGCCGGGACCGCACGGTGCCGATCGGGATGCCGAGCGCCTCGGCCGCCTCGGCGTAGTCGAGCCCGGCTCCGGCGCACAGCAGCAGCACGTCCCGCTCCTGCTTACGCAACCGCCCGATCGCCGTACGCACCTCCTCCAGTCGCTGCGCGTCGGCGATTCGCCCGATCACCTCATCGGCGAAATCCGGTACGGGAGCGGCGCGGGGCATCTTGGCGAGGGCCTCCCGGTGCATCCATCTGGCTCGTTTCAGGTTGCGGCCCACATTGGTGGCCACTCCCAGCAGCCATGGGCGCAGCGAGCCGCCGTCCGGGTCGAGCCGTTCCCGTAACCGCCACACCTCCATGAACGTCAGCGACACCACGTCCTCAGCTGCCGACCAGTCGCCGACCACCCAGTAGGCGTGGTTGTAGACGCTTGTGGCGTACTCGTCGAAAAGCTCGCCCAAGGCCTGTTGATCGCCGCCCCGTAGGCGGGCACGCGTCTTCCTGTCCACAGGGACTACTGTCGCGGGGACGTGGCTGAGTTCCCGTCAGTCCCCTTCCCGTTGCGGGAAGCCCGGCACGGACCTCCTGGCGACCAACCCCGCCCGGCGGCTGGAGCGGCGCAAGCCCGCCTGTCGCGGCGAATGCGCCATCCCAGCCGCCCGCCTGGAAACGACCTCAAGCACGCCCTGCGAGAACGCTTCGTGCGGAGGTTCCTGTACGACACGGCCGCCCGCGCCGAGGAGATCCTCGACCCTCAACGTCGAGGACCTCGACTTGGAGTTTCGCCGCGCCCGTGTCGTCTCCAAGGGTGGCGCCATCGAATACGCGCACTGGGCCACCCCGGCGGTCCGGCTGCTGACCGGCCGCGCCCGCGGGCCGGCGTTCGTGGCCGACCGGCGCGGTCCCGCCTTCGACTGGCGCGCTTGCGCCTTCGACTGGCGCGCTTGCGCCTTCGACTGGCGCGCTTGCGCCTCCGACCGGTGCGGTCCCGCCTCTGGCCGCCGCGCTCGCGCCTCCGGCCGTCGCGCGCCCGCGTTGGGTGGCGTCTGTCCCATCACCGGGCGGGGCCGCCTGTCGTACCCGCGCGCCGAAGAGCTGTTCAAGACCGCCTCGGCCGAGCTCGTCCCGCACCGCCAAAGGTGGCCCCTGCATCAGCCGCGTCAGTCGGCGCTCCAGCACCTCGCGCAAGCCGGACGCGCCGCGCCCGAACTCCAGGCCAAGAGCCGCCACCAGCACCTGGCCGGCCTCGGCCGCTGCGGCCGCCTCGGCGAAGAGACTTCCGCCCGTAGCCCCGCCGACGCCGACCCCATTCAGCGGCGCCGCCCCCGCCGACCCCGTACCGCACCATGGCGGCCGACCGCTCATCAGGCCGGCCACATCCGCGGCGCCTGCTCGTCAAGGGATCCAAGCTCTGCACATCAAGATCCCGGCAACCCTCACGTGGCCGGGATCTTCGTGCTTCCGCCGGTCTTTCGGGACGAACCCGCCCGGCAGCGCGCGAACGCTTTCGCGCAGTCCGGCCCCCGAGACGCCCTCGCCGCGTCCCCCGCTTGCGACGTGCCCGCGTGACGCCGCCGCACCGACGTGGTCGGCATCGTCCCCGGCCGAGCAGCGATCATCCGGGCCGGGAGCATCGTCATGTCCGACCCTCTGCGGCTCGCAGTGGCCCCTTCTCACCTTTCGGGTGCTCAGATGGGCGCTGTTGCCGGGGTGGCGGCGGGCTCGTATCGGCGTGCCGCCGTGGCCGGCCGTGCTTTCGCCATCGGCGTATGGAGCGAGTAGGCGCCTCTGAGCGCGCGCTGCGCCTTCGGGCCGTTCGGTGGGTGGGCGTTGCCGTGCTTGGACGGCGTGTCTCCACCCGTCGTGGCCGTTGTGGTGGGGATGGTGGCGGCGGTCAGTTCCGGGGGAGTGGCGGGGGTGGGGGTGGGTAGGTGGGGACCCTGAGTTTTCCCTTATATGTCAGGGGAAAGCGCCACGGCGGTGGAACTTGAACGTAGGGTCAAACCATGCTGAAGCGCACGATAGTAATGACCGCGGCCGGGGCCGCACTCGTCATGGCCGCGGTCGCCGGTTGTGGATCGAACGCGCAGCCCATCCAGGTGAACCTGGCCGCCTCAGAGGTGCTGACGCAGGCCGCGCAGAAGACCGCGGAGGTCACCAGTTACACGGTCGACGCCGTGGTCGACGTCCAGCATCCGCAGGAGGGCGCCGGCAAGGTGCAGGGGCGGATGGTCTACCAGAGCAAGCCGCAGCTCGCCGCCGACCTCACCCTCGACACCGTCGACATGGGTGGCCGGGGCGTGCCGGGCGGCGTCCGGGCCGTGCTGCAGGGCGACACCGTCTACGTCAAGGTCCAGGCGCTCAACGAGATGCTCGGGGCCACCAAGCCGTGGATCAAGGTCCCGCTCGCCGAGACGGGCGACTCCGGTGAGGCGCGGCGCTACCTCGACCAGATCCAGCAGTTCGACCTCGGCAACATGACCAAGCTCGTCACCGCCTCGCAGGACGTGAAGGCGGTCGGCACCGAGAGCGTCAACGGCGAGGACACCACCCACTACAGCGGCACGTTCCCGGTGGACGTGGCCGTCCAGCAGCTGCCCGCCGACCGGCAGGAGCAGGCGCGTCAGGGCCTGGCCGAGCTGCAGAACGTGAAGTTCGACATCTGGGTGGCCTCCGACGGCCTGCCCCGCAAGCTCGCGCTGAACGGCTCCAAGGAAGGCGCCACGCTCGACGCCACCCTGCTGTTCAAGGGCTTCAACGAGACCGTCAGCATCGAGGCCCCGCCCGCCGACCAGGTCGGCGAGCTGCCGCAGCCGACGACCAACTGAGCACGACCGACTGAGAACGATTTGGAAACTCGGCGGCCAGCACGTACTCTGGTCGTTGCCGAAGACCGCCGGTCGTCGTCAGGTGCTCACATCCTGACGACCGAAGGATCCACGTGATGTGGACGGCCCGCGCAGGTGTGATGCGAGTTTCCCACACGGAGTGATCTGTGTGCGTGAGCCCCGTGCGCCCTGCGCCCGGGGCTGTTCTCATTTCTGGAGCCTTCGCCGGTGGCACATCTGGAAGGAGGCCCATGGCGAGGGCGGATAAGGCGACAGCCGTTGCCGAGCTCAAGAACGAGTTCGAGGGCAGCAGCGCCGCCGTTCTGACCGAGTACCGCGGTCTCACCGTCGCGCAGCTCAAGGAGCTGCGCACCTCTCTCGGTGAGAATGCGAAGTTCGCCGTGGCGAAGAACACCCTGACCAAGCTCGCCGCCACTGAGGCCGGCGTGAGGGGTCTGGACGACCTGCTGGTCGGCCCCACCGCCGTCGCCTTCGTCAAGGGCGACGTCGTCGAGGCTGCCAAGGGTCTGCGTGACTTCGCCAAGGCCAATCCCCTTCTGGTGATCAAGGGCGGTGTCCTCGAGGGCAAGACGCTCGACGCCACCGAGATCACCAAGCTCGCCGACCTTGAGTCCCGCGAGGTTCTCCTCGCGAAGCTCGCCGGTGCCATGAAGGCGAAGCAGAGCGCCGCTGCCGCGATGTTCGCCGCGCTGCCCACGCAGATGGCCCAGCTGGCCGAAGCCCTGCGTGCCAAGCGCGACGAGGCGGGCGAGTAACACGGGGGTTGCCGCAGAAACCGCGGTCCCGTTCCAAGTTTTCAGCAAGTCCTATACGTAAGGAATCATCATGGCGAAGCTCAGCAACGACGAGCTGCTCGACGCGTTCAAGGAGATGACCCTCCTCGAGCTGTCCGAGTTCGTGAAGCAGTTCGAAGAGATCTTCGACGTCAAGGCCGCCGCCCCCGTCGCGGTTGCCGCCGCCCCCGCCGCCGCTGGTGGCGGCGAGGCCGCCGCTGTCGAGGAGCAGGACGAGTTCGACGTCATCCTCGAGGCCGCCGGCGACAAGAAGATCCAGGTCATCAAGGAGATCCGCGCCCTGACGTCCCTGGGCCTCAAGGAGGCCAAGGACCTGGTCGACGGCGCTCCGAAGCCGGTCTTCGACGGCAAGGTCAACAAGGAGCAGGCGGAGAAGGCCAAGGCTGCCCTCGAGGGCGCCGGCGCCACCGTCACCGTGAAGTAACTTCCCCTTCGCTTCACGCAAGACGCTCTACGGAAAGAGGCGGACACACCCTGGTGCCGGGTGTGCCGCCTCTTTTCGCGTTTTCAGGACCGGTTCAGCCCGCGGCGGCGCGTACGCGGGCGATGGCGCTGGTGTCCATGTAGTCCCTGGTGTGGACGATCTGATCGTTCCTGATCCGCAGGACGAGCAGGCCGGGGACGGTGATCGGCTGCCCGCCGGCCGTGACGTGCGTGTCCTGTTCCACGACCACCACCTCCGGGTCGTGCGTCCGGTGCAGCGCCAGGAGGCGCACCTCCTGGGCCTCCATGCCGGCGGAGTCCCACATCGCGTGGTAGCCGGCGCGGATCCGCTCCCTGCCCACGTACGGCGGCAGCCCCCCGAAGGGGAACTCGTGCAGCCCGTCCTCGGCGTAGAGGTCGGCCAGGTCGTCGGCCGACCTGTGCAGCATGGCGGCGTGGTAGCCGCTGACGATGTCTTCGATGTCCATGGGCCGTCCCGTTCGCTCAACAGGCGTTGACTCAACGAGCGTAGAGCGAAAGGGTGGCGTGGGTCAACGCATGTAGAGTCTTCGCGTGGGCGAAGTGCTTCCGCGGGCCGAGAAGCGGCGCCGCACCGAGGGGCGGATCCTCGACGCGGCCAGGTCGCTCTTCGCCGAAGTGGGCTACGAACGCGCCACCATCAGGGCCGTCGCCGGGGCGGCCGGCGTCGATCCGGCCCTCGTGATGCAGTACTTCGGCAGCAAGCAGGAGCTCTTCCAGCAGGCCGTACGCGTGACGCCGGCCGACGGGGGAGAACCGGGCGCCGACGAGGTGGTCGAGCACGTCCTGGGCACCCTCGGCGTGAAGATGGGGGAGCTGCCGCAGAGCTCGCTGGCCATGCTGCGCTCGATGCTCACCCACCCCGAGGCGGCGGCGTCGGCGCGGCGGCTGCTCGGGGAGCAGATCGACCGGGTCGCCGGCGCGCTGTCCGGCGACGACGCGCGGTTGCGGGCGTCGCTCATGACCCTGGTGATGCTGGGCGTGACGGTGGGGCACCAGCTGCTGGAGCTGGACGAGCTGCGCGGGGTGCCGCCGGAGGAGCTCGCCCGGCTGCTGCGTCCCGGTCTGCGTGCCCTGGCCGGCCCCGAGACCCCCTGACGGTCGCAGCAGGTCTGGAGCTCCCGTTGGGCCCCATAGTCGCTCAGCGAGCCTCTCAGAGCCGTCTGGAGGCATTCGGGGGCCTGACCGATTGCCCCGCATTTGTCAGGTGTACCCGTCGTGCCCCTGTGGCAGACCGGCTCTGTTGTTTGCGGAGCTCCGGGAGTGAGTGTCGCGTTATGATCCGGCGACCGGGCGGGAAGGGGTGAGCGGACGTGGCGGGACTTTCCGTACGACCTGCTCGCATCCTCATCGCGGCGCTCAGCGGGGTGCTGGCGGTGTTGGTCGGCACGGGCGTGTGGATCGCCGCCCAGGCACGCGAGGAGCAGGGCAGAGCGGGCGACTGGCGGGCGGCGCTCGTGGCGGCGGGCGCGCACGCGAAGAACCTGATGTCACTCGACTACCGCACGGTCGACGGCGACATGCGGCGGATCCTCGACACCTCCACCGGCCCGGCCAGGGCCGAGTACGTCGCCAACGGTGACAAGCTCAAGTCCACGACCGTCGGGAACAAGGTCGTCCAGCACGGTGTGCTGCGCGCCACCGGTCTGGTGTCCATGACCGACGCGGTGGCCAGGGTGCTGGTGGTGGGCGACGTGGAGATCCGCTGGGACGGCTCCAAGAGCCCGCCCCAGGAGCGCTACTACCGCTGGCAGATGGACCTGGCCAAGGCCGGCGGCCGCTGGCTGGTGTCGAAGGTGGTGCAGGTGCCGTGAGAATGATCACGATCGTCCTGCTGGGCGTCCTCGTGGCGGCCGGAGCCGTGCTGGTGCCGACCATGTGGTTCAACCTGCGCGACCTGCGCGCGGCGGAGGTGGCCGCGGGGGAGGCCGTGGCCGTCGCGAAGAAGGTGGCGCCCGCCCTGCTCTCGTACAGCTACCGGACGGTGGAGCGGGATCTGGCGCGGGCGGACACGTACACGACGGGGGAGCTGAGCGGGTATTTCAAGGAGCTGACCGCGAATCTGGTGTCGAGGGCCAAGGAGCAGAAGATCGTGCAGACGGCCTCCGTGGCGGCCGCGGGGGTCGAGCGGGCGGAGCCGGATCGCGTCGAGGTTCTGCTCTTCGTGAACACTGGTACGGTCAGGGAGATCCCCGGCGAGGCAAGCCCTCAGCAGGAGTTCACCCAGAATCGGGCCAGGTTCGTCATGGTGCGGCAAGATTCCCGGTGGCTGGTGGCCGGCATGTCGACCTTGCTGGGGACCGCCTGATGCCCCGAGACCCCGCGGGCGCGCCGCTTCCTTCAATTGTTACCAAAAATCTGGTTTGGCGGAGGCCATGACGGGGGTACCCCAGTCACAGCTACATCGGTAGTCGGCATGGGTTCGACCCCCGGTGTGACGGAGCGTTAACCGCCCCCGTTCGCGGGTATCGTCTTGGGCCTGGCGGTAGGCGATCAGTCACGCAGGGAAGAAAACCCAGCGTCCGGGCCCTGAGTCGGCTAAAAGTCGGGCTTACGGGCTTGACGTTTCCGCCTGAACGGGCGATGCTGCGACCAACGTGGAGCATGCAGCGAAGGTGAAGTGGACAGGCGTGTGCCGTTCGGCTACACTGCCCCTTTGCGCTGCCCTTTGACGACCCGCGATGCTTGCTCACGTTGCGAGGTTGTCTGGCGTGCGTGTAGTCAGTCCGCCGCGAGCCCTCGGAAGGACATCTGTTGGCAGCCTCGCGCAACGCCTCCGCCGTACCCGCTGGTCCCCGTCGCGTCTCCTTTTCGCGCATCCAGGAGCCTCTCGAA
>NZ_JBITLL010000007.1:280790-875510 GCF_044465245.1 Nonomuraea terrae | reverse complement strand
CAAAACCGTCAAACAATCTCTTTGACGAGGTGTTGCATGAAAATCATGCACTGGCTTTTAACACACTGTTGAGTTCTCAAGAAACGGACGCGTACTTCCTCACCAGAACCACTTTCGTGATCCCCGCTCGGAGGCGTTCATTTCGTCTTTCGTTGTGGCTTTATTCTTTCAGCCGTTCAAGTTCCTGTCAAATTGACCGGACTTGCTCGATCTGCGGGAATTAAGCCTGCCCCCTTTCGGAGACAACCCCTCAAACTTACCAGCCGTTCGGAGTGGACGCGCACGCCTCACCGTCACGATGAAGTCTGGAGGTCGTCCCCAAGTGAGCACGACGATCAACGCCGTTCTCGTGGGGACTGGTGAACTCTATGTACGCCTCCCGGAACCGTCAAATCGACGGTTCGCGCCCGCACCGCGGGTAGGTAGGGGGCGTGCCAGATCAACCCCTGCCCAGGGCGCTCACCATCCTGCTGGGCATGGCGGCGGCGGTGGTCGTGCTGTTCGGGATCCGCGAGGTCGCGTCCATCGCCGGTCCTGTCGTGCTCGCGCTCGTCCTCGTGATCGCCGTCTCACCCGTACGCAGCTGGCTCGCCGCCCGGCGGGCACCCGTCTGGCTTCAGGTGGCGGTGCCGTTCCTCATCGTCGTGCTCGTGCTGCTCGGCATGGTGGGCATCCTGACCATCTCGGCCACCGAGCTCGCCGCGCTGCTGCCCACGTACACCACGCAGTTCGAGAGGCTGCTGGCCGACGCCCAGGCGTGGGCCGCCGCGCACGGGATCAGCAACGAGGTGCTCAACCGAGGGCTGGAGGCGTTCGACCCAGGGCGGGTGCTGGGGCTGGTGCAGATCCTGCTCGGCAGCCTGATCGGGGTGCTGTCGGCGTTGTTCCTCGTCGTGATCCTGCTGCTGGCGATGTCGCTCGACGCGCCGATGACGGCGAAGGTCCTCACCAGCGGCGGGGGCAGCCGGCCGCAGCTGGTGACGGCGCTGGGGACGTTCGCGCACAAGACGCGGCGTTACCTGATCGTCTCGACGATCTTCGGGCTGATCAACGCGGTGCTCGACATGCTCGCGCTGTCGCTGCTGGACGTGCCGTTGCCGCTGCTGTGGGGTGTGCTCGCGCTCATCGCCAACTACATCCCGAACATCGGGTTCGTCATCGCGCTGCTGCCGCCGACCATGCTCGCCCTGCTGGACGGCGGTGTACAGACGATGGTGCTGGTCATCGTGGCCTACAGCGTCATCAACGTCGTCACGCAGTCGTTCATCCTGCCGAAGTTCCTGGGGGATGCCGTGGGGCTCACGACGACGATGACGTTCGTCTCGCTGATCGTCTGGACGTTCGTGCTGGGGCCGCTGGGCGCGATCCTCGCGATCCCGCTGAGTCTGCTGACGCGGGCGGTGCTGATCGACAGCGACCCCAGCGCCGGGTGGGCGCAGGCGCTCGTGTCAGGCCGCCCGCGCGGGTGACAGGAGGCTGCGCATCGGTACGCCGCTGAGGCGTCTCACGTCGTGGGCCAGGTGGGCCTGGTCGGCGTAGCCCGCCGTGACGGCCACCTCCGCCAGTGGGACGCCCGCGCGGGCCAGCCGCAGGGCGTGCTGGAAGCGGAGGATGCGCTGGAGGGTCTTCGGCGCGTAGCCGAACGCGGTCAGGCCGCGGCGGTGGAGCTGGCGCTCGCTGTATCCCAGGTCGCTTGCCACCTCGGCGACCGAGCGGCCCGCGCGCAGGGCCGCGGCGATGGCGGGGGCGGCCGGGTCGGTCGCGCCCGGCCCCATCCTCGTCAGCCGGCTCCGGACCGCGGCCCGCATCAGGTCGAGCCGCGCCTCGACGTCGACGGCATCCCCGCGAGCGGACGCGTAGACGCCTCGGGTAGGAGACACCGATCCGTCGAAGGCTCTCCCACTCGAGGTGGACCCGGTCAAGGCTCTCCCGCGCGACCCTCGCCTGTCGGCGACTCCCCCGCCGGACGCGGTCGCGGCCAAGGCGCGCCCATCCGTCGTCGGCCTGTCGAGGGCCTCTCCACCGGACGCGGCCCTGGTGAACCCACGCCGACGCGGTGCCGCCCCGAAGGCCTCCTCGACCGAGGCGGATCCGGCGAAGGCGCGCGCATGGGGCGCGGGCCCGTCGAAGACGGCTCCAGGCGACCTCGGCCCGTCGAGCGTGAGCGGGTGCGACGCCGCTTCGCCGAGGGCGTGCGTACGGGAGGTGGGACCGGGGTGGGTCAGGACGGCGGGGAGCTCGGCGAGGGAGAGGACATGGGGGACGTCGGTGGTGGGGAAGAGGGCGTCCGTGACGGTGAGGACGTCCGGGAGATCGCTGAGGGCGACGCGCTGGTCGCGGAGCTCAGGGAGCGGGAGGCCGAAGATGCCGCCCGCCGCACCGGGCCGGAAGCGGATGCCCGCCAGCACCTCGCCCGGCCCGACGGCTGCGGGCATGGGGCCGGTGTCGGGGCCCGCCACGAACAGGCCCTCGGGCCCCCAGATGAGGTCGACGCACGCGTCGGGCACCACGAGCCGGCTGCCCACCGTCTCGCTGACGTGCACCCACTCGCACGCGACGCGGCCGGCGAGGTCAGGGGTTGCGGACCGTTCGGCGTACATGCCCCCACCGTACGCAGCCGGTCCGACAGAACGAGGCCGCCCCACAGACGACCGCGGTCCAACAGGGCAGGTCACCCCGGCAGGCAGTCCCCGCTGAGAGACCACGGGTCCCTCGGCGACGACCGGGGGTCAGCTCGGCCGTAAGCCGGACGCCGGGCGGTGGGAGGTCGGGCAGAAGGTGGCTGTGGACGGGCCGGTTGCGCGGAAGTGACCGTAGGAGGGTGTTGCGCAGTCGGGCCGGGCGCCGGGGTGGCCAGGATCCGAGACCTTGCCGTGGAGCAACGCCCGGGCCGGGTCAATGGGGAAGCGGTCCGCCCTTGCTTCGCCCGATCGGGTCGCGCTCGCCTCCCTCCGAACCGGCTGGTGCTCGCCTGACCGAAAGGCAGCCATGGCCGAGCGCCCGCAGGTATAGCGGAAAGGCAGGGTCCGATGGGTCCAGGGGGAAAGCCAGGGTCCCTGGTCCGAGGGGAAAGCCAGGGTCCCTGGTCCAGGCTGAAGGCGCAGCTCCGTGGGTCCGCGCCGATGGAATCAGGCGGAAAGGCCCGGGTTGGGTGGGTCGGGAGAAGGCGGGCATGGGCCGGCGTCGGGCGGAGGGGTGGCCGTGGGCGGGCGGGTGCCGGTTCGGTGGCATGGCGGAGGTAGGGGGTCAGGTGGCGAGGCGGGTGTAGGTGTGGAGGGTGTTGAGGCGGTGGACGGTCAGGTAACCGCCCCATTCGTGTTCCACCAGCGGGGTCCACATGGGCCAGTTGCCGTTCCAGCCGCCCTCCGGGGACTGGGCGGCGAGGAGGGCGTCGAGGTGGGTGTCCAGGACGTCCTGGGAGAACAGGGGCAGGCGCAGGGGCTCGGGGGCGAAGTCCAGCGGGAAGTGCGCCTCCCCTTGCGCGTGCGGGTCGAAGGTCACGGTCGCCAGGATGGCCTCGCGCAGCCGGTCGAACTCGGTCTCCGCCCGCCCCCGATCCGACACGTGCTCCAGGAACGGCACCACCGCGCGTGCCACGTACGGGGTCGTCTCCTGGAGGGCGGCGATGCTCGACCAGCAGAACTCCGTCGCGGGCGCCAGCCACGGATGGGAGATGCCGTGCTTGTGCAGCAGCGCGGCGAGGGAGGCGGTGGGGATGAGGTGGCCGGGCGGGTCGTCGTCCGGCTCCCACCAGGGGGCGTGCGGCGCCTCCCGGGCGGAGGGCAGGACGAACGGGACGCCGCCGTCGGGCGTGGTGACGGAGGCGAGGTAGTCGCAGGCGGCGGGCACCATGGGCGAGTCGAACGCGTCGAGCTGGTCGAGGATCCAGAACGCCACCTCGACCGGCTCCGGCTGGCTGCCCGGGCCGCGCAGGTCGGGCTCCAGCGCGTGGCCGAACCCGCCGTCGGCGTTCTGGTAGCAGCGCAGGGCGTCGAGCACGCGTTCGCGGGAGCCGCCACGGAACAGCGCCTCGAAGCGCAGCCGGTCGATCAGCCTGCCGTGCAGGTGCAGGTAGCGCTCCGCGCGGTCGAGTATGTCCATGGCTCCCCCTGTATCGGCGACGAATCGTGACGCGACGCTACCCCGTACGGGGCGGGGTTCTCTTGTCACAATCGGACATGCTGAGGAGCGACGGCGGTGGGACGTCGAAGTGACGCGGCGGCGATGCTGCCCGCCGCGCACCGGCCGGCCGAGCCATGCGGGCCGGCTGGGTGACGCAGGAGCCGCAGGCGCACCTGCCGCCTCACCCGCGGCGCGTGCCGGGCTGGGAGGTGCTGGGCGAGCGGCTGCTGCGAGGTGCGGGCCCGGCCCGAGACGGAGCTCCTCGGCATCGAGGCGCACCGCGCCGTGATCAGGCTCCTGTCGGTGATCGCGGAGCCCTCCTTCCTGGTACGGCAGGCCGGTGACGGCGTCTTCGAGTGCGTGACGGGCGTGATGCCCGGCGACCCGCGGGGTACCGGTCGCACGGGCACCTCGTCCGCGTCGTCGTGGAGCCGTCAGGGGGTGGCCAGGGCCTCGGTGGGTGACATGCGGGCAGCGCGGACGGCCGGGTAGAAGCCGGCCGCGCCGCCGATGACGAGGGTGGCGGCCACACCGCCGAGCATGGCCCATCCGGGCACGATCGCCGGCCAGCCGCGCAGTCCCGCGTAAGCGGCCGTGACACCGATGCCGAGCAGCACGCCGCCGACGCCGCCGATGGCCGACAGCAGCAGCGACTCGGCCAGGAACTGCGCGCGGATCTGCCCGCGCGTGGCGCCGAGTGAGCGGCGCAGGCCGATCTCGGCGCGGCGTTCCAGCACGGAGATGACCATGGTGTTGGCCACGCCGACGCCGCCGACCAGCAGGGCGACGCCGCCGAGGCCGAGCAGGAGCGCGTTCAGTGCGGCGTCGGTGGCCTGCTTGGCGGCCAGGACGTCGGACGGCCTGGAGACCTCGACCTCGTTGGGCTGCTGCGGGTTCGCGGTGGCGGCGAGCACGTCGCGCACCTGGACGACGTACGCCTCCTCCGCCCTGGCGTAGACGGTGGTGGCGTAGCCGTCGAAGCCGAGGCGTTCCTCCGCGACGGGCCAGCCGACCAGCGCGGCCGTGTCGAGCTCCGGCGCGAGCGGCACGGGGCCGAGCACGCCCACGACGGTGAACCACTGCCCGCCGAGCCAGACCCGCTGGTCGGGCCCCGGCCGGACGACGCCGAGCCGGTCGGCGGCCTTCGCGCCGAGGACGGTGGCCGGATAGCGGTGGGTGGCCTCGTTCAGCCAGGCGCCGGCGGTGACGGCGGCGCCGACGTCGCGCAGGAGGTCGAGGCGGGCGGCGGTGACCGCGATGGCGCCCGACTCGGCCTCGGGGACGTGGTCGTTGCGGTACACCTTGGCCGGCGTGGCGCCGGTCGCGGTGACCGCGGTGACGGGGCCGATCTGGCCGATCATGCCCTCGGCCTCCTCGGGCAGCTGGGACGACTCGCCGAACAGGGATTGGCCGGGCGAGACGGTGAGCAGGTTCGTGCCGAGCGCTTCGAGCCGCCGGTTGAGGTCCTCCTGGCTGGAGGCGGAGATGCCGACGACGCCGATCATGGCGGCGATGCCGATGGCGATCCCGAGCGCCGACAGGAACACCCGCAGCGGCCTGGATCGCAGGCCGGCCCCGCCGGTCCTGAGCACGTCGCGCGGCCGCATGCGGGCGGGGGTCAGGACGCTCATGTCAGCGCCCCCTGCACGATCCCGCCGTCGAGCATCTCGACGCGGCGGGGCAGCGAGGCGGCAATGTCGCGGTCGTGGGTGATGACGACGACGGTGGTGCCGCCCGCGTGCAGGTCGCGCAGCAGGTCCATGACGCCGGCGCCGGAGCGGGAGTCGAGGTTGCCGGTCGGCTCGTCGGCGAGCAGCAGCCGCGGGCGACCGGCGACCGCGCGGGCGATGGCGACGCGCTGCCGTTCGCCGCCGGACAGCTCGTGCGGGCGGTGGCCGACCCGGTGCGCGAGGCCCACCCGTTCCAGTGCCTCGTACGCGCGCCGCCGCCGTTCGCGCAGGGGCGGGCCGGCGTACAGCAGGCCGTCGGCCACGTTGTCCAGCGCGGGCACGCCGGGGGCTAGGTGGAACTGCTGGAAGACGAAGCCGATGACGTTCGCGCGCAGGGCGGACAGCTGCCGGTCGGTGAGGGAGAGCACGTCATGGCCGGCGATGCGGACGACGCCGCCGGACGGGCGGTCGAGGGTGCCGAGCAGGTGCAGCATGGTCGACTTGCCCGAGCCGGACGGCCCCGAGATGGCGACGAGCTCGCCCTCGCCGACAGCCAGGGAGACGCCGCGCAGGGCGGTGACGTCGCCGTACAGCTTGGTCACGTCGTGGAGTTCGGCGATCACGCGGGCACCGCCACGGTCGTGCCCTCCTCCAGACCGGTCACCTCGACCTGGCCGTCGGCGAACAGGCCGGTCTCGACGGCGACGTAGCGGGTGGCGGCGCCGTCGACGACCTGGACGCCGTAGCCGCCCTCGGCCAGGGCGAGCAGCGCGCCGACGGGGACCGCGAGGACGTCCTCCCGCCGGTCGGCGACGATCGTGACGTCCACGGGGGCCGCGTCGTACGCCTTCTTGAGGCCGGTCACGGACAGCGTGACCTCGACGGTGGTGGCGGTGTCGTCGCCGGTGCCCTGGGCGGCGACCTTGCCGACGCGGCTGATCTCGCCGTCCACCGTGGTGCCGTCGGGCAGCTCGACGGTGGCCTCCATGCCCTTGCGGACGAGGTGTTCGTCGGCCACGTCGAGGTCGACGCGGACCTCGCGGCGGGTGCCGGTGGCGGTGAGCACGGGGCCGCTCGCGCCGTCGCCGAGCGCCTTCTTCAGGTCGGCGACGCGCAGCGGCCCGCGGGCGACCACGACGTCGCCGGGCTCGACCTGGCCGGTGACGTCGAGGCCGAGGTCGTCCTGCCAGTCCTCGACGGCCTCACGGGTGGCCCAGGTGAAGGTGCCGTCCACGTCGAAGCCCTCGTAGCCGAGCTTGCCGAGGTTGCGTTCGAGGAGCTCGACGTCCTTGCCCTCGACGCCGTCGCGCAGGGTGCGGTAGAGGGGCATGGTGCCGTACAGGAGGGGGCGGCGGTCGGCGTCCACGCTGTAGACGGCGTGGCCGCGGGTGACTGTGGAGCCCTCCGAGGGGAGCCAGGTGATCGTGCCCTGCGACCTGGCGGTGACGGTGATCGGGTCGCCGTAGCCGAGGGTGCCGTCCACGGTCTTGGTCTCGGTGAGCGTCGTACGGACGACCTGGGCGGTGGCGGGGGGCGTGCGGCCGGCCACCGCCGGGGCGGGGTCGCCGCCGAAGCCGGCCACGGCGGCCGCCACGGCGGCGGCGAGCAGCGCGGCGCCGCCGCTCCAGGCGAGCAGCCGCAGCGGCCGGCGCGGGTCCTGCGTCACTTGCCCACTCCCAGCTTGGGGAACGCCTTGCCGCAGACCTCGAAGGCCTTCTCGAACGCGGGGTCATTCCTCGTGAAACCGCGCATGGCGCCCGAGGGGAACCTGCCGTCGGCGGTGGGGTCGGGCATGTCCACGCCGTTCTCGCGCATGCATCGGGCCAATTCGCGCAGTTTGTCGACCTGCTCCGGGTCGATCTCTCCGCGGTCCTTGAACGGCGCGTGCGCGCGGCACGCCTCGGTGGCCTCTTTGAGCTTCTTCTTGTCGACGTCCTTGATGACTGTGCTGAGACCGCCGCCTCCGTCGGCGCCCGGGTCCTCCATGGGGATTCCGTGCTCGCGCATGCACTGGGCGAACTTCCTGCCCTGCTCCGCGCGGTCGGCGGTGGGGGTCGCGCCGGCGCTCGCGGCGGGCTCGGCGGAGGCCGCCGTGACGGAGGCGACGCCCGTGCCGCTCTGCGCTCCGCAGCCGGTGGCCACGACGGCCAGGGCGGTGACGATGAGTGTTCTTCTCATGCGCCCAACGTGCCGGGCGCGCTTCAACGCGGGCTGGGAGCCGCCTCGGAGTCAGGTAGGAACACGCGGAACGCGGCGCCCGCGCCGGGCCGGGCGTCGACCTCGACGCGACCGCCGTGGGCGCGGACGATGGCGGCGACGATGGCCAGGCCCAGCCCGGCGCCGCCGTCGGCGCGGGAGCGGCCGTGGCCGACCCGGTAGAGGCGGTCGAACAGGCGCGGCACGTGCTCGGGCGGGATGCCGGGGCCGGTGTCGGCCACCTCCAGCACGGCCGCGCCGTCCGTACGGCCCACCCGTACGGTGACGTCGGCGTCGGGCGGGGTGTGGCAGAGGGCGTTGCCGACGAGGTTGGCGGCCACCTGGCGCAGGCGGGCCTCGTCGCCGACGACGGAGACGGGGGCGAGCGCGCCGCCGAAGCCGGCCAGCCTGACGTGCCGCTCCGGCACGCGGACGCGGGCGTCGCGGATCGTGTCGGCGGCCACCTCCAGCAGGTCGACGGGCCCGCGGTCGAGCGGGCGTTCCTCGTCGAGCTGGGCCAGCGTGAGCAGGTCGTTGACGAGCACGCCCATCCGGGCGGCCTCGTCCTCGATCCTGCGCATGGCCTCGCCGGCGTCGCCGCCCCTGCGGTGCAGCTCGGCGAAGCCGCGTACGGAGGTGAGCGGGGTGCGCAGCTCGTGGGAGGCGTCGGCGAGGAAGCGCCGCATGCGGGTCTCGGAGTCGGTGCGCGCGGCGATCTCGGACTGGAGGCGGTCGAGCATCACGTTCATGGCCGTGGCCAGGCGGCCCGGCTCGGTGTGCGGGTCGCGGGCGTGGACCCGGCGGGCGAAGTCGCCGCGGGCGATCTGCCCGGCGGTGGCCTCCATCCGGGTCAGGGGGCGCAGGCCCAGGCGTACGACGGCGTTGGCGGCCAGGCCGATGAGGAGCAGCGTGACCGCGCTCACCGCGACGGCGATGGCGATGGCGGAGGTCTCGGTCTGCTCCAGCTCGGCCAGCGACTGGGCGATCACCCAGGTGTTGCCGTTCGGCAGCTCGACGGCGTGCAGGCGCCACGGGTGGTCGGCGGTGCCGGGCACGGTGTACGTGACGCCGGTCCGCAGGTCGTCGATGACCGGGCGGTCGTCGACGGCGGTGTCGGCCTCAAGCTTGCCGTCGGGCGTGAAGATCATCACCAGCTGGGCGGACGCGAGCCGCTTGGCCAGCAGCTCGGAGACGGCGTCGGAGCGGACCGGCTGGGCCGGGAACACCAGATCGCCCTTCGTCTTGCCGACCTTGGCCAGCTGCTCGATCTGCCGGTCCACCCGGCCCATCATGTTGTCGCGCAGCAACGCGATGCCGACCACGTTGGACAGCACCAGCCCGAGCGTGGCGAGCCCGAGCACGGCCATGACCAGCCGGGTGCGCAGGCTCCAGGCGGCGGGCCTCACCGCGGGATCCTCAGGGTGTAGCCGACGCCGCGCACGGTGTGGATGAGCTGCGGCTCGAACTTGTCGATCTTCTTGCGCAGGTAGTAGACGTACGACTCGACGATGCTGGAGTCGCCGTCGAAGTCGTAGCGCCAGACGCTGTCGAGGATCTGCGCCTTGCTCACCACCCGGCCGGCGTTCGCCAGCAGGTATTCGAGCAGGTTGAACTCGGTGGGCGACAGGTCCACCGGCACGCCCGCCCGCCGTACCTCGTGGGCCTGCGGGTCGAGCTCCAGGTCGGCGTAGCGCAGGACGTCGTCCTCGGGGCGGGAGCGGTTGCGGCGCAGGATGGCGCGGATGCGCAGCACGACCTCCTCCAGGCTGAACGGCTTGGCCACGTAGTCGTCGGCGCCGAGCGTGAGCCCTTGGACGCGGTCCTCGACGCGGTCGCGGGCGCTGAGGAACAGCACGGGGACGCGCTCGCCGAGCCGCCTGGCGACCTCGAACCCGTCGATGTCCTCCAGCATCACGTCGAGCACCACGATGTCGGGCCGGAACTCCCTGGCGGCCGTCACCGCCTCCGCGCCGGTCTCCGCCGTCCTGACCTCGAACGAGACCAGGCGCAGGGTCTGGGACAGCAGGGCGCGGATGTTCGGCTCGTCGTCGACGACGAGCACCCGGGCGGGTCGGTCCATGGGTAAAGGTGTACCCGAGTCAGCTCAATGCCAGCTCAAAGCCGTTATTTCAGGAAGAACACCGGTCCGCGGGCCCGGAAGGGCAGCGAGGCGCCCTGCGGCAGCAGGAAGGCGTGCTCCCTGCGGACGCGCAGCACGTCGCACTGCCCGTCGGTGATCAGCAGGATGGGCCCGTCGGGCGGGAAGTCGTCGGCGCGTTCGAGCAGCCTGACGCCCGGCTGGAGCACGGTGCCGCCCCGGCCGCGGACCCGCACCTTGCCCGCGATCTCCTCGACCGGCAGGTATCCGGCGTCGTACGCGGCCGCGTCGCAGAAGACCACTCGGGCGCGGGGCACGTCGCGGGCGGCGGCGTAGGAGGCGATCGCGCCGAGCGCCTTGCCGAGCAGCTTCACGTCCATGGAGCCCGAGGTGTCCAGGACGACGCCGAACGTCCGCCTGCGGACGACCTCCTCCGGCCGGACCCTGCCGGGCCGCGGGATGTCGGGGCTCGACGCCTGCCTGCGGGAGGCGCGGGCGTAGGAACGCCGCCGCTCCTCGGGCTGGAAGTGCTCGTCGAACCAGCGTGCGAGCTGGGCGTCCCAGGGCAGCGGCGGCTGGTCGAGCGCGCGGATCTCCTGCTCCAGCCCGGCGGGCACGAACCCGCGTCCGCTGGTGTGGTGGTAGGCCAGGCCGTTGCGCAGCGCGTTGCGGTAGTACTCGTCGAGGTCGACGTAGCGGCCCCGGCGGCGCGGCGGGCGGTCGAGCACATCACCGAGCCCGCGTCCGCGCAGGGTGGCGAGTTTACGCACGCGCCGCAGGTCGCCGGCGATCCGGTCGTAGACGGCCTCGGCGGACATGCCGCTCAGCGACTGGTCGAACAGCAGCCCTTCCGGCATCTCGCCGACGCCCATCTCGACCAGCCAGCCGTTGATCACGTAGTCGCAGGCGACGTTCCACAGGTACGGCTCGCGCAGCCCGGCCCGCTCGCCGTGGCGCAGCGCGGCGTGCAGCATCTCGTGGGCCAGCACGAACCGCCATTCGAGCGCGGAGTGCCGGGCGAGCGGGTTGACGTAGATCTCACCGGCCTCGGCGCTGACCGCGGCGATCGAGATGTCCCAGCCCCTGGCCAGCTCCACGTCGGAGACGATCGTCATGCCGCTGGCCAGCGCGCCGAGCAGCGGATAGGACGACATGAACCAGCGCAGCGCCGCGTCCCAGGGCCCCTTCACGTGGCCGTCGGCGGTGGTGCGCGGCGCGCCGGCCCGGTCGAGCGCGGCGGTGGCCGCCCCGGCGACGCCGATCGCGAACGAGCGCTGGAAGCCGAGATGCTCGGCCAGCTTCGCGGAGCCGATCCGGAAATCGGGCTCGCCGACGGGCTTGAACGGCTCTGGCACACCGAGCCTGCGCCACCGTTCGGACAGCGTCACCTCGTCGTTCTCCGGCAGCTCGGCGGGCAGCGGTTCGGGACAGCGGCCGATCTTGAGTGTGCGCAGGAACCGCTCCACGGCCACGCAGCAGGCGGCGTGGTAGGCGGGGTCGGGGCGGTCCGCGTCGATGTCCTTGAGGGCGCACGTGCGCGGATCGGCGTGGCCGAAGCCCACGTGGAGCAGGAGGTGGGCGAAGACCCACGACCACTCCTCGGCGGGGGCGCGGCGCTTGGGGTGGAACCGGACGTCGCCGTGGTCGGTGACGATCGCCCAGGTGTCGCCGGACAGCTCGCCGTCGCCGGCGTCGTACAGACGGCTGCGGAAGACGCGGAACAGCGGCAGGTCGACCGCGGCGTGCCAGCCCTTGAGCACCTCCGCCCGCCACGGGTCGACCTTTGCTCTGCGCCTGGTCAAGACCGGCTCACGATGCTCACGATCGAGCGGCCATCAGCCGCGGCACGTCCCTGGCGACCTCGACGAGGAACCAGGTGGGCAGCGCGGGCGCGCCGTCGGCGTCGTTCGCGATGACCAGCTGGGCGCATTCGAGCGAGATCTCGGCCAGCTCCACCAGCAGCGTCTTGGCGCGGAAGCCCAGGTCGCGGCCGCTGCCGGAGGCGCCGCGCTTGTCGGCGGGCAGCTCCTTGACCAGACGGGCGCGGAACGCCTCGGCCAGGAAGTAGAGCAGGTCGCGCTCCTCCGGCCGCCGGGGCCAGGGCGCCTCCCCCTTCAGCACAGCCTCCAGGTCGTACGCGTGCCGCACGGTCTTGACGTAGGCGCGGAAGGCGGAGGCGTGCTCGGTGGTGAGCGTGCCGAACGCGAGCGTGGCGAGGGTCTCATCGGCGATGTCGTCGCCGTACGAGCCGAGCACGTCGGACAACATGTGCCAGGCCCGTGGCGAGGAGAACGGCTCCTCGGTCTTCGGCGGCGGGCTCCACAGGTGGTCGGGCCGCTGCACGAGGTAGTCGACGATCCACGGATGGACGCCGTGCTCGGCCGCCCACTTCAGCCAGTCGTCGGCCGAGGCCCGCAGATGGATGTGGACCAGGCGGTTGATCAGCGCGGAGGCCATCGGGCGGGCCAGCGCGTTGTCGGTGGCCCGGTTGCCGGCGCCGATCACCACGGACCCGGCCGGCAGCTCGTACGTGCCGATCCTGCGGTCGAGGATCAGTGAGTAGAACGCCTTCTGCACCTCGGGCGCGGAGGCGTTGAGCTCGTCGAGGAAGAGGCAGTAGGGCTCGTCCCTGGCGATCGACTCGGGCGGCGCGAACCGGCTGCGGCCGTCGACCAGCTCGGGCACGCCGATCAGGTCTTCGGGGGCGAGCTGGGTGCCGAGCAGGGTCACGCACTCCAGGCCGAGCGCAGCGGCGAAGTCGCGCACCAGCGAGCTCTTGCCGATGCCGGGCGCCCCCCACAGGAACACCGGCCGGACCACGGCGACGTGCAGCAACAGCTCGGGGAGCTGCGCCGGAGTCACCGTGATCGTCGCTTGCACGGTCTCCAGAGTGGCGAATCCGGTGCGCCGCGCGCATCCCATTTATTCGGTTGCCCGCCGGACGGGCCGCTGCATAGCGTGGCCGGCATGTCATGCATATCCGCCTGCACCGTGTTCATGCGCATCCGCCACAGCCGGGCCCTGGCCCGCTGACGGACGCGGTGACATCAGACTGATCTGAGCCGGCGCGTCCGCACGCGCGTGCCCAGGGCCCTTCGAGACCTGTCGAATCTCGAGGACCCAGAAGGGCAGTGCTGTGGCGAAGACTTTCGCGCACGGAAACTATTCACACACCCAGAAGAAGGCCAAGAACAGCGGCGGCGGCCGCACGCCCGTGGACCGGGCGCGGCGTACGCTCTCGCAGAACTTCATGGTCGACGAGCATGCCGTCGAGCTGATGATCAAGGCCGCCGCTCCGGAAGGGCTCGTGCTGGAGCCCGGCGCGGGCGAGGGCGTGCTCACCTTCGCGCTGGCCGAGGCGGGCGCGCGGGTCATCGCGTACGAGGTCGATCCCCGGCTGGCCGGCCGGCTGGCCTCGCGTACGCGTGACGACTCCCGCATCACGGTGGTCAGGGGCGACTTCACGGCCGCGCGGGCGCCGCGCGAACCGTTCGCGGTCGCGGGGAACATCCCCTACGCGATCACGTCGAAGATCGTCGACTGGTGCCTGCGGGCGCCGTCACTGACCTCGGCGACCCTGCTCACGCAGCGGGAGTACGCCCGCAAGCGCACCGGCGACTACGGCCGCTGGAGCCTGGTCACGGTGGAGTCGTGGCCGTGGTTCCACTGGCGGCTGGGCGACACGGTCGGCAGGGAGGCGTTCCGTCCCGTGCCGTCGGTCGACTCGGCGATCCTGCGGATGGAACGCAGGCCCGAGCCTCTCGTGGCGGAGCGGCGCTCGTACCAGGAGCTGGTCGAGCTGGGCTTCGGCGGCGTCGGCGGATCGGTGCGGGCCTCGTTGAAAGCCCGTTACGACCGGGTGGACGCCGCGCTGGAGGCCGCGGGCGTGGCCCGTGACGCCGTCGTCGGGCACGTCCACCCCGACCAGTGGGTCACCCTGTGGGGGCGCCTATGCCGATGACGCGGCCGTGAGCCTGCCCGGCGCGGCAGGCGGAGGCCCTGGGGCCGTCGAGACGCGGCGGTCCCACGGCATCGCCAGCGCCAGGATCGGCAGCAGCACGATCGACGCGCGTGACCAGTACGAATGCAGCGCCCACCAGGTGTTGACGTCGAACTGCGTCATGTAGAGGTAGCCGTAGCCGGACCAGAGGCAGACGGCGAGGATGGCCGGCCAGGCGAACCTGGTCGGCCGCGCGATCAGGAACGGCATGAACCACAGCAGGTACTGGGCGCCCAGCCGGGGCGTCATCACCATGAAGACGAGCAGGACGGCCGTGGTCAGGTCGATCGGGTCGGCGCGCCGCCACACGAAGAGAACGACGATGACGCTGACGTAGATGAGGTTGGTGCCGAACGACGCCAGGTCGGGGCGCAGCGCCCAGTCGCCGCCGGTGAACCACGGCGTCCAGCCGTATTCGCCGACGATGGGCCGGATGTCGCGGATGGTGTCGATGACCGCCGGGATCTGCTGGAGCGACGTACCGGCGAAGACCGGCAGCGTGACGAGGAAGAACAGCGGCACCAGCCCGGTGGTGAACAGCGCGGCGATCCGGGCCCGCAGGCCGGGCAGGAGCAGCAGCATGCCGGGGATCAGCCAGATCGGCCAGCTCTTGGCGCACAGCGCGAGCCCCATCAGCACCCCGGCCAGGGCGCCGCGCCGCAGGTGGGCGCGGTCGTCGGGGCCGGGCAGCAGCGCGCGGTGCAGCATGCCGCCGGGGCCGAGCACCCGCGGGATCGAGCCGCGCACGCCGTACGCCGTCACGCCGCCGCGCACCCTGGCCACCACGTCGGTCACCATGCCGGGCCGCTCGGGATCGCCGGGGCCGCGGGCGACCACGAACGCGGCCACGCCGAACACGAGCGCGACCGGCTCGACCTGGCCGTGGACGCAGGCGATGAGCACGGCGAGCGGGTTGAGCGCGTACTGCAGGGCGCGCAGCGACGCCTTCGGGCCGCCGGCCAGCTTGGCGACCAGCGGGATCAGCACGATGTCGGAGACCACGGTGACCAGGCGGCCGGCGTATTCCCACGGGATGCCGAGCCACAGCAGGATGCCGTAGACGTAGGGGATGGTCGGCAGGAAGTGCCAGCCGCCCTCGCTGGCCAGCACCGGGTCCTGCCCGCGGAGCACGGCCTCGCCCGCGGGTTTGAAGCTCTCCACGAAGTCGACGGGCTGCCAGGTGTCGACCGCGGAGGTGCACATGATGAGCACACGGATGGCCGCGCCCACGAGGATGGCGACGACGAGCGGAGGGCGCCAGTCGCGCCACTGGGCGACCAGGGCGAGGGTGACACCGGCGACGAGGACGATCCCCGTGAGAAGTGCGTAATCCATGGCGGGCTCTAGCCTGCCGCAACATGGGGAGTCCTGCCACCTGGGCTTGCCATTCCTATCCCCGACATGCCGACACGTATCCCGATACGGGATGCCGCTCTGTGTTGAACTTTTTCCATGGGGGGATCGCAGGTCAACCAGGCACTGATCAGGCTCTATTTCGAAGTGAGGGATGGGCTGCACGACCCGGTCGCCGCCTGGGCGAAACTCACAGGCAGCGCGGATTCCTATCGCCGGGCGAGGGGTGAGCGGCGGGTGCCGCTGGACGACGGCACGGCGGCCGAGCTCGCGGCGGCGGCCATCGTGCACACCGCGGCCGAGCACGGCGCCGACCGGGTGGCGGCGCTCGCGACGGCGCCGCTGGCGCGGGTCGTCGGCGACCTCGGCGGCGCGGTGCTGACCGAGCATCCGTGCGCGCCGGAGCAGGTGCTGGGGCCGTGTTTCGCGGGCCCTAAGGCCGACGACTGGGCGCGGCAGGCGTATGTGCTGCTGTGGGGGGAGAACAACCGGATGGTCCGTACGGCGGAAACGCCGTGGGTGATCGCCGGGCGGTACAAGGGGCAGAAGGTGGTCGCGATCGGTACGCATCCGACGCGGCTGTCGGACGAGACGCTGGTCGTCCGGCCGGGCACCGACGGCGCTCTGGCCATGGCCATGGGGCACGTGCTGCTCAAGGAGTTCTTCCTCGACCGCTCCCCCTTCTGCGGGCACGCGATGGAGCACACGGACCTGCCGTTCCTGGTGCGGCTGCGCGAGCGCGAGGGGGCGTACGTGCCGGCCGGGCTGACGGGCGGGGCCTGCGACCGGCTCAGCGTGTACGGCGGTGAGACGGCGGAGGTGCTGCTGCCGCGCTTCGACGACGGGCCGCGGGTGCTGCGACGCGGGGTGCCGGTGCTGCGTGACGGCGGCGAGCTGGTGACGACGGTGTTCGACCTGCTGCTGGCCGTCTACGGGGTGTCCCGCCCGGGGCTGCCGGGCCTGTGGCCGGACGGCTACGACGACCGGCGGGAGCCGTACACGCCGGCCTGGCAGGAGGCGTACACGGGGGTGGCCGCCTCGCGGGCGCTGAAGACGGCGCGGGAGCTGGGCGTGACGGCGGAGAAGACCGGCGGGCGGTGCGTGATCGTCCCGGGGCGGCTCGAGACGCCGCACGCCGACACCGCCTACCGGGCGATGCTGGCGCTGCTCGTGCTCACCGGGTGCGGGAACGGGTGGGCGCAGGCGAGCGGTCCCGGCATCCCGCTGGTGCCGTACCTGTGCCTGCACGCCTGCGGCGAGGACCGGGCCGACGTCGGCGCGCTGAGCTGGGCGCTGGCCGAGGGGTTGTTCGAGCGCAGGACGTCGCGGTCGGTGCTGCTGGAGGCGGTGGAGTCCGGCTGGCCGATGGCGCCGCCGCCGCGCGTGCTGGCCCTGCCGCGGCCGATCTACCCGCTGCCGCCCGACGTGGACCTGCTCATCGGGCCGGACGAGCACTGCGACCTGTCGCCGCCCGACCCGGAGCTGGTGGCCGGGGCCGTGACCCGGTTGTCCGGGCCGGCGGCCCCGGCCGAGCCGGGCGGCGTGCGGGGGTCAGGACGGATGCGGCTGCTGGTGGACCACGCCTGGATGCACGAGTACGGCGAGGCGCTGCCCACCTACCGGCCGCCGGGCCAGGGCATCCCGCTCAAGCCCACCCAGCTCGTCCGGCTGGGACAACGGCTCAGGTGACGGCCCGGATGACGGCTCAGAATCCGGCGGTGATCCTGGTGAACTCCCAGTCGGATTGCGCGATGCCGCTGCAGTGCGCGGCGACGCCGCCGCCGGGGCAGGGCCGGTCGCGGTTGACCGCCCAGTACGCGAGCCTGGTGAGGCCCCGGTCCCTGGCCCAGTCGCGGATCTGCGTCCACGTGCCCGGCGTGGTCAGCTCCTGCTGGTCGGACAGGCCGTTCATGCCCGAGATGCCCATGCGCGCGTACGCCTGGGCGTCGCTCCAGCCGAACGCGTTCTTGAGCGCGTTCTTCAGGCCCTCGGACGCGTTGACGGTGTCCTGGTAGAGGTTCGAGCCGCCGAAGTTGAACGGCATGATCGTGTAGTTGTCGATGGGCACGCCGAGCTCCCTCGACCGGTTGATGAGCCGGACACCGTGCTCGTCGGGGCCGGTCCTGGTGGTGCCGAAGGTGACGACGACCTTGACGTTCGGGTTGTCCGCCTTGACGATCTTGAGGCCGTTCAGGATGCGGTCCTGGACGGTGTAGTTGGCGAACTCGTCGGTGTTCTCGATGTCGAAGTCCACGACGGCGGGGCCGACGGCGTCGATGACCCGCTGCACCGCGCCCGCGAACGCCTGCGGCGAGGAGCAGTTGGGGCCGAGCTTGTTGCCCGACCAGCCGCCGAACGAGACCTGGACGCTGCCGCCCTTCGACTTGATCGTGTTGATCGCCTGCTGGTCGGTGCCGCCGGTCAGCGGGCGCTGGCCGTCCCACGCGGGGTTGCAGCCGCCGCCCGACAGGATGAACGCCATCGTGAACGAGCGCACGCCGGTCGTGTCCATGACCGTGCCAGGGTTGGGCGGGCTGCCCCAGCCCATGTAGAGGTACGGGGCGCCGGGCATCCTGGCCGGAGCCGGGCCGGGGCCGCCGCCCGTGGCGGTGGTGGCCGTGACGGCGTTGCTGGGGGCGGAGAGGTTGCCGGCCGCGTCGCGGGCCCGGACGGTGTAGGTGTAGCTCGTGGCCGCGGCCCGGCCGGTGTCGGTGTAGGTCGTGCCGGTCACCGTCGCGACCTGGGTGCCGCCGCGGTAGACCTGGTAGCCGGTGACGCCGACGTTGTCGGTGGCGGCGTTCCAGGCCAGCGAGACGCTGCTGGAGGTGACGCCGGTCGAGCGGAGGTTGCCGGGCGCGGAGGGCGCCGCGCTGTCGCCGCCGCCGCCCGTTCCCGCCCGCCAGAGCGCGGGCACGTTGGGCGGCTCCCAGCCGGCCTGGGACGTGTGCGACTGGAGGCACACGTAGCTGACGCCGTTGTAGGTGACGACCGTTCCGGCGGCGTACGACGTCCCCGGCGCCCAGGCGGCGGCCACCTGCTGGACGGCGGCGTGAGCGGTGGGTGCGGCGACGAGTCCGGCGCCGGTCAGCGCCAGTGCCGCTCCGGTGAGGAGGGCGGTGAGCCTGCTGCGTAGTCTCATGACATTCCTTCGAGGTGCGGCTTGACGGTCTTGGAGAAGGACCAGTCGTGGCTGGCGTCCCAGTTGATGGACCAGGTCATGACGCCCCGGATGTCCGGGTACGCGCGCGGCGGCACGAAGCGGCCGCAGTTCGTGCGCGTGGCCAGGCAGTCGAGCGCCCGGTTGACGACGGAGGGCGCGACGATCCCGCCGCCCGCGGCGCCGGGCCCGGCGGGCAGGCCGAGGGCCACCTGGTCGGGGCGCAGGCCGTTCTCCAGCTGGAGGCAGGCCAGGGCGGTGATGAAGTCGACCGAGCCCTGCGCGTACGCCTGGGCCTGGTCGCAGCCGAGCATCGAGCCGGAGTTGTAGAACTGCGTGTGGACGATCGTGAGGATGTCCTTGATGGACAGGGCGAGCTTGAAGTACTCCATTCCGGTCGACTGCATGTCGATGGTCTGCGGGGCCATCGTGATGATGAGGCCGGGGCCGGCCTGGGCGCGCAGCGACCTGAGCGCCTGCGCCATGTAGGTGGCGTTGAGGCCGTTCTCCAGGTCGATGTCCACGCCGTCGAAGCCGTACGTCCGCATCAGGGCGTGGACGGAGTCGGCGAAGCGGGTGGCCGCGGCGGCGCTCGCGACCTGCACGCGCCCGGTCTCGCCGCCCACGGACAGCACGACTTTCTTGCCGCGCTCGCGCAGGGCCTGGACGTCGGCTCTGAACTGGGCGTCGGTGTAGCCGCCGACGGCCGCGGCGAGCCCCGGGTCGAGGGCGAAGGCGACCTCGCCGGGAACGGCGGTGGCCTCGCCGAACGCGATGGCGACGAGGTCGTACTCGTCGGGGACGGCCGACAGCCTGAGCTCGGCGGCCTGGTTCACGAAGTTGTGCCAGTAACCGGTGAGGACGCGCGCGGGCAGGGTGCCGCCGCCGCCCGTGCAGCCGGTGGTGGTGGCCGTCACGGGGTCGCCCGCGGCCGACTCGCCCTGCGCGTTGTACGCCCTGACCGTGTACGTGTGCGTCTCACAGGCGCCGAGCCCGCCGATCGTGGCGCTCGTGCCCGTGACTGTGGCCTTGACAGCGGTGCCCTCGTAGACCCGGTAGCCGATCACCGTTCCGGGCGACGCTCCCCAGGAGAGCGCGATCGAGGTGCCGGTCGCGGTGGCGGAGGCCGGGCCCGGCCTGCCCGGCACGCCCGGGGTGGGCTCGCCGTCGCCGCAGGCCGCTCCGTTCAGGGTGCAGCCGGTGATGCCGGGGAAGTTCCCGGGGTTGCCGGTGAAGCCGAACGTGGCCTCGGCGCCGGGCGCGAGGGTGGGCGCCCAGCTCGGGTTCGTGAAGGTGTAGCGCTGGCCGCTCCTCGACATGACCGCGTCCCACGCGGACGGGATCGAGAAGCCGGCCGGGACGTCGAACTGGACGTTCCAGCCGTTCATCGAGGTGGCGGTGGTGTTGGTGACGGTGACCCGTCCCTCGAAGCCGGAGCCCCAGTCGGCCGTCTTGACGAACGAGGCGGTCGCCGTGGCGGCGTGGGCGGGGGTGGCGACGAGGAAGAGGGCCAGGAGCGGGAGAGCCAGGAGGAATCTCATGGTCCGTCCTTCGGGGGGTGTGGCCCGCCGTACGGCCCGCGTCGGGGGGTGAGGGCGCAGGCCGTACGGCTTGGGCCCGCGCGGGCGGGCCGGTCGGGGTCGGCGGTCCTTTGCAGGGGTTGTCAGGACGCGTCTGGACGAAGATTACTGTTAGTAAACTTTCCTAAGAGATGTGGCGATCGTAGTCCTGACTGCGCGTCCTTACAAGGCCCAATCCGGGAGTCCGCCACCGGACGGTGGCGCACCGGGCGAAGATCGCGATCCGGCGTGGGATATCGTCCCCGGAAGCGGGGGCTTGGCGGGGGCTGGCCTGGAACGCGGGCTTGGCGACGTCCGAAACGGCTTTCGCTCTTTCTCACGAGGGAGTCGTCATGAATGTTGATCCGTACGTCATGGAGTCGTCAGAAGCCGCGGGCCTGTTCGAGTTCGGGGCGTGCGCGCCGGCCGGGGCCCGCGAGATCCTCGGCGTCGAGAGCGCCCGGCTGGGTGGCGGCGTGGTGTTGTCCATGCGCAACGACCCGGCGAACTACTGGAACAAGGCGCTGGGGTTCGGATTCTCCAGGCCGGTGACGGCCGATCTGATCGGCGAGGTTCTCGATCTCTACCGGTCCAGGGGGGTGCCGGCGGCAGTGCTGCAGCTCGCGCCGTCGGTGCTGCCTCCCGACTGGGAAGACATCCGCGCCGCGTACGGCCTGTCGCGCGAGCGGCCGTGGGTGAAGCTCGCCCGCGACCTGTCGGAGGTGCCGCCGCCCCTCCCCGAGCCGGCCGTGGAGCGGGTCGGCGCGGACACGGCGGCCGAGTGGGCATCCCTGCTGCTCCGCGGCTTCGGCATGCCGGAGGGGCCGCTGGCTGACGTGATGACCGTTTTCGCCGACCACCCGCGGTTCCGCGCCTACCTCATCCGGGTGGACGGCGAGCCGGTGACGGCGGCCGGCATGTTCGTCGGCGGCGAGACGGCCCAGCTGTTCGGCTGCGCCACCCTGGAGCCGCATCGCGGGCACGGCGGCCAGCGCGCGATGCTCCGGGCGCGCCTCGCCGACGCGGCCGCCGCGGGGTGCCGCACGCTCTTCTCCGACACCGGCGCGGAGCTGCCGGGCGAGCACAACACGTCGCTGCACAACATGAAGCAGGCCGGGTTCGTCCCGGTGTACGAGCGCGACAACTGGCGCTGGCAGGCGGATCCCGCCTAGTTCACCGCTTCTTGCGGGCGATCCCCGCCATCCCCAGTCGTTCCCCCGGGGTCAGGTCGCCGGGGTCCACCGGCCCGTCCGGGCGCCAGAGCGCGGTGTAGACGACTCCCGGCTCCACCAGCTGGAAGTCGCCGAAGTAGCGCTCGATCTCGTCCGGGGTGCGCGCCCAGCCCTCCTCCAGGGTCTCGCGGGTGATGCGGGCGAGCTCGCGCTGCGCGGGCAGGCCGGTGTCGACGAGCGACGTGATGAACAGGTGGCTGCCCGGCGCCAGCGCGTCCCGGTAGGCGGCGACCACGGGGCCGGCGATCTCGGGTGACAGGTAGTGCAGCATGCCCACGAGCATGAGCGCGGCCGGGCGGTCGAAGTCGATCAGCCGGGTCACGTCGGGATGGCGCAGGACGGTCTCGGGTTCGCGGACGTCGGCGGTGACGACCGTGGTGTCGTCGTCGCCGGCGAGGATCGCCCGGCCCTGCAGGTGGACCAGGGGGTCGATGTCGACGTAGGCGACGCGGGCCCGGGGGTTCAGCGCCCGGGCGACCTCGTGGGTGTTCTGCGCGGTGGGCAGCCCGCTGCCCAGATCGACGAACTGGTCGATGCCCGCCTCACCCGCCAGGTGGCGGATGCCCCGGACCAGGACCTTGCGGTTCTCCAGGGCGGACTCCCGGAGGCCCGGAATGTGGTCGCAGGCATAGTTCGCCAGCTCGCGGTCGGCGGCGAAGTTGTTGCCGCCGCCGAGGAGCGCGTCGTAGGCGCGGGCGATGGTGGGCTTGCTGACGTCCAGGCCGGGGGGCGGCCACGTGGGCGGTTGCCGGTCGTCAGGCATCGGGATCACCTTCCGGATCGGGGTCGAGGCGTGTACCCGCAGTCTGCCTCAGCCCGCCAGGTCGCTGACAGGTCCTGACAGGCCCGTGCCAGGGCGGCCCGGCAGCGTCGGGGGCATGACGTACACGATCGAAGCCGAAGGGCTCGTCAAGAGGTGCGGCGACAGGACCGCGCTCGACGGCGTCGACCTGCGGGCCAGGGCCGGCGCCGTGCTCGGCGTCCTCGGAACGGCGCCGGCAAGACCACCGCCGTACGCGTCCTCGCCACCTTGACCGCCTCCGACGCCGGCCGAGCCCTGGTCGGCGGGTACGACGTCACCCGCGCGGCCCCGCGGGTCCGCGAGCTGATCGGCCTGACCGGCCAGTACGCCTCCGTGGACGAGAAGCTGACCGGCGCGCAGAACCTGCTGCTGATCGGCCGCCTGCTCGGCCTGTCCAGGGCGGCGGGCCGAGCCACGGCCGCGGAGCTGCTGGACCGCCACACGGCCGAGACCAGCCCGATCGCCCGTCACACGGCCGAGACCAGCGTGACCGCCTGTCACACGGCCGAGACCAGCGTGACGGCACCGGCGGCCACGAGGGCCACCGCCCACATTCGGTCGACGTTGAACCAGGCGCGCCGCAGGACCGTCAGCCCGGCCACCTTGTAGACGACCACCGCGACCGTCCCGGCCACCGCGAACATGGCCAGCGTGTGGTAGAGCGCCACGCCCAGCCCGCCCGAAACGGCGTGCCCCGGGTGCCCCTCCGTCCGCAGGCCGGTGAAGACCGGGATCAGCATCAGGCCCGCCCCGTGCGCCGACGACATCAGGAACGACCAACAGGTCAGCTGCCACAGCGACAGCCGCATGCCCACCCACCGGAAGTGCCGTTTCGACAGCAACCGCCACAGCCCGAACGCCACCAGCACCACCCCGCCGCCCACCGCGAGCACGGTCCCGGTCACCACCGACCCGGTGGCCGCGACCACGAGCGCCACCAGGGCCACCGAGGCGAGGTGCCCCAGGGCGATCATCGGGATCGACTGCAGCAGCCGGTCGATGCTGCGTTCCTGCAGGCCGCGGGCCACGGCGAAGAGCCACCCCATGGCGGGGTTGAGCCCGTGGAAGGCGCCCAGCAGCAGCACCGCCGCGAGGGTCACGGGAAGCAGTACGAGTCGGAGGAGGCATCGCCGCCCTGCAGCCTCACCTGGTGGGGGCGCAGGCCGCGGAAGGCGTCGCCGTGCGGGAAGAAGCGGGTGTCGAAGGTGAACGACTCCGCGTCGATCTTGGCCATCCAGGCGCCCACGCCGTCGGGGTAGAACTGGTCGTCCCAGGAGCCGTACAGGGAGTTGGTGAGGTAGACGCGGCGGCCGTCGCGACTGACCTCGACCATCTGCGGGCCGCCCGCCAGCGGGAGCGACGGCTCGGCGGGGTGCGGCGTCCGCCGGACGATGCCGCCCACCCGCAACGAGCCCAGCTCGACCGGCTGGTACGGATCCGACACGTCGTACTGCTTGAGCTCGCCGGTGCCCCAGCAGGAGACGTACAGGCGGGTGTCGTCCACCGACAGCGCGATGTCGGTCACCAGCGGCGGCACCGCGCCGAACGGTTTGAGCACCGGCGGCAGCAGGCCGGGGTCGGCCGGTTCGGCCGGGATGGAGATGACCTTGCACACCTGCCAGCGGCCGTCCTCGTGGAACCAGACCCAGACCGAGGCCGACAGGTCCTCGACGCTGGTCACGACGCCGACGAAGCCGTACAGGCGGGTGGGGTCGTGGGCGGGGCGCAGCTCCAGCGGCATCTGGTGCGCGTCGCCGAGGTCCGCCTCCTGCAGGTGGGTGCGCTTGCGCAGGTCCCAGAAGTGCAGCTTGTGGCCGTACTTGCGGCCGAGCAGGAGCTCGCCGACGACGCCGTCCTCGACCATGGACGGCGTGCCCCACTCCGAGGTGATCATGATGTCCTGGTTGATGTGCCACCAGAAGTCGTAGGCGAGGTACTGCGGGCCCCGGTCGAGCTCCCACTGCCCCACCACCTCGAACGAGGTGTGGTCGAGCACCGCGATCCCGCCGGGCCCGTCGCGGCCGTCGGCGCCGCCGAGCGCGGAGACGTACAGGCCCTCCGGGCCGCAGTGGACGGTGTGCGGGCGCGAGTAACCGGCGCGCCGGGCCAGCTCCTCCGCGTCGACGACCTTGACCAGCTCGGGGCTGAGGCGGTCCTTGGTGTCGTAGATGTGGATGCGCGAGGAGCGCAGGCCGGGCACGACGAGGTAGCGGCGCTCGACGTGGGGGTGCGGCGCGTTCGGGCACAGGGCGCTGCTGCAGGCGTTCCACCCGAAGTGGTGCAGCTCGTCGCCGGTGCCGGGCAGGTCCGTCCAGCCGACGACCGTGCCGTAGGCGGGCGAGGACGGGTCGGTGTCGATGACGGCCAGCGCGTCCGGCCGGGCGGCGGCCCTGTCGAAGGCGGCGACGTAGGCCAGCTTCTCCTCCGGGGCGCTCGCGGCGTCCCTCGGGGAGGGATAGAACGTGGGATCCGGAGTCCAGAACGTCATCTCTCCACACTCCGGCCAATTCCCTACACCGTCAATAGGTAATGCCGGGTGACCTCGGGCCGGTCGCCCTGATATACCGTTACATGTCGCAATTTGGCATGGGGAGAAGCATGTTCTTCGGCATCACGGACTTCTGGGCCTACCTGATCGGCGCCTTCCTGGTCATCCTGCTGCCCGGGCCCAACTCGTTGTTCGTGCTGTCCCACGCCGCCCGCAACGGCGTCCGCCAGGGTTACCGGGCCGCGGCGGGGGTCTTCGTCGGCGACGCGGTGCTCATGTTCCTGTCCGCCGCCGGCGCCGCGTCGCTGCTGCGGACCCATCCGGTGCTGTTCACGATCGTCAAGTACGCCGGCGCCGCCTACCTGGCGTGGACCGGCTTCCAGATGATCCGCGGCGCCTGGAAGAGCCGGCGCGCCACCTCCGTGGAGACGGCGGAGCCGCCCGAGGAGAGCGTGCGGCCGTTCCGCAAGGCCCTGACGATCAGCCTGCTCAACCCGAAGGCGATCCTGTTCTTCGTCTCGTTCTTCGTGCAGTTCGTGGACCCGGGCTACGCCACGCCGGCGCTGTCGTTCCTCATCCTGGGCGCCGTCGTCCATGTCTTCAGCTTCCTCTATCTGACCGCGCTGATCTTCGGCGGGACGTTCCTGGCCGGCCAGTTCCGCCGCTACCGGCGGCTCAGCGCGGGGCTGACCTCGGGCGTCGGCGCCGTCTTCGTCGGCTTCGGCGCCAAGCTCGCCACCGCGTCACTCGGCTGAGGTTCAAACACAGACCGAACGCGTCTGACACGGCAGCCGCACCACCGGGCCTCGAGTACGGTAGGCCACCGGCACTTCCCGGGACGGCGGTGATGACGCTCTGGTGACATCGAGCGGACCATCCGGAAAGCCTTGCTCTTCGAACCTCGGGTAGTCGCCGATCGTCGGCCGAACTGCGGAGCAATGTTGAACCATCCTCCAGTCACCCTTCCACGCCTCACCGCGCTCGCCCGGCAGGCGGCTCCCAAGCTGCTGGAAGCCGTCGTCGCGCCGCTCGCCGTGTTCTACCTGGCCCTGGCCGTCCTCGGCGACCAGTGGGCGCTCGTCGTGACCGCCGCCTGGGTCTACCTCGGCGTGGCATGGCGGCTGGTCAGGAAGATCAAGGTGCCCGCCACGATGTACCTGGCCGTGTTCGCGATCACGGTGAGAACGATCGTGGCCCTGTGGACCGGCACCTGGATGTGGTTCTTCATCCAGCCGGAGATGGGCACGATCTGCATCAGCATCGCGTTCCTGGCCTCCGTCCGGCTCAACCGGCCGATCGTGCAGAAGCTGACGCTCGACTACATCCACCTGCCGTCCGCGGTGCTCAAGCACGAGCGGGTACGCCGGTTCTTCGCCAGGATCACCCTGCTGTGGGCGTTCGTGCTGCTGACGAACTCCACGCTGAGCATCTTCCTGGCCGTCTACCAGTATCTGGACGGCTCGCTCGGCGCGTACATGCTGCAGCGTACGTCAGCGGTGGCCGTCATCAGCGGCACGGCGATCGCCTTCTCGATCATCGCCTTCAAGCGGCTCCTGCGGCGGCTGCAGGTCGCGTACGCCTGACCGTTCGGCCAGCAGGAACGCCCCGCACATCCCCATGACCAGCCCCGTCAGCAGGCCGAACAGCTCCACCAGGGCCGCCACGCCGGTCATGCCCCCGCCGAGAGGCCCCTGCGCGAGAGTGACGATCATGGCGTAGAGGCCCCAGGCGAACAGCGAGCCCGAGCCCAGCCAGGCCACCACGAGCGGGCGCCAGAACGGGCCGCGTCCACGCCGCGCGACGAGAGCGGCGAACGCCACGGCTCCCGCGATCGCGAGCAGGCCCCTGAGCCCTTCATGAACGGGCCCGCCATCCGCCGCCGACCCCAGCCTGATCCCGCCGACCGGCACGGCGACCAGCAGGCAGCCCCGTGCGACGACCGTCTGCAACGAGCGGGTCGGGCTCGTGAACGGCAGGGCGGTCGCCGTGGTGAAGACGTCCGGCCACCGTTCGCGGGCGTAGAGGGCGAACGCGGTCATGAGGCTCACGCCCTGTGTCATGAAACCGCCGTAGACCAGCAGGTAGACCCATGGCTCGATGGGGCTGCCGCCGAGGGCGGAGCTCTGCGCGGTCGCCATGACGACCGGTGCGCCCACGACCACCACCGCCAGCAGGCCCGTGCCCACCCACAGCGGCAGGAGCACCAGCCAGGCGGGCAGCCGCATACCCGGACGGGTGGCGAACGCCAGGGCGAGCAGGAGCCCGACGACCTCCATGCCGAAGGTCATCGCGTTGAGGCCGACCATCGTGGGCTCACCCATGAGGTCAGGATCGGTGACGCCGATCGAGCTGCCGGCCAGCCAGCAGATCTTCAACGCGAGGTAGGGCAACGTGGCCGCCACCGCGACGGTCGCGGCGGCTCGGCGGGCTCTCGTCCGGCTCATCCCCCCAGCCTGGCCGCCCCGGGCGCGTTCTTTCCCCCCGAATGGGGATCAACCGTCGGCGGGTATCGGTCGGTCGGGATGGTGACGTTGAGGTCGAAGCCGTCCGGCAAGGGAGTCGCGGTCAGGGTGCCGCCGGCCAGGCGGACTCGTTCGCGCAGGCCGGCCAGGCCGAGGCCGCCGGGGCGGGCCGTGGGGCGGGTGCGGGGCGGGCCGTTGCGGACGCGGATTCTGTCCGGTGAGACCGAGATCTCGACGGCGGCGCCCGGCGCGTGTTTGGCCGCGTTCGTGAGCGCCTCCTGGACGACGGGTCTGACCAGGCCGGGCACCGGGCCCGGGGACAGGTCGAGGGTGATCGACATGCCGGAGTCGCGGGCACGGCGTACGAGTTCGGCGACGTCCTCGCCGACCGGCGACAGCGGCGCCGCGTCCGACTCCTCGCGCAGCAGCCCGATGATCTCGCGGAGCCGTTCGGTGGCGTCGGCCGCCGCCTCGCGCAGCTCCCCCGCCGCCTTGACCTGCTCGGGAGCCAGGCCAGGGGCCAGTTCCAGCCCCGCCGCCCGGACCGCGATCAGCGCGAGGTCGTGGCCGAGCGAGTCGTGCATGTCGCGCGCGATCCTGGCCCGCTCCCGCATCCTGGCCTGCGCCTCGACCGACAGCCGGGTCTGTCGCCGCTGCTGCAGCAGCAGCCTGCGCAGCAGCCCCAGCAGGTACGGCACCAGGTAGGTGCCGACGATCGCCGTGCCCATGGACACCCACAGGGCGAGGTCGCGGCCCTGCGCCAGCACCGCAGCCACGCCGACCAGCGAGATCATCCCGAACGCCGCCGGCGCCGGCCACGCCCGGGCCAGCCGCCGCCCGGTGAGGTAGGCGTACCACATGATGTACGGCGACGTCGCGAGCAGCGGGAGGATCTTGACGTTGCGCCGGGGCAGCAGCCAGCTCAGGTCGACGGTCGCGAACCCCTCGCTGAACTGCCACGGCCCGAGCGGCAGCAGCAGCACCAGCGCCGCCAGCGGGAAGGGCCGGCCGACGAGCACCGCCACCGCGGCGAGCCCCATCCGCGGCACGGTCACCATGGCGAACCCGGCGGGGTCCCTGAACGGGTCGGGCCCCATGGCGGCGATGAAGACGCCGAGCGCCACCCACAACAGCAGGTCGTAGACCACGTGGCGGCGGCTCTCCCGGCGAAGACGGCGAAGAGCGTGCACGCCCTGACGTTATCCGCCGCGCCCGCCCGGCCGGTCCCCCCGGAGGTCAGGGAGCACCCCTGACGAAAGTCGGGGTGGGGCGGGAGCCACCGTCGCGGTAGGGCTGGCCCCACCTCGAAAACGCCCATCTCCACTGCTGTGTCCGACGGTGCGGATGGGTTGGATCGAAGGTGTCATCCGGAGGTCGCGGCACCGCCCCTGACGAAAGTAGGGGGTGTTGCGTGCCGATCGTCCGATGTGCCGTGACCTGCGGGGTTTCTAGCGTCATGGGGTACCGGCCCTGACCCGCGTCAGGGGAAGGGCCGCGTTCGACCGGGGGCATCCCCGATGCCCCCGGACCTCCCGCACCGAGACGCTGTGTGGGTGCCCAAATGGATCGGAGTACACCTTTATGTCACACGCCATCCTCGACTTCGTCGAGCAGGCGATGTCGTCGCCGTGGCTGTACCTGGCGCTGTTCGCGCTGGCGCTGCTCGACGGGTTCTTCCCCGTCGTGCCGGCGGAGACGTCGGTGATCACCGCAGGTGTGTTCGCGGCGACCGGCGAGCCGAACCTCGCCCTGGTCATCCTGGTGGCGTCGCTGGGCGCGTTCACCGGGGACCACATCTCCTACCTGATCGGCAGCCGGGCCGGGGGCAGGCTCCGCGAGAGGAAGGCGTTCGTCTGGGCACGCGACGCCCTCGCCGTACGCGGAGGGCTCGTGCTGGTCGTGGCCCGCTACATCCCGGGCGGCCGCACCGCGACCACCCTGACCATGGGCGCCGTACGGCATCCGCTGCGCTCGTTCACCTTCTTCGACGCCGTCGCGGCCGTCTCGTGGGGCGTGTACTCGGGGCTGATCGGCTTCTTCGGCGGGATGGCGTTCGAGAACGACCCGATCAAGGGCCTGCTGCTGGGCTTCGGCATCGCGGTGTCCGTCACCGTCGTGGTGGAGGTCGTGCGGTGGATCAGGAAGCGGCGCGCCATCAACGCTTCCCCGGCCGGCCTTCCTGCGGACACGTCCGTTTGACCCTGCCTGGCGACCATCCGTCTGAAGGGAGTGCGCATGACTGTGCTGGCCGCGGTGATCGCCTTGGTCGGTTCGTTGTTCTTCGCGCTCGGGGCCGCGCTGCAGCAGTTCGAGGCGTCCGGCACCGCCCGGCCCGGGCTGCTGGCGCTGCTGCGCAGGCCGCGCTGGCTGCTCGGCGGCGCCTCCATTGTGGCGGGTGGCGGTCTGCACATCGTGGCGCTCGGGCTGGGCCCGCTGACCATCGTGCAGCCGATGGGCGTGGCCAGTCTGCTGTTCGCGCTGCCGATCGCCGCCACGCTGCACGGCCGCAGGCCGGCGCGGGCGGAGCTGGCGGCGGCCGGGGTCGTGGCGGCGGGGCTGATCGGCCTGGTGCTGCTCGTCCCGGAGCACGACGGTCCCACTCGTCTCGATCCGGCCGGTGTGGTCACGCTGCTGGGCGTGTCCGGTGCCGCGGCGGCGCTGCTGTGGGCCGGCTCCCTCGCCGCCTCGGCCGCGGGCCGGGCGACGCTGCTGGCCACCAGCTCAGGCGTCCTGTACGGCGCCACCGCGACGCTCATGCGGGTGCTGGTGGACGGCGCCTGGAACTGGTGGTACCTGCTGGCGCTGCCGGTCCCCGCGCTGCTGGCGCTGGTGATGCTCCAGCGCGCCTACGCCGTCGGACACTTCGGCGTCTCGTTCGCCGCGCTGCAGATCGCCGACCCGCTGACCGCGGTGGCGTTCGGGGCGCTGCTGCTGGGCGAGCCACTGCCGACCGGCGTCCTGCCGGTCGTGGCGGCCGCGCTGACCGCCGCGGGCACCGTGGCGCTGGCCAGGTCCAGCCCGCTGGAAACCCGCCCTGACCCCATCCGCCCCGCCCTGACCCCATCCGACCACTTCTGACCGTGTCAATGGCTCGTCCCCAAGCCACAGTGAAACCGGAGTTCAACGCCATGGCCATGCCCCTGCGCACCGCCCCCGACGTCTCCCCCACCGCCCCCGCCGCCGTCCCCGAGCGGCCGCGGCGGATCCTGATCTCGTCCGACACCTACCCGCCCGACGTGAACGGCGCCGCGTACTTCACCCACCGCCTGGCCACCGGCCTGGCCGCGCGCGGCAACGAGGTGCACGTGGTGTGCCAGTCCGACGTCGGCCCCGCCAGCGCCGACGTGGTGGACGGCGTCATCGTGCACCGCCTGCGCTCGGCGCCGCTGCTCGTCCACCCCACCATGCGCTTCACCGTGCCGACCCGCCTGGACCGGCTGGTGGCGAGCATCGGCCCCGACGTGCTGCACACCCAGGGCCACTTCGTCGTCGGCCGCTCCGCCATCGCCGCCGCCCGCCGCGCCGGTGTGCCGGTCGTGGCGACCAACCACTTCATGCCCGACAACCTCTTCCAGTTCGGCCACATCCCCGAACGGCTGCGCAGGCAGGCCGGCCGGCTGGCCTGGCGTGACTTCGGCCGTGTCTTCAACCGCACCGACCGCGTCACCACGCCCACACCGCTGGCCGCCCGGCTCCTCGCCGAACAGGGTTTCACCCGTGAGGTCGAGCCGATCTCCTGCGGCATCGACCTGGCCCGCTTCCACCCGCACACCGAGCCGAAGGCGTGGGCGCGCAGGCTCTTCGGGCTGCCCGACCGGCCCACCATGCTGTTCGTCGGCCGCCTGGACGAGGAGAAGCGCATCGACGAGCTGGTCCGCGCCCTGCCGCTGGTGCTGAACGAGACCGACGCGCAGGTGGCGCTCGTCGGCAAGGGCAACCAGCGCACCGAGCTCGAACGGCTGGCCCGGCGCATCGGCGTCGGCGACCGGGTGTTCTTCCTCGGGTTCGTCCCGGACGAGAGCATGCCGCAGGCGTTCGCCGCCGCCGACGTCTTCGCCATGCCGGGCGTCGCCGAGCTGCAGAGCATCGCGACCCTGGAGGCGATGGCCAGCGGCCTGCCCGTGGTCGCCGCCGACGCCATGGCACTGCCCCACCTGGTCGACGACAACGGCTACCTGTTCCAGCCGGGCGACGTGGTCTCGCTGGCCCGCCACCTGACCGCCATCCTCGCCGACGACGGCCTGCGCGCCCGCTTCGGCAAGGCCAGCAGGGAGCTCGCGCTCACCCACGACCACCAGGCGTCGCTCGCCCGCTTCGAGGAGATCTACGACGAGGTGGCCCGATGACGCCTCGGGGATGCGCCCGGCTCAGCGTGGCGGCCACGGTGGCGTCGGCGGGGGCGCTGGCGTACGCGGAGACCGCGCTGCCCGCGCAGGTGCTGCTCAGCCACTACGCGCTGGTCCCGGGCGGACTCGCGCCCGTGATCGCCGGGATGCTGGCGCTCGCGGGGGCGTGCCTGTGGCTGGCGTACGGGCTGGCCGTGACGGACCCGGCGCGTACGGCGGCCACACGGGTGCTGCTGCTGGCCGGGGCCGCGGGGCTGGTCATGAGCGCCATCTTCCCGACCGACCCGAACGGGTCGCAGCTCGACACGGTGTCCGGCGAGATCCACCGCTGGGCGGCGGCCGTGGTGTTCACCTCGCTGCCGGTCGCGGGCTGGATGCTGGCCCGTGGGCGGGCCGGCGCGCCCGGCTGGAACGCGGTGCGCGCGCTGAGCGTGGCCGCGGGGATGACGCTGGCGGTGTACCTGGTGGCCCACCCGGCCTCGTTCACCTCCTCGTTCGTGAACGGGGGCGCCTACTACGGGCTGCTGGAGCGGGCCGTGGTGGTGGCGGACATGGCAGTGATCCTGGCGATGGCCCTCGCCGCCGCCGGACTGCGGCCCGCCGCCGCGACCGCGTCCGCGGTGGAGACGAGCGAAGAAGCCGAACCGCGGCAGCTGGCCGCCTGACATGCTTCGACCGGCGGCGAAAGGACTCCGCCCTACCGTGGGCGCATGCCTGTCACACGTCATGCCGAAGCGGTGGCCGTCCTGGCCGACGCCCGATACGTTCCGCCGCCCGTACGCGCCGACGGCGCCGAGGGGACGCTGGCCTGGTTGCGCGCCCGGGTGTCGCGGTTCAGCACCGGCCAGGAGCACGCCGAACGGCGGCGCCTGCTCGTCGCCCTGCTGGACGAGGTCGACCCGGCCGGGCTGCGCCAGGCGGCCAGGGCCATGACCAGGGAACGGGACGGGAACTGGCGGGGTGTCCCCGTGGCCGTGCTGGGAGCCGCGCTCGGTGTCGAGGAAACCGCCGCCGTGCCCGCCGCCGTGCCCGCCGCCGCGGCCGGGTACCTGTCGGGCGAGGAGAGCCCGCAGGCCGACGCCGCCGTCGCCGAGCTGCTCGGGCAGGCGGACCTCCCGGTGATCACGCTGCTGCTGCAGGCCCACACCGCCACGGAAGCCCTGATCGAGAACGCCCTCACCCACACCCGCGCCACCGCCGACGGCCTGATCGGGAACGTCCTCGCCGGCGCCGCCGCGAACGGCCTGGCCGGCGACGCCCCCGGCTGGGACGGCGACGTCGAGGCGCTGCTGCACGAGACGCTGCGGCACGACCCGCCGCTCAAGGCCACCCGCAGGCTCGACACCCGCACCGGCGACGAGGTGACGATCGACCTGGTGGCCGTCAACCGCGACCCCGACGTGTTCCCCGACCCGGAACGCTTCGACCTCGCGCGCGGCCGGGCACCGTACCTGACCTTCGGCTCGGGCGTTCGCCCCTGCCCCGCCCCGCACCACGCGCTCGCCCTGGCCGCCGGTGTCCTGGAAGGACTGCTGCGATGAGCTTCCGCGATCTGCACCGCCCTGGCGACCCGCTGCTGCTGCCCAACGCCTGGGACTACGGCTCGGCCGCGTACCTGGCCGCGCAGGGCTTCCCGGCGATCGGCACGACCAGTCTCGGCGTGGCCGCCGTGCACGGCAAGCCGGACGCGGCCGGGGCGACCAGGGCCGAGACGATCGAGCTGGCCGAATCCATCGTGTCCCTGGGGGTCCTGATCACGGTGGACATCGAGGGCGGATTCAGCGACGACCCGGCCGAGGTGTCCGACCTGGTCGCCTGCCTGGCCGCGCTGGGCGTCGCGGGCGTGAACCTGGAGGACGGCCGCCCCGACGGCACCCTGCGCCCGATCGGCCTGCAGCAGCGCATCATCGAGGCCGCCATGGGGCACGGCGTGTTCGTGAACGCCCGTACCGACACGTGCTGGCTGCGGACGGGTGACACGCGGGAACGGGTGCGCGCGTACGGCCACGCCGACGGGATCTTCGTCCCGGCCCTGACCGATCCGGACGAGATCGCGGAGGTGGCGGCGAGCACGCCGCTGCCGCTCAACGTGCTCCACCAGCCGGGCGGCCCCACGCTCGCGCAGCTCGCGCAGGCGGGGGTGGCCCGGGTGAGCACCGGGTCGCTGCTCTACCGGGCCGCGCTCAGGGAGGCCGCGGCCACCGTGCTGGCACTCCGAGGCGAGCAACCACCATCCATCCCGACATATACACAGATCGTGGCGAGCTTGCCGCGATAATCGAGGCATGCGCTTCCAGATCCTCGGACCCACCGCCGCGCTGGGCGAGGACGGCGAGCCGATCGCGCTCGGCGGCCCCCGGGTACGCGCCCTGCTGACGCTGCTCGCCCTGCACGCGGGCCGCGTCGTCGGCGCCGAGCAACTCATCGACGGCATGTACGGCGCCGATCCCCCCGACGGTGTGGCCAACGCGCTGCAGTCGCAGGTGTCGCGGCTGCGCCGGGCGCTGGGCAGGGACCTGGTGGAGTTCCACCCGGCCGGTTACCGCCTGGTCGCCGACCCGCAGGACGTCGACGCCCGCCGGTTCGAGCTGCTGGCCCGGGCCGGCCGGCAGGCGCTGACCGGCGGCGACCCGGAGCGGGCCGCCGCGCTGCTGCGCGAGGCGCTCGACCTGTGGCGCGGCACGCCGCTGGCCGACGCCCCGCACGCCGAGGCCGCCGCGGCTGCGCTGGAGGAGCTGCGGCTGGCCGCCACCGAGGACCGTGTGCAGGCGGACCTGGATCTCGGCCGGCACCGCGACCTGGTGGCCGAGCTGCGCCAGCTCACCGCCGCCCACCCGCTGCGCGAGCGGCTGACCGCCCAGCTCATGCGCGCCCTGTACGGCAGCGGCCGCCAGGCCGAGGCGCTGACCGTCTACGACCAGGCCAGGAAGCTGCTCGACGAGGAGCTGGGCGTCGAGCCGGGCCCCGAGCTGGCCGCCGCCCACCTGGCCGTCCTACGCGCCGACCCCGCGCTGGGGGCGCCCGCGCCGAGCGCGGCAGGCCCGGTCAGGCAGGGTCTGCGCGCCCAGCTCACCAGCTTCGTGGGCCGCACCGAGGAGCTCGACCAGGTACGCGCCCGGCTCCGCGACAACCGGCTCGTGACCCTGATCGGTCCCGGCGGCGCGGGCAAGACCCGCCTCGCGAACGAGGCGGCCGATCAGGAGCCCGGCGACGTGTGCTTCGTGCCGCTCGCCCCGGTCTCCGACGCCTCCGGCGTGCCGCGGGCGGTGCTGGCCGCGCTCGACATCCGCGACGCGCTGCTGCACGCCGAACGCCCGGCCGTCGACCCGCTGACCAGGCTCGTCACCGCGCTCGCCGACCGCAGGCTGCTGCTCGTCCTGGACAACTGCGAGCACCTCGTCGAGGCCGCCGCCGACCTGAGCGACCACCTGCTGGCCGCCTGCCCCGGTCTGCGCGTGCTGGCGACCGGGCGCGAGGCGCTCGGCATCACCGGCGAGTCGATCCTGCCCGTGGCGCCGCTGCGGCTGCCGCCGGTGGACACGGACGACCCGCTCGACTACGCGGCCGTGCGGCTGTTCGCCGACCGCGCCGCCGCCGTCCGGCCCGGCTTCACCGTGGACGCCGGCAACGCGGCGCAGGTCGTGCGCATCTGCCGGGCGCTCGACGGGCTGCCGCTGGCCATCGAGCTGGCCGCGGCCCGGCTGCGCACGCTGTCGCTCGCCGACGTGGCGGCGCGGCTGGACGACCGGTTCCGGCTGCTCACCCGCGGCAGCCGTACGGCGCTGCCGCGTCACCAGACGTTGCGCGCGGTCGTCGCCTGGAGCTGGGACCTGCTGGACGACAGCGAGCAGCAGGCCGCCATGCGGCTGACCGTGTTCGCCGGCGGCGCCCGGCCCGGTGCCGCCGAGCGGGTGTGCGGGCTGCCCGAGGACGTGCTGTTCTCGCTGGTGGAGAAGTCGCTGGTCGAGTTCGTGGCCGGCCGTTTCCGGATGCTGGAGACGATCCGGGCCTTCTGCGCCGAACGACTGGCCGAGTCGGGCAAGCAGGACGCCGTCCGGCAGGCGCACGCCGACTACTACCTCGACCTGGTGGAGACCGCCGACAGCCGGCTGCGCACCGCCGACCAGCTGGAGTGGCTGGCACTGCTCGACGAGGAGGGCGACGACCTGGTCGCGGCCACCCGCTGGGCCGCCGAGTCCGGGCAGCCGGAGCTGGGGCTGCGGCTGGTGGCCTGCAGCGCCTGCTACTGGTGGATGCGCGGTCACCGCGTCACGAGCGCCAACCTGGCCGCCGCCCTGCTCGACGCGCTCGGCCCCGGGCAGCTGCCCGGCATGGAGGAGGAGTACGCCCTGTGCGTGCTCGTGGCGGCCTGGGTGGGAGCCGACGACGAGGGGCTGCGCGCGCGGGTGGTGGAGCTGCGCGACGTGCTGGGCTGGAGCTACGTGCCCTCCCGGATGGAGTTCCTGATGATGCTGCTGTCGTTGATGACCGGCCCGCCCCCCGACTTCGAGCAGGCCATCGACGAGATCATGAGCGTCGCGCCGAGCCTCAGCCCGTGGCAGCGGGCGCTGTCCTACACCGGAGCGGCGTTCGTGCTCCAGACGCTGGGCCGCATGGACGAGGCGCTGGAGTACTTCGGGCACAGCCTGGACCACTTCCGGGCCATCGGCGAGCGGTGGGGCGCGGTGCTGGTGCTGTCGGGGCTCGGTGCGCTGCGGCAGGAGCAGGGCGACTACCGCGGCGCGTACGCGCTGATCGACGAGGCGTTGACGCTGGCGCGGGAGCTGGGATCCAAGACCGACATCGCCGAGAACCTGTGCCGCAGGGCCGACATCCTGTTCCACCTCGGCGACGTGGAGGCCGCGCGGGCCGACTACGCGCTCGCGGGGGACCTGTCGCGGCGCAACGGCTCGATGGAGATGCTGGCCTGGGCCGAGCTCGGCATGGGCGAGGTGGCGCTGTTCCGGAGCGACCTCGACGAGGCGCGCGTCTTCCTGACCCGGGCCCGCGAGGTGTGTCCCGAGGAGTGGTACAGCACCGTGGACACCCGCGCCCGCATCGCGGCCGGTCTGGCGGCGGTCAGCGGGTCGGTCAGCGAGCGGTAGGCCCTCCGTCAGCCGTCCCGGCGACAGTGAGCCGTATGACGAACAAATGGTCCTGCCTCGCGATCGCCTGCGTGGCCACGCTCCTGCTCTCGCTGGACCTCACGGTGCTGCACCTGGCCCTGCCGAGCCTGGTGGGCGACCTCGGCGCCAGCTCCACCCAGCTGTTGTGGATCGGCGACATGTACGGCTTCGCGCTGGCCGGCCTGCTCATCACCATGGGCAACGTCGGCGACCGCATCGGCCGCAAGCGCCTGCTGCTGATCGGCGCGGCGGCGTTCGGGGCGGCGTCCGTGATCACCGCGTACGCGCCGAGCGCCGAGCTGCTGATCGCCGCGCGGGCGCTGCTGGGCGTGGCCGCCGCCACGATCATGCCCTCGACGCTGTCGATCGTCCGCAACGTCTTCACCGACCCCGGCGAGCGGACGGCGGCCGTGGGCATCTGGAGCGGCATGAGCGCGGCGGGCTTCGCGGTCGGCCCGGTGGTCGGCGGCCTGATGCTCGACCACTTCTGGTGGGGGTCGGTCTTCCTGATCAACGTGCCGATCATGGCGCTCGTGGTCGTCGGCGGCTTCCTGGTGCTGCCGGAGTCGAGCAACCCGAACGCGGGACGGATCGACCTGCTCAGCGTGGTGCTGTCGTTCGCCGGCATCGTGGCAGTCGTCTACGCGATCAAGGAGATGGCGCACAAGGGCCTGGAGCACGCCGACGTGGTGGCCGCGGGCGTGGCCGGGATCGCGCTGCTCGCGACGTTCGTGTGGCGGCAGACGCGGCTGGCCGAACCGCTGATCGACGTACGGCTCTTCCGGCGGCGGGCGTTCAGCGCGTCCATCCTGACGAACCTGCTGGCGATCTTCGCGATGTCGGCCATGATGCTGATGTTCGCCTGGTACCTGCAGCTCGTGCTCGGCTGGTCGCCGCTGCAGGCGGGGCTCGCCCAGCTGCCCGGTGGTCTGGCCGGCGCGGTTGGCGGCGTGCTGGCCGCCAAGCTGATCCAGCCGCTCGGCAGGAACGGCGTGGTCGCCCTGGGGCTGGCCATGAACGCGGGCGCGTTCCTGTGGTACACGACGCTCGGCACCGAGGTGACCTACATCACGCTGGTGCCCGCCATGGTGATCGGCGGCATCGGCATCGGGTTCGCCTTCACGGTCAACAACGACAACGTGCTGGCCACCGCGCCCCCCGAGCGGGCCGGGGCGGCGGCCGCGGTGTCGGAGACGGCGTTCGAGCTGGGCGCGGCGCTCGGCATCGCGATCCTCGGCACGGTGCTGACCAGCGCGTACCGGGCGAACCTGGAGCTGCCGGCCGGGGTGCCGGCCGAGGCGGCCCGGGAGTCCCTCGCCGGGGCGGTCAGCACGGCCTCGACCCTGCCCGCCGGCCAGGCCGCCGACCTCGTCCACGCGGCGCAGCTGGCCTTCCTGGAAGGCGTGCACCTGACCTCGTTCGTCACGGCCGGCGTCCTGGCGGTGGTGGCGCTGATCGCCCTGGCGGGCCTGCGCGGCGTCCCCAAGGTCATCCCCGAGGAGGTCCTCACCCGCGTCCACTCCTGACGCCACCCCGAAACGCCGCACCGCAGCTGGGTGCGGCGTCTCACCGCTTCCAGGACAGTTCTTGGCGACGTCTCCCCCTTCCGGGGCCCGTCACGCGGGCACCGGCTCTTCCAGGGACTCCTGTCAGAAGGTGGGTTTGGTGGGGCAGGGGCGAGAGATGGTCGGGATGAGGGAGTCGAGGCGCGAGCCGATCAGGCGGGCGATGCCCTCGATGGTCTGGATGCCCGTCCCCTCCCCTGGCTGGCGGTCGGTCTGGACCGCCAGCAGCAGGTCCCGCCCCGGTCCGACGACGCGGCCGTAGCTCGTCACCGCCCAGGTGTTCTGGACGAACGGCCGCGGCGTCCACCCGTTCTTCAGCGCCACCCGGTCACCGGGCCGGGCGGCCGCGCTGACGCCCCACGCCTGCTCCCGGCGCACCTGCTCCATCAGCCCGAGCAGCAGCGCCCGGTCGGCGGACGACAGCCCCTTGCCGCCCTTGACCAGCACCTTCATCAGCCGGATGCGGTCGGCGGGGCTGGTCTTGGTGCCGCCCCAGTAGCTGCTCGGCCCGGGCGTGGTCTCCCTCAGCCCGATCCTGCGGTAGAAGTCGCCCATGGCCGCGCCGCCGCCGACCCTCGACCAGAGCGCGTCGGCCGCGCTGTTGTCGCTCTCCGTGATCATGCGGGAGGCCAGGTCGCGTTCGTGCTCGTCGAGCCGGCCGTCGCGGCGCTGGAGCAGCGCCGCGAGGATGTCCACCTTGGCGCCGCTCGCGGTGATCAGGTCGCCGTCGTGCCGGCCCTGGCCCAGCGAGACCCCGCTGACCAGGTCCACCGCGGCGTAGACGATCCGGCCGGGACGGTCGCCGACGTAGTGGGCGATGTCGCGTTCGAGCCGGGCGCGCGCGGCATGCCCCGCCCGTACATCCGGATATTTCAGGAAACAGCGTGCTGCCTTCACCGGCGCCCGCACCGCGGCGGGCTTCACCGGAACGGGCTCCGCCCCGCACCCCGCCACGAGCGCCAGGCCCAGCCAGGCCGTCCACATCGTCCGCACGTGCCACCTCCCATCGGTGGTCGTACGGAACATTCCCGGCCATCACCCCGGGCGCATCACACTCGGAGCTTTCCTGGACATACCTTCAGCGTCCCCTTGCCGTCACAAGTGCTCGCCCAGGAAGTCGGCGGTCGCGTCCACGGCCTCCGTGACGTACGGCTCGCGGTCGTAGAGGTCGATGTGCTGTTTGGCGTCCACCCAGACGATCTTCTTCGGCTGGTCGAGCCGTCTGAACGCCTCCTCGGCCCCCTCAGGCGAGCAGAACCGGTCGATCACCCCGTGGACGATCAGCGCCGGCTTCGGCGACAGGAAGTCGGCGCCCATCATGTTGTCCATCGTCAGCAGCTCCCGCACGCTGACCCGGGTCACCTCGTTCTGCCAGAGCGGCGAGGCGCCCCGATCCGTCCCGTAGTACGCGTACGGCTCGTCCCCCGGCATCGCCGCCTCGCCCTGCTCCGCGACGACCGGCATGTACTCGACCGGCCCGCCGTGGTCCTGCCGCTCCAGCACCTCCGTGTACGACGCCAGCGCCGCCTGGTAGTCCGTGCCCGACCGCATCGCGTACGGGTTGTTGTACGCCCCGGCGATCCCCGCGAACGCCTTCACCCGCGGATCGAAGGCGGCGAACTTCAGCGCGTACCCGCCACCGAGGCAGATGCCGACCGCCCCGATCCGCTCGGCGTCGACCTCGGGCCGCCCGCGCAGGAACGACACCGCGGCCCGCAGGTCGTGCAGCTTGCCCTGCGGATCCTCCTGCCGGCGCGGCTCACCCTCCGACTCGCCCCAGGAGCGGTGGTCGAAGGAGAGCGTGACGTAACCGCGCTCGGCCAGCCGGGCGGCGTACGGACCGGTGACCTGGTCGCGGACGCCGGTGAACGGCCCCGTGAAGACCAGCCCCGGCCACGGCCCCACACCCTCGGGCACCCGCAGATCCCCGGCGAGGGTGAGGCCGTCGGCGGTGAACTCGATTCTCATGCCCACCAGTCTGAGCCCAGCCGAACTACGTGTCGAAGCCCAGCCCCATCCGGTCGAGCGCGCGCAGCCACAGGTTGCGCCTGCCCTGGTGCTGGTCGGCCTGGGCGATCGACCAGCGGGTGAACTGGATCACCCCGGAGCGCACCGGCTCGGGCGGGAACGGGATCGGCTTCTCCTTCACCATGCGCAGCTCGGTGCGTTCGGTGCGCTCGCCGGCCAGCAGGTCGAGCATGACGTTCGCACCGAAGCGGGTGGCACCGACGCCCATGCCGGTGTAGCCGAGGGCGTAGGCGAGCCGGCCGCCGTGCGCCCGGCCGTAGAAGGCGCTGAAGCGGCTGCAGGTGTCGATCACGCCGCCCCAGCGGTGGGTGAAACGCACGCCGTCGAGCTGCGGGAAGGTGTCGTAGAAGTGCTCCGCCAGCCTGACGAACGTCTCGTCGCGCTGGTCGTACTCCGGTTTGACCAGGCCGCCGTTGTAGTAGACGGCGTCGTAGCCGCCCCACAGGATGCGGTTGTCGTCGGTCAGCCGGTAGTAGTGGAACTGGTTGCCCGAGTCGCCCACGCCCTGCCGGTTGCGCCAGCCCACGGAGGCGAGCCGGTCGGCGGTCAGCGGTTCGGTCATCAGCGCGTAGTCGTACACGGGGACGACGTAGTGCTTGAGCCGGCGCAGCAGCGGCGGGAAGACCCCGGTGCCCAGCGCCACACGGCGGGCGGCCACCGAGCCGTGCGGCGTCCCCAGCGTGAGCAGCGTGCCGTCGTCGTGCAGCGCGCGGACCGGGCTGCGCTCGTGGACGCGTACGCCGAGGCGCAGGCACGCCTCCCGCAGCCCCCACGCCAGCCGCGCCGGATCCAACATGGCGCAGCCGCTGCGCTCCCAGAGCCCGCCGAGGTAGGTCGGCGAGTCGACCTCGGCCCGCACCTGCTCGCGGTCCAGCGGCAGGTAGTCGAGCCCCAGCTCGGAGATGACGTCGTGGTGCTCGCCCAGCGCGTCCACCTGCCAGGGCTCGGTGGCGACGTGCAGCTCGCCGGTCCGCTCGAACGAGCAGTCGATCCCGTAGCGCTCCAGCGTGCGCTCGATCTCGTCGAGGTTCGCCACGCCCATGCGTTCCAGCCGGTCGATCTCGTCCGGCCACCGCTCCAGGCCGTTGGCCAGGCCGTGGGTGAGGGTCGCCATGCAGAACCCGCCGTTGCGGCCGGTGGCCGCCCAGCCGATCCTGCGTCCTTCGAGCAGGACGACGTCCAGCGAGGGGTCGCGTTCCTTGGCCATCAGGGCCGTCCACAGCCCCGAGAACCCGCCCCCCACCACGACCAGGTCGGCGGCGGTCCGTCCGGTGAGCCGCTCCCGCGGCTCGGGTCTGGCCGGGCTGTCCAGCCAGTACGGCTTGCGCTCCGCGTCAGCCAGCGCCTTCAGCGGATCCACACATCCCACTTCCCTACGAGAGTTCGGTGACGAGAATGCTCAGGCGCGGCGGCGGGCCGCGACCGCGTTGGCGATCGCGATCAGCACGCCGATGCCGAAGATCAACGTACCCATGACGTTGACCTGCGGCGGGATGCCCGTCTTGACGGCGCCGACGATCCACAGCGGGAACGTCACGGTAGAGCCGTTGACGAAGCTCGTCACCACGTAGTCGTCGATCGACAGCGCGAACGACAACATGGCCCCCGCCAGCACACCCGGCAGGATCGACGGCAGCGTCACCTGCCGGAACGTGCCCCACGCCGACGCGCCGAGGTCCCTGGCGGCCTCCTCCATCGACGGATCCAGGCCGACGACCCGCGCCCGCACCGTGACGACCACGAACGACAGCGAGAACAGCACGTGGGCGACGATGATCGTGTTCGCGTCGCGCGGCACGTTGCCCGAGACGAACAGCGACAGCAGCGAGGCGCCCATGACCAGCTCGGGCGTGGAGATCGCGGCGAAGACCAGAAAATTCGTCGCGCCGCTGCCGCGGAAGCGGTGGCGGCCGAGCGCGAGGCCCAGCATGGTGCCGATGACGACCGTGATCACGGTGCTGACCAGGGCGATCACCAGCGAGTTGCGCAGCGCCACGGTCAGGTCGGAGACGTCGAAGAGCTCGGCGTACCAGCGCAGGGTGAAGCCCTGCCAGGTGGTGTTGGACTTGCTCTGCTTGTCGTTGAAGCCGAACAGGATCATCACGGCGATCGGCGACGACAGCCAGGCGATGATGAGCCAGGTGTAGGCGTGCAGCAGCCGGTCGCCGAGCCGACCGCGGGTCCTCATCGGGCCGCCGCCTCGAGCACGTTCTCCGTACCGAGCGCCTTGGCGTAGACGAAGATGCCGACCAGCAGGATCGCCATCAGCGTGAACGACAGCGCCGAGGCAGTCGGATAGTCGAGGTTCGTCAGGTACTCGGTCTGGATGATGTTGCCGATCATCGTGTTCGACGTGCCCCCGAGGATCTGCGCGTTGACCGGGTCGGCCGTGGCCGGCACGAACGTCATCAGCACCCCGGCGAACACCCCCGGCAGCGACAGGGGCAGCACCACCCGCCGGAAGGCCGCCGCCCGGGTCGCGTACAGGTCCTGCGCCGCCTCCACCACCCGCGGGTCCACCCGCTCCAGCGCCACGTAGATCGGCAGGATCATGAACGGCAGGAAGTTGTACGTCAGCCCGCCCACCACCGCGAACGTCGTGGCCAGCACGTGGAAGCCCTCGGGCAGCAGCCCCCAGTCCTTCAGCGTGCCGAACAGGATGCCGTTGTCGGCCAGCAGGAAGTTCCACGAGATCGTCCGCAGCACGAACGACACGAAGAACGGCAGCAGCAGCAGGAACAGGTACATCGACTTGCGCCGGCCGCCCCTGAAGGCGATCCAGTACGCGACCGGGTAGCCGATCAGCAGCATGGCCACGGTGGCGAGCCCGCCGTACAGCAGGGAGCGCAGCAGCTGGGTGCTGTACGTGCTCAGCGCGTCGCCGTAGTTGGAGAAGCTGAACGTCATGGCGAAGCCGTCGATCGCGTTCCCGGTCTGCAGCGACACCGACGCCATCGCGGCCATGGGCACGACCAGGAAGATCGCCAGCCACATCCAGCCCGGCAGCGCGAGCAGGTAGGGGGTCAGCCGCCTCATCGTCACGCCTGGGTGATCGACTGGAAGATCGGGTTGAACACCTGCTCCTGCTGGGTGGTGAGCGGGGTGTAGCTGCGCAGCTTGGCGTAGTCGGCGTCGCTGGGGAACATGAGCGGGCTGTTCACCATGTCGTCGAGGGTCTGCTTCTCCTCGCCCTTGGCCTGCTCCGCCTTCTCCCGCAGCAGGTCCTGCACGGCGGGGACCGGGGTGACGTACTGGATGAACTCGTCCAGCTCGGCGGCGATGGCCGGCTGGTAGAGGTAGTCCATCAACATGAGCGCGTCGAGCGGGTTGGCGGCGCCCTTGGGGATGAGCATGTTGTCGGTCCAGATCGTGCCGCCCTCGGCCGGGACCACGAACTTGACGGGCTCGCCGGCGAGCTGCCGCTGGAACACGTCGCCGGACCACGCCATGCTCAGCCAGATGTCGCCCTTCGACACGGCGTCGATATACGACTGATCATAATATTTCCGTACAATTCCGGCATCGCGTTGCGCCTTCAGCTTCTCCCCGGCCTTCTGCCAGTCCGCCTCACTCGACTTCTCCGGGTCGATGCCGAGAGCGATCATGCCGAAATTGGCGATCTCCTGAGCGTCGGCCATCATGCCGACCCGCCCTTTGTACTTCTGATCGAACAACGCCTCGATACTGGTGATGTCGTCTTTGACGTAATCGGTGTTGTACGCGATCCCGGTCACGCCGGAGGTGTAGGGCACCGTGTACGTGTTTCCGGGGTCGTAGGCGCGTTCCTTGTACTTCTGCCCGGCGTTGGCCTGGAAGTTCGGCAGCTTGGAGTGGTCGAGCGCCACCGCGTAGCCGAGGTCGATCATGTGCTGGAGCTGGATGCCGTTCGTCATGACGACGATGTCGTAGCCCAGTGACTGCCCGGCGCGCAGCACGGGGTCGGCCTTGCCGAAGAACTCCGCGTTCTCCTGGATGACCTCCTTGTACTCGTACGCGATGCCGGTGTCGGCCTTGAACTTCTCCAGCGGCCCCTTGTCCTCGGGCATGTACTCGGGCCAGTTGGCGAAGACGACCTTGCCGTTCTTCTTCTGCTTGGCCCAGAAGTCGGCCACGGCGTCGGCCTTCGGCGGCGCCGCCTTCTGTCCCTGCACGCCGCAGGCGGCCAGGGCGAGCCCGGCGGCGGAGGCGCCGGCGAGCCTGAAGACGTCACGACGGGTGCGGGGCTGCGTCATTCCACGCATGAAGGGGTTCATGGAGTGCTCTCAACTTCCAATCACGTACGAATGCTGCGCCTGCCAGGAAAGCCAGACGGAGTCGCCCCGCTCCGCCGTGGCCGTCGCGTCGTGCGCGTTCTGCTCGAACACCGTGATGACCGTCCCGTCGGCCCCGTCGGCGAGATTCACGGCGTAGCTGTTGTAGGTGCCCAGGTAGACGACCTCGGCCACGGTGCCGCGCACGCCGCTCAGCTCCGGAGCGGGCTCCTCCGTGCCGATGGTGATCTTCTCCGGCCGTACGGTGACCGTCACGTCGCCGTCGTGGCCCGGCACGAGCACCCGGCCGCCACCGACCTTCAGGACGCCGCCGGCCACGGCGCCCGTGAGCAGGTTGGAGGTGCCGATGAACCCGGCCACGAACGCCGTGGCGGGGCGCTCGTAGATCTCACGCGGGTCGGCCAGCTGCTCGACCAGCCCGTCGTTCATGACGGCGATCCGGTCGCTCATGGTCAGCGCCTCGCCCTGGTCGTGCGTGACGTACACGAACGTGATGCCGACCTCGCGCTGGATGCGCTTGAGCTCGATCTGCATGGCCTGGCGCAGCTTCAGGTCGAGCGCGCCGAGCGGCTCGTCCAGCAGCAGCGCGCGCGGCCGGTTGACCAGGGCCCTGGCCAGCGCCACGCGCTGCTGCTGGCCGCCGGACATCTCGCGCGGCCGGCGCTTCTCCCTGCCGGTGAGGTCGACGATCTCCAGCATCTCGCCGACCCGCCGCCTGATCTCGTCGGCCGGGGTCCTCTTCTGCTTGAGCCCGAAGGCCACGTTGTCCCAGACGCTCATGTGCGGGAAGAGCGCGTAGGACTGGAAGACCATGTTGACGTCACGTCTGTTCGGCGGGACGTTCGTGACGTCCTGGCCGTGCAGCTTGACCAGCCCCTTCGTGGGCTGCTCGAAGCCGGCGACCATGCGCATCGTCGTGGTCTTGCCGCAACCGGACGGGCCGAGGAGGGAGAAGAACTCCCCCTCGGCGATGTCCAGCGTCACACCCTTGACCGCCTGGACGACCTCGCCATGCGAGAGATACTCCTTGACGACGTCCTCAAGCTCAATCGCACTCAGCCCGGTCATTCCAGGATTCGTCCTTGCTATTCGCCGATGTAGTGCATGACGTGCTTGACCCTGGTGTAGTCATGCAGACCGAACACCGACAGGTCCTTGCCGTACCCGGAGTGCTTGAAGCCGCCGTGCGGCATCTCCGAGACGAACGGGATGTGCGTGTTGACCCAGACCACCCCGAAGTCGAGCCGGTTCGACACACGCATGGCGCGGCCGTGGTCGGAGGTCCACACCGAGCTCGCCAGGCCGTAGCGCACGTCGTTGGCCTTGGCGATCGCGTCGGCCTCGTCGGTGAACGTCTGGACGGTGATCACGGGGCCGAAGACCTCGTTCTGCACCATCTCGTCGTCCTGGCGCAGCCCGTCGACGACGGTCGGGGCGAAGAAGTAGCCCTTGTCGCCGACGCGGTGGCCGCCGGTGAGCACCTTGGCGTGCGCGGGCGCCCGCTCGATGAAGCCCTGGACGCGGGCCAGCTGGTTCTCGTTGTTGAGCGGGCCGTAGAGGGCGTCCTCGTTGTCCAGGCCGCCGGTGACGGTGCCCGCGGCGGCCTCGGTGAGGGCGGCCACGAACGCGTCGTGCGCGCTCTCCTGGACCAGCACACGGCAGGCGGCCGTGCAGTCCTGGCCGGCGTTGTAGAGACCGGCGACGGCGATGTCGGCGGCGGCCCTGCGCAGGTCCTTCACGTCGTCGAACACCACGACCGGCGCCTTGCCGCCGAGCTCCAGGTGCACCCGCTTGAGGTCGTCGGCGGCGCTCCTGGCCACCGACATGCCCGCGCCGACCGAGCCGGTGATGGCCACCATCGCGGCCGTCGGGTGGCTCACGACCAGGGCGCCGGTCTCGCGGTCGCCGGTGACGACGTTGAAGACGCCCGCGGGCAGCACCTCGCCGAGGATCTCGGCCATCTTGAGGGTGGAGACCGGGGTGGTGTCGGAGGGCTTGAGCACGATCGTGTTGCCGGCCGCGAGCGCCGGGGCGATCTTCCAGACCGCCATCATCATCGGGTAGTTCCACGGCGTGACCTGGCCCACGACGCCGATCGGCTCGTGCCGGATGACGCTGGTGTGGTCGGCCATGAACTCGCCGGCCGTCGGGCCCTCCAGCGTGCGCGCGGCGCCGGCGAAGAACCGGAAGTGGTCGGCGGCGATCGGGGTCTCGTCCTCGGCCATGCGGGCGCGGGGCTTGCCGGTGTTGAGGCACTCGGCCTCGTTGATCTCGTCGGCCCGCGCGTCGATCGCGTCGGCGACCTTGAGCAACAGGTTGGCCCGCTCACCAGGAGTGGTCCGGCCCCACGACTCGAACGCGGCGGCCGCGGCGGCGAAAGCGGCGTCGACGTCCTCGGGACCCGAGACGGGAGCCTGGATGTACGGCTCGCCCGTGCACGGATCGACGATGTCGGAGAATTTCCCGCTCTTCGCGTCAACGAACTCGCCGTTGATGTAGTTCTGCAGACGGGTGGTCATTCGCCCTCCTTTGTCGGTCGTATGACCATGGTGCGATGTCCAGGGATGACCTCGGCGAGCTCGATCACTCGCGAGGCGGGCCGAGATGCCGCGACTCTTACAGAGCGAATGCATCTCGACAAGGGATTTCGTGGTGAAGATATCAAATTGCTACGAATTCGCTTGACAGTACGCCAAGAACTGACAACATGTCGCACCAGGACGGCAACCTCACCGGAACGCCGCCGTAACGCCGGACGGTCAGGGAAGGATCGGGATGACGACGCCGCCCCGTGTACGACGCAACGGCCCAGCCTCCGGCCCGGTGGTTCTCGACGACCTGTCCAAGCAGATCATCGAACAGCTCCAGATCGACGGGCGCATGCCGTACGCGGCGATCGGGAAGGCCGTCGGGCTGTCGGAGGCCGCGGTGCGCCAGCGGGTTCAGCGGCTGCAGGACGCCGGTGTCATGCAGATCGTCGCCGTCACCGACCCCCTCACGCTCGGCTTCCCGCGCCAGGCCATGATCGGCGTCAACTGCGAGGGCGACCTGGAGGCGGTGGCCGACGAGCTGGCGGCCATCGAGGAGATCGACTACGTGGTGCTCACTGCGGGCTCCTTCGACGTGATCGTGGAAGTGGTCTGCGAGGGCGACAGCCACCTGCTGGAGATCCTCAGCAAGATCCGCGCCATCCCGTCCGTACGGGCCACGGAGTCGTTCGTGTACCTGAAGCTGCGCAAGCAGACGTACTCCTGGGGCACCCGCTAGCCCACTCTCGCGACGGCCCGCACGGGCGCGCCGTCGGCCCCCGGCAGGCGCAGCGGCAACAACGACACCTCGATCGGCAGGCCGCGGGCCTGGGCGTCGAGGAGGCGGTCGAGACCGGTCAGGTTCTCGGCGATGACGGCGTGGGCGCCGCACAACACCCGGTGGGCGGGGAAGTCGTCGGCGGGCGTGGGATCCACGCTCAGCGCGTCGATCCCGACCGTCCGCACCCCCGCCTGCACCAGCAGCCGCGCCGCCTCCTCCGTCAGGTACGGGTGCGCCGTGTAGCGCTCGCTCCCCCAGCAGGCCGACCAGCCGGTGGCGACCAGCACGATCACCCCTGCCCGGACGACCCGCGCGAAGGGCTCCGCCCCGATCGGCGAGCGCGGCGGCAGGCCCCGAGCGTCCACCATGACGGCCGGGCCCCAGAAGCGCTCCAGCGGCAGCTCGTCCAGCGCGGGCAGCGCGTCGTCCACGTGGTACGGCGCGTCCACGTGGGTGCCTGACTGGGAGCCCAGGTGCAGGCGGAGCACGTTGACGCCGTCGTCCGCCACCGTCAGCGCGGGCCCGACCGAGACCTGCGGGTCGCCCGGGTAGACGGGCATCCCGGTCTCGATCGGGACCGACAGGTCGACGAACTCCATCAGATCGCCGGCTCGGCCGCGGTGGTCGTCGTGGTCGCGTCCACGATCGGCAGCACCGGGGTGTCGGCCGCGCGTACCAGGCGCGGCCCTTCGGGGCCGTAGACCTCGCGCGGCTCAGGGAAGACGGCGAGCAGCACCAGGTAGAGCACGGCGGCGGCGCCCAGGCCGACCGGGAGCGAGATGTCGATACCGCTCGCCAGCTCACCCAGCGGGCCGACGAACTGCCCCGGCAGGTTGACGAACGTCAGCGCCAGCGCGGCCGAGACCAGCCAGGCGGAAAGTCCCCGCCAGTTCCAGCCGTGGGCGAACCAGTAGCGGCCGCCGCGCTGGCGGCGGTTGAACACCTGCAACGCCTCGGGGTCGTACCAGCCGCGGCGCGTCACGTAGCCGAGCATCATGATCACCATCCAGGGCGCCGTACACGTGATGATCAGTGTGGCAAAGGTGGAGATGCTCTGGGTGAGGTTGGCGGCGAAGCGGCCGACGAAGATGAACACGATCGACAGCGTGCCGATGAACACCGTGGCCCGCACCCGCGAGAACCGGGGGAAGACGCTGGAGAAGTCGAGGCCGGTGCCGTAGAGGGAGGTCGTGCCGGTGGACATGCCGCCGATCAGCGCGATGAGGCAGACGGGCACGAAGTACCAGCCGGGCGAGATCGCCAGCAGGCCGCCGACGTAGTTGGGCGCGGCCGGGTCGACGTACTCGGCGGCCTTCGCCGCGATGATCGACGCGGTGCTCAGACCGAAGAAGAACGGCAGGAACGTGGCGATCTGCGACAGGAACGCGGCGGCCATCACCCGCCGGCGCGGCGTGTCCGCCGGGATGTAACGGGACCAGTCGCCCAGGAACGCGCCGAACGACACCGGGTTCGACAGCACGATCAGGGCCGCGCCGATGAACGACGGCCAGAACAGCGCGTCGCCGGCCGCGAGCGTGCCCGGATACGACGGGTCGAAGTCGCCGGCGAAGGCGAACACCCCGAGGACGAACAGCAGCGACGCCGCCGCGACCGCGATCTTGTTGACGAACAGCATGAACCGGAAGCCGTACACGCACACGACGAGCACGAGAACCGCGAAGATCCCGTACGCGACGGCGTACGACAGGTCGGTGTCCGGCAGGCCGACGAACCGGTGGGCGCCGCCCACCAGCGCGTCGCCCGACGACCACACCGAGATCGAGAAGAACGCGATCGCCGTCAGCAGCGACAGGAACGAGCCGACGATCCGCCCGTGCACGCCCAGGTGCGCCGAGGAGGAGACGGCGTTGTTGGTGCCGTTCAACGGGCCGAACAGCGACAGCGGCGCCAGGATCAGCGACCCCACCACCAGACCGAGCACGGTCGCGGCCAGGCCGTGCCAGAACGACAACCCGAACAGGATGGGGAAGGCCCCCAGGACGCAGGTGGCGAACGTGTTGGCGCCGCCGAACGCCACCCGGAACAGGTCGAAGGGGCGCGCGGTGCGCTCGGCGTCGGGGATGCGCTCGACGCCGAACGTCTCGATCTCGGTGATGGCCCCGCTCATGTCGCCTCTTCCTCCTGGATCGCGAGCAGGCTGACGAGGTCGTACGCCACGTGGGAGGCGGCGATGGAGGTGATCTCGGCGTGGTCGTAAGCCGGGGCGACCTCCACCACGTCCGCTCCGATCAGGCGGCAGCCGGCCAGGCCGCGCAGGATCTCCAGCAACTCCCTGCTGGTGAGCCCGCCGGCCTCCGGGGTGCCGGTGCCGGGGGCGTGCGCCGGGTCGAGCACGTCGATGTCGACCGAGATGTACACCGGACGGTTGCCGACCCGCTGGCGCAGCTGGTCGATGACCTCGTCCAGGCCGCGGCGCAGCACGTCGGCCGCGGTCACGATTCCGAACCCGATCCGCCGGTCGTCCTCCAGGTCCTTCTTGCCGTACAGGGAGCCGCGGGTGCCGACGTGGCTGAGCGCCTCGGTGTCGAGCAGGCCCTCCTCGGCGGCCCGGCGGAACGGCGTGCCGTGCGTGTACTCGGCGCCGAAGTAGGTGTCCCAGGTGTCGAGGTGGGCGTCGAAGTGCACGAGCGCGACCGGCCCGTACTTCTTGGCCGCCGACCGCAGCAGCGGCAGGGCGATCGTGTGGTCGCCCCCGATGGTGACCAGGCGCGCGTCGATCGCGTCGGCCCCGGCCTCGACGGTCTCGATGGCCTCCTCGATGTGGAACGGGTTGACCGCGATGTCACCGGCGTCGGCCACCTGCACCCGCTCGAACGGCGACAGGTCGAGGCCCGGATGGTAGGGCCGCAGCAGCCGGGACGCCTCCCGCACCGCGGAAGGGCCGAACCGGGCGCCGGGCCGGTAGGACACTCCCGTGTCGAACGGCACGCCCACGACCGCCACGTGGGCGCGTTCGACCTGGTCGAGGCGGGGCAACCGGGCGAACGTGGCCGGGCCGGCGAAACGGGGAACCTTGGAGGAATCGACAGGGCCTTGGTGCATGCGCACAGTGTTCGTCATGCCTCTGACCTGCGGCAATTGTAGTAGTCACGAAGTAATACGGTGTGTGTTGTGGCTGACCACAAGCTGACCGTCGAAGATCTCCTGCGTTCTCCCGCGCTGCAGCTGCGCCTGCTGGCGGGCGAGTCCGGGCTGTCGCGCTCGGTCTCATGGGCGCACGTGAGCGAGCTGGACGACCCGACGCCCTGGCTGCTCGGCGCCGAGGTCATCATGACGACCGGCCTCGGCGTCCCGCGTACGGCGGCCAGGCAACGCGCCTACCTGGAGCGGCTCGACGACGCCGGGGTGTCGGCGCTGGCCCTGTCGGCCCAGCTGCACGTGCCGCCGCTGCACCCGGCGTTCTTCGCGGCGGCCGAGGAGCGGGGCATGCCGGTGCTGGAGGTGCCGCTGGCGGTGCCGTTCATCGCGATCTCGCAGGAGGTCGCCGCCGCGCTGCAGGAGGACGCCAGCCACCGGCTGGGCGCGCAACTGCAGGTGTTCGGGGCGCTGCACTGGCTGGCCTCCGAAGACCTCGACACGCCCACGCTGTTCAAACGCCTGGAACGCCTGTCCGGCTACGACGTCTACCTGTCCACCAGGGGCGGGCGCCCGCTCCTGCCGGGTGTCCCGGTGCCGCCGCGCGACGTCCTGCCCGACCAGCCCGACGCCCCGCCGACCATCCCCGGCGGGTTCGTCCTGCCCGTGTCGGCGCCCGGCGGGCCGGCGGGTTACCTGGTGGCGTTCGAGCGCGAAGGCGCGCGGCCCGCCGGGCTGGCCGTCGTGCAGCACATCGCCACGGTGGCGGCGTTGCAGGTGGCCATGGCCCGGCACGCGCGCGAGACGCTGCGCCGCGAGGGCGCCGAAACCCTGGCCGAGCTGCTCCAGGACATCCTCGACCCACCGGCGGCCCGCCGCCGCCTGGCCCGCCTCGGCCTGCCGATGGACTCCGACGCGGTGCTGCTCGTCGTACGCGGCGTCGACGACGACGTCCTGCGCCGCGCCCTGGACGACGTCCCCCACCTCATGCTCCGCCGCGGCGACGACCACTACGTGCTCGGCCCCACCACCGCCACCCCCAAGACACCCAGCCCCGCCAAGACCACCACCACAGACTCCGGAAAGACCGCCACCACAAGCCCACCCACAAACTTCGCACAAAGCGCCACCGCGAAGCTCGGGGATACCGCCACCACAAACCCAGGGAAAACCGCCACCACAAGCCCTGAGACGCCCGACCCCAAACACCTTGCTCGAACCGCAAACCCCGGGGACACCGCCACCGCGAGCATCGGGGAGGCCGTGGCCGCCTTGCCGGGGGTGGCCACGGGGGCGAGCCGCCCGTTCCCGCCGGGCGAGTCGCTCCGCGTGGCCCAGCGGGAAGCCGTCTGGGCCGCCTCACACGCCGCCGAATCGGGCCGCCCGCTCGTCCACTACGGCGAGGACACCACGGGCCGCTGGCTCCCCGACGACCCCGCGACCCTGGCCGCCCTGGTGGACCACGTACTGGGCGCCGCTCTCGCGTACGACGAGGCCCACGACTCACGCCTGCTCATGTCCGTACGCATCTGGATGGAACGCAACCGCCAGTCAGAGGAGGCGGCGGCCGCGCTCCACATCCACCCCAACACCCTGGCCTACCGCCTGCGCCGCTTCGCCGCCCTCACCGGCCGCGACCTCTCCTCGACCGCCGCCTTCGCCGAAGTCTGGCTCGCCATCCGCGCCGCCCGCCAACTCGGCCTCCTCACCCCATAGCCGATCAGCCGAAGAGCTCGTCCGCCGACTCGACCCGAATCGCCCGAAGCAACCAGGCATCCCAGAGGGCTGGATCTGGCAGCTCATCACCCGTTCCCGCGGCCCCTCGGAGACCGGGACACCCCGCCCCTCCAAGACCTTCAACACGGACTTCGCGTGGCCTTCGGCATGGAGTCTCTCGGCGTATTCGCCCTGGTACGGGTAAGTCACATGGCCATCCGCCGGTCCCATTCTCGCTGTGCGTTGCCTTCCGGTGACAGAGTGATGTATCGAGCGCACCTCCAGGCGACGTTTCGATCGATGGCGTTCAACGCCCGTTCCACCGCGTCGACGACGGCCGGAAACTGCGGGTGATCGCTCTTCGTGATGGTCGAGATGACGGCCAGGCCGATGTTGTCCACGGCCTCGGCCACATCGGTGATGACGGGGGGTGTTGCCATCGTGGATGACCAAGGGCGTGAGCGTCAGCCCCGGCTGGCCGGTTTCGATGGTCTGCTCGGCCCAGCGGGCGACCCGGCGGTTCGGGCAGATGACGACGAGGCAGGCCGGGCATTTCTCGCGGACCCGGAAATCGGCGATGCATTCCAGCCACGCATACAGCTTGTCGTCATCGGGACGGCGCTGCGTCTCGACGATGACGCCGAACTTCTCCTCCGCCTTCCCGTACAGGATGGCGCCATCGGCCCGGCACACGCCCGGGTCCACCTCCGACAGGTCGGGCGAGGCGAGACGCGCCTCGCCCGACTGCGGAATCGGCAGGTCGAACAGGGACCGCAGCATGTCTCTCGTGTGCCCGAGATCCAAGGTGACGATCTTGTTCAGGCCCTCATGCCGGGACGTGATCATACAGCGAATATCACTACATGATTTCGGTTGATTACTCAGCGTTGACGAAACTGCACGGTCGCGATCTCCCACGGGACCAGGGGCAACCGGAGCGTGCCGTCAGCGACGGGTACGGCGTCGCCCGGGCGGCCGCGTAGGTCGGCGTGACGGGCTTCGAGCAGGTCGCCCGAGATGACGGCCTCGGTGGCGGACGGGGTGAGGGCGACCACGCGGAGCTCCGACCAGCCGTCGCGGTCGCGCAGGGACGTCATCACCACGCCGTCGCCCGTCACCGACAGGCCGGCGGCGGGCTCGGGCAGAGCCAGGGAACGCGTCCCCGTGCCCGGGACCACGAGCAGGTCGTGGCGGAACGCCTCCGCGTGCGGGAGCACCTCCTGCCACGACTCCGCGTACGGCATGAGCGCCAGGCGCACCGAGCGGAACCCGCGGGACTGCGCTGCCGGGGTCGGCAGCTGGGGTCCGGCGGGCTCGGGGCGCAGGGCGTTGCGGTTGCGCGAGAGGTAGCCGACCGAGCGGAGCAGCGTGAGCGCCAGCTCCCCGCCGGTCAGCTCGTACTCGGTGACGTGCTCCAGCAGCGCGGCCACACCACCGGCGGCCACCCACGAGGAGGCCGGGAAGGTGGGCAGCGGGGTCTCGCCGCAGCCGCCCTCCGAGGTCGAGCCGCGCCGGACGACCGCGAACTGCCCCTCCGCGTACGACTCCGACGCCTGTGTGGGCAGCGGCACGTGGAAGCGCACCCGGTGGTCGGCGCTGCGGTTGTCGAACTCGACGTGCAGCCGGACGAACGGCTCACCGGCGCGCAGCTCCACCCGGGTGACGACGACGGTCTCCTCCACACGGTCCGACCGCGAGGCGGCGGGCAGCTCGGGCGCGCCCTCGATCCCGTCACCGCCGGCCGGCCACCGGTACGTGCGCCGCACGTCCACCGCCGCCACCAGCGGCCCCGAGCAGATCAGCTCGGTCTCGACGGACTCGGGCTCGAAGACGACCAGGTCGTCCAGCGGGGGCGCGTAGTTGTAGGTGTCGCCCACGTCGCCGCCGTCGACGATGCGGCCCGCGCCCGTGACGGTCGTGCCGTCGCGGGCCACCAGGGTGAGCGTGCCGTCGGGGGCGACGGCGACCCGGAGCAGGCCGTTGTCCAGCACCTCCGCGTCGCCGCGCACCGGGGCGGGCTCGTCGGAGGCGCGCCAGCAGGACGCGTGGTGTTCGCCGTCGGCGGCGCCGCCGTACGCCTGCGGGTGGGGGGCCGGGCGGAGGCCGGTGTGGCCGAGGGGCGGCGCCTCCACCAGGGCGGCCACCGTACGGCGGGGCTCGGCGAGGATGCGGACGCGCGTCACGCCGTCGAGCGCGCCGCGCAGGTCGTCCACGTCGAACACGATCGGCGTCTCGCGCGCCACCGTGAACGTCAGCGTGCCGTCCTCGACCGACCAGGACGTGATGTGCTGGCCGTACAGCTCGGTGCCGTGGACGAAGGTGAGCGCCGTGGCCGGGTCCATCTCCTCGTCGAGCAGCAGCGTGGCGGCGTGCTCCAGGGGCTGCACGGGGATCGGCCGGCCGGCGGGGTCCACGAGGGGGTCGGCGCCGGCGACGTCCACGATCACGATCCCGCGGCGCGGGGCGGGCGTCGGGTTGACGACGAGCACGCCGTCGGACGGCACGCGCTGCGCCAGCCACGCGGTCACCATGTCGCGCACGGCCTGCCCGAGCTGCTCGGCCTCGGCGATGCGGGCGGCGACCTGCTGGGCGGTGTCGTCGACGCCGCAGCCGGTCACGGAGTCGTGCCCGCTGGCGTCCACCAGCCGCCACCACGCCATGTCGAGGAAGCGGCCCGGCCAGTCGCCGCCCCAGAGGGCGGCCAGCGGCTCGGCGTAGCGCTCGACCATCCGCTCGGCGCGGCCCATGGCCTGCTTCACATGCGGGCGGATCGAGATGACGCCGGGCAGGATGTTGGCGCGGGCATGGGAGCGCAGCTCGCCCTCGACACGCGGCAGGCCGTCCACATCACCGGGATAAGCACCGATATATCCGGACAGGGTGTCCATGCGTGCGCCGATCGCCGCCACCATCTCGGGCAACCCGCGCACGGGGGCGGAGTGGTCGGTGCCGTACATCGCGAGCAGCGACCCCTCGGGCCCGTGCCATCGGCGCATGGTCTCGACGAACGTGGTGGCCCGCCCCTCCAGGCCCTCGGAGTCGGAGAACAGGTGGGCGCCGTTGCCGTAGCCGCCCGCCGGGAGGTACTGGGTGCGCAGCGCCGTGCCGTCGGGCGCCACCCAGGCGAAGGCGTCGGTGACGACCGAGGACGGCACCCCGCGGTAGACGCAGGCGTGCAGCAGACCGGCCTTGCGCAGGATCTGCGGCATCTGAGCGGCGTGGCCGAACATGTCGGGCAGGTAGCCGACCGGCATGGCCCCGCCCAGCTTGTCCGCGCGGGACATGCCGAGCTCCAGGTTGCGGACGATGTTCTCGCCGGAGCAGAGGAACTCGTCCAGCAGGATCTGCCACGGCCCGACCGCGAGGCGCCCTGACTCGACGAGCGCGGCGATGCGGTCGCGGTTCTCCGGACGTACCTCCAGGTAGTCGTCCACGCAGGCGAGCTGGCCGTCGAGGGTGAAGTGGTAGGCGGGCTCGCGTTCCATGGTGTCGAGCACCTCGTCCAGCAGGGCCACCAGGCGCAGCCGGAAACGCTGGAACGGCTCGTACCACTCGCGGTCCCAGTGCGTGTGCGGGACGACGACGATCTCCGAGCTCACGCGGACTCCCCTCCGATGGGCAGATCGTGCTGAACGGCATAACGGGCGGCGATGCGCTGGGCCGTCACGATGTCCTCCAGCGCGCCGGCCGCCTCCGTGAGCGGCGGCTTGCTCTCGTTCACGTAAGCATGGAAGGCGGCCAGCTGCACCTCGAACGCCTCGGTAACGTCGCGGTACTCCGTGCGGCTCTCGCTACCGGAGACCACGGTGAGGACGGTGGGGGCGTTCATCAGGTACGGGGCCGGGAAGACCAGCTCCAGCGTGCCCTTGTCGTGGTGGATGGCCACGGTCTCGCGGTAGGCCGGGTAGTCCTCCAGGTAGTGCCAGCGGATGGAGAACCGGCCGCGGACGGGCAGCGGCCCGGAGATCTCGACGGACCCGGGCGCGTCCCCCCAAGTCTCAACGTACGAAATTTCCTGCGGAGATCCGGTAAAGCGCCTCATAAGCGACAAATCGTGGCAAATCGAGCCGAGCGCCACGCCGTACACCTTCCTGACCGGCTCCGGCGCCGACTCCCCCAGCGCCCGCGACACCAGCTCCCCCTCGTCCGCGCGCAGCGAGGCCAGCAGCCCGGCGTCCACGTCGCGCGCCTGCGTCAGGTTCGCGAACGCCAGCTGCGACTCCCCGCTCGGATGCAGCACGGTCACCTCGACCGACCGGATCACCGCGGGCCCGCCCAGCTCGGCCAGCAACTCCTCGGCCCGCCGCACCGCGGGGTCGTACTGCTTCATGTAACCGACCATCAGCCGCCCCTCGGGCAGCTCCGCCACCTCCGCCCGGGTCAGGGCGAGCGGCTTCTCGCACAGTACGGCGTAACCGCCGGCGAGGGCCCGGCGCACGGTCTCGCCGTGGGAGCCGGAGGCGAGCACGACGACGGCCTCGAAACCGCCCTCGTCGAGCATCTCCCCCACCGAGGTGTGGCGCCGCGCCGCCCCCAGCCGGTCGCCCACGGCGTCGGCGAGGGTGCGCGACAGGTCGCAGACGGCGACGACCTCGAACAGGTCGCGCCGCCGCGACAACAAGGGCACGTAGACCGCCTGCGTGACGGCCCCGCACCCGACAAGCGCGATTCTCAAAGTCCCAGATCCTTCAGCATCCGGCGGTTGGCGGCCTGGTCGGCGATGTTCTGGGCGACGGTGCGTCGCCCCGGCAGAGTGTCCTGCTCGACGATGACCCAGCCCGAGTAGTCGATCTCGTCGAGCGCCCGGACCACGGCGGGCAGGTCCAGCTCGCCCTCGCCGAGCGGGGCGAAGCCGCCCCGGCCCATCAGCTCGCGCAGGTCCACGCCCTCGGCCAGGGCCTGGGCGAGGATCTTCGTGTCGCCGTCCTTGACGTGCACGTGCCCGATCCGCCCGGCCCACGCGCGCAGCGCGGTCACCGGGTCTCCCCCGGCCAGCAGCAGGTGTCCGGTGTCGAGGCAGAGCTGCACGTCGGTCAGCTCCAGCAGGCGCTCGACCTCGTCGGGCGTCTCGACGTACGTGCCCAGGTGGTGGTGGAAGACGGGCTCGAACCCGCGCGCGCGGCACCGGTCGACGGCCTCCTGGACGCGGGCGGCGTACCCGGGCCACTCGGAGGCGGGCAGGCCGGGAGCGTTCCCGCCGGGACGGGCGAAGCGCTCCGGCACGCCCGACTCGCCGAGCGTGGGGCGCGGCGGGAGCGGCCCGACCGGCGCGGCGGCGAAGACGTCGAGCGTGGCGTCGAGGGCGGGCAGCCCGCGACGGAACTCCTCGGCGTCGCTGTAGCGCAGGTCGGCCCAGCCACCGGCCAGCCACAGACCGCCCAGGCGTTCGGCCAGGTCGTCGGGGCTGCCCAGGTAGCCGACGGGGCCCAGGTCGATGCCCTCGTAGCCGGCCTCGGTCAGGGCGCGCACCATCTCGTCGGCGGTCAGCGGCGGCGGAGCGTCGCTCAGCTCGAACACGCCGAAACTCACGGGCGCGTTGGCGACTTTCCTCACGCGCATAGGGCGATCACCTCGTTCTCGTAGGTTTCCAACCGGTGCGGTCCTTCGATGGTGCGCAGCAGCACCCGTTCGCCGCGGACGACCTGCCGGGTGCCGTCGGGGCGTACCAGGACCAGACCGTCGGCGTCGAGGGCGAGCAGTTCGTCGCCCAGCCGCAGCAGCAGCGGCGCGTCGGGGCCCGCCGAGACGGCGGTGCGCCCGGCGCGTACGCCGTCCAGCACCCCGCCCGCGTCCTCGGCCAGCACCCACGTCGTGGGCGCGCCGGGCAGCCCGTCGGAGCCCTCGCGGTGGAAGTCGCTGCCGCCGATGGCGATCACGTCGTCGCGCCAGGCGTCGGCCCAGGCCAGCGGGGCGCCCCAGCGGCGGTCCCACCAGCCGGAGTGCCACACCTCGGCGACGCGGGGCCGGCGGGTCACCGGCTGCAGCCAGGCGCAGTCGCCGCCGAGCGGGTGGTTGATCGAGATGATCCCGCCCGCGCGTTCGGCGTGCTCGACCCAGGAGTCGACCGGCTGACGGAAGTCGACCCAGCCGACGTCGCCGAAGACGTTCGCGTGGCCGCGGTCGGTGGTGACCTCCTGGCCGGGGACGAGGGTGATCTCCCGGTCGACCTTGCCCAGCCAGGGATGGTGGCTCACGGTGTTGTGGTCGGTGACGGCCAGGAAGTCCAGCCCGCGCCCGTGGGCCAGCTCGGCCAGCTCGGCGATGGTGAGCGTGCCGTCGCTGTGCAGGGTGTGGGCGTGGAAGTCGCCGGCGTACCAGCGCAGGCCGTCGACGTCGGGGATGTCGCGCCGGGGCGGGCGCTCGCCGTGCGGTGGCTCCGCGGCGACCGGCTCGCGCGGCACGGTGGTCTCGAACGTCACGTCGAGCGTGTAGTCGAGGCCCTGCGGCGGGATGCGGTGCAGCCGCAGCCACACCTGCCAGGTGCCGGTCTCGGGCGCGCCGGGCAGGTAGCCGGGCGTCGCCCAGTCCTCCGTGATCGTGTACTCGTCGCGCGCGCCGCCCGACCAGCCGCGGAATCCGCGGGGCGAGCCGCACCCGAGGTCGATCACACCCTGCGACCGGTCGTACGACAGCCGCACGGTGACCGCCGCCGTGCCCGCGGGCACCTCGAACGGCACCTCCCGCAGCATCCGCTCCAGCCGGTCGTCCAGCGTCCAGCGGCCTTTCACACCAGCTCTCCGTCCCGGTAGACGAGGGCCCGGTCGCGCCGGGGCAGGGCGTAGCCGTCGTCGCCGACCGCGGGCTCGCTGCCCTCGGGGACGACGGCCTGCACGATCACGTCGCCGACGTCGAGGGTCACCAGGTGGGACGCGCCGAGATTCTCCACGATGGCCACCTTCCCGCCGAACGCGCCGTCAGCGGGCTGCCCCGAGTACGTCATGTACTCGGGTCGCACGCCGTACACGATCGCGGTCCCGTCGGGGACGCGCCCCTCTGCCGAGACCGGGACCGGGATCTTGCAGCCCGCCACCTCCAGGGTGTCACCGCGGGCGACGCCGTCGAGCAGGTTCATCGGCGTCGAGCCGATGAAGGAGGCGACGAACGTGTTGGCCGGCCGCTGGAACACCTCGGAGGGCGTGCCGATCTGCCGGATGTGCCCGGCCTCCATGACGGCCATGCGGTCGGCCATGGCGAGGGCCTCGGCCTGGTCGTGGGTGACGAAGACGGTGGTGACGCCCAGCTCGCGCTGGAGCTTCTTGAGGAAGGTCCGCGCCTCCAGCCGCAGCCGCGCGTCCAGGTTGGACAGCGGCTCGTCGAACAGGTACGCCTGCGCCTGCGTGGCCATCACCCGGGCGAGCGCGACGCGCTGCTGCTGGCCGCCGGAGAGCTGGCCGGGCCGCCGGTCCATGAGGTGGTCGAGGCCGAGCCGCGCGCCGACCTCGGCGGCCTTCTCCTGACGGGCGGCCTTGGCGACCTTCTTGATCCGCAGCGGATAGGCGATGTTGTCCGTGACGTCCATGTGCGGGAAGAGCGCGTAGTCCTGGAACACCATCGCCACGTCCCTGGCGCCCGGCTGCAGGCCGGTGACGTCCCGGTCGCCGATGACCACGGCGCCGCCGGTGGCGGTCTCCAGCCCCGCGATCGTGCGCAGCAGCGTGGTCTTCCCGCAGCCGGACGGCCCGAGCAGGGCGAAGAACTCGCCGTCGGGGATGGCCAGGTCGAGCGCGTCGAGCGCTTTCACCCCGCCGGGGTAGACCTTGGTCAGCCCCCGTAGTTCGATGGCGGCCATCAGCGCTTGATCCCTCCATGGAAGCGGAAGCCATACTTTTTGCTGACGAACAGGTACATGAGCACGACCGGGATCGAATAGAGCAGCCCGAACGTCGAGAGCATGCTGAGGTTGGCCTGCCCGCCCTCGGTGTACAGCGTGTACGTGATCACCGCCGCCGGCTGCTTCTCCACGTCGCTCAGCAACAGGTACGGCATGAGGAAGTTCCCCCACACGTTGGCCACGGCCCACACCGCGATGGTCGCCAGCCCAGGCCGCACGAGCGGCACGACCACGTGCCGGACGATCTGCAGCGGCGAGGCCCCGAAGACCCGCGCCGACTCCTCGTACGACTTCGGCGTGGAGTCCATGAAGTCCTTGAGCATGAAGATCGCCGCGGGCAGCAGGCCGCCGGTCAGGATGAGGATCAGGCCGAGCTGGGAGTCGATGAGGTTCAGCTCGACCGCGAGCTGGAAGAGCGGCACCATCGCCGCGGTCCCGGTGATGATGGACGACAGCAGCAGCAGCGCGTACAGCAGCGCGTCGCGCCCGGGCAGCCGCACCCGGCTCAGGGCGTAGGCGGCCAGCGCCGCCATGACGACGACCAGCACGGCGGAGCCGACCGACAGCACGACGGAGTTCCACAACGACGGCAGCGCGTACGGGTGCTCCAGAACCGCCCGGAAGTTGTCCAGCGTGAAGTCCGGCACCTTCACCTCGTACGTCGGGTCCGAGGTGAACGGCGCCGTCACCAGCCACAACAACGGGATGGTGAAGAACGCCAGCAGCACGGCGACCAGGGTGTAGAACCCGATCCGGCCCAACACGAAACGCGTCATTTCTTGCTCCGCAGCAGCCGCAGGTAGAACACCGCCACGACCAGGTTGATCAGCAGGATGACCGTGGAGACGGCGGCTCCGTGGCCCAGCTCACCCGCCTGCAGCGCGACCTTGTAGACGTGCACGGCCAGCACCTCGGACCTGCCGTCGGGGCCGCCCGCGGTGAGCAGGAACGGGCCGAAGTCGTTGAACGTCCACAGGCTGATCAGCAGCAGGTTCGTCAGGATGTGGCCCCTGATGTGCGGGAAGACGACGTCGCGCAGCTGCTGCCAGCTGGAGGCCCCGGCCAGGCGGGCGCTCTCCAGGTGGGAGGGCGGCACGTTGCCGAGCGCGGCGCCGTACAACATCATCGAGAAGGCGGTGCCGCGCCAGACGTTGAAGATGATGATCGACAACATCGGGTGGTCGAGGAGCCAGGCGAAGCCGGGGATGCCGAGCATCGCGTTGAGCGTGCCGCTGTCGCGGTCGAGCAGCGCCACCCACAGGAACGCCACGATCGCGCTCGGCAGGATCCAGGCCAGGATGACCAGGCCCTCGACCGCCCGCTTGAGCGTGCCGCGCCGATCGCGCATCAGCCAGGCGATGGTGAAGCCGAGCACGGCCTGCCCGATGACGGCCGAGCCGAGCACGAACTCGACGGTCAGCCAGGTCGAGTTCCAGAACGCGGGGGTGGTGACCGCTTCGATGAAGTTGTCCAGGCCGACGAACTGCGGCTCGGCGGCGGCGACGCCGGTGAGCCGGTAGTTGGTGAGCCCGAGATAGAGCACCCACAGGGCGGGGAAGACGAGGAAGACCGCGATCAGCAGCAGGGCGGGGGCCACGAAGACCGCGGCCCGCACCCGTCCGAGGCCCGCCGCGTCGGTGCTGTCGCCGCGGGCGGGCCCGTCTTCCCTGACGACCTCAGGGGGTGGTGATATTGCCTGCGCCACCGACGATTCCCTCAAGCTTCTTCTGGTAGTCGGCCGCCGCCTGGTCGGAGGCCGTGCCGCCGACGACCGCGGCGGTGGCCTCCTGCAGCGCCACCGACACCTGCGGGTAGACGGCGACCGGCGGCCGGTAGGCCGTCACCGGGAGCACCTTCTCCGAGATGTACGTCAGCAGCGGCTCCCCGGCGAGGATCTCCTTGTTGACGTCGGTGCGCGGGGTGATGCGCACGTTGCCGTCCTTGGTCTCCTCCTTCAGCGCCTCCGGCGAGAGCGTGAAGGCCAGCAGCTCGAAGGCCTCCTTCGGATGCTTGCTGTTGGGGTTGACGGTGCGCAGGGCGCCGCCCGACATGCTGACGAAGTCCTGGCCGCGGATGCCCTTGCCGGGCTCGATCGCGGGGATCATGGCGTACCCGACGGCCTGGTCGCGGTCGTCCATGGGGGCGACGCCGTCCTGGGGGTTGACCACGCCGCGCCAGAAGTAGTCGCCCTCCATCAGGATGCCGATCTTGCCCTCGGCGAACTGCTGGAACGACTTGTCGCGGCCCTTGGCCTCCTGCTGGAGCCTGGGGTCGCCGAGGCCGCCGCCGTAGATCTTCTGGTAGAGGCCGAGGGCGTCCTTGAGCGGCTGGGAGGCGCCGGTCCACTTGCCGTCCTGCTGCACCTCGCCGCCCGCGCCCGCGAGCAGCGGCAGCACGCCCTGCATGGAGGTGGCCTCGCCCATCGCGGTGCCGGCGTTGATCTGGATCGGCACGGGCACGCCGGACGACTTCAGCTTGGCGCCGGCGTCGAGGATCTCCTGCCAGCTGGTGGGCTGCCAGTCGGCGGCCAGGCCGGCCTTCTGGAAGAGCGTCTTGTTGAAGTACAGGACGCGGCCGTCGGTGCCGACGGGGAGCGCGTACTTCTTGTCGTTGAAGGCGGCCATCTGCTGCACGGCCTCGGGGATCTGCGCCCACCCGTCCCAGCTGTCGGCCTCGGGCCCGACGACCTCCGACAGCGGCTTGATGTAGCCGGCCTCGGCGAACTCGCCGGCCCAGATGCCGTCGATGTCGATCACGTCCGCACCCTTGCCCGACTTGAGGTCGAGCGAGAGCTTTGTCTTGTACTGTTCGTCGTCGACGCCGCTGGGGACGAACTTGACCGTGACGTTCTTGCCCTTGGCCTTCTGCGCCGCCTCGAACTGGGGAATCACCCAGTCGGCGATGTGCTCGGCCGTGTTCGCGTTCTTCCCGCCCTGGATGGAGTTCTGGGTGATGGTGAGTTCGATGGCGTCACCTTCCCCGCCGGATGACTGCCCGCAGGCGGCGAGCCCCAGACCGGCCGCGGTGATGACCGCGACCACACCCATCGACCGTTTCCGCAATGCCATGCAAACCCTCCGACGCGTCTGGAAAGGGAGGCGGCCAGTGGCCAATATGTCATGACATCTAGATGACGTAAAGGTCTGGCCAAATACCGGAATGTGCCCGCATGCTGCGTCTTCGAGGATCAACCTCACCGCCCGGCGGCGTGCGCCGGGCGGACCGAGCCGAGGGAGGGGCACACAGCGCAACATAGCGGACATCAGAATGTCATGACAATATGCCATAGTGTCGAAGGTAGGCTCCGTTCCAGGAGGTGCTTTGTACGACCTGATCACGTTCGGTCGCTGCGGCGTCGACGTCTATCCGTTGCAGACCGGCGTCGGGCTGGCCGACGTCGAGACCTTCGGGAAGTTCCTCGGTGGCAGCCCCACCAATGTCGCCGTCGCCGCGGCGCGCCACGGGCTGCGCTCCGCCGTGATCACCGCCGTGGGGGCGGACCCGTTCGGCGCGTACGTACGCCGGGCGATCCGCGGCTTCGGCGTGGACGACGTCTTCGTGAGCACCATCGAGGGCCCGGCCACGCCCGTGACCTTCTGCGAGATCTTCCCGCCCGACCACTTCCCGATCTACTTCTACCGCGGCGAGCACCCGCCGGACCTGCGCATCACCCCGTCCATGCTCGACCTCCAGGCGATCGCCGAGACGGGCCTGTTCTGGTTCTCGCTGACCGGGCTCAGCCGCGAGCCGAGCGCGGCCGCCCACCACGCCGCGCTGGAGGCCCGCACCGGCGGCTGGACGGTGTTCGACCTCGACTACCGCGAGGCCCTGTGGGAGTCGCGCGAGGCGGCCAGGCAGGCGGCGCGCAGGGCGCTCCCGCACGCGACCGTCGCGGTCGGCAATCTCGACGAGGTCGAGACGGCCGTCGGCGTCCGCGACCCCGAGGCCGCCGCCCAGGCCATGCTCGACGCCGGCGTACGCGTCGCGATCGTGAAGATGGGCCCGGACGGCGTCTTCGCGCGCACCGCCGACGACGAGCGGGCGCGGGTCGAGCCGATGGAGGTGAAGGTCGTCAACGGCATCGGGGCGGGCGACGCGTTCGGCGGCGCCCTGTGCCTCGGGCTGCTGCGCGGCTGGCCGCTGGAGCGCACGCTGCGCTTCGCCAACGCCGCCGGGGCCTTCGTGGCGGCCCGCCTGGCCTGCGCCGACGCCATGCCGACGACCTCCGAGGTGGAGGACCTGCTGAACGGGGTGGCTTCTTGAGCGACATCACGCTGTCCATGGGCGCGGGTTACCAGCGGCTCACCCACATCCGCGCCACGATGCCCGGAGAGATCGCCGAGGCGGCGGCCCGCCGCCGGCGGCGCGACCTGCCGGGCGACGGCGAACGGATGCTCATCATCGCCGCCGACCACCCGGCCCGCGGCTCCCTCGGCGTCCGCGACCGGCCGCTGGCCATGGCCAGCCGCGCCGACCTGCTCGACCGCCTCCAGGTGGCGCTGGCCAGACCCGGTGTCGACGGCATCCTGGCCGCTCCCGACGTCCTGGAGGACCTGCTGCTGCTGGGCGCGCTGGAGGGCAAGCTGGCCTTCGGCTCCATGAACCGCGGCGGTCTGCAGGGCTCGGTGTTCGAGCTGGACGACCGCTTCACCGGCTTCGACGCCACCGCGATCGACGCGATGCGGCTCGACGGCGGCAAGATGCTCTGCCGCATCGACCCGGCCGACCACGCGAGCGTGGCCACGCTGGAGTCGTGCGCCCACGCGGTCACCGACCTGGCCCGCCGGCGCCTGGTCGCCATGGTGGAGCCGTTCTGGTCGACGCGTACGGAGACGGGGGCCGTGCGCAACGACCTGTCGCCCGAGGCGGTGATCCGGGCGATCAGCATCGCCCAGGCGCTCGGCGTGACCTCGGCCTACACCTGGCTCAAGATCCCGGCGGTGGCCGAGATGGAGCGGGTGATGGCCGCGACCACGCTGCCCGCGCTGCTCCTCGGGGGCGACCCGCCCGACATCGACGCCGCCTTCGCCGACTGGCACCGCGCGCTCGGCCTCCCCGGGGTGCGCGGCCTCGTCGTCGGGCGCGCCCTGCTCTATCCTCCCGACGACGATGTGGCGACCGCCGTGGACGGAGCCGCGGCGCTGGTGCGAAAGGCGCGACGATGACCTACCTGCCGTACGGCAAGGCCGCCGCCGACCCCTGGTCGGTGGAGATCACCCCGTCCGTGGCCGGCTGGACGTACTCGGGGCTGCGGGTCGTGGACCTGACCGACGCCCCGGTGACGTTCGACACGGGCGAGGAGGAGACGCTCGTCCTGCCGCTGGCGGGCTCGTGCACGGTGACCCTGCCGGGCGAGACGTTCCCGCTGGCCGGGCGGCCGTCGGTGTTCGACGGGCCGTCCGACTTCGTGTACGTGCCGATCGGCACGCGGGTGACGCTGGAGGGCGCGGGCCGCATCGCCCTGCCCTCGGCCCGCGCCTCCCGCGCTCTGCCGCCCCGCTACGTCGCCGCCGCCGAGGTGCCGGTCGAGCTCAGAGGCGCGGGCCAGGCCAGCCGCCAGGTCAACAACTTCTGCGCCCCCGGCGTCTTCGACTGCGACAAGCTCGTGGCCGTCGAGGTGCTCACGCCCGGCGGCAACTGGTCGTCCTATCCGCCGCACAAGCACGACACCCCGAACCCGGGCGAGGCGGTGCTGGAGGAGATCTACTACTTCGAGGTCGCCGACCAGGGCGTCGGCTACCAGCGCGTCTACTCCTCCGAGCGGGGCAGGATCGACACCCTCGCCGAGGTCTCCTCCGGTGACGTCGTGCTCGTGCCGTACGGCTACCACGGCCCTTCCATGGCGGCCCCCGGCTACGACCTGTACTACCTGAACGTCCTGGCGGGCCCCGCGGCGGAGCGGTCGATGGCGTTCTGCGACGACCCGCGCCACGCCTGGATCCGCGCCACGTGGGACGACCAGCTCATCGACCCCAGACTGCCGTTCGGGAGGATCTCATGACCCGGCTGACCGTCGCCCAGGCCGTCGTGCGCTTCCTGGCCGCGCAGTGGAGCGAGCGCGACGGGGTGGAGCGCAGGTTCTTCGCCGGCTGCACCGGCATCTTCGGCCACGGCAACGTCGCCGGCGTCGGGCAGGCGCTGGCCACCGCCGCCGGCGACCTGCCATACCACCTGAGCCGCAACGAGCAGGCGATGGTGCACACCGCGGCCGGCTACGCCCGGGCGAGCAACCGGCTGGCGACGCTGGCCTGCACCAGCTCGATCGGTCCCGGCGCCACCAACATGGTCACGGGCGCGGCGGCGGCCACCATCAACCGGCTGCCCGTGCTGCTGCTGCCGGGCGACATCTTCGCCACCCGCGTGGCCAGCCCGGTGCTGCAGGAGCTGGAGGACCCGCGCTCCTACGACGTCTCGGTCAACGACTGCCTGCGGCCCGTCTCCCGGTTCTGGGACCGCGTCAACCGTCCCGAGCAGCTGCCGCCGGCGCTGCTCGCGGCCATGCGGGTGCTCACCGACCCGGCCGAGACCGGCGCGGTGACGCTGGCGCTGCCGCAGGACGTGCAGGCCGAGGCGTACGACTGGCCCGACGAGCTGTTCGTCCGCCGCGTCTGGCACATCCCGCGTCCACGCCCGGAACGGTCGGCGCTCGCCCGCGCCGCCGAGCTGATCACGTCGTCCGCCCGCCCGCTGATCGTGGCCGGGGGCGGCGTGATCTACAGCGAGGCAGCCGAGGAGCTGCGCGCCTTCGCCGAGCGGTACGGCGTCCCGGTCGCCGAGACGCACGCGGGCAAGGGCGCGCTCCCCCACGGGCACCCGCTCGCCGTCGGCGCCGTCGGCGCCACGGGCACCACCGCCGCCAACGCGCTGGCCCGCGAGGCCGACGTGGTCATCGGCGTCGGCACCCGCTACAGCGACTTCACCACCGCCTCGCGCACGATCTTCGCGTCAGACGCCCGTTTCGTGAACCTCAACGTCACCGGCTTCGACGCGGCCAAGCTGTCCGGCCTGCAGCTGGTCGCCGACGCCCGCGAGGGCCTGGCCGAGCTGGCCGAGGCGTGCGAGGGCTGGGGCACCCCCGCCGCCTACCGCGAGCGGACCGCCGGGCTCGTCCGGGCCTGGGACGCGGCGGTCGACGCGGCGTACGGGCTGGAGGGCTCCCCGATCTCGCAGGCGGCGGTGATCGGCGCGGTCAACGCCGCGGCCGGCGACGACGGCGTGGTGGTGTGCGCGGCCGGGTCGATGCCCGGTGACCTGCACAAGCTCTGGCGGCCCAGCGGCCCCGGCTGCTACCACGTCGAGTACGGCTACTCCTGCATGGGCTACGAGGTCGCCGGCGGGCTGGGCGTGAAAATGGCCGCCCCGGAGCGCGAGGTGTTCGTGCTGGTGGGCGACGGCTCCTACCTGATGATGGCCCAGGAGCTCGTCACGGCCGTCTCCGAGGGCGTCAAGCTGGTCGTGGTCCTGGTGGACAACTCCGGGTTCGCCTCCATCGGCCGCCTGTCGGAGAGCGTCGGCGCCGAACGTCTCGGCACCGCGTACGCCTACCGCGGCGGCGGCGGTTTCGACGGCGGCCCGCTGCCGGTGGACCTGGCGGCCAACGCGGCCAGCCTGGGCGCCACGGTGCTGCGGCCCGAGTCGGTCGCCGACCTGCGCAAGGCGCTCGACGCGGCCCGCTCGGCCGCCGAGACCACGGTGGTCTACGTCCGCACCGACCGCCTGGCCGACGACGTGCCGTCGTCCGAGGCGTGGTGGGACGTGCCGGTGGCACAGGTCGCGACCACGAACGCCACGGGGGCGGCCCTGGAGGAGTACACCGCGAACAAGCGTGCCCAGCATCCTCACCTGACGCCGCCCGTGTGAGCACGGCCCCCCTGGGGAACGCCCCTGACCAGGCGTTATAGGGGGGTCGGGGATGGGGCCGTGGCGGCTGCTCGGGTGGTTCGCGGTGACCGCGGTGGTCCTGTTCTGCCTCTACCACATCCGTACGGTCGCCATGTCGATCATCATCGGCGTCTTCCTCACGGCGCTGCTGCTGCCCCCGGCGCGCTGGCTCAGGCGGCGCGGCCTGAACAGCGCGACGGCCACAACGATGGTCTTCGTCGGCGGCCTGCTGCTGGCCGGCGGGCTGATCGCGCTGCTCGTGCCGCCCACCGTCGACAGTGTCACCGAGCTGCGGGCGAGCCTCGGTCAGGTGCTCGACGACCTGCACGACCTCACGGAACGGCTCGGGATCGACGACCGGCGGCTCCTGGAGCAGGCCAGGGACTACTTCTCCGCGCAGGGCGGCGAGATCACCACCGGCGCGCTGGCCGGCGTCAGGACGGTCGGCGAGGTCGTGGTCGGCGCGATCCTCGCGCTCATCCTGTCGGTGTACTTCGTGCACGGCGGCGACCGGCTCTTCCACTGGCTGCTCGACCTGGCCCCCGTCCGGGCCAGGACGCGCCTGGCCGAGACCGGCCATCTGATCTTCTCCGTGATCGGGCGCTACATCCGCGGGGTGGCGCTCGTCGGCCTGGTCGACGGGTTCTTCATCGGGATCGCGCTGTGGATCCTCGGCGTGCCGATCGCGCTGCCGCTGGCCGTGCTGACGTTCGTGGGGGCGTTCCTGCCGGTGGTGGGGGCGCTGCTGGCCGGGCTGCTGGCCGCGGTGGTCGCGCTCGTGGCCAAGGGGTGGCTGGTGGCGCTCATCGTGGTCGCGGTGACCGTGGCGGTGCAGCAGATCGAGGGGCACGTGCTGGCGCCGCAGATCTACGGCAAGGCACTCGACCTGCCCGGCGCGGTCATCCTGGTGGCGATCACGCTGGGCAGCGTGGTCGCCGGGATCACCGGCGCGTTCCTGGCGGCCCCGGTGACCTCCGTCATCGTCGCCCTCGTGCACAGCCGCCGCCACGCGTGATCCACCCGGGGGTCGCCGGCCGCACGTTGATCTGCACAGCCGTCATCATGGGTGGTATGCGATGGGTTACGTTCGACTGTTACGGCACTCTGGTCGACTGGCGGCACGGCATCCGCACCAGCGCCGAGCTGGTCTCCCCCGGGCAGGGGGCGCGGCTGCTGGAGGCGTACAACCGCCACGAGCCCGCCGTGGAGGCCGAGTCGCCGGGTATGCGCTACCGCGACGTCCTGGCCGAGGCCCTGCGCAGGGCGTGCGCCGAGGAGCAGATGCGCCTGCACCCCGACGACGCCGGCGTGCTGGCGACGACGCTGCCGTACTGGTCGGTGTTCCCCGAGGTCGGCGCCGAGCTGTCGGCGCTGCGCGAGGCCGGGTGGCGGCTCGCGCTGCTGACCAACTGCGACCGCGACCTCGTCGCCGGGACGCGGCGGCGGCTGCCCGTGCCGTTCGACGCGGTGGTGACGGCCGAGGACGCGGGGGCGTACAAACCGGCGGACGCGCACTTCGAGCTGTTCCGCAGCACGTACGAGCCGGCGGCGTGGGTGCACGTGGCGCAGAGCTACTTCCACGACATGGTGCCCGCGCACCGGCTGGGGCTGCCCCGCGTGTGGATCAACCGCCTCGGCGAACGGCCGGCCGACGCGCAGGTCGTCCAGGGCGTTCTGCCCGACCTGCGCGGCCTGCTCACCGCCGTCGAGGCGGCCCTCAGCCCTGGGGCTCCCGCCTGAACCACGCGCTGCCCGCGGGGGGCGCGTTCTGGTCGTCGAGCCGCTGCCGCAGCACGTCGACGATGCCGGCCAGGAACGAGTCGACGTCCGCGATCAGGTAACCGGGGCGGAACAGCACGGTCGAGAACTTCGCCTCCCGCACCTGCTGCGCCGTCACCGGGTACGCCGTCGTGCCGCGCAGCGTGGCCACGATCCGGTCCAGGAAGGCGTCGACCTCGTCCTCGTTGTAGCCGGTGCCCATGCGGCCGGGGCGGAAGGCGACCCGTTCGACGCGGGCGGCCTGCGTCTCGAACCACTCCTCGCGGAGCAGCTCGCCGGTGGGCTCGGCCATGGCCAGCCGTACGGGCCGCCTGGCCTGCGTCTCCAGGGCGACGACGAACGCCTCCAGGGCGAAGTCGACCGCGGTCTCCTGGTAGCCGCCGCGCTTGGCGCGGAACGTCGCCCTGCGTACCTCGTCGGCGGTGACCGGCTGCAGGACGTGCGAGCCTCGGCCCAGGGTCGATTCGATCCGCCCGATCAGGGCGTCGACCTCAACGGGGTCATAGCCTGAACGCATGCCCATGACGCGCGGAAAGCGGTTCAAGCCTCACTCCTCTTGAGCTGTGCTGGGGGCCCCTCTATTGTCGGACCTTTTATCACCCCCATGTGAAACGACATATAGCGTGACGGGATCATGCAGCTGACCAGAGTCTCTTTTCGTTACCGAAAACGTGACCGCCTCGTCATTTCCCACGCCGACGCCCGGCTGTCCGCCGGCGACGTGGTCGAGCTGACCGGGGCGAACGGGGCGGGCAAGTCCACGCTGCTCCGCCTCCTCGCGGGCCTCGCCCGGCCGTCCTCGGGGGTGATCGCCGACCGGCCGGCGGTCGTCGGCTTCGCCCCCGACCGCTTCCCCACCGCCCAGCCGTTCACGGTCACGACCTATCTGCGGCACATGTCCCGCGTACGCGGCGATGCCCGGTGGGAGCCCTGGGCCGAACGTCTCGGCCTCGGTCCCCTTCTCCACACCGCCCTGCGCGACCTGTCGAAGGGCAGCGCGCACAAGGTGGGGCTGGTGCAGGCGCTGATGGCCGGGCCGGGGCTGCTCATCCTGGACGAGCCGTTCGCCGGCCTCGACGCCGACACCCGCGAGGCGCTGCCCGCGATCGCCGCCGAACTGGCGGAACGCGGCGCCATCGTCATCGCCGCCGACCACCAGTCCGGCCTGCGCGACCTTCCCGCCCTACGCCACTGGACCCTCCAGAACGGCCACCTCCACGAATCCACCTCACCCCTCACCCTGCCGGCCACGCCCGCCGTCACCGCCGGAACGCCCCAGCGGCCCGGCACCGCCGAGGCGGCCGGGCAGGTCACCGTGGCCGTCACGCTTCCCGCCGGCGACCTGCCGTGTTTCCTGGCCAGAATGCGGGACGAGGGGTACCTGGCCCGCGAGATCGAGGAGAGCCATTGATCGCCCTGGCCGCGTTCCGCCTGGCCGCCTACGTCCGGTCCCACCGCGTCTACCAGGCGCTCCTGCTCGCACTCGCCATGCTGGCGATCGTCTACGGCAGCCGGGCCCCGAGGGGCGTGGAGACCGCCGTGCTGGCCGACGGGGCCGTACTGATCGTCCCGATCCTCGCCTGGGCGGCCAGAAGCCTGCTGGACACCGAGCCGGACCGGCAGCGCGAGCTCTCCGCGATCCAGGTCGGCGGACGGGGCAGGGAGGTCGCCGCGGGCCTGCTGGCGGCGTTCGCGGCGTGTGCGGTGCTCGCCGCACTCGTCCTCGCCTGGGCGCTGCTGCTGGGCGTCTCCGTGTCGCCTCCCCCGGCGGCGCTGGCGGCCGCGGCGCTCCTGTACGTGCTCGCCGCCCTGGCCGGCACCGCGCTGGGCGCCCTCACCAGCCGCGCCGTCCTGCCGTCACCGGCCGTCTCGATCATGACCCTGCTGCTCGGGTTCATGGTGATGCTGCTGGTCAGCGCGTCGTCCCTCTATTGGCTGACGGTGCCCCTGCTCGCCTGGATGAAGGCCGCCAACGCCGGAGACCTCGTCGAGAGGCTCCCCGAACTCGCCGCGATCTCACTGGCCTGGTGCACCGCCGGCCTGGCCGCGTACGTGCACCTGCGCCGCCGAGCGTAGGGCGTCCCGCCCCGCGGACGGTCAGCCCTCCAGCAGCTTGGCCAGACGGTCGGTCTCGGCCGCGAGGCGTTCGCGCACGCCGGTCAGGGCGGCGATGCGTTCGTCGAGCGCGCCGAGGCGCTCGGAGAAGGCCCGGAGCAGGGCCACGCAGTCCCTCGGCGGATCCGGCTCCCCCTTGCCCAGGCAGTCGACGAACCGCAGCACGTCCTCCGAGTTGAGCCCCGCGTGCAGGAGGCGGGCGATGTCGCGCACGAGGAGGACGGCGTCACCGTCGTAGACCCGGTAGCCGTTGTGGTCGCGCTCCGCCGTGATCAGGCCCTGCTCCTCGTAGTAGCGCACAGCACGCGGGGACACCCCCGCACGGTGTGCCAGCTCGCCGATCCGCATCACCCGCGCACTCTCCTCCGCCGGTCGGATGTGAACGCCGCCCAGAACAACACCAGGGAGACCAGCACGCATCCCGCCGCCGCCGCGGGCACGGCCAGCGGGCCGCTCGTCTCCAGCACCAGACCGCCGATCCCACCGGCGAGCGAGAAGCCGAGGAACATGGCGCTGTTGTTCAGGGCGATCAGCTCGTTCGCCGCACCGGGGCTCTCTCCTCGGTCGAGCAGCCATGCCTGGGTGGCCGGCGCGATCCCCCAGGTCGCCAGGCCGTACAGCACCAGAACCAGCGCGACGACGGCGATGGGGTACGGCCCTCCTGAGACGCCCAGGACGACCATGAGGACAGGCGCGGCGAGTACACCGCACAGGAACACCATCAGCGCGCGGGCTGCGCCCACCGTGTCCACCAGCCGGCCGCCGGCGAACGCGCCGACGATCCCGGCCAGCCCGACGACGGTGATCAGCGGGGCCACGGCGGAGCCCCGGATGCCGCCGATCCGGCCGACGATCTCTGTGATGTAGACGTAGGACATCATCCCGCCCGCGCCGCTGGGAATCATCGCCAGCAGTGCCGCCGCCGTGGCCGGACGGCGTAGCGACGCCAGGCGGTCCTTAAGCCCGGCCTTTTCCCCGCCCGGCAGCCGCGGCAGGGTCAGCGACAGGCCGAGGCCCGCCACGAGGGCGACGGCGGCGACATAGAGCATCGTGGCCCGCCAGCCCAGGTGGCCACCGAGCCACGTACCGGCCGGCACCCCCGCCACCAGCGAGGTGGTCAGCCCGGCCCCCACGATCGCGAGGAACCGTCCTTGACGGCCTTCAGGGGCGGCCGTGGCCGCGACGGCGAAGGCCGCGGGTGAGGCGGTCGCGGCGGCCAGCCCCGAAAGGATCCGGGCCACCAGCAGCAGACCGTACGACGGGGACAGGGCGGCCAGGACGTTGGCGAGGACGAACACCGCAGCCGCCCCGATGAGCACCTGCCGCCGGGGCAGCCGGGCGGTCAGGAAGGCGGCGACCGGCGCCCCCAGCGCGAACGTCAGCGCGAAGACGGTGACCAGCTGGCCGCTCATCGCGACCGAGACATCCAGATCCCGGGAGATGTCCGGGAGGACGCCCGCGATGATCAGGTCGTCGGTGCCGAAGGAGAACGCCAGGAGGAAGAGGCTCAGCAGCCACAGCGGCAGGGGCGAACCGCCCCTAGCCTCCGTGTCCGCAGGAGCCGGTCGGGTTGTCATGCCGCGACGCTAGGAGCTTGACGTTAGCGTCAAGGTCAAGCCCGAGGGCTTCCATGACACGGCGAGGCGGGTGCCCCGCGGATCACTCGGCGGCGGCGAGCTGGCCGCAGGCGCCGTCGATCTCGCGACCGCGCGTGTCGCGCACCGTCACCGGAACCCCGTGGAACTCCAGCCGCCGCACGAACGCCCGCTCGTCCTCCGGCCGCGACGCCGTCCACTTCGAGCCGGGCGTCGGGTTGAGCGGGATGAGGTTGACGTGCACGAGCTTGTTCTTGACCAGCTTGCCGAGCAGGTCGGCCCGCCACTCGTGGTCGTTGACGTCCTTGATCAGCGCGTACTCGATGGAGACCCGGCGCTTCGTCCTGGCCGCGTACGCCCAGGCGGCGTCGAGGACCTCGGCCACCTTCCAGCGCGTGTTGATCGGCACGAGCGTGTCGCGCAGCTCGTCGTCGGGCGCGTGCAGCGACAGCGCCAGCGTCACCGGCAGCCCCTCGTCGGCGAGCTTGCCGATCGCCGGCACCAGCCCGACCGTGGAGACCGTGACGCCGCGCGCCGAGATGCCGAGCCCGTGGGGCGCGGGCTCCACCAGGCGGCGGACGGCGCCGATCACCTGCCTGTAGTTGGCCAGCGGCTCGCCCATGCCCATGAACACGACGTTGCTCACCCGGCCCGGCCCGCCCGGCACCTCACCGGCCGCCAGCGCACGCGCCCCCGCGACGACCTGCTCGACGATCTCCGCGGTCGACATGTTGCGGGTCAGCCCGGCCTGGCCGGTGGCGCAGAACGGGCAGTTCATGCCGCAGCCGGCCTGCGACGACACGCACATCGTCACCCGGTCGGGGTAGCGCATGAGCACCGACTCGACCAGCGCCCCGTCGAACAGCCGCCACAACGTCTTGCGGGTGGTGCCGCCGTCGGTGGTCAGCTCGCGGACCGGCGTGAGCAGGCTGGGCAGCAGCGCCGCGAGCTTCTCGCGGGAGCCCGCGGGCAGGTCGGTCATCGCGGACACGTCGGTGGTGAGCCGCTCGAAGTAGTGGCGCGAGAGCTGGTCGGCCCGGAACGCCTTCTCGCCCAGCTCGGCCACCGCCGCCCGCCGGTCGGCCATCGACAGGTCGGCCAGGTGCCGTGCGGGCTTGGCTCGCCGGGGCGCGACGAAGGTGAGCTGACCTGGAGGCTGGGACACGTTGCTGCCTTTGCGTGAGGGGTTGTCGACCAGGGTATTGAACGTTCGGATCGGAGGTGGAATTCCTGGTCACGTTACGGCTCGCGTCCGGGTCTCCCGCCGATCTACAGTCATCTCGTATGGCGATTTTCCGGTCGGCATCCGGCGAGGGTGGCACCGAGGTCGTCCTCGCCTCCGGCAGTCCGTACGGCAGCCGGACGCTCGTGGTCGAGCGGGACGAGGACTCCTCGGTAGCTTACCTGTGCTCTCCCGACGGCACGGTGCACGGCGCCGTCTGGCTGGCCAACCACCGTCCGGCACCGCCCGTGGTCGACCTACGGCGGATCAACGCCGGCCTGCCCCCACTGATGCCCCGGCCCAACACCCTGCACCCCGAGGGCCGCCGGCCGCTCGGGCAGCTCAGCCCGCTGTGGTTCGAGGAGGGCGACGGCGTGGCCCTCTACGAGGACGACGACCTGCTGGCCGTCATTCCGGGCTGGGCCGACATGCGCAGGGGCATGCCCGGCTACGCGCGGGACGCGGTGGGTGAGACGCCGTTCGCCTGGGCGTTGTCGGAGGCGCTGGAAGGGTTACAACCCCGTATCGAGAACGCCGCATCCTACTGGCGCTGGCGGCACGGCGAGGGGTCGTGGCCGTCGTTCCAGCAGTTCGTGATGGGGCATCTCGACGGGGTGCTGGGCCCGGCCGGCCGCTACTGGGACGCCAGCGGCGACCGCCTGCCGACCGTGGGGATCACCGAACGCCCGCCGCACGGCGAGCGCGGGTTCACCGTGCTGTCCACGGTGGGGATGAGCTGCCAGCGCATGCCGACGGTCGAGCAGTGGATCGACAAACCCGGCGCGTACGACAGGATCGAGCTGGCCGTGGCCACCCGGGACGACCCGCGCGACGCGGCGCTGCTGCTGGTGTGGCTGGCGCAGTATCCATGGCACTCGGTCACGTGGCTCGGCAACGGGCACACCGCGAAGTGGTATCACGAGCCGTCCACGTTCCCGCTGGGCCCGCAGTATTCGGGGGTCCTCATGCAGGCCAACCCACCCCACATGCCTGACATGTCAGGATTCGCGTTCGGTGGGGAGCTCGTACGGTGGCTCTGGCTCTCCCCCGTCAGCACCCAGGCCCTGGAGGCCCAGCGACACTGATTTCACAGGAACAGCGTCATCAGCACCCAGACGGGCACCAACGTCGTCACCAGCGAGTCGAGCCGGTCCATCAGGCCGCCGTGTCCGGGGAGGATCGTGCCGAGGTCCTTGATGCCGAGGTCGCGCTTGATCATCGACTCCACCAGGTCGCCGACCGTCGCCAGCGCCGCCGCCAGCGCGCCGATCAGCGCACCCTGCCAGATCTCACCGCCCAGCAGCCACGTCACCAGCCACGCGCCGACCACCGTGGAGCCGACGACCGACCCGGTGAACCCCTCCCACGTCTTGCGGGGGCTGATCACGCTCATCGGGTGCCGCCCGAACAGCACACCCGCGACATAGCCGCCGATGTCGCTGGCCACGGTGACCGCGATGAACACGAGCACCCGGTGGTCGCCGTCGGGAGCCTTGAGCAGCAACGCCGCGAACGTGCTGAGCATCGCGGGATAGAACAGGATGAACACCGACGCCGAGGCGTCGCGCACGTATCCGTCCGTGCCGGCGCTGAACATCCGCCAGACCAGCAGCACCAACGCGAACGCGGCGAACGTCGCGAGTAACCAGACGGGACCGAGCCAGTACGCGGCCGCCTGCATCACCACCAGCGCCGCCAGCACCGGCACGGCCGGTACCTTGATGTCACGGGTGTCGAAGGCCTTGACCAGCTCCAGGACCCCTACGCCCACTGCTCCCACGAGCACCAGGAGGAACAGCTCTTTGACCGTGTAGAGCGTGCCGAGGACCAGCGCGCCCAGCACCAGGCCGACCGCGATCGCGGCCGGCAGGTTCCTTCCGGTACGGCTGCCGCCGTTCGAACTGGTGCCAGCCGTACGTTCTTCCACTGCGATTCTCCATGTGCCACGGCCCCCGCCGCGGGGGGCGAGGGCCGTAGATGCTGACCCGCTGCCTGAGGCCGTCGGACGCGGCCCTCCGTCGCGGCGCCGCTCAGACCTCGAGCAGCTCGGCTTCCTTGTGCTTGAGCAGCTCATCGATCTTGGCGACGTGCTTCTGGGTGAGGTCGTCGAGCTCCTTCTCGGCCCGCCTGACCTCGTCCTCGCCCGCCTCGCCGTCCTTGACCATCTTGTCGAGGGTCTCCTTGGCGGAGCGGCGGATGTTGCGAATGGACACCTTGGCGTGCTCGCCCTTGGTCCTGGCGACCTTGATGTACTCCTTGCGGCGCTCCTCGGACAGCTCCGGGAACGACACGCGGATCACCTGGCCGTCGTCGGTCGGGTTGACGCCGAGGTCGGAGTCGCGGATGGCCTTCTCGATCGCACCCATGGAGCTCTTGTCGTAGGGCTGGATGAGGACCATGCGCGCCTCGGGCACGTGGAACGACGCCAGCTGCTGAATCGGCGTCGGCGTGCCGTAGTACTCAGCATTGATCTTGTTGAACATCGAGGGGGTGACCCGGCCCGTACGGATGCTCGCGAAGTCCTCCTTCGCGACCGATACGGCCTTGTCCATCTTTTCCTCGGCTTCGAGGAGGGTTTCGTCGATCACAGCGGCTCCCTGTCTTCTAGCTGGCGGTATCGGGCTCGCTCCGTCATTTGCCTGCGGGACTCACCAGCGTGCCGATTTTCTCACCGCGTACCGCTCGCAGGATGTTGCCCTCGCCCATGAGGTCGAAGACCACGATCGGCAGATCGTTGTCCTTGCACAGGCTGATCGCGGTGGCGTCCATGACCGCGAGGTCACGCAGCAGTACCTCGCCGTAGTCGAGATGGTCGAACCTGACCGCGTCGGGATTCTTCCGTGGATCGGAGTCGTAGATGCCGTCGACCTGGGTGCCCTTGAGCAGCGCCTCGGCGCCGATCTCCAGGGCGCGTTGGGAGGCCGCGGTGTCGGTGGAGAAGAACGGCGAGCCGAGCCCCGCGCCGAAGATGACCACACGGCCCTTCTCCAGGTGCCGGATCGCGCGGCGCGGCAGGAACGGCTCGGCCACCTGCTGCATCGTGATGGCGGTCTGCACGCGCGTCTCCACGCCCCGCCGTTCGAGGAAGTCCTGCAGGGCCAGGCAGTTGATGACCGTGCCGAGCATGCCCATGTAGTCGGCCCTGGCGCGGTCGATGCCCCCTTGCGACAGGGTGGCGCCGCGGAACATGTTGCCGCCGCCGACCACGACCGCGACCTGCACGCCCTCCTTGACCGCCTCGGCGATCGAGTCGGCCAGGTGATCGACGACTCCCGGATCGATGCCCAGCGGCTCGCTACCGGCGAACGCCTCTCCTGACAGCTTCAACATGACCCGCTTCCACCTGAGCGGGATGTGCTGGTGTGGCGATGAGGAAGCCGCCGTCCGCGTGGATTCGTGGGCTGACTCCCGGTGGTCCTGCACGGCGGCGGCCTCCTTCATTCGGTGGATCGTTAGAGCTGGCAGCTTGCCTAAGCCTAAGCCTGACCAACCTTGAAGCGGACAAAAGCGAGGACCTCGACACCGTTCTCCGAGGCGTACTTGCCCACGCTCTTCTTGTTGTCCTTGACGAAGGCCTGCTGCAGCAGCGTGAAGTCCTTGTACCAGCCGTTCACGCGACCCTCGACGATCTTGCCGACGGCGGCCTCGGGCTTGCCCTCCTCGCGGGTCATCTCCTCGAAGAGCTTGCGCTCCTTCTCGACGACCTCGGTGGGCACGGACTCCGGCTTGAGGTACTGCGGGGCCATCGCGGCGGCGTGCTGCGCGATGTCCTTGGCGACCTCGGCGTTCGGCTTGTCGAGCTGGACCAGCACGCCGACCGCGGGCGGCAGCGCCGGGTCGGTCTTGTGCATGTAGGCGCCGATGTAGCCGCCCTCCAGCACCACGAACCGCCGGATCTCGATCTTCTCACCCAGCGCGGCGTTGGCGACGTCGAGGTGCTCCTTGACGGTCTTGCCGTCGAAGGAGGACTCGAGCAGCGTCGCCACGTCGGCGGGCCTGGTCTCGAGGACGTGCGCCACGACCTGGCCCGCGAGCTCCTGGAAGCGCTCGCCCTTGGCCACGAAGTCGGTCTCGCAGTTGAGCTCGAGCAGCGCGGCGGAAGAGTCGCCGTCCTGCTTGAGCGCGACGAGGCCGTTGGAGGCGGTGCGTGCCTCGCGCTTGCCCACGTCCTTGGCACCCTTGAGGCGCAGGATCTCGATGGCCCGGTCGAAGTCGCCTTCGGACTCCTCCAGCGCCTTCTTGCAGTCCATCATGCCGGCAGCGGTGATCTCGCGAAGCCGCTTGACGTCGGCCATGTTCACGGAAGCCATTGCTCTTTTTCCTTGTGGGATTTCGTCGTCGTCATCGTGGATCGGGTGGGCGCCGGAATCCGGCCACCACCCGGGGTTCGTACGGCGGGCGCGTGCCGTACAGGCGCCTTGTCTCGCTCGGGGCCCGGGTCTTCCACCGGCCCGGGTCGGCCCGACCTTGCTGCTTCGCTTGCCTCGCTGGGCATACTGCCCAGCCTCACGTTCAGCTCACGCCCTCGCTCCAGCCAACCTCAGCCCTCACCGTCCCAGCCGCAGAAACCGCCCGAAGCCGCGTGACACCCGAGCTCAGCCACTCGGCAGTCGTGGACCGACCGCCGCCCGGCCATGACACCCGGATCAGCCGTACCAGACATCACACCGCGGCTCGGTCAACCGGCCTTCCCGAGCATGCCACTCGAGCCAGAGCCATCCGACCCCGCCCGGACACGGCGCCGGGCACAGCCCTCGGCTCACCCAGTCGCCACACCCGCGGCGCGGCCGTCCTGCCCCGCCCCGGCACCACGCTCTGAGGTTCAGCCATCCGACCCTGCACGAGCACCGCCCGGCTCAGCCATCCGACCTCCCTGGGCACCGCCCGCGGCTCCGTCCCGGCTTCACCCGAGCGCAGCGTCCGCACAGGCGGCGTCTCCGGCCTCGGTCTCGTCCGGGCACAGCGCCCGGCTCAGCCTCATCCCAGAGCACCGGCTCCTACCGCCGCCGGTCGGACGACCGTGAGCTCGGCAATCGCCGCGCCCCAGAGTCACCCGCCCGCAGACCGGTACCGGTCCGATCTCCGCACCGCGCCTCGTCGGCGACCGTCCTCATCGGGACGGCGACCGTCTCAGCCCAGCATGGCTCAGTACGCCTCAACGGCCACCTCGCCCTACCTCAGTACGGCACGCTCGGCACGAGCGACCGAATCCAGCCCCCGGCTACCACGCCAGGAGTCCTTCCTCGACCATCCGCGTCTCACGTCGACCATCGGGACGTCGGCAGGCCCAGATCCAAGCCCTGCGGCACCTCAGCCATTCGCCAAGGCCCCGCAGCACCTGTCGCCCAGGCCCAACGCTTCAGGCGAGCTGGCCTGACAGCCAGACCCTCAGCATCGTGGCCCATGTCCAGTCGTGCCCGCCCGCCAGGACGTCACCACGACGATCTCGCCGCGGCATCCGCCCTGACCTGGCTTACGGCCTCAGCCCCGAAGTCGCCCGCCCGGCGTGCCGCGTCCCGGCTCAGCCATTGCCGAACCCGTACGCACCTTGCCTGGCCAACCCCTCCAGGGCCTACGGCCACCGGTGATTTCGCCTTATTCAGCTGTCACGTTTCGTTGCTGCTCGCTTGGCAAGAACGCCTTGCCGGGCCGTCAGACGGCCAGGCCCGCGCCCAACCGAGAAAGCGTCAGGCCTGCTGCTCGTTCTCGCCCTCGGCAGCGGGGGCCTCGGCCGGGGTGGCCTCCTCAGCGGTGGCACCCTCCTCGGCGGCGGCTTCGGGAGCGGCAGCCTCCGGAGCAGCGGCAGCCTCGGGAGCCTCAGCCTCGGGAGCGGCGGCCTCGGGAGCCGCTGCGGCCTCCTCGGCCGGGCGCTCGCCGGTGCCCTGCTCGATGAGCTCGCGCTCCCACTCGGCCAGCGGCTCGGCGGCGGCCGGCTTCTCGTCACCGCGGGCGGCGCCGGAGCGAGCCATCAGACCGGCCGCGACACCGTCGGCGACGACCCTGGTCAGCAGGCCGACGGCGCGGATGGCGTCGTCGTTGCCCGGGATCGGGTAGTCGACCTCGTCAGGGTCGCAGTTGGTGTCGAGGATCGCGACGACAGGGATGCCAAGCTTCTTGGCCTCGCTGATCGCGATGTGCTCCTTCTTGGTGTCGACGACCCACACCGCGCTGGGCACGCGGCCCATGTCACGGATGCCGCCGAGCGTGCGCTCGAGCTTGTCCTTCTCGCGGCGCCGCATGAGGAGCTCCTTCTTGGTGAGCCCCGAGGCCGCGACGTTGTCGAAGTCGAGCTCCTCGAGCTCCTTCAGGCGCTGCAGCCGCTTGTGCACGGTCGAGAAGTTGGTGAGCATGCCACCCAGCCAGCGCTGGTTGACGTACGGCATGCCGACCCTGGCCGCCTGCTCGGAGATGGCCTCCTGCGCCTGCTTCTTGGTGCCGATGAAGAGGATCGTGCCGCCGTGGGCGACCGTCTCCTTCACGAAGTCGTAGGCGCGGTCGATGTACGACAGAGACTTCTGCAGGTCGATGATGTAAATGCCGTTGCGCTCGGTGAAGATGAAGCGCTTCATCTTCGGGTTCCAGCGCCGGGTCTGGTGACCGAAGTGAACGCCGCTCTCGAGCAGCTGTCGCATGGTGACGACGGGGGCCATGTTCTGGTCCTCCAGGTCTGGGCGCCCTGCGGAGGGGCGCGGTTCTCGGTTGTGCCGCGGCAGCGCGTCGTCTGCCGCCCTGATGCCCCGAACCCGCTCCAGCCGGGCACTAGGCCCGGACCGATGGCGCGGTCCGCAATGGGGCATGCGAAGTCGGCCTGTGTCACAGGCCATCGGAAAGTCTACCTCCCACACCACCCCAGGCTGACCGTCTGCGGTCAAACGGACATCCCGCCCCTCTTCCGCATCCTTTCCCATCCCACCGCATCAACCGCCTCCTACCATCACCCCGACCCCCGCACCCTCTGGCCGAGCATCCGCCAACCACCGAACGCCACCGAACACCGCCGGCCAGGATCACGCTCGCAGACGTACCCCCATCAGAACCCCCCACAACCGACCATCCACCTCCCAAAACCCCCAACCATCCCCGAGGCAGGCACACCTCACCATTACCGACACCAGGCCTCCGCTCCTCGACCACGAAGCCCACCCTGTCGGCCATGTCGCCGTGAGCCCATCGCCACCCCAGACACCGCCGCCCCGCCGCCCCGACGCGGCGCCGCGACCATCGCCAAGGCCACCGTCAACCACCAAGACAGACGACGAAGAAGGTCATCCGCCGGGAGCCGGACGAGCCGGTGCCCACCCCGCGCAGGGACGCCATGCCAGGACGGCCAACCGCAAAACGAACGACACCGTGACGACGAGCTCCCTGACAACGAGCTCCGTGACAACGGACTCCGTGACGACGGACTGTGGCAGCGAGACGAACCTTGCGATCCTCTCACTGAGCAGCCGCGGCGCAGGCTCTCGTAGGTGAAGTGGCGTGAGGCAACGGCACCTGCAGGTCGAACTTGAAGGCGCATATGCCGCCCATCGTGCCGACCGCCCAGCAGGCGTAACCACACAGAGGCCGTGCGCCCTATTCTTGCTCCCGGCCCTCCCCTGCGGCCGGCGTACCCGCATCGTGGTCTTCGGTGGGCAGCCCCGGAACCGCCCTCTTCGCCACCGGGAACAGGTTGATCTGCGCCTCGGCGATCCTGGCCCCCTCCGGCGCGGCCTCCTTGCTGCGGCGCTGGGCGATGTACGGCTCGATCAACTTCTCGATCTCTTCGCTCAACCGCATCAACTCCTCGGCGTCGACCCTGAGCCGCACCCGGTTGAACCGGGTTGCGTCCCGCCACTCGTCCGACTCCCGTTCGACGCTCGACAGAGCTCGATCCGCTTCTTCGTTCGCCTCTCGCCGGAACGCCTCCATCACCACGAACTTGGCGTCCTTGACCTCCGGCGGATCACCAGGCTGCACGCCGACGCTGAGGGCCTTGTCCACGGATTTCCAGACCCGCTCCCTGCCGTCGCCACGCGGCGGCGCGTCCTCCACGAACCCGTACTTGGCCAACATCCGCAGGTGGTAGCTGGCGGCGCTGGGGGTGATCCCCGCGATCTCCGCCACTTCGGTCGCGGTGGCGCTGCCCTCGACACCCAGTCTGTTCAGGATCATCAATCTCGCCGGATGGGCCAGTGCCCGCATCGCCTTGGGGTCACTGAGCACTTCAGTGCGCCGCGTCATGCGCCAAAGGTACCCAATTCGTAGATCTGAAGAGTTGCCTTCATAACTGTGAAGGATTACCTTCACAGTTATGAAGCGTTCCCTTCACAACTCCTCGCCCCCCTCCGCACCCACCTCTTCTCCTGCGTTACCTCACACGACGACCACGGCCGAACCCGCCCACCCGCTCGACCCCCACCGCTCCCCGCAAGACTTCGACAACTCCCCGACTCCTCTCCGGAAGCAGCGCGACTACCGCCTGCTCTGGACAGCCCGCACGGTCTCGATCACCGGCTCCGAGGTCTCCAAACTGGCCATCCCTCTGACCGCCGTCACCCTGCTGACCGCCTCGCCGTCCCAGATGGGCCTGCTCACCGCGGCCGCCTTCGTGCCGGCACTGCTCCTCGGCCTCCAGTCGGGCGCGATCGCCGACCGGCTCACCCGTCACCGCCCGCTGATGATCGCCTGCGAACTCGTCTCCTGTGTCGCCGCCGTCACGATCCCCCTCGCATGGCTCCTTGGCGTCCTGAACATCGCCTGGTTGATCGTCGTCGCGCTGGTCATCGGCGCAGCCGGAGTCCTCTTCAAAGCCGCGAACTTCCCTCACGTGGCAGCCGTGGTCGCCCCCGAACAGCGAACAGAGGCGATGGCCGGTTTCCAGGCCTCTTACTCTGTCGCCTCGGTCAGCGGCCCCGGCCTGGCCGGCCTCCTCGTTCAGCTCCTCACGGCACCGATCGCCGTAGTCGTCGAGGCGTTGTCGTTCCTGGCCTCCGCCCTGATGCTCCGCGCCATCCGTACCCCTGAGAAGACCACCCCCGCCACCTCCCGCGGCATGTGGCGCGATGTCATGGAGGGCCTGAAAGCCAGTGTCACCCACCCGGTCCTGCGTGCTCTGCTCGGCGCCGGCGTCACCATCAACTTCTTCGCCATGGCCTACACGGCCGTCTACATGCTCTACATGCTGAACACCCTCGGCATCCCCAACGGCATGATCGGCGTCCTCATTGCCCTGAGCGGTGTCGGCGGCCTGCTCGGCGCGTGGGCGACCTCCCGTCTGTCCAAGCGCTACGGAGAGAACCGCATCCTGCTCTACTCTGTGATCTTCTTTCCGATCGAGATCCTCGCGGTGGGCCTGCTGACCGGCCCCCTCTGGTGGAAACTCGCACTTCTCGCTCTCACCGGCACGATCACCGGCGGCATCGTCGTCGCCTTCGCCACGTGCATGGGCGCCATCACCCTGCGGGAAGCCTCCCCGGAGCTCCGCGGCAGGGTGAACGCCACCATGACCTTCGCCGTCCAGGGCGTCCTGGCACTGGGCGGCCTGGCCGGAGGCTTCCTGGCCGAACTGATCGGCCTTCGCGCGGTGATCCTCATCTGCGCGGCCGGCATAGCCCTCAGCAGCATCTGGATCTGGACGTCTCCCCTCCGCCCGAACCGCCCCAAGCCCTCACCCCTCGGAACGAGCCCTGTGCAGCCGTCTCCCCATCAAGGCATAGACCGCTTGATCGCCTGCAAACGCCACTGGGGCCACTAGGGCGCGTACTTGGTTGTGATCAAGAAGTGGGGCGTGTGAGGTCCTTGATCCAGATCATTGAGGCGCGGAGGTGGAGGCCGGCGAGGTAGCTGCCCTACCGATACCCGGCTGACCAGCAACAACGCCCTACCGACGATCCCCTCAGCACCCCGGAGCCGTGGAACCCGCCCACCCGACGCGAGAGTCGGGCCCACCGTCCTGCCCACCACCCGCGCAACAAGCCGAAACGGCCCGCCAGAAGAACCGGCCGGCCGTCACGCAAGATCGAGGCTAGACACTCCCATCGAGCACGACTACCGCAAGATGAAACGGGTGGTGTCAGTTCTCGTTACTCGGGATGACGCGGGTACGCGGCGGGGGGGTTCCGGGCAGCGCGTCCTTGCGGCGTTCAGCAAGGGCGGCCTCCGCGAGGTGGCGGGTAGCAATGCGGGCCAAGGCCTGTAGGGCCGCTTGCGCCTCCAGATGGTCGAGGCTGTCGGCGCCCCCGACCACGAGGGGGCTGTCGCTCATCAGGCGGGTCCAGCCGCTCTCGTCGCGTCCCACCTGGAGCGTGATGGCCCCGCCCGTCGGCAGAGTGAGAGTGACGCTCGCTCCGTCGGCCACCGCGTGTCGGCCGGTGTGGAGGAGGGCTTGTCGGTAGAAGTCGGTTCCTGCCCTGAGTTCGGCTGGTTCGGCGAGGGCGGCCAAGGCCCGGCGGCTGTGGTGCGCAAGCTTCTCCCCCTCGTCCGCCAGGCTGGGCAGCGTCTCGCGGGGTGTCCAGCCAGGCCCCTGGTCCGACGGTGGTTCCAGCACGTCGGCCACGGCCTCCAGGGCGCGCGACGCGGCGAGTGTCGCGCGCACAAGTGGATCGTCGGGGTCATGGGTGAAGGCGGGCCGGGCGACAGCGTCGGCGATCCTGGCGACGGTGCGCACCGAGTCGCCTCGGAGGGGAATTCCGCTGACCTTCTGGGGACCTGAGATCTCTTCCTCGCGAGAACCAAGGCTGATGCCTCGAGCGGCCAGATCGGCGTAGACGGTGTCGCGAGAGACACGGGCAAGACGGGCCAGCTCGGCAACGTTGCGGGTGCCGGTGCGCCAAGCGGCGGCCACAGCGTCGGCGCGGTCCTCGCTGAGCCGTTCCCGGCGCTCGGCCCAGGCGATGAGTTCGGACAGGGCAGCGATGCGTGCTGCTTCGCTCGGTTCGGTCATACCGACGAAACTATGTCGAATGAATCGACATGTCGAATGAATCGACATGCAACGGCTGGGCGCGTATTGCCCTCGTGGCTGGGTCTGTCCGGTAGATCGTCGTGTGTGACGCGAATGCAACTGAAGGATGTGGAGTGGGAGTTCATCGGGCCGTACCTGCCGGTCGGCGGGTACGGGCCGTACCCCGAGCGGCTGCGGCAACAGTTCGAGGCCGTGATCTGACGGTTTCGGACGGGCGGGCAGTGGCGGGAGATGCCACAGGAGTTCGGCGCCTGGTCGACCGTGCACAACCGTTTCCGGCAGTGGCGGGACGCCGGGGTCTTCGAAGCCCTGCTGGAGGACCTGATAGCGGAAGTCGCGAAGCGCGGTGAGATGGACTTGTCCCTGGTCAGCGTGAACTCCACCACCGCCCGGGCCCACCATGACGCTGCCGGGATGCACCTCGGGCCCGGCGTCATCACCGCCCTGGAGAAGGCCGCCGCCGAGGAGGAAAGGCCCGGCGAAGGGGGCGGCTCGGAAGGACAAGACGGGCAGGACGTCGAAAACGACGTGGAAAGGGAAGAGCGATGGCGTATCCGGCTCCGGCGCCAATTCCGGTTGAAAGCCGCTCTGCTCGGACGTTCGAGGGGCGGGCAGAGCAACAAGGTCCACCTCGCCGCCGACCGCAAGTGCCGCCCTCTGGCGTTCGTCCTGACCGCGGGGCAGGCTGCCGACAGCCGCAGTTCATCCCGGTGCTCAAGAAGATGCGGGTCCGCCAGCCCGTCGGCCGCCCCCGCACCCGGCCCGACGCGGTCGCCGGGGACAAGGCCTACTCGTCTCGCGGCAATCGCACCTCCTGCGCAAACGCCACATCAAGGCAGTCATCCCCGAGAAGAGGGACCAGGCCGCCAACCGGAAGAAGAAAGGCGGCAAGGGCGGCCGGCCCGTCAGCCACGACGCCGACCTCTACAAGGAGCGGAACACCGTCGAGCGCCTGATCGACAAGCTCAAGGCCTGGCGGGGCATCGCCACCCGCTACGAGAAGACACCTCAGAGCTACCTCGCCGGCCTCCACCTCCGCGCCTCAATGATCTGGATCAAGGACCTCACAGGCACCACCCCTTGATCACAACCAAATACGCGCCCTAGCCGCCCCGCTGCCACGCCCCCCATCATGCCCGCTCCGCACCGCTCCTCGGCGCCTTCATCCACAGGCGACCATCGCCAACGCTCTTCTATCCACAGAACGACGTTCGCCCCCTCGCCGCGGAAGCCGCCAAGGCGAAACTCGCGCCATGAACACCGACCCCACCACTCCGTCCACGCCCCCCCGCGCGGGTGCGCACACCACTACCTCCGACGGGCCCCCACCCACACTCGACCGCCCCAAGTCACCCGCCCCCCATCCCCCATACCGGGGGCCACAAGCACGCTGGCGCCCACCAACCCCACCGCACCAGCCCAAACGAACGCCGACCCGACGTAGGGGCGACCTCGTACCGACCCAGCCCAGAGCCGCCCTCCTGTCGGCTCACCACACGGCCGCCCTCCTACCGGCTCGATACACGCTTGCTCCACACCCAGCCACCCATCTGCCGACTCGGCGCACAGCCGCACTCCGGAAAGCCCGGCACGCAGGCGCCCTCCTGCCGGCTCAACGCACGACCGCCCACCTACCGACTCGCCACACAGCCGCACTCTGGCCAACCCGGCACGCAGGCACCCTCCTGGCGGTTCTGATCACCGCAGCGGTCATGCTCTTCTTGACCGCCCTCCCTGCTAGGGCCTCGCCTCCCACCTGGCGCTGGCCGCTGGACGGCCACCCCCGGATCCTGCACCGCTTCGCCCCACCGCCCGAGCCCTGGCTCGCCGGTCACCGTGGCATCGACCTGGCCGCCCCCGTTTCGACCCCGGTCCTGGCGGCAGGCTCGGGCACGATCCGCTTCGCCGGCCCCGTGGCGGGAAAAGGCGTCGTCACGATCGACCACCCGAACGGCCTGCGCACGACGTACCTCCCGGTCAAACCCTCAGTACGCCGGGGCCAGTCCGTCACTTCCGGAGCCCAGCTCGGCGTCCTCGAATTCTCAGAACCCCACTGTCACGAGTCCTGCCTGCACTGGGGTCTGATCCGCGACACCCACTACCTGAACCCGCTCCTGCTCCTGGGCCAAGCACCCACCCGCCTCCTCCCCTTCTGGACCTCACCCCCGGCAACCCAAGCCATCCCCGGCAAAGCCCCGCACGAGGACGACACCACGACGCCCTCTCCTGTCCTCCCGCCGACCACAGATCCACAACCCCAAGCGGCTGCGGACACCACCACACCACCGACATACACGGGAGCAGCAGCACCCACATCAAGAGAGCCGACTCCCAAAACTCCACCCAGCAGGACCGATCCTGCCGATCCCACAACCGCCGCCCCCGCGTCATTCCACGCTCATCAACCCGCGACGCCGATCAACTTCCTGGCCCACTCGGCCTCATCGGTGCCCACCGAACCAGCCATCGGCATCAGCGCACTCTTGGGAGCCCTCGTCTTGATCATCGCCTTACGCCGGGCACGCCATACCCGCGCGGACCGGCGCAGCCGGACAAGAGGACAACACCGCAAAGGACGCCACCGAAGCAGACCCCGCAGACACCGCCCTCCAACGTCCTGTTGAAGCCAACCCACCGTCGGGTACGAACCAACGCCATGCCCGACCCGAACTGCTGCGACACCGTCCCATCGGCCAGTCCGAAGGTGCAGGACTACCAGGTCCGAGATCACCACCCGGTCAAGCCGGACGGTCTTCCACTCGCGCTCGCAATGGCTGTTGCGCCAGGGCGCGCTCGTAACCTGTCGGGCCGACATGGGATCGTCAGCGGTTACGCCGAGGCCGGTTCGCGAGCTGAAATGACGGAAGCCGGTTCGCAAGGTGTAAGGACCGAAGCCGGTTCGCAGGCCGTAAGGACCGAGGTTGGTTCGTGGCTGCGGTCGACGTAGTGAGGATCGCGGAGCTGCCTGCCGGCCAACGCATACGCGGCGATGTCCACGGAAAGCACACTCAGCGCCAAACCGCCTACCGGGCCGAAGTCACCAGCTTCGCACTGGAGTGGCCTCATCAGGCTGTTTCTCGAAGGTGGGCCGGTCGACCATGAGCCGAGCAGAGTTCGCCGCTGCGGCCGCCGAGTCACGAGTGCGGCGCCGCCCGGCGGCCAACGGTGACTTCCGTGCTCAGTGACAACACAGGTTGTAGCCGGCCTGACACGTCTCCATATGCACCCGAGCGGACTCGTCTCTGCGGTCGCCGCAGTCAGAATCGCGGCGCCGCCTGCCGGCCTGACGCCGGCACTACAGTGCGACAACACAACCCCTCCCACCGGGCAGAGTCGGCTTCGCGCTGGGGAGAACTCGTCAAGTATTCGGGGAGGTGGAGGTGGGCTGGTCAACCGTTGCACTCGAATACGGTCGTCAGCTGTTGGGCCGGGTGGGCTCGTCGCTGCAGCCGCCGTAGTCAGGCACCCTGTGCTGCCTCGCGGCCGACGTCGGCAACTGCGGTGTCCAGAGACAATGAGGGCGCACCACACCGCGCGCCGGCGGAAGTCGCCGCCGCGACACAGCCCGCACCGCGGATTGTCGCGTCAGGCCCTTGGGTGGGCTTGTCTGTACGCCGCACGCAAGCGGTCGATGGAGACGTGCGTGTAGATCTGCGTGGTGTTCAAGGATGCGTGGCCGAGCAGTTCCTGGACGCTGCGTAGATCCGCACCGCCCTCAAGCAGGTGCGTGGCCGCACTGTGCCGCAGCCCGTGCGGCCCCATGTCCGGTGCACCCTCGACCTGGGCCAGTCGAGCGTGTACCACGCGCCGTACAGTCCCTGGATCGATCCGCCCGCCACGAACACCGAGGAAGAGCGCCGGCCCCGACCTCGCTCGCACCCACAACGGCCGCCCATGAATGCACCACCGGTCCAGCGCCTGCAACGCGGGCCGCCCGAACGGCACCGTACGTTCCTTGCGGCCTTTGCCCATGACACGGACGACGTTCCGCTCCCGGTCGACGTCATCGACGTCGAGGGAGCACAACTCACTCACCCGTACACCCGTGGCGTACAGCAGTTCGAGCAGCGCCTGGTCCCGCAGCTCTTTGGGGTCCGCCGTCGGGGGGGCGTCCAGTGCGGCCTTGGCCTGCTTCTGATCGAGGACGACAGGCAGGGACCGCGGCGACTTCGCACTCCCGAGCAGCAGACCAGGATCGGTCGCCAGCCACCCACGGCGGTGACAGTACGCGGTGAACGTACGGGCACACGCGGTTCTACGCGCAAGAGTGGCCCGTGCCTTGCCGGACGCGTGCTGATCGGCCAGCCACTCCCGCAGCACCCCGATGTCGAGCCCTTCGAGCTGCCCGTCCGTATGGTCGAGCAGCGAGCTGACGTCGGCCAGATAAGCACGAACGGTATGGGGAGAGAGATCGCGCTCCAGCCGTAGAAACCGAGCGAACTCGCCCACAACCTCATCCCTGTCCACACCCACCTCGTTCCACCGTCGCCCCCTACAGGCCCCGGCCATCGCCCATACACGTCGCCAACCCACCGTCACCAGAAGGCATCGCTGTTCTCGATCATCCCGGGCACACCCAGACATCTACCGTCACGCGAAGCATCCTTAACCGTCCAGACCACCATCATGCGCATCCAGCGGCATCCATGACGACCAAGGTCGCACATCATGGCAGCCGGCCACGGACTGTAAAACTAACGGCGGATCTGATGATCAAGGAAGAGACGTTCGATGCCCGAGACCGCCCTGGAGTCGTTGTCCATGAACGAACTGCCTGTCGAGCCGGACCGCTCGATGACGGACGAGCAGCTGATCTCGATGCTCGTGAATCGGGCCCGCAGCGACGGGCTGCAGCTGACCGGTGAGAGCGGCCTGCTGCAGCATCTGACCAAGCGGGTGCTGGAGTCGGCCCTGGAAGGCGAGATCACCGATCACCTCGGCTATGACAGGCACGACCCGGCAGGGAAGAACAGCGGCAACAGCCGCAATGGCAGTCGCACCAAGACCGTGGTGACCGACGTTGCGGGTCTGTCTTGGATAACGGTGTTCTCGATCTTGTTAGTTGGGTCTGTCTAGATAACGGTGTATCTCGATCTTGATTGGTTATCGGGTGGCCGAAGTTAGACGGCCTTCGAAGGTGATGGCGAAGGCGTTCAATGCGGCTTTCCAGCGGGTGATCCAGCCTTTGCGGCCCTTACCGGTCGGGTCCAGACTCATGATCGCCATGTAGACGCACTTGATCGCGCCCTGCTCGTCAGGCAAGCGGCCGCGAGGACCGCCCGCCGAATCGGGGCGTTGATCGGATCCGATGGCGTTGGTCGAGCAGATCACCCGGCGGATCTCGGTGACGAGGTTGCGGAACAGCACGAAGTCGGCCCAGGCGTCCTCCCACAACTTCACGATCGCGGGATACTTGCGCCCCAGATCTCGGCGAGCCCGGAGAAACGCTTGAGCGCGGCATCGTGGGAGGTCGGAGGCCTGCAATTTCGGGTGCCGACGATTGGATCCTAGCCGGCTGCCGGTGGCATGTCGCTGAACGCTGCGGTCATTGGCTGGCTGAGCAGACCGCTGTCTGTGCCGCAGCCCGCAACGCCGGGTAACGCCACCGACGGGGGTATGCCCCTTGTTGGATCTGGTGCGTCGGCACGTTCACCGTGGTCGGGCACGTTGAGGCATCCGGCTGGCCTGCCCAGCGAACAGCGTCAAGGCCCTGTCCGCCGGGCCGGTGAATCCACGCGAGATGGCAGGTCACCGGCTGTGCTGACGTCAGCGGACATGTGGGGTCCGTCCAACGGTGTACGCGGCGCGGTGCCGACCAGCTACGTGCTCGTCAACCATCTGCCCGTTGCGGCCGCCGTCGCCGTGATCGGTCTGGCCGGCTGCTCGGGGAGCGCCGCAAGCGTCGGTTGGGAATCGGCTATGGGGTGGTCCCGTGCAGGTGGGCCTGCGTAGGCGACGGCGAAGGCGTTGGAGTGGGTCGGAGTTGCACGTTGATCGTCTGAAGCGGTCAGTGGGGTGGTTCTGGGGATGGCTGTAGGGGTCAGTGGAGCTGTCCGGTTTCGTGCAGGTGGTCGAAGATGATCTGGTCGACTGGGGATACTCGGTCACGATCGGCGTAGCTCAGCCAGGCGACTTCCTCTATTTCGCCGCTGGGTGTCGGTGTTCCGTCGTGGGCGGCGGTGTAGCAGGTCATCCGTACGGTGACCCCGGCGGCGTGGCCGTGCGCCTGCGCTTGATAGGTGCCCACGTGGACGGCGGTCGCCGGGTAGATCGTGACGGAGAGTTCTTCGTCGATCTCGCGTACAAGCGTGTCGAGGTCGCTCTCGCCGGGTTCGCGTTTACCTCCGGGGATGTAGTAGACGTTCTTGCCTTGCGACCGGGTGCTGAGGATCGTGCCGCTGTCGAGGTGAAGCCAGGCGATCTTGTCGATGGTGCTGTTCAACCGTTCTTCCCATTGTCGAGGGGTCATGGCGCCTGACAAGTCTGCCGTTGGCGTACCGGGACACGAAACCTGCGGTCTCATGCCGGACATGGTGCGACGTCGTCCGGGAACGGCGGGGTTTCGGCCGGATCGGGTTCGGGGGCGGGCGGAGGATCGAGCACCGCCGAGTCAGGGGCCTTCCGGTACGACGCCGTCTGCCTGCACAGGCGCCAGCCGTTCGCCGAACGTTCGATGTACCCCGCGGCCGCCAAACCGCCCAAGGCGCTCAACGTCGTGTCCAGCCCCACGCCCGCCGCCACCGCGATCGAGGCCGGCCCCGCCCCTCCCCGCGCGGGGATCGCGTCCAGGACGCGCTTCGTCACATAGTTGAGCCTGTCTCTGGGCAGCACCGAAACTCGGACCTGCGGGGCGAGATCATCACCGATGACGCCGACGAGCTCGATCATCTCCTCGGGAGAGGTCACGCAGACGGCCTTGCGCTCGCGGAGGAGTTTGTGGCAACCGGCCGACATGCCAGAGGTGACCGGGCCGGGAACCGCGCCCAGATGCCGGTTGAGTGACAGGGCGTGGGTTGCCGTGTTGAGGGCTCCGCTCCGGACCGCGGCCTCCACCACCACTGTGCCTCTCGACAGCGCGGCTATCAGCCGGTTCCGGATGAGGAAGCGCGCTCGGGTCGGATGAACGCCGGGCGGGCACTCGCTGATCACCACACCCTGTCCTCTCACGGCGGCGAACAGGGTGTCGTGACCGCGTGGGTAGCAGACGTCCACACCACAGGCCAGCACGACGACCGTCGGAGAGCCGGCGGCGAGCGCGCCCCGGTGGGCGGCGCCGTCGACGCCGAACGCACCTCCCGACACCACGGTCCAGCCCGCCTCGCTGAGGCCCACGCCGAACTCGGCCGCGATGTGCGAACCGTAGGGGGTGGCGGCTCTGGCCCCTACCACCGCCACGGATTTGAGGCAGGCCAAGCGCAGATCCGCTGAGCCGTGGACCCACAACCCGAGGGGACGGCTGGAGCCGAGCTGGTCGAGCTGGGTGGGCCAGGCCGGGGTGTCGGGGATGATCAGCCGTGCTCCGGAACTCTCTCCGGCTTCGAGATCGGCCGGCGGGTTGGCGGCGGCGAGGCGCGCGTACCAGGCGTTGAGACGGGAGCTCAGATCCGGTCGGCTTTCCTGCTCCGCCTCCCGCGCGATGAACTCCGGCGGCAGAGCGCGGTTGCGGATCGCCTCCACCGCCGCCGGAGCGCCGAACGCCGCCACGAGACGGCCCATGACGGGGTCGCCCACGTCGGTGGCGCGCATGAGAGCGACTCTGGCCTCGGCATCCAACCGGATGCTCGTCCCGGTCCGCGTCCTGGCGGTGGGTTCTGCTGCGGCGGTTCGGGGCACAGCGGGCTCTCCGGGCGTAACGGGCGACGGAGGTGTGCTGGTCACGGCGGCTCCTTGGGGCATACGAAGGGCACGGGACTGTTGCCGGCAGCGCAGGCGTGGAATGCGGCATGAGAGCCCCTGGCCGCACCGGTGCGGCCAGCGGCATGGACGGCGGCGCCGGCGTAACGGTGCGGAACAGGGACATGGATGGCGGCGCCGGCGTGACGGGCTGTGGAACTGCTCGCAGCTCCAGTGTGAAAGGGGCATGGGACTGTTGCCGGCTGCGCCGGCGTGGAATGCGGCATGGGAGCCGCCGGCCGCACCGGTGCGGCCAGCGGCATGCACGGCGGCGCCGGCGTGACGGGCTGTGGAACTGCTCGCAGCTCCAGTGTGAAAGGGGCATGGGAGCCGCTGGCGGTGCCGGCGTGGGGAGGGTGGCCGCTCGTCGATGTACGGGAGGGTTACGACCTGACCCCGAGCCAGAAGCCCAGCGCGGCGTTGGTTTCGTCTTCTCCTGGGTGGTCCTTGCCGGCCAGGTCGGCGAGCGTCCACGCGACCCGTACGACGCGGTCCAGGCCCCGGGCCGTGAGCGCGCCCGAGTCGAGACAGGACGTCATGGGACGCATCGCCGCGGCCGGCGGCCGATAGTCGGCGTGCAGGGCGGCGGACGGGATTTCGGCGTTCAACCGCCACGGAGTGCCGGCCAGGCGTTTGGCGGCTCGCTCGCGGGCGACGAGAACGCGTTCGGCCACGGTCTTGCTCGTCTCCACGAACTGGCGGTCGGCCAGCAACTCTCGTCTGGACGAGCGGACAACCGTGACCTTCATGTCGATGCGGTCGAGAAGCGGCCCCGACAACCTGCCGAGGTAACGTCGCCTGACTGTAGGGGTGCAGGTGCAGGATTCCGCTTGGTCCGCCGCGCGGGCACACGGGCACGGATTGGCCGCCAGCACCAGCATGAACCGCGCAGGGAACGTCACCGAACCCGCCGCCCTGGACACGGTCACCCGCCCCGACTCCAGAGGCTGCCGCAACGCGTCGAGCACATGCCTGGCGAACTCAGGGGCCTCATCCATGAACAACACCCCTCGATGCGCGAGCGAGACGGCGCCAGGACGGACGATCGTGCTGCCGCCGCCGATGATCGCCGCCGTGGTCGCGGTGTGGTGCGGGCTGACGAACGGAGGGCGGCTCATCATCGGAGCACTGGATGGCAGCACACCCGCGACCGAGTGAATGGCGGTGACCTCCAGAGCATGGTCGAGCTCCAGGCCGGGAAGCAGCGTGGGCAGGCGTTCGGCCAGCATGGTCTTGCCGGTGCCCGGCGGACCGAGCATCCAGAGGTTGTGGCCGCCGGCCGCGCACACCTCGAGGGCTCGCCGGGCGACCGGCTGGCCCACGACCTCGGTCAGATCGACTTCAGGGCTCATCCCGGACTGGGGTGGCTCCACCGGCTCCTCCGCCTCGGGCGTCGGCGGAAGCTCGCCCTTGCGCAGCCACTCCACGAGGTCACGCAGGTGACCGACGGGGACCACTTTCACCTCCGGTACGAGCGACGCCTCGGCAGCGTTTCCGGAGGGGACCACCACCATCACGTCGCCGTCGTGCTGCGCCGCGCCCAGGACCGATGGCAACACGCCGCGTATGGGCCTGATGCGGCCGTCGAGGCCGAGCTCCCCCAGGAAGAACGGCTCCGCGATGCGCTCCGCGGGCACCACGCCGGCCGCGCCGAGGATGGCGACGGCTATGGCCAAGTCGAACTGCGAGCCGCGTTTGGGCAGGCTGGCCGGGAAGAGGCTGACGGTGATGCGGGCGTCGGGCCACGGGTAGTGGCTGTTGACGACGGCCGACCTGACCCGGTCGCGGGCCTCGCTGAGCGCCGTGTCGGGAAGGCCGATGAGGTGGATGCCGGCCAGCCCGTTGCCCACGTCGGCTTCGACCTCGACCGTGCGGCCTGCGACTCCGACCAGCGCCACGCTGCGGGTGCGGGCCACGGCCATCTACATCACCCCCCGTACGTGGCGCAGAGCGAAATCGCCCGCGAACCGCTCAAGGGCGACGACATCGACGCGCACGGCCTCGAACGTACGGGGCTGCGTGGTCAGCCACCTGTTTGCCAGCATCCGCAACCTGGCGACCTTGGCGGGACGTACGGACTCCAGAGCCGTGCCGTGCGAGCGGCCCGATCGTGTCTTGACCTCGACGACCACCAGGTGGGAGCCGTCTTCCGCGATGATGTCGATCTCGCCGTGGCGGCAGCGCCAGTTGCGTTCGAGCACGGTCATGCCCCGGCTCTCCAGGTAGGTCGCGGCCACCTGTTCGCCTTGTTTACCGAGATCGAGCTTGCTTCTCGTGGCCAAGTGCCACCTCCGTCGGGTAGGTCGGGTCCGAGCACCGACCTTCGCGGATCCAGGCCCTCAGCCTCCGCCCCGAACGGGATTCTGTGGACACCGCCTCAGGCATCCGCACGGGCTGTGGACAACCCAGTGCCTCACCTTCGACCCGTACCTCAAAGGGGGATGAATCCAGAATGCGCCCTAGAACGCAAGTACCGCAGGGCGGTCCCGATTGATCTGGGGCGCCCTGCCGGCGGAGGTGGCGCGGGCCATGCAGGTCCTGACGGAGTCGGACAAGGCTGCCGCATAGTGCCAAAGACGGCCGAATACTGACCCCGACTCGGCCCGCAAGGTGATGCGAGAGGCCCAGCACCCGACACGCCACAAGGCGCTGGAGCCGGCCCACGGAGAAGATGGCTCCTCGGACGACTCGGCGCCCTCGCCACCTGGGCGACCACCGTGGCGGCGGCGTTCCCGACGAACCACGCAGGAGCGCGCGGCCGACAGTGCCCCTTTCGCGCACGATCGCCGTGTGCCAAGTGACCAGGTGGGCCGCGTCGTCAGGCCGGATGTCCCAGCGTGGCCGGCGAATCCGGGGGACATGCCCAGGCAACTCAGCAACACAAGGCCGACTCGAACCGGACCCCCACCCGCCGACGTTCCGGCAGCACGTCCCCGCAACCCAGACGACAGGCACGCCGGACCCGGCCCCCACGCACCCGAAACCCCCGCAAGAGCAGAACCGGAGAGGCCCTACCCGGAGAACCCCTCCTTCGGCATCTCCAGGTCCGCCTTGGCCAGCTCCTCCACGTTCACGTCCTTGAACGTGACCACCCGCACGTTCTTCACGAACCGCGCAGGCCGATACATGTCCCACACCCAGGCGTCCTGCATCTTCACATCGAAGAAGACGTCGCCGTTCTCCGCAGTGCGGACGTCGAGGTCGACCGAGTTGGTCAGATAGAACCGCCGCTCAGTCTCCACCACGTAAGTGAACAAACCGACGACATCGCGGTATTCGCGGTAAAGCTGCAGCTCCATCTCGGTCTCGTACTTCTCGAGATCCTCTGCGCTCATCGCGGTCCTCCTGTCGTACCGGTCCCCCGGTGTGCCTGGTCAGGCAACCCCGGCCCCCAATTCATTCTCACCCATCCCCCTCGCCACCGTGACGAAGGAGTAACGGTGATCAGGACACGGACCGTGCGTTTCCAGCGCCAGCCGATGTCCTGGTGTGACATACCCCTTGTGCTCGGCGAAGCCGTACTGCGGGTAGCGCTCGTCGAGCGCGACCATCAGGCGGTCTCGGGTCACCTTGGCCACGATCGACGCGGCCGCCACGCACGCGGCCACCTGGTCCCCCTTCCACACCGCCAGCGACGGGGCGGGCAGCCCCGGCACCGGGAATCCGTCCGTGAGGATGTACTCCGGGTCACAAGGCAACTGTGCGACAGCTCGCCGCATTCCTGAAACGTTGCACTTGTGAAGACCTTTGGCGTCGATCTCCTCAGGCGGGATGATGACGATGCCCACCTGGGAGACGCGCATGATCTGGTCGTACAGGCGCTCGCGCACCGCGGGCGTGAGCAGTTTCGAGTCGTCCAGACCGTCGATCCGCTTGCGCAGGATGACGGCCGCGACCACCAGCGGCCCCGCGCACGCGCCGCGCCCTGCCTCGTCGACACCCGCGATGGGGGCGAGGCCGCGACGGGCGAGCGCCCGCTCGTAGGCGTAGAGTCCGGAATCTCGCCGGACGACACTCGGTCGAGGGCGGAACGCAACTGTCATGACACAGGCAGCGTACGCCCCATTCGCCGCGAACCGCGACCGAAAGCCCGCTCTACTTGACCTTGTCGAAGATGTCGGGCTGGGAGAAAAGGTAGCCGCGCGACAGCGGCCAATAGCGCACCACGGCCTTGCCGATCACGTCATCTTCCGAGATGAAACCCCCTCCTGGCTCCTCCATGTGCGCCCGCGAGTCGGCCGAGGCGCTGCGGTGGTCACCCATCAGCCAGAGCTTTCCGGCGGGCACCGTGACGTCGAAGTCATCGCCAGAAGCGAAATCGTCCGGGTAGAGGTAGGACTCTTCGTCCAGCGGCGTCCCGTTGACGGTGATGCGCCGCTGCTTGTCGCAGCACACCACCTTGTCGCCCCCGATGCCGATGACCCGCTTGATGGTGTCTTCGCCGTTCCAGCCCTTGAAGACGACGATGTCGCCGCGTTCGGGCTTGCCCGCGAGTTTGTTGACGAACACCCGGTCGTTGACGAGGAGCGTGCGCTCCATCGACTCCGACGGGATGTAGAACGAGCCGATCACGAACGCCTGCAACAGCAGTGCGATCCCGACCCCCATCGCGATCAGCAGGACGGTCTCGCGGAAACCGCCCTTCTTCTTCTCTTTTGCCACGCCCTCCGCCTTCTCCGTGACGGCCGTCAGCGCGTCTTGCGCAGCCGGCGCCGACGGGCCAGCACCAAGGGTACGGCGAGCCCGACCCCGGCGAGCACCGGCTCCGGCCCGCCGAGCGCCTGCAGCGCGGGCTGCCCGAAGGTCTCCGGGATGTCGATGGAACCGAACCGGTTGAACGGCCACACGATCACGAACGCACGCCCGATGACCTGGCTCTCGGGGATGGAGCCGCCGCCCGGATCGCCGGTGTGGGAGCGCGAGTCGAGCGAGACCGAGCGGTGGTCGCCCATCACCCACAACCGCCCGGGCGGCACCGTGATGTCGAAGAACTCGTTGGAGGGCACGTCACCCGGGTAGAGGTAGCTCTTCTCGTCGATGGCCGTGCCGTTGACCGTGATGCGGCCCTTGGGGTCGCAACACTTGACGTGGTCGCCACCGACGCCGATGACCCGCTTGATGTAGTCCTTCTCGCCGGGCACGATGCCGAAGGCCGTGCCGACCCACCGGAAGAACCCCGCCACCGCGTTGGACGGCTCCTCGAGCTGGAACTCGCCGTCCCACGAGTCGACGCCGGAGAAGACCACCACGTCGCCGCGTTCGATGTCACGCGTGTGGTAGACGAGCTTGTTGACGAGGACCCTGTCGTTCTTCAACAGGGTGTTCTCCATCGACTCGGACGGAATGTAGAACGCCTGGACCACGAATGTCTTGATGATCAGCGCCAGCACCAGGGCCACCACGATGAGAACGGGGAGTTCTTTCCAGAACGAGCCCTTCTTCTCTTTGTTCTCGCCCTTGGCCGGCTTCTGCGTCTCTTCCGCGACCACGTCCACCTCGTCCTCGACAGGGCGGCGCGCCGCGCCGTGCTCCTGGTACTCGCTTGTCATCGCTGACGAGCCTAGATGATGCGCAGGCTCGACAACCCCCGACCGACGTTACACCCACCCCTGATTCCCTCCACATAAAGGGAACGGCCCTGTAAAGCGGAAAGGCCCGCGCATGGCGCGGGCCTTTCATGAGCACGGCTCGGATTACTTGGCGGCCGTGGTCTCGCGCTTCTCGCGGATGCGGGCGGCCTTGCCGCGCAGGTCGCGCATGTAGTAGAGCTTGGCGCGGCGGACGTCACCGCGGGTCACGAGGACGATCTTCTCGATGACCGGGCTGTGCACCGGGAAGGTGCGCTCCACACCGACGCCGTAGCTGACCTTGCGGACCGTGAAGGTCTCGCGGGCGCCGCTGCCCTGCCTGCGCAGCACGAAGCCCTTGAAGACCTGGATACGGGACCGGTTGCCTTCGACGACTCGGACGTGGACTTCGAGCGTGTCACCGGGGCGGAAGCCCGGCACGTCGCTGCGCAGGGTCGCCTTCTCGAGCTCCTGGATCTTCGTGTGCATGAGAGTCAATTCCTCAATGGTTCGCGAAGCAGGCGGAGGTCCACCCGGCCACGCCCCGAACGCGAGCGCGGCGACAGGAAGTGGACACGCTTGCTGTCTCCTGGGGGCCCGGGGTCGCTTTCCCGGGCATGCAACACCGACCGCATGATGGACGGCAGCGCTTCAGTTTGCCACATCTTTCGGGCTGACGCGAAATGACAGCTCTTCGAGCAGTTTCCTGTCGTGCTTGTCGAGCGTGTCGGGGTCGAGCTCCGCCGCCAGCTCAGGCCGGTTGCGTACGGTACGGCGGATCGCCTGCTCACGCCGCCACCGGGCGACATTTCCGTGATGTCCGGACAGCAGCACGGCCGGCACCTCATGCCCCCGCCACACGGGCGGCTTGGTGTAGACCGGCCCCTCGACCAGGTTGCGCATCGACCCGGGCGCGAACGAGTCGTCCACGGCCGACTGGGCGTTGCCCAGCACACCCGGCAGCAGCCGCCCGACGGCCTCCACGATGACCAGCACCGCGACCTCTCCCCCGGCCAGCACGTAGTCGCCGATGCTGACCTCGTCGACGCGCAGCCGTGCGGAGTATTCGTCCATCACGCGCGAGTCGATGCCCTCGTAGCGCCCGCAGGCGAACAGCAGCCACGGCTCCGCGGCCAGCTCCTGGGCCAGCTCCTGGGTGAAGGGCCGCCCGCTGGGCGTCGGCACGACGATCCGCGGGGATCCCCCGTCGATCACCGTGTCGATGGCCTCGCCCCACACCTCGGGCTTCATGACCATGCCGGGCCCGCCGCCGTACGGGGTGTCGTCGACGCTCTTGTGCACGTCGTGGGCCCAGTCGCGCAGCTGGTGCACGCGCACGTCGAGGGTGCCGCGCTCGCGGGCCTTGCCGATCAGTGAGACGTCGAGCGGCGCGAAGTACTCGGGGAAGATCGAGATGATGTCGAGCCGCATCACAGCAGCCCTTCCGGTGGATCGACCACCAGCCGCCCCGCCTCGACGTCGACCACGGGCACGAGGGTCTTGACGAACGGGATGAGCGCGTCGTCCTGCCCCTTGCGGCGCACCACGAGGAGGTCCTGGCCGTGGTGCAGGACGTCCTCCACCTCGCCGACCTGCTCGCCCGCGACGGTCTCGACCGTCAGCCCGACGAGCTGGTGGTCGTGGAACTCGTCGGGGTCGTCGAGCGGCGCCACCTCGGCCGAGTCGATGACCAGCATGGTGCCGCGCAACTCCTCGGCCGCGTCGCGGTCGGCGACGCCCTCGAAGGTCACCAGCAGCATGCCCTTGTGCCAGCGGCGCCCCTCGACGACGAGCGGCCCGCGCTCGGCGGGGTCGGTCGCGATCGAGATGCCCGGGGCGAAGCGCAGCTCGGGATCGTCGGTGCGCACCTCCACGGTCACGTCACCGCGTACCCCGTGTGGACGGCCTATCCGGCCGACGACCAGCTGCACGTGATCTGCCTTTCTCAACGCGAGCGCCCCCATCGGAACGAAGCCGATGAGGGCGCGCTTTTCCTGACGCTAACGGACTGCTTCGTGCAGATCGAGCAGGTCGACCCGCACGTATTTCCCGTCGGCCAGGGCGTTCACGACCGTGCGCAGCGCCTTGGCGGTGCGCCCGCCGCGTCCGATGACCTTGCCCAGGTCCTCGGGGTGCACCCGGACCTCCAGGACGCGCCCGCTGCGAATGCGGCGTGCGCGGACCCGGACATCGTCTGGATGTTCGACGATGCCCTTCACGAGGTGCTCGAGAGCCTCCTCGAGCACGTCAGGCCTCGCCCTCGGTCTTGGTCTCGGTGGTGACCTCGGCCTCGGCGTCGTCCTTCTTCTTGGCCTTCCTCGGCGTGGTGGCGGCCGTGCCGGTGTCGCCACCGGACAGGGTCTCCTTGGCCGCGGCCTCGTAGATGGCGTGACGGTCGGGCGCGGGCTCGGCGACCTTCAGGGGCGCCGGAGCCGGCTCGCCCTTGAACTTCTGCCAGTCACCGGTGAGCTTGAGCAGCTTGAGCACCGGCTCGGTCGGCTGCGCGCCGACACTGAGCCAGTAGGCCGCACGCTCGGCGTTGACCTCGATGCGCGAAGGGTCGTCCTTCGGGTGGTACAGGCCGATCTCCTCGATCGCCCGGCCGTCACGCTTGGTGCGGCTGTCGGCGACGACGATTCGGTACTGAGCATTGCGGATCATGCCGAGCCGCTTGAGCTTGATCTTGACTGCCACGGGTGTGGTCTCTCCTGCATTCGAGCGTGGGTGAACGGCATCTCGCCGAGTGGGGCACGACGGGACGACGCTCCAGGGACAGGCGCGTCCGGCGGGAGATGAGAGGGCACCCACCTGGTCACGATGTTCCAACATGTCATTCTGCCAGACCTACGGCACTGCCCACGACCTCGGACGGCAGCGGGCCGCAAAGGGCGGGGCAAGACCCGGTGACCGGCTGGTCACCGGGCGCGGTGCGTCACTTCTGGCCGGGCAGCTTCAGCTTGGACGGGTCGAAGCCGGGGGGCAGCTCGACGCCGGGCGGCAGCTTGCCGCCCAGGTTGCCCAGCACGCCGCCCTGCTTCGGCTCGGAAGGAGCGGTCTCCGCGTCGGCCTTGCCGAGCGCGGCCTTGCGCGGGTCGCCGCTGACGCGCCGCCCCTTCTTCCCCTTCTTCTGCGTCTTGGCCGCCTTGCCGCGGCCGCCCGGCATGCCGGGGATGCCCATGCCGCCCGCCATCCGCTTCATCATCTTCTGTGCCTCGAAGAAGCGGGTGACCAGGTTGTTCACGGCGCTGACCGTGACGCCGGAGCCGGCGGCGATGCGGGCGCGGCGCGAGCCGTTGATGATCTTGGGGTCCTGGCGCTCGCCGGGGGTCATCGAGCGGATGATGGCCGCGATGCGGTCGAGGTCGCGGTCGTCGATGGAGTTGATCTGGTCGCGCATCTGCCCCATGCCGGGCATCATGCCGAGCAGGTTCTTGATCGGCCCCATCTTCTGGACCATCATCATCTGCTCGAGGAAGTCTTCGAGCGTGAAGTTCTCGCCCGAGGTGAGCTTGCCCGCCATCTTGGCGGCCTGCTCTTCGTCGAACGTCTTCTGGGCCTGCTCGATCAGGGTGAGGATGTCACCCATGTCGAGGATGCGCGAGGCCATGCGGTCGGGGTGGAAGGCGTCGAAGTCTTCCAGCTTCTCGCCGGTCGACGCGAACATGATCGGCCGGCCGGTGATGTGGCGGACCGACAGCGCAGCGCCGCCGCGGGCGTCGCCGTCGAGCTTGGTCAGCACGACACCGTCGAAGCCGACGCCGTCCATGAACGCCTGAGCCGTGGTGACGGCGTCCTGGCCGATCATGGCGTCGACCACGAACAGGACCTCGTCGGGACGGACCGCGTCGCGGATGTCGGCGGCCTGCTGCATCATCTCCTGGTCGATGCCCAGGCGACCGGCGGTGTCGATGATGACGACGTCGTGCTGCAGGCGCCTGGCCTCGTCGATCGACCTGCGGGCCACCTCGATCGGGTCGCCGACGCCGTTGCCGGGCTCGGGCGCGTAGACCGCGACCCCGGCACGCTCGCCCACGACCTGGAGCTGCGTGACGGCGTTGGGGCGCTGCAGGTCGGCGGCGACGAGCATGGGCGCGTGGCCCTGCTCGCGCAGCCACTTCGCCAGCTTGCCGGCCAGCGTCGTCTTGCCCGCGCCCTGCAGACCCGCCAGCATGATGACCGTCGGCGGCGTCTTGGCCAGGCGGATCCGGCGCGTCTCGCCGCCGAGGATCTCGATCAGCTCGTCATTGACGATCTTGACGACCTGCTGCGCCGGGTTGAGCGCCTGCGAGACCTCGGAGCCCCTGGCGCGCTCCTTGACCTGCGCGACGAACGCCTTGACCACCGGGAGAGCGACATCGGCCTCCAGCAGGGCGATGCGGATCTCGCGGGTGGTGGCGTCGATGTCGGCATCGGACAGCCGGCCCTTGGACCGGAGGGAGGAGAAGACCGATGTCAACCGGTCGGAAAGCGTCTCGAACACGTGGTTGGCCAGTCCTCGAAGCGAATGTACGTCTAAGACTCCAGACTATCCGCTCTGCTAGCCGCTCCAGCCTGGCACGGCCATCCGGACCGTCAGCGCGTGTTCGACCAGCTGGATCAGCGCGTTCTTGACCGACTCCTTCGACCGGGCGTCCAGGCGCACCATCGGGATGTGAGGGGCGAGGGTGAGCGCGTCGCGCACTTCGGTGTCGTCGTGCAGGTACTGGCCGTCCCAGCCGTTGATGCCGACGACGAACGGCAGCTGCGCCTCTTCGAAGTAGTCGATGGCGGGAAAGCTGTCGGCCAGGCGGCGGGTGTCGACCAGGACGACCGCGCCGATGGCGCCGCGTACCAGGTCGTCCCACATGAACCAGAACCGGTGCTGCCCGGGCGTGCCGAACAGGTAGAGGATGAGGTCGCGGTCGAGCGAGACGCGGCCGAAGTCCATGGCGACGGTCGTGGTCGACTTCAGCGGCGTCATGCCGAGGTCGTCGATCCCCGCGGAGGCGTCCGTCATGACGGCCTCCGTGGTGAGCGGCATGATCTCCGACACCGCTCCGACGAACGTCGTCTTGCCCACGCCGAACCCGCCGGCGACCACGATCTTCGTCGAGGTCAAACCAGGGCTAGAGTCTGCGAAGTCCACTTAGCACCCTTTCCAGCAGGTTGACGTCGGGCCTCCCTGCATCGAGCTGCGGCTGATGCACCCGTACCAGGCCCTCGGCCGCCATATCCGCGATCAGAACACGCACCACGCCGAGCGGGATCCGCAGCAGGGCCGACACCTCGGCCACCGACCTGACCTGCAGGCAGAGCTGGCTGATCGCTTTGTACTCGGGCGTGATGTGGGAGAACTCCCGGTGCTCGGCGGTGGCCGAGGAGACCAGGGCCTCCATCGCCAGCTTGACCTTGGGCGCGGTCCGCCCGCCTGTGACGGCGTAGGGCCGTACCGGCGAGGCGGGGTCAGAGCTGGGGGGCTGCTGGCGTGGCGGCTCCCAGCCGCCACTGTTCCACGTCGGGTTCGTCACCTACATCACCTGGTCTGCGTGGCGCGCAGCTCGGCGCGCACCGCGGGAGTCAGCACCTGGCCGGCGCGATCGACCATCAGCGTCATCTGGTACGCCACCAGCCCCATGTCACAGTCGGGGGCCGCCAGCACCGCCAGGCACGAGCCGTCGCTGATCGACATGATCAGCATCAGCCCGCGCTGCATCTCCACGATCGTCTGGTTGACCGCACCACCCTCGAACACCCTGGCGGCGCCGTGTGTCAGGCTCACCAGCCCCGACGCGATCGCGGCCAGCTGATCGGCCCGGTCCGCCGGGAAACCCGCCGACGCCGCCAGCGGCAATCCGTCGGACGAGACGACCACCGCGTGCGCGACCCCCGGAACGGTACTGACGAAGTCGGTGATTAACCAGTCCACCCCGCGTGCCGCGTGGCTCAGGTCGTTCACGCGCCCTCCTCCCTACTGTCACTCCTGGGGCCGGACCCGTACGTCCTGCCCTCGCTGATGTCGTCGCGCGCTGCTCGGAAGCCCTGCTGGAAGCTCGACAGGCGGTTGCGCACCCGGTCCGGCGAGACCGCCGGCATCGGCGCGACGCCCTTCGGAGCCGAGACGGTGTCCGCCGAGCCGGGCACCAGGTTCGCCTTGGGCACCCGCTTGGGCAGGCCCGCCGCCGTCGATCCGTCACGCACCGGTTCCACGACCGCCTTCGCCGCGCTCCAGCCCGCGTCCGCCTTCGACGAACCCCAGGTGGCGTTGGGCTCCACGCCGTGTTCGAACCAGGCGGACTCCACCGAGGCGAAGATCGGCAGGTATTCGTCGCCGGTCGCCGCCGGCGTGACCGCGGGCATGGGGCCCGTCACGGCGGACTCGGTCTCGGGGAAGTCGAAGCGGTTGCGTGCGGGCGGCACCGGCGGCTGCTCCGGGGGCCGCATCCAGGGGCTGGTCTCGTCGGAGACGCCGCCGCGCGTGGGCAGCCCGGTGTCGCCGGCGGCCGGGCCGCGGGCGGAGACCCACACGTCGTTGGCCGAGTCGGAGGTCGTCCAGCTGTTCCCGCCGGTCGACTCGCCGCCGGACCAGGCGGGCGTCGACGGCCAGGAGCCGCTCGGCGGGAGGGCGTCCGTCGACGGGTACGACGGATACGACGGGTGGCCGGGGCCGAGCTGGAAGCCCGAGGCGGGCCAGGGGGTCGCGGCCGGAGCCGGCGTCGGAGCCGGCGCGCTGAACGCCCCCTCCCGCATGGCGTTTCCCGCCGCGCCGGAGCCGGCGAAGGACGGGGCCTGAGTGCCGAGCAACGACTCGGGGATGAGGACCATGGCGGTCAGGCCACCGGAGCCGTGCGGGCGCAGCTGCACCCGGATGCCGTGCCGGTGCGCCAGCCTGGCGACCACGAACAGGCCCATGCGGCGGGAGACGGAGACGTCCACGGCGGCCGAGCCGGCCAGGCGTTCGTTGGCCTGGGCCAGCTCCTCCTGCGTCATGCCGATGCCGGCGTCGGTGATGGAGAGCATGATGCCGCCGCCGTCGATCCGGCTGCCGGAGACCGGGACCCTGGTCTCGCGCGGGGAGAACGACAGGGCGTTCTCGACCACCTCGGCGAGCAGGTGGATGACGTCGTTGACGGCCTGGCCGGCGATCGAGACGCCTTCCGGCACCTCCAGCACGACCCGTTCGTAGTTCTCGACCTCCGACAGCGAGGCGCGGGCGACGTCGACCAGCTTGACCGGCTGGCTCCAGCGGCGCGGGGGCTCCTGGCCGGCGAGGACCAGCAGGTTCTCGCTGTTGCGGCGCATGCGGGTGGCCAGGTGGTCGAGCTTGAACAGGTTCGCCAGCCGCTGCTCGTCCTGCTCGCCCTGCTCCAGGCCGTCGATCAGGGTGATCTGCCGCTCGACCAGCGTCTGGCTGCGCCGCGACAGGTTCACGAACATCGCGTTGACGTTGCTGCGGAGCCTGGACTCCTCACCGGCCAGGCGGACGGCCTCGCGGTGGACCTCGTCGAAGGCCCGCGCGACTTCACCGATCTCGTCCCTGGAGTTGACGTCGATGGGCGGCACCTGCAGTTGTTCGGGCGATACGTCTGTGGTGCGCAGCTGGCGGACCAGGTCGGGCAGCGTCTGACCGGCGATCTTCAGGGCGTCGCCGCGCAGGCGGCGCAGGGGGCGTACGAGCGAGCTCGCCATGAGAGCGGTGATCGCGAGCACCAGGAGCAGCAGCAGGACCACGACACCGATGTTGACGGCGGCCAGCTGCCGGTCGCCGCTGGCGACGTCGGCGCTTCGGGTGGCCACCTGGTCCGACAGTGCCTTCTGTACCTGGTGCAGCTTGTCGACGGTGTCGGTGATCGACTCGAACCAGCGGTCGGCGTCCCTGGCGGTGGCGTTGTCGAGCCTGCGCAGCGACTGACCGTTGTTGTGCAGCATCACCGCGCGGCTGATGTAGAACTCGGCGCGGCCGATCTTCTGGCTGGCGACCGTGTTGTCGTGGAACTGGCGCTGCGGCGCCGTGGCCACCGCGTTGAACGCCGTCCGTTCGCTCTCGCGGCGGGCGCGGGCGTCGAGGAAGGCGTCGAACTCCGGCTGCTCGAAGGTGCCGCGGACCAGCGCGATCGTCAGCAGCGCCCGCTGCTTGGACGCCTCCTCCTCCGCGCGGGCGATCGAGCGCAGCGCGGCGGCGGTGGCGTTGATCTGCTCGTCCGTGGAGCCCTGGGCCAGCTCGTCGTACAGCTGCAGCATGTCGGCGATGACCTCGGAGTACTTCTCCACCGTCGGCAGCGGCGGCAGCTGCGAGCCGTCGACGGTCAGTCTCAGCGACTTGAGCTGGCTGAGGCGGACCTCGATACGGTCCAAGATCCTGCGGCCCAGGTCGGTGAGCGCCGGCTCGGCGGCCCGCGCCGCGTCCAGGGTGCGGGCGACGCTCGCGTCCACGACGCCCTGCTGGCTTGCGAGCTTCTCCTTCTCGGCGGGGCGCCGGTCGGAGACGACGAAGCGGCCGGCCAGGTCGCGTTCGAGGCCGAGGTCGCGCGAGAGGTCGCCGAGCTGGGCGACCAGGGTGCCGACCTCGCCGATGACCTGGTACTGCTGTGCGCTGCCGATCGAGGTGGTGACACGCAGCGCGCCCAGGATCACGGCCACGAGCGTGGGGATGGCGATGAGGGCGATGAGACGAGTACGCACACGCCAGTTGCGAAGTGCGAACGGGCTGCCCGATCGGGGGGACTGCGCCTGAGGCGGTTCACCGCCCGTAGCCGGTTCCGGTAGAGCCGGAGCGCTCCCACGACCGGGACCGGTCGTTGTTGTCGTCACTGGTGGCAACCTCTCGCCATGGCCTGCTTGTGGGGGGATCTCAGCGGCTTCGTCACACGGACGAGTGATCGCAGGCAAGTTCGGGCCCAATTTGAGCACAAACCTCATAGTTAGGCCAACGTCTCTGTAGTTTTCAACCGTTCCAACTCACACATTGTTCACGTGGCGAGCTTGCGAACACGGAGCGCTACCAAAAGCCCATCAAATACGGACATTAAGCCATTAAGTGTGCTTCAGCCATATATTTATATCGATAGAGGGGCGAGAGCATATTTTGCAGATAAAGCGCATAAACGTGGCATAGCGCTCCCGCGCGGTTCTCCCCTCCGGTACGCTTCACGCCCGGCATCTGGTGCCGATCTCCCATAGCTTCCCCTGGTAGGAGAACCCCCCAATGACTGGCAAACTGCGCTGTCGCGCCATTGCTGTCGGCGTCACAGTCGCTCTGGCCCTTACCGGCTGCGGTGCCTCCGACGACACCGCGTCAACGGCCGGCAACAGCAATGGCCTGGAGAAGACGACCATCAAGGTCGGACATCTGCCCATTCCGGACCCCGTGGGCATCTATATCGCCCAGACCAAGGGCTTCTTCAAGGAAGAGGGCCTGACGGTAGAGCCCGAGATCATCACGGGTGGCGCCGCCGCCATCCCGCAGATCGAGAACGGCGCGCTCGACATCGCGCAGACGAACTACGTCTCGACGTTCGTCGCCGTCGAGCAGGGCAAGAAGATCAAGCTGATCGCCGACATGTACCAGGCGGCTCCGAACACCTTCAACATCATGGTGCCGAAGGACTCGCCCATCAAGACGGTCGCCGACCTCAAGGGCAAGACCGTTCTGGTGAACAACCTCAACAACATCGGCCAACTCGCGGTGACCACGCAGCTCAAGGTGGCCGGCCTCACGGCCGAAGACGTCAAGTTCGTCGAGAAGCCGTTCCCGGACATGGGCAACGCGATCAACAGCGGGCAGGCCGACGCCGGCTGGCTCACCGAGCCGTTCATCACGGCCACCCAGAGCCAGCTCGGCTTCCGCAAGCTGGCCGACACGATGACCGGCCAGACCGCGGACTTCCCCATCGCCGGCTGGATGGTCTCCGACGAGTGGGCGGCCAAGAACCCCAAGACGATGGCCGCGTTCCAGCGGGCCATCGCCAAGGCGCAGGCGCTCGCCTCGGGCGACCGCAAGGAGATCGAGACGGCGCTGCCGACGTACACCGCGATCAAGGCCGACGTGGCCTCGGTGATCACGCTGGGCGTCTACCCCAGTGAGCTCAGCGCGAACCGGCTGCAGAAGGTCGCCGACGTGATGCTCGAGTACGGCTACCTGAAGAACGCGATCGACGTGAACTCGATCATCGTGTCCCCCCCGAGTCAATGAGATGAGCAAGGCACGACTACTCCGCGGCGCCCTCGGCGTCGCGGGGTTCCTCATTCTCGGGGAGCTGGTCATCCGCTTCGGCATCAGCGAAGACCTGCTCTTCCCCCCTCCTTCGGTGATCCTGTACGAGGCCGTCCTCCAGCCGGCCGACCCCGACTTCCTGGCCGGCGTCGGCGCGACCGTCATGAACTGGATGCTCGGCCTGCTCGTCGCGACCGCGATAGCCGTGCCGCTGGGCGTGCTGCTCGGGGCGCTGCCCCCGGTCGAGCGCGTGGTCAGGCCCCTGCTGGAGTTCCTGCGGCCGATCCCCTCGGTGGCGATCATCCCGCTGGCCATCCTGCTGATCTCGGTGGACGAGATGATGAAGATCTCCGTCATCGTGTACGCCTCGGTCTGGCCGATCCTCATCAACACCATCTACGGCATGCAGGACGTCGACCCGCTGGCCAAGGAGTCGCTGCGCAGCTTCGGCTTCGGCCCGTCGGCGGTGCTGGCCAGGGTGTCGCTGCCCAGCGCGGCGCCGTTCGTCGCGACGGGCGTCAGGATCGCCGCGGGCACCGCGCTCGTCCTGGCGGTCAGCGCCGAGCTGATGGCCGGCGGCGCCGACGGCATCGGCGTCTACGTCAACGTGGCCAGCAGCGGCAACCGGGTGGACCTCATGATGGCGGCCACGCTGTGGGCCGGCGTGCTGGGTCTGCTGGTCAACATGTTGCTGCTGACCGGCGAACGCCGGCTCTTCCACTGGCACCAGGTACGGACGGGAGCGTCGGAGTCGTGAGATCCATCTCCAGGTTCTGGCTGGTCCCGGTGGTGCTCTGCGTCTGGGAGCTCATCGGCTACGTGACCCAGGACACCGATTTCCCGCCGCCCTCGACGATCGTCGTCCGCATGTACGAGCTGTGGTTCTCCGGCCCCGTCAGCCGGGTGTTCCTCACCGACGACGCGATCGACAACATCCTGCCCAGCCTCGGCCGCATGTTCAGCGGCTGGATCCTGGCCGCCCTGATCGGGATCCTGCTCGGCGTGCTGCTCGGGCGCTCGCGGGCGGCGTCCGACTTCGTGAACCCGCTGCTCGAGTTCGGCCGTGCCGTCCCGCCGCCGCTGCTGGTACCGGTCTTCGTCGTGGTGCTGCAGGCGGTGCTGGCCACGCAGCTGGCCACGATCGTGTTCGGCGTGATCTGGCCGGTGCTGCTCAACACGATCGACGGAGTGAAGGCGGTGGACCGTACTTATCTGGATACGGCCACGGTCTTCAACCTGAGCAAGGCGCAGCGCCTGCGCGTCGTCATCCTGCCCGCCGCCTCGCCGAAGATCTTCGCGGGGCTGCGGCTGAGCCTGTCGCTGGCGCTGATCCTCATGGTGATCAGCGAGCTGTTCGGCGGCGGCAGCGACGGCATCGGCTACCAGCTGCTGGTGGCGCAACGCAGCTTCGACGGCGCGGGCGTGTGGGCGCCGATCGTGTTGCTCGGCATCCTCGGCTACCTCGTCAACTCCCTGTTCGTGCTGGCGGAGCGCCGGGTGCTCGTCTGGCACCGGCAGGCCACCCGCAACCCCTGAAGTCTTGTTGGAAAGGGACGAAGAACTTACATGTCTGAGCTGCTCTGGGGAGCCGTCGGAGACCTCTCCCGCTTCGCCGCCCTGCTGACCATGGCGGAGCTGGGGCTGGCCGACCATCTCGCGGACGGACCTCTGGAGATCACTGAGCTGGCGGAACGCTCCGGCTCCGACGCCCCCGCGCTCCGGCGGGTCATGCGCGAGCTGGCCGGCATGGGCCTGGTCAGGAAGGCCGGGCCCGGGACGTACGAGCTGACCGAGAAGGGCGCGCCCATGCGCTCGGACGCGCCAGGTCACGTGCGCTCCTCGATCCGCATGCTCGGCGAGGAGAGCTTCTGGTACGCCATCGGCTCGCTGCCCACCACCGTGCGCGAGGGCGGCTCGGCCTTCGTCAAGCGTTACGGGCACCTGTACGACCACCTCGCCGCCAACCCGGCGGTGAGCGCCCTGTTCGACGACTACATGACGGCCCGGGCCCTGCCCTTCACCGAGGGCCTGACCGAGCGGTACGCGTTCCCCGCCACCGCGACCATGGTGGACGTGGCCGGCGGCAAGGGCCACATCCTGGCCACGGTCCTGCGGGCCAACCCGGGTATGCGGGGCATCCTGTTCGACCTGGAGCACGTGACGGGGCACGCCAGGCGGGCGCTGGAGGAGGAGGGCCTGGCGGATCGGTCGGAGGTCGTCGCCGGGGACTTCTTCACCGGGGTTCCGTCCGGCGGTGACATCTACCTGCTGGCCAGCGTTCTGCACAACTGGGACGACGACGACGCCCTGCGCATCCTGCGCAACGTCCGCGCGGCCATGAAGCCGGACGGGCGGGTGCTGGTGCTGGAGACGGTGCTGCCGGAGGACGAGGAGGCGCACCTGGGCAACGACCTCGACCTGCGCATGCTGGCGATCTTCAACGGCGGCGCCGAGCGCGACCGGGGCGAGTACGCGGCCCTGTTCGAACAGGCCGGACTCGCGCTCAGCGAGGTCATGACGCTCGGCGCGGGCGCGAGCCTCATCGAGGCCCGGCCCCGCTAGGCGCCCCAGCCCGGCACGGCCATCCGGACGGAGAGCGCGTGTTCCACCAGGTGGATGAGCGTGTTCTTCACCGAGTCCTTGGACCGGGCGTCCAGACGCATCATCGGGATGTGCGGCGCCAGGGTCAGGGCGTCGCGCACCTCGGTGTCGCTGTGGGGATATTTGCCGTCCCAGCCGTTGATGCCGACGACGAACGGCAGCTGCGCCTCCTCGAAGTAGTCGATGGCCGGGAAGCTGTCGGCCAGACGGCGCGTGTCGACCAGCACGACCGCGCCGATGGCGCCGCGTACCAGGTCGTCCCACATGAACCAGAACCGATGCTGTCCCGGTGTGCCGAACAGGTAGAGGATGAGGTCGCGGTCGAGCGAGACGCGGCCGAAGTCCATGGCGACGGTCGTGGTCGACTTCAGCGGCGTCATGCCCAGATCGTCGATGCCGGCGGAGGCGTCCGTCATGACCGCCTCCGTCGTCAACGGCATGATCTCCGACACCGCTCCGACGAACGTCGTCTTGCCCACCCCGAAGCCTCCCGCCACGACGATCTTCGTCGAGGTGAGACCGGGGCTAGAGCCTGCGAAGTCCACTTAGCACCCTTTCGAGCAGATTGACGTCCGGCCGCCCGGCGTCCAGTTGTGGCTGGTGCACGCGGACCAGACCTTCGGCGGCCATGTCGGCGATCAGCACGCGCACCACGCCGAGCGGGATCCGCAGCAGGGCCGACACCTCGGCCACCGACCGCACCTGCCGGCACAGTTGGCTGATCGCCTGGTACTCCGGCGTGATATGCGAGAACTCCCGCTGCTCGGCGGTCGCCGAGGACACGAGGGCCTCCATCGCCAGCTTGACCCGCGGCGCCGTCCGTCCACCTGTCACCGCGTAGGGACGGACGGGCGAGGCGGGGTCGGGCAGCTGCGACTGGGGCTGGGGCGCAGGCTCGGGCTGAGACTGTGGCTGATGCTGGGGCGCCCAACCGCCGCTGTTCCATCTAGGGTCCGTCACCTACATCACCTGGTCTGGCTGGCGCGCAACTCGGCCCGCACAGCCGGAGTCAGCACCTGGCCGGCGCGTTCCACCATCAGCGTCATCTGGTACGCCACCAGCCCCATGTCACAGTCGGGGGCCGCCAGCACCGCCAGGCACGAGCCGTCGCTGATCGACATGATCAGCATCAGCCCGCGCTGCATCTCCACGATCGTCTGGTTGACCGCACCACCCTCGAACACCCTGGCCGCACCCTGCGTCAGGCTCACCAGCCCCGACGCGATCGCGGCCAGCTGATCGGCCCGGTCCGCCGGAAAGCCCGCCGACGCCGCCAGCGGCAGCCCGTCCGACGAGACGACCACGGCGTGCGCCACGCCGGGGACCGTGCTGACGAAGTCGGTGATGAGCCAGTCGACACCGCGTGCGGCGTGGCTCAGGTCGTTCATGCGCCCTCCTCTCTGTCACTGTCGTTCGGGTCACTGTCGTTCGGGTCACTGTTGTTCGGTCACTGTTGTTCGCGGTCACTGTTGTTCAGGCCGGGACGGCTCGGGGGGCCGGAAGAGAACGCCTTGCCCTCGGTGATGTCGTCGCGCGCCGCCCGGAAGCCCTGCTGGAAGCTCGACAGGCGGTTGCGCACCCGGTCCGGCGAGACCGCCGGCATCGGTGTCACGCCCTTGGGGGACGACGAGGTGTCCGCCGAGCCGGGCACCAGGTTGGCCTTGGGCACCCGTTTGGGCAGGCCCGAGGCCGTCGATCCGTCGCGTACCGGCTCCACTGCCGCCTCCGCAGCGCTCCAGCCCGCGTCCGCCTTGGAGGAGCCCCAGCTCGCGCCGTCGCTGTTGCGCCCGAACCAGGCGGACTCCACGGCGGCGAAGATCGGCAGGTAGTCGTCGCCGGCGGACGCGGGCGGTACCGCCGGTATGGGGCCCGTGGCGCCGGCGTCGGGGTCGGTGAACTCGAACCCCGGCCGCTGCGGCGGCATGGTGTCCTTGCCCCAGCCGCCGGGCGGCGGCTCGGGCACAGGTCGTCTGGGCAGGCCGGAGCCGCCGTTCCACGAAGGTCCGCGAGGCGGCGACCAGACGTCGGCGGGCTCGAACGCGGCGCCGGGCGGCTCGGCCGGCCAGCCGCCGGGGTCCCCGCGCCACGGCGGAGTCCCCCAGCCGCCTCCGTCGGGGTTGGACGGGAACGACGGGTGGCCGGGGCCGATCGTCAGCGGAGGAGGGACGTCCGTGACCGGCGGCGCAGGATGCGGCCCCGAGTACGGCTCGTCCCTGGGCCCGCCGCCCGCCGCCCCGGCGAAGGCCGGCGGCTGACCTGCGTACGGCCCCCCACCGGACGGCCCGCCCGGCATGCCGCCTGACAGGCCGCCCGACATGCCGCCCGGCATCCCGGACGGCAGCGCGGGCGGCTCGTGCCCGGCGAACGACGGCGGCTGGTTGCCCGAGAACGACGGCATCCCGGTCAGCGGGGAAGCCTGGGAGCCCAGCATGTTCTCCGGGATCAGCACCATCGCGGTCAGCCCACCGGAGCTGTGCGGGCGCAGCTGTACCCGGATGCCGTGCCGGTGCGCCAGCCTGGCGACCACGAACAGGCCCATCCGCCGCGACACCGACACGTCCACGTCGGGGGCGTCGGTCAGCCGTTCGTTGGCCTGGGCCAGCTCCTCCTGCGTCATGCCGATGCCGGAGTCGGTGATCGACAGCATCACGCCGCCGCCGTCGATCCGGCTGCCCGAGACGGTCACCCTGGTCTCGCGTGGGGAGAACGACAGGGCGTTCTCGACCAGCTCGGCGAGCAGGTGGATGACGTCGTTGACGGCCTGGCCGGCCACCGACACCCCGTCGGGCACCTGGAGGACGACGCGCTCGTAGTTCTCCACCTCCGACAGCGAGGCGCGGGCGACGTCGACCAGCTTGACCGGCTGGCTCCAGCGGCGCGGCGGGTCCTGGCCGGCCAGCACCAGCAGGTTCTCGCTGTTGCGGCGCATGCGGGTGGCCAGGTGGTCCAGCTTGAACAGGTGGCCGAGCCGCTGCTCGTCCTGCTCGCCCTGCTCCAGGCCGTCGATCAGGGTGATCTGCCGCTCGACCAGCGTCTGGCTGCGCCGCGACAGGTTCACGAACATCGCGTTGACGTTGCTGCGCAGGCGCGCCTCCTCGCCCGCCAGCCGTACCGCCTCGCGGTGCACCTCGTCGAAGGCGCGGGCGACCTCGCCGATCTCGTCATGGGTGTCCACGCTGATCGGGATGACGGGGCCGACCTCGCCGTCGCCGCTCTCGCGCAGTTGCCGTACGGTCTCCGGCAGGCGCTTGCCGGCGATGTCGAGGGCCTCGCCGCGCAGCCTGCGCAGCGGCCGGATGAGCGAGCGGGCGATGAGCGAGATGATCGCGGTCACCACGACCAGCAGGAGGAGGATCAGACCGCCGGAGATCATGGCCGAGCGGTTGGCGCCCTCCTCCAGGGCTCGGGCGCGCAGGATGACGGAGGAGGACAGCTCCTTCTCCACGCTGCGCAGCGCGTCGATCTTGCCGGTGCTGACCTCGACCCACGTGGTGACGTCCTGGTCGGGCCGGACGCCGATGCTCAGCTCCTTGCCCTCCTCCGACTGCGCCATGGCCCGCAGCCGGAACAGGTCGGTCTGGTCGACGTCGCGGCCGACGACCGTGTTGCGGTAGAGCTCCAGCTGGTCGAGGGTGGCGAGGGTGGCGAACAGCGTCTCCTCGCTCTCCTCACGCGACTTGGCGTCGGTGAGGGCGTCGAGCTCGCCGCTGTCGAAGCCGCGTTTGTCCAGCGCGCTGGCGAGAATGCCGCGCTGCTTGGACGCCTGTTCCTTGGCGCGGGCGATGGCGGCCACCGCGCTCGCGCTGTCGGCCACCTCGTCGTCCACCGCCACCTGACCGACCTGGTCGTGGAACTGCAGCAGCGCCGCGATGATCTGCGAGTACTTCTGGATCGTCGGCAGCGGCTGGATCTTGCCGTTGACGGCCGTCTCCCGCAGCGTCGGCACCTCCTCCAGGCGGCGCAGCACCGGGCGCACGGCTTCCGCGTGGGTGTCGGAGAGCGCGCGGGCCTGCTGCTGGGCCTCCTCGATGAGGCCGTTGACACGGCTGTAGGTGGTGCGCAGCTGGGCCTCGCGGTTCTCCGGCCGGCCCTGGGCGATGTAGAGGGCCGTCTCGTCGCGTTCGAAGCCCAGCTCGTGGGTGACGGCGCCGATCTGCTCGCTGAGCTCGGCGACCTCTCTGAGGTTCTGGTACGTGTGGGCGTCGTTGAGCGAGGTGACGACGTTCAGCCCGCCCAGACCGACGGCGACGGCCGTAGGAACGACGATCAGCGCGATGAGGCGCGACCGCACGTGCCAGTTGCCCAGTGCGAACCTGCGCGCGGACGGTTTGGGCGGCCGTCGCTTCTGATGGCCGTGCGGCTCGCGGTCAGCGGAAGCTTCAGCGCTCTGCGTTCTCACTTGCCTTCGCAACCTCTCGCCCCGGAGGGGAATTCTCGGGTGACCGTGCAGGTAAATGCAGGTGGGGCAATATCTCGTTCGAGACAAGCGCCATTTGAGCACACGGGCCGACAAGCACCAACCACTACTAGTGCCACCTTGAGGCTTTTATCCCAGGATGTCCAGAAATTAGGACGGAATCGGTAAACATGCTTCTATCTGGTGAAACAGGCAATAGCAGAGTGCTCCACGAGGCCAAACGTGTCTCGCGGAACGATCAGGCATCAGGCACCTCAGTAACTCAGGTCCCGCCAGTCACCTCATTCCCCAAATCGGACATACATTACGTCCATCTGCGGTTGTCAAATTTTCACGATATAGCCGTAAACCGGCATTGCAACTACAAGTGTCATTTTCACGATAATGACCGGCAATTTGGTGCTACGGTCGATCTCTGTCGTGCGTCAGGCACACAGTCCCCGGGAGCAGAAGCCACCCGGTCCCCCCTGGCTCCATCCGAAGGGAGTCCCTGACATGAGGCTTGGCCGTTCCGCCAGGGCCGCCATCATCGGGTTCGCTTTGACACTCGGCGTCGCGGCGTGCAGCTCTGCCGGCACCACCACCGCGGCCCCACCCTCCGCGGCCGCCGCCGGAGGACTGGAGAAGACGCAGATCAAGGTCGCCACCCTGCCCGCCATCGACAGTGCCGCCCTTTACGTCGCCATCGACCAAGGGCTCTTTGAGAAGGAAGGTCTGGAGGTCACGCCGCAGGTGGTCCAGGCCGCACCCGAAGCCATCCCCATGCTGGTCAAGGGTGAGATCGACGCGATGTTCGGCAATTACGTGTCGATGTTCGCCGCCCATGACAAGCAGGCGCTGAAGCTGCGCATCCTGGCCGAGGGCTCTCGCGCAGCCCCCGACTCGCTCAGCATCATGGCCCTGCCCGACTCCCCCATCAGGACGCCGAAGGACCTGGAGGGCAAGACGATCAACGTCAACGTGCTGCGCAACTTCCAGGAGCTGGCCCTGGCTCAGGTCCTCAAGGCCAACAACGTCGACCCCGCCAGCATCAAGTACGTCCAGGTGACGTTCCAGAACATCATGCCCTCGTGGAAGGGCGGCCAGATCGACGCCGCCTACCTGGGGGAGCCGCAGGTCACCGCGGCCATCTCCACGATGGGCGCGCGCAAGATCCTCGACCCCGCCTCCGGGCCCGCCGCCGAGTTCCCGATCTCCGGCTACGTCAGCACCCAGGAGTGGCACGACGAGAACCCGAAGGTGGCGGCGGCCTTCCAGCGGGCCATCCACAACGCGGCCAAGCTCATGGAGAACAACCGTGAGGTGGTGGCCAAGGTGCTGCCGAACTTCACGCAGATCGACGCCGCGACCGCGGCCACCGTGACCTTCCCCTACTTCTCCAGCAGCGACAACCCGGTCCGCCTCCAGCGGGTGGCCGACTGGATGCTGGAGGCGAAGTGGCTGTCGAAGGCCATCGACGTCAAGTCCCTCATGTCACCCACCACCTCCGGGTGAGCGCTCAGACCCTGACCCCCGCCCGCCCGGCGTCACCGGCCACCCGCTGGTCGCGCCGGGCGGTCGGGGCGGTCGTGTTCGCCGCGCTGATCGAGCTGGTCAGCCGCACGGGGCTGGCCGATCCGGAGTTCCTGCCGCCCGCGACGGAGATCGTCGGGCGGGCGGTGACGCTGGTCGCCGATCCGGCCTTCCGTACGCACGCCCTGACGAGCCTGCTCGCCTGGGCGATCGGGCTCGCCATCGCGGCGCTGATCGCGGTGCCGCTCGGACTGCTGCTCGGCAGCGTGCCGCTCATCGACGCCGCCACGCGCTCGGTGGTGGAGTTCCTGCGGCCGATCCCGTCCGTGGCGCTGATCCCGCTGGTGGCGCTGGTCATCGGCACGGGGCTGCAGCACCGCGTGGCGCTGGTGGTCTACGCCTCGCTCTGGCCGATCCTCTACAACACGATGTACGGCCTGCGCGGCGTCGACCCGGTGGCCAAGGAGTCGCTGCGCTCGTACGGCTTCGGGCCGCTCGCGGTGTTGCTGCGCGTGTCGCTGCCGTCGTCGGCGCCGTTCATCGCGACCGGCGTCCGGCTGGCCGCCGGGGTGGCGCTCATCCTGACCGTCAGCACCGAGATCGTGGCCGGACGGGGCGAGGGCATCGGCGTGTTCATCTTCTTCGCCGGCATAGCCGTGCCCGCCCGGATGGCCGACATCCTGGCCGGGGTGTTCTGGGTGGGGCTGTTCGGCGTGCTGGTGAACGCCCTGCTGGTGGCCGCCGAGCGGCGGGCGTTCCACTGGCACCACGCCCAGCGCGGGGAGGCCGGATGAGAGGCATGCGGACGACCGCGTTCCGGATCACGGTGCTGGCCGTGCTCGTCCTGGTCTGGGAGGTGGCCACGTGGCTGGCGGACAGCGCGTTCTTCCCGCCGCCCAGCACGATCGTGACGCGCATGCACGCGATGTGGTTCTCCGGCCCGTTCACCACGTTGTTCCTGACCGACGCCGCCATCGGCGACATCCTGCCCAGCCTGGGCCGGATGGGGCTGGGCTTCGCGGGGGGCGCGCTGGCCGGGGTCGTGCTCGGGCTGGCGCTGGGGCTGTCGTCGCAGGTGTACGACTACCTCGACGGCGTGCTGCAGTTCCTGCGCGCGATCCCGCCGCCGGCCCTGGTCACCGTCTTCCTGGTGCTGTTCGGGTTCGGGCTGCGGATGCAGCTGGCGTTCATCATGTTCAGCATCGTCTGGCCGGTGTTGCTCAACACCGCCGACGGCGCCCGCTCGGTGGAGCCGCTGCACCTGCAGACCAGCCAGGTCTTCCGGCTCTCGCGCGCCGAGCGGCTGCTGCGGGTGGTGCTGCCGTCGGCGCTGCCCAAGATGTTCGCCGGGCTGCGGCTGGCGCTGTCGTTGTCGCTGATCGTCATGGTCTTCTCGGAGCTGCTGCCCGGCACCACGAACGGCATCGGCTTCCAGCTCACCAGCGCGTACGCGACCTTCGACCTGCCCGCCATGTGGGCCGGGATCGTGTTGCTCGGGGTCCTGGGCTATCTGCTCAACGAGGTGTTCCTGGTCGTCGAGCGGCGCGTGCTCGCGTGGCACCACGCCGCCCAGCACGTCGTGATCTAGAGTCTGGCCGAGCCGAGGAATCGCACCAGGTCGCCGACGCCCAGCGGCTCATTTTCCGACGGCGACGTCCGCGCGCTGGACGAACGCGAATCGTGGAACGTATGAGCGCGACGCATGGCAGGCACCCGCGCCCGCCGGTAAGATTGCGCCCAGAATGGGTTTACCTGACTGACATGTCCATCATTTCCCGCTCCGCTAGAGTCATTTCCGACTCCGGAAAGTTGCGGTTTCGCGGTCTCGCCCCCCAAGGACATCCATTGCTCGAGATAGCCAACCTTTCTCATGTGTACGGCGGCGGTACTCCCAACGCGCACCACGCCATCGAAGGGCTCAACCTGAGCGTCGCCGCGGGCGAACTACTGTGCATCGTCGGCCCTTCCGGCTGCGGGAAGTCCACGTTGCTGCGCTCCATCGCCGGCCTGATCAGGCCCACGGGCGGACAGGTCAGGATCGAGGGCCAGGTGGTCCGGCAGACGCCCGACAATCTCGCCGTCGTCTTCCAGGACTACAGCCGCTCCCTGTTCCCGTGGATGTCGGTCGAGGACAACGTGGCGCTGCCGCTGCGTCGCAGGAACATGGACAAGCGCCGGCGCCAGGAGGCCGCGAAGGAGGCGCTGGAGTCGGTGGGTCTGGCGGGCGCCGGCCGTAAATACCCGTTCCAGTTGTCGGGCGGCATGCAGCAGCGGGTCGCGATCGCGCGGGCGCTGGCGTACCGGCCGACGCTGATGCTGATGGACGAGCCGTTCGGCTCGGTGGACGCGCAGACCAGGGAGGACCTGGAGGACCTGGTGCTCAAGGTCCGCGGCCACCACCGGATGACGATCGTGCTCATCACGCACGACATCGACGAGAGCGTGTACGTGGGCGACCGCGTGGTGGTGCTGTCGAAGGCGCCCGCGCACGTGGTCGGCGACCTGAAGGTGCACCTGCCGGGGCCGCGCGACCAGATCTCGACCCGTGAGCACCCCGACTTCGTGCACCTGCGCGCCGAGGTCGGCCGCCTCGTCCGCGGCCACGCCACCGTCTGACGCCACCGTCCGACTCCCGCTGTCCGGCGGGGTGCGGGGATGGTTCAGGCGGCCGCGGCGACACGTGCGGTGTTGCGGCTGCCGGAGGCGGCGTGCAGGGTGTGGCCGGCGCGCGCGAGGGCGCGCGCCGACAGCGCCCAGAAGCCGGCTCGGAACGCGGAAAAACCCGGCACCCTCGTCCGGGTGCCGGGTCGACATTGCTTCACGATCTGACCAGCGGCGCGGCCTACACGGGCGTGTGCATGTGCCTGGTCAGGGCGTGCTCCACCAAGGTGATCAAGGTGGACTTCACCGACTCGCGCTGACGGGCGTCGAGCCGCACGATCGGGATGTGGCCGCCGATCGACAGCGCCTCCCTGATCTCCTCCTCCTGGTGGGCGAACTGGCCGTCCCAGCCGTTGATACCGATGACGAAGGGCAGCTTGGCCTCTTCGAAGTAGTCGATGGCGGGAAAGCTGTCGGCCAGGCGGCGGGTGTCGACCAGGACGACCGCGCCGATGGCGCCGCGTACCAGGTCGTCCCACATGAACCAGAACCGGTGCTGCCCGGGCGTGCCGAACAGATAGAGGATCAGGTCACGGTCGAGCGAGACCCGGCCGAAGTCCATCGCCACGGTCGTGGTCGTCTTGTTCGGCGTGAGGGAGACGTCGTCGACGTGGGCGGAGGCGTCCGTCATGACCGCTTCTGTGGTGAGCGGCAGGATTTCGGAGACCGCTCCCACGAACGTCGTCTTGCCCACGCCGAAGCCCCCGGCCACGACGATCTTCGTCGAGGTGAGGCCGGGGCTAGAGCCTGCGAAGTCCACTGAGCACCCTTTCGAGCAAGTTGAGGTCCGGCTTTCCCGCGTCCAGCGCAGGCTGGTGCACGCGGATCAGGCCCTCCGACGCCATGTCGGCGATCAGCACCCGGACCACGCCAAGAGGTTGGCGTAAAAGGGCGGAGATCTCGGCAACCGACCGGACGTTCCGGGTCAGCTGAATGATCGCCTGATACTCCGGACTTAGTAGGGAAATGTCTTGGTATTCCGATGTCACGGAGGACACCAGTGCCTCCATGGCGAACTTCATCCGCGGCGCGGTGCGCCCCCCGGTCACGGCATAGGGCCGTACCAGGGAGCTCTGCTTCTGCGAACGGGGAGCCGCCGGATGCGGCGGAGTGCTATCACCAGCCCAACCCTGCTGACCTGACACCATCTTCTCCTGTCATCGCCCGCTAGCGGGGGCGGGCCGCTTGCAGCTCGGCGCGCACGGCGGGCGTCAGCACCTGCCCGGCTCGCTCGACCAGCAAGGTCATCTGGTAGGCCACCAGACCCATGTCACAGTCGGGCGCGGCAAGGACCGCGAGACAGGAGCCATCGCTGATCGACATGATCATCAGCAGGCCGCGCTGCATCTCGACGACGGTCTGCGTCACCATACCGCCCTCGAAGACCCGGGCGGCGCCCTGCGTCAGGCTGATCACGCCCGACGCCACGGCGGCCAGCTGGTCGGCCCGGTCCTTGGGGAAGCCCTCGGAGTAGGCCAGCGGCAACCCGTCAGACGACACCACGACCGTGTGAGCGACGCCTGGCACGTTGTTCACGAAGTCCGTGATCAGCCAGCTGATACCACGCGCTCCCTGGCTCATTTCTCTCATTTGTCCTCCTCATACTCTTCTCCCCGGGTGAACGCCCGGCCTTGCCGGACACCCTGCTGGAAGCTGGAGAGCCGGCTGCGCAACCGTTCGGGCGAAATCTGTGGTGCCGGAGACGCGATCGGGGGCTCGGCGAGGCTGGCCGTTCCCGGCACCAGGTTCGCCTTGGGGACGCGGCGCGGCAGGCCGGACGCCGTCGTTCCGGACTGCTGGGGCTGGGCGGCGGCCTGCGCGGCCTGGAAACCGGAGTCCGCGGGCGAGGACCACGACGCTCCCGCACCCGACTGCCCGGGCTTGCGCTGCGGCAGCGACGACTTGCCCGATGTCCCGGCCGACGGTGCAGCGGACGGTGGCGCCGACGGCTCCGCCGGCACGGCCGGGTGGACGGCCGTGATCTCGTGCTCGCCCTCGGGCTCCCCGTCGAGACGCTGCCTGAGCACTTCCGGGTCCGGCTTGCGGAACCAGTCGGAGCCGACCGACGAGAAGATCGGCAGGAACTCCTCGCTCTGCTCCTCGATGGGCGAGTTGCGTACCACCGGCAGCGGGCCCGTCATGTCCTGCGAGGAGTAGTTGCCGGGACCGAACGGGTTCTGGGCCGTGCGACCGTTGAGGTCGTACTGGTCCGCGGGCTTGGGTTCGTCCGCGAACAGCGGACCGTAGGACTCGTCGGGCTGCGACTGCGGACGGCCGTCCGGGGCGAACAGCGACCTGCGCGGAAGCGGCTCGGAGAACGACGACCACTGCGGCTCGTCCTTGGACGGCGGCTCCGTCGAGAAGGACGGCCAGCGCGGCTCGTCGTCCTGCAGGGGCGGCGGCTGCTCGGCGAACGACGGCCACCGGTTGTCGGCGAACGGCGCCGGCTCGGCCGCGCGCGGCGCCTCTTCGGCGAACGACGGCCAGCGCTGCTCGCCGAAGGACGGCGGGGCGGCCGCGGGCGGGGCGTCGTCCGCGAACGACGGCCAGCGCGGCGCGTCCTGAGCGGGCTGCGGCGGCGCGTCGGCGAACGGCGCGGCCTGCGGCTGGGCGTCCGCGAAGGGCGACGGCTGCTCACCGAACGGCGAAGGCTGGGCATCGCCGAACAGCGAGGGCTGCGGCTCCCCGAACGACGGCCAGTTGCCCGAGCCCGGCGCGGGCACCGACTCCGGCCACTCCGTGTCGACGGCGGGGTTCGGGCCGTCGAAGGACGGGTGCGAGCCGTTCGGCCCGGCTTGCGTGAGCTGCCTCGGGTCGAACGTGGTGAACGCCTCGTACTGGCCCCCCTGCGGGGCCGTGCCCTGACCACCGCTGATGAGCACGTCGGGCAGCAGCACCATGGCGCTCAGACCGCCGCCGTCGCGCTGGCTGAGCTGCACGCGGATGCCGTGGCGCAGCGCCAGGCGGCCGACCACGAACAGGCCCATGCGCCGGGAGACCGACACGTCCACGACCGGCGGGTTGGCCAGGCGCCAGTTGGCCTCGGCCAGCTCCTCCGGGCTCATGCCGATGCCCATGTCGTTGATCCCGATCAGCACGCCGCCCTCGGCGGGCGCGCTGGTGACCTGGACCTTGCTCTCGCGCGGCGAGAACGAGATGGCGTTCTCGATCAGCTCGGCGAGCAGGTGGACGGCGTCGGTGACGGCGGGGCCGACGATGAGCGTGCCGGACGGGATCTGGATCTGGACCCGTTCGTAGCCCTCGACCTCCGACAGCGAGGCGCGGGCGATGTCGACCAGCGGCACCGGCTCGCTCCACTTGCGCGCGGCCTCCTGGCCGGCGAGGACCAGCAGGTTCTCGCTGTTGCGGCGCATGCGGGTGGCCAGGTGGTCGAGGCGGAACAGGTTCGCCAGCCGCTCCTCGTCCTCCTCGCCCTGCTCCAGGCCCTCGATGAGCTGCAGCTGCCGTTCGACCAGCGTCTGGCTGCGGCGGGAGAGGTTGACGAACATGGCGTTGACGTTGGCGCGCAGCTTGGCCTCGTCGCCGGCCAGCCGGATCGCCTCGCGGTGGACCTCGTCGAACGCCCGCGCCACTTCCCCGATCTCGTCTCGGGTGTTGACGCCGATCGCCGGCACTTCGGGGATCTGCGCGCCTTCACCCGACTCGCGCAGGATGCGGACGGTCTCGGGCAGCCGGGTCGTGGCCACCTGGAGCGCCTCGGCGCGCAGCCGGCGCAGCGGGCGGACCAGCGAACCGGCCACCCGGGTGGTGATGATCAGGACGAGCAGCAGCAGCACGAGGATCAGCGCGCCGGAGATGATGGCGTTGCGCTGCTCGGTGTCGCTCAGCTCGCGGGTGGCGCCCACGATCTCGGTGGCCAGGGCGTCCTCCACCTTGCGGACGGCGTTGCCGGTCTCGGTGGTGGCCTCGTACCAGGAGTTGAGGTCGCGCCCGGAGGCCGTCAGAGGAGTGGTGACGTCGAGGTCCACGATCTTGTCGAACTCGCTCACCTGCGCCAGCGCGCGCTGGCGCATGGCGTCGGCGAGGTCGACCTGCGGGCCCTTGACGTTCTGCCGGTACTCCTGGAGGTCCTCGGCGTCGGCCTCCGACTCGAAGTTCGCGAGCTCGGTCTGCTGGCTGTTCCAGGAGCCGAGGAAGTCGGCCCAGTCGGCGCTGTCGACCCTGCGCTGCGCCAGGGTGACGATGAGGATGATCTGCTGCTTGGACAGCTCTTCCTTCATGCGCTGGAGCGAGCCCAGCGCGGCCACGTCACCCTGCAGGTCGTCGTCGCTCACGCCGTCGCCCAGGTCGCCCTGGACCGAGGAGAACACGTCGATCATCGTGCCGTACGTGCCGATGGCGGCGCGCGGCGGCACGTTGCCGACCATGGACTCGCGCAGGCTGTCGAGACCGTCGAGCCAGCGGCGCATGTTCTCCACGCCGTCCTGCACGCGGACCGAGTGGGTGGCGTCGATGACCGTGGCCGCGTCGAGCGCCTGCTGCTTGGCCCGGTCGGTGGCCTGCCGCTGGGTCTTCAGCTGCACGAAGCGCTGGGCCCTGCGGCGGTCGGCGACGTACCACGCGGTGAGCGTGCGTTCCTTGCCGAGCTCGTGGTTGAGCGCGCCGATGCGCTGGACCAGCTCGGCGACCTGGCTGAGCCGGCGGTATTCGGCACTGGTGCCGATCGCGTTGGCCAGCTGCACGCCCGCGAGCAGCACACCCACGACGGTGGGAATGAGGATCAGCGCGATCAGCCTGGAGCGCACACGCCAGTTCCCCAGCTGGAACCGTCCGCCTGTGTACTCCCCTGACTTCGTGTGCCTGGGGTTTTCCGTCCTCACTGACTCTCGCAACCTCTCGCCGGTACGTGCTCGAAAAAAATCAGACACGCGTGGGGCGCATGGGATTCTGTCCGGCTGGGTAATTGGAACACAACCCGTACCAGATCGGCCAACCGAACATATCCCATCACATGCGTCCAAAGAGGCACTTTGGTCGCATAACGCCGTACACGTTTTCAGGCGGGCCGGAACGAATCCCGCTCGGCCGGTGCCGCGTGCTTCACCATCAGGTGCCGGGTCACCGAATACTCCTGCACCGCTTCCTGGCTCATGTCCTTGCCGAACCCGCTGCCCTTCACGCCGCCGTGCGGTGCCTCGCTGGCGATGGGGAGATGGTCGTTGACCCAGGTGACACCCACGTCGAGCCGGTGCGAGACGCGCATGGCGCGGGCCACGTCACGTGACCACACCGACGAGGCAAGACCGTACCTCGTGTCGTTGGCGAGTCTGACCGCCTCGTCCTCGCCGTCGAACGGCAGGGCCACGAGAACCGGACCGAAAATCTCCCCCTGGACGATCTCGCTGACCTGGGCGGCGTCGGCCACCAGGGTGGGCGGGTAGAAAAAGCCGGGGCCCCCGATTGGGGAGCCGCCCTGCAACACGCGCCCGGAGGCCCGCGAGACGAAGCCGTGCACCCGATCGCGGTGCGCCGAGGAGATCAGCGGGCCGATGTCGGTCGCCGGGTCCCAGGGGTCGCCGGCGGTTATGCCGGCGAGAGTCGCTCGAAGCGCCTCCACCGCGTCGGCGTAGACCTCACGGGCGACGTAGACGCGGGTGGCCGCCGTGCAGTCCTGCCCGGTGTTGTACGTCGCGCCCATGGCCACGCCGCGGGCCATCTCCGCCAGGTCGGCGTCCTCGAACACCAGCGCCGGCGCCTTACCGCCGAGCTCCAGGTGGACCCGCTTGAGGGTGGCGGCGGCGCCGGTCATCACGGCCCGCCCGGTCTCGGTCGAGCCGGTGACGCTGACCATGTCGACGCCCGGATCGGTGACCAGCGCCTGGCCGACCTCCGCGCCGCCGGTGACCACCCGCACGAGCCCGGCCGGCGCGCCCGCCTCGGCGAACAGCTCGGCCAGCCGCAGCGTCGTACGCGGCGTCTGGGGGGCCGGCTTGATCACCACCGCGTTGCCCGCGGCCAGCGCCGGGCCCACCTTCCAGATCGCCATGACGAAGGGGAAGTTCCACGGCGCGATCGACCCCACCACCCCGACGGGGCGGCGCAGCATGACCGAGGTGTAGCCGGCGCTGAACACCCCGGCTCCCGAGCCCTCCAGAGAGCGCGCGGCGCCGGCGAAGAAGCGCAGGTTGTCGGCGGCGAACGGCAGCTCGCCGTCGCGGAACACCGCCGCCGGCTTGCCGGTCTCCTCCACCTCCAGCCTGGTCAGCTCCTCGGCCGCGGCCTCCACGAGGTCGGCGGTCCGCAACAGCACCCGCGCGCGTTCGCCCGGGGTGGCCTGCGACCACTCCTCGAACGCGGCCCGTGCCTCGCGTACGGCGGACGCCACGCCCTCGACCGGCGTGTCCGGAATTTCGGCACACGGGAGCCCGGTGGCGGGGTTGATCAGTTCACGCATCGGAAGACTTCGTCCTTCGGATCTTGCTACTGGCCGAGCTGCTCGATCAGGTCGGCGGCCTTGCGCAGGCCGTCGCGACGCCGGATCTCCTCGCCCGCGGCGGCGAGCCTCTCCCGCAGCTCGGTGTCGCCGAGCAGGCGGTCGAGCGCCCCCTTGAGTTCCTCGTCGGTGAAGGCGTAGGTGGAGAGCCTGACGCCGTAACCGAGCTCATCGACCCTCTGGGCGTTGTCGTACTGGTCCCAGAACAGCGGCAGCAGGATCATCGGCTTGCCGAAGTGCAGCGCCTCGGTGGTCGTGTTGTTGCCGCCATGGGTGATGACCAAGTCACACAGTGGAATGATCTTAGTCTGCGGAAGGAACTCCGCGCCCCACATGTTGTCGGCGAGCTTGATCTCCTCGTGCAGCGGGCCCTTGGAGACGATGTACTGGTGCGGGGTCGTGGCCAGCACGTCGATCACCCGCTGCATCAGCTCCACGTCGGAGGAGCCGAGCGAGCCGAGCGAGAAGTAGACCAGCGAGCCCTCATTGCGCTGGAACGGCAGCGTGAACTGCTCGTCGGTCTCACGCACCGAGGAGTCGAGGCGGTGCCACGTCGGGCCCAGCGGGCGGGCGTCGGTGTAGTCGATGATCTCGGGGTAGACGTAGAGGTTCAGGTCGCCCTCGTGGATGAAGTCGAGGTCGGGCAGCGGCGCGGTGCCCTGCTCGACGCACCACTCGTTGAAGGCGGTCCACAGCTCGCGGTGGGTGCGGTCGTACTCCGCGCGGAAGGCGTCCCACTCGGAGCGGTCGCCGGCGGGCAGGCCGGAGAAGACCGGCGGGATGTTCTCGCCGCGCACCTCCAGCGGCTGGCAGGAGACGATGCGGACGAACTTCTTGCCCGCGGTGAGCAGCGCCGGGAACGTCAGGACGTTGTCCTCGACGATCACGTCCGGGTTCACCCGCTCGATGATGGCCTTGAGCTGCGGCTCGCAGTACTTGGCGCCGTCGATCAGCTCGGCCCAGATCGGCTTGGTGACGGTCTCCAGCTGCTCCCGCGTGCTCTTGCGGTACTCGGGCGCGGTCTCGCGGATGAAGTCCTTCCAGAACTGGCCCGCGTCCTGCTCCTCGGCGTCCTCGGGCGGGGGCGCGAGGTCCACGAGGTCCTCCTCGAAGCCCAGCGCCTCGAGCTTGCCCTTCCAGGACGACTCGGCGGCGAAGACGACGCGGTGGCCGCGGCGGCGCAGGATGTCGCCGATGCCGATGCAGTTGTTGGTCGGGCCGTAGGCGCTCTCCGGCATGAACAGGATCGTGAGTGACATGGCAACTCCGGGGGGACTCATCGATTTGAACAGGAATTCAAAAACGGATCTAGCGTGAAGGTCAAGTAACCGGCACTATGGTCACGGCTAACTGAACTGAAGCCCAACGAGTGAAGGTGGTGGTGGTGGCTCAGCGCAAAAGCCGTAGCGACCGGCGCATCGACTTGATCGACGCCGCGCGCAGGGCCATCATCCGCCATGGCGTCGACGGCGTGCAGCTGTCGCACGTCGCCGAGGAGGCCGGTCTGACCTCCGGCGCCGTGCTCTACCACTACCCCGACCTGCGGGAGCTGCTCGTCGAGGCGCAGCACGCCGGCATGGAGCGTTTCTACGAGCAGCGGCTGCGCCAGCTCGCCAAACTCACCGACCCGGTCGAGAAGCTCGTCGTCACGATCCGCTCGGGTCTGCCGACGGGGCCGCTCGACCCCGACGTGCGTCTGCTCAACGAGCTGGGCGGCGCGGCGGGCCGCAACCGGGTCTACGGCGTGCTGCTCACCTCGCTCTACGACCGCCAGGTGTCGATGTACCAGGCGATCCTGGACACCGGGGCGGCGCTCGGGGTCTTCCGGCTGAGCGCCGACTCCGTGACGATCTCGCGCAACCTGGTGGCCCTGGAGGACGCCTACGGCTACCGCATCACCGCCAGGCACCCGCTGATCGGCCCCGACGAGGCGGCCGAGCTGATCCTGTCGTACGCGCGGGCGGCCACGGGCAACGACCTGGCTCACTGATCGACCGCCATGACGACCGCGTCGCGCGCCTCCCAGCGCACCTTGACCTTGGTGCCCTGCCGCACCGCGGCGGCGCCCTGCACGGCGACGAGCACCGGCTTGGCGTGGCCGGGGACGTCCACGGAGACGTGCGAGACGCCGCCGTAGAAGCTGACGTCCAGCACGCTGCCGGCCAGGCCCCTGGTGGCGTTCTCGTCGGCCAGCTCGATCTTCTCCGGCCGGACCGCGAGCAGCGCCTGCCGCCCCGCCGTCAGCTCGGTGAGCGGCGTGCCGGGCAGCATGCCGAACTGCTCGCTCCTGATCCCGTCGAGGCCGCTCGTGGTGCCGGAGAAGAGGTTGTTGGCGCCGACGAAGTCCGCCACGAACGGCGAACGCGGGCGCTCGTACAGGCTGATCGGCTCGTCCACCTGGCGGACGCTGCCGCTGTCGAAGACCGCGATGCGGTCGGCCAGCGACATGGCCTCCTCCTGGTCGTGCGTGACGACCACGAACGTGATGCCGACCTCGCTCTGCAGCCGTTTGAGCTCCAGCTGCATGTCGGCGCGGACCTTCTTGTCCAGGGCGGACAGCGGCTCGTCGAGCAGGAGCAGGCGGGGGCGCTTGACGATGGAGCGGGCGAGCGCGACCCGCTGCCGCTGACCGCCGGAGAGCTGGGCCGGTTTGCGCCCGGCGTGCGCCGACAGGCCGACGGTCTCCAGCACCTCGCCGACGCGCTGCTTGATCTCCTGCCGGGGCAGGCGCTCGCGCTCCAGCCCGTACGCGACGTTCTTGGCCACCGTCATGTGCGGGAACAACGCGTACGACTGGAACATGAGGCTGATCGGCCGGCGGTTCGGCGGGCGGGACAGCAGGTCCTCCCCGTCGAGCGTGACCTTGCCGGCGTCGGGCGTCTCGAACCCGGCGACGATGCGCAGCAGGGTGGTCTTACCGCAGCCGGAGGGCCCGAGCAGGGCGAAGAACTCACCCTGCCCGATCTCCAGCGAGACGTCGTCGAGCGCGATGACGTCTCCGAACCTGCGGGAGACCCCGTCAATCCTGAGCACGCGGCTCCCTCTCCCCGATCTTGGTCAGGCGCTGACCGGCGATCACCGCCGTGAAGCTCACCAGGAGCAGGATCGCCGCCAGCGCGTTGATCTCCGGGGTGACCCCGAAGCGAACCATGGAGTAGATGACGATCGGCAGCGTCGGATCGTCGTTGCCGATCGTGAAGAACGCGATCACGAACTCGTCCAGCGACAGCGTGAACGCCAGCAGCGCGCCCGCGACGATGCCCGGCGCGAGCTGCGGCAGCGTGATCTTCATGAACGTCGTCACCGGCCCGGCGCCGAGGTCCCGCGAGGCCTCCTCCAGCGAGGTGTCGGACCCGGCCAGCCGGGTGCGGACCACCGCCGCCACGAACGCCATCGCGAACAGGGCGTGCGCCAGCACCACCGAGTACAGGCCGAGCGTCGACTGGACCATGCCGTAGAAGACCAGCAGCCCGATCCCGAGCACCACGTCCGGCAGCACGGCCGGCATCAGCGCGACCGAGTCGAGCAGCTTGGACCTGGTGTGGCGGGCCAGGCCGACGGCCAGCAGCGTGCCGAGCACCGTGGCGATCACCGTCGAGCCGGCGGCCACCATGAGCGTGTTGACCAGGCCGTCCCTGACCCGCTCGTCGCCGGCCAGCTCGCCGTACCACTTGAGGCTGAAGCCCTCGAAGGTGTACGCCGACTCGCCGGCGTTGAAGGACATGACGACCAGCACGGCGATCGGCAGGTACAGGAAGACGTAGGACGCCCAGAACGGGACGTACAGCAACTTCGACCTACGCACGGCGGGCCACCCACGACTGCGCGACGAGCAGGACCACCAGCACCACGATGAGGGCCAGCGCCAGCGTCGCGCCGAACGGCCAGTCGCGCGCCTTGAGGAACTGGTCGCGGATCAGGTTGCCCACCATGATCGACTTGCTGCCTCCGAGCATCTCGGGGATGACGAAGTTGCCGAAGCTGGGCACGAACACGAACAGGCTGCCGGTCAGCACGCCCGGCATGGTGAGCGGGAGCGTGACCTTCCTGAACGTGGTGAACGCGGAGGCCCCGAGGTTGGACGAGGCCTCCCTGAGCTGCGGGTCGAGCCGGTCGATCGCGGCGTACAGCGGCAGCACCATCAGCGGCAAGTACGAGTACAGCAACCCCGTGACGATCGCACCCTCGGTGTAGAGCACCTCCAGCGGCCCCAGCCCGAACACCTTCAGCGCGCTGTTGACCAGCCCGGGGCCGCTCAGCAGCATGATCCAGGCGTAGACCCGGATGAGGAAGTTCGTCCAGAACGGCAGCACGATCGCCACCAGCGCGATGGTCTTCCACTTGCGCGGCAGCCGGGCGATCACGTAGGCCGTCGGATAGCCGATCAGCAGGGCGATCAGCGTCGTGAGGGTCGCGATCTTCAGCGAGTCGACGAGCACGCCCAGGTAGAGCGGGTCGACGAGCCGCTCGAAGTTCTCGGCGGTGAACTCGTAGACCACCCCGCCGAACCGCCCGCGCCGGAACACCGTGGTGCTCAGCAGCAGCGCCAGCGGCACCAGCATGAACACCACGAGGTACGCCAGCCCGGGCGACAGGAACACGAACGCGCCCAGCCGGCGTCCGCGTGCGCGGTTCACCGGCCGGGCCTTGACCTCGGACTTCACTACAACGACAACTACTTCGCCTGGACGTCGGCCGACAGGCGGGTGTACTTGGTGGACGCCTCGCCGAGGTCGATGATCGACTCACCGTTGAGCAGCTCGGCGGGCGAGATGCCGAGCAGCGAGCCCTCGGCGATCTTCACCCGGTCCATGGCGGCCTTATTGGGCACCTTGTAGTTGATGTTCTCGGCCGCCCAGCTGTGCACCTCGGGGTCGAGGATGTAGTTGATGAGGGCGTGCGCGGCCTCCTTGTTCTTGGAGGACTTCATGATCACCATGGTGTCCACCCAGAGGTCGCTGCCCTCCTTCGGCACCACGAACTTGATGTTGCCCGACTTGTCGGTGGTCGGGCACCAGCCGTCCCACGCCTCGACCATGAGGGCCTCGCCGGACAGCAGGCGGTCGCCGAAGGTAGTGTCGTCGTAGGTGAGCAGGTGGGGCTTCTGCGCCATCAGAAGCTCCTTGACCTTCTCGATCTCGTCGTCCTTGTCGGTGTTGACCGAGTAGCCGAGGGCCTTGATGGCGGGCAGGGCCAGCCAGCGCTCGGTGGTCATCATCGTGACCTTCTTCTCAGCCCAGGCCGGGGGCTTCAAAATATCGTTCCAACTCGTCGGCGGAGTCTTCACGAGGTCGGATCGGTAGCAGATGCCGGTGGTGCCCCAGGTGTAGGGCACGGAGTACTTGTTGCCCTTGTCGTAGGAGAGCTGGGTGGCCTCGGGGTAGAGGTTGGCCAGGTTGGGGATCAGCTCGGGGTGGATCGGCTCCAGCAGACCCTGCTCGTTGAGGGCCTGGGCATACTGGCCGGACACGAACGCCACGTCGATGCCGCTGTCACCGGAGGCGGTGAGCTTCGCCATCGCGGTCTCGTTGGTCTCGTGCAGCTGGATCTTGATGTCCTGGACCTTGAGCTTCTCCTTGACCCGCTGGGCCAGCTCCTCGGGCAGGTAGCCATCCCACACTGTCACTGCGAGGCTCTGCTTGCTGAGGTCTGCGTTGGGCTTGAGCTGTTCGGCCGTCACCGTCGTTGAGTTGGAGCCTGACGACGACTCACCCCCGCACGCCGCTACGGCGAGCGCGAGGCCGACCACCGCCATGGTGGCCGGGAGACGACGGGTGAACCGGGTACGGGACACGGCCGCTACTCCTTCTGAAATTAGCGATGTAAGAGGGGTCGCGCGACCTTACCGGGCACGGCAGACCAGAGATGGAGTGTTGCAGCAGATATCAACATCGGCAAGACTTTTCCGGACATTGCTACCAGGATGTTTGGTTCTTCAGTTGAATTGGGATTCAATAACCAGCCGCTTGATCTCACTCGGTGAGAGGCCCCTCACGGCCCGAGATCGCGGGCTCTCCACAGCCCTTGTCGGGGCGCTGGCGGACGACCCGCCGCCGCCGTTCGCGGTCCGGCGATTTCTGCCGTTGCCCACTTTCTCGCACACCGGGGGTGCTCGCGACACTGGGGTCCCAGGTGAACGGGACTTCGGGCCGCACGTGGACCAGACAAACCATTCGGTTGTCGTGGGCGAGAGCGTGGTCGTGAAGTGGCTGACCCCACCCGCGCCGCTGCCTCATCCGGCACTGGACATTTTCCCGCATCTCGTCGCGGCGCAATTCCGCGGCACCGCGCCGCCGTACGCGGCGCTGACCGCGGAGCTGGACGGCCGCGAGCACCTGCTGGCCCTGGTGACGGGCTATCTGCCCGAGGCGAGGGACGGCTGGGAGTGGTGCGTGGACGAGGCGGAGGCCGGCCGCACCGCCTTCGCCTCCGACCTCGGCCACCTCACCGCCGACCTGCACCTCGCCCTGTCCACGTTCCCGGAGCCCGGCGATGCCGGCCCCAGCGACGCCGGCCCCAGCGACGCGGGCCCGATCGACGCGGGCGGCCGGGCGGAGGGGGCGCTCGCCGAGGCGCTCGACCTGACCGGCGGTGAGGACGGCGCGTGGCTGGCCTCGCGCGCCGGCGCCCTGCGGCGGGATCTGGCCCCACTGGCCGCCCCTGTCGGCACCCCGCTGATCCGGATCCACGGCGACCTGCACGTGGGCCAGATCCTCCGGTGGCGCGACGGTTACGCGGTCATCGACTTCGACGGCAACCCCACGGTCGCCGGCGCGGACCTGCGCCAGCCGGCCGCCAGGGACGTCGCCCAGCTCACCACCAGCCTCGACCACGTGGCCCAGGTGGCGATCAAGCGCAGGTCCGTCCCGTTCGCCCGGGCCACCGCGTGGGCGGGCGCGGCACGGGCGGCGCTGCTGACCGCCTACCGCGACCGGCTGGCCGAGCGGAGCCGGCCCGGCCTGCTGGACGAGCGCCTGCTCCGCCCCTTCGAGGTGGAGCAGGAGTGCCGCGAGCTCATCTACGCCGCCCGCCACCTGCCCCGCTGGCGTTACGCCCCCATGGGCGTGCTGCGCACCTGGTACCCAGAGGAGAAGATTTCGTGAATTCCGAGCTCTACCTGTCCGACCTGGAGGCCAAGCCCGAGTCGCTGGCCACGCTGGCCGGCGTGCTGCGGGCGGAGGATCCGTTCGCGGGGCTCCCCCGGGACGTCCGCCGGGTGTTGTTCCTCGGCATGGGCAGCTCCCGGTACGCCGCCGGCGTGGCCGCCCTGCGCCTGCGGGCCGCCGGGGTGGACGCCCACGCCGAGTACGCCTCGGCCGCCGCGAGTTTCCCGCCCGCCGCCGGCACGCTGGTGATCCCGATCTCGGCGACCGGCACGAGCCGCGAGACGCTGGACGCCACGGCCCGCTACACCGGCGGAGCGGCCTTCCTGGCCGCGCTCACCAACCGGCCGGGATCGCCGCTGGCCGAGGCGGCCGACCTGGTGGTCCCCATGCACGCGGGCGAGGAGCGCGGCGGCGTCGCCTGCCGGACGTTCCAGCACACCCTCGCCCTGCTGCTGGCCCTGGAGGCCCGCCTCACCGGCCGCGACCGCGATGTGCCGGCCCTGCTCGACAAGACGGCGCAGGCCACGGCCGACCTGCTCGACCGCAGGGACGAATGGCTGCCGCCGGCCATCGAGCTGCTCGACGGCCCGCACGGCGTCTACACGATCGCGCCGGCCGAGCGCCTGTCCTCGGCGGAGCAGTCCGCGCTGATGTTCCGCGAGGGCCCGCGCCGCCCGGCGGACGCCTGCGAGAGCGGCGACTGGTCGCACGTGGACGTCTACCTCACCAAGACCCTGGACTACCGCGCGCTGCTCTTCCCCGGCTCCCGCTACGACGACCAGGCCCTGGACTGGGTACGCGAGCGCGGCTCGACGGTGGTCGCCGTCGGCGCGGCGGTGAAGGACGCCGCGGCGGTGATCCGGTACGCGCACGACGACGACCCGGACGTCGCCCTGCTGACCGAGACGCTGGTGGCCGAGCTCGTCGCCGCGACGTGGTGGGACTGAGCGCTCAGCCGAACCGTACCGACATCGCGTGCTCGACCAGCGTGATCAGGGTGTCCTTGACCGCCTGGCGGGCCCGCGCGTCGGTGCGGACGATCGGCACGTGCGGCGAGAGCGTCAGCGCCTCCCGCACCTCGCTCTCGATGTGCGGGAACTCGCCGTCCCAGCCGTTCAGCCCGACGACGAACGGGATGCCGGTGTCCTCGAAGTAGTCGACCGCGGGGAAGCTGTCGGCCAGCCGCCGCGAGTCGACCAGCACCACGGCGCCGATCGCGCCGCGCACGAGGTCGTCCCACATGAACCAGAAGCGGTGCTGGCCCGGGGTGCCGAACAGGTAGAGGATCAGGTCGTCGTCGATCGAGACCCGGCCGAAGTCCAGCGCCACGGTGGTGGTCGACTTGCCGGGCGTGTGGGCGAGGTCGTCGACTCCCACGGAGGCGTCGGTCATCACCGCCTCGGTGGTCAGCGGCGTGATCTCGGAGACGGAGCCCACGAACGTGGTCTTGCCGACGCCGAACCCGCCCGCCACGACGATCTTCGTGGAGGTGAGCCCGCTAGAGCCTGCGAAGTCCACTGAGCACCCTTTCGAGCAGGCCCCTGCCGGTCGGGCCCGCCTCAAGCTGCGGCTGGTACACCCGGACCAGCCCATCGGCCTCCATGTCGGCGACCAGCGCCCGCGTCACCCCGAGGGGGACGGCGAGGAGCGAAGAGATCTCCGCCACGGATCGCACCCGCCGGCACAGCTCACTGATGGCGCGGTGTTCGCGGGTGTAGGTCGTGCCGAGCTGCGCCGAGGTCGCCGACGATACCAGGGCTTCCACGGCAAGATCATCCGGCTCCCCGTCCTGCCACGGCCTCATCACCACGGGCGCCTGGCGGACAACTCCGCGCGCACGGCCGGAGTGAGCACCTGACCTGCGCGTTCGACCAGGATGGTCATCTGGTACGCGACCAGGCCCATGTCGCAGTCAGGTGTGGCCAGCACCGCCAGGCTGGAGCCGTCGCTGATCGACATCACCAGCAGCAGGCCGCGGTGCATCTCCACGATGGTCTGCACGACCGCTCCGCCCTCGAACACGCGGGCCGAGCCATGGGTGAGGCTCACGAGCCCGGCGGCGATGGCGGCGAGCTGGTCGGCGCGGTCTTTCGGGAACCCGCGGGAGAACGCCATGGGCAGGCCGTCCGCGGAGACCACGACGGCGTGCGCCACGCCGGGAACCTCGTCGACGAAGCCGGAGACCAGCCAGTTGAGGTCTCTGGCGGCCTGGCTCAGCTCCTTCATGAGCCCTCCACAAGCTCGTCTTCTCGGTCACGCGCCCGTATCAGAATTTAGACCAGCAATAGCGGTAATTTCACCCCACTCTTCGAAGCCGCCGATGCGGAAATAAACCTTTAACATGATAAATGTCCACCAATGAGCGTTTGGCACGTTCCAATACAGATCTCTGAACGATCACGCCGTTGAGGATTTCGCTATTCACGACATATGTTGAGCGCGGCGACGAGGAGGCGGGCGTGGGAGATTCTCCCGACAGCGCGGCGATCACGGTCGAGGGCCTTTGGAAGATCTTCGGACCCAGAGCCCGTGAAGTGCTGGACGGCGACGACCGGCACCTCGATCCCGCCGCGCTGAGGGAGAAGACCGGCTGCACCGCCGCCGTCCGTGACGTGAGTTTCGCCGTACGGCCCGGCGAGGTCTTCGTGGTCATGGGCCTGTCGGGCAGCGGGAAGTCGACGCTCGTCCGCTGCCTGACCCGGCTGATCGAGCCGAGCGCCGGCTCGATCACGATCGGCGGCGAGGACGTCCGCGCCGCCTCCCCCGCCCGGCTGCGCGAGATCCGCCGCCACCGGGTCAGCATGGTCTTCCAGCACTTCGGCCTGCTGCCGCACCGCAGGGTGATCGACAACGTCGCGTACGGGCTGGAGATCCAGGGCGCGACCAGGGCCGAGCGCCACGCGCGGGCGGCGGAGATCCTCTCGCTCGTCGGCCTCGACGGCCACGCCGACGCCTACCCCGACCAGCTCTCCGGCGGGATGCAGCAGCGCGTCGGCCTGGCCCGCGCGCTCGCCGTGGATCCGCAGGTGATGCTGCTGGACGAGCCGTTCAGCGCGCTCGACCCGCTGATCAGGCGCGACATGCAGGCCGAGGTGGTGCGGCTGCACCGCGAGGTCGGCAAGACGATGGTCTTCATCACGCACGACCTGTCCGAGGCGCTCAAGCTGGGCGAACGCATCGCGATCATGCGGGCGGGCGCGATCGTGCAGGTCGGCACGGCCGAGGAGCTGGTGGGCGCGCCCGCCGACGACTACGTGGCCGATTTCGTCCGCGACGTGCCGCGCGCGAACGTGCTGACCCTGCGCTGGATCTGCCGCGATCCCGAGCCGGGCGAGCCGCTGGACGGGCCGGAGTTACCCGCCGGCACGCGGGTCGCGGACGCCATCGGCGTCGCGTCGGCCTCCTCCCGGCCGATCAAGGTCGTGGCCGGCGGCGAGCTGGCCGGCGTGGTCGACCGCGTGGACCTGCTCGCGTTCCTGGCGGGTCAGGACACGCCCGCGCGGGCGACCGCATGAGCAGCACGGCCGTCAGCGCGGCCGCCGGGCTCCGGCTGCCGAGATGGGCGGTCCCGGCGGGGGTGGCGGTCGTCCTCGCGGCGGCGTACGTGGTCTTCCGCGGCACGGCGACGCTGCCGCACGACGACGAGGCGCCGCAGTTCCTGGCCGTCACCGAGCTGCGCGAGTGGATCGACGACCACCGCAACGACAACCCGCTCTTCCTGTACTTCCTCAACTACATCCGGCTGTTCGTGGGCGCGCTCCACACCCTCTTCCAGAGCGTGTTGCACGCTCTCGGCTGGCCGGGGATCACCGGTGTCATGGGGGCGCTGGCCTGGCTCGCAGGCGGGTGGCGGGTCGCGCTGGTCGCGGTCGCGGGCGTGAGCGCGTTCGGGGTGCTCGGGTTGTGGGAGTCGAGCGTGGACACGCTGGCCCTGGTCGGGGTGGCGGTGCTGCTGTCGCTGGCGATCGGGGTCCCGGTGGGAGTCTGGGCGGGGCTGTCCGCCCGTGCGCGCCGTGCGGTCACCCCGGTGCTGGACGTCATGCAGATCATGCCGACGTTCGCGTATCTGGCGCCGCTCGCGTTGTTCTTCCACATCGGCGCGCCGGCCGGGGCCATCGCGACGATGATCTACGCGATCCCGCCGGCCATCCGCATCACCGCGCTGGCCGTCTCGGAGGTCTCCCCCACGGCGGTCGAGGCGTCGGCCTCGCTCGGGGCCACCCGCCGGCAGACGTTGGTCAAGGTCCACCTGCCGCTGGCCAGGTCCACGATGGCGCTGGCGGTCAACCAGACGATCATGATGGCGCTGTCCATGGTCGTCATCGCGAGCCTGATCTCCGCGCCCGGCCTGGGCGGCGACATCATCCGCGGCCTGTCCCGCGCCCAGGTCGGCATCATGCTCCCGGCCGGCGTGGCCATCGTCGTCATGGCGGTGGTGCTCGACCGCATGACGATGGCCCTGGTCGACAGGGACCCGCACGCCCGCCTCCGGCGGCTCGACCTCCTCTCGGCCGCCGTGCCGGCCGCCGCCGGAGTCGCGCTCATCCCCGTGCTGCCCCGGGTCTGGCCCGAGAGCCTCACGATCAACGTGGTCGCCGAGGTCAACCAGGCCGTGGCGTGGGCGGAGACGAACTGGTACGCGGTGACCACGTTCGTCAAGGACGCGACCACGTACGCGCTGCTCAACCCGCTGGAGTCGCTGCTCACCTCGGCCCCCTGGTGGCTGGTCGCCCTCGCGGTGCTGACGGTCGCCTGGCGGGTCAGCGGCCCGCGGCGCGCCCTGACGGCGCTGGCCTGCCTGCTGGGGATCGCGCTGCTCGGCGTCTGGGAGCACACCATGCAGACGATGACCACGGTCGCCGTCGCGGTGCTGCTGACGCTGACGATCGGGCTGGTGCTCGGGGTGGCCGCGGCCCGCTCGCCGCGGTTCTCGGCCGTTCAGCGTCCGCTGCTGGACGCCGCGCAGACCATGCCCGCGTTCGTGTACCTGCTGCCCGCGCTGGCGCTGTTCGGGACGACGAGGTTCACGGCGATCTTCGCCTCCGTCGTCTACGCGGTGCCGCCGGTGGTGCGCCTGGTCGAGGACGGCATCAGGGCCGTGCCCGCCCCCGTCGTCGAGGCCGCCGTCGCCACAGGCTCGACGCCGGGACAGCTGCTGTGGAAGGTGCAGCTGCCCATGGCACGGCCGGCGATCCTGCTGGCGGCCAACCAGGGCATCGTGATGACGCTGGCCATGGTGGTCATCGGCGGTCTGGTCGGGGCGGGGGCCCTCGGCTACGACGTGGTCAGCGGTTTCTCCCAGCGGACGGACTTCGGCATGGGGTTCGTGGCAGGCGTCGCGACCGTCCTGCTAGGGATCATGCTCGACCGCATCACGCAGGGCGCCGACAGGCGTCCGTCCCCCCGAAAGAGGAAAGTGACATGAAGATTCGCCTGCTCGCGGGCCTCGTCGCCCTCGGGCTCGCCGCCACGGGCTGCGGCGGGGCCACGGTCGACGGCACGGCCGGCTCCTCCGCCCCCACCGGCGGGGCCGGCGCCTCCGCCGGTCCGTCCGGCACCGTGAAGATCGCGATCAACCCGTGGGTCGGGTACGAGGCCAGCGCGAACGTGGTGGCGTACCTGCTGGAGAACGAGCTCGGCCACGACGTCGAGCTGCCGGAGATCAAGGAGCAGCTGGCCTGGGAGGGCTTCGAGACCGGCGACGTCGACGTCATCATCGAGAACTGGGGCCACCCCGACCTGAAGAAGCAGTTCATCGAGGAGAAGAAGGTCGCGGTCGAGGCGGGCTCGACCGGCAACAAGGGCGTCATCGGGTGGTACATCCCGAAGTGGATGGCCGACGAGTATCCCGGCATCACCGACTACCGCAACCTCAACAAGTACGCCGAGCTGTTCCGGACCTCCGAGTCGGGCGACCAGGGCCAGCTGCTCTTCGGCGACCCGTCGTACGTCTCCAACGAGGACGCCCTGATCAGGAACCTCAAGCTGGACTACAAGGTCGTCGTGGGCGGCAGCGAGGCGGCCCTGATCAAGAGCGCCCAGCAGGCGCAGGAGCAGCGGCGGCCGCTGCTGTTCTACTTCTGGGACCCGCACTGGTTGTTCAGCGAGACCGAGCTGGTCCGGGTGAATCTACCGCCGTACACCGAGGGTTGCGACGCCGACCCGAAGAAGGTCGCCTGCGACTACCCGGAGATGGACCTCGACAAGATCGTCAGCAAGCGGTTCGCGGACACCGGGGGCAAGGCGTACGAGCTGGTCAAGAATTTCTCCTGGACGAACGAGCACCAGAACGCCGTCGCCGACGACATGACCAACGGCGGGATGACGGGTGAGCAGGCGGCCAAGAAATGGGTCGAGGCCAATCCCACGGTATGGCAGGCGTGGATCCCGAAATAATCCGATATTACGGACTACCGAAATCTCGATAAGTGCCCTTATGGGTTCCCTGCCGGAAAAAACCGGAAATGTTGGAGAGGGCGTTCCGTGATGAAGCACAGCACCCCCGGGACGCCCGGGAAATCGCCCACAGGTGTTTCTCTGCAGCCGTGGCGACGGTGAAAGGACTGGGTCCCCCGTTGAGGTTCGATTTCGTCATCGTGGGCGGCGGCTCGGCCGGCTGCGCCCTGGCCAGCCGGCTCAGCGCCGACCCTTCGACCTCGGTACTCGTGCTGGAGGCCGGGCGCCCCGACTACCTGTGGGACGTCTTCATCCACATGCCGGCCGCGCTGATGTTCCCGATCGGCAGCCGCTTCTACGACTGGAAGTACGAGTCGGAGCCGGAGCCGTTCATGGGCGGCCGACGGGTCTACCACGCCCGCGGCAAGGTGCTGGGCGGCTCCAGCAGCATCAACGGCATGATCTTCCAGCGTGGCAACCCGCTCGACTACGAGCGCTGGGCCGCCGATCCCGGCATGAAGCAGTGGGACTACGCGCACTGCCTGCCGTACTTCAAGAGGATGGAGAGCTGCCTGGCCGATCCCGGCACGCCGTTCCGCGGCGACGCGGGGCCGCTGAAGCTGGAGCGCGGCCCGGCCCGCGGGCCGCTGTTCGAGGCGTTCTTCGAGGCGGTCCAGCAGGCCGGCCACCCGCTCACCGACGACGTGAACGGCTTCCGCCAGGAGGGCTTCGCCGCCTTCGACCGGACCATCCACCGGGGGCGGCGGCTCAGCGCGGCCCGCGCCTACCTGCATCCGGTACGCCGGCGCCCCAACCTGACCGTGCGGACCCGCGCGTTCGTGGAGAAGATCCTCTTCGAGGGCACGCGGGCGGTGGGCGTGCTCTGCGACGGCGAGCGGATCGAGGCCGGCGAGGTCGTCCTCTGCGGCGGCGCGATCAACAGCCCGCAACTGCTGCAGGTGTCGGGGGTGGGCCCGAGAGCGCTGCTGGAGCCGTTGGGGATCAAGGTGGTGCACGACCTGCCGGGCGTGGGCGAGAACCTGCAGGACCACCTGGAGGTCTACGTCCAGCACGCCTGCACGCGGCCGGTCTCCCAGCAGCCGTCGCTGGCGTGGTGGCGGCGACCGTTCATCGGCGCGAACTGGCTGTTCCTGCGGCGCGGCCCGGGGGCCACCAACCACTTCGAGGCGGGCGGGTTCATCCGCTCCAACGACGACGTGGCGTACCCGAACCTGATGTTCCACTTCCTGCCGATCGCCGTGCGCTACGACGGCTCGGCCCCGGCCGGCGGGCACGGCTACCAGGTGCACATCGGGCCGATGTACTCGGACGCGCGCGGCTCCGTACGGATCAGGTCGGCCGATCCGCGGCACAAGCCCGCCCTGCGCTTCAACTACCTGTCCACCGAGCAGGACCGCAGCGAGTGGGTGGAGGCGGTCCGGCACGCCAGGAAGATCCTCTCCCAGCCCGCCTGGGCCGGCCTGGACGGCGGCGAGATCTCCCCCGGGCCGGAAGTGCGGACCGACGAGGAGATCCTCGCCTGGGTCGCCGAGGACGGCGAGACCGCCCTGCACCCTTCCTGCACCTGCCGGATGGGCACCGACGGGATGTCGGTGCTCGACCCCGACACGCTGCGCGTGCACGGCCTCGACGGCCTGCGCGTCGTGGACGCCTCCGCCATGCCGTACGTCACCAACGGCAACATCTACGCCCCGGTCATGATGCTCGCCGAGAAGTCCGCCGACCTCATCCTCGGCAACACCCCGCTGCCCCCCGAACCCGTGGAGTTCTACCGGCACGGCGCGAGCTAGTGCCGGGTATCGGCGCCCGGCCGGTGACCGGACTCCGATACCTGTCACGTTCAGGCCCGGCCGAGATGCCGGGCGAAGAACCGGACCGCGCTGTCGACCTCGAACCTCGGAAGTTCCAGGTGTTTGCCCGCGTTGGCGTGCAACGTCTTCTCCTTCGAGGCGAAGGCGTCGAACAACGCGAGACCGGCCTGGCGGGGGATGTGCTCGTCGTCCCACTGGAGCACGAACTCGATCGGCACGGTGATCCGCCTGGCCGCCTCGGTCAGGGAGTCGGGCCAGAACAGACCGAAGACCGCGGCGGTGATCCTGGGCTCGGCCGCCGTCAACGGCACCCCGATCGCGGTACCCATGTTCGGGCCGAAGTAGCCGACCGGCCCGTCAATCTCCGGCAGCTTCTGCAGGGCGTCCAGGGTCGCCTGCCACTCCGGCACGGCACGCTCCGCCAGGTGGGCGTTGTACCGGATGATGATCGGGCCGACGGGCTCGCCCGCCGCCATCGCCTGCCGCAGCGCGGCGGTCTCCCGCTCGTCGGTCGCCGTACGCGGCCGCCCGCCGTGACCGGGCGCGTCGACGGCGGCGACGTGGAACCCGCAGCCGGCCACGAGGCGGTGCGCCCGCCCCACCGTTCCCGGCGCCTTCTTGTGCATGCCGCCGCCGTGCCCCAGCAGCACGAGGGGGGCACGATCGGCCCCGGACACGGGCGACCAGAGCACGCCGGGAACCTCGCCCACGGTGAACTCGCGTTCGAGGACGCCGCCTGACGATGTCTCCGCGGTGAAACGCATAGGTGTTGCCTCTCAGGAGTGCCTGAGGCGCTCCCGGCGACCCCTACGTCGATCGCCCGACCGTGACGACGAGGGGGAGCACCCACATCGATACAGCGTTCATGGGTCTCACCTCCTCGCGTGGTGTCACGATCCCCCGCAAGCTACCACCCGGCTCTTCACCCGGGCCAACCCTTTTTCCTTGATCGTCCCGGTCGCCGCACCGGGCTCTCAAGACCTCGCGCCCGGTCCGCGAAGCCGCGGAGCGGCTCGCAGGGCACCTTTCACGTCTGGTGCTCGCGCCTGGTCACCAGGGTTTCGATGCCGTCGAGGACGCGCCGGAGGCCGAACTCGAAGGCGTGCTCGGGGCTGTAGGCGGCGTTCAGGGCCTCGCCGGCCGACTGGCCGACGCGGGCGGCGACCGGGAAGCGGGCCGGGTCGGCGATACGGCTGAGGAAGGGCGCGTGCGCGGCCCACCACTGCTCGTCGCTCATCCCCGTACGGCTCTCCGCCTGCGCCGCCTCCACCGCGCCCCGGGCCGCGCCGTGCACGAACCCGGTGATCAGCGTGATCACCGAGTCCATCTCCAGGTCCGTCAGGCCGATGCCGTCGACCGCGCGCAGCTCGTAGTCGTATTTCGCGGTGACGTTGGGCCCGAGCACCGGGCGGCTCGCGGCCACCTGCAGCAGCCACGGGTGGCGCAGGTAGAGCGCCCAGTTCTCGCGTGCGATCTGCTCCAGCCGGCCGCGCCAGCCGCCGGGGACGTCCTCGGGCCGCGCGGTCTCGCCGTACACCGTGTCGAGCATGACGTCGAACAGCTCCGGCTTGCCCGGCACGTACGTGTAGAGCGACATCGTACCCACGCCGAGGCGCTCGGCCACCCGCCGCATGGACAGCGCCTGCAGTCCCTCGGCGTCGGCCACCTCGATGGCGGCCCGCACGATGCGGTCGACGCTCAGCTCGGGCTTGCCCTTGCGGCTGGCCCGCTCGCCGGTGCGCCAGAGGAGGGCGAGGCTGCGCGCGGGGTCGCCCTTTCCTGAGTACTCCACGGTCACCTTCGTACGGTACACCGTACGGTTGCCGTCACGCTTCCGTATGGCGTACGGTACACCGTACGATACGATAGGGGAGGCGGCATTGATAGTCGCGCGCGGCCTGCGCAAGACGTACGGCGGCACGACGGCGCTGGACGGCATCGACCTCGACGTCGGCCAGGGCACGGTCTGCGGCCTGCTCGGCCCCAACGGCGCCGGCAAGACCACGGCGGTACGCATCCTCACCACTCTTCTGCGCCCCTCCGGCGGCCGGGCGGAGGTGGCCGGCTTCGACGTGGCGACCCACCCGAGGCAGGTACGCCGCAGCATCGGCCTGGTCGGCCAGCACGCCGCGGTGGACGAGCTGCTCACCGGCCGGCAGAACCTCGAGCTGTTCGGCCGGCTGTCCCACCTGGGCGCCGCGCAGGCCCGGGCCAGGGCCGGCGAGCTGCTCGAACGTTTCGGCCTGGCACACGCCGGGCCGGTCAAGGAGTATTCCGGCGGCATGCGACGCCGGCTCGACCTGGCCGCCGGGATGATCCTGGCCCCGCCGGTGCTGTTCCTGGACGAGCCGACGACGGGCCTCGACCCGCGCAGCCGCGCCGAGATCTGGCGCGCGGTGCGCGAGCTGGTCGTCGCCGGCACCACGGTGCTGCTGACCACGCAGTACCTGGAGGAGGCCGACCAGCTCGCCGACCGGATCTCGGTCATCGACGCCGGCCGGGTCGTCGCCGAGGGCTCCCCCGCCGAGCTCAAGGCCAAGCTCGGCGGCGACCGGCTCGACGTGGTGGTCCACGACCCCGCCCGGCTGGCGCAGGCGGCCGAGATCGTCGCCCGGGCGGCCGGCGGCCCGCCCGAGGTCGACCAGGACACCCGGCGGGTGAGCGCGCCGGTCGGCGAGCGGGTCGCGGCCCTCACCGGGGTGCTGGCCGCCTTCGCCGAGGCCGGCGTCGAGGCCGAGGACGTCGCCGTACGCCGCCCGACCCTGGACGAGGTCTTCCTGAGTCTCACCGGAGGTGACGCCCGATGACTGCCATGACCGCGACCGGAGGACGGCTGCGCTGGGCCGTGGCCGACGGCTGGACGGTCGCCCGCCGCGACCTGGTCCACTGGGCCAACCAGCCCATGACGGTGGTCTTCGGGGTGCTCTTCCCCGTGGTGATCACCCTGGCCTTCGGCTACCTGTTCGGCGGCGCGGTGGACGTCCCCGAGGGGGCCGGCTACTTCGCGTTCCTCATGCCCGGCATGTACGGCATGACGATGCTCTTCGGGCTGAGCTCCACCATGATCACCGTCACCACCGACGTCTCCAAGGGCGTCACCGACCGGTTCCGTTCGCTGCCGATGTCCCCGTCGGCCGTGCTGATCGGGCGGGCCATCGCCGACCTGCTCCACTCGGTCGTCGTCCTGGCCGGCATGCTGGCCTGCGGCCTGGCCGTCGGCTGGCGTCCCGCCACGCTCTCCGGCGCGCTCGGCGCGGTGGGCCTGCTGCTGCTCCTGCGCTTCTCGCTGCTGTGGGCGGGCATCTACCTGGGCCTGATCACCAGGGATCCGGGCGCGGTGGTGGCGGTGCAGACGCTGGAGTTCCCCGTCGGGTTCCTGTCGAACGCCTTCGTCGCGCCGGCCACCATGCCGGGCTGGCTCGGGGCGGTCGCGGAGTGGAACCCGCTGTCGTCGACGGTGGCGGCGGCCAGGCAGTTGTTCGGCAACCCCGGCTGGGGCGGCGACTCGTGGGTGGCCCAGCACGCCGTGCCGATGGCGGTGGCCTGGCCGGTGGTGATCACCGTGGTGTTCTTCGTCCTGTCGGTCCGCCGCTACCGGCGGCTCGACCGCTAACGCTCGGTCAGGGCCGCGTCGTAGGCGAGGAGCGTCCGGACGACCACCTGGCGCTCCTCCGGCGTGAGCGGCTCCAGCGCCTGCCGCCACGCGTTGACGCCGTAGCCGAGCCATTCGTGGATGGCCCGCTGGTGCAGGTCGGCGATGCTGACGATCGTGCGGCGGCGGTCGGCGTCGTCCTCGCGCCGGTCCAGCACGCCTTTCCTGCTGAGGTCGCCGACCATCAGGCTGACCGTGGCCGGGGCCACCTCCAGCCGGGCGGCCAGCTCGTTCACCGTCATCGAGCCGTCGAACAGCAGATACGCCAGCAGGGAGAGGTGCCGGGGCGCCAGTGACAACGACTGCAGCTCCTCGGGCACCTTGGCCCGCTTGGCCCGCCCCACCAACCGGGGCATCAGCAGGAGCAGTGTCCTGACGCTCTCGTCCAGGCTCGAGTCGGCTGTTGACATCACCAATACCTTGCTGTCTAAATTAGCTTTGCTATCAAAGCAAATCTGTTCACGCCTCACCCAAGGATAGTGAGATGGCTGACGTCAACCAGCAGGTCATCGAGGAGTTCCGGGCCAACGGCGGCGAGGTGGGCGGCAGGTTCGCGCACGCGCCCCTGGTGCTGCTCACCACCAAAGGAGCGAAGACCGGCAGGCCCCACACCACCCCGGCGGTCTACCTGCGCGACGGCGAACGCGTCCTCGTCTTCGCCACCAACGCCGGAGCCGACACCCATCCGGCCTGGTACCACAACCTCCTGGCCGACCCGGAGGTCACCGTCGAGCTGGGCGGGCAGAGGCTCACCGCGCGGGCCGCGCCGCTGGAGGGCGAGGAACGCGACCGCATGTACGCCCGCCAGGCCGCCCTCGACCCGGCCTTCGCCGCGTACCAGGAGCGGACCGGCCGCGTCATCCCGGTCGTCGCGCTCCACCTGGACGGCGAGCGGCTGCGCGCGTTCGGCGACGAGCTGGTCAAGATCCACGACTACTTCCGCGAGGAGCTGGCCCGGCTGCGCGCCGGCCAGGCCCCCGCCTCCGAGCTGCGGGCGAACTGCCTGGCGTTCTGCGACGGGCTGTCGGCGCACCACGGCGGCGAGGAGCGCGTCGCGTTCCCGTGGCTGGAGGAGCGCCATCCCGAGCTGAAGGAGCCGCTCGAACGGCTGCGCCACGAGCACGTGGCCATCGCCGCGCTGATCGAGGAGCTGCGCGGCGCCACCGACCCGGCGACGCTGGAGCGCGTCGCCGGTGAGCTGGAGGCGCATTTCACCTATGAGGAGGAGCAGCTCGTTCCGCTGCTCAACACGCTGACGAGCGTGCCCTGGGCGTGAACCGCGCTAGACGGGCGCCGCACGCAGGCGTACGACGTGCTCGACCAGCGCGATGAGCGTCGCCTTGACCGAATCGCGGTTACGGGCGTCGGTCCGCACGATGGGCACGTGCGGCGACAGCGCGAGCGCCTCCCTGACCTCCTCGTCGGAGTGCATGAACTGCCCGTCCCAGCCGTTGATGCCGACCACGAACGGCAGCTTGGCCTCTTCGAAGTAGTCGATGGCCGGAAAGCTGTCGGCCAGGCGGCGCGTGTCGAGCAGCACCACGGCGCCGATCGCCCCCCGCACCAGGTCGTCCCACATGAACCAGAACCGGTGCTGCCCGGGCGTGCCGAACAGGTAGAGGATCAGATCGCGGTCGAGGGACAGCCGGCCGAAGTCCATGGCCACGGTCGTGGTCTGCTTGTTCGGCGTCATGCCCAGGTCGTCGATGCCCGCGGACGCGTCCGTCATCACCGCTTCCGTGGTGAGCGGCAGGATCTCGGACACCGCCCCCACGAACGTCGTCTTCCCGACGCCGAACCCCCCGGCGACGACGATCTTCGTCGACGTGAGGCCGGGGCTAGAGCCTGCGTAGTCCACTGAGCACCCTTTCGAGCATGTTGAGGTCTGGCTGTCCCTGACTGAGGCGCGGGTGGTGGAGGCGTACGAGTCCTTCGTCGGACATGTCCGCCACGATCACCCGCGCCACGCCCAGCGGGACGCGGAGCAGGGCCGAGATCTCGGCGACCGACCGGAACGTCCGGCACAGTTGCATGATGGCCTCCTGCTCGGGGGTGAGCATGGCCATCTCGTCGTCCGGGATGGACATCGCCGAGATCAGGGTCTCCATCGCGAGGTGGTAACGCGGCTCCGATCGGCCGCCCGTCACCGCGTAAGGACGGAACAGGGGCTCCTCGTCCCCTGTGCCGTCAGAGCCGTACACGGCCCGCTCCCATCAGTTCCATCACATCACCGGCTCCTGGCGGCCTGCAGCTCAGCACGCAACGCGGGCGTCAGAGCCTGTCCCGCCCTGTCTACCAGCAAGGTCATCTGGTACGCCACGAGGCCCATGTCACAATCCGGCCCCGCCAGAACAGTCAGCACCGAGCCGTCGCTGATGGCCATGACCAGCAGCAGGCCACGCTGCATCTCGACGACGGTCTGCGTCACCGCGCCGCCCTCGAACACCCTGGACGCACCCACGGTCAGGCTCAGCAGACCGGCGGAGACCGCCGCGAGCTGGTCGGCCCGGTCCGGAGGGAATCCCTCCGAGGCGGCCAGGCACAGCCCGTCCGCCGAGACGACGACGGCATGGGCGACTCCGGGAGTGTTGCGGACGAAGTCGGTGATCAGCCAGTCGAACCTGTGCGCCTCATGGCTAAGCGTTGTCACGCATCCTCCCCGGCGGGACGCTTATTCACTCTGTTCCTCCTGTCCACGAACTTCTTGGCGGGCCCGTCGCACACCCTGCTGGTAGCTGGCCAGCCGGCTGCGCACCCGGTCTGCGGAGACCGGAAGAGCGGCCGGCGCCTGCCGCTGCGGCTGCGGAGCCTGGGCGGGCTGGCTGGCCGTACCTGGCACCAGGTTGGCTTTGGGGGTGCGCTTGGGCAGCCCGGCGGCGGTCACGCCGCCGAGACTGGGCTCGCTGGCTTTGGCCGCCGCGCGCCATCCGGCGTCCGCGGCCGTCCGCCACGCTTCCTCCCCAGAGGGTACGGCTTGCGCGGACGCGGTCTCTCCTCCGCCGTTCGCCTGGGGCTCGGCCTCGCCCTCCGGCCTGCGGAACCACGCCGACTCGACCGAGGCGAAGATCGGCAGGAACTCCTCCTGCTCCGCCTCCATCGGCGAGACCTCCACCGAGGGCGCCGGGTCGGGCCTGCGCACGTCGTTCGTCGAGTACGACGGCGGGACCGGCGGAGGCGGCGGAGTTTGGAACGCGCCATTACCAGATGGGCCGTCGACGGACGGGAACGAGCCCGTGCCGGGGAACGCGCTCGTGTCGAACCCGCCCGGCGGCCTGCGCCGCGGGCCGAGATCGGAGCCGTTGCCGGCCGGTCCCGCGCCGAACGACGGCCGTGGCATGCCCGGCGTGCTGTCGAACGAGCGGGGACCCTGACGGGCGGGCCCGCTGTCGAACGCGCCGCTGTTGAAGGGCCCGCCGTTGAGAGGACCGCCGTTGAGAGGGCCGCTGTCGAAGAGCCCGCTGGTGGACGGGCCACCGCTCGCGGGACCACTGCTTGGCGGCCCACTGTTCGACGGGCCACTGTTCGACGGGCCACTGTTCGACGGGCTGTCCAACGGGCCGCTGTCGAACGGGCTCTGGCGGGCGGGCCCTGGGGCGGGGGCGGTCGGGCTGTTGGGCCGGGCGTGGCCGTTCGCGGCGCCGGGCCGTGCCGGGCCACCCTCGAAGGAGTCGAACGAGCGGAACGTGCCGTTCTGAGGAGTCGGCACGGTGCCGCCGCCGAACGCGGGCCGCTGCGGCAGCGGCTGCTGCTGGGCGCCGTCGGCGATGATCGCGGGCGGCAGCAGCACCATGGCGATCAGGCCGCTGCCGTCGCCCTTCCTCAGCTGCACCCGGATGCCGTGGCGCAGCGCCAGGCGGCCGACCACGAACAGGCCCATGCGCCGGGAGACCGACACGTCCACGACCGGTGGCTCGGCCAGCCGGCGGTTGGCCTCGGCGAGCTCGTCGTCGGTCATGCTGATGCCGGTGTCGGTCACCGACAGCAGCGCGCCGCCGCCCTCGATGAGGCTGCTGGTCACCGTGACCTGGGAGTTGCTCGGGGAGAACTGGATGGCGTTCTCGACCAGCTCGGCGACCAGGTGGACGAGGTCGTTGGCGGAGCTGCCGACCACCGACGTGGCCCGGTGCACCCTGACCTGGACGCGCTCGTAGCCCTCGACCTCCGACAGCGCGGCGCGCACGACGTCGACGAGCTTGGCCGGCTGGCTGCGCCGGCGGGTGGCCTCGTGGCCGGCGAGGACCAGCAGGTTCTCGGAGTTGCGGCGCATGCGGGTGGCCAGGTGGTCGAGCTTGAACAGGTCGGCCAGGCGGGCGCCGTCCTCCTCGCCCTTCTCCAGGCCGTCGATCAGCGAGATCTGCCGCTCGACCAGCGTCTGGGTGCGGCGCGAGAGGTTGACGAACATCGAGCTGATGTTGCTGCGCAGCTCGGCCTCCTCGCCCGCCAGGCGGACGGCCTGCCGGTGCACCTGGTCGAAGGCGCGGGCCACCTCGCCGATCTCGTCGTTGCCCTCGACCGCGATCGGCTGGACGTCGCCCGCGGCGGCGTCGCCGCTGACGCGCAGCCGGCGCACCACGTCGGGCAGCCGGAAACCGGCGATCTCCAGCGCCTCCGTGCGCAGCCGGCGCAGCGGGGTCACCATGGAGCGGGCGATGGCGACGGCCAGCAGCAGCACGGCGATCAGCAGCGCCAGGATCAGGGCGCCGGCGATGATCGCGCTGCGGGTCTCGGAGTCGCGCAGCTCCTGGCCGCGCAGGTTCACCTTGTCGGCGAGGTCCTTCTCGACGCCGCTCAGGATCTCGATGACGGCGGAGTTGTCGTCGAACCACTGCTGGCGCTCGGCCCTGGCGGAGATCAGGTTGTCGGTGATCCGGGCGCCTGGCGAGCGGCCGCTGGCGAGCGTGATCGCGCGCGACTTGGTGAGCTGGATGTTGACGTACTCGGGCTGGGACATCAGCACCTTGGCCAGCTCCGTGCCGACCTCGGTGCCGGCCTCGGCGCCCACTGTGGCGAGGTCGCTCTGCTGGCGGGCGTTGGAGGCGATGAAGTCCTCGACCTCCTTGGCGCCCACGTTCACGGAGTCGTAGGAGGCGCGCAGCAGCTGGACACGCTGGCGGGAGACCTCCTCCTTGGCGGCGGCGAGGGCGCTCAGGGCGCGGAAGTCGCCGATGATCTGCGAGTCGTCGGACAGCAGGCCCAGCTCGTCGTGCAGCTTGAGCAGGGTGTCGGTGAGGAAGTCGTACCGGTTGGTCTCGGTGGCGCCCTCCTGCCTGATCTGCGGCAGCCGGGCGAGGTCGTAGTCGGCCTGCTCGGCCGCCCGCACGACGCGGGAGCCGTAGGAGTCGTCGAGGGCCGAGATGTCGGCGCGCACGGCCCTGACCAGCGTGTCGACGGACGCCTTGCGCTGCGCGAGCTCCGGTGCCAGCTGCCTGCGCACCGCTCGGTTGGCCCCGCTCCAACCGGCTGTGTCACGTTCGAGCCCGATGGCCTGCACGAGGTCGCGGACCCGGCCGGCCTTCTCGGCGGCGGACGCGGTGCGGTCGTACACGCCGATGCTCTGCACCGAGCCCACCACGCGCTCACCGCCGAGCACCACGACGGCGACGGTGGGCACCAGGATGAGCGCGGTGAGCCGCCACCGCACGCGCCAGTTCCGCAGGCCGAAGCGCCGCAGTGACCGCTTGCCGCGATCAGGCTGCGCGGCGAGGCCGCTGCCGGAGTTCCCCGTAGTCACCGCTTCCGCTACCCCTCATTCGTCCCGCCCGTAACGGCACCAAGCCGTCCCACAAGGTATCCGCAGGCCATGCGTTACCAGGCATTTCGGACACAATTGTTACAAACGTGACCGATACTTGTGTGTTGTTGGTTATCGCAGTGCGGAAAGGACCTGATCGCGGACTTGGCTCCTCTGCGCGTCGTCGCTGAGGGGGCGACCTGCGCGGTCCACAACATAGAAGACGTCCACCGCCTCCGCGCCGAGAGTCTCCACGCGGGCGGCTCTCACGTCAAGACCGCAGTCACCGAACGCCCGTCCGATACGCCACAGAAGCCCCGGCCTGTCATGGGCTCTGACTTCCACCACGGTGGCGGTCGCGGAGGCGTCGTCGACCAGCGTCACCCGAGGTGGCGCCACGGGCACGCGCGGCGGGCGGACCGACCGGGCCCGGCGGGCGAGCCGCTGCTCGATGTCAAGACGGCCGGCAAGGACGAGACGGAGATCGGCCTCCAGGGTCGCGGGGTCGGGCGGGGACCCGTACTCGGGGATGACGGAGAACTCGATCACCGCCGTGGAGCCGGCGGAGGCGGCCGAGGCGGAGCGGACGACGAGGCGGTGGGCGGCGAGCACCCCGGCGGCGCTCCACAGCAGGCCGACGCGGTCGGGGGCGACCACCGTGACCGCTCCCCCGTTGACCCGGACGGCGCCGCCGCCGTGGCGAGCCAGCGCCGCCTGCCGCTCGGAGAGCATGGGCGGCTTGGGCGGCGGCGAGCCCGCCAGGACGGACCTGACCCGGCGCACGAGGTCGGCGACGAGCCCGGCCTTCCAGCTGTTCCAGGCCGCCGGGCCGGTCGCGTTGCCGTCGGCGACCGCGAGCGCGGCCAGCAGGTCGAGCACCTCGCGCGAGCCGACGGTGCCCGCGACCTTCTCGATGGTGACGGGGTCGTCGAGGTCGCGCCGGGTGGCGGTCTCGGGCAGCAGCAGATGGTGGCGTACGACGGTGGCCAGCGTGTCGACGTCCTGCGGGGGCAGGCCGATGCGGGCGGCGATGTCGCGGACCACGATCTCGCCGGTCGCCGAGTGGTCGCCCGGCCAGCCCTTGCCGATGTCGTGCAGGAGCGCCGCGATCAGCAGCAGGTCGGGGCGGGAGACCTCGCGGGTGTGGCCGGCGGCGTTGGCCGCGGCCTCGATGAGGTGCCGGTCGACGGTGAAGCGGTGGATGGGGTTGCGCTGCGGGCGGTGGCGCACGCGCTCCCAGTCGGGCAGCAGCTTGACCAGGATGCCGGCCTGGTCGAGCTCCTCCCACACGGGCACGGCGGCCCGGCCGGCGCCGAGGATCGCGACCAGCGCGTCGCGGGCCTCCTCGGGCCAGGGCACCGGCATGGGTGGCGACTTGGAGGCGAGGACGGACACCGTGGCGGGCGCCATCGGCAGCCCGGAGTCGGCCGCCGCGGCGGCGGCGCGCAGCACCAGCACCGGGTCCTTGGGCACGTTGACGCCTCTGGCCAGCACGACTTCGCCGCCGTGCTCGACCACGCCGTCGGCCAGCGGGCGGCGGCCGCGCGGGGCCGGGCCCGACAGCAGCTTGTCCACCGTGCGCCAGGTGGCGTCGAAGGCGTGCGCGATCGTCCGGCCCGCCTCGGCGAGCCTGCGCATCAGCGCCTCGGCGTCGAGCAGGCCGAGCAGCCCGGCGACCGCGTCCTGTTCCTGCAGGACGAGCCGGTCGGTGCCGCGCGCGGTGACCAGGTGCAGCGCGTGCCGCACGTCGAGGATGAACTCGTACGCCTCCCGCGCCCGCGGCCCCGGCGCCGAGGCGACCCAGGCCGCGGCCACGGCCTGCATGGCCTGGACGTCGCGGAGCCCGCCGCGGCCGTCCTTGAGGTCGGGTTCGAGGAGGAAGGCCAGCTCGCCGCTGACCTGGGCGCGCTTGTCGGCGGACTCGCGCAGCTCGCCGAGCCTGCGCCGGGAGTCGGCGCGCCACTCGGCGAGCACCGCCTCCCTGGCCTTCCTGGTCAGGTCGGGGTCGCCCGCCACGTGGCGGGCCTGGATGAGGCCGAGCACGGCCTTGAGATCCTGCCGGGCGACGGACACCGCCTCCTCGACGGTGCGCACGGAGTGGTCGAGGGTGGCCGCCGAATCCCAGATCGGGTACCAGATGCGGTCGGCGATCCGCGCCACGTCGGCCCGGCCGTTGTGGAGCAGCACCAGGTCGAGGTCGCTCCCGGGGGCCGGCTCCGCCCTGCCGAGGCTGCCGACGGCGACCAGGGAGACCTGCTCGCCGTCGCTCGCCGTACGGAAGAGATCCTTGAGCCAGCGGTCGGTGTCGGCGGTCCGCTCCTTACGGGCCGCGGCGTACGAGCGGGCCTCTCCCCTCACTGCTGCTCCCCTTCGGCGCGGCCCGGTTCCTTCGTGAAAAGCCCGCCGGGCGCCGGCCGGACGGCGCCGTCCGGGCGGCGCCGCGAGTTGGTGCCGCGCCGGCTTCGCTCCGCGAGGACGCACCCCTGATCCGCGTCCTCGCCTCGCTGCCAATCCCTCACAGGGCTTCCGGACCCCGCTCTCCCGTACGCACCCGGATCACGGTGTCGACCGGCACGGACCAGACCTTGCCATCACCGATCTTGCCGGTGTGGGCGGCCTTGACGATGACGTCGATCACGTCCTCGGCGTCGTCCTCCTCCGCCAGGACCTCCAGCCGCACCTTCGGCACCAGGTCGACCTGGTACTCGGCGCCGCGGTAGACCTCGGTGTGACCGCGCTGGCGGCCGTAGCCGCTCGCTTCGCTGACGGTCATGCCCTTGATGCCGAACTGCTCAAGCGCGGCCTTCACGTCATCGAGCTTGAAGGGCTTGATGATCGCGGTGATGAGCCTCATGCGTCCACCTTCTTAGGAGCGGGGGTGAGCGGGCCGTTGGGGGACGACACGCCGGAGGCGTGGATGGTGCCGAGGTCGTAGCCGGTCTCGGCGTGGGTGGTGATGTCGACGCCGGTGACCTCGTCCTCGGCGGTGATGCGGAAGCCCATCGTCTTGTCGATGATCTTGCCCAGCACCCAGCTGACGATGAACGAGTAGCCGCCGACCGCGATCGGGCCGAGGACCTGCAGGCCCAGCTGGCCCCAGCCGCCGCCGTAGAACAGGCCCTCGCTCTGCTGGTCGAGGAACGGGTAGGCGGCCAGGAAGCCGAGCGAGACGGCGCCGACGACGCCGCCCACCAGGTGGACGCCCACGACGTCGAGCGAGTCGTCGTAGCCGAACTTGTACTTCAGGCCGACCGCGTAGGCACAGATCGCACCAGCGAACAGGCCGATGACGCCGGCGGCCCACGGGTCGACGAAACCACAGGCGGGCGTGATGGCGACCAGACCGGCGACGGCGCCGGAGGCGACGCCCAGGCTGGTGGAGTGGCCGTCACGCAGCTTCTCCACCACGATCCAGGCGCCGGCCGCGACCGCGGTGGCGATCTGGGTGTTGATGAACGCCAGGGCGGCGGTGCCGTCGACGGCGAGTTCCGAGCCGGCGTTGAAGCCGAACCAGCCGAACCACAGCAGACCCGCGCCGAGCAGGACCATGGTCAGGTTGTGCGGGCGCATCGGCTCCTTGCGCCAGCCCTGGCGCTTGCCGATGACCAGGGCCAGCGCCAGCGCCGCGGCTCCGGCGTTGATGTGGACGACGGTGCCGCCCGCGAAGTCCTCGATGCCCATCGTGTTGAGCCAGCCGGTGCCCCAGACCCAGTGCGCGACCGGGAAGTAGACGATCGTGACCCACAGGACGCCGAAGAGCATCCACGCGCCGAACTTCGCCCGGTCCGCGATCGCGCCGCTGATCAGGGCGACCGTGATGATGGCGAACGTCAGCTGGAAGGCGGAGAAGATCAGGCTCGGCATGCCGGTGCCGTCGTCCTTGGTGGCGGTGTCCACCAGGCTCTGCAGGCCGAGAGCGTCGAAGCCGCCGACGAAGTTGTTGATCGCCGAGCTCGGGTTGTCGGTGAACGCCAGCGAGTGCCCGAACAGCACCCAGGCGACGGTCACGACGATGATGGCGCCGAACGACATCATCATCATGTTCAGGACACTCTTGGCCCTGGTCATACCGCCATAGAACAGCGCGAGGCCCGGAGTCATCAGTAGCACCATGGCGGTGGCCACGAGCATCCAGGCAGTAGTGCCGCCATCGATCTCCACGACGCGACCCTCCTTACGTGTGACGTGTGGCCACAGCGTGTTCGGCCGGGGTTTCGTGGCTCGACCAGGTGTGTTTCACATTCGTGAATCTCGCCGCGACGGTGTTTCGGCGGCGTTTCGGTCGCCTCACGAGACGCCTTGAGGCTCTGCGATATCGGGCATGTCATACTTAGGGTCGCCTAACCTAAGCGAACAGGAACGCCCATGCGACTTCGCCTGGCTCTCGTTGCCATGCTTCCGCTCATCACCCTCGCCGCGTGCGGCACCTCCACCACGACGCAGGAGACCGGCCCCACCCGGGCGGTCAAGCACGCCATGGGCGTAACCCAGGTGCCCATGACGCCGAAACGCGTCATCGTCCTCGACACCGACAAGCTGGACTCGCTGGTCAGCCTGGGTGTCACACCCGTCGGCGCCGCCCAGGCCGAGGGCAACCAGACCTGGCCCGAGTACCTCGGCCCGGCCCTGGCGAACGTCAAGCAGGTGGGCACCCTCGGAGAGCCGAACCTCGAGGCCATCACCGCGCTCAAGCCCGACCTCATCCTCGGCTCCAAGTTCCGCCAGGCCGCCTTCTACGACAAGCTGAACAAGATCGCGCCGACGGTGTTCACCGAGCGCGTCGGCATCACGTGGAAGGAGAACTTCCTGCTCGACGCCGAGGCGCTGGGCAAGAAGGAGCAGGCGCAGCAGCTGCTGTCGGCCTACGAGACGCGGGCCGAGAAGGAGGGCGCGAAGTTCTCCTCGATCAAGGTCAGCATCGTGCGGTTCCGTCCGACCGAGATCCGCATCTACGGGCCCGACTCGTTCTCCGGGATCGTCCTGGGCGACGCCGGCATCCCCCGGCCGGAGGTGCAGCTGCTCACCGGCGCGCAGGACAGGCGCTTCGCCAAGCTGAGCCAGGAGAACCTCGCCGACGCCGACGGCGACGCCATCTTCTACAGCGCGTTCGGCGAGGATGCCGCCAAGTCGCAGGCCGAGGTGACGGCCGGGCCGCTGTGGCAGAACCTCAAGGCGGTCAAGGCCGACCACGCCTACAACGTGGACGACGAGATCTGGATGACCGGCATCGGCGTCACCGCCGCCAACAAGATCCTCGACGACCTCGACAAGCACCTCACGCCGCTGGTGTGAGCCGTACGCGCTCGCCCTTGCGGATCCGGCCGGGGCGCAGCACCCGCGCGTAGACCCCCGCGCACGGCTGCTCCCCCATGCCGGGCAGCGGCTCGACCCGGTTGTGCCGGGCCACCGTGCGCAGGGCGTCGGGGTCGCGGCCGAGCGGCCCGTGCGCCAGCGTCGGCACGGCGCACCGGGGGCTGGCCACCATGACCCGCAGCACCACGTCGTCGCCGACGTGCAGCTCCCGGCCGATCCAGCCGTTCTCCACGAAGCCCTCCGCCTCGGTCGCGATCACCAGATTGGGCCGGTAGCGGAGGGCTTCGACGTGTCCGCGCGGGCCGAGCGCGGCGATCCGCTCCAGCGTGGACGTGGTGATCAGGTGGAGGGGCGCGTAGTCGAAGAACGTGCCGGGCGGGGCGGCCGCGCCCAGCGTGCCGACGGTGTGGGACACCTCCGCCTCGACGCCCTCGGCGAGCACCTGCTCCGGCACCGACCGCTCGTAGGCGGCGCCCTCTGGCGGCACGTCGACCAGCCGCACCTCACGCCCGAGCAGCGCCGACAGCTCGGCGTCACCCGGCGCCCGAGCCCCCTCGAGTGTCAGCAGGGCCCGCCACAGCCTCGGGCTCTTCGCGGTGGCGATCCGCCCCGTGGCGACGTCGAGCACGGCCCGCTCGCGGTCACCGGCCAGCCCTCGCTCGCTCACCTCGCTCTCGGCGACCTCCTCGCCCAGCATCGACTTCACGGGATAACGGCGCAGCGTCTCGACATGCATGCCGCCGAGCCTACGGCCGCTCCCAGAACGCGCGCAGGTGCGGAACCAGCTCCCCCGCCCGTTCCTCGGGGAAGAACAGCCGCCCGCCCTCGATCTCCACCACCCGCCTGACGCCGGGGATCGTGTCGCGCAGCCAGCGTGCCCAGCTCACGTCGAAGAACGCGTCGCCGGTGCCCCACACGACGAGCGTCGGCACGGTCAGCGCCCTGAGCCGTGGCTCGATGGCGACCATGTCCTCGGCGTCGATGGAGGCCACCAGGCGCTCGAACGCCCGCCCGCCGCCCGGCTTGGCGAAGATCGGCCGCAGGTAGGCGTCCACCACCGCCGCCGGGTCGTCGATGCGTTCGTAGGAGTCGCCGAAGGCCGTCCGAGCCACCAGCTCCGGCTGGTCGAGCACGGCTTCGGTGAGCGCGGCCAATCGCCCCTGCGCGGCCAGCTCGGCCGTGGGGCGGAACTTCTCCGGCGGCGTGTTGGTGTGGACGTCGCAGTTGGTGAGGGTCAGCGTGCGCAGGCGCTCGCGGTGGCGCACGGCGAAGACCTGGGCCACCGCGCCGCCGGTGTCGTTGGCGACGAGGTCGACCTCGCTCAGGCCGAGGTGGTCGCAGAGCTCCTCGACGATCTCGGCGAGCGCGGGGATGGACAGGTCGTCGCGCGGCGCGCTGCCGCCGTGGGGCGGGAGGTCGACCGCCACGCAGCGGCGCTCGTCCTTGAGCTCGGCGACGACGTGCCGCCACAGGTGGGAGCCGGTGCCGACGCCGTGCACGAAGAGGGCGACGGGACCCTGGCCGACGTCGACGTAACTGATGCCGTCCATGGAGGGTTCCTTTCGCGATTACAGACCGACTGTCGGTATAGAAAATTACCGACCATGAGTCGGTTTGTCTATCGTGGATCCATGAACCTCAAGGCGGAACGTGGCGCGGCCACCCGCGACAGGGTCCTGGCCATCGCCACGCGGCTCTTCGCAGACCGGGGGTACGACGACACCTCGATCGAGACGGTCCTGCAGGAGTCGGGGCTGAGCCGCGGGGCCCTCTACCACCACTACGCGGGCAAGGAAGCGCTGTTCGCGGCCGTGCTGGAGGCCACCGAGAGGTCGATCGGGGCACAGATCGTCGAAGCCGTGCGCGGGATCGACGACCCGATCGAGACGCTCCGGGCGGGCACGCTGGCCTGGATCCGCCTGGCGGGTGACCCGGTGATCAAGCGCATCGTGCTGCTGGACGCGCCGGCGGTGCTGGGGTGGGAGCGCTGGCGGGCCATGGAGGAGCGCTACTCGTTCGGGATGCTGAAGGCCGCGCTGCAGGCGACGGGGGCGATCCCTGGCCAGTTCCTCGACCTGCACGCCCACATGCTGCTCGCCGCCGTCAACGAGAGCGCCCTGCTGGTCGCCCGCGGCGGCGACCACCGGACCGCCGAGGCCGCCGTGGAGGAGTTCCTCCGCCGCCTGCTCAACGGCTGACCCGGCCGCGCTTCGGGGGGCCGGTTCGGGCCGGCCGCCGCTGCCGACACCCCCGCGTTCCCTCGGACGGGGCGGGCGTCGCTGCCGGTGTTCCCACCCCGGTGGTTTCCGTGGTCAAAAGCCTTTCAGGGAACCCCCTCGGGCCGGGCGCCGCCATGCGTGCCTCCGGCCCGCTCGACCCGCCGTATCACCGGACAAGTCGCCAGACGAGAACGGCGGCGTACGCAGGGTGATTCAGGTCCAGGCCCCAGGGTACGTTCCGCCCTGGTGGGGCGCGGGGTCACGGATCACGACAGTGGCGAAGTCGGCGATGTCCCGCACGTCGATCATGCTGACGCGGCGCTGCCCAGGAGCGCCGTAGAAGGTGTCGCCGTCGACCGAGCCGAGAGCGTTCTGCATGACGAACGATGGCCGGATGACGGTCCAGCCGAGACCCGAGGCCGCGAGTTCGATGTCCGACAGCACGTGCAGCCGGCCGTTGCGGGTCGGCGCGTCGTGGCCCGCGCCGATGGCGACATGCGGACGATGTGCCGCACGCCCGCCTTTCTGGCCGCCCAGACGGCGTTGCTGCTGGCGTGTGTGGAGTCGGGCCATGGCGACCAGGAGCCACACCGTGTCCACGCCCTCGAACGCCTGGTTCAGCGTCTCCGGGTGGTGGAGGCCGGTGATCAGGATGGTCATCGCAATGTGCCCTCCTCCACCGAAACGAGCTCGTCGATCAGCGCGAAGAAGGCCTGGATTCCCGGCAGGTCGCCGCCCTTGGCGCGGGAGGCCGCGAAGTCGGCCGGCGAACGCCACTCCACGATGTCCAGCCATTCGCCGTCGGGCAGCTGGACCAGCTTGGCGCCCAGGAATCCGTCCCGGTCGGCCTGGAAGTCCGCGATCATCCGGCCACGGGCGGCCACGAGGTCCGTCGCATGCTCGGCGGAGACGCGGAACCTGGTGAGTTCTACTGTCGTCGTCATGCGATGACGATATAGTCAGAAATTGTGATAGTCAAGATTCATGACTAAATGGGAGTGTGCAGTGCACAGGAGCGAGCGCAAGCGTGAGCTGCCCGACCTGGGGATCCTGTCCAGCCGGACGCTGTTCAGCCTGCAGAAAGAGCTGTTCTCCCGGCTGTCGGAGATGGGCCACCCCCAGGTCAGGCCGCGGCACGGGGCCGTGCTGGCCTACCTCGACGTGGAGGGCAGCCGGGCCTCCGACCTGGCCGTGCGGTCGGGCCAGCACAAGCAGGTGATCGGCACCCTGGTGGACGAGCTCGTGGCGCTCGGGTACGTGGAGCGGCAGCCGGATCCAGCCGACCGCAGGGCGAAGCTCATCGTGCCGACCGAGCTCGGCCGCGATCACATGGTGAAGTCGGACGCCCTCCTCGCGGAGATGGAGGCCGAGCACGCACGGGCGGTCGGCGAGGAGGCGTACGCGGAGTTCAAACGCGTCTTCAAACTGGTCGCCGAGCGCCAGACCAGAGCGAAGTGACCGCTGCCGGCCCCGCGCGGCGTCAGATCTCGCGGCACATCACCCGGCGGGAGCCCAGCGGCCCCACCGGCCTACGGCGGGTCCAGCGGGCCGGAGGCACGCATCGCGGCGCCCGGCCCGAGGGGGTGGCCAAAAAGGCTGTTCATCCCTGATGGAAGGGAAAGTCGGCAGCGGCGCCCGGCCGAACGGGACAGCGGGCGCCGCACACCCTCAGACGAAAGCGCCGCTCACGCGGCGGTGGCCATCTTGCGCAGGCGGGCCAGGGCGTCGCGTTCGATGCGGCGGGCGCGGTCGCGGCCGATGCCGTAGCGCTCGCCGACCTCCGTCAGCGTGTGCTCGCGCCCGTCGACCAGCCCGTAACGCCACCGCAGCATCTCACTGGTGGAGCCCTCCAGACCGGTCAGCCACTGGTCGAGCCGCTCCCGCTCCAGGATGTCGATGGCCTGCTGCTCAGGATCGGCCCACGTCTCGTCGGCGATCATGTCACCCAGCTCGGTCTCGTCCTCGTCGCCGACCCCCAGCTGGAGCGAGACCGGGTCGGACGCCCACCGCCGCAGCTCCCGCACCCGCTCGATCGGCAGCTCCAGGATCGCGGCGAGGTCGTCGTCGGTCGGCTCGGCGTCGAACTCCGCCAGCAGGTCGCGGCGCACCCGCATCAGCCGGGTCATCTGCTCCCCGGCGTGCGTCGGCAGGCGCACCGGCCGGGCCTGCTCGTGGATCGCCCGCCCCACCGACTGCCGGATCCACCACGTCGCATACGTGGAGAACTTGTATCCCCGCCGGTAGTCGAACTTCTCCACCGCCCGCACCAGGCCCAGGTTCCCCTCCTGCACCAGATCGATCAGCGGCATCCCCCGGCCGGAGTATTTCCTGGCCACCGCCACCACCAGGCGCAGGTTGGCCTGGATGAACTCGTCTTTCGCACGCCGGCCCGATATCGCCAGGCGCTCCAGCTCCTCGTCGGCCGCGTCGGCGATGCGCGGCTCCGTCCCCCCGCCGTCGAGCAGCTGCTCGGCGAAGAGGCCCGCCTCGATCCGTTTGGCGAGGTCGACCTCCTCCTCCGCCGTGAGCAGCGGGACCCGGCCGATCTCGGCCAGATATGTCCCCAGCAGATCGCGCTCCGCGACGTGCTGCTCCTGCGTGCGACTCCCCGTAGGCCTTGCCATCCCCAGGCACCTCGTTCCGCAGCTGCGTTCTATATCCCGGCAACGTTTGGCCAGATGCAAAGATTCCCTAAAGCACTACGACCGGGGGAGGGTTCTGGATGTCCTCCTCAAGGAGGAGGCCGCCGCGGAACACCTGGTGAACGAGGGGAACGCCCGGCCGGTAGGCCAGATGCGCGTAGGAGGGGGCATCGAGCACGACGAGATCGGCGCGGGCGCCGGGACGCAACCACCCTACGTCCGTGCGGCGCAGCGCGCGGGCCCCGCCGCGGGTGGCGGCCCTGACGGCCTCCAACGGCGTCATGCGCATCTCCCGCACGGCGAGCGCCACGCAGAAGGGCATCGAGGAGGTGTAGGAGGAGCCGGGGTTGCAGTCGGTGGCCAGCGCCACGGTCACGCCCGCGTCGATGAGCCGCCGCGCGTCCGGATACGGCGACCGGGTGGAGAACTCCGCCCCCGGCAGCAGCGTCGCGACCGTCCCCGATGAGGCGAGCGCGTCCACGTCGGCGTCGGTGAGGTGGGTGCAGTGGTCGGCCGAGGCGGCGCCGAGCTCGCAGGCGATCCGCACGCCGGGCCCCTCGGTGAGCTGGTTGGCGTGCACGCGCGCGCCGAGCCCGGCCTTCAGCCCGGCCGTGAGGATCTCGCGCGTCTGGTCGCCGTCGAACGCGCCCCGCTCGCAGAACACGTCCACCCACTTGGCGTGGGGAGCGCACGCGGTCAGCATGTCGCCCGCGACGAGCCGGACGTAATCGTCGGCGTCCATGTCGTCGGGCACCACGTGGGCCCCGAGGAAGGTGGTCTCGGAGGTCAGCCGGGAGGCGATCTCCAGGGAGCGCCGCTCATGCTCGACGGACAGCCCGTAGCCGCTCTTGATCTCCACGGTGGTCGTGCCCTGGGTGAGCATCTCGCGCACCAGCCGGCGGGCGCGGGCGGCCAGCTCGGCGTCGCCGGCCCGGCGGGTGGCGGCGACGGTGGTCCTGATGCCGCCGCCCGTATAGGGCTCGCCGGACATGCGGGCCTGGAACTCGGCCGTGCGGTCGCCGGCGAAGACGAGGTGGGCGTGGCTGTCCACGAAGCCGGGGACGACGGCCCTGCCCTCCGCGTCCACCCGGCGGTCGGCGTCGGGGGCCCGGGAGGCGGGGCCGGTCCAGGCGACCAGGCCGTCCTCGACGACGAGCGCGGCGTCGGCGATCTCCTCGCGCTCGGGGTCGCCGGTGTAGAGCAGGCCGACGCGGTCGATCAGCGTGGTGGTCATCGCAGCGCCCCGATCGCCTCGGCCAGCAGCGCGCCGACGTCGCCGAGCACGTGGCGGCCGCCGGAGACCACGCGCCGGCCGCCGGAGACCACGGAGTGCACGTCGGCCGCGGTGGCCGCGTACACCACGGCTTCCAGGCCGCCGGCGCCCGCCGTGCGCACGGAGTCGAGTCGCACGGTGACCAGGTCGGCCCAGGCGCCGGGCATCAGCATGCCGGCGTCGGGAAAGCCGAGAGAGGTGTGGCCGGTCCCGGTGGCGGCCTCCAGCAGGTCGGCGGCGGGCCAGTGGCCGCGCGTCTCGGTGGCCAGCCGCTCGTCCAGCTCCACCGCCCTGGCCTCCTCGAACAGGTCGATCACGGCGTGGCTGTCGGAGCCGAGCGTGATGCGCGCGCCCCGGTCGGCCAGCGCCCTGGCCGGGCCGATGCCGTCGGCGAGGTCGCGTTCGGTGGTGGGGCACATGCAGACGTAGGTGCCGGAGTGGCCGATCAGCTCGACGTCGACGTCGGTCAGGTGCGTGGCGTGCACGACGGTCGACCGCGGCCCGAGCGCCCCGCGTTCGTGCAGCACCTGGACGGGTGTGGCGGCGTACGTCTCCACGCAGGCGGAGTTCTCGGCGCGCTGCTCGGAGACGTGCGCGTGCAGCGGCGCGGCGTGGCGGTGGGAGAACTCGGCGACGACGCACATCTGCTCCGGCGGCACCGCCCGCACCGAATGGATGGCCGCGCCGACCAGCACGTCGGTCTGCCCCCTGTACGCCGCCGCCAGCTCCTCCGCCCTGACCGCCCACCGGTCGGCGTCGCCGTCGCTGAAGCGCAGCTGCGGCCCGGCGAGGGGCGCGCCGATGCCGCCGGAGACGTAGCAGGCGTCGAGCAGCGCGATGCGCAGCCCGGCCTCGCGGGCGGCACTGACGAGGGCGTGGCCCATGACGTTGGCGTCGTCGTACGGGCGGCCGTCGGCGGCGTGGTGCAGGTAGTGGAACTCGCCCACGCAGGTGACACCGGCCAGCGCCATCTCGGCGTAGACGGCGCGGGCCAGACGCAGGTAGGAGTCGGGGTCGAGGCGGGCGGCCACCTCGTACATGCGCTCGCGCCAGGTCCAGAAGTCGCCCCTGCCCTGCTGGACGACGCCGCGCAGCGCCCGGTGGAAGGCGTGGGAGTGGGCGTTGGCCAGGCCGGGGATCGTCAGGCCGGGCAGCTGCTCGGCCGTGCCGGGCGGGCCCTGCTCGACGCGGGTGATCCGGTCGCCGTCGATCTCGACGAGCACGTCGTCGGCGACCCCGTCGGGCAGCCAGGCCCGCTCGCACCAGTAGGTCAGCGACACAGGTCCTCCAGCACGTCCGCGAGCGCCACCACTCCCGCCTCGCAGTCTGCCCGCTCGGCGTGCTCCTGCGGGGAATGGGACACGCCGGTCGGGTTCCGTACGAAGAGCATGGCGCTCGGCACGCCCGCGGCGGCGAGGATCCCGGCGTCGTGACCGGCGCCGGTGGGCAGGATCGGCGCGGGCTCCCCGCGATCCTGCCCACCGGCCACCCGGGCCAGCCGGTCGCGCAGCGCCGCGTCGAAGCGCACCTCGGGGGTCCACGACTCCTCCTGTACGGCGGCGGCGCCGGCGAGCGCGGCGACCAGCTCGCGCACCGCCCGCTCCTCGGGCCCGCGGGCGTCGAGCCAGGCCGAGACCAGGCCGGGGATGGCGTTGGCGTTGCCCGGCGAGACGCGCACCTTGCCGACGGTGGCGACGACGCCGAGCCGCTCGGCCTCCTCGCGGGCCGCGAGCACCAGGCGGGCGAACGGCAGCATGGGGTCGTCGCGGTCGGCCAGCCTGGTCGTGCCCGCGTGGTCGGCCCGGCCGCGGAAGTCGAAGCGCCAGCGGCCGTGCGGCCAGATCGCGCCGGCCACGCCCACGGGCCGGCCCTCGGCGACGAGCCCGCGGCCCTGCTCGACGTGGAGCTCCACGAACACGCCGACGGCGCGCAGGGTCTCGTCGTCGCGCCCGAGCGCGTCAGGGTCGCGGCCGGCCTTGCGCAGGACGTCGGCCAGCGTGTCGCCCTCGTCGTCGGTGAGCCCGAGCGCCCGCTCGGGGGCGAGCACGCCGGTGAGCAGCCGCGACCCCACGCACGGCACGCCGAACCGGGCGCCCTCCTCGTCGGTGAAGCAGGCGACGCCCACCGGCGCGGACGGCTCGACGCCGCGTTCTCTCAGGACGTCGAGCGCGGCGAAGGCGGACACGACGCCGAGCGGGCCGTCGTACGCGCCGCCCTGGCGGACGGAGTCGAGGTGGCTGCCGGTCACCACCCCCGGGCGGGCCGGGGACGGGTCGCCCCACCACGCCCAGAGGTTGCCGTTGCGGTCTTCGCGCAGGGCGAGACCGCGTCGCGCGGCCTCACCGGCGAACCACTCGCGCAGCTCCAGGTCGGCGGGCGACCACGCGTCCCGCAGATAGCCGCCGGTGCCGGGATCTCGTCCGATGTGCGCGAGTGGCTCAAGCATGGCCCCACTGTAATGAATGGAGCCATTCACCGAGGAACGGGGCTCAGTTCACGGGACCGCCGCTCGGGCGGAGGGTCAGGTCGGTGAGGTGGGCGTCAGGGCCGGCGGTGACGGCGGCCAGCACCGCCCGCGCCACCGTCTCGGCCTTCAGGTACTTGCCCGGCTCGTACGGCCCGCCCTCGTAGTCGCGCACGCCGCGCTGCATGTCGGTGTCGACGCGGCCCGGATAGACCGTCGTGACCCTGAGGGCCGGCTCCTCCAGTCTCAGGGCGTCGGCGAACGCCTTCAGGGCGAACTTGCTGGCCGCGTACACGCCCCACTCGGGGTTGGCGCGCAGGCCGGCGCCGGAGTTGACGCACACCACGTGGCCGCCGGCCCGGCGCAGCGCGGGCAGCAGCAGCCGGGTCAGCTCGGCGACCGCGACGACGTTGACCTCCATCGTCCGCCGCCACGCGTCGGCCGACTGGTCGGCGAGCCGGCCGAGCTCGGCGACGCCCGCGCTGTGGACGAGCACGTCGAGCCGTTCGACGCCCGCGACGTCGGCCTCGGTGACGGCCGTCAGCTCCACCGGCCAGGCGCGGCCGCCGGGCAGCTCGGCCGCCAGGGCGGCGAGGGCCTGCTCGTCGCGCCCGCCGAGGAGGACGTCGTGGGTGGGGGCCAGGGCGCGGGCGACGGCCGCGCCGACACCCCGGGAAGCGCCGGTGACCAGCGCCGTCGGTCGTTCAGTCATGGCGGCAGCTTATTGACCCTTGACGGTTAATCAAATTTGTATTCAAACTTGAGCACATGTCCCCGACGCGCATCCTCATCCTCGGCGCCCTCCTGGACGGCCCCATGAACGGCTACGGCGTCCGCCGTCGTCTGGAGTTCATGGGGGCCGACCAGTGGGCCAACGTGGCCTTCGGCTCGATCTACCACGGCCTGGGCAAGATGGCCGACGAGGGTCTCCTCGACGTCGTGGAGGCGGGCAGGGGCGGCAAGGTGGTCTACGCGGTCAACGACACCGGACGCATGGAGTTCTACCGGCTGCTGATGGGCTCCTGGACCACCGTCCAGCCGATCGTCGACCCGTTCCAGGTGGCGTTGACGTTCATCGACAAGCTGCAGAAGGAGGACGTCATCGCCGCGCTCCACGAGCGCAGGCTGCAGCTGGCGACGAACGTCGAGGCCGTCGCGCGGGCCGTCGGCGCCAAGCAACGCCACGGGGCGCCCGCCCACGTGAACGAGAACCTCCGCCTGATGAGAGCCATGCTCCAGGCCCAGCTCGACTGGGTGGAGCAGGCGATCCCGCGCGTCGAGTCCGGCGAGTTGCCCTGACGAAGGAGCTGAACCCCCCATGATCATCCAGGCACACGGCCTGCGGAAGACGTTCACCACCAGGAGCAGGAAAGGCGTCCAGACCGTCGAGGCCGTCCGCGGCGTCGACCTCGACGTCGACAAGGGCGAGATCTTCGGCGTGCTCGGCCCCAACGGCGCGGGCAAGACCACCACGATCCGCATGCTCGCCACCCTCATCACCCCCGACGCGGGGACGGCCGTGATCGCGGGCCACGACCTGCTCAGGGAGCCCGCGGCGATCCGGCGGCGGCTCGGCTACGTCAGCCAGGCCGGCGGTGTCGAGGACACCGTGAGCGCCCGCGCCCAGATCATGATGGCCGCCCGGATCCACGGCGTGGCCGACCCGGGCCGGGCGACCGCCGAGGCGCTCGACCGGTTCGGCCTGACCGAGCTCGCCGACCGCCCCGGCCGTACGCTGTCGGGCGGGCAGAAGCGGCGCGTGGCCGTCGCGATCGGCCTCGTGCACGGCCCGCCGCTGCTCTTCCTCGACGAGCCCACCACCGGCCTCGACCCGCAGAACCGCGCGAACCTCTGGGACCGCATCAGGCAGTTGCGCGAGTCGGGCACGAGCGTGCTGCTCAGCACCCATTACCTCGACGAGGCCGACGCGCTGTGCGACCGGCTGATGATCGTCGACCACGGCCTCGTGGTGGCCGAGGGCACCCCGGCCGCCCTCAAACGCGAGGTGTCCGGCGACGTCATCACGCTCAGGACCGACCAGCCGGGCCGCGCCGCCGACACCGTCAAGGCGCTGGCCCGCGAGACCCGCGTGGACGACGACCTGCTGCGCGTCTACGTGGACGACGGCGAGCACGCCCTGCCCGGCCTGCTGCGCGCCCTGGAGGAGCAGGGCGTCGCGCTGACCTCGATCGCGCTCGACCGGTCCACCCTCGACGACGTGTTCCTGGCCAAGACCGGCCGTACCCTCCGCGACGCGGGAGCCGCCGCATGATCCGCCACACCGTCCTGTTCACCGGCTACGAGCTGCGCAAGCAGTTCGCCAACCCGATCTGGCCGCTGTTCGGCATCATGCAGCCGGTGCTGTATCTGCTGATGTACGCGCCGCTGCTGCGCACCATGACGCCGGGCGGCACGACGGTCGACGCGCTGCGCATGTTCACCCCGGCCGCGATGATGATGATCGCGGTCTTCGGCGCGCTGTTCTCCGGGTTCGGCCTCATCGCCGAGCTGCGCGACGGCACGCTGGAGCGCTACGCCGTCAGCCCCGCCTGGCGGCCCGCCATCGTGCTCGGCCGGGTGGCCAAGGACATGCTCGTGCTGGTCCTGCAGGCCGTCCTCGTGCTGGTCGTGGCCATGGCGATGGGCGTGCGGATCGGCGCCGTGGAGCTGGTGCTGGTGCTCCTGCTCATGGCGGCGACCGGGTTGTTCGCCTCGGGGCTGTCGCAGGGCCTGGCGCTGACCGTGCGCGACGAGAACGGCATGTCGCAGACGCTCAACCTGTTCATGCTGCCGATCATGCTGCTGGCCGGGATGTTCCTGCCGATCTCGTTCGCGCCCGGGTGGATGCAGTTCCTGGCCCCGCTCAACCCGCTCTACCACGCCGTGGAGGCCGGGCGGGCGTTGTTCGGCGGGCGGCTGTCGGACCCGTCGATCCCGATCGCTTTCGCGGTCTTCCTCGGGCTGGCGGTGCTCACCACGATCTGGTCGATGCGCTCGCTACGGAAGATCGCCGGTTAGGAACGTCCCGGCCTCGTCGGTCATGCGTTCGTACTCCTCCAGCCGGGCCCTGGTGCGCAGCGGCACCGCGTCGGCCATGGCCTCCACCAGGGCCATGGCCAGCGCGAGCGGCGCCGCGTGAGAGTCGAACACGAGCCGGTCGCTGACGGGCGCGTCGAGCACGATCTCGGCGGGGAAGTCGGGCCGGTCGGTGATGACGGCCACCCGCAGGCCCAGCTTCCCGGCGTACTCGAGCGCCTCCACGGCCTCGCGCGGGTAGCGCGGCAGCACCACGGCCACCACCCACTCGGCCCCGGCCCTGCGGGCCGCGTGCAGCCCGTCGACCAGCTCCGACCCGCCGTGCGTGAGCAGCCGCACGTCGGGGTGGATGCGCCGGGCGTAGTACGCGAAGGTGGTGGCCAGCCCGCAGGAGACGCGCAGTCCCACCACGGGCAGCGGCTCGGTCGCCGCCAGGTGCTCGCCCAGCTCCTTGAGCGGGAACGCCTGCAGGCGCTCCCGCACCACGGCGAGGTTGCGCATCTCACGGTCGATGGCCCCGCGCAGCAGGCTCTCCTGCGGCTCCAAGGCGCCCCCGCCGAGCACCAGCGGGCGCAGCGCCTGGCGCAGCTCCGGATAGCCGGCGAAGCCGAGCACCATGGCGAACCTCGTCACCGACGGCTGGCTGACCCCGGCCCGCTCGGCCAGCTCGACGCTGGACAGGAAGATCGCCTCATCCAGATGCTCGCTCAGGTAGTGCGCGATCCTGCGCTGCACGGGCGAGAGCCTCCGGCCATCCAGCAGCAAACCCAGCCCACCGTGATATCCGTCCGCCACGCAACCTCCAACGCACCGGCACCGGTTTTCTCATCCCTTTCAGAGTGACTCACGCATCGGGATGCGCACGCCACGGTCGGCGGCCACCCGCGCCGCCTCGTCGTAACCGGCGTCCACATGACGCATGACACCCGTGCCGGGGTCGTTGGTGAGCACGCGGTTGAGCTTCTCGCGCGCGAGGGCGGTGCCGTCGGCCACGGTGACCTGCCCGGCGTGGATGGAACGCCCGATGCCGACGCCGCCGCCGTGGTGAATGGAGACCCAGGAGGCGCCGGAGGCGGTGTTGAGCATGGCGTTGAGCAGCGGCCAGTCGGCGATCGCGTCGGAGCCGTCGGCCATGGCCTCGGTCTCGCGGTAGGGGGAGGCGACCGAGCCGCTGTCGAGGTGGTCGCGCCCGATCACGATCGGCGCCTGCAGCTCTCCGGAGGCGACCATGTCGTTGAAGCGCTCGCCGGCGACGTCGCGCTCGCCGTAACCGAGCCAGCAGATGCGCGCCGGCAGGCCCTGGAAGTGCACCTTCTCGCCCGCCGTGCGGATCCATCTGGCCAGCGGCTCGTTGTCCGGGAACAGCTCCAGGATCGCCCGGTCGGTGGCGGCGATGTCGGCCGGGTCGCCGCTGAGCGCCGCCCACCGGAACGGCCCCTTGCCCTCGCAGAACAGCGGCCTGATGTACGCGGGCACGAACCCGGGGAAGTCGAAGGCCCGCGCGTAGCCGGCCAGCTTGGCCTCGCCCCTGATCGAGTTGCCGTAGTCGAACACCTCGGCCCCGGCGTCCTGGAAGCCGACCATGGCCGCGACGTGCCGCGCCATCGACGCCCGCGCCCGCTCGGTGAACCCGGCCGGGTCCTTGTCGCGCTCGGCCGCCATGTCCTCGAAGGCGACGCCCACCGGAAGGTAGGCGAGCGGGTCGTGGGCCGAGGTCTGGTCGGTCACGATGTCGATCTCGGCGCCCCTGGCCAGCAGGTCGGACACGGCCTCGGCGGCGTTGGCGACGACGCCGATCGACAGCGGCCTACGGGCGTCGCGCGCCTCGTACGCCAGCCGCAGCGCCTCCTCCAGCGAGGCCGCCTGGACGTCGAGGTAGCGGTGCTCGATGCGGCGGGTGACGGAGCGGGGGTCGCAGTCGACGCAGATGGCCACCCCGCCGTTCATGGTGATGGCCAGCGGCTGGGCGCCGCCCATGCCGCCCAGGCCGGCGGTGAGCGTGATCGTGCCGGCCAGCGAGCCGCCGAAGCGCTTGGCGGCCACGGCCGCGAACGTCTCGTAGGTGCCCTGCAGGATGCCCTGGGTGCCGATGTAGATCCACGAACCCGCGGTCATCTGCCCGTACATCGTGAGCCCGGCCGCCTCCAGACGCCGGAACTCCTCCCAGTTGGCCCAGTCGGGCACCAGGTTGGAGTTGGCGATGAGCACCCGGGGCGCCCACTCGTGGGTGCGGAAGACGCCCACGGGCCGCCCCGACTGCACCAGCAGGGTCTCGTCGCCCTCCAGCGTCGTCAGCGTCCTGACCAGCGCGTCGTACGACGCCCAGTCGCGTGCCGCCCGGCCTGAGCCGCCGTAGACGACCAGCTGCTCGGGGTGCTCGGCGACCTCGGGGTCGAGGTTGTTCTGGAGCATGCGGAGCGCGGCCTCCTGCGGCCACCCCTTGGCGGTGATCGCAGTGCCTCGCGGCGCCCGGACGCTGCGGCTCATCGTGACCCTCCTGAATGAGAACATTCACCCATGTCACCCGCAGACTACAACGGTCCGCGTCCAGCGGACCGTCGCAGGTTGCGGGGTCTGCACCTACAACGGTCCGCGTCCAGCGGACCGTCGCAGGTCGCGGGGTCTGCACCTCCAACGGTCCGCGTCCAGCGGACCGTCGCAGGTCGCGGGGTCTGCACCTCCAACGGTCCGCGTCCAGCGGACCGTCGCAGGTCGCGGGGTCCGCACCTCCAACGGTCCGCGTCCAGCCGACCGTCGCAGGTCGCGGGGTCCGCACCTCCAACAGGCCGCGTTCAGCGGTCCGCTGGAGGTCGCGGACCCCGCGCTTACAAGGGCCCCATGGAGCCCGCACCGACAGTGGGCTCACGAACTCCGCGCCGACAGCGGCTACCCCACGAGGAACTGGGTCGCGGCCAGCTCCCGGTAGAGGTCGTCCTCCCCCACCAGCTCGTCGTGGGTGCCGACCGCCCGCACCCGGCCGCGGTCCATCACCACGATCCGGTCGGCGCCCGTCACCGTGGACAGGCGGTGGGCGATGACGAGCACGGTCGTCTCCTTGGCCGCCTCGGCGATGACCTCGCGCAGCCGCAGCTCGTTGACCGCGTCGAGCTGCGAGGTGGCCTCGTCGAGCAGCAGCAGCCGGGCCTTGCGCAGCAGCGCCCTGGCGATGGCCACGCGCTGCCGCTCGCCGCCTGACAGCAGCACGCCGCGGTGCCCGACCGGCGTCTCCAGGCCCTCGGGCAGCCGGGCCACGAGGTCGTCCAGCCTGGTGCGGGCGAGGGCGTCGCGCAGGTCGTCCTCGGTGGCGTCGCGGGCGGCGAAGAGCAGGTTCTCCCGCAGCGTGCCGGCCAGCACGGGGGCGTCCTGCTCGACATAGCCGAGTACCGCGCGCAGCTCGGTCAGCGGCCAGTCGCGGATGTCACGGTCGCCGATGGTGATCGTGCCGCCCTGGTGCTCGTAGAAGCGCTCGATCAGGGCGAACACCGTCGACTTGCCCGCCCCCGAGGGGCCGACCAGGGCGGTCAGGCCGCCGGGTGGCACCGCGAAGCTCACGCCGTCGTGCACGACCGGGCGGTCGTCGCCGTACCGGAAGGCCACGTTCTCGAACGTCACCCCGACCGGCTCGGCGGACGCCCGTACGGCGGTGCCGACCGGCTCGACGGGCAGCTCCTCGATCTCCTTGATGCGCTTCAGCGCGGCCAGCCCCTGCTGGAGCTGGACGGCGCCCGTGACGAGCTGACCGATCGGCGCGACGAGGTAGAAGAGGTAGAGCAGGAACGCGATCAGCGACGACACCTCCAGCGCGCCGGAGGCCACCCGCGCTCCGCCGACGCCCAGCACGGCGACGAACGCGATCTGCACCGCCATGAACGTCGCCACCCCTGCGAGCGACGTCCAGCCGGCGACGCGCAGCCCCCGGTCGCGGGCGCGTCCCGCCGCCTCGGCGACCATCGCGATCTCCCGCTCCTCGGCTCCGCTGGCCTTGACCGTCCGGTACGCCTGCAGCGCCCGGTCCAGCACCGCGCCCATCTCGCCCACGGCCTCCTGGGCCTGGGTCTGCGCCCGCTGGATCCGCGGCATGACGAGGCTGACGAGGCCGCCGATCACCACCACCACGAGCAGCGTGACCAGCAGCAGCACGCCGTCCATGACGGCCATCATGACGATCGCGCCGACGAGCATGAACACCGCGCCGACGGACTCGACGATCCCGTTGGTCAGCACCGACCGCAGGAGCGTCGTGTCGCCCGTCACCCGCGACAGCAGGTCGCCGGGGTTGAGCCGGTCCACGTCGGCGATCCTGAGCCGGAGCATGCGGTCGACGAGCCTGCGCCGGGCGCCGAGCACGATGCCCTCGCCCGTGCGTTCCATCAGATAGGTTCCCGCGGCGCTCACGACCGCGCCGGCCAGCACCGCGACGGTCAGCCAGACCAGCGGCCCGGACATCGAGCGGTTGTCGCCGAAGGCGTCCACCACGTATTTGGCCAGCAGCGGCATGGCCAGGCCCGCCGCCGAGCCGATCAGGCCCAGTAATCCGCCCAGGACGAGGATGTTCCGGTGCGGGCGGACATAGGCGAGCAGTTCCTTGACCACCGCATCTCCTTTCACGACATGTCTCATCCGCCGCAACGAACGAGGCCGCGGATTCCGCACCGGTCAACCTAAATTGACGACCTAAGTATGTCAACCATTGTTGACGCTCATTCTCAGGGAGGAGACGACATCCAGACGCGGCCCACGGACGAATAGGGCGTCGAGGAACCCGGCCGGAACCTCTGCCCACCAGCCTTTTGCGAAAGGACCGACCATGGAGCTCCGGACCAACCGGCGCGCTCTAGTCGGACTCGGCCTCGCCGCGGCACTCGCCGCGTCGTCGGTGGCCGTGCTCCGCACCGACTCCGGCACCGCATCCTCGCACCGCGAGGCCCCGATGATCGCGGGCGACCCGCGCAACGACAACACCGACGTGTACGCGTTCGTCAGCCCCGACAAGGCCGACACGGTCACCCTGATGGCCAACTGGATCCCGTTCCAGGAGCCGCGGGGCGGCCCGAACTTCTACACGTTCGACACGAAGTCGCGCTACAACATCAAGATCGACAACAACGGCGACGCCAAGCCGGACATCACCTACCAGTGGACGTTCCGCGACGACGACAAGCGCGGCACCAGCACGTTCCTGTACAACAACGGGCCCGTCACCTCCCTGGACGACCCGAACCTGCTCTACCGCCAGCGCTACACCCTCAAGCGCATCACCCACGGCGGCACCCGGACCCTGGTCCCGGACGGCGTCGTCGCTCCCAGCAACGTCGGCCCCGCCTCCATGCCCGACTACGGCAGGCTGCGCGCCCAGTCCATCAGGAGCCTGCCCGCGGGCGGCAAGGCGTTCGCCGGGCAGTCCGACGAGGCGTTCTTCCTGGACCTGCGGGTGTTCGACCTGCTCTACGGCGGCGACCTGTCCGAGGTCGGCCAGGACACCACCAGGGGCTACAACGTCAACACCCTCGCCGTGCAGGTGCCCGCGTCCGACCTGGCCGTCAAGGGCGACGTGAGGCGCAACCCGGTGATCGGCGTCTGGTCCACCACCGACAAGCACAACGGCCACCGGTTCGTGCAGGTCTCGCGCCTGGGCAACCCGCTGGTCAACGAGGTCGTGGCGCCCGCCGGGCTCAAGGACGCGTTCAACGCGCTGCCCCCGGACAAGGACGCCGGCGTGCCCGCGCTCGCCAAGCGCGTCACCGACCCCGAGGTGGCCCGGCTCCTCGAAGGCATCTACGGCATCAAGGCGCCCGCCACCCCGCGCGACGACCTGGTCGAGATCTTCCTGACCGGCATCGCCAAGGCCAACGGCCCCATCAAGGCCGACCTCAACTCCCAGACCCTCAACCGGGACGCGGCCAAGCTCCGCCCGTCGGAGATGCTCCGGCTCAACATGGCGATCCCGCCGTCCAAGGACCCGAACCGGCTCGGCGTCCTCGCCGGCGACCTCCAGGGCTTCCCGAACGGCCGCCGCCTCGGCGACGACGTCGTGGACATCTCCCTCCAGGCCGTGGCCGGCGCCGCCCTGACCGGCAAGCTCGTCCCCGGCCTGACGGACAAGGTCGACAGGAACGACAAGCCCCTGCTCCCGTCGTTCCCGTACATCCCCTTGCCCAGCAACACCGCCGCCGCCCAAGGCTGACCCACCACCTGCCGCCCCGCACGGCGGCACCCCACCCGAACGGCCGCCCACCCCACGGGGGGCCAGGCCGGCCGTGCGTCCCGTCACGGACCGGCCACCCCCATCCATCACCTGGAGCCCTTCGGACATGCGTGCCTTCGCGATCGCCGTTGGAGTCGCCCTCGTCGGGGCGATGGCCTTCACCGTCCTTTCGTTCGTCGCCGCGCCCACACCCGCGCCCGTGGCGGCCGCGCCGTTCCGTGAGACGCCGCAGGAGCGGCTCAGACGCCTGCCGAAGGACCACCGAGCCTGGGCCGAGCTCGGCATCCAGTACGTGGACCAGGCCGGGATCACCGGCGACCCCTCCTACTACGCCAAGGCCGAGGGCGCGCTCGCCACGGCCGCGAAGCTGAGCCCGCGCGACGACGCCGTCCTCACCGGGCAGGCGACACTGGCGGCCGGACGCCACGCGTTCGCCGAAGCGGCCGAACTGGCCGAGCGCGCCCTCGACGCCAACCCGTACGGCGCCGCCGCCTACGGTGTGCTGGCCGACGCACGCACCCAGCTCGGCGACCTGCCCGCGGCCCAGCGGGCCGTGGACCGGATGACCGAGCTGCGCCCCGGCGTCGCCGCCTTCTCCCGCGCCTCGTACGCGGCCGAGCTGCGCGGCGACACGGACGAGGCACGCCGTTACCTGGAGTACGCCCACGCCGACGCCTGGACACCCGCCGACCTCGCCTACACCCGCCACTACCTGGGCGAGCTGGCCCTGCGCTCCGGCGACCCGGCCACGGCCGCCGACCGGTACGCCGAGGCCCTGCGGGCATATCCGGCCTACACGCCCGCCCTCGCCGGCCAGGCCAGGGCCGCGGCGCTCAGCGGCCGCCTTCCCGAGGCGCTCGCCCTCTACGAGACCGTCGTCGAACGGCTCCCGCTCCCGCAGTACCTCATCGAACAGGGCGAGACCCGTCTCAAGGCGGGCCTGAACGCCGACTGGACGCTCCTCAAGGCCCAGCGCCGGCTGTTCGAGGCCGCGGGGGTGCGCGACGACCTGACGTGGGCCGAGTTCGAGGCCGACCACGGCGACCCGGTCCGCGCCGTCGAACACGCCAGGGCCGAGTACGCCCGCAACCCCAACCTCGTCGCCGCCGACGCCCTCGCCTGGGCCCTGTTCAAGGCGGGCAAGCCGGCCGAGGCCCTGCCGTACGCGAAGAAGGCGACCGCGACGGGCTGGCGCAACGCGCTGATCGCCTACCACCGCGCCCGCATCGAGCGGTCACTCGGCCGCCCTGCCCGCATCGACCCGGACTTCGACTCGGCCCTCCCAGCACTCGCGAGGCACTCATGAGACGGTTCCTCCTCCCCGTCGCGGCGGGCCTGCTGCTCGCGTCGGGTTTCCTGCCGAGCGCGGCCCAGGCGCTGACCGTCCCGGCGACCGCCGCGGCCCACCCGCTCGGCACGTTCACCGTCAACCACTACAACGGGCTGCGGATCTCACCGTCAGAGGTGCGCAACCTCGCCGTCGTGGACCTGGCCGAGGTGCCCACCCTGCAGGCCGAGCCCCAGGTGAACGCCACGTACGCGGCCCGCCGCTGCGCCGCCCTGGCCGCCGCCCAGCGGCTCGTCGTGGACGGCCGTACGGTGCCGTGGCGGGTGACGGAGTCGTCGTTCGCGTACGAGCCGGGCGAGGGCGGTCTGCGTACCAGCCGCCTGACCTGCCGGCTCGCCGCCGCGGTCCGCGCCTCGGAGACCGTCGTGTTCACCGACGGGTTCGAGCAGGAACGAATCGGGTGGCGCGAGATCACCGCCGTCGGCGAGGGCGTCCGCCTGAGCTCGTCGGTGCCCGCGACCAGCGTGAGCCGGGAGCTGCGGGCGTACCCGGAGGACCTGCTGGCGGACCCGCTCGACCAGCGCACCGCCACCCTCACTCTCTCCGGCACCGGACTGTCCCCTGAAGCGGCGAGGGGCGGGATCGGGATCGGCGGCCCCGTCGGCGACGCCCTGGCCGCGCTGGACCGGACGTTCACCGGTCTGATCGGCTCGGACCGGCTGACGGCTCCACTGGGCCTGCTGGCGGTCGGCCTGGCGGTGGTGCTCGGCGCCGGCCACGCGCTGATCCCGGGACACGGCAAGACCGTCATGGCCGCGTACCTGGCCGGACGGCGGGGACGACCGCGCGACGCGCTGGTGGTGGGCGCGACGGTGACGGCCACCCACACGGCCGGAGTGCTGGTGGTGGGCTTGCTCCTGTCGGCGTTCACGGCGCTGGCCGGGGAGTCTGTCCTGTCCTGGCTGGGGGTGGCCGGCGGCGTCCTGATCGCCGTCATCGGCCTCCGGCTCCTGCTCACCACCCGCCGCGCCACCGATCACGGGCACGGCCATAGGCACGGGCACGGGCACGGGCACGTCGCGCCCAAGCGGGCCGGACTCATCGGGCTCGGTGTGGCGGGCGGGATCGTGCCGAGCCCGTCGGCGCTGATCGTGCTGCTCGGCGCGATCGCCCTCGGCCGCACGTGGTTCGGGGTGGCGCTGGTCACCGCGTACGGCGTCGGCATGGCCGCCACCCTCACCGTCACCGGCCTGCTCCTGGTCAAGCTGGTGGACCGCCTGGAGCACCGCGCCGCAACCGGCCGGCGCCTGGCCGCCCGGGTCTCGGCCCTGGCCCCGACGGGCACCGCCGCCATGGTCGTCCTCCTCGGCGCCGGCCTCGTCCTCCGCTCGGTGACCGCCCTCTAGCCTCGGACGCTCGACCGAGCATCCGAGGTCAGGGCAGCTCCACTGACCCTGGACCGGTTGTCCCGAGCACCCTATAGTCATGTCCATGAGTACTCATATCGATGACCATCGCTAGGCGATGGCTCTCAAGCACGCGGTGCTGGCGGCGCTGCTCGGCGGCGAATACAGCGGCTACCAGCTGACCAAGATCTTCGATGTCGGCGTCTCGAACTTCTGGTACGCCGCCCCCCAGCAGCTCTACGCCGAGCTGACCCGCCTGGAGGCCGACGGCCTGATCACGGGGCGGGAGGTCGTCCAGAAAGGGCGGCCCAACAAGCGGGTGTTCACGGTCACCGACGCCGGGCTCGGCGAGCTGACCGCCTTCGCGGCGGCCCCGGCGAAGCCCCTGCTCATCCGCGACGACCTGGTGGTGAAGGTGCACGCCGTGGACCGGCTCGACCCCGCTCCCGTGATCGCCCAGCTCCGCGAGCGGGCGCGGGAGGCGGCCGCCAAGCTCGACCTCTTCGGGCAGATCCTCGCCCGCCTGCGCGGCGACCTGGACGAGGAGACATTCCTGCGCGAGGGCGAGCACGTCGGCCCCTACCTGTCCTGCCTGGCGGGATGCCGGCTGGAGCGCGAGACGCACGACTGGTGCCTCCAGACCGCGCGGACGCTGACCGAGCGCGCGGCCCGTACCGAAGGAAGGACGTCATGACCCCCTACACGCGGTATGTCGCGCTCGGCGACAGCCAGACGGAGGGCCTGGGCGACGGCGACGACACCGTCGGTCACCGCGGCTGGGCCGACCGCCTCGCCGAGCGGCTCGCCGTCGCCGAGCCCGGCCTGCGCTACGCCAACCTCGCGGTCCGCGGGACGCTGGCGCGCCAGATCAGGGACGAGCAGCTGTCCGTCGCGCTGCAGCTGCGCCCCGACCTGGCCACGGTCATGGCCGGGATGAACGACCTCACCCGCCCCCGCTTCGACGCCGCGCGGGTGGCGGAGGCGATCGAGGACATGTACGCGGCGCTGACGGCCGCGGGCGCCCACGTGATCGGTGTGACATTTCCTGACATCGGGCGGATCATGCCGCTGGCCCGTCCACTCGCCCCGCGCGTGCTCGACCTCAACGCCCGCATCCGCGCCGCCGCCGCCCGCCACGGGGTCACGGTGGTGGACACGTACCCGATGGAGGTCTTCACGGACGCCCGCATGTGGAGCCCCGACCGCCTGCACGCCTGCCCGGAAGGCCACGCCCGCTTCGCCGCCGCCGTGGCGTGCGCCCTCGGCCTGCCCGACGACTCCTGGACGCGCCCGCTGCCGCCCCTGCCCCCGCCGGCCGGCTGGCGGACGGCGGCGGCCGAGCTGCGGTGGATCGCGACGTTCCTCGGCCCGTGGATCGGCCGCCGGCTGCTCGGACGCTCGTCCAGCGACGGCCGCACCGCCAAGCGCCCCGCGCTCACCCCGTGGGCTCAGTCGACCTCGGGTATGTCCGGATCGTCGTAGTCGGCGTCGCCGTCCTCGACCCGCCGCGCCTTGATGTCCTCGACCCACCCGCGGGCGAACCGCCGGATCTCCCCGATCCGTTCCTCGTCCACCCCGTACGTCTCGTCGGGCACCGTGTCGAGGAACTCCAGCCGCGCCAGCAGCTCGGAGGCCGAGAAGTCGTCGTCGTGCAGTTGGGCGAGCCGTTCGAGGTCACGGTGGGAGAAGCGGGCGGCGAGCGCGGCGACGTCGGCGAAGTCGGCGACCAGGCCCTGCTCGTGGAAGGCGCGGGTGACGAGGCCGGCGGCGTCTTCGGCTGCGAGCACCGGCAACCCTGCGCAGGCGACCGGGGGTCGCTGAAGCGCCTCACGCAGGAGGTGGATCGCGCACGTCTCGCGGGTGACGGCGTCCTCGGCCGTGAGGCGGCCGGCACGGGCCGTCACCTCGGCGATCGCCGCCTCCAGGCCCGCCTCCCGCAGCGCGCCGGCGACGTCCTCCGCGACATCGGGCAGCGGCGTCTCCCCCGCCGTCGCGAAGACGAGGTCGTCGCCCATCCGATCGGTGAGACCGTGCGCCCGCAGCGCGTGAACGCCCGCGAGCGCCAGACCGTAACGCTCACCGACGGCGGACACGGCCGCCACCAGGCGCCGCTGGAAAGGAGGAAAGGCCAGTCCTTCGTGGAGCGGAGGAAGCGCCATGGGTCACGTCTGCCGACGGGTGCGGCGGGTGGAGGGGAGGTCGTGGCGGCCGGACAGGAACTCCTGGAACGTGATCTTGACCCTGATCACCGGACGGCGCCACCGGTCCTCCCGGTGGATGGCCCGGGCCATCTTCCGCGGCGACCGCCTGGCGAAGAACCAGCGCGCCCACGGGGAGCCCGGCCGCGCCAGCCGGAAGGCGCCGACCACGAGCATCGGCGGCACGAACAGCCCCGCCATCCCCGTCCAGATCTTGCCCTTGAGCAGCGTGACGACGGCGAGCAGCAGGTTGCCCACGATGAGCGCGGCGGGCGCGAGCGGGGTGCCGTAGTCCCAGGTGAGCGGACGCAGACCGATGAGCAGCAGGCCGGTGACGGCGACCGCGATGAACACCGCGTCGACCGACGTGCGCCCCTCCTCCTCCCAGTAGACGTCGTGCAGGTGCAGGATCAGCGCGAACTCGTCGAGCACGAGCGCGGACCCCACCCCGAACACCGACGCCGCGACGGCCGTGCCGATCTGCGAGCCCGGCGGGACGACGAGCATGGTGACGCCGCCGACCAGCATCAGCACCACGCCGAACACCACGTGGTGGATGTGCATCTCGCCCACGTTGATGTTGCGGAACCAGCCGATCTTGGCCCGGATCAGCCGGACGTTGATGCGGGTGGCGATGAACGCCGCGATGAGCATGACGAAGAAACAGAACAGCGGCAGCCGTCCTGTGGCGATGATGTTCTGCTGGAACCAGTTCCCCATGACTCTGGCTTCGATGGTACGAGCCGTACACCCCTGATCTGCGTCATGTGAGGAACGCCCGAAGCAGCGCGGCGGTGCCCTCCAGGTGTTCCGCGACCGCCCGCCGGGCCGCGTCGGGGTCGCCGGCCAGGATGGCCTCGGCGATGGCGCGGTGCTGCAGCGCGGAGTGCTCCAGGTTGACGTGCAGCATCGGGATGGCGTTCAGCAGGTCGCTGACCCGCGAACGGGCGTCCGCGCAGGTGGTGGCGAGCCGGGTCGAGCCGGTCAGCTCCGCGATGGACAGGTGGAAGGCCGTGTCGAGGCGGCGGTAGTCCTCCAGGCCGGCCTCGTTGAGGTCGGAGAGCCGGCGCAGCAGCAGGTCACGCTGCTCGCCGGTGAGCTCGGTGGTGGCCAGCACCTGCGCCGCGCCGCTCTCCACGGCCAGCCGGAAGGTGAGCGCGTCCGACAGCTCGGCCCTGCCCATCTCCTTGACGGCCTGGCGCAGGTCGCCGGGGTCGGGCTCGGACGGCTCGTACGTGACGAACGCGCCGCCGTAACGGCCGCGGCGCACGTCGAGATGGCCCGCCTCGGACAACGCCCTGATGGCCTCGCGCAACGTCACCCGGCTGATGCCGAGCCGGGCGGCCAGCTCGCGCTCGGGAGGGAGTTTGCCGCCCTTCGCGACCACGCCGAGTTTGATCGCCTGGAGCAGCCGCTCCACGGTCTCCTCGAAGGCGTTGCCCGCCCTCACCGGGCGCAACACCGTCATCAATCGCGCCGACTCGTCCAACGTGTCCTCAGGCCTTGACAAGCGATCCCGACATACTGATCAATGGTCTGAGACTAGCCCAATCAACGGGAAAGCGCGTCAGGCCAGATCGGAGCGGCGTAGCGTGAGCGATCCAGCGACCACGGGGTTCCTGTCCGTCCACGAGCTGCGCGACGAGGTGGCCATCGGGCGCATCGACACCGTGCTGCTCGCGATCGCCGACATGCAGGGCAGGCTGCAGGGCAAGCGGCTGTCCGCCCGCTACTTCCTCGACGAGGTGCTGCAGCACGGCTCCGAAGGATGCAACTACCTGCTCGCGGTCGACGTCGACATGAACACCGTGCCCGGCTACGCGATGTCGTCCTGGGAGCGCGGGTACGGCGACTTCGTGATGAAGCCCGACCTCGCCACGCTGCGCCGGGTGCCCTGGCACGAGGGCACCGCGCTGGTGATGGCCGACCTGGCCTGGCAGGACGGCTCCGACGTGGCGGCCTCGCCGCGCCAGATCCTGCGCGGGCAGCTCGACCGGCTGGCCGAGCGGGGCCTTGCCGCCTACGTCGGCACCGAGCTGGAGTTCGTGGTCTACGACGACAGCTACGAGCAGGCGTGGCGGCGCGCGTACCGCGACCTGACGCCGGCGAACCTGTACAACGTCGACTACTCGCTGCTCGGCACCGGCCGCATCGAGCCGCTGCTGCGCCGGATCCGGCGCGAGATGGAGGGCGCGGGCCTGTACGTCGAGTCGGCGAAGGGCGAGTGCAACCTCGGCCAGCACGAGATCGCCTTCCGCTTCTGCGAGGCGCTGCGCACGTGCGACAACCACGTGGTCTACAAGACCGGAGCCAAGGAGATCGCCGCCCAGGAGGGCCGGTCGATCACGTTCATGGCCAAGCCCAACGACCGCGAGGGCAACTCCTGCCACATCCACGTCTCGCTGCGCGCCCGCGACGGCAACCCGGTGATGGCGGGGGAAGGGCCGTACGGGCTCTCGCCGCTCGGCGCCCGCTTCGTCGCCGGTCAACTCGCCTGCCTGCGCGAGCTGACTCTCCTGTACGCCCCCAACATCAACTCCTACAAGCGGTACGTCCCCGGCAGCTTCGCCCCCACGGCCGTCAAGTGGGGGGTCGACAACCGGACCTGCGCGCTGCGGCTCGTGGGCCACGGCGCCTCGCTGCGCGTGGAGAACCGCGTGCCGGGCGGCGACGTCAACCCGTACCTCGCGGTGGCGGCGCTGGTGGCGGCGGGGCTGCACGGCATCGACGCCGAGCTGCCGCTGGAGGCCCCTTACGAGGGCAACGCCTACACCTCCGGCGCCGAGACCGTGCCGCACACGCTGCGCGACGCGCTGGCGCTGTTCGAGGGGTCGAAGCTGGCCAGGGAGGCGTTCGGCGACGAGGTGGTGGCGCACTACGCCAACAACGCGCGGGTGGAGCTGGCCGCGTTCGACGCGGCGGTGACGGACTGGGAGCTGTTCCGTGGTTTCGAACGGATGTGAAGATGCAGATCGTTGATCCGGCGACCGAGGCGGTCGTCGCCGACGTCGAGATGGCCGACGCGGCCGAGGTCGACCGGGCGGTGGAGCGTGCCAGGAGGGCCTATGCCGCCTGGCGCGAGGTCTCCCCCGGCGACCGGGCGCGGCTGCTGAGGCGCTTCGCCGACCTGGTGGGTGAGCACGGCGAGGAGCTGGCGCGGCTGGAGCTGGCCAACGCCGGTCACCCGATCTCCAGTGCCCGCTGGGAGGCCGGCACCGTCCGCGACGTGCTGCACTTCTACGCCGGCGCGCCCGAGCGCAACCACGGCAGACAGATCCCGGTGCCGGGCGGCGTGGACGTCACGTTCCAGGAGCCGCTGGGCGTCGTCGGGGTCATCGTGCCGTGGAACTTCCCGATGCTGATCATGTCGTGGGGCGTGGCGCCCGCGCTGGCGGCCGGCAACACGGTGATCGTCAAGCCGGCCGAGTGGACCCCGCTGACCGCGCTGCGGGTGGCCGAGCTGGCGCTCGCCGCGGGGCTGCCCGAAGGGGTGCTCCAGGTGCTGCCCGGCGAGGGGGAGGTCGCGGGGGCCCGCCTGGTCGAGCATCCGGACGTCGCCAAGATCGTGTTCACCGGCTCGACCGAGGTGGGCAAGGAGATCGCCGCCAAGGCGGGGGCGCAGGTCAAGCGGCTCACGCTGGAGCTGGGCGGCAAGTCCGCAAATATCATCTTCGCGGACGCGGACCTGGAAAAAGCGGCTAAAACCGCGCCTTATGCGGTTTTCGACAACGCAGGCCAGGACTGCTGCGCCCGCTCCCGCCTCCTCGTCCAGTCCTCGGTGTACGACGCGTTCATGGAGCTCCTGGCCGAGGCCGTCCGCGGGGTGAAGGTCGGCGACCCGCTCGACGAAACCACCGAGATGGGCCCGCTGATCAGCGCCGAGCACCTGGAGCGCGTCCGCGGCTTCGTGGACGGCACCCCGTACCTGCAGGGCTCGTGCCCGCAGGGCAAGGGCTACTGGTTCCCGCCGACCGTGCTGACCCCCGAGGTCACCGACCGGGCCTTCACCGAGGAGATCTTCGGCCCGGTCGTGTCGGTGGCGCGCTTCGAGGACGAGGCGGAGGCCGTACGCGTCGCCAACGACACCCCGTACGGGCTGAGCGGCTCCATCTGGACCCGCGACGTCGGGCGGGCGCTCCGCGTGGCCAGGGCCGTCGAGTCGGGCGCCCTGTCGGTGAACTCCCACTCCTCGGTCCGCTACTGGACCCCGTTCGGCGGCTTCAAGCAGTCGGGCCTCGGCAGGGAACTCGGCCCGGACGCCCTGGCGGCGTTCACCGAGACCAAGAACGTCTTCATTTCCCAGGAGTAGACATATGCGGCGGTTGCAGGATCGCGTGGCGGTCATCACGGGGGCGGGCAGCGGGATCGGGCTGGCCACGGCCAGGCGGTTCGCCGACGAGGGCGCGAAGGTGGTCTGCGCGGACATCGACGAGGACGCGGGCGCCAAGGCCGCGAACGACGTCGGCGGCCTGTTCGTCAAGGCCGACGTGACCGTGGAGGACGACGTCGTCAGGATGTTCGCCACCGCCCACGAGACCTACGGCAGCGTGGACATCGCCTTCAACAACGCCGGCATCTCCCCGCCCGACGACGACTCGATCCTGGAGACCGGTCTCGACGCCTGGCGCCGCGTCCAGGAGGTGAACCTGACCAGCGTCTACCTGTGCTGCAAGCACGCGATCCCGTACATGCGGCGCCAGGGCAAGGGCTCGATCATCAACACCGCGTCGTTCGTCGCGGTCATGGGGTCGGCGACCTCGCAGATCTCCTACACCGCCGCCAAGGGCGGCGTGCTGGCGATGTCGCGCGAGCTGGGCGTGCAGTTCGCCCGCGAGGGCATCCGGGTGAACGCCCTGTGCCCCGGCCCGGTGAACACGCCGCTGCTGCGGGAGCTGTTCGCCAAGGACCCGGAGCGGGCGCAGCGACGCCTGGTGCACGTGCCGGTCGGGCGTTTCGCCGAGGCGTCGGAGATCGCGGCGGCGGTGGCGTTCCTGGCCAGCGACGACGCCTCGTTCATCACGGCCAGCGAGTTCCTGGTGGACGGCGGCATCTCCGGCGCCTACGTCACTCCGCTGTAGGAGGATCCATGCGTCCCGTCATCGGCATCACCACGTACGTCGAGCCGGCCACGTTCACGGTCTGGCAGGACATGACCGTCGCGCTCCTGCCGTACATGTACGTGGAGGCGGTCGTCCGCGCCGGCGGGCAGCCCGTGCTGCTGCCGCCGGCCGGCGCGCCGGTCTCGGCGTTGCGCGGGCTCGACGGGCTGGTGCTGGCCGGCGGCGGTGACATCGACGCGGCCCGCTACGGCGAGCCGGCGCACGAGCGCACCGGATACGTCCGCGAGTTCCGCGACGAGGCCGAGTTCGCGCTGCTCGCGGCGGCCCTCGACCGGGGCCTGCCGTACCTGGGGGTCTGCCGCGGGATGCAGGTGCTCAACGTCGCGCTCGGCGGGAGCCTGCACCAGCACCTGCCCGACGTGGTGGGGCACGCGGGCCACTCCCCCGCCCCCGGGCGGTTCGGGCACCTGCCGGTCACGGCCGTGCCGGGCACCCGGCTGGCCAAGATCCTCGGCGAGCAGCCGGTGACCGTCCCGCACTACCACCACCAGGCCGTCGCCCGTCTCGCGCCGGGCCTCACGGCCACCGCCACGGCCGAGGACGGCACGGTCGAGGCCGTGGAGCTGGACACGCCGGGGTTCGTCCTGGCGGTGCAGTGGCACCCGGAGGCGGGCGAGGACGACGCGCTGTTCGAGGCGCTCGTGCGGGCCTGCTGAGGCGACCGGTGCGTCACGCCCGAATCCACCCGGACGCGACAAGACCCCCGTCACGGCACTAGGCTGACGGACATCACCGGCAAAACCGCGCGGGAGAGCACCCTGACAGCCGGTCAGTGGTCCCTGAAGGAGCAAGCCCTCCCCGCGAACCTCTCAAGGCAAAGGACCGCGCGGACTCGGACAGGAAACCCGGCTCAAGCGGACAGCCGCCCACCGTCGTGCGGCTGCTGACCTGGCCGGAGCTCCCGTCCGGAGGTGACCTCTGGAAAGCAGGCCCGTCTGGGTCTCGCCGAAGGTGAAAGTCCGGCAAAACTCGGGCGAAGCTCTCAGGCATCCATGACAGAGGGGGAGGATGCTGGCATCCGATCCTGTCCTGAGGTGCGACAAATGTCCCGACCTACGCCGCTACGAGACGTCCACGAGAGCCTCGGCGCCACACTCACCGACTTCGCCGGGTGGCTCATGCCGCTGCGGTACGGCAGCGAGGCCGCCGAGCACAGGGCCGTACGCGAAGCGGCCGGGCTGTTCGACCTGTCCCACATGGGCGAGATCTTCCTGACCGGGCCGCAGGCCGGCGAGGCGCTCGACTTCGCGCTGGTCGGCCACCTGTCGGCGCTGACGCCCGGCAGGGCCCGCTACACCATGATCGTCAACGAGCGCGGCGGGGTGCTGGACGACCTCATCGTCTACCGGCTCGGGGACGAGGAGTTCATGGTCGTCGCGAACGCCTCGAACTACGAAAAAGTTGGAAATGAGCTCAAAACTCGTGCGAAGGCGTACGACGCGGTGGTCGAGGATCGCTCCGACCAGTACGCGCTGATCGCCGTCCAGGGACCCCGTTCCCAGGAGATCCTCGCCACGCTCACCGACGCCGACCTCGGCGGGCTCAAGTACTACGCGGGCCTGCCCGGCCTCGTGGACGGCCGCCGGGCGCTCATCGCCCGCACCGGCTACACCGGCGAGGACGGGTTCGAGCTCTTCGTCGCCAATCAGGACGCCGTGCCGCTCTGGCACGCGATCACCGCGGCCGGCGAGCCGTACGGGCTCAAGCCCGCCGGCCTGTCCAGCCGCGACACCCTCAGGCTCGAAGCCGGCATGCCGCTGTACGGCAACGAGCTGAGCGCCGAGCTCACTCCGTTCGACGCGGGGCTGGGCCGGGTGGTGAAATTCGACAAGCCGGGCGACTTCGTCGGCAGGTCGGCGCTGGAGGCGGTCAAGGACGACACGCCGAAGCGCCGCCTCGTCGGGCTGGTCGCCCGGGGCCGCCGGGTGCCGCGTCACGGCTACCCGGTCACCAAGGACGGCGCCGTCGTCGGCGAGGTCACGAGCGGTGCGCCCTCCCAGTCCCTGGGAAAGCCCATTGCGATGGCCTATGTCGACACCGGCGCCGACTCAGGCCTGGCTGTGGACATCCGGGGCAGCCACGAACCCGTGGACCTGATCGAGCTGCCCTTTTACAGGAGGAACAAGTGAGCAACATCCCTGACGACCTGAGCTACACCAAGGAACACGAGTGGGTCTCCGGTATCGACGACGGACTCACCGTGACCGTGGGCATCACGGCGTTCGCCGCCGACTCCCTTGGTGACGTCGTCTACGTGCAGCTCCCCGACGTCGGCACGAACGTCGAGCATGGTGACTCCATCGGCGAGGTGGAGTCCACCAAGTCGGTGAACGAGATCTACACGCCGGTGGGCGGCGAGGTCGTCGAGGTGAACCAGGCTGTCGTCGACGACCCCAGCCTGGTCAACAGCGACCCGTACGGCGAGGGCTGGATGTTCCGGGTGCGCATGGAAGGCGAGCCCGAGGACCTTCTGTCGCCGCAGGAGTACACCGCACTCACCTCAGGCGAATCCTGACCATTTTGTAGCCGGGGCCCCGACCGGGCCCCGGCCCGCACACGAAGGGCGCATCAATGGCGATCAGCGTCTTCGATCTGTTCAAGGTCGGCATCGGCCCGTCGAGCTCGCACACCGGCGGCCCGATGGCCGCGGCGCACAAGTTCGCCCGCGGCCTGCACCACGATGGCCTGCTCGACCAGGTCGCCCGCGTCGAGGCCATCCTGTACGGCTCACTCGGCCTGACCGGCAAGGGCCACGGCAGCGACAAGGCCGTCCTGCTGGGCCTGTCAGGCGAGAAGCCGGAGCTCGTGGACGTCGACACCGTCGACGCCCGCATCGCCGCCATGCGCGAATCGGGCACCGTCCAGCTGTACGGCACCCACGAGATCCCCTTCGCCGTCGGCGAGGACCTCGTCTTCGAACGGAAGATCTCGCTGCCCGAGCACCCCAACGGCATGCGCTTCACCGCGTACGACCAGGCGGGCGGCAAGCTGCGGGAGAAGGTGTACTTCTCGGTCGGCGGCGGCTTCGTCGTGGACGAGAACGCCACCGGCGCCGACCGCATCAAGCCCGACGACACCGTCCTGCCCCACCCCTTCACCACCGGCGAGGAGCTGCTCAAGCTCTGCTCCAGCACGGGCCTGTCGATCTCCGGCCTCATGCTGGAGAACGAGAAGGCGTTCGGCCGCACCGAGGAGGAGATCCGCGCGGGCCTGCTGCGCCTGTGGCAGGTCATGTCGGAGTGCGTGGCCCGCGGCATCTCCAAGGAGGGCGTCCTGCCGGGTGGCCTGAAGGTCAGGCGGCGCGCCAACCAGCTCTACCGCCGCCTGCAGGCCGAGCCGGCCGAGAAGGACCCGCTGCAGGCGATGGACTGGGTGGCGCTGTTCGCTCTGGCGGTCAACGAGGAGAACGCCGCCGGTGGCCGCATCGTCACCGCGCCGACCAACGGCGCCGCCGGCATCATCCCGGCCGTCCTGACGTACTACAACCGTTTCGTCCCCCACGCCGACGACGAGGGCGTGATCCGCTTCCTGCTCACGGCGGGCGCCATCGGCGTGCTGTTCAAGGAGAACGCCTCCATCTCCGGCGCCGAGGTCGGCTGCCAGGGCGAAGTGGGCTCGGCCTGCTCGATGGCCTCGGCCGGCCTCACCGAGGTCCTCGGAGGCACCCCGGAGCAGGTGGAGAACGCCGCCGAGATCGGCATCGAGCACAACCTCGGCCTGACCTGCGACCCGATCGGCGGCCTCGTGCAGATCCCGTGCATCGAGCGGAACGCGGTGGCCTCCAACAAGGCCATCACGGCGGCCCGCATCGCGCTGCGCGGCGACGGCCGCCACTACGTGGCCCTCGACAAGGCCATCAAGACCATGCGCGACACCGGCCGCGACATGCTCGACAAGTACAAGGAGACCTCACGCGGCGGCCTGGCCGTCAACGTGATCGAGTGCTGACTAACGACGCACGTGCAGGCGGACGACGGACGGTGTTTCGTCGTCCCTGACCTCACGGCGGATGCGGCCGACGATGTCCTGGTCGAGCTTGCTCACCACGGACCCCACGTCGGCCGCCGACGGGCACGTCACGCTGACGCGCAGGCCGTCCGCGGCGACCCGGACGCCGGCCCGGCCGAGGCCCTCCACGCCCTTGAGACCGACGAAGAGCATGGCGGTGCCGGTGCCGTTGTGCGCGCCGCGCCGGCCCCAGCCGAGGGCGAGCAGCAGCCAGCGCAGCGCGACCAGGGCCAGCAGGAGCAGCGCGAGGGCGAGCATCCACAACGGCCACGGCTCCTCGGCCAGTGTCCGGTGGAACTGGGCGGGCAGCACCTTGGCGTTCGGGGGCAGGTCGAAGAGGCGGTCCTGGCCGCGTAGCCACGCGTACGCGCCGAGACCCAGCAGCGTCGCGCCGACGATCGCCAGGCCGATGCGGTTGCCTGCGTACTGACGCATCACATGCCCTTCCTGCGCAGGCGGACGACGACCTCGCCGGTGCCGAGGGTGCCGACGCCGGCCAGGCGATCGCCCACGGCGGTGCCGACCTGCCGGAGCATCGAGCCCGGCGTCTCCTCACCGGTCATGACGGTGACCTCGATGGTGCGGCGGCGCAGGCGTACCCGGGCCTTGTCCACGCCCGCCACCTGCTGGGCGGCGGCACGCAGCGTGCGGCGCAGACCCGGGCGGGTGATGCCGATGACGATCAGCGGGTCGGACGTCTCCACCGGCACCAGCCTGGAGCGGCCCGGCACGACCGCGAGCAGCAGCATCAGCGTGCCGAGCCCGGCCAGGACGAGGGCCGCGGCCTCCGCCTCCGGCCACGTCGTCCTGCCGGCCAGCTCGACCAGCTCGTTCACCGGGACCCAGCCGAGCGGGGCGCCGAGCAGCCCCGAGACGATCTCCGCTGTGGTCGCCCCCAGCCCGCCGACCAGGGCGAGCGCGACGGTGACCCCCGGAACGGTACGCGCGGGCCTGAGCACCTTCCTCGCCCGGCGCAGGCCGGTGTTCCGCGGGGCGGCTGCGACACCGGGCAGTATCTGCTGAAGCGTGGTCATCACAACGACAGACGTACACGGGTGGCGCCGGGCCAGAACCGCGCCCTCGCCGCCCGTTTGCCCGATCATTACGGGTTCGGCGGCGAAGCCGAGTTCATTTTCGTGATATGTCGTTACGCTGCATGTATGGATGACCGCCAGCGCTACGACCGCGCCACCGCGGCTCTCGAACCTCCCTTCGCCGCCGTCGACCTGGCGGCCATCCGCGCCAACGCCGCCGACCTCGTACGACGTGCCGCGGGCAAGCCCATCCGGGTGGCGAGCAAGTCCGTGCGCAGCCGTCCGCTGCTGGAGCGCATCCTCGCCATGGACGGCTTCCGCGGCGTCATGGCGTACACGCTGCCCGAGGCGCTCTGGCTGGCCTCCCACGGATTCACCGACATCCTCGTCGCTTACCCCACCGCCGACCGGCACGCGCTGGCCGCTCTCGCCGGGGACGCCCGCGCGGCCCGCGAGATCACCGTCACGATCGACTCGCCCGCCCACCTGGACTTCGCCGAGGCCGCCGTGGCCGGAGTGCCTTCGCGGTCCGAGATCCGGATATGTCTGGACATCGACGCCTCCTATGTCGCCTTCGGCGGCAGGTTCCGGGCCGGCGTGCTGCGCTCCCCCGTCCGCGAACCCGAGGAGGCCGCCGACCTGGCCGCCGCCGTAGCCAAGCGGCCCGGGTTCCGGCTGGCCGGCCTGATGGCGTACGAGGCCCAGATCGCCGGGGTCGGCGACGACCCGCCCGGCCGGACCCTGTACGCCCGCGCCGTCCGGCTCATGCAGGCCCGCTCGGCCAGAGAGCTCGTCCTGCGCCGCGGACGCATCGTGAACGCCGTCCGCCGCGTCGCCGACCTCGAGTTCGTCAACGGCGGCGGCACCGGGTCGGTCGAGCGCACCGTACGCGAGAAGGCCGTCACCGAGGTGGCGGCCGGGTCGGGATTCTTCCACCCGCGCCTGTTCGACTTCTACCGGCGCTTCACCGGCCGCCCCGCCGCGTTGTTCGCCCTGCCGGTCGTACGCCGCCCCGCCCCCGACACCGTGACGGTGCTCGGCGGCGGCTACCCGGCCTCCGGCTCCGCCGGGCCCAGCCGGCTGCCGCAGCCGTACCTGCCGGCCGGCCTGCGATACGCGCCCGACGAAGGCGCGGGCGAGGTGCAGACGCCGCTGATCGGCCAGGCGGCCGAGGACCTGCGGATCGGCGACCGGGTATGGTTCCGGCACGCCAAGGCAGGCGAACTATGTGAACGCTTCGACACCCTCCACCTCATCGACGGCGACACGGTGGTGGCGTCGGTGCCCACCTACCGAGGCGAGGGCCGCACTTTCCTGTAGGCGCACCGGACGAGAGCCCGCCGGATCCCACCGGACACGGGACCGCTCGCGCCGACCGCCAGGCCGATTCAGACCCGGCGGCGACGGCGGCGCCACAGGACGATCGCCGCGCCCACGACCAGCACCGCCCCGACCCCGATCAGCACCGCCCCCAGGTCGGGCCGCTCCTCGTCCCACACCTGCTGAGCGTCGTCGCCGTACTCGACCGGCCGCGGCGTGACCCCCAGCGCATCGCCCACGGACGCCACGAAATGCCCGGCACGGTCTTTGACGTCGGCCACCGTACGCTCGGCGACCCGCTTGGGGCTCACCCGGTCGGCGATGGCGTCGACCGTCCGCGCCAACTCCGCGCGCGTCTGCGCGATCCGCCGCTCCAACTCGTCGGGATCGGTCTCAGCCATGGCTCTCCTCTCGACCGTACGCCTCGCCCGCGCCACGTTCCGTGCGGGCTTCGTCCGTTCTGGTCGTGATCAGTCTGTCAGGTCGGCGCGCTCCACGGCACGGCGGCCAGGCCGGTAAGTTGGGCGGGAGGAACTGCAGGAGGGCCCATTGACCGAAACCAAGCTCGCGCCCGGCGAGGCCGCGCCCGAGTTCACGCTCACCACCGCCGACGGCGGCACCGTCTCCCTTGACGCCTACCGCGGCAAGCGGGTGATCCTCTATTTCTACCCCGCCGCGATGACGCCTGGCTGCACCAAGCAGGCGTGCGACTTCCGCGACAGCCTGAGCGGGCTCACCGCCGAAGGTTTCGCCGTCCTCGGCGTGTCGAAGGACAAACCGGAGAAGCTCGCCAAGTTCGCCGAGCGCGACGCCCTGACCTTCCCGCTGCTGTCCGACCCCGACCTGTCCGTCCACCAGGCCTACGGCGCGTACGGCACCAAGAAGCTGTACGGCAAGGAGGTCGTCGGCGTGATCCGCTCGACCTTCGTCATCGACGGCGACGGCAAGATCGAGCACGCCCTCTACAACGTGAAGGCAACCGGCCACGTAGCCTCACTCAAGAAAAAGCTCGGCCTGTCCTGACCCGAGCAAGGCGTACCGGGTAGGGCCCGCACCGAGCGGGCCCTCTTGGCAGAGGCTCTCCCCGAGGGTCCTCACCACACCTGCGCGCGGGTTACCGACGGGCGATCACCGCCCGCGCACGGCTCTGCCGGAAAGAGGCTCCTCAGGCTCACGCACGATCCCACACCACAACGGTCGTCGCTTCCGGCACTCGGGGCGGCGTCGCAGGGTCGCATCTCCCCCGCCGCCGTCTGTCGTTGGAGTTGCTCCCCTGCGCTATACGGAGCGCTAAACTATGCCAAGCCCGCTTTGGCGGGGACTGCGCGGGCGTGGCGAAATAGGCATACGCGGCAGGTTTAGGTCCTGTTGGTGGAGACACTGTGGGGGTTCGAGTCCCCCCGCCCGCACCCCTTATCACCGGGCCTGGTTCTGTTTCTTCCGGCGAATGTCGCCGTTTGCGCATGGCAGTTCGGGCACAGCAATCTCAGGTTTTCCCTCCGGTTGTCGAGCGGGTCACCGTTGACGTGATCGACCTCCAACGTCAGCGGCCGCCCTTGCCAGGTCTCCCCAACGCCGCACTGCGAGCAGCGCACGGGCACGCCGATCTCTGCCAGCGCGCGCCGCAGCACTGCTCCAGGAGTACGGCCGGAGCCTGGAGGGCGTTCGACGAGGACGCGGGCCGGATCTCTGCGTGGTCGGCTCAGCACCGAGCTGGTGGGCTGGCGGACGAAGTGGGAGGTGTCGATGCCGAAACGCGCGATGCACCGCAGAAGACGCCGCCGGTTCGTCTCACCGATCTCCAGGCCGAGCAGGCGCATCATGGCCGCCACCGATCGCGACCGCGCCGCCGCAGATCTGACCTCGGCCTCGCCGAGTCGAATCCGCTGATAACCGGCGGGCTCCGCGATGCCGTACGCACGCAGCCGGCGGTGGACCTCCGCGCGGGATCGCCCGCTTTCTGGGAGGTCGAGGCGCCGCAGAATCTGCCGCATGCTCTTCGCCCCCTCAGCCGCCTCTTCGAGCGCACGGCGATCGAACTGTGGGTAGGGGGGCGACGGACGCCCCGGCAGATGAGAGAAGTGCGACGTATCGAGGCCGAGTAGTTTGATACGGCGGCTGATGTGCGTGTGGGCCCCGCCGCTGCGTGGGATTTTCAGGTAATCGAGGACGCCGTTGATGCTCGTGGACGCCGCCACCGCCGCGGCGAGAGTCTCGGGCCGGTATTTATGCCGAGGCATCCGCCGGAAGTGACTGGTATCGATTTCCAGCAAGGTGATTTTCCGCCGGAGCGAGGCACGGCGACCGCCCGAGTTGCGCAGCCCCAGCAAGGACGCCACCTCGGTCAGCGACCGGGCTCGACGAACGCATCGGGCCAGCTCTTCAGGCGTGGGCTCGGCATCAGGCATGGCGCCAGACTAGAAAGGCCGACCGACATTTTCGGGAGCCGGATCCGCCTCGCTCAATACCCCCGAAATAACCGGAATTTCGGCAATGTCAGCCCGTCCAGGTGGGGCCCTCGTCGTTGGGGGCTATGGGGGGTGGGGGTTCGAAGCAGACGGCGCTGTTCTCCGTGACGTGGCATCGGTCGCCCGGTGGGGCCAAGGGGTGCTGGCCGGGCACCAGGTAGACGTCGAAGCCGCGGCGTTCGGTGAGGCCGGTGAACGCGCTCACCGTGATGCCGCCGAGCAGCCCGCCGGCCACGAGCCCGAGCACGCCCACGCCGACGACCTGGGTCTTCCTGCGGCGCAGAAAGTCGCGGAAGGCCGATGGAGGCACGGGGTCCGGGGTGGGGGTGGTGGGCGGGATGTAGGCGTAGCCGCGGTCGGCGCCCTCGCCGTACTTCAGGCCGCGGGGTTCGGGGTCCACGCCGGGCTGGTGGAGGCGTCTGGTGGGGGCCGGGTCGCGCGGCGCTTCCTCTTCGCCGCGCGACCCGCCGTCTCGATCATGATCCGCCATCACGATCTCCCTTTACTCGCCCGTGAAGGGCGCTCCCAGAAATAGAGGATGGCAAAACCACCGTAAGCCCTGTGTAAGCGCAGCGCCATGTCAGACCTGGGTCGTACGAGCACTTCACCCTTCAGGTGGACCAATGTGCTGCGGAACGTCCCTATCGTGAGGGTGTGTTCGGCAGGATGCGGGTGTGGTCCAGACGCCACGAGAGGGCGGTGGCGGCCCTCCGGGTGGCTCCTCTGGCGGTGTTGTGCGCCGCCTTGGCGGTGCCGATCGCGACGGCCGACCCGGCCGGGGGCCTGCCCATCAGTGTGGTGGGCTACCTGGCCCTGTCGGCCGCGTTGCTGGCGCCACTGGTGTGGATCGCACGGCCGGTCGCGTCGTTCGCGGTCATCGCGCTGGTCAGCTTCGGGCAGTGGCTGCAGGACCTCGCCGTGCTGCCGGCCAACCTGGCGGTGCTGGTCGCGCTCTGGGCGGTGGCCTACCGGTGCGCGTTCCGCTGGGCGCTCGCGGCGGTGCTGGTGGCGGAGCTGGGCACGTTCCTGGCGCTGGTCAACTGGCATGATCCCACGTTCGGGATGTTCTTCGGCGGCTCGATCTTCGTGGTGACGGTCTGGCTGACCGGCCTGTACGCCGGCACCCGACGGCGCTACCTGGAGGGCCTGGAGGAGCGCGCGGAACGCGCCGAGCGCGAACGCGACCAGCAGGCCAGGATGGCCGCCGCGGCCGAGCGGGCGCGGATCGCCAGGGAGCTGCACGACGTCGTGGCCCACAACGTCAGCGTCATGGTCGTGCAGGCCGACGGCGCCGCGTACGCGCTGGACGGCGACGTGGAGCAGGCCCGCGAGGCCGTCACCACCATCTCCAGGACCGGCCGCGCCGCGCTGGCCGAGATGCGCCGGCTGGTGGGCGTCCTGCGCGAGAACGAGGCCGCGGCCACCGACTACACCCCGCAGCCGGGGCTCGGCCAGCTGGAGGAGCTCGTCCGAGGCTCGGCGGTGCCGGCCCGGCTGAGCGTCGCGGGCGTGCCGGCCGAACTGCCGGAGGGTCAGCAGCTGGCGGTCTACCGCATCGTCCAGGAGGCGCTGACGAACACCCTCAAACATGGCGGCGCGGCGGCCCGGGCGACTGTGGAGCTCGACTACACCGGTCCCGACCTGGTCGTCAAGGTGACGGACGACGGACGGGGCGCGGCGGCCCCGGCGAGCGCCGACGGCCACGGCCTGATCGGCATGCGGGAGCGGGCCGGCATGTACGGCGGGGCGGTGTCGGCGGGTCCCCGGCCGGGCGGCGGCTTCGAGGTGCTGGCGCGGCTGCCCATGGCGAGGGCGGCGTAGTGATCCGGGTGATGCTGGTCGACGACCAGGAGCTGCTGCGGGCCGGGTTCCGCATGGTGCTGGGGGCCCAGCCGGACATCGAGGTGGTCGCGGAGGCCGGCGACGGCGCCGCCGCGCTGGAGGTGCTCAAGACCGCCGAGGTGGACGTCGTGCTCATGGACGTGCGCATGCCGGTCATGGACGGTGTCGAGGCCACCCGGCGCATCGAGGGCCCGAAGGTGCTCATCCTGACCACGTTCGACCTGGACGAGTACGCGTTCGCGGCGGTGAAGGCGGGCGCGGCCGGGTTCCTGCTGAAGGACGTGCCGCCGGGCGACCTGATCGAGGCGATCCGGGTGGTGCACGCGGGCGACGCCGTGGTCGCGCCGACCACGCTGCGGCGGATGCTCGACAGGTTCGCCGCCCAGTTGCCGTCCGGGGAGCCGGTGGCGGCCGGCGAGCTGACGCCGCGCGAGCGGGAGGTGCTGCTCATGGTGGCGCGCGGCCTGTCCAACATGGAGATCGCGGCCCGGCTGGAGGTCGCGGAGGCGACGGTGAAGACGCATCTCGGCCGGGTGCTGGCGAAGCTGGGGCTGCGCGACCGCGCACAGGTGGTGGTGTACGCGTACGAGTCGGGGCTGATCGTGCCGTCGCCTCGGCCGGAAGTCTGACCGGGGTCAGCCGCAGTCGCACTCGAAGTCCCTCCTCAAGGCCCATGAGGAGCGAAATTTCCACTCCTAGCGTGAGTCGCGTTGATAATTCGCGACCTTGGAGTGAATGTGACGCTCACCCATACCCAGGCGCCCCCCGCGGTGGCCGCCAGAGCACTGACCAAGGTGTACGGCGAGGGCGACGCCCGCGTCCACGCCCTGCGCGGCGTGGACGTGTCCTTCGCCACCGGCGCCTTCACCGCCATCATGGGCCCGTCGGGCTCCGGCAAGTCCACCCTCATGCACTGCCTGGCCGGCCTCGACACCGCCACGTCCGGCACCGTGCACATCGGCGACGTGGAGCTGACCGGCCTCACTGACCGGCGGCTCACCCAGCTGCGCCGCGAGCGGATCGGCTTCGTCTTCCAGTCCTTCAACCTGCTGCCCACGCTGACCGCCGAGCAGAACATCCGCCTGCCCCTCGACATCGCCGCCCGGCAGGCCGACGAGGCGCTGTTCGACCGGGTGGTCGACACCGTGGGGCTGCGGAACCGGCTCCGGCACCGGCCGTCGGAGCTGTCCGGCGGCCAGCAGCAGCGGGTGGCCGTGGCCAGGGCCCTCATCGGCAAGCCCCAGGTGATCTTCGCGGACGAGCCCACCGGGAACCTCGACACCCGCAGCGGCGCCGAGATCCTGTCGTTCCTGCGCACGTCCGTACGCGAGCTGGGGCAGACCATCGTCATGGTCACCCACGACCCGGTGGCGGCCTCGTACGCCGACCGGGTGGTGTTCCTGCGCGACGGCGAGCCGGTCACCGAGCTCGCGGCGCCGACGCCGGAGACCGTTCTGGACACGCTCGTCCGGCTGGAGGCCTGAGGTGCTGAAGACGGCGCTGGCCGGGCTGCGGGCGCACCGGATGAGGCTCTTGCTCACCTCCGTGGCGATCGTGCTGGGGGTGGGCTTCATCGCGGGCACCTTCATGCTGAACGACGCCATGCGGGCCGGCGTCGCCGAGCGCGTCACGGCCGACGCGGGCAAGGTGGACGTGGCCGTGCTGCCCAAGACCGGCGTGCTGCCCAAGACCGGCGTGCTGCCCGAGGAGGTGCTGGAACGCGTCCGCGCGCTGCCCGGCGTGGCCGAGGCCCAGGGCCTCGTGCGCGGCAGCGCGCCCGTGCTCGGCAAGGACGGCAAGACCGTGGGGGACTTCCCCACCACCGCCGTGTCCGTCGTCACGGGACGCCTGGACCGCTCGAACGTCGTCGCCGGCGCCGGTCCGGGCGACGACGACCGGGCCGCCGTGCTCGACGAGAACACCGCGAAAGCCCAGGGTTTCCGCATCGGCGACACGATCACCGTCCTCGACCACGAGCAGAACCAGCACCGCTTCCGGCTCGTCGGCCTGATCGACACCGGCGTGGACCAGGAGCTGGCCTTCACCGGCGCGGTGGGCTTCACCACGGACACCGCGCGCCGCATGACCGGCGCGAAGGGCTACGCCGAGATCGACGTCGCCGGCTCCGACGCGCGCGCCGTGGCGGCGGCCGTCGGAGGCGCGTACACCGTCAAGACCGGCGCCGAGCTGGCCGACGACCTGGCCAGGGCGGCCGGGGTGCAGAACGAGATGATCGCGCTGGGGCTGCTGATGTTCGGCCTGGTGGCGATGCTGGTGGCCGCTCTGGTGATCTCCAACACGTTCGCCATCCTCGTCGCCCAGCGCACGCGGGAGATGGCGCTGTTGCGCTGCATCGGGGCGACGCGCGGGCAGGTGTTCGGCTCGGTCCTGCTGGAGTCGGCCGTCGTGGGGCTGCTGGCCTCCGCGGTCGGTCTGATCGCCGGGTACGGCCTGGCCGCGCTCACGCTGACGGTCCTCGACGCGCTGGACTCCCCGCTGCCCACGGACGCGCAGGCCGTCCTCACCCCGCTCACCGTCGTCGCCGGCCTGGCTGTCGGTCTCGTCGTCACGGTCGGCGCGGCCGTGTTGCCGGCCAGGTCGGCCACGCGGGTGCCGCCGGTGGCGGCGCTGCGCGACCACGCCGGGGAGCCGGCGTTCCGCGCCGGCCTCGTCCGGTGCGGGATCGCGGCGCTGTTCCTGGTCGCGGGCCTCGGGACGACGGCCGCCGGCGTGTTCGTCCTGGAGCCCGGGCAGGTCTCGCTCGTCGTGGTGATGGCCGGGGGCGTGCTGACGTTCCTGGGGGTGCTGGTGCTGGGGCCGGTGCTGGTCAGGCCGCTGAGCGCGCTCGTCGGCTGGGTGCCGCGCCGGATGTTCGGCGTGCCGGGCCGGCTGGCGGTGGACAACGCGGCGCGCAACCCCAAGCGCGCCGCGACCACCACGGTCGCGCTGACGATCGGCGTGACCCTGATGACAGTGATCTCGGTGGTCACCGCGTCCACCCGGCTGAGCCTGACGGTCCAGCTGGACGAGCAGTTCCCGATCGACTACCTGCTGGCCGGGCAGTCGGGTGACCCGGTCGTCCCGAGGTCGGTGAGCGAGGAGCTGCGCGGCCGGCCGGAGCTGACGTCGGTGGCGCAGATCCGCCAGGTGACCGCGCGCGTCTCGGGCGAGCGCCTCAGCGTGGGCACGTTCGACGGGCCCGTGGAGCCGTACGTGGTGGCCGGGTCGATGGCGGGCTTCGGCCCGGGCAAGGCCGCGCTGAGCGAGCTCGCGGCCGATGAGCTCGGCGTGCGGGTCGGCGACTCCGTGGCGATCGAGACCCGGCGCGCGGGCACCACGTCGCTGACGGTCACCGCGCTGCTCGACGGCAACCAGTCGACGCTGCCGCCGGTCACGGTCGCGGCGGGGCCGTTCGACGCCTACTTCGGTGCGGTGCCCGACACGCGGGTGATGGTGAACATCGGCGACGGCGTGCCGCCGGAGCGGGCCCGCGCGCTGGTGGACGCCGCCGCGGCACCGTACCCGGACGTGCGGGTGAGCAGTTCCACGGAGATACGCGGGGAGTTCGACGAGACGCTCGACATGGTGCTCATGATCATCACGGGACTGCTCGGCCTGGCGGTCCTGATCTCGTTGTTCGGCATCGCGAACACGCTCTCACTGTCGGTGCACGAGCGGACCAGGGAGTCCGCCCTGCTCCGGGCCCTGGGGCTGACCCGGCCGCAGCTGCGCCGGATGTTGTCCGTCGAGGCGCTGGTGCTCGGGTTGATCGGGGCGCTGGTCGGCGTCGTGCTGGGCGTCGTCTTCGGATGGGCGGCGATGCGGGCGATGCTGGACGGGGCCATCGTGTCGGTGCCCGTCCCACGGATCGTGCTGTTCGTGGCGCTGGCCGGGGTGGCTGGGGTGCTCGCCGCCGTGCTGCCGGCCAGGCGGGCGGCGCGGGCGTCGATCGTGGGGTCACTGACCCCCAGCTAAAAAAGCCCTGAAGATGCATAAAACGGGCATTAGGCGGATACAACACCACGGGGTGAGGTCGGGCGTCTTGATGGGGGCGACGCCCGGCCTTCACCCGCTCGCACAAGCACTGTCGGCGTGCCGGTCACCGGGGCCTGCGGCCCGGCCAGAGCTCCGCCACAGTCTCCGGGTCGAGCAGCGGGCGGGTCGCCACCTCGCCGGTCGCCCGGTCGATCACGAGACATCCGCCCCCGAGCGTCTCCGGCAGCTTCGCCGGGTCGTCGGGCTCCAGGTCGCGCACCCAGGCGACGTAGCCGCCGTCGAAGCCGTACACGCCGACCGGCACCGTCTCCTCCCGCGCCCCGTTGACGTACTCCTCGGCCAGCGCCCTGGCCTGGTCCAGGTTCATCGCGGCGCCCCCCGGCGGTCGAGAATCACGCAGAACACCCCGGTCACGGTCTTGTACGGCGGCTCGACGGACATGTGACCCCGCTGAGCGTCGATCCAGATGATCTCGCCGTCGAAGTTGACCGCGTTCCAGACGTGCGATCCGCCGCCGGGCCAGCGTACGACGATGACGGCGGCGGCCCCGTGCCCGGCGTCGAGCAGGCGGCGGCGGATCAGCGGGTAGGCGTGCCGGCCCTGGCCCGCGTACTGGAGGCGGTGACCGGCCCAGCGCTCGATCCTGGCCGTGCTCCCCCGCTCGCCGGTCAGCACCGGACGGCCGACGCGGTCGTACTCCGGCATCCTCGGCGCGGCCGTGGCGGGCTCGCCGTGCCAGGTGGACAACACGGCCAGGGCGCAGTCGGCGGCGTTGGACGCCCGGAACGGGTCGTCGGCGGGCCCTCCGCCGTTGATCAGGCGCACCCAGGTGCCCCGGGGGTCGGGGAAACGCGCGCCTGGTGGCAGCGCCTCGGCGAGGTCCCGCTCCACCTGCGGGTCCGGCTCCGCCAGCCCTCCCGGCTCCCCGTACGGCCTGCTGTCACCCAGCCTCGGCGGCCGCCCTGGCAGATCGAACCAGTCATCCTCCACCGCCTCGCCTTCGTGACCCGCCACACCACAGAACCGCCCCACGGTTCCGTACGGGTCCAGGTGCGGACCAGCCGTACCAGGCTGCGGACTGTACGGGTCAGCATGCGAGCCGGAGGTGCCGGTGTCTGTGCCGGACGAGCCGGTGTGCCCGGCAGACCTGCCGACGTACAAGCCGGACGTGTCAGCGTACGAGCCGGACATGTCGGTGTACGAGCCAGACGTGTCGGCGTACGAGCCAGACGTGTCGGCGTACGAGCCGGACGTGTCAGCCGAGGCCACGGCCCCAGCCTCGGCCGGGCGCCCGTGTGATGCCGACGACACCGCGTCGGCGCCACCGTGAGCCCCGCTCCCGGAGCCCTCCTGCACGGAGCCACGCGGAACACCTGCCACACCCGGCGCGGCACCCACTGCCCCGGACCCGGCCGACGACACGAAACCCGGCGGCACACCGGCCACACCGCCCGATGCGGCAGCTCGCGGCCCGGAGCCCAGCGCCGCCTCCGGCGACGCGGGCGCGGGCGCGGACGACCCGACGGACGGACCACCCTGTGGCGCAGCGCCGGACGGAGCAGCCGGCACTCCACCCGACCCCGCGCCCTGCGGCCCGACCCCCAGCGCGGAACCCAGCGGCGGCGCGGCGGCGGAAGACCCAGCCGACCCGCCGTCGAAGGTCCCGCTCGGCGGTGCGGAGGCCAGTGGCGACCCAGGTGACAGCGCCGCAGCGGACGATCCAGCCGACCCGCCCCCGAATCCATCACCCTGCGGCACAACGCCGGATGGCGCGGCGGACACACCAGGTGATGCCACCCCATGCGGCCCGGAGCCCGGCGCTGCCCCCCGTGACGACACGGGGACGGACGGCGCGGCGGACGCACCGGTCGATCCACCGCCCGCAGACCCCGACGCACCACCTGCTCCCATGCCTTGCGGCACAGAATCCGACGGCCGCGCGGGGGCGGACGATTCGGCGGATGCACCGCCGGATGCACTGCCGGATGACCCGCTCGGCGGTTCGGAGGTCAGCGGTGACCACGGTGGTGGGGAGGCGGGGTCGTGGGCGGTGGTGTTGAAGGATGCGGGGTCGAGGTCGGCGGTGGGATCGGGTTCTGCGGCTCGTTCGTAGTCGAGCCAGCGCACCCCCTCCGCCACCACGGGGTTGTACCGTCCCTCCGGAAGGGCCCATCGGACACTCGGCTTGCGCTCGCGGAACACGGCCTGCCTCCTGTCGTACTCGACGACCGATCGTAGAGGCGATGCCGTTACAGGGAGGGCAAGTCGGCGAGATTCACCGCTCCGACCTGCCCTGTTACCTGCACAAACACCACAAAGCGGCCGCTCACCCGACCTCGACGGTCACCGCGTGCCACCCGGTCGCTCCGTCAGGAGCGGGCGGCGCGGCCTGGTCGGTCTGGGTGCGCCCCGACGCGTCCGTCGCCCGCACCTCGATCGTGTGCGACCCAGGTGTGGCCGCCCAGTCGAACGACCACTGCCGCCAGGTGTCGGGCCCCGGGACCTCGGCCAGCCGAGCCTGCTGCCACTGCCCCCCGTCCACCCGTACCTCCACCGCGTCCACGCCGGTGTGCTGTGCCCACGCCACCCCGGCGATCGTCGTGTCTCCCGCCCGCAGCGAGGCGCCCGGCTTGGGCACGTCGATGCGCGACTGGGTCTTGATGGGCCCCCGCTCCGCCCAGCCACGCGGCGTCCAGTACGCCTGATCCTGGTCGAACCTGGTCGCCTTGATGTCCACGACCCACTTCGTGGCCGACACGTACCCGTACAGACCGGGCACCACCTGCCGTACCGGGAAGCCGTGGTCGAGCGGGAGCGGCTCGCCGTTCATGGCGACGGCGAACAGGGCGTCGCGGCCGTCCATGACCACGTCGGCCGGAGTGCCGCAGGTGAAGCCGTCGGTGGAGGTGGACAGGAGCATGTCGGCGTCCGCCCGCAGCCCCGCCTTTCGCAGCACGTCGGCCATGCGGACACCGAGCCAGCGCGCGTTGCCCACGAGGTTGCCGCCGACCTCGTTGGAGACGCAGGTCAGGGTGACGTCGGCCTCGGTGAGCGGCATCCTCAGCAGGTCGTCGAAGGTGAGCTCGACGGGCCGATCGACCATGCCGTGGATGCGCAGCGTCCAGTCGCGAGGGTCGACCTGGGGGACGACGAGCGCGGTGTCGACGCGGTAGAAGTCGCGGTTGGGGGTGACGAACGGTGACAGGCCGCCGATGCGCAGGTCGGCGCCGGCCGGGATGGGCCTCGCGGGCGCCGCGGGCTTCGGCAGCGTCACGCCGAGCCGGGCGGCGTCCACGGCCTGCCGACCGCCGAGCTGCCGTCCGAGCACGGTGGCGGCCCCCGCGACGACCACGCCACCGGCCACTCCGGTCAGCAGCCGCCGCCGGTCGAACACGACGGGCTCTCCCCCGCCCCGCATCACCGCCGGCCACTCCACGGCGCCCGCGTCCCGTTCCCCGCCGCTCACGCGCGCGGGGGAACGCACGACAGAAGCCTCCACAGCGCCCTCGCCGGGCCGGGTCGCCCGGCGTACCAGCCAGGAAAGGGCCCAGGCTCCGGCGGCCACCCCCGTCACGGTCGGCAGCACGCCGGCGAGACCGGTGTCGGGCCGGGTGAGCACCGCGAGCACGCCGACCACCCCGAACGCCGCCATCCCGGCGAGGCCGTAGGCGAGCCGGCGCCTGGCCAGCACCCCGAGCAGCGCGGCCACCCCGGCGAGCACCACGAGCACGCCGCCCACGAGGACGGCCTTGTCGTGCTCGCCGAACGTCCTGATCGCGAAGTCCTTGACCGGCGCGGGCGTCAGGTCGACCGTCGCGTCGCCCACGGCGACGACGGGAAACGTCTGCGGCCCCACGACGCCGGCGGCGAGCTGCGCGACGCCGAGCGCCACGCCGCCGGCGACGAGCCCCGCCAGGGCGCCCGCCCACGCCGGCACCTTCTCATTCCTGTACACGCTCCGACCGTACGTCGGCCGGGCCCGGAAGGTTCTTACGCGGTGGTTACGAGCTCAGCAGCTCACGCACGATGGGCGCCAGCGCCCGGAAGGCCCGCCCCCGGTGGCTGATCGCGTCTTTCTCCTCGGGCGCCATCTCGGCGGTCGTACGCCGCTCCCCCTCGGGCACGAGGATCGGGTCGTACCCGAACCCGTTGACGCCGCGAGGGGTGCGCACCAGACGCCCCGGCAGCACGCCCTCGACGACGCGCTCCTCACCCGACGGCAGCGCCAGCGCGGCGGCGCAGGTGAAGTGGGCGGTCAGGCGTTCCTCGGGCACGTCGGAGACCTGGGCCAGCAGCAGGTCGAGGTTGGCCTGGTCGTCGCCGTGACGCCCGGCCCAGCGGGCGGAGAAGACACCGGGCATGCCGCCCAGCACGTCGACGCAGAGCCCGGAGTCGTCGGCCACCGCGGGCAGCCCGGAGCCCTGGGCGACGGCGTGCGCCTTGAGCAGGGCGTTCTCCTCGAACGTGACGCCGGTCTCGGCGACCTCGCCGATCGACGGGAACTCCTCGAGCCCGACGATCTCGAACCCGGTCAGGATGCGCCGCAGCTCGGCGATCTTGCCTGGGTTGCGGGTGGCGAGCACGATCTTCATGACTCCAGGGCCTCCTGCTGGACGAGGGTCAGCTCCTCGCATCCTGCCACGGCCAGGTCGAGCAGCCGGTCGAGCACCCCCCGGTCGAACGGCGCGCCCTCGGCCGTGCCCTGCACCTCGACGAAGCTGCCCTCGCCGGTCATCACGACGTTCATGTCGGTCTCGGCGGCGACGTCCTCGCTGTAGCAGAGGTCGAGCATCGGCACGGAGCCGACCACGCCGACGGAGACGGCCGCGACGGAGCCGATGAGCGGGTCGCCGGGGCACATGCGGCGCTCGCGCATCCAGGCGACGGCGTCGGCCAGCGCGACGTAGGCGCCGGTGATCGCGGCCGTCCTGGTGCCGCCGTCGGCCTGCAGCACGTCGCAGTCGAGCAGAATGGAGTTTTCCCCCAACGCTTTGTAATCGACGCACGCGCGCAACGACCGCCCGATCAACCGGGAAATCTCGTGAGTGCGACCGCCGATTTTGCCGCGGACCGATTCACGATCGTTACGGGTATTGGTCGCCCGCGGCAGCATGGCGTATTCGGCCGTAACCCAGCCCTGCCCGCTGCCCCTGCGCCAGCGGGGCACGCTGTCCTGGACGGAGGCGGCGCACAGCACCCGGGTGCCGCCGAATTCGACCAGCACGGAGCCCTCGGCGTGGGCGAGCCAACGGCGCGTGATGGTGATGGGACGGAGCTGGTCGGGGTTGCGGCCATCCTGACGGGACATGCAGATCACCCTATCTCCGCGCCACGACGCTCTTGACCAAATGTGTCCGACACATGGATCCTTACGCAATGACAACGGGGGTGTTGCGAAACCCTGACTTCTTCCGGTTTCTCGGTTCACATGTGGCGAACGAACTCGGTGCGAATATCTCGCGCGTGGCACTCCCGCTCGTGGCGGTGCTGGCGCTCAACGCCGGCCCCACCGAGGTAGGGCTGTTATCGGCGCTGCAGACGACCGCTTTCCTGCTGATCGGTCTGCCCGCGGGGGTGTGGGTGGACCGGCTGCGCAGACGTCGCGTGATGATGGTGTCCGACCTGTCGAGGTTCGCGCTGCTGGCCAGCATCCCGGTGGCCGCCGAGCTGGACATGCTGTCGATCGAGTTGATGCTCACCGTGGCGTTGCTGACCGGGGTGGCGCAGGTCTTCAACGACGTGGCCGACCAGACGTACCTGCCGCATCTGGTGAGCGGCCGGCAGCTCGGCGACGGCAACGCGAAGCTGGAGGTCGTGCGCTCGGGAGCGTTCCTGGCCGGGCCGGGCGTGGGGGGCGCGCTCGTGCAGCTGCTCGGCGCGTCCCGCACGCTGACCGCCACCGCGCTCGGCGCGCTCGCCTCGGTGTTCTTCCTGCGCTCGATCAGGGTCCCGGACGAGCCGCCCGCCGGCACCGAACACGGCCCGCTGCTGCGCGGCATCCGCGAGGGCCTGACGTACGTGCGGCAGGACCCGCTGATGCGCTCGTTCGCGGCCTCGTCGGCGATCGGCAACCTGTGCGTCAGCGGCGTGCTCGGCCTGTCGGTGTTGTTCCTGGCCGAGGACGTCGGGCTCGCGCCGAGCCTGATCGGCGCGCTGCTCATGTCGGGCGGGATCGGCGGCCTGCTCGGCGGCCTGACCGGCGGCCGGCTGGCCGAGAGGTACGGCATCGCCAGGACGGCCTGGCTGGCCGTGACCGTCTCGGCGCCGTTCGGCCTGCTCATGCCGTTGACCGAGACCGGCTGGCGGGCGGGGTTCTTCGCGCTCGCCTCGATGGTGATCTCGTGGAGCGCGACCCTGTCCAACGTCGGCCAGATCACCTACCGGCAGACCGTCACCCCCGACCACCTGCTGGGCCGGGTCAACGCCTCGGTCAGGTTCCTGACGTGGGGGGCGATGCCGCTGGGCGCACTGCTGGGCGGCCTCATCGCCCAGCAGTTCGGGGTACGCCAGGCGCTGTGGGTGCTCATGGTGGGCCGGCTGGTGGCGTTCGTGCCGCTGCTGTTCTCCCCGCTGCCGCGGATGCGCGACTTCGCCAAGCCCCCGGCTCAGGTCAGCTCGTAGACGGCGCCGCTGCGGGCCAGCTCCAGCGGGCCGCTGTAGCCGCCGCCGGACGCCTCCTCCAGCACGGTCCTCTGGTCGTTCCACGGCACGAGATGCGTCAGCACGAGCCTGCCGACGCCGGCCTTGGCGGCGTGCTGGGCGGCCTGGCGGCCGGTCAGGTGCAGGTCGGCCGGCAGCCCCGGACGCTCGACGAACGACGCCTCGCACAGCAGCAGGTCGACGCCCGCGGCCAGCTTGACCAGCTCCGCCGACTCCCCGGTGTCACCCGAGTAGGCCACGCTCCTGCCGCCGTGGGACACGCGGAAGCCGTACGCCTCGACCGGGTGGTTGACCAGCCCGGCCGTCACGGTGAACGGCCCCACCTCGAACGAGCCCGGCGACAGCGACACGAAGTCGAACGCGCACTCCATCTCCGGCTCGTCCGGCATGCCGTACGCGGCTCCGAGCCGGGAGGGCGCGTCCGCCGGCGCGTAGACGGGCAACGTCGGGTACGGCGCCTGCGGTCCGTACGTGCGGGCCACGTGGTAGGCGCACATGTCGAGGCAGTGGTCGGCGTGCAGGTGGGAGAGGCAGACCGCGTCCACGTCGTACAGGCTGGTGTGGCGTTGCAGCGCGCCGAGCGAGCCGCTGCCGAGGTCGAGCACCAATCTGAAGCCGTCGGCTTCCAGGAGGTAGCAGGACGCTGGGCTGTCGGGGCCCGGGTAGCTCCCCGAGCATCCGACGATGGTCACTTTCATGTGGGCCTCCCGTTGGCGGTGGTACCCCCCACTGGCGAGACTTCGACCGCATCGATCTCCGGGCCCAGGAAACGTCGCCCGAGGCGGGCGAAGAGCAGGGAGTCGCCGGTGGCGCGGAAGCGGTGCCGGGGGGTGGCGTCGCCTCCCGCCGCCAGATCGCGGTCGTGCAGGATCCGATAGACGTCCTTGGCCGTCTCTTCGGCGCTGGAGACCAGCGTCACCCCGTCACCGACGACATAGGAGATGGCGCCGGTGAGCAGCGGGTAGTGGGTGCAGCCGAGGATGAGGGTGTCGCATCCGGCGGCCCTGATGGGCTCCAGATAATCGCGCACCACCTCGATGAGCTCGTCGCTCATCGTCTCTCCCCGTTCGACGTACTCCACCAGGCGTGGGGCGGCCGCGCCGGTGAGCTGCACATCGGGAGCCGCGGTGAAGGCGTCGTGATAGGCCAGCGACGCGATGGTCGCCTTGGTCGCGATCACGCCGACCTTCCCGTTGCGGGTGGCCCGCACCGCGCGCCTGGTGGCAGGGTGGATCACCTCGACGACCGGGACGTCGTAACGCTCGCGCGCGTCGCGCAGCACGGCGGCGCTGGCGCTGTTGCACGCGATCACGAGCATCTTGACGTTCTGCTCGACGAGGTGGTCCATCACCTCCAGGGCGTAGGCGCGGAGCTCCGCGATGCTTTTCGGCCCGTACGGCTGGTGGGCCGTGTCGGCCACGTAGGTGATCGACTCGTGGGGCAGCTGGTCGATGACCGCCCTGGCGACCGTCAGGCCGCCGACTCCGCTGTCGAAGATCCCAATACTCGCGTCCGGCACGTTCTAGAGGTTAGGCGACCTGCCCGATCAGCACTGCGTAAGAATGCTCACAGTGTGCTGGGTGTGTCCCGTGCGGACTGTCGTCTCCGTCACACCGCGGGTGTTTCAGCCTCTTCCGACCCGGGCGAGTTGCCGCGACTGGGCCACGAGGCGGCCGGTGGAGTCGCGCACCTCGACCTCCTCGTCGAACCAGCCGTCGGCGACGAGCCGGCCGCCGCCGAGCACCGTGAGCCAGCCGGGGGCGGGCAGCGCGCGCAGGTGCCAGGTGAGGTCCACGGTGGGCGCCCAGCCGCGCCCGCCGGCCGAGAACACCACCGGGGGCAGCGCGTCCACGGCCAGCGCCAGCACGTACGGGTCGGGATCCTGGGGCTCGGTCATCCTGAAGTACGCCCGCGACTCCGGCCGGCCGGTGGGCTCGCCCTTCAGCCAGGCGATCGTGGGCGGGTCGAAGAGCACCTCCACCTGCGCGTTCAACGTCATGCCCGACTGCGGCTTGGGGTCGGGCAGCTTGACGCACTGCTCGATCGGCGGCATCTCATACGTCGCTTTATCGGCATAAATCGGCTCAGCGCCGTGCAGTGTGGCCGTGGTGATCAGCCCCTCGATCTGCGCCACACCGTCCTGTACGAGCGTCACCCGCGAGAACGCCGCCGTCCTGCCCGCCTTGAGCGGCTCCACCCTGACCTGGGCGGGCCCGGGGACCGGCGCCCGCAGGAACTGGACCGTCGTGCTGACGGGATGCTCGAACGGCGAGGCGTCCACCGCCGCACGCAGGACCGCGGCCATCAGGTAACCGCCGTTGAGCGGCCCGCCGATCGAGTATCCGGGGTCAAGACACACGTCATAGGTGTTCTCGTCGACCCTGATCGCCTGCGTGGCCTCGTCGAACTTCGTCATCCGCTCCTGCCTCACCTCTGGAACTATGTTCTAGATACTCTAGAGCATTCCCCCATCAGCGCGCCTGCCTGCGAAAACGTGATTCGGCTGACAAAGTTCGATCATGGCAAGTGTCACCGAACTCATCGGTCAATCCGTTTGGGACTCCAACGGGGTGTGGGTCGGTTTCGTGGTGGACATCCGTGTCATCAAGCACAAGGGCGAGCTCCAGCAGAGCCACACGGTCTACGGCCTGGTCGTCTCCAGCCGGCGCGCCCCGCTCCTGCTCGGCCTCACCCGCGACCGCGAGGATCGCGCGAGCTGGTTCTCCCGGACGCTGGCCCGGGTGGTGTACGCGGGGTGCACGTTCGTGCCCTGGCCGAGCGTGGCGGACTACCACGATGGCGAAGTGCACCTCGAAGTGCTGAGAAAAGAGCTGAACCGGGTTTAAATCCGACTTCAGTGCTTTGCAAGCGCCTGTCTAGCAACATCCGTTACCTTCTCTGTGGCTAGAAGTCCACAGTGTGAGTTGAGTGATGTCTGCGAATAACCCCCCTTATGGCCAGGATCCTGACAGGACCAGGGCGTACAACTGGAATCAGGGCCAGCCCGAGAGCGGCCCCACTGCGCAGTACCCGGGGCAGCCGTACCCGCCGCAGCAGCCGAACCAGCAGCAGCCTTACGGCCAGCCGCAGGGACAGGGGGCCTACGATCCGCAGGCGTCCTACGGCCAGCAGCCCGGCCGGCCCGCGTACGGCCAGTCGCAACCCGGGCAGCCCCAACCCGGGCAGCCCCAGCCGGGACAGCCCCAGTACGGCCAGCAACCGCAGTACGGCCAGCAGAATTGGCAGCCCCAGCAGCCGCAGCAGGGCTGGCAGCAGGAGCAGGGCGGCTGGCCGCCACAACCGCCGCAACCACCGCAGGGCTGGCAGCAGCAGGGCCCGGAGGGCTTCGGCCCCCCGCAGCCGGCCAAGAAGGGCGGCAAGGGCTGGGTGATCGCCATCGCCGCGACCCTCGCGGTCGTCCTGTTCGGCGGCGGCGCGGTGTGGGCCGTGGGCGCCTTGAGCGGCGGCGGCGCGCAGCCGAACGACGTCCTGCCCGCCGAGTCGATGGCCTACGTCCGGATCGACCTCGACCCGGCCGCCAACCAGAAGGCGGCGCTGTTCCAGCTGGCCCGCAAGTTCACGGCCACCAAGGACACCTTCTCGGGTGAGGACCCGCGCAAGGCCCTGTTCGACACCATCAACGAGAACGCCGACACCAAGGTCGACTTCGCCAAGGACGTCGACCCGTGGCTCGGCAGCCGGATCGGCGTCGCCGTCGTCCCCTCCGGCAAGGAGGAGCCGGACTACGCGGTCGCCGTCCAGGTCACGGACGAGGAGGCCGCCAGGGCCGGCATCGCCAAGCTCATGGACGGCGACGAGTACGGCATCGCCTTCCGCGACGACTACGCGCTGCTGACCGAGACCCAGGCGCTGGCCGACAAGTACGCCGCCGGCGAGGGCACCCTGAGCGACAACGCCGAGTTCGGCGATGACATGGGCGCGCTCGGCGAGCAGGGCGTGCTGTCGTTCTGGGCCGACATGGGCGGTCTGATCGAGGCCACCAAGAGCGAGGTCACGGCCGAGCAGGCCAAGGCGGCCGAGCAGTTCAAGGACGCCAGGTTCACCGGCGCGCTGCGCTTCGACAGCGCGTACGTCGAGCTGGCCGGCATGTTGCGCGGCGCGACCGGCCTGAACGCCGAGGGCGACCTGGCCGCGGCGAACCTCGCCACCCTGCCCGCCGGCACCGCCGGCGCCCTGTCGATCTCCGGCCTGGACGAGCTGCTCACCAAGAACTGGGCCGACATCGAGAAGCAGAGCGCGGCCGCCGGCCCGGAGGCCCAGCAGATGCTCACGCAGATGCCGAGCCAGCTCGGTCTGCAGCTGCCCGGTGACCTCGCCACCGTCGTCGGCAAGAACTTCACCCTCGCGGTGGACGGCGAGGGCCTGGAGACGAACCAGATCAAGGGCGGCGTGCGCGTCGCCACCGACCCGGCCAAGGCGCAGGCCATCATCGACAAGGTGCAGCAGGCGCTGACGCAGGGCGGCGGCGCCGCTCCGCAGATCGCCAAGGCCACCGGCGACGGCGTCTTCACGGTGGCGACCACCGACGAGTACGCCAAGCAGCTGGCCACCGAGGGCACGCTGGGCGAGTCGGAGGCCTTCCAGGCGGCGATCCCCAACGCCGAAGAGGTCAACTTCGCGCTCTTCGTCGACCTGGACAAGATCGAGAACCTCTACCTCAAGTCCATGCAGGGCGACGACAAGGCCAACGCCCAGGCGCTGCGGGCGATCGGCCTGAGCGGCACCCGGGGCGACAGCGAGCTGACGATGTCGCTGCGCGTGCTGGTCAACTAGAACGCGAAAGGGCGGCCGGTCGATCCGACCGGCCGCCCTTTTTCGTGTCTAGGCCCAGAGCTGGCCTTCCAGCCGCTCCTCCGCCTCGTCGAGGGTGCCTTCGTACGCGCCCGTCGACAGGTATTTCCAGCCGCCGTCGGCGACCACGAAGACGACGTCGGCGCGCTCGCCCGCCTTGACGGCCTTCGCGGCCACGCCCAGCGCCGCGTGCAGCGCGGCCCCGGTCGAGACCCCGGCGAAGATGCCCTCGGTGGCCAGCAGTTCGCGCGTGCGGCGCAGCGCGTCGGCTGAGCCGACCGAGAAGCGGGTGGTCAGCACCGACTCGTCGTAGAGCTCGGGGATGAAGCCCTCGTCGACGTTGCGCAGGCCGTACACCAGCTCGCCGTAGCGCGGCTCGGCGGCGACGATCTGCACGCCCGGCACCCGCTCGCGCAGGAAGCGGCCGACGCCCATGAGCGTGCCGGTGGTGCCGAGCCCGGCCACGAAGTGGGTGACCGTGGGCAGGTCGTCGAGGATCTCGGGGCCGGTGCTCTCGTAGTGGGAGCGCCAGTTGGCCGGGTTGCCGTACTGGTAGAGCATCACCCAGGACGGGTTCTTCGCGGACAGCTCCTTGGCGATGCGCACGGCTTCGTTGGAACCGCCGGCGGCCGGCGAGGAGATGATCTCCGCGCCCCACATGCGCAGCAGCTGGCGGCGCTCCTCGGAGGTGTTCTCCGGCATCACGCAGATCAGCTTGTAGCCCTTGAGCCGGGCCGCCATGGCCAGCGAGATGCCGGTGTTGCCGCTGGTGGGCTCCAGGATCGTGCAGCCCGGCGTGAGCAGGCCGTCTTTCTCGGCCTGCTGGATCATCCAGAGAGCCGGGCGGTCCTTGATCGAGCCCGTCGGGTTGCGGTCTTCGAGCTTCGCCCACAACCGCACGTCGGCGGAGGGCGACAACCTCGGCAACCCGACGAGGGGCGTACGGCCGACCGAGTCGATCAGTGAGTCGAACCGCATGTCACCCACCGGCGACGGCGGGGAGCACCGTCACCGTGTCGCCGTCGGACACGGGGGTGCCGAGGCCGCCCAGGAACCGGACATCCTCGTCGTTCAGGTAGACGTTCACGAAGCGGCGCAGGCTGCCCTGGTCGACCAGGCGTTCCTTGATGCCGGGGTGGCTCGACTCCAGGTTGCTGATCAGCTCTTCCAGGGTCGCGCCCTCGGCGCTGACGGCCTTGGCGCCGCCGGTGTAGTTACGCAGGATGGTCGGAATGCGAACCTCGATGGCCATCGCGCTCAGTTCTCCTCAGGTCAGGTCGTCGTCCCATCGGCAGCAACGCCGACGGCTGGATGGGGATTCCACCTCAGCGACAGTCGTAGACGACGACAGCCGGAGTATGTGCGAACAGGAAGCTCTGCACCGGCCTGACCATCATGGGAGAAACCTTACCTCTTCCTCGGTAATCACTCCGTCGACGATGCGGTACGAGCGGAACTCCACCTCGTTCTCGTCCCGCGTGGAGACCAGGACGTAGTGGGCGTCAGGCTCGGACGCGTACGACACGTCGGTGCGCGAGGGGTAGGCCTCGGTGGCGGTGTGGGAGTGGTAGATCACGACCGGCTCCTCGTCGCGGTCGTCCATCTCCCGCCAGACCCGGAACTGCTCCATCGAGTCGAAGCGGTAGAACGTGGGCGAGCGTTCGGCGTTCTCCATGGGGATGAACCGCTCGGGCACGCCGCCTCGCCCGGCGATGACGCCGCAGGCCTCGTCGGGGTGATCCGCCCGGGCATGGGCGACGATCTTGTCTACCAGTTCCTGCGAGATCGACAGCATGCCCGGAAATTACCAGAGCGCCCGGACCAGGCTGTCCTGCAGGTAGGTCAGCCAGTCGTAGGTGACGTAGGCCGGGTATCGGGGGTCGTCCTCGGACATCATGGCGATCTCGTCGTGGATCTCCTCGGTCACGTCGAGCTTGGTGCCGAGCGTCAGGCGCAGGTCGTTGAGGGAGCGCAGCCACGCCTGGGCCTGCTCGGCGGTGAGCTCGGCCCGCCCCGGCCGCGCGGTGTCGTGGACGGTCTGCGCGTCGGCCCGCTTGCCGTCGCGCAGGGTGGCCTCGGTGTAGCGGCGGAACTCGGCCGACTCCGTCTCGTCGTCGTACGCCGAGGGGAACAGCCGGGCCAGGACCGGATCGGACGGAACGGCGCTGTCGCCGATGCCGAGGGCGCGCTCCAGCGGGTCGTCGCTGGTCTGCCCCGGCGAGACGATGCCGAGCATCATGGACACGAGCGAGCGCATCAGCGAGACCTCCGCGGCCTCGAACTCCGCGACGACCCCGCCGTCCTTGCCCCGCGAGAATCCCGAGCTCACACGCGCCTCACTTGACCGAGTCGGGCTGGAGCGTCGCCCACAGGCCGTAGGAGTGGAGAATCTGCACATCGCGTTCCATCTCTTCGCGTGTGCCACTGGAGACGACCGCCTTGCCCTTGCGATGAACGTCCATCATGAGTTTCTCGGCCTTCTCACGGGTGTAGCCGAAGACGGTTTGGAAGACGTAGGTCACATAGGACATGAGGTTGACGGGGTCGTTCCAGACGATGGTCACCCATGGCAGATCGGGTCGCACGTCCGATGACGGACGCTCAACGGCGATTGGAGCGGTGCTTCCCACATCCCCGAGTCTGCCCTATCTGGGCCGTAGTCTTCGAGTCGTGAGAATGACCATGAGCACTGCGTTGCTCACAGATCACTATGAGCTGACGATGTTGCAGGCGGCCCTGCGGAGCGGCGCCGCCCACAGGCGTGCGGTTTTCGAGGTGTTCGCCCGCCATCTCCCCGGTGGACGGCGGTACGGGGTTGTCGCCGGCACGGGACGTGTCCTCGACGAGCTTGAACGCTTCCGTTTTGGTGAGGAAGAACTCACCTTTTTGCGGGAGCACCACGTGGTCGACGAGGCCACTCTGGCGTTTCTCGCCGACTACCGGTTTTCCGGCAACATCTACGGCTACCGCGAGGGCGACCTCTACTTCCCGGCCTCCCCGATCATGGTCGTGGAGGGCACGTTCGCCGAGGCCGTGCTGCTGGAGACCATCGTCCTGTCGATACTCAACCACGACTGCGCCATCGCCTCCGCCGCCTCCCGCATGACGAACGCCGCCGGCAAACGGCCGCTCATCGAGATGGGCTCGCGGCGCACCCACGAGAACGCCGCGGTGGCGGCGGCGCGGGCCGCGTACATCGCCGGGTTCTCCTCGACCTCCAACCTGATGGCCGGCCACATGTACGGCATCCCCACGGCCGGCACGGCGGCGCACGCGTTCACGTTGCTGCACGACTCGGAGCGGACGGCGTTCGAGGCCCAGATCGCCTCGCTCGGGCCGGACACGACGCTGCTGGTGGACACGTACGACGTGGCCGACGCGGTGCGCACGGCCGTCGAGCTGGCCGGGCCCAAGCTGGGCGCGGTCCGCATCGACTCGGGTGACCTGGCGGCGGCCGCGCAGGAGGTGCGCGAACAGCTCGACGCGCTCGGGGCCTTCAACACCCGCATCCTGGTCACCTCCGACCTGGACGAGTACGCCATCGCCGCGCTGGCCGCCGCCCCCGTCGACGGCTACGGCGTCGGCACCTCGCTGGTGACCGGGTCGGGCGTGCCGACGGCGGCGCTGGTGTACAAGCTGGTGGCGCGCGAGACGGCCACGGGCAAGCTGGAGGCCGTGGCCAAGCGCTCGGTGGGTAAACCGTCGCGCGGAGGCCGCAAGCAGGCGTACCGGCTGCTGGACGAGGCGGGTCAGGCCGAGACCGAGCTGATCACCACCGGCGGGCTCGTCCCCGAGGGCGGCGCCCCCTTGCTGCACGAGCTGGTGCGCGAGGGCGTCGCCATCGGCCGCGAGCCCCTGTCGGCAGCCCGCGAGCGCCACGCCGCCGCCGTCGCCACGCTCCCCCTGGAGGCCCTCCACCTCGGCAGAGGGTACGCGGCGATCCCTACGGAGTTCGCCTGACGTATCGTGCTACGTATGGGCACCGCGTTGATCATCGTCGATGTGCAGAACGACTTCTGCGAGGGCGGCAGCCTGGCCGTGGCCGGGGGCTCCGAGGTGGCCGCGGCGATCACCCGCCACGTGACCGACCACGGCTACGACCACGTCGTGGCGACCCGCGACTACCACGTCTCCCCCGGCTCCCACTTCTCCGACACCCCCGACTACGTCTCCACCTGGCCGGCCCACTGCGTGGCCGGCACGCCAGGCGCCGACTTCCACCCGGCGTTCGACGTGGCGGAGGTGGAGGAGGTCTTCAGCAAGGGAGCGACCGCGGCGGCCTACAGCGGCTTCGAGGGCACCTCCGGCGACGGCGTTCCGCTGGCCGAGTGGCTGACCGAGCGCGGGGTGCACGAGGTCGACATCGTGGGCATCGCCACCGACCACTGCGTGCGCGCCACCGCCCTCGACGCGGTCCGGCACGGGCTGGCGGTGCGGGTGTTGCTCGGCCTGACCGCCGGGGTGTCCAAGACCACCACGGAGGCGGCGATCACGGAGATGCGCGACGCCGGCGCCGTCCTGGAGGGCGCGCCCGCCGTCGGCTGACGTCCCCCTGCTCCACCCCTGGCGCCGTTCGGGAGTTGGGCGGCCCCACGGCGGCGGAGGCCGACGCGGTCCGCTCGCAGTCGGCTAGGGTCCGGTGGTCGGTTGTGACGAGGGCTGTGCGGGCGGCTGGGCGGGCGGCTGGGCGGGCGGCTGGGCGGACGGCTGGGCGACGGCCAGGCCCATCGCGGCCTCGAACGTCGGGAACACCTCGAACGCGTGCCGCAGCCCGGTGATCGACAGCACCCGCGCCATGACGCCCTGCACGCCGCCGAGCAGCAGCCGGGTGTTCCGCGCCTCGCACCGCTGCAGGATGTCGACGAGCTCGTTCATGCCCATGGAGTCGCAGAACGTGACCTCGGCGAGGTCGAGGACGAGGAAGTCCTTCGGGCGCAGCCCCCAGACGGGCTGCAGGTGCTCACGGAGGACGGGCAGCGCGTTGACGTCGAGCTCGCCTTCGAGCCGGATGACCACGGCGTTGGTGGAGAGGCCAGAGGTGACGGTGAGCATCGCTTTGCCGTTGGCCTCAGACGACATGGGCAACGTCCTTCTGCTCTCCCAAGACACCCTTGAAAGGTTGTTGCCGCTTCCGCCGGGCTTCTAACGGGCCGCCACCGCTTCGTGACCAAATGCGCATGAGTCGCCTGCGCGCGACGCCGGGCGGCGAAGCGCCGCGCGCGAGCGGCGCTGGTCAGAGGAGTCCGAGCTTGGTCAGGTAGCCGAGGCCCAGGATGAGGAGGAAGACTCCCAGGACCATCGTGCCGATGATCTTCAGAACGACGTTGGTCAGCTTGACCGCCCAATGGACGGCCGCCACCGTCATCGCGATGAGGACACCGAGGAGGTAGAGGGTCACGTTGTGGACTTCGGCCGACGTGGACGTTGCCAGTATGAGCTGCAGGCTTACTGTTGCCATGAGGTTTCCCCTGGTGCGGAGACGCGCTGTGACAGAGACCTCGCACCGCGGGCGCCCCCGTGGATGAAGCGCGCTCGTCGCGTGGGTGCGCCGCGGCCTTTCTGTGGGATGCCGCTCCTGCCGGGTCGGTGGCTCATTCGACCCTCATCATTCGAACCACCTCCATCTCTCTTCAGTTAAATTCACTGAATATAAACTTCAGTTAAAGATGTACCCCAGCACAATCATCACTATTCGCGTGTGTCGGCGACACGGCAGTGATTAGACTGGGGCCTCCTGTGCTTAACTCATTGCACAAGCTGGCTCTAGCTGCGGATACTCCACCCTCCGCCGCCGGATTCATGTTCACTGAAAGTTGTTGAAGTTCACACGAATGAGGCTGGCATGAGCGGCGACGGTTCTCCACTCGCCCGCCGACTGCGGGAGCTGCGCGAGAGTCACTGGCCCGACCTGCGGGTCACCCAGGCACAACTGCGCGTCGCGTTCGAGGTCAGCGTTCCGCTGATCTCGTCATGGGAGTCGGCCCACGCGGCCAAGGTCCCGCCGCTGGCCAGGCTGGAGAAGTACGCCGCGTTCTTCGCGACCAGGAGATCGCTCGCCGACGGCACGCCCATGGTGCTCCCGCTGTCCGAGCTGGCCCCGGACGAGGTCCAGGAGTACCACAAGCTGCTCGAGGAGCTGACCGGGCTGCGCAAGGCGGCGCTGCGGGCCCAGGTCGGGGGCGAGATCGCGGAGCCGGCGCCGGCGCGTGACACCTACCTCAAGAGCCCGTGGCACTTCCCCGAAGGGGAGGAGATCACGATCATCTGCTCCCAGATCCCCGAGGACGAACGCGCCAAGATCCCGTACGCGGATCCGTCCCAGCCGGACTACATCGAGCTCTACAAGTACTCCGACCTGGACTCGCTGTTCGAGCTGTGGGGCCACCTGCGGGCCGCGAACCCGCACAGCCCGGTGACCCTGCGGGCCACCGAGGACTTACGCTCCTCCGACGACCTGACCAGCCACGTGGTGCTCCTGGGCGGCGTCGACTACAACGAGATCACCGCGGCCATGCTCGGCCAGATCGACCTGCCGGTGCGGCAGGTGCCCGACTGGGATGGCGAGAGGGGGCCGTATTTCGAGGTCGACAAGGGCGACGAGCTGGATCGGTATTACACGGTTACCAGCGGCTCCGGCGACAACCTGCAACTCCGGGAGGACGTCGGATTCTTCTATCGCGGCGTCAACCCGGAAAACGTCAAGCGCACCCTCACCATCTGCAACGGCATGTACGCCAGAGGCGTCTACGGCACGGTGCGGGCCCTGACCGACGCACGATTCCGCGACCGCAACGCCGACTACCTGCGGAGCCGATTCGGCGGCACGGCGTCGTTCAGCATTCTCACACGGATCAGGATCGTGGGCCGGGTGGCCATCACGCCGGACTGGACCCGCGACACCTTCCGGCTGCACGAGTGGCCGGAGCCCATCAATGGAGACTGAGATAGAGCACCATCACGACTCCCACCGGCACCTGATCGACGTCCACACGGACGTCCTCCCGGACTTGGAGCGGTCCGGCGGTGTCGACGCCGTCGTCGTCCCGACGATCAGGCCTCCGGAGCAGCTGCGGCACGCCATCGAGTTGGCGTCCGCGCTGGATTGTGTCCTCGTGACCCTGCACAGCCAGAAGAGCGATCCGCGTCTGGCCAGGGACATGATGCCGCCCGGCCTGCGGTTCATCGCCATCGGCGTCGACGACCCGGCGCAGCTCGACCTGCCGGACTTCGCGACGACGGCCCTGCTGAGAGCCACGCCGCTGGCGTGCGCGACCGATCTGAGCGCCAAGCGCAACACCGGCCTGCTGCTCGCCCGGCTGATGGGCTGGCGGCGCATCCTGTTCCTGGACGACGACATCGAGGTCGGCGGGCCGGAGGACGTCCGCCGCGCTGCGGCCCTGCTCGACGGCTACGACGCGGTGGGCATGCAGATCGACGGCTTCCCGGACAACTCGGTGGTGTGCCACGCGCACCGGCTGACCGGCGGGAAGCAGGACTGGTTCGTGGCCGGCGGCGCGCTGGCCGTCGACACGGGCCGCGAGCCCTCGTTCTTTCCCGACATCTACAACGAGGACTGGTTCTACCTGCTGGGCGAGAAATCACTGCGGCGGCTCGCGGTGACGGGAAGTGTGAAGCAGTGCCCCTACGACCCGTTCGACCACCCGGCCCGCGCGCTCCACCAGGAGTTCGGTGACGTGCTGGCCGAAGGCGTCTATTGGCTGCTGGACGAGGGCGAGAGCTGGCGGGTGGCGGCCGAGGAGGCGTACTGGGAGAAAGCCCTGGCCAGGCGCAGGGAGTTCATCGACGACGTGTGGCGCCGGGTCAAAGAGCTGTCAGCCGATCTTTTCACGAACCGCTCCTCCATCGAGGCGTCCGTCAGCGCGGCATCCGACTGCCACGTCTTCATCAAGCCGGAGCTGTGCGTACGGTATCTCAACGCCTGGGCGGAGGATCGCCGTCGCTGGGCCGACCACATCGACAAAACCCCATATATCGGATCTAGCGCGCAAGATGTAAAAAAGCACCTCATAAGGTCAGAGGTTGAGAAATTTCCTCTTTTCGCATCATTTGATTCGTAAGTGAATCAAGCGGGAATCTGTCGTCCGTGGGGGCATGTGACATACGCCAGGCCGTCCATACGGATCTTCCAGCCATGGTCAGGTCGCTCGGGCAGGAGCCGTACTTCGCCGATCGGCTGACCAAGCAGGACACCGGGCACGGGGTCCTGCTCGTCGCCTGGCAGCGCGGGGTGGCGGTCGGCGACGTCTACATCTGGCTCGGGGCCGCGGAGGAGCCGGAGCTGCGTGCCCGTCTCCCGGGCGTGGCGCTGCTCACCCACCTGGAGGTCGTGCCGTGGCGGCGCAACGGCGGCATCGGCACCGAGCTGGTGTGGGCGGCCGAGGAGCGGCTCCTCGCCGAGGGCCACGAGCAGGTGGCCCTCGGCGTCGGTCTCGACAACCCGGGCGCGCAGCGGTTGTACCAGCGCCTCGGATACGCCGAGTGGCCGTACGGCGAGGTGGCCACCACGAACGTCGTCCACCACCCCGACGGCCGGCAGGAGCGCCAGCGCGAGATGTGCCGCATCCTCGTCAGGAAGCTCGGCTGACCCGCGCCGGGCTCAGCGTCGCTGGGTGGCCCAGCGACGGATCATGTCGATGCGTTCCTGGATCTGCTCGACGGTCGCCTGGGCGATCGGCGGGCCGCCGCAGACGCGCCGCAGCTCGGCGTGGATGACCCCGTGAGGCTGGCCCGTGCGGTGGTTCCAGGCGCCGACGAGGCCGTTGAGCTCGCGCCGCAACTCGGCGATCTGCTCGTGCGGCGCGAGACTCTGGCTGGGCTCCTGCTCCGGCTGCTTGCGCTTGGCGGCCTGCTGCTCCGACTGCCGCTTGCGCAGCAGGGTCGCCACCTGGTCGGGCTCGAGCAGGCCGGGCAGGCCGATGAAGTCCTCCTCCTCGGCGGAGCCGATCTCGGCGCCCGTGCCGAACTCGCCGCCGTCGAACAGCACCCGGTCGAACGTGGCCGAGGTCTCCATCGTCTCGAACGGCAGCTCGTCGCCCAGGACGTCGGGATTGTCCTTCTTGCGGTTGGCCTCCTCCAGGAGGGAGTCGTCGAGGCCGTCCTCGGGGGGCCGCTTGTTGAGGACGTGGTCGCGCTCGGCCTCCATCTCGTTGGCCAGCCCGAGAAGCGTGGGCACCGAGGGCAGGAAGACCGAGGCGTTCTCGCCGCGTTTGCGGGCCCGGACGAAGCGGCCCACGGCCTGGGCGAAGAACAGCGGGGTGGAGGTCGAGGTGGCGTAGACGCCCACGCACAACCGCGGGATGTCGACGCCCTCCGACACCATGCGGACGGCCACCAGCCAGCGGTCTTCCGAGGCCGCGAACTGCTTGATCTTCTTCGACGCCCCCGGGTCGTCGGACAGCACCACGGTCGCGCCCTCGCCGGTGATGTTGCGCAGGTGACGGGCGTAGGCGCGGGCCGTCTCGTGGTCGGTGGCGATGACCAGGCCGCCCGCGTCGGGCACTCCCCTGCGCACCTCGGTCAGGCGCCGGTCGGCGGCCTGCATGACCTGGCGGATCCAGTCGCCCTTGGGGTCGAGCGCGGCCCGCCACGCCTGCGAGAGCTGGTCTTTGGTGAGCGGCGTGCCGAGCGTCGCGGCGATCTCGTCGCCGGCGCGCGTCCGCCACTTCATCTCGCCGGAGTAGGCCAGAAAGATGACCGGCCGCACGACCCCGTCGTCGAGGGCCGGGCCGTAGCCGTAGGAGAAGTCGCTGACGCTGCGCTTGAGACCCTCGCCGTCCTCCTCGTAGGCGACGAACGGGATCGGGTTGTCGTCGGACCTGAACGGCGTGCCGGTGAGCTGGAGGCGGCGTGTGGCGGGCTCGAACGCCTCGCGCACGCCGTCGCCCCACGACTTGGCGTCGCCCGCGTGGTGGATCTCGTCGAAGATCACCAGCGTCTTGCGCGCCTCCGTGCGCGCCCTGTGCAGGGCGGGGTGCATGGCGACCTGCGCGTACGTCACCGCGACCCCGATGTAGTCACGCGAGGTCGAGCCCTGGCTGTTCTTGAACTCGGGGTCGATGGCGATGCCCACACGCCCGGCGGCGTCGGCCCACTGGCGCTTGAGGTGCTCGGTGGGGGTCACGACGGTGACCGCCCTGATCACCCCACGCGTGAGCAGCTCGCTGGCGATGCGCAGGGCGTAGGTCGTCTTGCCCGCGCCCGGCGTCGCGACGGTGAGGAAGTCACGCGGCTCGCGCCTGAAGTAGAGGTCGAACGCGTCCTGCTGCCATGCGCGCAACTTCTGGGCGGTGCCCCATGCGGCGCGGTCGGGGTAGGAAGGCGAAAGGTGGGACGCGGCGAAGGTGCTCACCGCATCACCTCTGGGGTTCGTGTGCTTCGCTCTCTCACAGTGACCCAAGAGTAATCGGGGCCACCGACAAGACGTGCCGTGAGCCGTGGATTCTGGCCAAGGTGGTCCTCACGTGCTATGCGGCTTATCTGACGGTCGTCATGACGGCGTCGAGCGCCTGTCTGCGGGCAGTTTCCTCGGGCTGGAGCAGGCCGACGAGCATGACCGGCCTGCCGCTCCGGGTGAGCAGCATCACCCTGAGGAACGCCGGCCGGTTCACCACGTCACGATATTCCGCCCGGAGTGCGCGGGTGTGGCCGCCGGGCAGTTTCCTGTCCTCGACCACGGTGACGCGGTCGCCCTTGAGCAGCAGCCGGGAGTAGACCTCGGCCGCCTCGGCGGTGGCCTTCTTGGCGTCCTCGACGGGTTCGGCCACGGGCCTCGCCATCAGCAACGCGCCGCCGGGGCCTCTGGCGACCGAGGTGAACCCGGTGACCGGCGCCACCGGTCCCTCGGTCCACCCCGGCGGGAGCGGCGCCGACAGCCCGGCCTGCGGGTCGCTCAGCCGTGCCCTCTCGGGCGGCGGGGGCGCGGTGAGCCGCGGGGCCAGCGTGAGAGCGCCGGCCACCAGCCCCGCGCCCGCCGCCAGCGCCACCAGGACGGCCGCCACGCGTCGCCACGCCCGTCCGGCGCCCGCCCGCACCTTGCGCAGCGCGGGGTCGGCAGGGGAGCCGTAGAGGCGGGCGGAGGGCGGCAGCGACTCCCAGTCCTGATCGGCGCCACGCGGCACGGCCCCGCGGATCCGGGGATTCCACGGCTGCGCGTTCCCGTCCGGCCAACCGGATCCGGGCCAGTCACCGTCATCGGCGTCCCGGCCCGATCCGCCCCACCCCGAGCCGGAACGGTCGTCGTCCCCCCAGAAGTCGTCGGGCCGGCCGGGGTCGCGCCGTTCTGCGTCGGGCCAGGCGGTGTCGGGCTGACCGGGATCAGTCCGTTCTGCGTCGGGCCGGGCGTTGTCGGGGTCGAGGTCGAGCGGATGCGACCGGCGCCCCCGGCCAAGAGCGCCCCAGGCGGGCGCGTCCGGCTCGGAGACCCGGCCACCGCTGCCCCAGACTGGCGGATCGGGCTCGGACGGCCCGCCCCGGCCGCCCGTGGCGGGCGGATCCGGCTCCGCGCGGAGGGGTCTGAAGCGCTCCCCCGGCGCCGCACTGTAGGGATGGGTTCGATCCCCCCGGGCAGACGCGTCCGGGGCCGGGCTGTAGGGGTGGGCGCGGTCGCGGCGGGCCCGTGGGGGCTCCTCGTCACGGCTCGCGTCCGACGCGGGCTCCGTGTCCCCTGGAGGAGTACGGCGGTGCCTGGGCCCCGTCCGAGGGGGCCAGACACGTTGATCATCCTCCATGGCACCTCCTTGCCCGCTGTCCTATCACCCCGCGCGACCGCCATCAGGCGAACCGTGATCGGTGTGACGGGTGAGGCGGAATTCAGCGCCCCGGCACGCTCACCCGGCGCTGCGTGTACGCCCCGCGAGCAGGGTGGCGCTCAGCGCGACGGCGGCCATCAACCCCGAGATGATGACGAAGCCGGTGTCGATCCGGGCGTGCCCGATCACGTTCACCAGCGCTCCCCCGATCCCGATCGCCAGGGCGGAGCCGAGCTGGTCGGACACCGACAGCGCGGCCGAGTTCGCCCCCTGCTCGCTCACCGGTGACTGGTGCATGGCGGTCACGCTGACGGTGGTCATGCCGAAGCCCATGCCGAGCCCGGCGACCATCCAGGCGGGCGCGGCGACCCACCCGCTCACCCCCGGCAGCACGGACAGCACGCAGAGCAGGATCGCCACCATGACACAGGCCGCGCCCATCCTGATCCGCTGGTGCGCCTCGCCGGTACGCCGGCTCTGCAGGTACGACCCGGCCGACCAGCCCAGGGCCCCGGCTGTCAGCGCGATGCCCGCGTCCGCGGTGCCGAAGGACTTCACCTCCTGCAGCGCCAGCGGGATGAAGGCGTTCACCCCGAAGAAGGCCGCCGAGAACAGCCCTCGCATGATCACGGTCGTCGGCAGCCCGCGCACGAACCGCAGCGCGCCAGGGGGCAGCAGCCGGACGAGCCCGTAGAGCAGGAGCGCCACCCCGGCCGCGGTCTCGACGGCCGCGGTGCCGGTGTGCGTGTGCAGCCGGTCGACGCCGTGCAGCAGCAGCCCGGCCCCGCCGGCGGTGGAGGTGGCGGCCAGCGTCATCGCCACCGGCCGCGAACGCGGCCCGCTCCCCTGCTCCGCGTCGGCCCCCGATCCGATCCGCAGCGCGGGGACGAGCATCGCCAGCGCGGGCACCACCAGCGGGATGATGCCGAAGAAGACGTACCGCCAGCCCCACTGGTCGCCGACGAACCCGGCCACCGCGGGGCCGACCATGGCGGGCACCACCCAGGCCGCGGAGACTGCGGCGAACGCCTTGGGGCGTGCCTCGACCGCGTAGACGCGGGCGATCATCACGTACAGCGCCACGATGGTCGCGCCCGCGCCGAGCCCCTGGACGGCCCGGGCCACCAGGAACAGCACCGCGGAGGTCGCGGCCCCGGCCAGCGCCATGCCGGCGACGAACAGCACCACCCCGGCCAGGAACGGCACCGGGTAGCCGCGCCGGTCGGACCAGAGCCCGGCCACCACGTTCATGAACAGGCTGGCGATGAGGAACGCGGAGAAGCTGATCCCGTACAGGTCGAGCGCGTCCAGCTCCTCGGCCACGGCCGGCATCACGACGCCCACCGACATGCCCTCGAAGGCGACCAGGGTGACGACCAGGAGGATGCCCAAGGTGGCGGTGCGGTAGCGGGGGGACAGGATGCCGGCGGGCCGGTCGGGAGCGTCGAGTGCTTTTGGTGCTGTCACTCGCACATCGTAATTGCCGCAAATCCACCGGCGGAGCCGCCATCGTACGGGTCGGTCAGACGGCCGGGGTGGTGCGGTAGGCCACCCACATCTCGATCATGCGCCGCGCCTGCCCCGCGGTGAACTCCCGCATGCAGCGGTCGTGGGCGTAGTCCATGAAGTTGTGGATCGGGTCGGCGCCGTGGTGCTCGGCGCAGGTGTCCTTGCTCTCCGGGCATCCCTCGGTCGGCCGTGCCTCGGGCGCGGTGTCCTCGATGCCGTCGCCTGGCTCGCGGCAGGCGTTCTCGAACGTGTGGAAGAGCCCGAGCCAGTGCCCGATCTCGTGGACGCCGGTGAAGCCGCGGTTGTAGTTGGTCATCGGGCCGCCGGGCAGGCTGCGCCAGTCGATGACGACGCCGTCGAGCGCCGGGGCGCCGGCGTACCAGTAGGGGTAGGCGGCGAAGCCCAGCATCAGGTGGCTGAGCTGGGCGATGTAGAGGTTGAGCGTGCGGGCCCCGCCGTGGTGCAGCGCGTTCTTCATGGCGCTCTCGTGGCCGACGGGGTCGGCGAACCAGGCGGCGTTGTCCACCACCGCGATCTTGTCGAGCCGGAAGCGCACGCCCGTGTCGACGCCGCCGAACTCACCGGCGTACGCGGAGTTGAGCACGTCGATCTGGGCCCGCACGCTGTCGTCGGTGACCAGCCGCTCGCCGCGGGTCAGGAGGTGCACCCGGACGGGCACGGTGATCTCGGTGGGCAGCGTGACGCCGGCCAGCAGCTCGCGCAGCTCGGCCTTGACCTTGGCGACGTCCTGCGGCTTGGGCGAGCGTGGTCCGGGGGTCCGTGGCGCGTGGCGCGCGCAACCGGCCGCGAACGCGGCCTCGTGCCGGAGCGGCGGGGTGAACCCGACCGCGAGCAGGCATGCCAACGAGACGGCGGTCGCGCGCCGGACCATGCAATCCCCCCACTACGGTATGAGCCGATGTGGCTACAGACCGTAGTGGAGCGTGTGGGGGTTACCGCTCAGCAACACTCACTGGTCGCCGTCGCCTTCGCCGCCGCCCTGAGGCAGGCCCTCGTAGATCTCCTTGCACTCCGGGCACACCGGGTACTTCTTGGGGTCGCGGCTGGGCACCCAGATTTTGCCGCACAGGGCGCGGATGGGCGTGCCGGTCACCATGCTCTCGGTGATCTTGTGCTTGTCCGCGTAGTGGGCGAACCGCTCGTGATCGCCGTCGCCGTGCGACGTCCGCGGAGTGGTCTCCTGCTCTGGGAGGATCTTCGTGCTCACCCCATCGAGTTTATGCCCCCCGCGGCCGGGCCCCGACACGACGACGCGGCCCCCGCCGGCGGGCGGGAGCCGCGTCGTGGCGACGGGCGTCAGCCCACGTGGACCGGCACGCCCTCGGTCTTGCGCCCGACCTTGACGAAGAACGTCAGCAGGGCGGTGAGCACCGCGATGGAGGTGCTCACCAGGAAGGCCACATGCATACCGGACATGAACGAGCTGTGCACGGCGTCGGTGATCTGCTGCGGCACGCCGGGAGGCGCGGTGCCGAACGCGGCCGCCTTCTCCAGCAAGGTCAGCTGCTCGGGCGGGATCCCCTGCGCCGCCGGGCCGAGGTTGCCGGGCAGCGTGTCGGAGATCTCCGAGGCCATCACGGCGCCCAGGATCGCGGTGCCGAGCGCGCCGCCGACCTGCATGGCCGACTGCTGCAGACCACCCGCGACGCCGCTGAGGTTCACCGGAGCGTTGCCGACGATGATCTCGGTGGCGCCGACGAAGACCGGCGACATGCCGAAGGCCAGCAGCACGAACGGAATGGCGGTCTCGACGAACGAGGCGTCGATGCTGAGCTGGGACATGAGGAACATCGCCAGCGCGGTGATCAGCAGGCCGCCGGCCATCGACAGCTTCGGCCCGATCCGGCCGATCGCCATGCCGGACAGCGGCGAGGCGACGATCATGCCGGCGCTCATCGGCAACATGTAGAGGCCTGCCTCCAGCGGCGACAGCCCGTGCACGCCCTGGAAGAAGAAGCCCAGGAAGAACATCGCGCCGAACATCGCGAACGCGACCATCATCATCAGCAGGGTGCCGATGGAGATCGAGGCGTTCCTGAACAACGACAGCGGCACCAGCGGCTGCTTGGCCGCGGCCTGCCAGAGGACGAACGCCAGGATCAGCACCAGGAAGGCGCCCATGAAGGTCAGCGTCGTGCTGTCGGTCCAGCCCCACTCGGGGGCCTTGATGATCGTCCAGACCAGCGAGAACATCGCGCCGGACAGCAGCACCACGCCGAGCCAGTCGATGCGGGCCATGGAGGGCGTGCGGTTCTCCTTGATCAGCAGGACGCCCATGACCAGGGCGATGACGCCGACGGGCGCGTTGATGAAGAAGACCGACTCCCAGCTGACCTTCTCGACCAGCACGCCGCCCACGATCGGTCCTGCGGCACTCGACAGGCCGATGATGGCGCCCCAGGCGCCCATCGCCTGGTGCAGCTTCTCGCCGGGGAACGCGCTGCGCAGCAGGGCCAGGGCGGCGGGCTGCAGCAGCGCGCCGAACAGGCCCTGCAGGACGCGCAGGCCGATCAGCATGCCGATCGGGGTGACGCCGGGAATGACCTCGGCCAGTTCGGCGCTGAGACCGATGCCCACCGAGGAGACGGCGAAGCCGGCCACACCGATGAGAAAGACGCGCTTGTGGCCGAACAGGTCGCCCAGCTTGCCGGCGGTGATCAGGAAGACCGCCAGCGCGAGCAGGTAACCGCTCGTCACCCACTGGAGGTCTGACAGCGAGGCCTTCAGGTCGGCCTGGATCACCGGATTGGCGATGCCGACGACCGTGCCGTCGAGCATCACCATGATGACGCCCAGGCAGACCGCCAGCAGCACCAGCCACGGATTTCCGCTGGTCCCCCCCTTGGCGGCGTCGGGCGATGACGGCGTGCCGACCGCCTCCGCGTGAGCCATGTAAGTCCCCCTTGTTACCCGTAGCACCCCACACCGGGGCACAGCTCTCGTAAGCCCAGGTAATCTATGGCAGCACCTGACATAAGACAACCGATTTTCAATCGACATCGTATGACTTATGGCACACTATGACAGAATAGTTTCACAGAGGTGACGGCTATGGGTCTTCGGGAACGCAAGAAGGAGAAGACGCGTCTGGCGATCATCGACGCCGCGCTCGACCTTTTCCTCGAACAAGGATACGAGTCGACCACGGTCGAGCAGATCGCGGGGGTGGTCGACGTCTCCCCCCGCACGTTCTTCCGTTACTTCACCAGCAAGGATCATCTGGCGCTGTGGTTCCACGACCACGGCGAGGAGATCATCCTGGAGACACTCGCGGACCGCCCGCAGGACGAGCCGCCGTTCACCGCGCTCATGCACGCGCTGCGCGCGGTCCTCACCGACGTCGAGTGCTCAACGGGCGAGGACGCCGAACGGTTCCTGAAGCTGCGCCGGCTCCTCGACGCCAACCCCCACCTCATCGGCCGGTCGGTGGCCAGGGGCGCGCAGACCGAGCGCCGCCTGGCCGAGGTGATCGCCGCGCGCCGGGGCGCCGACCCCGACAAGGACCAGCTCACCCACCTCATCGTGGCGTTCGCGATGTCCACCATGCGCGTCGGTTTCGAGTGCCCGCGCCGCGACGGCACGGTGACCGAGATCGCCGCCCGCATGGCCGAGAGCATCGATCTGGCCGAGCGTTCACTGCGCCCGGGCTGGGACCTCTAGTTCATCGTCGGGTCGTCCGGGCAGGTCGCCACGAAGGCCAGCTCGCCGCGCTGGCGGCGTAGCACGTGCCGCCACAGTGAGCCGGGGTCGGCGTGGAAGGTGTCACCGACCTCGGAGTCGACGATGTACCAGGCGCCCTCGGCGATCTCGCTCTCCAGCTGCCCCGACGTCCAACCGGCGTAGCCGGCGAAGATGCGCATCTGCGCGATCTCGCCCTGCAGGATCTCGGGGGGCGCGTCGAGGTCGACCGTGCCCAGCCGCGAGACCGCGTCGGTGCCGGCGTGCAACCGGCGCCAGCCGAGCGGCTCCTCCCCGCTCGGGACCGCCGCCAGCGCGAGCGCGCTGTCGGTCTGCACGGGCCCGCCCTCGAAGAGCACGGGAGGCCCGGTCACCAGCGGATCCCATATGGGCAGCACCTGTGTCACCGAGATGTCGCTCGGCCTGTTGAGCACGACGCCCAGAGTGCCGCCGTCGCGGTCGTGTTCGAGAATCAGCACCACGCTACGCCGGAAATTGGGGTCGTCGAGAAGCGGCGTCGCCACCAACAAACCGCCGACGTAGATCGCTTCCGCCATACATCCATCATGAAGGGTAACGGGGGGCACGCGCTCCCCCGGTGGGTCGATGTTACTTTTCGTAGCCTCTTGGGCACCTTAGGTAGCAAAGATCACATCCGGGGGGAGTTCATGCGCATCCGTACCCGCCTCGTCCTGGCCACACTGCCGCTGGGCGGCGCACTGTTCCTGCCGGCCGCCGCGTGGGCGTGGCCCCGGCCCGACGCGGGTGACCCGTTCACGATGACGGTGGACGACGTGGCGTGCCGCACGGGCCGGGCGACCGTCCGGCTGCACAACCAGACCCGCCAGCTCGTCCGGTTCGACCTGCAGGCCGACGGCGAGAGCGTGTCGACCGGCTCGATCCCGGCCCGCAGGTCGGTCGTCCGCCACGTCCCTGTCAGGAAGGGCAGCGCCGCCGAGGTGGAGGCGTACTCGGTGGCGGAGGGCGAGCCCGACACGCTGATCGACTCCACCCGTGTCGAGAACGACTGCTCCTGGGGCCGCGGCCGCCGCCTGCCCTACACCGGCCTGCCCGCCGACCTCATCGCCAAGCTGGCCACCGCGGGCGGCCTGGTCATCACGGGCGGCATCCTGTGGTGGTACGGCTCCATCTGGCCCCGCTCAACCCCATGACGCCCACCCCGGCGACCCTCAGTCCGGCGACGCTCAACCCCGTGACACGAACGCCCCGGCTCGGGCGGCGGCCAGCGTGCGCGCCACCGACCGTTCGGCGTCCTCCCGCGTCACCGGCTCCCTGGTGACCACCAGGCGGTAGTAGAGCGGGGCCGAGATCGCCCTGATCACCTCGGCGCCGTCGGTGCTCTCGGGCAGTTCCCCCCGCTTGACGGCCAGGTCGACGGCGTTGGCCCACTCCTCGATCCGGCGGGAGTAGAAGGCCCGCAACCCCTGGGCGGCCTGGTCGTCGCAGGTCGCGGCGGCGATCATCGCCTGCAACGTGGGCCCGAGCCGGCCGTCGTGCAGCGCCTCCAGGACGGAGACGGCGTTGGCCAGCAGGTCGCCCTCCACCGCGCCGGTGTCGGCGTGCGGGACGGACTGGTCGGCCAGGTCGTTCATCAGGTCGACCACCAGCCCGGCCGGGCTCCCCCAGCGCCGGTAGACCGTGGTCTTGCCCACGCCCGCGCGGGCCGCCACCTGGTCCATGGTCAGGCCGTGGAAGCCGTGCTCGACCAGCTCGTCCTGGGTCGCCTCCAGCACGGCCGCGCGGACCCGCGCGGTGCGGCCTCCCGGCCGCACGGTTCCCGCCAAACGGGAAGATTGTTCCATTAAGTCTCCTCATCGTGCTACCGTCATGCTCATCTTAACGGAACTTACGTCCCATTAGGGGGATGACATGACCGTACTCGCCGCACGAGCCGAACCCGATCGGATGACGGGCAGGCAACGCCTCGTCCTGACGCTGCTGCTCGGCTCTCAGTTCATGCTGGCCGTGGACTTCTCCATCCTGAACGTGGCCCTGCCCGTGATCGGGGAGGGCCTCGGTTTCGCCCTGGGCGACCTGCAATGGGTGGCCACGGCGTTCGCGCTGGCGGCGGCGGGTTTCACGCTGCTGTTCGGCCGGATCGCCGACCTGTGGGGACGGCGCAGGCTCTTCCTGGTCGGGATGGCGCTGCTGGGGCTCTCCTCGCTCGTGGGAGGGCTCGCGACCTCCCCGGGGGTGTTGCTGGGGGCGAGGGTGGCCCAGGGCCTCGCCACCGCCGTCGTCACGCCTGCCGGGCTCTCGCTGCTGACCACGTCGTTCGCCGAGGGGCCGCTGCGAGCTCGGGCACTGGGATTGAACGGGGCGCTGATGTCGGCCGGGTTCACCTCGGGCGCCATTCTAGGGGGACTCCTCACACAGGCGCTGAGCTGGCGGTGGGCGTTCCTGATCAACGTGCCCGTGGCGCTGGCCGTGCTGGTCGCGGCGCCCATGCTGCTGCGGGAGAGCCGCCCGGCCGAGCGGCCGCGGATCGACCTGCCGGGCGCGGCGACGGTGACGGCCGGCCTGCTCGCCCTGGTCTTCGGCCTGACCAGGATCGGTGAGCACCCTGTCCAGGGCGGCGTGGCCCTCGCGGCGGGCGCGGCGCTGCTGGTGGTGTTCTGGTTCGTGGAACGGCGGTCGGCGGCGCCGCTGGTCCCCGTGGCCATCATGGCCCGGCCGAACGTGAAGTGGGGCAACCTCGCGGGGCTGCTCGCGTTCGCCACCGAGACCTCCCTGGTCTTCGTCCTGACGCTCTACCTGCAGGAGGTGCTCGGCTACTCGGCGCTGGCCACCGGGCTCGCCTTCGGCGTGCTGGGGCTCGGCACCGTGGTGGGCGGCGTGGCCGGGCCGCGCGTGCTCGGCGCGCTCGGCACCGGCAGGGCGCTGGCCGCCGGGTTCGCGGTGCAGGCCGTCGCGACGGCCTCGCTGGCCTTCCTCGGCGCCTCGGCCGGCTGGATCTGGCTGCTGCTCGCGGCCACGTTCGTCGGCGGCGTGGGCAACATGGTGGCCATCGTCGCCTTCATGGTGACGGCCACGTCCGGGCTGCCCGACTCCGAGCAGGGGCTGGCCACCGGCCTGGCGACGATGACCCAGCAGGTCGGCATCACCATGGGCATCCCGATCATGAGCGCGATCGCCACGGCCGCCATGGGGACGGTGCTCCAGGGCGTGATCGTGGCGGTGCTCGCGAACGCCGCGCTCGCGTTCGCCGGAATGCTGCGGCCCCGTTCGGCAATACCGAACTGACCTGCGCTAGGGTGCGGGGCGTGGGAGAGACGATTCAGTCGGTCGAGCGGGCGGCCGCCATCCTGCGGCTGCTCGCCTCCGGCCCCCGCCAGCTGGGGGTGGCCGAGCTGGCCAGAGGGCTGGGCCTGCCGAAGGGCACGCTGCACGGCATCCTGCGCACGCTCGTCCACGTCGGTTTCGTCGAGCAGGACCCGGCCACGGGGAAGTACCGCCTCGGCGCCACGCTGCTCCACCTGGGCAGCAGCTATCTCGACGTCAACGAGCTGCGCACCCGCTCGATCAACTGGGCCGACGCGCTGGCCGGGCGCAGCAGGGAGAGCGCCTGGATCGGCACCCTGCACGAGGGCCACGTCCTGGTGATCCACCACGTCTTCCGCCCGGACGACAGCATGCAGACGCTGCAGGTGGGCACGTATCTGCCAACGCACGCCAGCGCGCTGGGCAAGGTCCTGCTGGCCCACGACCCGTATGCCGAGCCGGCCGAGCCGCCCCTGCGACCGCACACCAAACACACGATCATCGACCCCGGGGCGCTGGAAGAGGAGCTCGACCGGGTCAGGACGCGCGGCTGGGCGGCCGAGATGGAGGAGCTCGTGGACGGAGAGGTGGCCATCGCAGCCCCGATCAAGGACCGGCGCGGCGTCGTCGTGGGCGCCATCGGCATCCGCGGCGCGGTGGAGCGCCTGGCCACCGACGGGGCCCTGCACATGGAGTACGTCTCGTACGTACGCGACGCCGCCCGCGCCATCACCCGTGACCTGGCGAGATGACCCCTTGAAGACCCTACGGCGCACCGAATACGATTCGTTCGGCATTGTCGAACCATGAGCCTTGCGAGGAACCCAGTGCCCCGACCGCACTACGTCGCAGCCATCGACCAGGGCACCACGTCCAGCCGGTGCATCCTCTTCGACGAGGGCGGCAACATCGTCTCCGTCGCCCAGCGCGAACACCGCCAGATCTTCCCCAAGCCCGGCTGGGTCGAGCACGACGCCGAGGAGATCTGGCAGAACGTGCGCCGTGTCACGAGCGAGGCCGTGACCGGCGCCGGCATCGACGACGGCCAGGTCGCCGCACTGGGCATCACCAATCAGCGCGAGACCACCGTGCTGTGGGACCGCGCCACCGGCCGCCCGGTCTGCCCCGCGGTCGTCTGGCAGGACACCCGCACCGACGCGCTCACCAAGGCGCTGGCCGAGCACGAGAGCCTGTTCAGGGAGAAGGCCGGGCTGCCGCTGACGACGTACTTCTCCGGCCCCAAGATCCGCTGGCTGCTCGACGCGTACGGGCTGCGCGAGCGGGCCGAGCGCGGCGAGGTGCTGTTCGGCACGATGGACAGCTGGCTGCTGTGGAACCTCACCGGCCGCCACGTCACCGACGTGACCAACGCCAGCCGGACGATGCTCATGAACATCCACACCCTGGCCTGGGACGACGAGCTGCTCGACGCGGTGGGCGTGCCGCGCGCGATGCTGCCGGAGATCCGCCCGTCCGCCGAGGTCTACGGCCACACCGCCGAGGGCGTCCCGGTGGCCTCGGCCCTCGGCGACCAGCAGGCGGCGCTGTTCGGGCAGACCTGCTTCGAGCCCGGCGAGACCAAGAGCACCTACGGCTCGGGCAGTTTCCTGGTCATGAACACCGGGCACGAGCCGGTCGCCTCCAAGCACGGCCTGCTGACCACGGTCGGCTACCAGATCGGCGACGGCCCCGCCACGTACGCGTTGGAGGGCGCCATCGCGGTGGCCGGCTCCCTGGTGCAGTGGCTGCGCGACAACATGGGCCTGATCTCCAGCGCGGCCGAGATCGAGACGCTGGCCAAGACGGTCGACGACAACGGCGGCTGCTACTTCGTGCCGGCCTTCTCCGGGCTGTTCGCACCGCACTGGCGCTCCGACGCGCGCGGCGTGATCGCGGGGCTGACCGGGTTCGTCACCAAGGGCCACGTGGCGCGGGCCGTGCTGGAGGCCACCGCCTGGCAGACCCGCGAGGTCGTGGACGCCATGAACGCCGACTCCGGCCTCGACCTGACCACGCTGCGCGCCGACGGCGGCATGACCGCCAACAACCTGCTCATGCAGACGCTCTCCGACGTGCTGGCCGTGCCGGTGGTCCGGCCGATGGTCTCCGAGACCACCGCGCTCGGCGCCGCGTACGCCGCGGGCCTGGCCACCGGCTACTGGCCCGACCTCGACAGCCTGCGCGCCAACTGGCACAAGGCCGCCGAGTGGCAGCCGGCCATCGACGAGGCCGCGCGTGAGCACGAATACCGTAATTGGAAGAAGGCCGTGGCCCGCACCCTTGACTGGGTCGAGCAGTAGGAGCAGCGCAATGACGATAGCGATCGGCTCCTCCAGGGCCGAAACCCGGGAGGAGCTCTCCACCACCGCCTTCGACCTGCTGGTCATCGGCGGCGGCATTCTCGGCACCTCGGTGACGTGGATGGCCGCGCAGGCCGGGCTGCGGGTGGCCATGGTGGACGCGGGCGACTTCGCCGGCGCCACCTCCAGTGCCTCGTCCAAGCTCGTCCACGGCGGCCTGCGCTACCTGCAGACCGGCAACGTCAAGCTGGTGGCCGAGAACCATCGCGAGCGGCGCGCCCTGGCCGCCGACATCGCACCCCATCTGGTCAAGCCGCTGACCTTCCTGGTCCCGATCTACAAGGGCGGGCCGCACGGCGCCGCCAAGCTGGGCGCGGGCGTGTTCCTCTACTCCGCGCTGTCGGTCTTCGGCGACGGCATGGGCAAGGTCATCACGCCGCACCAGGCGCTGGCCAAGGTGCCGGCGCTGCGCCCGGAGGGGCTGCGGGCCGCCGCCGTCTACGGCGACCACCAGATGAACGACAGCCGCGTCGCCGTCATGACCGTACGCGCGGCCGTGGACGCGGGCGCGACCGTGCTCAACCACGCCGAGGTCGTCGGGCTGCGCAAGACGTCCGGCACCGTGACGGGCGCCGAGCTGCGCGACCGGCTCGACGGCACGGAGTTCGGCGTCTCGGCCCGCCTGGTGCTGAACGCCACCGGCCCCTGGGTCGACCACCTGCGCCGCATGGAGGACCCGGACGCCGCGCCCAGCATCCGGCTGTCCAAGGGCGCCCACCTGGTGCTGCGCCGGCACGAGCCGTGGAAGGCGGCCCTGACCACGCCGATCGACAAGTACCGCGTGTCGTTCGCCATCCCGTGGGAGGACCACCTGCTGCTCGGCACCACCGACGAGGCGTACGAGGGCGACCCGGCCGCGGTGAGTCCCACCGAGACCGACATCGCCCAGATCCTCGACGAGGCCGGCCACGCCGTCCGCGACGAGCAGCTCAGGCGCGAGGACATCACGTACGCCTTCGCCGGTCTGCGGGTGCTGCCCGGCGGGCCCGGGGACGTCGCGGCGGCCAAGCGGGAGACGGTCGTGACGCGGGGCTCGGGCGGCATGTTGTCGGTCGCCGGCGGGAAGTGGACGACCTACCGCCATATCGGCAAGCACGTCTTCGACACCCTCGCCCGCCTGCCCGGGCGGCCGCTCGGCGACGAGATCGCCGACATCCTGCCCGTCGTGCCGCTGCCCGGCCTGGCCAGCCCCGAGGCGGTCGCCATGCGGCTGTGGACCGACCGCGAGCGCAGCGCCCGCATGGACCCGCTGGTGGCCCGCCACCTCGCCACCCACTACGGGTCGATCGCGTTCGACCTGGCCCGGCTCATCAGGGAGGACCCGGCGCTCGGCGAACGCATCCATCCCGAAGGCCCCGACATCTGGGCCCAGGCCGTCTACGCCCGCGACCACGAGTGGGCCGCCACCGTCGACGACGTCGTACGCCGCCGCACGACCCTCACCGTACGCGGGCTCGACACGCCGGAGGTGCGGGCGCGCATCGCGGCGCTGCTCGGCACCGGCTGAAAGGTGCCCCCTGCCCTTCGCTGGGAAGGGGGCACACATGCGCACTCCCATCAACGAAGCCCTCATCAGGCACTTCACCGACCTGCGCGACGGCAACCACGGCACTGCCGTCACCCGCGAGGACAAGGAACGCGTGTTCGAGCGGGCCGTGGAGCTGATCGACCCGGTGGCGCGCAGGGCACTCGACGAGGCCAACGCCGACCTGCTGCTCGGCACCGGGGAGGTGGTGGCCAGCGGGATCACCCGCTCACAGGAGGGCGGGCTGAACGCGATGTGGTCGCTGACCTGGCCGGAGCAGCGCAGCAGCGGCGAGCAGCCGATCGCGGTGGTCGCCCACTTCGGCCGCGACTTCCACCATCCGCACCTGCGCGGCAACACGGTGGGCGACTGGCCGCTGAACGTCTTCGACGAGTCGGACGCGGCCGGCCAGCTGGACACCATGCGCACGATCGCCGCCGCCGACGCCCACAACCTGGTCTTCCAGGAGAGCTACCGCCTCATGCCCGCCATCACCGCCGCCGCACCCCGGTGACCCGGCGATGGACCACCCAGGTGGTCCACGTCGCGGCGGCCCGCCGGGTGCGGGTCAGCGGGCGTCTTCCTGGAGGCCCTCGGCCATGTGCGGCGGGTGGTGTGACGTCGGCTCCGCCGTGACGGATGACATGGGTTCTACGCTTCGGTGAAGCCCCGCGCGCGCCCGCCTGCGGACTCGCGGACGGCGGCGGCGACGGCGGTCGCCACGTCGGGGTGGAAGACGCTCGGGATGATGTAGTTGGGGCCGAGTTCCTCGGGCGTGACCACGGCGGCCAGCGCCCCGGCGGCGGCCAGCAGCATCTCCTCGGTCACCCCGCCCGCCTGCGCGTCGAGCAGCCCCCGGAACACCCCTGGGAACGCCAGCACGTTGTTGATCTGGTTGGGGAAGTCGGAGCGGCCCGTCGCCACCACCGCGGCGTGCTCGCGGGCGTCGTCGGGCGACACCTCCGGCTCGGGGTTGGCCAGCGCGAACACCACCGGGTCCTTGGCCATCGTGGCGATGTCGTCGCCGGTCAGGATGCCGGGCGCGGAGACCCCCACGAAGACGTCGGCGTCCTTGACCGCCCCGCGCAGGTCGCCGGAGTAGCCCTCTTCGTTGGTGTGCTCGGCGATCCAGCGCAGCGAGTCGTCGAGATCGTCGCGGCCCTTGTGGACGGCGCCGAGGTAGTCGCAGACGATGACGTTGCGGGCCCCGGCGGCCAGCAGCAGGCGCAGCACGGCGTTGCCCGCCGCCCCCGCACCGGCCATGGTGATCTTGACCGTCTCGATGTTCTTGTTCACCACGCGCAGCGCGTTGGTGAGCGCGGCCAGCACGCAGATCGCGGTGCCGTGCTGGTCGTCGTGGAAGACCGGGATGTCGAGCAGCTCACGCAGGCGCCGCTCGATCTCGAAGCAGCGCGGCGCGCCGATGTCCTCCAGGTTGATGCCGCCGAAGCCCGGGGCGATCACCTGTACCGTGCGGACGATCTCGTCGACGTCCTGCGTGTCGAGGCAGATCGGCCAGGCGTCGATGCCGGCGAAGCGCTTGAACAGCGCCGCCTTGCCCTCCATGACCGGCAGCGCAGCCTCCGGGCCGATGTTGCCCAGCCCCAGCACGGCCGAGCCGTCGGTGACGACCGCGACGGTGTTGCGCTTGATGGTCAGGCGCCGCGCGTCCTCCTTGTTGCGGGCGATCGCCATGGACACCCGCGCGACGCCCGGGGTGTAGGCCATGGACAGCTCGTCGCGGTTGCGCAGCGGCACCTTCGACTTCATCTCGATCTTGCCGCCGAGGTGCATGAGGAACGTGCGGTCGGAGACCTTGTGGATGACGACGCCCTCGACGGCCTCGAGCTGGTCGACGATGGCCTGGGCGTGGTCGGTGTCGCGCGCGGCACAGGTCACGTCGATGCGGAGCTTCTCATGGCCCGCGTTGGTGACGTCGAGGGCGGTTACGACGCCCCCGGCCGACTCAACGGCGTGGGTGAGCTGGCTGACGGCCTTGCCGCCGGCCGGCACCTCGAGACGCACGGTGATGGAGTACGACACACTTGGGACGGTCGCCACGTCAATCGCTCCTTCGGGACTGACCAAGAAGTCCTCCCATCGTAGGGGGCATTCGGTCAATCCAGTGCCGCGGAGGCCCTGACGATGAGCTCCACACAGGCGGGAACGGGAATCGTGGTGCTGTCGACGACCAGGTGGTACTGGTGGGGATCGGCCGGATCGGCCTTGTAGAAGGTGCGCACGTACGCGATGCGGGCCTGGTCGTTCTCATTGATGATCTTGCGGGCCTCGCGCTCGCCGATCCCGCCCAGCGTGGCCGTCTGCCGTACGCGGCGCTCGATCGGCGCGTCGAGCCTGACGTGCAGCGCGCCGGGAAGGCCGGCCAGCACCACCGCCCCCGCCCGGCCCAGGAACACGCCGCCGCGCTCGTGGGCCGTCTCCAGGAGGATGCGCTCGGTACGGCGCACGAACTCCTCGGCCGGCAGCGGCATCGCGCCGGGGACGTACATGTCGACGCCGCCGAACGTGACCGTCGGCAGCCGCATGGCCCCCGACAGCAGCCGGCCGAGACCGCGCTCGGCGCGGTCGTCGTGGACCAGCGCCTCCTCCAGCGTGCAGCCGAGCTCGCGGGCCACGGCGCTGGGGATGGCGCGGTCGACGAAGGGCACGCCAAGCCGCTCGGCGACGGCCGGGCCTATCTGGCTGCCGGCCGTGCCGTATGTCGCCGATATCGTGACGACCCGCACACCTTCAGGCTAGAACAGAGCGCTCGCCAAGGCTCTGCGCGCTTTGGCCAAAGATGGGTCTTCTGCGGGCAATGTGTCGAAAAGCCCGAGCAGGTGACGCCTGGCCCGGTCACGGTCGTCGCCGGACGTGCGCTTGACCACCGCGATGACCCGGTTGAACGCCTCGTCGACCGAGCCGGACAACATCTCCAGGTCGGCGGCCAGCAGCTGGGCGTCGAGGTCGGCCGGATCCTGCGCCCGCCGCTGCACCTCGGCCGGGTCGGCCTCGGCCGTGCGGCGCATCAGATTGACGCCGGCCAGGCCCATCTTGGCGTCCTCGTTGCCGGGGGCGCGGGCCAGCAGCCGCTCGTAGGCCTCGGCCGCCGCGTCGAGGTCGCCGTTGTCGATGGCCTGCTCGGCGGCCACCAGGTCGGGGTCGGCGGGCGGGCCCGCGGAGGCCTCCTCCTGCTCACCGGCCTCCGGCGGCCGGGCGCCGGGGTTGGCCTGGTAGAACTGCTCGACCGCGGCCAGCAGCTCGTCGAGCCAGCGGCTCACCTCCTGCTCGGGCAGCACCTGCTGGAAGCCGGTGACGGCCTGGCCCTGGAAGATCGCCAGCACGGTCGGCACGGCCTGCACGCGCAGCGCCTGGGCGATCTGCGGGCTGCCGTCGACGTTGATCTTGGCCAGCACGACCCGGCCGCCGAGGTCGCCGACCACCTTCTCCAGCACCGGGCTGAGCTGGGCGCTGCCCGGCGCCCGGGGCGACCAGAGGTCGAGGACGACCGGCACGGTCATGGACCGGTCGATGACGTCGGTCGTGAACGTCTCCTCGGTCACGTCGATGATCGAGGCCGACGAGGCCGCCTGGGGACCTGCCGCCTCCCGCCGGGCCTGCGCCTCCAGTGTCTGCTTGCGCGCGCCCAGATCTATCGCTCCGTAGAGCGACCCGGGCCTAGAGAAGTCCGCCATGCTCTTCATCTTGCCGCATGGCCGGGGTGGAGAAGTCACCCGCCGCCACCCGCAGCGTGCGCAACTGGTCGAACATCCGATGGAGTTCGTCCTCGGCGTACATCCCCAGGCCGAAGTCGGCCGCCATCAGGTCGGCCGTGGCGCGGCGCACCACGTCGCGGCCCGCCTCGGTGATCTCCGCGAGCACCCCGCGGCCGTCGCGCGGATTGGGCAGCCGGCGGACGAACCCGGACTTCTCCAGCCTGTCCACCGTGTTCGTGACGCTCGTGGGGTGGACCATGAGCCGTTCGCCGATCTTCGACAGCGGCAGCGCGCCCTTTTTGCTGAACGTCAACAGCACCAGCGCCTCGTATCGGGCGAAGGTCAAGTCGTATGGCTTCAGGAGCGAGTCAAGTTGCGACAGCAGGATCTGATGCGCTCTCATGATCGAGGTAACGGCGGCCATTGCGGACGACGGCCCGAAGTGGGCGCGCCAGCTCTCCGCGGCGCGGTCGATCGGGTCGAACGGCAGGTTGAGCGGCTTGGGCTGCGACACAGCGCTACGGTAGCGCGCCGGTCGTCCCGGTTCGTCTGGTTACTCTCAGCAACAGACTTCACCGGCTGACCAAGAATACGGACATCAATCATCACGCTCAGTTATGGTTCTCGTACGTATGGTGACGCGGACGCCAAGTCTTCCGGCCGCGGGGACCCGGCCCAGGACTCTTCGCTTCCGCCTTGCCGAGGGGCACGGGGGTGCTTGATGAACTTCAACGGGAAAAAGAGTGCGTGAGCACGCGGGCGTTTCACGAGAGGAGCTGAAGCACAGCGCGGCGGTGACAGTGGCCGTGCTGCTCGCTGTCGGCCTGGTCGCGGCGTGGAACGTCCTGATACCGGGCGTGGACGCCTGGGAGAACATCGTGGCCGCGGTCATCGGTTCGCTCCGGCTGACCGGGCCCGTGGCCGCCGCCTTCGCCGCCTGGGTGGCGCTGCGCAAGCGCCGGGCGTTGCGCGGCCGGTCGCTGACGACGTGGCGGGCGCTCAAGGCGCCGCTGGCGATCGTGGTGGTGGTGCTGGGGTCGTTCGGGGCCACGGTGCTGGTGCTGGCGGTCAAGACGGTGCTGACCGACCAGGCGGGCCGGCTGAGCCTGTCGGCGCTCGGCATGGGCATGGCAGGGCTGGCGCTCTACTCGGTGATCGGGTGGGTGGCCGGCTGGGTGCTGCCGAAGCCGTACACGCCGGCGATCGCCGGGCTGGCCTGTTATGTGGTGTTCTCGTGGCTGGCCGACGACCGCGGGTGGGCCGACAAGCTGGCGCCCGGCACGGGTGAGCCGTACGACCTGTTCCAGGGGCTGAGCGGGGCGCCGTTCTTCGACCAGACGATCTGGCTGCTCGGCATCACGGCGGCGCTGCTGCTCGGCTGGGCGGCGCTGGTGACGCGGCAGGCCACGGTGCTGGCGTGCGCGCTGCTGGGCGTGCTGTGCGCCGGGATGGGCGTCACCCGGGTGCTGGCCGAGCCGAAGCCGGCCGCGGCCATGGACATCTCCCACAGCTGCCACGAATGGCCGATCACGGTGTGCGTGCACCCCGGGATGCGGGCGGGGCTGACCGAGCTGGGCGCGGCGTTCACGCAGATCGCCTCCCGGCTGGCGGGCACGCCCGCCGCGTTCACGCTGGTGGAGCAGCGGCCGCTCGACGAGGAGCTGAAGCCGTCGTACGGCCTCGCGCCGGTGCACATTCCCGACCTTTCCCCTGGCTTCGCGGAGGAGGCGGCGTACGAGTACGTCGAGTCGCTGGCCCCCCGTTGCAACGACGCGGTCGCCGAGGGCTACCGGGGGATCGTGGTGGCCTGGCTGCGCGGCGAGCCCCTGCCGGGGGCGCCGCTGCCGGAGCACCAGTACGCGACCGCGTGGTTCTCGTCCCTCAGCGAGTACCAGCGGCGCGAGTGGCTGCGCATGTTCTACAGCGACTTCCAGGGCTGCCGGCTGTCGAGCACCCACTTCGGCGGCGGGCCGGCGCAGGCGCCGCAGGTGGCGCCGCCCGTCTCGCGGCCGACCTCCGGCACGAGCCACGTCTACCCGGTCTACCCGGAGCCGGCCCCCACGCCGTCCGCCGCTCCGGCCCCGGCCGTCCCGGCCACGCCGGACGCCACCGCCGCGCCGGACGCCTCCGCGACTCCGGGCCCTCAGGGCACGCCGTCTCCCGGCACGCCACCGCCCGGCGGGGTCCCCGCCACCCCCGCCGCCGGCGTGGCTCCCGCTCCTCCCCCCGCCGCCTGGGACCACGACGCCGCCGGAGGGGACTGGCCGGTGATGCACCCGGTGTCCGACCTGCCCGTGCGCTCGCCGGGGCGGGGCTACTCGGTGCCCATGCGGGTCCACGACGACCGGCCCTCCTACCGGTCGCCGCAGTGGCCGCCGTACCGCGCGGCGCGGGTCGGGAGTGACCCCGCGCCCGAGCACTGGGACCGCCGCGAGGACCGCGTGGAGCACGGCCACGGGATTCACGTGACGCACAGGAACGACGTCGCCTCGGGACCGAAGATGTCACCAAACGGCTGGCACTGATGATCAGCGACGGGGTAGGCATGCTCGCATGACGACTTCCCGTACGGCGCCGTCCGAGGTGGTCCCCGGGCGGCGCCGCAGGTGGCGATACCTGGCCGGGCTCCTGGTCCTGGCGGTCCTGCTCGTGGTGGGCGGCCGGCTGGCCTGGACGTGGCTCAACCCGCTCGGCGAGCAGACCGTCGACCGCAGCCAGCCGGTGCTGCTGGAGTCCATCAAGGACCTGAGCCGCTTCGAGGCGGCGACGGGGAACTTCCAGGTCGTGGTCGACCTGGAGAAGGACGCCAACTTCCTGCCCGACGCGATCAAGGGCAGCCGCACGCTGTTCGTCGGGGCGGGCGGGGTGGACGCGTACATCGACTTCTCGGGCATGGCGGCGAACGGCGTGACGGTGTCGGAGGACCGTAGGGAGGCGACGATCCGCGTGCCGCGCGCCCAGCTGGAGAAGCCCAACCTGGACAACAGCCGTTCGTACGTGTTCGCCCAGGAGCGGGGGCTGTTCGACCGGGTGCAGGACTTCCTGTCGGGCTCGCCGGGCGACCAGCGGGAGCTCTACCTCCTGGCGGAGAAGAAGATCCTGGAGGCGGCCGTGGCGAGCGATCTGCGGGCCAGGGCCGACGCCAACACCAAGACGATGTTGTCGGGCATGCTCAAGTCGCTCGGCTTCACCAAGGTCACCGTGAAGTTCATCGACGAGCCGTGAATCCGCTGGTCAGGCGGACCTTAGGGAGCCCCCGCACCCTCCTAGGCACCTCCTTATCCCGCCTTATGCCGGGAGATAGGGCATACGCCCGATGTGCCGGAGGGGGCCTTAGCCGGAGTCTTGAGAGTGCAGGGAAACGCACTCCAAGGGAGCCACTCGGATGAACGCCGAACTCGAATACTCGGTCATGCAGTACCGCGCCTCCGAACTGCGGCTGGCCGCCGCGGAGCACCGGCGGGCGAACGAGGCACGTCAGGGCCGCACCGCCGAGCGCCGCCACCGGTCGCTGTTCGCCCGGTTCCTCGCCTCATGACCGCCCACGAACAGCCCGGCCGCACCCTCCCTCGCGGCCGGGCTGAAATGCCCCCTTAGGGGGGCGGCGCGCGAGGCTCGGAATCCTGGCCGGGCCCCGAGCGCGGTGTGGCGGCGCCCCGGTCCATTCCTGGTCGGACCGGGGCTTCGCCCTGTCCGGACCCGCCTCATGAGCCGGGGCGTAGGAGCGGACCGCGAGAGAAGGCCACAGCGGCCGCGAGGAACGCGGCCGGGCCGGGACCGCCCGCCACGATCACCCCCATCACGCCGGCCTGTGCCGGCCCGACCACGCGCCCTGCGCGGGGAACCCACCGCGGACGTTCCTCCTGCGGCACGACGAGCGCCTGCCGGAGCGCCCGTGAGCGCGATGCCCGGCAGCCAGGCCGCCGCCGCGCGGTCGAGCCCGTCACGACGGCCGGACATCCGATCGGGAACGCCGTGCTCGCCGCCGTCAGCCGCACCAGCCTGCCATCGCTCGTGCGCGGCCCCCAGCGCATGGCCTCGGGGCCGGGCCCTCCGGACGGTGATGACGTCAGGAAGCGGTCGCACGGCCGCCTCAGGCTACGCAGCCGGCGGATCGCTGCCGTGCCGCTGCGGGGTCAGGGCTTCGGAACGGTGATGAGCAGGGCGTCGCCCTGGCCGCCGCCGCCGCACAGCCCCGCGGCGCCCAGCCCGCCGCCCCTGCGCCTCAGCTCGTACGCGAGCGTCAGCACGATGCGCGCCCCCGACGCCCCGATCGGGTGCCCGAGCGCGATGCCGCCGCCGTTGACGTTGATCTTGTCCAGCGGGACGCCGAGCTCCTTGGCCGACTGCAGCACCACGCTGGCGAACGCCTCGTTGATCTCCACCAGGTCGAGGTCGGCGGCCGTGACGCCCTGCTTGGCCATGGCCTGCTTGATGGCGTTGGCCGGCTGCGACTGCAGTGAGGCGTCGGGGCCGGCGACGTTGCCGTGCCGGCCGATCTCGGCCAGCCACTCCAGGCCCAGCTCCTCGGCCTTGGCCTTCGACATGACGACCACGGCGCAGGCGCCGTCGGAGATCTGCGAGGCCGAGCCGGCCGTGATGGTGCCGTCGGCGGCGAAGGCGGGGCGGAGCTTGGCCAGGGTCTCCGCGGTGGTGTCGCCGCGTACGCCCTCGTCCTCCTTGACGACCAGGGGCTCGCCGCGGCGCTGCGGGATCTCGACCGGGACGATCTCGTCCTCGAAGACGCCGTTCTTGACGGCGGCGGCGGCGAGCTGGTGGGAGCGCGCCGACAGGGCGTCCTGATCCTCGCGGCCGATGCCGAGGCGGGCGTTGTAGCGCTCGGTCGACTCGCCCATCGCGCACTGGTCGAACGCGCAGAACAGGCCGTCGTGGGCCATCGAGTCGACCACCTGCGAGCCGCCGTACTTGACGCCCTTGCGCAGGCCGGGCAGCAGGTGGGGGGCGTTGGTCATCGACTCCATGCCGCCGGCCACCACGATGTCGAACTCGCCGGCCCTGATCAGCTGGTCGGCCAGGGCGATGGCGTCGAGACCCGACAGGCACACCTTGTTGATCGTGATGGAGGGGACGGTCATCGGGATGCCGGCCTTGACCGCGGCCTGGCGGGACGGGATCTGGCCCGCGCCGGCCTGGAGGACCTGGCCCATGATGACGTACTCGACGGCCTCCGGCGCGACCCGCGCCCGCTCCAGAGCGGCCTTGATCGCGATGCCGCCGAGGTCGACGGCCTGCAGGCCGGACAGTGCGCCGAGGAGCTTGCCGATCGGGGTGCGAGCTCCGGCGACGATGACGGAACTGGACATGACAACGGCCTCCTGTGCTCACGCGTCGGGTCTTTGACACCATACCCACGGGTAGAACGTCGCTCCCAGGGAGGTAGGCCACACATGTTCATGCGGATCGACCACATCGGAATCGCCTGTCACGACCTGGAGGAGAAGATCGAGCTGTTCTCCCGGACGTTCGAGCTGACGGTCGTCGCACGGGAGGTGAACGAGGAACAGGGCGTCAAGGAGGCCATGCTGCACATCGCCGACGGCGAAGGCGGGGGCTCCTACATTCAGCTTCTCGAGCCCCTCTCGGAAGAGTCACCTGTGGGAAAATTCCTCGCCAGGCGGGGCGAGGGTGTGCATCACGTGGCATTCGGTGTCCCGGATGTCGCCGACGCGATGCATAAGATCAAGGAGAAGGGCGTGAGACTGCTGGACGAACGTCCCCGGCATGGGTCGATGGGCTCAGAAATCGCATTCCTGCATCCCAAAGATGTGGGTGGAATGCTGACGGAGTTGGTCCAAGCGGTCACGCCCGTACAAAACGTAAAAAAGGTTCATATGTAACTAGTCACGCAGAAAGTCGGACGGGGCTTCGCAGGTGGCACCGGCGGAGTACGCTTGGCCTTCCACCGGACATGGAGCTCGCTGCCCGGAGCGGGCTCCAGGCTCGGGTGCCCCGAACCCCCCGTCCGGCCCGTGTAGCCGTCTCGACAACCCAGGATCGAGCCTCCATGCAGTCCGACATCGACGCCCAGCTCAACAACTTCTTCGAGGACGCCCCAGCGCGCGAGTTCGACGTGGTGCTCCGTGGTTACGACCGGCACCAGGTTCACGATCATCTCAAGCAGCTCGACGGTGATCTACGTCAGGCGCGCGAGCAGGTTGTCAGCCTCCAGCGCGATTTGGCCGACTCCCAGCGGCAGTTGCAGGAGCAGGAACGTCCCACCTACTCGGGTCTCGGGGCCCGTATCGAGCAATTGCTCCGCCTGGCCGAGGAGCAGGCCACGGAGCTGGTCCAGGCGGCCAGGTCCGAGGCCAACGAGATCAAGGCCGCGGCCAAGGTGGAGGCCGCCGACATGCGCGCCGCCGCGGAGGCCGAGGCCGCTGACAAGCGCGCCCAGGCCACCCGCGAGAGCGAGGAGATGCGCACGACCGCCGAGCGGGAGGCCGAGGACATCCGCTCGACCGCGCGCCGCGAGGCCGACGAGCTCACCCAGACCACCGAGCGCGAGGCCGCCAAGCTGCGCGCCACCGCCGACCACGAGGTCGCCGAGAAGCGCGCCGACGCCGAGCGTGAGATCGCCAAGCTGCGCACGACGACCGAGCGCGAGGTGGCGCAGCTGCGCGCCTCCACCAAGCGCGAGCGCGACGAGGTGCTGACGGCCGCCAAGCGGCAGGCCGACGAGATGCGCGCCCAGGCCCAGCGGGTGCTGGAGGAGTCCGAGGCCAAGCGGGCCCAGGACGAGGCCGAGTTCGAGATCCAGCTCGCCGCCCGCCGTGAGGAGGCCGAGCGCCAGGAGGCCGAGCGCCACGCCACCGCGCAGGCCGCCACGCAGAAGCTGGTCGCCGAGGCCGAGCAGCGCGCCGCCACCGCCGAGTCGCGGGCCACGAAGGCCACGCAGCAGGCCGACCAGACCCGGCGCGAGGCCGACCTGCACGCCAAGCAGCTCGTCGCGAACGCCCGCAAGAACGCCGAGACCATCGTGGCCGAGGCCAAGACGAGCGCCGACACGATCGTCACCGAGGCGAAGACCGAGGCCGAGCGCACCCGTACGGCGATGCAGCGTCAGGTCGACGAGCTGACCAGGCAGCGCGACAGCATCACCAGCCACCTGGCCCAGCTGCGCCAGCTGCTCGGCGGCGCCGCCCTGCCGGGCCTCGACCCGGAGCCCGCGGTCACCGCGGCCCCGCCCAAGCCCGCGCTCGCCGCGGGGGAGCCCGTCGCCGCGGTCGCGGCTCCGGTGCCGGCCCCGGTCACCACGCCGGCGCCGAAGGTGGAGGGCAAGGGCGACGACGACGCTGAATGGTGGCAGGAGTAAGGGGCTCGCACACCGCATACACGGGGGCTGAATGACGGCGGAGAGAGCCTGGCGATCGCAGGGTCGCTAGGCTCTCTCTTTGTCGTCGGACGGGTACGCAGAGGTACGCGTCCGTCATGCTTGGTCACCGATCCCCCGGGAGCCCCCACTTGACCGCAGAAGCCAAGCCCGCAGCCGGGCGGGAGAAGGACGAGGAGACCGCCGAGAAACGCGACGCGCAGCCGTACGGGCTGCCGGGCAAGCCGCTCGCCCGGGGCCCGTTCCTGTTCGGGCTGGTCGGCGGGCTGGGCGTGCTGACGGCGATCGCGCTCGCGCAGATGGTCGTGCAATCGATGAGCACGATCATCCTGGTCGTCGTGGCGATGTTCCTGGCGGTCGGGCTGAATCCCGCGGTCGAGGCGCTGCAGCGCCGCGGGCTGGCCAGGCGGGCCGCGATCTCGATCGTGTTCGCCGGGGTGATCGTGGCGTTCGCGCTGTTCGGCCTGGCCGTGGTGCCACCGGTCAGCCAGCAGTTGACGGAGTTCATCGACGCCGTTCCTGGCTACCTCACCGAGCTGAGCAACCATCCGACGCTGCGCCGGCTCGACGCCGACTACCAGATCCTCACGCAGCTGCGGACGTTCGTGACGAACACCCTGGGGCCGTCACTGGCGACCGGGATCATGGGCGCCGGGCTGGTGGTGCTCAACGGCGTGTTCACCACGGTCACGCTGCTGGTGCTGATGCTGTACTTCCTCGGCTCCCTGCACACGATCAAGGACTACCTGCTCAAGCTCGTCCCGGCCTCGCGCCGGCCGCGCACGCGCGCGATCGCCGAGCAGGTCCTCACCGGCATCGGCGGCTACGTCGCGGGCAACGTGCTGATCTCGGTGATCGCGGGCGTGCTGACGTGGATCTTCCTGTCGATCGCCGGCGTCCAGTACGCGCTCGCGCTGGCCCTGGTCGTGGCCCTGACCGACCTGATCCCGCTGGTGGGCGCGACGATCGGGGCGGTGCTGGTGACCGGCGTGGCGCTGCTGCAGTCGGTGCCGGCCGGCATCGCGTGCGCGATCTTCTTCGTCGTCTACCAGCAGGTCGAGAACTACGTCATCTATCCCCGGGTGATGAAGCACTCGGTCGACGTGACGCCCGCCGTGACGGTGATCGCGGCGTTGTTCGGCGGCGCGCTGCTGGGCATCGTCGGCGCGCTGCTGGCGATCCCGGTGGCGGCCGCGATCGCGCTGATCATCCGCGAGATCGTGTTCCCCCGGCAGGAGCACGCCTAGCGCGCCGCGCCCAGCTCCGTACGGAGGAAGTCCGCGACCGCGGCGTTGAACGCCTCGGGCTGCTCGACGGCGCTGAGATGCCCGGCCTTCGGAATGATCTCCAGCTTGCCGTCGGGCACCGCTCGCGCCATGGCCTCGGCGTCGGAGACCGGCGACAGCTCGTCCTCCTCGCCCACCACGACGAGCAGCGGCACCTTGAGCGCCCCCAGCGTCTCGAACGAGTCGGGCCGCGCGGCCATCGCCCGCTGCGCCCAGGCGACGGCGCCCGGCGGTGCGGACTGCACGAGCCCCTTGACCCGGCCGAACACCATGGCCCGCCGCTCCTTGGTCGTCGGCCCGATGAGGGCGGGCAGCACCTCCTCGACCAGGACGTCGCTGCCGTCGGACAGCACGGCCTGCGCGATGCGTTCCCTGTTGGCCTTGGCCGGGGACGGATCGGGGGCCGCCTTGGTGTCGGCGAGGATCACGCCGAGCACACGGTCGGGGTGCCGGCGGCAGAACGCCATGGCGACATAGCCGCCCATCGACAGCCCGCCGACCACCGCCTTGTCGATGCCCTCCGCGTCGAGCAGCTCGGCGACGTCGTCGGCCATCGACTCGATGGCCGGCTCGTCGTCACCCAGCCGCGAGCCGCCGAATCCGCGCAGGTCAGGTGTGATGACCCGGCAGACGTTGGCCAGCCCCTCCCGCTGCGCCAGCCACATGGCCGACGACAGTGGGAACGCGTGAAGCAGCACAACCGGGATCCCGGTCCCGGCAGATCTCGTGTAGAGCTGCACGGTCCACACGGTAACCCGGTTCACGCCGACAATCACTCCATGACCGAGGCCGGTTATCCCGAGCCGCCCCCGCAAAAGCGATATTTCATGCTTTTCCGCTATAAATCCGGCATTGCGTGGTGTGAGATTACCGCGCACAATCCAGGGACACCGACCGTGCATCCGAGGTGACCCCATGTCAGGATCCCGGCCCGCGCTCCCCGACGCCACCAACGGCGCCTTCCTCCTCCAGGCGCTCCAGGAGGCCAACGCCCGCCGGGCCGCACACCACGTGCCGCCCCTGGCCATGGACCCGCTGCTGGTCGAGTACGCCAGGGCGAGGGCCGCCGCCCGCTCCGAGCACGACGGCCTGCCGGCCCGGCACGACGGCCCGCGGGCGGGCACGGCCGAGAGCCTGTTCTGGAGCGAGGGCGAGTCGATGAGGGACGCCGCCGACGCGGTCGCCTCCTGGGACGCTGAACCCGGTGCTCTCGACCGGCTGGTCGCCGCGGTCAGCACCCGCATGGGCGCCGCCCGCGCGGCGGGCCAGGGCTCGCGGGCGTACGAGACGTACGTGGTCTTCGTGTTCGAGCCGCTGTGACCGGGCGGGTCAGACCTCCGTCGGGAGCGGCCACGCCGCCGGGTTGACCCGCTTGACGATCTCGTCGAGGACGATGCGGACGTACGGCTCTCCCACCCACAGGTGTTTGGCGCCCTCCACCCCGATGACCTCGGCGTGCGGCACCCGCGCGAACCGCTTGCGCGCCTCGTCGGGCCGCAGGTAGTCGTCGAACTCGGGCACCAGCGCCACCAGCGGGCGCCCGAACCGCGACCAGGCGTCGAGATCGTCGTCGGTGGCCCTGTGGAGCGGCGGTGACAGCAGGATCGCGCCCTCCACCAGCGGGTCGTGCGCCCACTTCAGCGTCAGCTCGGTGCCGAACGACCAGCCGACCACCCACACGTGCGGCAGGTCGTGGAACTCGGCGTACTCCAGCGCCGCCGCCACGTCGAACCGCTCGCCCTCGCCCCCGTCGAACGCCCCCTGCGACGTGCCACGATCGGAGGACGTGCCGCGGGTGTTGAAGCGCAGCACGGCGAGGTCGGCGAGAGCCGGCAGCCGGTTGGCGGCCTTCTTGTAGACGTGGCTGTCCATGAACCCGCCGTGGGTGGGCAGCGGGTGCAGGGTGACCAGCGTCGCGACCGGGGGACGGTCGAGGGGCTGGGCCAGCTCGCCGACCAGCGTCAGGCCGTCGGCGGTGTGCAGCGCGATCGGCTCACGACGGGCGGGCAGCACGGTCGCCGCGCGAATCTCCACCATGGATCCCTTCAGTAACGGCTGCGGCCGGGGCCGCGATCAAGTCTCTTACGCCAGCAGGCGGTGTGCCAGTGGCGGCGCTCCTCGTCACCGCCCGGCCAGTTGGGCCAGGCCACGAGGTGCGGCTGCCCGGCGCGGATCTCATGGTCGCAGCCGGGGCATCGGTAGGTCTTGGTCGAGGAGGCGCCGGTGAGCGTCCGGACCTTCCACTCGCCGTCGGGCCACTCCTCCACCTTGTCGATGCCCGTGGGGAAACCGAAGGGACGGGAGGATTCTCTCCGGCGGGCGCGGCGTGGGCTCATCGGCGGGGGAACTCCGCGGCGCCGGCGGTGACGAGCTGGTCGAGCAGGGGCGCGGGCGCGAAGGCGGGGTCGCGGTATTCGGCGTAGAGGGCGCGCAGGCCGTCGCGGGCCCGGGCCAGCCCGATGGACTCCAGCATCTCGAACGGCCCGGCCGGGTGGCCGCAGCCCAGGCGCATGGCCGCGTCGATGTCGTCGGCCGAGGCGTAGCCCGCGTCGTGCATGCGTACGGCGTCGTTGAGGTAGGGCAGCAGCAGGGCGTCCACGACGAAGCCGGCGCGGTCCTTGCACGGCACCGGCGCCCGGCCGGCAACCTTCATCAGGTCGACGGCCGCCCCCGCCGCCGTGTCGGAGGTCAGCGCGGTGCGGGCGAGCTCGGCCACCTCTTCGCCGACGAGGTGCACGCCGACCATCCTGGACGGGTCGGACAGGCGTACGGCGTGCTCCACCACCGGCCGGTCGGAGAGCCTGAGCACCACGTCAGGGTCGTCGCCGGCCCGTGTGAACCCCGCGGCGGCCAGCCGCTCGGCCAACTCGTCGGCGCCCGGCCCGGCCACGTCGAACGTGATCACGCCCGACCGCCCGGGCCCCTGCGGGCGCGCCTGCTCCGCGCCGTAGAAGCCACGCCCGCTCTTGCGGCCCAGCCGGCCGGCGGTGACCAGCTCGCGCAGCAGCGGCGCGGGCGCGTGCCGGCGGTCGCGCGTCTCGTCGAACAGCACCTCCATGACCTCGTACGCGGTGTCGAGCCCGATGAGGTCGAGCAGCGCGAACGGCCCCATCGGCAGCCCGGCGCCGCGCGTCATCGCGACGTCGATGTCGTCGCGCCCGGCGATGCCCTGCTCCACGAGCAGGGCGGCGTGGTTGAGACAGGGCAGCAGCAGCCGGTTGACCACGAACCCGGCGCGGTCGCCCACCGTCACGGGTGTCTTCCCGAGCCGCGTCGCCAACGCCGAAATCTCCGTCACGACGTCGTCGTCGGACATCACCGTCCGCACGACCTCGACCAGCCGCATGACCGGCGCCGGATTGAAGAAGTGCATCCCGACCACCCGCCCCGGACGCCCGGTCGCGGCCGCGAGGGCCGTCACCGGCAACGACGAGGTGTTGGTCGCCAGCACCGTCTCGGGTTTGCAGACGCCGTCGAGATCACGGAACAGGGAGATCTTGTAGTCGAGGATCTCGGGGATCGCCTCGACGACCAGGTCGGCCTCGCGCAGGTCGTCGCGCGAAGTGGTCAGCGTCACACGGCCGAGGATCTCCGCACGCCGCTCGGCGGACAGCCTCCCCTTGTCGACGGCACGGGCGGTGGAGCGCTCGAGGAGGCCGCGTCCCCTGGCCAGCGCCTCGGCGTCGGCCTCGACGCCGATCACCCGCAGGCCGGCTCGCGCGAACACCTCCGCCATCCCCGCTCCCATGGTGCCGAGCCCGACGACTCCCACCCGTTCGAACGCCATGCCTCCAGTTTTCCAGAGCCGCTAAGGTGGACGGTCATGCGGCTGGTCATCGCGCGATGCAGCGTGGATTACATCGGACGGCTCACGGCACACCTGCCGATGGCGCCGAGGCTCGTGCTCATCAAGGCCGACGGCAGCGTGAGCATCCACGCCGACGACCGTGCCTTCAAACCGCTCAACTGGATGAACCCGCCGTGCAAGCTCAAGGAAGACGGCGAGACCTGGACGGTCACCCACGGCAAGACCGGCGAGAAGCTGGTCCTGACCATGGCGGAGATCCTCCACGACTCCAGCCACGAGCTCGGCGTCGACCCCGGCCTGATCAAGGACGGCGTGGAGGCCCACCTGCAGGAGCTGCTCGCCGAGCACATCACGACCCTGGGCGAGGGCTACTCCCTGATCCGGCGCGAGTACATGACGGCCATCGGCCCGGTCGACATCCTGTGCAGGGACGCCGTGGGCGCGACGGTGGCGGTGGAGATCAAGCGACGTGGCGAGATCGACGGGGTGGAGCAGCTGACCCGCTATCTGGAGCTGCTCAACCGTGACCCGCTGCTCTCTCCCGTGCGGGGGGTGTTCGCGGCCCAGGAGATCAAACCTCAGGCCCGCGTGCTCGCCGCCGACCGCGGCATCACGTGCGTCACCCTCGACTACGACACCCTGCGCGGCATCGAGCCGGAAAACCCCACCCTTTTCTGATCTCTTACGGCTCAGCCGTGGCCGGCCACCCGCCGCCACGGGCTGCCGGCCCTCCAGGGAAACGCCCGCTGACCCTTCAGTGGTGACCCGCCGCAACGGGGCGCCCCGTGGGCCGGCTCCGTGCTCACCCCCGGCCGCTTGGGGCAGACGCTCCTCGGGTGCCCTGGTCGCGAAGTGGTAAGCGGCCGATTACCCGTCTATCGTGACCGCATGACGACGCTGACGTTCGAATCGCTCAACCCCGCGACCGGCGACGTGATCGGCAGCCACCCCCAGCACACCGCCGCCGACGTCCGCGAGGCCGTGGGGAGGGCCGGTGAGGCCGCCCGGTGGTGGGCCGCCCTCCCGCCGGCCGAGCGCAGGCGGCGCCTGCTCGACTACAAGGCCGTCCTGACCCGGCACATCAGGGAGCTCGCCCGGCTGATCCACGACGAGACCGGCAAACCGGTGGGCGACGCCACCCTGGAGATGGTGCTGGTCGTCACCCACCTCGACTGGGCGGCGCGCAACGCCCAGAAGGTGCTCGGCCGCCGCCGGGTCAACCCGGGCATGATCGGCCTCAACCTGGCCGCCACCCTCGAATACCTGCCGCTCGGCGTCGTCGCCGTCATCGGCCCGTGGAACTACCCGGCCTTCACCCCCATGGGCTCCATCTCCTACGCGCTGGCCGCCGGCAACGCGGTGGTCTTCAAGCCGAGCGAGCTCACCCCCGGCGTCGGCGTACGGCTGGCGGAGCTGTTCGCCGAGTCCGTCCCCGAGCACCCGGTGTTCCAGACGGTCACGGGCCTGGGCGAGACGGGCGCGGCGTTGGCGGCCGACCCGAGGGTGAAGAAGGTCGCCTTCACCGGCTCGGCAGCCACGGCCAAGCGCGTCATGGCGGCCTGCGCCGACAACCTCACGCCGCTCGTGGCCGAGTGCGGCGGCAAGGACGCGTTCATCGTCGACGCGGACGCCGACGTGGCGGCGGCGGCCGACGCGTGCCTGTGGGGCGCCCTGTCGAACGCCGGCCAGACGTGCGCGGGCGTCGAGCGGGTCTACGTGGCCGACGCCGTCTACGAGCCGTTCATGCGCGAGCTGTCCGAGCTGGTCGGCAAGGTGAAGGCGGGCGAGGACTACGGCCCGATCACGATGCCCGGCCAGCTCGACGTCATCAAGCGGCACATCGACGACGCCGTCAAGTCGGGCAGGGTCGTGGCGGGTGGCCCTGGCGCGGTGCGGGCGCCGTACGTCGACCCGGTGATCGTCGAGGACGTGCCGGAGGACTCCCCCGCGGTGCGCGAGGAGACGTTCGGCCCGACCATCACCGTGCGCCGCGTCCGCGACGCGCAGGAGGCGCTCGGCCTCGCCAACGCCTCGGCGTACGCGCTGGGCGGCACGATCTTCAGCCGCGACATCCGCCGCGCCGCCGAGCTCGCGCGCAGGTTGCGCGGCGGGATGGCCGCGATCAACTCGATCATCTCGTTCGCCGGAGTGCCGGCTCTGCCGTTCGGCGGCGAGGGCGAGTCGGGGTTCGGCCGGATCCACGGCGCCGACGGGCTGCGCGAGTTCGCCAGGGCCAAGGCCGTCACCCGGCAGCGCTTCCCGATGCCCGGGATGAACATCACGTCGTTCAGAAGAGGCCCCGCTGATCTTGAGCGGCTGGTCAGACTTGTCACGTTCTTGCACGGAAGACGAAAAAGGTAATCTTCTTACCCTTTCCAGAAAACGGATCATCAGTCCATAATTGTGTGCTCTGGGGGCCACGATCATGCTGGACGGGTGAATGTGAACCGGTCTTACCGGGGAATGACGGCTGAACAAAGGCTGGCGGACCGGCGCGAGCGGCTGATGACGGCCGCGTACACGCTATACGCCAAGCCGGGATTCACGTCGACGACGATCGAAAGGCTGTGCTCGGAGGCCAGGATCTCCAACCGCGCCTTCTACGAATGTTTCGGCGGGCGCGAGGAGCTCTTGCAGGCGTTGCACGAGCGCTGCGTGGAGGAAAGCCTCGCCGTCGTGGCCAAAGCGTTACAGGAGGCGCCGAGCACGCTTGACGGCAGAGTCAAGGCGGGGATTCGCGCGTATATCCAATTCGCCACGGCCGACTGGCGGCGGGCCCGCATCATGCACGTCGAGGTCCGCAGGTCCGGGGACGTCCTGACACTCTCGCGCCAGCGCGCGGTGGAGGCGTTCGCCCGGCTCATCCAGGACGCCGCCGAGGATTTCCCGAAGGCGCCCGCGTTGAATCGGCGGCTGCTCGCACTCGGCGTCATTGGCGCGTTACAAGAGTTGCTCATCGAATGGCTGCTCTCGGACGACCAGCCGGACATCGAGGAACTCGTCGCGGTGGCGGTGCACATCTTCACCCGCAGCCTCGACCCCGGTTGATCGCGATATCAATCGCATTCCACGGGATTAGCCGATCGGCCGGCCGAAATCTTGGATTGTCCAAGTGTCGAAAAGAGCGGGCGACGGCTGATCGTCACCCGCTCCGATATCTCAGTTCAGGCCACCGCGGCCTCGGGAACCTCGACGTTCAGGACCCGATTCAGCCGGGTCACCGCGAGCACCCGCATGATCCGCGGTGGCACCCCCCGGAGAACGAGGCGGCGTTGCACGCTCATCGCGCGCCGATGCGAGCCCACGAGAACTCCGAGACCGGTGGCGTCGATCATCTCCAGCTTGGACAGATCGAGGATCAGATCGCCGTCGCCGGAGTCGAGAGCCTTGTGCACCCGCTCGCGCACCCCGGCCGACGTCCCGGCGTCGAGCCGGGCTCCGATCCGCACCACCTGGGCCCTCGGATTGCCCCGGACTCGCATGCCACCTCCTCAGTCACGCACACCCCGTGCGTCGTCAAATCTCGGCGCAGAACGCCTGAGGGGCGTAGCCCCGTAGTCCTCCCCTACCCAGCCAGCGGCAATGACACGACTGCGGTCAGCAGGAACTCTCCATCGCCTCCCGGCTGGGCCGTCACCCTGCCGCCCACGGCGTCGAGCCGCTCACGCATGCCGGCCAGGCCGCTGCCCAGATCGAGGGCCGTATGCCGGACCACACCGTCGTTGCGGACGGACAGCTCGGCCTCGTGCTCGGTGAACCTGATCGTGATGTCGCAGTAGGTGGCGGTGCTGTGCTTGAGCACGTTGGTCACCGCCTCGCGGACCGCGTATGCGAACACCGGGGCCACCCCGTCGGGCATCTCGCGGTAGGGAAGACGCACCTCGCAGCGGACCCCGGCCGCTTCGAGCACTCCCTTCACGCTATTCAGCTCGGCTGCCAAGTCAAGCTCGCGGTACCCGCGGACGGCCTCCCGCAGCTCCCTGAGCGCCTTCCTGGTCAGCGCGTTGACCTCGGCCATCTCGGCCTTCGCCCGGCCCGCGTCCACGTCCGACAGGCGCGTGGCCAGCTCGGTCTTGACCGCGATGGCCGACAGCTGATGCCCTACGAGGTCGTGCAGGTCGCGGGCGAACCGCAGCCGCTCCTCGGCCACCGCCAGCCTGGTGTGCGCCTCTCGGCCGGCGTGCGCCTCCTCGGCGAGCCACCAGATCCACACCCACAACCGGGTGGTCAGCGGCATCAGCGCGCACCAGATGGCGTAGATCAGCGTGTAGCTGACAAGCCCTTCGGCCACACCCATGCCGGCGTCCATGCCGCTCCTCCCCGTCGCCAGGGAGAGCATGGCGAGCCCGACGGCGACCACGCCGGTGCCGGCCGAGATCAGGACCGCGCTGCGCTTGGGGACGTGCAGCGTGGCGATCGAGAGCCAGGCCACGAGGGCGTAGCCCCAGCCCATCGGCTCGGCCCCGCCCACCCCGGCCGCCACGACGGCGAGGACCGCCGCCAGCACCACCTGCCTGGTGGGGTAGCGGCGGTCCATCACCCGGGTGATGAGGCCCAAGCCGACCCAGGTGAGCCCGGCGGCGGCCGCCAGCGCGGGCCCCACGCTCCACCAGGACAGCCTGTCACCGGCGAAGGCGGCGAGGCAGGCGACGGCGATCAGCAGCCACATCAGCGCGAACGCGGCGGCCAGCATCATCCAGGTCAGCCGGCGTGCCCGCTTGAGCAATTCCACGGATCTACTTGGCGCGCAGCACGTCGGTGAGCTTGAGCCTGGCCCCCGTCCGCAGCACGGCCCTGGCGTACACCTTGGCGCCGATGGCCAGCACCGCGGCCACGGCCAGCAGCATGGCCGCCATGGACGCGCCCACCTGCCACAGCGGCACCTCGGTCGCCGCCATCCGCACCGGCATGACCATGGACGAGAACGGCGGCACGAACGACATCACCGTGGCCAGCGTGCCCGTGGGGTCGGTCGTGATGTAGAAGCTCACGAAGTACGTCAGCATGACGGTCATGGTCAGCGGCGTCAGCACGGTGTTCACCTCCTCCTGGCGCGAGACCAGCGAGGCGAGCGCGGCCGACAGCGTGGCGAAGAAGACGTACCCGAGCACGAACCAGACCAGCACGCCGGCGATCAGCCCGATGATCCCGGGCGGGAAGTCGGCGGACAGGCCCGACGCGCTCGTCGCGAGCAGACCGACCGCGAGGATCGTGACCATGTTGATCAGGCCCACCACGCCGAGGCCGGCGATCTTGCCGCCGAGCAGCTGCCAGGGCCGCACCGCGGAGAGCAGGATCTCCACGATCCGGCTGCCCTTCTCCTCCACCACGCCCATGGCGACCATCGTGACCTGCCCCATGAGGAGCATGAAGAGCACGAGGACCAGCACCACGGCGATGCCCGTGCGCGCGCCCTCGTACTGCGCGTCGGCGCCGACGGACTGCACCTGCAGCGGCGCGATGTTCACACCGGCGGCGCCGAGCTTGACCTCGCGGTTGACGCTCTGCATGAGCACGCCGAGCTCGGAGTCGATCTCCCCGTCGGTGAGCACCCTGGTGTTGTCGACGAGCACCGCGTCCACGTCGCCGTCGAGCACGGCCTGCTTGGCCGCCTCCTCGTCGGCGAACGCCCGCCACTCGAACTCCGTGTCCGGCGCGGCCTGCCGCAGCGGCAGCTGCTGGGAGTTGACCGTGCCCAGCGTGTACGAGTCGCCGCCCATGACCGTGGGCAGGAAGGAGACCGCCGCCACCAGCAGGACGGTGACCAGCAGGCCGATCACGAACCCCTTGGTCCGCACCTGCGTGACGATCTCCCGCCGCGCGATCAGCATCAGTCCGTTCACGCCACGGCCTCCTTGAAGATCTCGGTGAGGGTCGGCTGCTCGACCCCGAAGTATTCGACGTGGCCCGCCTTCATGGCGCGGCGCAGGACCTCCTGGTCGTCCACGTCGGCGGTCTCCAGGATGTGCCGGTCGCCGCGCACGGTGACCGTGCCGGGCAGGCCGTCCGACCAGCCGGGGGCGGGGTCACGGACGACGACCCGCAGCGTGTTGCTCTCGACGCCCCGCAGGTCCGCCACCGTGCCGGTGGCCACCATGCGGCCGGCGGAGACGATGCCGACGGAGTCGCACAGCCGCTCGACCAGCTCCAGCTGGTGACTGGAGAAGATGACCGGCACGCCGCCCCTGCACCGCTCCTGCAGCGCCGTGGCGAGGGTGTCGACCGCGATCGGGTCGAGGCCGGAGAACGGCTCGTCCAGGACCAGCACCGCCGGGTCGTGCACGAGCGCCACGGCCAGCTGCACGCGCTGCTGGTTGCCCAGCGAGAGCGCCTGCACGGCGTCGTTCCTGCGCTCGACGAGCCCGAGCCGCTCGATCAGGTCGGTGGCGGACTTCTTCGCCGCCTGCGCGCTCAGGCCCTGCAGCCGGCCGAAGTACTCGATCTGCTCGGTGACCTTCATCTTCTGGTACAGGCCGCGTTCCTCCGGCATGTAGCCGAACCGCCGCCGGTCGTCGTAGCCGAGCGGCCGGCCCTGCCAGCTCACCTCGCCCGAGTCGGCCTGGAGCACGCCCATGACGATGCGCATCGTCGTGGTCTTGCCGGCGCCGTTGGCGCCCACGAACCCGAACATCTCACCCGGCCGTACGGTGAAGCTGATCCCGTCCAGGGCGACCTTGCCCTCTGGGGCGTCGGGGCCGCCCGCGAAACGCTTGCGCAGGTCGCTGATCTCGAGCATCAGGTCCTCTCCTTCGTCATGGGTCAATCATGGCCTTTGCCGCATAGCCCCATGTAGTCGCGGAAATCATGGACCGCATATGGATCTCGCGTCCGATCCTGATGACATTTGTCATTACGCTGAGGCCATGACGCGCCCCGACAAGGACAAGCCGGTCGTTCTCTCACGCATCTACACTCGGGTCGGCGACGACGGCACGACGGCGCTGAGCGACATGAGCCGCACGTCGAAGACCGACCTGCGGCTCGCCGCCTACGCCGACGTGGAGGAGGCCAACGCCCAGCTGGGGCTCGCGCTCGCGTTCGGCACCCTCCCGGCCGAGCTGGCGCGGGTGCTCCGGCTCGTGCAGAACGAACTGTTCGACGTGGGGGCGGACCTGGCCACACCCGTGACGGACAACCCGGAGTTCCCGCCGCTGCGGGTGGAGCAGTCGTACATCGACCGGCTGGAAGAGCTGTGCGACCGCTTCAACGCCGGCCTCAAGCCGCTGCGGAGCTTCATCCTGCCCGGCGGCGACCCCGCCACGGCCGCGCTGCACGTCGCGCGCGTCACCGTCCGCAGGGCCGAGCGGACGACCTGGGCCGCCCTGCAGGCGCACGACGACATGAACGCGCTGACGGCGAAGTACCTCAACCGGCTGTCCGACCTGCTCTTCATCGCCTGCCGCGCGGCCCACGCCGGCGAGGAGATCCTCTGGAAGCCGGGCGGCACCCGCTGAGGGAGCCGCCTCAGGCGACGTCGAGATAGGCGCTCGGCGGGGCCGACTCCAGCCAGGCCAGGAAGCCGGTCATCGCGTCGGGGCTCATGGCGAGGGAGATGCCCCGCGTGCTGCCGTCGCAGTCGACCGCGTAGAGCCCGCCCTCGATCTCACGACGGGGGGATACGACAAGGCCGCGCCTCGCGATGGCGTGGCGCGGCCTCAGTCGGACACCCAGGAGCGGAATCCAGTGGAGCTCCCCGTCGGCATAGCGGGCTACCCCGCTCTGCCATCCCCGGTCGCCCACCCGCAGGCGGCAGGGGACGCTTCCGCGTACGCGGGCGAGCGTCACCCCCCGCAAGACGACGAGGACGGCCAGCGCAACCACGAGAACTACCACCGTCGTCACCACTGCCGCCCCCTGAGTCCGCTTGTATGTATTAAACCTCTTCGCCCGCCGCGCGCAGCCGGGCCCTGGCACGCTTGGCCTCGAGGGCCGCCTCGCCGTCTTCGTGGTCGGCCTCGATCGACGCCTGAGCCCGGTCGAGAGCGTCACGGGCAGCCGCGACGTCGACCTCGGAACCGAGTTCGGCCACCTCGGCGAGCACGGACACCTCATCGTCGGCCACGGAGATGAAACCCCCGTGCACCGCGGCCACGAGGTCGCCCTCGCCCTCCCGCTTCACGCGCAGCACGCCGCCCTCGACGAGAACGCCGAGCACAGGTGCGTGTTGCGGCATGATACCGATCTCGCCGTCCACGGTCTTGGCAATCACCATGTCGGCCTCGCCCGACCAGATCTCACGCTCGGGTGAGACAACCCCTACGCGTAGCTTCGCCACTGGTGTAGGTTCCTTTCCGATCAAGTGACGGCGCGGTCGCCCGCGCCGTCACCGTAGGTCCGGGCTCGCAGCCCTTCGACAGGGGCGATCAGCGACGCTCGAGTTCCTTGGCCTTCGCGATGGCCTGGTCGATGCCACCGACCATGAAGAACGCCTGCTCGGGCAGGTGGTCGTACTCACCCGCGCAGAGGCCCTTGAACGAGGCGATGGTCTCGTCGAGCGGAACGGTCTCGCCAGGCTGGCCGGTGAAGGCCTCGGCCGCGTACATCGGGTGCGACAGGAAGCGCTCGATGCGGCGGGCCCGCTGGACGGTGACCTTGTCCTCTTCGGACAGCTCGTCGATACCGAGGATCGCGATGATGTCCTGGAGCTCGCGGTACTTCTGCAGGATCCGCTTGGTCTCCTGGGCCACCCGGTAGTGCTCCTCGCCCACGATCTGCGGGTCGAGGATGCGGGAGGAGGAGTCGAGCGGGTCCACCGCCGGGTAGATGCCCTTCTCCGAGATCGGCCGCGACAGAACGGTCTGCGCGTCGAGGTGCGCGAACGCGTTGTGCGGGGCCGGGTCGGTGATGTCGTCGGCGGGAACGTAGATCGCCTGCATCGAGGTGATCGAGTGACCGCGCGTCGAGGTGATGCGCTCCTGGAGCACACCCATCTCGTCAGCCAGCGTCGGCTGGTAACCCACCGCGGACGGCATACGGCCGAGCAGCGTGGAGACCTCGGAACCGGCCTGCGTGAAGCGGAAGATGTTGTCGATGAAGAGCAGCACGTCCTGCTTCTGCACGTCGCGGAAGTACTCCGCCATCGTCAGCGCCGACAGCGCGACCCGCAGACGGGTGCCCGGCGGCTCGTCCATCTGACCGAAGACGAGCGCGGTGTCCTTGAGGACGTCCGCCTCCTCCATCTCCAGCCAGAGGTCGTTGCCCTCACGGGTGCGCTCGCCCACGCCGGCGAAGCACGAGGTGCCACCGAAGTTGCGGGCGACGCGGCGGATCATCTCCTGGATCAGAACGGTCTTGCCGACGCCTGCGCCGCCGAACAGACCGATCTTCCCACCCTGTACGTACGGGGTGAGCAGGTCGATGACCTTGATGCCGGTGACCAGCAGCTCCGTGCGGGACTCGAGCTGGTCGAAGGCGGGCGACGGGCGGTGGATGCCCCACCGCTCCTCGACCTTGAGGGACGCGGTGGGCACGTCGAGCGTCTCGCCCAGCGCGTTCCACACGTGGCCCTTGACGACGTCGCCGACCGGCACCGAGATCGGGCCGCCGGTGTCGATCACGGCCTGGCCGCGGACCATGCCGTCGGTGGGCTGCATGGAGATGGCCCGGACGAGGTTGTCACCCAGGTGCTGGGCGACCTCGAGCGTGAGGGTCCTGGTCTCCTCGCCGAGGGTGACCTCGACGTGGAGCGCGTTATAGATGTCGGGCATCGCATCGACGGGGAACTCCGCGTCGACGACGGCGCCGGTGACACGCGCCACGCGGCCAGTGCCGGCCGCGGCGCTTTCTACAGTTTCAACAGCCTCTGCAGTCATTTCACTCTTTCCCCGCTGCGGCGTCAGCGAGCGCGTTGGCGCCACCGACGATCTCGCTGATTTCCTGGGTGATCTCGGCCTGGCGAGCCTGGTTCATCTGCTGGGTCAGCACCCGCATCAGCTCGTTGGCGTTGTCGGTCGCGGACTTCATCGCACGCCGCCGCGCGGCCTCCTCGGAGGCCGCGGACTGCAGCAGCGCCGTGAAGATGCGGGACTCCACGTAACGCGGAAGCAGCGACTCCAGCACGTCACCCGCGGTCGGCTCGAACTCGAAGTACGGCGGGATCGTGGTGGACTCCGTCGCCTCGGTCTCCTCGATCTCCAGCGGCAGGACCCGCTTGACCACGACGTTCTGCGTGAGCATCGAGACGAACTCGGTGGAGACGATGTGGATCTCGTCGATGCCGTTGTCGTCCTTGAAGGACTCGATCAGCGTGTTCGCGATCTCCTTGGCGTCGCTGTAGGCGGGCTTCCTGGTGAAGCCGACCCAGCTGCCGCCCATCTCCCGGTTGCGGAAGGAGTGCCAGGCGACACCCTTGCGCCCCGTGACGAACGGCACCACGCTCAGGCCGCGGCCCTCCAGGTGTCCGCGCAGGGCCTCGGCCTCGCGCAGCACGTTGGCGTTGAAGCCGCCGGCGAACCCGCTGTCACTGGTGACGATGAGGACGCCCGCCTTGGCGGGGTTCTCCTTCGCCACGGTCAGCGGATGGTCGACGCTGGCCGCGTTGCTGACGACGCCCGTGACGGCGCGAGTGATCTCGCGCTCGTACGGGATCGCCGCCTGCATCCGCTGCTGCGCCCGCACGATCCGCGATGAGGCGATGAGCTCCTGGGCGCGCGTGATCTTCGCGGTCGACTTGACCGAGTTGATCCGCCGCCGCAGCAGCCTTAGCTGGGCACCCATGACCTACTTCTCCGCCGCCGGCCGGACGACCTTCTTGATCTTCTCCTGGCCGACCTCGTCGGCGCCGAGCGGCGCCACCGGCTCATCCTTGACCAGCAGCTCACCCGAAGAGGTGGTGAAGCCCTTCTTGAACTCCGTGATGGCGTCCTTGAGAGCGGTCACCGCGTCGTCGGGCAGCTCCTTGGTCTCGCGGATGCCGTCGAGAATGCCCTTGTTGGAGGACTGCAGGTAGTCGAGGAACTCGGACTCGAAGCGGCGGACGTCCTCGACCGGCACCTCGTCGAGCTCACCGGTGGTGCCGGCCCACACCGACACGACCTGCCTCTCGACCGGGAACGGCGCGTACTGGGGCTGCTTGAGCAGCTCGACCAGGCGCTGGCCGCGGTCGAGCTGAGCCCGCGAGGCCGCGTCCAGGTCGGAGGCGAACGCGGCGAACGCCTCCAGGTCGCGGTACTGCGACAGCGACAGCTTCAGCGTGCCCGCCACCTTGCGCATGGCCTTGACCTGCGCGGAACCACCGACTCGGGAGACCGAGATACCGACGTTGATCGCCGGGCGGACGCCCGCGTTGAACAGGTCGGTCTCAAGGAAGCACTGACCGTCGGTGATGGAGATGACGTTGGTCGGGATGAACGCCGACACGTCGTTGCCCTTGGTCTCGATGATCGGCAGACCGGTCATCGAGCCGGCGCCCATGTCGTCGGAGAGCTTGGCGCAGCGCTCCAGCAGGCGCGAGTGGAGGTAGAACACGTCGCCGGGGAAGGCCTCGCGGCCCGGGGGGCGACGCAGCAGCAGGGACACGGCGCGGTAGGCGTCGGCCTGCTTGGTCAGGTCGTCGAAGACGATCAGGACGTGCTTGCCCTGGTACATCCAGTGCTGGCCGATGGCCGAGCCGGTGTAGGGGGCAAGGTACTTGTAGCCGGCCGGGTCGGAGGCGGGGGCGGCGACGATGGTGGTGTACTCCATCGCGCCTGCCTCCTCGAGGCGGGCCTTGACCTGCGCGATCGTCGAGCCCTTCTGGCCGACGGCGACGTAGACGCAGCGCACCCGCTGCTCGGGGTCACCCGAGAGCCAGCCCTCACGCTGGTTGAGGATGGTGTCGACGGCGATCGCCGTCTTGCCGGTGCCACGGTCGCCGATGATCAGCTGACGCTGGCCGCGGCCGATCGGCGTCATGGCGTCGATCGCCTTGATGCCGGTCTGCAGCGGCTGCTTCACCGGCTGCCGCTGCACGACCGAGGGGGCCTGCAGTTCGAGGGCACGACGGCCCTCGGCCTCGACGGGGCCCTTGCCGTCGAGCGGGTTGCCCAGGGGGTCGACCACACGGCCGAGGAAGTTGTCGCCGACGGGCACGGACAGGACCTCGCCCGTCCGGCGGACCGTCTGGCCCTCCTCGATGCCGCTGAACTCGCCAAGGACCACGACACCGATCTCACGGGTGTCGAGGTTGAGCGCCAGACCGCGCGTGCCGTTCTCGAACTCGAGCAGCTCGTTCGCCATCGCCGAGGGAAGGCCGGAGACATGGGCAATGCCGTCGCCGGCGTCGACGACGGTCCCGATCTCCTCGCGCGCGGCGCCTTCCGGTTCGTACGCCTGGACGAAGCGCTCAAGCGCGTCCCGGATCTCGTCCGGCCGGATCGTAAGCTCCGCCATCTCTACTCTGTCTCCCTATTCGCCTAGCCGGCCAACCGGCGGCGGACTTCTTCGATTCGTCCCACAATGGTGGTGTCGATGATCTCGTCGCCGATGCGGACCGAGAACCCACCGATGACTCGCGGATCCACCTCGACGTTCAGATGTACGTCGCGGCCGTAGGAGGTGCTGAGCCAGGTGGCCAGGCGCTGCTTCTGCTGCTCGGTCAGCTCGACCGCGCTGCGCACCACCGCGACCAAGCGCTGGCGCTGCTGCGCGACCAGCAGCCCGAACTCCTCCAGGCCTGACTCCAGGCTACGTCCTCGCGGATGTACTGCGACCTGCGAGATGAGCCGCACGCTGGTCGGCGCCGTCTTGCCGCCGAGCAGGTCGCGCAGCAGCTGCCGCTTGGCCTCCTCGGGGGCGCTGTTGTTGGCGAGCGCTCGCCGCAACAGCGGATTGGCGGCCATCACCCGGCCGAAGCGGAAGAGCTCGTCCTCCACCTCGTCGAGCGTGCCCGTGCCCTCGGCCTCGGCGGCCGCGGCGACGACGCCGAGCCGTTCCAGCGCGTCCGGCAGGTCGATCCCGCTCGACCACTTCGCCGCCGCCGCGGCCTCGGCGGTGGCCACGGCGGCCTCGCTCACCTTGCCGGAGAGCAGCGCCCGCATGGTGCGCGCCCTGAGCTCGGCAGGCTTGGCCGGGTCGGACAGAGCACGGCGCAGGCTGTGCTCCCGGTCGAGCAGATCGGCGATCGCGAACAGCTCGTCGCAGAGCGTGCCGAGGTCGGCGGTACCCGCCACCGCGTTGAAACGCTCCTCGACCTCTACGAGCGAGCTCCTGCTCAGGCCTCTCATCTATCGCACCGCCTGCGCTGTGGAGTTCTCGAGGTCGTCCAGGAAGCGGTCGATCGTACGACGCTGCCTGGCCTCGTCCTCCAGGACCTCCCCCACGATCCGGCTGGCCAGATCGGCGGAAAGACGGCCGATCTCGGTGCGGAGCTGGGCGAACGCCTGCTGCCGGTCTGCCTCGATCTGCGCGTGCGCCGCCTCGACGAGGCGGCGGGCCTCGGCCTGCGCCTCTTCGCGGAGCTCGGCCTTGATCTGGGCGCCCTGCTCGCGGGCCTCCTCACGGAGCCGCGCGGCCTCGTGCCGGGCCTCGGCGAGCTGGTCGCGGTACTGCTTGAGCAGCTCCTGAGCCTCGGCCTGGGCCCCCTCGGCCCGCTTGATGCCTCCCTCGATCGCGTCGGTCCGCTCGTTCAGCACCTTCTGAATGCGGGGCGTGAGGACCTTGATGAGGAAAAAGGCGACGACAGCGAACGAGAAGATGCCGACGACGAGCTCGTAAATGTGCGGAAGGAGCGGGTTGTAGCCCTCCTCCGCCGCGAGGAGCGTAGCTGCCTTGGTCATGGACGCAGCCTTTCGTCAGGTTTCTTCGGGTCGTCAGATGGTCTGGAAGATGAAGGGCGCGACCAGACCGAGCATGGCGAGGGCCTCGGTGAGAACGGTGCCGAGAAGCATGTTCTGGCGGAGCAGACCGTAGGCCTCGGGCTGGCGGGCGATGGCCTGCACACCCTGGCCGAAGATGATGCCGACGCCGATGCCGGGGCCGATGGCGGCGAGACCGTAACCGATGGCGGTGACGTTGCCGGAGACCTCAGCGAGAACGTTCATTGCTGTTTTCCTTTACTGGACGGCCGGTGATCGGTCGTCACCGGTCTGGACACGTGGTGGGGCTGAGTTTCAGTGCTCAGGGTGCAGGGAACCGCCGATGTACATCGACGCGAGCATCGCGAACAGGAAGGCCTGCAGGAACTGGATGAACATCTCGAAAGCGGTGAAGACGATGGTCACCAGCACGCCGATGATGCCGATGGGCGCGCCCAGCGGAGTCAGCTTCTCGAAGAGGAACCAGTAGCCGACCATGCTGAAGAAGGCGATCAGCGTGTGCCCGGCGAACATGTTCGCGAACAACCGCACCGCGTGGGTGAACGGCGCGATGATCATGTTGGAGAGGAACTCCATCGGCGCCAGCAGGACGTAGATCCCCTTGGGCAGACCCGGGGGGAACATCATGTTCTTGAAGTAGCCGACAGGCCCCTGGTGCTTGACACCCAGGTAGATCTTGATGATGTAGATGGCGCCGGCGAGCACGATCGGGAACGCGAGGTGCGAGGCGACCGGGAACTGCATCAACGGGACGACGCCCATCAAGTTCCAGACGAGCACCAGGAAGAAGATGGAGAGCATGAAGCCCATCCATCGATCGGCGTCCTTGCCCAGGAAGGGCCGCGCGATCTCATCCCGGACGAACATGTAGCCCATCTCGACGACATTCTGCATGCCCCGCGGGACGAGCTTCGGCGAGGCGAAGGCGCTCCAGAAGATGGCGACCACGACGATGGCGCTCAGAACGGCCAGGATCACAGGCTTGGTCAGCCAGTAGATCCCGCCGACCGGCGCAAGCTGGAACAGCTCTTCAGGTGTCGGCGCTCTGAAAGTATCTGGATCGGCGAGGAGCGTCAGCGCGTTCACGCGGCGTTCCCTTCAAAGTGGTAGGTGATCACAAGGGTGCGGCCCTGAGCTAGCCACCGAGCTTTCGGTAGACTAGGTAGACAGCGAGCAAGACCCCCACGACGGCGCCGATGGGGAAGAAGGCGACCGTGTCGAGCCAACGATCCAGCAACCAGCCGATGCCGCCGTAGATCAGTATTCCCGAAAGCAGGGTGCTGATGATCGACCAAGCGTCGTCGGGGAAGTTGCGACCGTCGTCTTCGTTCGGTCGGTCTTTCTTTTCGCTCATCGCGGCCTTGACGATAGCAGGCAAGCGAAGGACTAGTCATATTGGACCCGTCACGGCGGTAGGACATCATCGCTCGCGCGTCTCCGCGACCGTGACCTCGGGGTCCACGTACAGCATCTTGGTCTTCAGGAACGCGCGTGCCTCGAAGCCCGTCCAGACGAGGGTGCCCACGAGGATCGACCAGGCAAAGGCCCGGAAGTCCCAGAGCGTGGTGTCGCGGAACACGGCCAGCACCAGCATGACGGCGACCACCTTGACGAGGTAGGTGCCCATCGCGACCGCGCCCATGACGTGGGGGGAGACTCGGGAGGCGAAGCCGACCGCCACCAGAGTGACGCCGAAGAAGACGGCGACCAGCACGATGCCCATCGCGGCCCCGAGCGCGCCCTTGCCGCCGGCCAGGAGGAGAGCCGCGACCACGGCCACCACCCCCACCGCCGCAGTCGGCAGTGCTGCACTCTTCAAGACGTGCACGTCCTGGGCCTGCATGGTGCTCCTCTGGAAAGTTATCAAGCGAGCGTTTGCTACCTCCAAAGCATATGCGTGCGCTGGAGGTGCCTGTTCGTGAAAGATATCACAAGCTCCGGAAGACCGCTTTTACCTGCCGTTTCTAGTGGGCGATCAAGAGCGGGTGGGAAAGACCGGAATGACCGGATTGCCCTCTGCTGTCGCACGTCCCGACGGGGGGCCGTCCGCGGGCGGGTTGTGGCTCCTGATCTCGGTGTCGGGGAAGATCGGCGGCATCGGGCCGGTCGGCGGGCCGTCGTCGTCGGGCTGCTTGTCGCGCGAGGCAGCGTGCGCGCCGCCCCTGCCCCGCCAGCGCGGCGCCGCCATCAGCACCAGCACGGCCAGCGCGAGCACGATGACCACCGGGAACAGCATGATCGGCACACCGATCGCGGACATCCCCACGATGCCGAAGGAGAACAGGAACGCCCACGCGTACATGATCAGCACGGACCTGCGGTGGGAGTGGCCGATGTCCAGCAGCCGGTGGTGCAGGTGGCCGCGGTCGGGCGCGAACGGGGACAGGCCCTGCGAAGTACGTCGCACCACCGCGGTGATCAGGTCGATCAGCGGCAGCACCAGCACCGCCGCCGGGACCAGCAGCGGCAGCAGCACGCCGAACCGGTTCATGTTCTCGATGATCGCCGGGTCGAGCGGGGTCACGGTGACGATCGAGGAGGCGAGCACGAGCCCGATGAGCATGGCCCCCGTGTCGCCCATGAAGATCTTCGCCGGATGGAAGTTGTGCGGCAGGAAGCCCAGGCACGCGCCGATGAGAACGGCGGCGATCGCGGCCGTGGTCGTGATGCGGCCACCGCTGATCTCGTTGGCCAGGAAGATCGAATAAGCCCAGGTGGCCATGCCCGCGATGCACACGATCCCCACGGCGAGCCCGTCGAGCCCGTCGACGAAGTTGACCGCGTTGATCGTCACGACCACGACCAGGATCGTGATGACCATGCTGAGGGTGTAGTCGAGGCTGGTGGAGCCGCCCCAGTCTTTCGGCAGCGGGATGTAGAGCAGCCTCATGTCGTAGAAGACCAGCACGCCGGCCGCCGCGATCTGCCCGCCGAGCTTGATGAAGGGGTCCATGCCCCACCAGTCGTCGAGGAAGCCGGTGATCGTGATGAGCGCGCCGGCCACGATGAGCGCGGTGACCGCGTTGGCGTCGGACTCGGCGAGCGCCGCCCCGGTGTGCGTGAGCTGACTCGCCGTCAGCAGGCCCACCACCAGGCCGCCGTACATCGCCAGGCCGCCCAGTCTGGGCGTGGGCGTGGTGTGCACGTCACGTTCGCGTACCTCGGGCATGGCGCCGATGCGGACGGCGAAACGGCGCACCAGCGGGACGAGGAGGTAGGTCACCACCGCTGAGATGAGCGCCATGAACAGGTATTCGCGCACGGACCCTAGTTTCCCGGATGCTCCGGCCAGGTGTGACCGGAAACCGACACAGACCAGCTTAATATTCGCTGAGATATGGCCGATGGATGGCGAGAAGCGCCGACACTCTTTCCCGAACCTCCCGGGCCCGGCCCGGTTGCCGCACCGCCCTGTTGACCAGCGCCCCCACCTCCTTGAGCTCCTCGGCGTCCATGCCCTGGGTGGTCACGCACGGCGTGCCCACCCGGATCCCGGAGGTCACGGCGGCGGGTTCCGGATCGTACGGAATCACGTTTCTGTTCAGCGTGATCCCGGCCGCGGCGCATCTGCGCTCGGCCTCGGCCCCCGACACGCCCGTCGCGCGCAGGTCGATCAGCGCGAGGTGGGTGTCGGTGCCCCCGGAGACGGCCCGCATGCCGTCGACGGCCAGCGCGTCCGTGAGCGCCTTGGCGTTCGCGATCACCCTTCTGGTGTAGTCGGCGAACTCCGGCCGCATCGCCTCCCCGAACGCCACCGCCTTGGCCGCCACCGCGTGCATCAGCGGCCCGCCCTGCACGAACGGGAACACCGCCCGGTCGATCCGCCCGGCCAGCTCCTCCGTGCACAGGATCGCGCCGCCGCGCGGCCCGCGCAGCGCCTTGTGCGTGGTGAAGGTCACGACGTCCGCGTACGGCACCGCCGACGGGATCGCGCCGCCCGCCATCAGCCCGATCGGGTGCGCCATGTCGGCCAGCAGCCACGCCCCCACCTCGTCGGCGATGCCGCGGAAGGCCGTGTACTCGATCAGTCTCGGGTACGCGGTCGCCCCGCACACGATGAGCTTCGGCCGGTGGCGCAGCGCCAGGTCCCTGACCTCGTCGTAGTCGATGAGTTCGGTGTCGCGTCGCACGCCGTACGACACGACGTCGAACCATCTTCCCGAGAAGTTCACCTTGGAGCCATGGGTCAAATGACCGCCGTGCGGCAGCGCCATGGCCAGCATCGTGTCGCCGGGCTGCAGCAGGGCGGCGTACGCGGCCAGGTTCGCCGAGGCGCCCGAATGCGGCTGGACGTTCGCGTGGTCCGCCCCGAACAACTCGCGGGCCCGCTCCACCGCCAGCCGCTCGGCCCGGTCCACGACCTCGCAGCCGCCGTAGTAGCGCCGGCCCGGATAGCCCTCGGCGTACTTGTTGGTGAGGGTCGAGCCGAGGGCGGCCAGGACGGCGGGCGAGGTGAAGTTCTCGCTGGCGATCAGCTGGATGCCGCCGCGCACCCGCTCGAGCTCGTCCAGCAGGATCTGCGCGATCTCGGGATCCTGCCGGCGCAGCTGCCCGAAGTCGGGCCCGTAGTGCGGTTCCGCACCCATGACCTCACTGTACGACCCGGTGTCCGTTTCTCCCATAGGGCCGTCATGCCCGGGAAATCAGGCCTCACGGGAAGGCATGCGGTGCGTTGGCCGTCGTTTGAACCCACCGTGGCGTGTCGGCCGCCTCGTCGCTGATCGCGGTGAGTACGGCGTGGCGGTAGCGGGCGAGCCGCTCGCGCCACTCGCGGATGTCCTCGACGTACCGCTCGCCGACGGGAGCGTCCCACGTCTGCGGGCTCTTGGCGCGGCTGTAGGCCTTGTCGAGAACCGTCCTGAGCGTCTCCAGATGCGGCATGGCGGCGTTCCAGGCGTCGACCAGGCGTTGGTAGTCGGGATTGAACTCCCAGGCCCGCTGAGGCGCGTCCAGAGGCCCGGCAGCGCTGATGGGCGGCCGCTCCCCCGCTTCCCTTGGCCGGGGCGCCGGCGGATCGACGTACATCACACGGTCCTCCCCGCCACCCCGCCGGCACCGGGACCGGTCTCCGGCACACCAGAGGCACCCTCGGCACCACGGCCGCCCGGCGCACCGGTTTCGCCGGGCGCGTAGGAGCCCGCACCGGTTCCGCCCGGTGTGCCAGTACCCGTACCAGGCGATCCGGGATCGACCGAGCCGGCCGGTCCGTCCGGCCCGACGTCCTCCGGAGCCCACGGGCCGGTGCCGTACTCACCAGGCGGCACCTGCACGGACGGCATCTCCATGGGCTGCACCTCACGATGGTTCTCGATCAACGAGCGGATGGCGTCCATGTCGGGCGGCCCCGCCTCGACCGACACCACATCGCCGCGGTCGGCGCCTCCCCCGGACTCGGCCGCCCCGGACCGTCCGGGCGCCTCATGACCACCCGCCCCGGTCCCCTGAGCCCCGTAACCGGTATCGGCACCCCCGCCGTGACCAGGCGACGAGCCCGAGGCGCCTTGTACGCCGTGGCCACCGGCGACGCCTTGAGCGCCATGGATCGCATCACCGCTGTAGGCGGCCTGCTGGGCGTGGCCGGGTTGTGCGGTGTAGGGCTGGCCCTGGGTCGTCCCGCTCTCCCGGCCCGCACCGGAGGCATCCGGGCTTCCAGCACCCGGGCTGCCAGGAGCCGTGCCATCGGGGGCCGTGCCGACGGGTGTCTCGGACGCGGGGTTCGTCGGCGGGATGACGACCGGCCTTCCTTGCTCCCCGGCCCCTTGCCCCCCAGCCCCGCCATCGCCACTTCCCTGGCCCCCACTCCCCTGGCCACCACTCCCTTGGCCACCACTCCCCTGGCCACCCGCGCCCCGATCACCGGATCCACGGTCACCCCCGCTCTGATCACCGGCCCCGCGGTTGCCGGCTCCCTGGTCATCGGTCCCGCGACCGCCCGCGTTCTGACCAGGTGCCTCCGGATCACGAGTTCCCCGGTCGCCTGTCCCCTGGTCACCAGCGCCGCGGTCACCAGTCCCGCGCTCACCCATGCCGTTGCCATCAGCCCCGCGGTCTCCGCCTCCCCGGTCACCCGCGCCTTGCCCGGATCCCTCTGGAGCACCAGCGCCCCGATCACCGGTCCCCTGATCGCCCATCCCCTGGTCGCCAGTGCCCTCCCGATCGCCGACGCCACGGCCGCCCCCGCCGCCATCCCCGATCCCCTGGTCGCCGGCCCCTCGGTCACCCTGACCCTGACCGCCCGCACCTCGATCGCCCATCCCCTGGTCACCCGTGCCCTGGCCATAACCCTCCGGCTCGCCGACGCCACGATCACCCCCGCCGCCATCCCCGATCCCCTGGTCGCCGGCCCCTCGGTCACCCAGACCCTGACCGCCCGCACCTCGATCGCCCATCCCCTGGTCGCCCGTGCCCTGGCCATGACCCTCCGGCTCGCCGACGCCACGGTCACCCGTGCCGCCATCCCCGGTTCCGCGGTCGCCGGCAGGCGTGTTCTGGTCGGGGCCGCAGGTGTCGTCGGTCCTCGGGGAGTCCGGCGGGGCGGCGGGGCCTGATATGTCCGTCGTGGCGGAGCCGGATGGGCTGTCCGGGGGTGGGGGGCTGGCTCCGCCCGTGTTGGGAGTGTCTGCGTCGATCGAGCCGGGCCGGCCGTCCGGGCGGATGTCACGTTCGGCCCACTCGCCCTGGCCGTAGTCGCCCGCGGGGACCTCCACGGTCGGCATCTCCTGCGGCGCGACGTCCCTGTGGTTCTCGATCATCGCTCCGATCACGTCGAGATCGGGCGGATCGGCCTCCACGGAGACCACGTCGTTGCCGTCGTTCGCCCAGGCGCCGGCGTTCGAGGCGCCTCCTCCCGTGTCGGCGGTCCCGGCGACGCCACCGGCACCCGCGCCGTGGACGTCAGCGGTTCCTCCACCGCCCTGAGGGCCGGTGGAACCAGCCGCTCCTTGAGATCCGGCGCTGCCGGTGCCCGCCGTTCCGGCGCTCTCCCCGGTTCCGCCCGGTCCCTGAGGTACGCCGGTGTCGGCGGGAAGCTTCGGCATTTCCGCTGGTTGAACGTCGTCGGTGTCCTTGAGCATGTCCGCCAGCTGCTCGGCCGTCGGCGGGTCGACCGGTATCTGGATGACCTTGACGCCGTCCACCACCACGACCTGCGGCTTGCCCACACCGCCGGTGTCGTTCGCGGCGGGAGCGTCGGCCCTGCCGTCGCCACCCTCGGTCCCGCCATCGGGTGTGCCGCCGGTGCCATCGCCCCTGGGCCGGTCAGCGGGCCGGTCCGCCGAGCGGTCGCCGCCGGTTCTGCCGTCAGCCCCGGTGTCCTGCCCCGCCCCCTCTCCTCTGCCCGCCCCGGTGTCCCCGGCGTCGTCACAGGGCCTCCCGTCAGAACCGGCAGTCCCGTCGGAGCCGCCGCTCCTGTCGGCGTCGGGCTTCGCCTCGGAGCCCGTTCCGCCGACATCCGGTTTCCCGTCCGAGCCGGCCCCAGCATCCGGCTTCCCGCCGGAGCCGGTCTTGTCGCCGGTATCTGGCTTGTCTGCGGAGCCGGTGGGCCCTTCACCGCCCGGCTTCTCCTCGGAGCCGGTCCTGCCGTCGCCATCCGGCTTGCTCTCGGACCCAGAGGCGCCGCCGTCCGGCTTCCGATCGGAACCGGTCTTGTCGCCGGCGTCCGGCTTGCTCTCGGAGCCACTGGGACCTTGGGCGTCCGGCTTGCCGTCGGAGCCCGCCCCAGCGTCCGGCTTGCTGTCCGAGCCCGCCCCGGCGTCCGGCTTGCCGCCGGAACCAGTGGACCCTTCGGGGGTCGGCTTGCCGGTCGAGCCCCCTGTCCCTGAGCCCGGCTCCTCCTCCGAGCCGCTCCTGCCGCCGCCCTCCGGCTTGCTCTCAGAACCGGAGGACCCTTCGGGAGCCGGCTTGCCGGTCGAACCAGGCGCCCCAGCATCCGGCTTGGCGTCAGAGGCGCCCGACTCCGGTTCGCCGTTCGAGCCGGCTTTTCCGCCGGGGTCCGTCTTTCCGTCCGAGCCGGCCTTCGGGGTGTCGCCGGGGGCCGGGGGTGTGCCGGGCTTGGGTTGGTCTTCGCGCTTCTCCAGCACGGCGAGGCGGGCGTTGACGTCCTTGACCATCGCGTCGGCGTCGTCGGCGATCCGCACCGGACGGTACGTGGTCTGCGTGGCGAGCCCCGCCCGGTTCATGGCGGCCCGCACGTGGTCCTCGACCGTACGCATCTGCGTGGCCGCGTGTTTCACCTCGGCCAGCAGGTCGCGGACCAGCTGCGGATCCATGCCGTCGAACTTGCCCATGGGCCACTCCCGGACGTATCGCCGCTCCGGGCCTCACCGTAGTCAGGGCCCGCGCGCGATGGCGCCCGGAATAATGAGCCGGTATACGTCAGTCGTCGGTGGCGACGTAGCCGATGATGCCGCGCAGCTTCTCCACCGGGATGGCCCCGCGGCGCAGCAGCCGGGGCACGGCCGTGGTGAGGTCGAGGATGGTGGAGGGCGTCTTGTCGGTGGTCGGGCCGCCGTCGAGGTAGACCTCGACCGAGTCGCCGAGCTGCTTCTCGGCCTCCTCGGCGGTGGTGGCCGGCGGCTCGCCGGAGCGGTTGGCGCTGGAGACCGCCATCGGACCGGTCTCCTTGAGCAGGTCGAGCGCGACGGGGTGGAGCGGCATGCGTACGGCCACCGTGCCCTTGGTGTCGCCCAGGTCCCACGAAAGAGCCCTGTTGGCCTTGCAGACCAGCGTGAGCGGCCCCGGCCAGAACGCGTCGACGAGGTCCTGCCCGTACGGCCCCAGGTCGTCGACGAGCGCGGTGGCGGCCCTGACGGTGCCCACGAGCACGGGCGGAGGCATGTCGCGGCCCCGGCCCTTCGCGTCGAGGAGCGCGGTGACAGCGGCGGGGGTGAAGGCGTCGGCGCCGATGCCGTAGACGGTGTCGGTCGGCAGGACCACGAGCTCGCCCCGGCGTACGGCCGCCGCGGCCTCCATCACGCCGACAGTGCGTTGTGTGGAATCGGAGCAGTCAAAACGTCGTGCCACGGTCTTTGCGGCCTCACTCCGCTCGGCTGCGAACGGCACTCGCGAGGCCTCCTCCTTCCTCCTGATCGGTCGCCTGGCTCCTCCTCAGGATCAGGAGAAGGCCGCGCCGCTCGCATGCATCCTAATCCTGGCCCAGGCGGGCGGTGACGAAGCGGTCTCTTCGGGTGAGGTCCTGGCGCAGGCGTACGTCGCGCCAGCCGTTGTCCTCGGGGAAGGTCAGGTAGACGGCCCTGCCCTGCTCGTCGGCGTGCTCGACGGCCACCCAGCCGCCGGGGCGCAGCAGGCGGCGGGCGGTGCGCTCGACCGCGCGCACCTCGCCGAGCCCGTCGTCGCCGGAACCGAACAGCGCCCTGGCGGGGTCGTATTCGCGCACCTCGGGGTCGCGCGGGATCGCGCCGGGCGGGATGTAGGGAGGGTTGGAGATGACCAGGTCGACCTTGCCGTTGAGCTCGGGCAGCGCCTCGGCGAGGTCTTCGGGGTGCAGGTGGGTGCGCCCCTGGCCGAGCTCGGAGATGTTGCGCTTGGCCCAGGTGTACGCCGCCGGATCGACCTCCACGGCGTGCACCTCGGCCAGCGCCACCTCCTGCGCGATGGACAACGCGATGGCGCCCGAGCCGGTGCCGAGGTCGACGACGAGCGGGGCGGTGACATCCATCGCGCGCAACGTCTCGATCGCCCAGCCGGCCATCACCTCGGTCTCGGGCCGCGGCACGAACACGCCGGGACCGACCGCGAGCTCCAGATAGCGGAAGTAGGCGTGGCCGGTGATGTGCTGCAGCGGCTCACGGGCCTCGCGCCGGGCGATGCCCTCCCAGAACAGGGCGTCGAAGTCGGAGTCCTTCACCGTGTGGAGCTCGCTCCTGCGCACGCCGTGGACGAACGCCGCTATCTCCTCCGCGTCGGTGCGCGGCGAAGGGACACCTGCCTCGGCCAGCCGGGCGGTGGCGAGAGCGATCTCGTCCAGCAGAAATGTCATGAGTGTTGTGCGAGCTTCTCCGCCATTTCGGCGTCGATGAGGGCCTGGGTGACGGCGGTGAGTTCGCCATCGAGAACCTGGTCGAGGTTATACGCCTTGAAGCCGACGCGGTGGTCGGAGATACGGTTTTCCGGGAAGTTGTAGGTGCGTACGCGCTCGGAGCGGTCGACGGTGCGCACCTGCGACTTGCGCTCGGCCTGGGCGGCGGCGTCGGCCTGCTCCTGCGCCACGGCCAGCAGCCTGGCCCGCAGGATGCGCATGGCCGACTCCTTGTTCTGGAGCTGGCTCTTCTCGTTCTGGCAGGAGACGACGACGCCGGTGGGCAGGTGGGTGATGCGCACCGCGGAGTCGGTGGTGTTGACGCTCTGGCCACCGGGGCCGCTGGAGCGGTAGACGTCGATGCGCAGGTCGTTGGGGTCGATCTGGACCTCGACCTCCTCGGCCTCCGGGTAGACGAGCACGCCCGCGGCGCTGGTGTGGATGCGGCCCTGCGACTCGGTGACGGGGACCCGCTGCACGCGGTGGACGCCGCCTTCGTACTTGAGCCTGGACCACACGCCCTCGTCGCCCTTGGCCTTGATGCCGACCGTGACGTCCTTGTATCCGCCCAGGTCGGACGGCTGGCTGTCGATGATCTCGGTCTTCCAGCCGAGCCGCTCGGCGTAGCGCAGATACATCCGCAGCAGGTCGCCCGCGAACAGCGCGGACTCCTCGCCGCCCTCGCCCGCCTTGATCTCCATGATGATGTCCTTGTCATCGTTGGGATCGCGCGGGATGAGCAGGTGGCGGAGCCTGTCCTCGAGCTGCGGGATGCGCCCTTCGAGCTCGGCCGCCTCGGCGGCGAACGTCTCGTCCTCGCCGGCCAGCTCCTTGGCCGCCGTCAGGTCGTCGCGGACCGACTCGAGCTCGCGGTACGTCGTGACGACCGGGGTGAGCTGGGAGTAGCGCCTGCCGAGGGTGCGGGCCTTGTTCTGGTCGGCGTGCACGGCGGGGTCGGCGAGCTGCGTCTCCAGCTCGGAATACTCCTTGAGCAACTCGTCGAGATTCACCGTGTGTCCTTTTCCGTGGGTAGGGCCTTTTCACCAACAACGCCGACCCGGCGCACCGGGGTGCGTCCGGGTCGGCGTCGGTGAAGCTACTTGCCCGCGGGCTTCTTGCCGAAGCGCTTCTCGAAGCGGGCCACCCGGCCGCCCGTGTCGAGGATCTTCTGCTTGCCCGTGTAGAACGGGTGGCAGGCGGAGCACACGTCGGCGTGGATCACGCCGTTCTTCGCGGTGCTGCGGGTGGTGAACGTGTTACCGCAGGAGCAGGACACCTGCGTCACGTGGTAGTCAGGGTGGATGTCGCGCTTCATGGCTGTCCTTTCGGGGCGCGGCCGCCGGGTCGCTTGTCGCATGCGTGAACCGGAACCGCGAAAACGGTCAGCTACCAGTGTGCCAGATCGTGCAACCATCCCAGGCCATCCGGCATTCCCCCGGATCACCGGCCGAGGTACGTCAGCACCGCCAGCACCCGCCGGTGGTCCTCGGGCGCGGGCCCCAGCGACAGCTTGGCGAAGATGCCGGGTTTCTCCACCGCGCCCTCGGTGACGACCAGGCGGGCGGCGATGGCGGTGTTGGACCTGCCCTCGGCCATCAGCGCCAGCACCTGTCGCTCGCGCGGCGACAGGGAGTCGAGCGGCGCGCCGCGGCGCTGTCGGCTGAGCAGCTGCACGACCACCTCCGGATCGATGACCGTGCCGCCCGCCGCCACCTGACGCACCGCCGCCAGGAACTCGGCCACGTCGGCCACCCGCTCCTTCAGCAGGTAGCCGACGGCCCTGCCGATGAGCTCGCCGGCGTAGCGCTCCTCGACGTACTGCGACAGGACCAGGATGGGGAAGCCGGGCTTGGCCGCGCGCACCTGCAGCGCCGCCCGCAGGCCCTCGTCGGTGTGGGTGGGCGGCATGCGTACGTCGACGATCGCCAGGTCGGGGTCGTGCTCCCGCACGGCGGCCACCAGCGCGGACCCGTCGGAGACGGCCGCGACCGTCTCGACGCCGCCGTCGGCGAGCAGACGCGCGAGCCCTTCGCGCAGCAGGACGGAATCCTCGGCGATGACCACGCGCATGGCCTCATCCCTACCACGCGCAGGGCAGCTCCGCGCGGACGAGCGTGGGGCCGCCCACGGGGCTGTACAGCACGAGCACGCCGTCGATGGTGGCCGCCCGGTCGGCCAGCCCGGCCAGTCCGCCGCCGGGGACGAGGCGGGCGCCGCCGACGCCGTTGTCCCAGACGTCGACGACCACGCCGCGGTGGTCCCTGACCACGGAGACCGACGCCTCGGTGGCGCCGGAGTGTTTGGCCAGGTTGGCCAGTGTCTCGGCCACGACGAAGTACGCGATGCTCTCCACCGCGGCCGGCGGACGTTCCTCGACCTCGACGGAGACGTCCACCCGGATCGGCGCCCGCGCGGCCAGCCCGGACAGCGCGGCGTCGAGCCCGCGGTCGCTCAGGATGGCCGGGTGGATGCCTCTGGCGAGATCGCGCAGTTCGGCGATGGCCGCTTTCGTGCCGGCGTGGGCCTGGGCGATGAGCGTCCTGGCCGCGTCGGGATCGCTGTCGAACTTGGCCTGCGCCCGTCCGAGGTCCACCGCCACCGACAGCAGCCGCTGCTGGGCGCCGTCGTGCAGGTCGCGCTCGATCCTGCGCCGCTCGGCCTCGGCCGCGTCGATGCCGCGCGCCCTGCTGGCGCGCAGGCGTTCCTCCTGGTTGCCGCCGAGCAGCACGGTGGCCAGCGTCCCGTGCAGCCACCCCATGCCGCGCACCGCGTACGCCGACAGCACCAGCAGCAGCACGCCGCCGAGCGTGGCCGCGAACGTCCCGGGCCAATTGTCGATCGTGAACGGCGTCTGCACGCCCGCGGCGATGTACAGCGAGAACAGGACGGGCTGGGCCAGCAGCAGCGCCGTCGCCGTCCACAGCGCCGCGGACAGGGCCGCCTCGACCGCGCCGAGCGGGAACAACATCAGCAGGTAACCGAGGTCCTGCCAGGTGGCGGAGTCGGTGAGCAACCAGCGCAGGTGCGCGCCGAGCCCGCGTTCGGGCCGCGCCCGGTACGGGTCGGCGATCCGGACGCCGAGGGCCGCGTGCAGCAGACGCCGCTCCAGCATGGCCCCGCCCCGCCACATCAGCATGGCGGCCATCATGAGCGGCACGCCCACCCAGACCACGCTCAGGCTGAGCGAGGCCGGCACCGCCACGCCCAGCACCACGAACCACGCCAGCCCGAACACCCCGCTGGCCAGCAGGTACGGCGCCGCCCGCCAGGTCATCGGATCCACCAGCACGCCCACCGGCCCCCGGGGCCCGTACGGCACCCGTTCCTTCAACACACCTGACCGCATGGCTCAAGACTGCCCGCGGACACCGGCGGGGTGAATACGGAAGGCGCCAGTCCCCAGGTGGGGATAACCCCACCCCGGGACCGCGAAAGGGGCGGCGGGGAAGACCCCGACGCCCCTTATGGCGATGCGAACCGTCAGTCGCGGTCGTTGTTCACCGTGGTCTTCTGGACCTGCAGCAGGAACTCCGCGTTGGACTTGCTGTCCTTCATCCGGTCGAGCAGCAGCTCGAGAGCCTGCTGCATGTCGAGCGCGTGCAGCACCCGGCGCAGCTTCCAGACGACCTGGAGCTCTTCCCTGGCCATGAGGATCTCTTCCTTACGCGTGCCGGACGCGTCGACGTCGACCGCGGGGAAGATGCGCTTGTCGGCCAGGGAGCGGTTGAGCTTGAGCTCCATGTTGCCGGTGCCCTTGAACTCCTCGAAGATGACCTCGTCCATCTTGGACCCGGTCTCGACCAGGGCCGTGGCGAGGATCGTCAGCGAGCCGCCGTTCTCGATGTTGCGGGCGGCGCCGAAGAAGCGCTTGGGCGGGTAGAGCGCCGTGGAGTCGACACCACCCGACAGGATGCGCCCGGACGCAGGGGCCGCCAGGTTGTAGGCACGGCCGAGACGGGTGATCGAGTCGAGCAGCACGACGACGTCGTGGCCCAGCTCCACCAGGCGCTTGGCCCGCTCGATGGCGAGCTCGGCGACCGTGGTGTGGTCTTCGGCGGGACGGTCGAAGGTCGAGTGGATGACCTCGCCCTTCACCGACCGCTGCATGTCGGTGACCTCTTCAGGCCGCTCGTCCACGAGCACGACCATGAGGTGGCACTCGGGGTTGTTGTGGGTGATCGCGTTGGCGATCGCCTGCAGCACCATCGTCTTACCGGCCTTGGGCGGCGAGACGATGAGGCCGCGCTGGCCCTTGCCGATCGGCGAGACGAGGTCGATGATCCGCGTGGTGAGGATGTTCGGCTCGGTCTCGAGGCGCAGGCGCTCCTGCGGGTAGAGCGGCGTCAGCTTGTTGAAGTCGGGCCGGTTGCGGGCCTGCTCCGGGTCCATGCCGTTGACGGTGTCGAGGCGGACCAGGGCGTTGAACTTCTCGCGCCGCTCGCCGTCGCGCGGCTGCCGGACGGCGCCGGTGATGACGTCGCCCTTGCGCAGGCCGTTGCGGCGGATCTGGGCGAGCGAGACGTAGACGTCGTTGCTGCCCGGCAGGTAGCCGCTCGTGCGCACGAAGGCGTAGTTGTCGAGGATGTCGAGGATGCCGGCGATCGGGATGAGCACGTCGTCGTCGCCGATGACGGGCTCGGTGCTGTCGTAGCGGTCACGGCCACGGCCGCGGTTGCGCTCCCTGAAGCGGCCCCTGCGGCCGCGCCCGCCGCGCTCGTCGTCGTCGCCCCCGCGCTGGTCGCCCCGCTGGTCGCCCCGCGGGTCACTGCGCTGGTCACCGCGCTGGTCACGGCTGCCGGTGTCGACGGCGGCGCGATCGCGCTGCTCGCCACGGCCGCCGTCACGCTCGCCCCGGTCACCGGAACGGTCACCGGAACGGTCGCCCCGCTCACCGCGGTCACCGCGGTCGCCGCGGTCGCTGGAACGGTCGCCCCGCTCGCCGCGGTCGCTGGAACGGTCGCCCCGCTCGCGGCGCTCGCCGCGGCTGCGGCGCTCACGCCGGCTCTCGCTCCGCTCGGAGCGGGAATCGCTCTGGTCGTTCTGCTGGCTCTGCTGCTCCACGACGGGCTCCGCCGGGGCGGCGACCGGCTCGGGCGCGCTGACCGCCGGCTCGGCGGCCTGGACCGCCGCCGCCTGCGCAGCGGGCTCCTCGGCCACCTTGGAGCGGGAACGTTCCCTGCGGGTACGGGTGGGCCGCTCGGCCGCGGGCGCCGTCTCCGTCGCGGCAGGCGCGGACGCCTCCGCCGCGGGAGCGGCCGCTGCTGCGGCGTCTCCGGAACCGCCACCCTGCTTCTCCTGGATGGCCGCGATCAGCTGGCTCTTCCGCATGCGCCCGGTCCCGCTGATGCCCAGCTCCGCCGCGATCTTCTGCAGCTCGGGCAGCACCTTGGCGGACAGGCCGGTGCCGGAGCGACGCGCACGCGGCTTGGCCGCGGCGCGGGTGGGGGTGTCGCCGGACGCCGGCTCAGCGCCAGATGCGTCGGAGAGGAGTTCGGTGGTGTCGCTCAACTAAAAGGTCCTTCCCAGGGGTCGGGCGCCGGTTTTGTTCTGCCGGGCGTCCCGGAGGTGCTTGCGATCCGGCGGGACAGACCGGGTCGGGGTGCACTTTGCGATCTTCGGCTGTCACTGGAGACGGCCGCCACTCTTGGGGAGGGGTTCGTCCACGCCGCCGATGGCGCTTGGCGCGTGACTGACACCCCCCAGATTGCTGTCGCCAACCAGACGTCGAGATGATTCGAACGCGCACGTCCCCGTCGTCGCCACCTCGCGTCGAGCCAACCGGGTGTGGGCCAACCGGAGGCGACGGATTCCGGGGAGACAGCCGCGCTGCTCTCACGCCTCGCGACGTGAAGCATGGTGCAGCGATGTTTGGCTGACAAGCACGCACCCACCAAGGGGGCATCTGGTGCGGCTATCAGCCTAACATCACCAGCGCACACGGCTATTCCCTGAAGGTCTAAAGAGGTATCAGCGTGTCTCGGGGAACTGAACGTTCGCACCAACCGGGTCGACGTCCATTTGCTGGATGTGCCAGTCATTACCCACTTCTGGCGCGATCAAATCCTGCGTATCCGAGGTCGAAAACGCAAGAACCGTGGGACCCGCTCCCGAAACGACCGCGGGCACGCCCACTGCACGGAGACGTTCTACCAGATCCACGCTCTCCCGCATCACAGGCGCGCGGTAACGCTGGTGGAGACGGTCTTCTGTGGCGGCAAGCAGCAGCTCTCGCTCGGGCCGCAGGGTCAACGCGGCGATCAGCAGCGCGGCCCGGCCGGCGTTGAAGGAGGCGTCCTTGTGGGGCACGTCCTTCGGCAGCAACCCCCTTGCGGCCTCCGTGGACAGGCGCACCGCCGGAATGGCGACGACCGGGCGGATCCGCTGGTCAGGGGTTACTTTCAGCTTACGCGGCGCACCGGAGTGGTCGGACCACGCGATGGTGAGCCCGCCGGCGAGACATGGGGCGACATTGTCGGGATGGCCTTCCATTTCGGTGGCCAGCGCGAAGACGTCGTCGTCGCTCATTTCGCTATGAGCCAAAGCACGGGCGGCGAGAATGCCCGCGCACACCGCCGCCGAGGACGACCCAAGGCCGCGCGCGTGCGGGATGCGGTTGCGGCAGTGGAGACGGATGCCCTCCGGCTGCGGCACGCCCATGAGCCCGAACGCCCGTCGCATGGCCTTGATCACCAGGTGGCCCTCCCCGGTGTCGACCTCGCCCGCGCCCTCACCCTCGACGGTGACGTGCACGCCCGGCTGGCCGGTGAGCGTGGCCTCGACCTCGTCGTTCAGGCTCAGCGCGAGGCCGAGGGCGTCGAAGCCCGGCCCCAGGTTCGCCGACGTGGCGGGCACGCGGATGACCACGGTCCTCACGTTCGCCTCATCACTCCTCATGCCCCCGCGGGGGCGTCGTGCCCGATCAGGCGAGGTTGAGCGCCGCGGCGGCGGCGTGGACGTCGATGGGGATGACGACCGGCGCCGGCGCGCCCGAGATGGCCCAGTCGGGGTCTTTCAGGCCGTTGCCGGTGACCGTGCAGACGATGCGCTGCCCTGGCGCGACCATGCCCTGCGCGTGAGCCTGAAGCAGGCCGGCGACGCTGGCCGCCGAGGCGAGCTCGACGAACACGCCCTCTTCCTGCGCCAGCAGTTTGTACGCCGCCGCGATCTGCCGGTCGGTCACCGCCTGGATGGCCCCGCCCGACTCGTCGCGGGCCGCGGTGGCCAGCGACCAGGAGGCCGGGTTGCCGATGCGGATGGCGGTGGCGATGGTGTGCGGATGGACCACGGGCGCGCCCTGCACGATCGGCGCCGCGCCGCTGGCCTGGAAGCCGAACATGCGCGGCCGCTTCGTCGCGAGCCCGTCGGCGAAGTATTCCTGGTAGCCCATCCAGTACGCCGAGATGTTGCCGGCGTTGCCCACCGGGATGCAGTGGATGTCGGGCGCGTCGCCGAGCGTGTCGACGATCTCGAACGCCGCGGTCTTCTGCCCCTGCAGCCGGAACGGGTTGACGGAGTTGACCAGCGCGATCGGGTAGCTGGACGACAGCTTGCGGGTCATCTCCAGGCAGTCGTCGAACGACCCCTCGACCTGCAGCAGCGTGGCCCCGTGGACGAGCGCCTGGGCCAGCTTGCCCATCGCGATCTTCCCCCGCGGCACCAGCACGGCGCAGGTCAGCCCCGCGCGCACGGCGTAGGCGGCGGCCGAGGCCGAGGTGTTGCCGGTGGAGGCGCAGATGACCGCCTTGGCGCCCTCTTCGACGGCCTTGCTGATGGCCATGGTCATGCCACGGTCCTTGAAGCTGCCCGTCGGGTTGGCGCCCTCGACCTTCAGGTAGACGTCGCAGCCGGTGAGGGCCGAGACGCGGTGGGCCGGCACCAGTGGGGTGCCGCCTTCGAGCAGCGTGACGACGGGCGTTTTCGTGGTTACCGGAAGACGTTCGCGGTATTCCTCGATGAGGCCACGCCACGACCTGCTCATGATGACTCCCTACCTGCGGTGCTGGCCATTGAGTCTACGGGGTGCGGGGCGCTGCCAGGGAGCCGCGTCCACGGGTCGGACCGTCCGTTGGACAGAGGCACTATTCAGGAAATTCTCAGCATCTCCCGATAAGGTCCCGGGCAGGGGGTCACGACCATGGACGCGCGTCCTGCTCTGAGGCAGAACGACTATTCACCGGTGGCCGCGCCGCAGCTGGGCGCCTGGTCACCCGCCCTTTCCGTCAGCGTGGTGATACCGGCGCACGGCGGGCAGGACAGGCTCGACCTGACGCTCGCCGCGCTGGCGGCGCAGACGTATCCGGACCATCTCATGGAGGTCCTCGTCGTCGACGACGGGAGCCGGCCGCCGCTGCGGCTCCCCGAGATCCGCCCGGTCAACACCCGGCTCGTACGCGTCGAGGACGGCTGGGGCATCTCCAACGCCGTCAACACCGGCGCGAAGGCCGCCGACGGCGAGATCATCCAGCGGCTCGACTCCGACATGGTGGCCTGCCGCGAGCACATCGAGGCGCTGGCCCGCTGGCACCACGTGACGGACTACCTCGTCACGATCGGGATGAAGAAGTTCGTGCAGGCGCCGCCGCTCACGCCCGCGCAGGTCCACCGGGCCGCGCGGCTGGGCGAGCTGTTCGACCTGGACGCGGCCGTGGCGAGCTCCACCGAGGCGACGATCGCCAAGACGGACGGGCTGCGCAAGAGCCGCAATCCGTATCACGTGTGCACAGGGCCGACGTTCGCCCTGCCGCGGGAGGTCTTCCACGCCGTGGGCGGGCTCGACCCGACAGTGGCGCGGGGCGAGGACACCGAGTTCTCCTACCGGCTGGCCATGCACGGCGTGGTGTTCGTGCCCGACGTGGAGGCGCAGGCCGTTCATCTGGGGCTGCCGTCGCAGCATCGCGACCGGGAGCGGGCGGTCAGGGCGGTGGAGCCGTACCTGGCGCATCGGATCCCGCTGCGGCGTGACCTGCGCAAGGACCGGGGACGGCGGTGGCTGGTGCCGTACGTCGAGATCGTGTACGACGTCGGCGACGCGCCCGAGCCGGTGGTGCGCCAGGCGGTCTCCGCGGCGCTCGACGGCAAGCTCCAGGACGTCGTGGTGACGCTGGTGGGGCCGTGGTCGCGGCTGGACGACGCGCGCTTCGCGTTGTCCGACCCGTGCTTCGAGCTGCGGCTGATGCGTGACCTCTTCTGTCACGACGAGCGGGTGCGGCTCATCGACGAGGCCGCGCCGACGCCCGCGCCGATCCCGTTCCGTTACCGGGGGCCGGTGGACGTGCCGCTGCACCGGGCGACGCTGGAGCGGATGATCGAGTCGGTGCAGAAGGACCTCGCGGGCGTGCTGGTCGTGGACCTGGAGGACGGGCGCACGGCCCGGCTCGAACGGACCTCCGCGCTCGGCCGCGCCGCCCTGCTCACCGGGCCGGGCGACGACCTGGACGCGGTCATCGACACCACCCACGGGGTACGCCACGAGCGGCCCGGCCGCTACTGGCCCGCCCCCTCGCAGCCGGAACCGGTCACCATCCCGGCTCCCTCGCCGGTTACGGTCGAGGCTCCGGAGAAGACGCTCCTGCGCCGGCTGAAATCGGCGCTCCGGCCGAACTGACGGCCCCCTCCATGAGCAGGCTCGGGCGGAACCCGTGCCACTGGTTGACCGCGACCTTGAGGAAGTGGGCGAGCGGCAGCTGCCAGGTGTGCTCGCCGCCGAGGCCGCGGCGCAGGACGTAACCGAGCCCGTGGGTGCGGTAGATGCGCGCGCCGGCCTCGTGCGCGGCTTTCAGGAATTCGCGGTCGACAGCCCGCGGCAGCGCGGGAAATCCGCCGATGTCGTGGAACTTCTTCCGGGGGACCATGATCGTGCCGCCCGCCACGTGGTCGGCGTACACCTCGCTCGGATAGCTCGCCCCGCTGGCGAACGTCGTGCGCCGGATCGTCGTGCGCAGCGGCTCCAGGTAGAAGAACTCGGCCGTCGTGCCGACCACGTCGGCCTCGGCGTACGACAGGGCCATGAACAGGTCGGCCAGGTGGCGGGGGCCGTACCAGTCGTCGTCGTCCCATTTGGCGAGGTGGTCGCCCTCGGCCAGGGCGGCGGTCCGGTTGAGGACCTCGCCGAACGGCACCGACTCCTCGGCCTCGACCCACCGCACGGGCAGCGCGCAGGACTCGACGGCCTCGCGTACGCGCTCGAAGGGCACCCCGTGCAGGCCCAGCAGCACCTCGGCCTCGACATCGCGCTGACGTTCCATCTGGGCCAGGGCGGAGGCGACCAGGGCCGGGCGGCGGGTGGACATGACGATGCTGACCTTCGGCGGCCGCACCGGGTGCGCCAGGCGGCGCAGCCGTACGCTGTGCTCCTCGCGCCGCAGGTCGGCCAGGGAACGCAGGCCCTCGGGGGCGTGGCCGAGCCAGTCGCGGTCGGTGAGCCGCTCCGCGAGGGCGGCGGGCACCCACGGCGCGGCGCGCTCGGCGGTCAGCGGGACACCGGCGGCGGCCAGCCGCATCAGTCCGTCGAGCGGCACCTCACGGTCCGGCCACTCGACCTCCAGCCCGCGCAGCACGCGCAACTCCGGCACGACGGGCGTCCGCCCGTCGACCGCCCAGCCGCTGCCGGCCCAGTGCAGACGGGCCAGACCGGCCTCCGGCGTACGCACGAAGCCGCAAGGGGTGTCGGACAACAGACCGCTCCTCGACCGCTGGGATTCGACCGGCGCCTACCTTACGCCGCTTTGCCCCACGATCGTCCGCAACCCGGCCCTATTCGGCAGACCCCCACATGAAGCGGGACGGCGTCCAGCCAGGGAACCGCCACGGAGCCGGGCAAGATGGGCTCGCGTAGCGGCGGGCCGGCGGTGAAGGGTCAGCGGCCGTTTCCCTGGAAGGCCCCCAGCCGAAGTGCGGCGGATGGCCGGCCACGGCAGCGCCGTAACGGATGATTCGAGGAGATGCGGAGTGCGGCGCGGCGGCCCCGCGCGAGGCGGAGTGCGGCGGGCTGCCGCGGCGACGGCTGCCTGCCCTGACGCCTGAGCCGCCGCTAGTCGTCGCCTTCCACGCGCATGACACTGGCGATGGCGCGGACGATGTCGAGCTCGCGCAGGCCCTCCATGGTGGCCGTCAGGGCGGCGTCGGTGGCGCGGTGGGTGACGATGACAAGCTGGGCGTCGTCGCCGTGGCCCTCCTGGCGCACGGTCTGGATCGACACGTCGTGCTTGGCGAACAACTCGGCGACCCGGGCCAGCACGCCCGGCTTGTCGGCCACGTCGAGCGCCACATGGCAGCGCGTGACGGTCTCGCCCATCGGGTGGACGGCCAGGTGGGCGTAGGTCGACTCCTCCGGGCCGCGGGTGCCGGCCAGGCGGTTGCGGCCCACGGCGACCAGGTCGCCCAGCACGGCCGAGGCCGTCGGGGCCCCGCCCGCGCCCTTGCCGTAGAACATGAGCTGGCCCGCCGACTCGGCCTCCACGAACACCGCGTTGTACGCCTCGCGCACCCCCGCCAGCGGATGGGTGCGCGGGATCATCGCCGGGTGCACCCGCACCCCGAACGTACGGCCGTCGTCGGAGCGGGCGCAGATGGCCAGCAGCTTGATCACGTAGCCCATGGCCTTGGCCGAGGCCACGTCGGTGGCGGTGATGTCGGTGATGCCCTCGCGGTGCACCTGCTCGGCCGTCACGCGGCTGTGGAAGGCGAGCCCGGCGAGGATCGCGGCCTTGGCGGCGGCGTCGAAGCCCTCGACGTCGGCCGTCGGGTCGGCCTCGGCGTAGCCCAGGGTCTGGGCCTCCTCCAGGGCGTCGAGGAAGGACGCGCCGGTGGAGTCCATCTTGTCGAGGATGTAGTTGGTGGTGCCGTTGACGATGCCGAGCACCCGGGTGACGCGGTCGCCGGCCAGCGACTCGCGCAGGGGCCGCAGCAGCGGGATCGCACCCGCCACGCTGGCCTCGAAGTAGAGGTCGCCGTTGCCCGCCCTGGCGGCTTCGTGCAGGGTGGCGCCGTCTTCGGCCAGCAGCGCCTTGTTGGCGGTGACCACCGACTTGCCGCGCGACAGGGCCGAGACGATCAGCGAACGGGCCGGCTCGATGCCGCCGATGACCTCGATCACGATGTCGACGTCGTCACGGGTCACCAGCGACTCGGCGTCGGTGGTGAACAGCGCCGGGTCGACCTCGACGTCACGCTTGCGGCCCAGCCGGCGCACGGCCACCCCGGCCAGCTCCAGCGGGGCCCCGACGCGGGCGGCCAGGTCGGCGGACTGCTCGTGCATGAGCCGGATGACCTGCGTGCCGACCACTCCGCAGCCCAGCAGCGCCACTCTCAGCGGTTTCACAGCTGCCCCCTCAACAGGTCGTCCTCGGTCTCGCCCCGTACGATCACCCGCGAGGCACCGCCGGAGACGGCGACCACGGCGGGCTTGGGCAGGTAGTTGTAGTTGCTGGCCAGCGAGCGGCAGTAGGCGCCGGTCGAGGCGACCGCGATCAGGTCTCCGGGGACGAGGTCGGCGGGCAGGTGGACGTCGCGCACGAGGATGTCGCCGCTCTCGCAGTGCTTGCCGACCAGGCGGCTGAGCATGGGCCCGGCCTCGCTCTCCCGGCTGGCCAGCACGGCGGTGTATTCGGCGCCGTAGAGGGCGGTGCGGACGTTGTCGCTCATGCCGCCGTCGACGCTCACGTAGGCGCGCAGGCCCTCGACGTCCTTGACCGTGCCGACCTCGTAGAGGGTGATGCCGCCCGGGCCGACGATGGTGCGGCCGGGCTCGACGGTCAGGCGGGGCACCGGCAGGCCGGCGTCGACGCAGACCTTGGCGACGATCTCGCGCAGGCCGTCGGCCAGCTCCTTGATGTCGGGGGCCTCGTCGCCCTCGACGTAGGCGATGCCGTAGCCGCCGCCGAGGTCGAGCTCGGGCAGGACGATGTCGTGTTCGTCCTTGATCTGCACGAGCAGCGTGGCCAGGCGCCGCGCGGCCACCTCGAACCCGGCGGTGTCGACGATCTGCGAGCCGATGTGGGAGTGGAGCCCGACGAGCTCCAGCTGCGGCAGCGCCAGGATGCGGCGGACGGCCTCGGCCGCCGCGCCGGTGTTGAGCGACAGGCCGAACTTCTGGTCGTCGTGGGCCGTGGCGATGAACTCGTGGGTGTGGGCCTCGACGCCGGTGGTCACCCTGATCATCACCTTGGGCCGCTTGCCGAGCTGGTCGGCGAGGTAACCCAGCCGGGCGATCTCGTCGTAGGAGTCGACCACGATGTGGCCGACGCCGGCCTCCAGCGCCCTGGTGAGCTCCGCGGCGGACTTGTTGTTGCCGTGCATGGTGATGCGGCCGGGCGGGAACCCGACGCTCAGCGCGACCGCCAGCTCGCCGCCGCTGGCCACGTCGAGGCCGAGGCCCTCGGCCTCCAGCCAGCGCACGACCTCCTTGCACAGGAACGCCTTACCGGCGTAGTGGACCTCGGAGCCGGCGAACGCGGTGGCGTAGTCGCGCATGCGCGAGCGCACGTCGTCCTCGTCGAGGACGTAAAGAGGGGTGCCGTGCTCGCGGGCGAGGTCGCGGACGTCCACGCCGCCGACCGTGAGCGCCCCTTCGGCCCTGGCCGACGTTCGGGGCCAGATCGCGGGGTTGATCCGGTTGAGGTCGGCGGGCGCCTGCGGGGGCCGCTCGTGGGGCAGCATCTCGGCGTGCCTGTCCCCGGCGGGATGGACGTATCGACTCACCCGATCGAGGCTATCGGAAGCGCAAGTGCGCCATGACCCACTGCCCACGTATCGAGACGCGATCAAGGCCGCCATGGGATATTTTTACGATTTATCGCCGTTTGGCCGGATAATTTGTGCTTTATTACAGTCGCTCCGGTCCCGGCAGCACCGTCGCCACCGCCTGTGCCAGCCGCACCCGGGCCGTGTGCACCGGGCCGGGCCGCTCGTCCCCGACCGGAACGGCCGGTGCGCGTTCGCAGGCGTCGTGGTAGGCCAGCGCCAGCCGCAGCAGGTAGCTCTCCCAGCCGGGGTCCCGGCTCTGCCTGCGACCCGGCAGCTCGGCCAGCACACGCAGCACCGCCCGGTGCGCAGGGTCGTCCAGCAGCTCGGGCCGGAACCCGCGCTCGGGAACCCCCAGGTCCCGCGCCCACCGCCGCACGGCGCAGGCCCTCGCGTGCGCGTACCGGACCACGAAGCCGGGGTTGTCCCACGTACGCGGGAAGTCCGGCCAGCCGGGCTCGGGCACGTCGAGCGGCCGTATCGACTCCACCAGCTTCCCCGGGACGGTGACGGCGATGCGCAGGAACCCGTTCGGCCGCACCTCGACCGAGGACACCCCGTCCAGCTTCCGCACCTGCGCCGCGAGCTCCTCGGCCGGCATCCGGCGCCGCAGCGCCGCCGCGGAGACGTACACGGCCTCCCGCTCCCACGTGCCCTCCGGCACGGGAGGCTCCCCCAAGATCCCGGCCAGCACGGCGGATCAGATCAGCGCGTGGGGCTCGGCCGAGCCGTATTCGACCAGCTGGGCGGCTCCGAGCAACCAGCGGTCCTCGTCGCGCACGCGGACGTAGCCGAACCGGTCGGCCGAGAAGACCTTGATCCCGTCAGTACGGCACTGCCGCATGAGAACCTCGTCCCAGCCCTCGGTGAGGTCGGCGAAGCGCAGCTCGCGCAGCGTGTTGCGGCGGGCCAGCAGGGTGGCGCCGGCGATCTCGGGCACGTACGCGTACTCGGCGTCGGGCTGCTTGAGCAGCGTGGCCTGCGGCTTGCGCAGGTGGGCGTAGTACGCGGCCTTGCCGACGATGTCGGCCGTCGTGAACAGGAACGCCCGCTTGAGGTCGGTCAGGTAGTGGGACCCGTAGACGTCGCGCGGGTCCATGACCGCCACCAGGTCGGACTCGCACAGGTCGAGCCCGGCGTTGAGCATCGCGCCCTCGGTCATCGCGGGGTGCGGCCGGCGGTGCACGACCTCGACGTCGGGCAGCACGTCGCGGGCGCGCAGCTCGGCCTCCGGCGGCCCGATGACGATCACCTGGTCGACGCCCGACTGCTTGGCGACCTGGGCGAGCGCGTGCTCCATCAGGTACGGGTCGATGATCGGCAGCAGCACCGAGGTGGTGAGCGTGGCCCGGGCGCTGGGCAGCCCGATCGCGTCGAGCATCTCGTCGACGCGCTCGCTCATCGTCCCCATCTGGTACGCCCGCCGCAGCGCCACGTGCGCCCGCCGCGAGTCGGCCTCGGTGCCGATGGGCGTGCCGCAGGCGGCGATCTCGGCCAGCCGCCACTGCGGCGTGCCCGGCGGGCAGTCGGCCGCGGCCGGCCAGCGGTAGGACGTCAGCACGTCGGGGTAGGCCAGGTGGCCGGGCAGCAACTGGTCGAGCGTCAGCACCCGGTCGATGCGCCCCCCGGCCAGCGGCAGCGGGTTGTGCACCCGCGGCTGGACGCCGAACTGCAGGCGCGGCCAGGCCACCGACAGGTCGGCGGTGAAGCGGTGCTCGAACAGCTCGGCCGCCTTGGCGTACGCGGAGACGTCGCCCTTGGTGTGCCAGAAGACCGTGCGGATGCCGCGCTCGGCGCACCAGGCCAGCAGCGCCTTGAGGCCCTCACCGGGCTCGCCGGTGATCTCCTCGGCCCACGGGCCCTGCGTGACCGACTCGACGACCAGCAGGTGGGGCACCTCCAGCGGGAGGATCCGGGCGAAGTCGCGCGGCGTGAACCCGGTGGTCTGCCGCCACTCGTAGCGCAGCAGCGCCTCGGCGTGGGGGTCGGCGACCACGGCGGCCGTCAGATGGGGCCGGGTGTTGGGGCCGGTCGGCACCCGGAACGGCTTGAGCTTGAACGAGGCCCCGTTGAGCGTCCTGGTCGTGGCGGTGGCCTGATAGGCGGCGCCGGGGCGCTCGTCCTTCGGCTTGGCGGCGATGGCCACCGGCCTGCGTTTGGGCGCGGTGGGCCGCTTGACCGGCTTGGCCGCGCCCTTGAGGCCCCTGGCCAGGCGCACCGGGTTGTTCTTGCCGCTCTTGATGGCGTCGCCGAGGCGGTTCCAGCGGGCGACCTTGATGGAGGACAGCTTCCAGTTGGCGACCTCGGCCTGGAAGCGCTGCTCGGCCAGCTCCTTCCTGAGCCGGTCCGCGGCGGCCTGCTCGGCGGCCAGGCGCGCCTCGATCTCGCTCAGCCGCTCGGCCAGCATCCTGACCTCCTCCGCGGCCTGCTCGGCGCCCGCCAGCTTGGCCTGGGCGGCGTCCAGCAGCCTGGCCAGCTCGGCCGCGCGCTCGGCCTGGGCGACCGCATCTCGCAGCGCACGCCGCGTGCTCTCCAGCTCCGTGCTCACTGGGACCTCCGCTCTCTCAGCCCGGCAAAGGATACTCTTTTGCGGGAAGCGTCTCGAAGGGATGAGATCCGGTGCAGTTCAACGTGCGACCCTACGTATGCGGCGCTCTCGGCCGGATCGACACCGCCCTCCTCGGCAAACTGACCGCCGCGGGCCCGCGGGTGCGCCCCGCGCTGCAGACCGACGAGGCGGCGCTGTTCAGCTCGACGCCGCTGCCGCCCTACCACCGCGACGGCGCCTCGTACGCGTTCGCGTGGGGCGAGCGCAGGCCGAAGGCCGCCGACGACTGGATCTCGGTCGCGGAGACGTACGAGACGCCGGGGCTGATCGGCGACGGCGACCGGGTGACGCTGCACACCGGCGGGCTTGGCCTGGTCGACGTCTACTACGTGCGCCAGGGCGACGCGGTCTACTTCTCCTCGCTCATCCAGCCGCTGCTGAGCCTCGTGCCGATCGGGATCGACTGGTCGGCGTGGGCCTCGATCCTGCAGGTGACGTTCCCGCTGGCCGAGGCGACGCCGTACACCGAGGTCAAGCGGCTGCCGGGGTCGAGCGCGCTGGCGTTCCGGCACGGCGTGCTCACCACCGAGCGCCGGCTGCCGCGCTGGCTGCGCACCGAGCCGTACGAGGCGTGGATCAGCCCGCACGAGATCGTCCAGCTGCTGCACGACGTCTACGCGGAGTACGACGGCCGCAAGCTGCTCGTCCCGGTGAGCGGCGGCTACGACTCCCGCCTGCTGGCCAGTGTGGCCAAGGCCAGGGGCGCCGACGTCGAGTCGTGGACGACCAGCCCCGACGACGGCACCGACACCGACATCGCGTTCGCCCGGGCGATCACCAGGGAGCTGGGCATCCCCCACCGGGTGATCACCCAGGACGCCGCCGACTACCCGGCCGACGCCGCCGAGGTGGCCCGCCGGCTGGAATATCTGACTCCCCACCACGCTTGGTACGCGCCCTTCGCCAAGGAGGTCCACGGCGCGGGCCGGGTCCTCGTCGACGGGCTGGCCGGCGGGCCGCTGCTGAAGAACTTCATGGTCAGCGGGGCCGCGCTGGAGGCCAGGACGCAGGCCGAGCGCTCGAAGGCCGTGCTCGATTCCCTGTCGCTCGGGCAGCCGTCGCAGCCGTTCCTGTCGAAGGCCGCCGCGCAGTGGATGGACGAGACCGTGCGCGAGCAGTTCGCCGCGGCCACCTCCATGCTCCACGGGCACCGGGCCGAGCTGCCGCTGTCGGTGCTGCACACCCGGACCGTGCGTGGCATCGCGCGCTCGGCGGTCAACCTGGTGGGGCCCGAGGCGTCGTTCGCGGCGCCGTTCATCCACCCCGCGTTCTTCGACGCCGCGCTGTCGGTCGGGGTGGCCAGGAAGGACAGGGGCCGCTTCTACCGCGAGGTGCTCTACGCGGCGGACCCGCGGGTGGCCGCGCTGCCGTCCACCAACGTCGTCAAGCAGCCGCTCCAGCGGGTACCGTTGCGGTCCACGGCGGCGCCTGCCCGAAATTATGCGCACCGCATGTTGGAGACGGTGGTGCGGAGAGTGCCGGGTCTGCTGTCCGACGAGATGCATGAGGTGGTCGCGGCCGGACCCGACGCTCTGACCAGGTTCAACGGGTGGAATGACCGTTTCTGGGTAAGAGGTCTGGTCTTGTTCGGACTGTGGCTGAGTGACGTAGAGAACGACCTCTCGGACCTGACGCCGCCTTTTTAGTGAACTCTGGGTAACAGGGTGATTACGTACCGATCTCGCGGGTATTAACCCTCGCACAGCAGAAGCGGGTTCCGGAGAGCCAACGGGCTGGTAGTGTTCGGCCCGTAAGCGCCGCACAAACGGGCACCAGATCACAAATCCGGTCTCGTTCGAGGGCATGGGGTTCGCAGGGATGACGACCCCACGCGGCGCGGTCACCACATAACAACGCCGGGGAACCGGTGACTTCGTCCTGCCCACATCTCTTCCTGTGAGCGACATATGATCAACGCATCCCCAATGCCGGAGCCGATCTCCGAGGCGTTCGTCTCGGAGGATCCTGCCTGGTACAAGCGGGCGGTGTTCTACGAAGTGCTCGTCCGGGGGTTCAAGGACTCCAACGGCGACGGCACCGGCGACCTGCGCGGTCTCATCGAGAAGCTGGGCTATCTCGAGTGGCTCGGCGTGGACTGCCTGTGGCTGCTGCCGCTGTACGAGTCGCCGCTGCGCGACGGCGGGTACGATATTTCGGACTATATGAAGATCCTCCCTGACTTCGGGGACTTGGGGGATTTTGTCCAGTTGATCGAGAAGGCCCACGAACGCGGCCTGCGGATCATCACCGACCTGGTGATGAACCACACCAGTGATCGGCACCCGTGGTTCCAGGCGTCCCGGCACGACCCCGAGGGGCCGTACGGCGACTTCTACGTGTGGTCCGACCACCCCGGCGGATACCCGGACGCGCCGATCATCTTCATCGGCGCCGAAGAGTCCAACTGGACCTACGACCCGGTGCGCAAGCAGTACTACTGGCACCGTTTCTTCCACCACCAGCCGGACCTCAACTATGACAACCCGGCGGTCCAGGAGGCCATGCTGGAGGTCCTGCGGTTCTGGCTGGACCTCGGCATCGACGGGTTCCGGCTGGACGCGGTGCCGTACTTGTTCGAGCGGGAGGGCACGGCGTGCGCGGGGCTGCCCGAGACGCACGCGTACCTGAAGAAGATCCGCGCGGAGGTCGACCGGCTCTACCCCGACCGGGTGCTGCTGGCCGAGGCCAACGGCTGGCCCGAGGACGTCGTGGAGTACTTCGGCGACCCGACCACGGGAGGTGACGAATGCCACATGGCCTTCCACTTCCCGCTGATGCCGCGCATCTACATGGCGGTCAAGAAGGAGACCCGCGAGCCGATCTCCGAGATCATGTCGCTCACGCCGAAGCTGCCGGAGAACGCCCAGTGGGGCATCTTCCTCCGCAACCACGACGAGCTCACGCTCGAGACGGTCAGCGAGGAAGAGCGCGACTACATGCACAAGGAGTACGCCAAGGACCCGCGCATGCGGGCCTACCTGGGCATCCGCCGCCGCCTGGCCCCGCTGCTCGACAACGACCGCGACCGCATCGAGCTGTTCACCGCGCTGCTGCTGTCGCTGCCGGGCTCGCCGATCATCTACTACGGCGACGAGATCGGCATGGGCGACAACATCTGGCTGGAGGACCGCGACTCGGTCCGCACGCCGATGCAGTGGAGCCCCGACCGTAACGCCGGGTTCTCCTCGGCCGATCCGGGCCGGCTCTACCTGCCCGCGGTCATGGACCCGATCTACGGCTACCAGGCGGTCAACGTGGAGGCCCAGCAGCGCCACGAGGGCTCGCTGCTCCACTTCACCCGCAAGATGCTGGAGATCCGCCGCCGGCACCCGGTGTTCGGCACGGGGGCGTACACGGAAATGTGGTCGTCGAACCCGTCCGTGCTGACGTACGTGCGCGAGGAGCGCGACGACGTGATGCTGTGCGTCAACAACCTGTCGAAGTTCCCGCAGCCGGTGGAGCTCGACCTGCGGCGCTTCGAGGGCATGATCCCGGTCGAGGCGCGGGGCGGGGTGCACTTCCCCAAGATCGGGGAGCTGCCGTACCTGCTGACGCTGCCGGGGCACGGCTTCTACTGGTTCGCGCTGAAGCAGGACGAGAACGAGGAGCAGCCGGTCAGGCTGGGCTAGACCTCCTGGGCTGATCTCATCGCGCCCGCGGCCCGATGGCCGCGGGCGTCAGCGTGCGGTGACCGGCACCTGGGCGCGGGCGGCGCGGCGGGCGGGGATCAGCGCGACCGCGAGAGCCGCGCCCACCGCGACGACCACGGTCACCGCCAGCGTCACCGGCGACGGCGCCCGGCCGATGCCCGCGCCGACGCCGCTGGTGTGGCCCTGCAGGTCGATCAGCGCGGTCACCACAGACGCCCCCGCCACCGCGCCCGCGCCGATCCCGAGCACGACGAGCAGGCCCGTCCCGGTCACCAGCGTGGCCATGACCTGGCGCGGCGTGAGCCCCATCGCCTTCAGCACGGCCAGGTCGAAGGCGTGGTCGCGCAGCCCGAGCGCGCTGGCGGTGAGCAGGTTGGCCAGGCCGATCAGGGCCAGCACGGCGATCAGCGCCACGATCACCACCCGGATGACGGACAGCCGGTCGGCCGGGTTGACCGCGGCCTGCACGTCGAGGCCCTCGGCCGACTCGCCCAGCAAGCGGCCCCGCACCTCCGCCGGGTCGGCCCCCGGCTGGAGCGCGAGCGCGTAGTACGCCGGCGGCTGCGCGTCCTTCTCCGCCAGGCTGTCGAGGCCCAGCGAGAGCACCTCGCCGTCCTGGTCGGGCTCGACGGCGCGGCCGACGATCCGGACGATCAGCGGGGTGCCGCCCACGGTGAGCCGCACCCGGTCGCCGATCTCCACGCCGAGCAGGTCGAGCAGGCCCTGCCCGGCGACGGCCTCGCCCTGGCGGGCGTACATGCGGCCCTCGACCACGGGGAACGGGTACGGCTGCGCCGAGCCGCCGATCGCCCGCACGCGTACGGACCGGGCCTCGCCCGGGGCCAGCGCGTTGACGTCGGTGCCCGGGTAGACGGCGGCCACGTCCTTGTCGCGCTCGGCGATCCGCTGGGCGGCGGCCGGCTCCAGCTTGCCGGGGCGGACGTACAGGGAGGCGTGCTGGCCCACCTGCTCGGGGTGGGACTTGAAGGAGTCGAGCGTGGACCACACGCCCAGCCCGATGGTGATCATCATCATCGGCACGGCCAGGCCGAACGCCGTCAGGAACGCCGGCACCCGGCGGGTGAAGGCGTCGCGGGTGCCGAGGACGAGGGCGGGCGGAAGGCGTACGAGAAGGGCGAGCCGGGCCAGTCTGGACAGGTGGCCGCGCGGCGGGGCGGCCGGCGCGGCCGGGATCGGGGGTGTGCGCCCGCCGCGCCACGCGGGCAGCCCCACGGCCGCCAGCACGACGAGGGCCGTGCCCGCGACGATGGCCAGCACCGGACCGGCGGCGACGGAGCTCGGGCCCAGCATGGCCGCCATGACGCCCCAACCGGTGACCGCGCCGAGCGCGATGCCCAGCAGGCCGAGGGCGCCGTGCTCGACCAGGAGCAGCAGCGCCACCTGGCCCTTGGTGAACCCCATCGACTTGAGCGTGGCCAGGTCGCGCAGCTGGCCCAGCACCCGGCCGCCGGCGGCGTTGGCCAGCGCCAGCGCGGCGGCCACCAGGCCCACGACTCCGAACAGCGCGAGGAGCGTGCCGAGCAGCCGGTTGTCCAGCTCCATCGAGGCCCTGACCTCGCGCCAGGTGTAGACGCGCTGCAGGCGGTCCTCCAGCATGACGACCGCGCGCTGCGAGACGACCTGGGACGCCTCCGGGTCGTCCAGGCGCAGCCCGGTCACCCACTCGCTGCGGGCCTGCACGGGCTCGACCCGGTCGAGCATGACGGGCAGCACGTACGCCAGGCCGGGCGTCCACTCCGGGTAGAAGCCCTGGTCGGCGGAGTCGGCGATGCCGCGCACGTAGAGGGTGTGGCGTCCGCCGTTGAGCGCGATGATCGTGAACGGCGCGCCGATGCGCAGGCCCAGCGACCGGGCGAAGGAGCGTTCGACGACCACGCCGTCGGGCTGGGCGGGGTCGAGCCACCTGCCCTCGGCCACCACCGGGTGCGCCACCGCGGGCGGCGTGGCCGGCATCGCGCGCAGGGCGGCCGGGTCGCGTCTGCCGTCCTGTGCCACGGTGACGGGGGCCGAGCGGTAGGGGCCGGCGGTCTCGGCGACGCCGTCGATGCCGCCGAGCGAGACCTGGGGGCCGTCCTTGGTGTAGATCCAGACGTGGGCGCCCTCGGTCTGGGCGAACAGGCCGCGCCACGGGTTGGTGCCGTCTTCGAGCAGGGTCACCGCGGTGATCAGGGCGGCCACGATGCCGGCCACCGCCAGCACGGTCAGCGCCGCCGGCCCCTTCCTGGCCCGCAGGTCGGCCCTGACCCACCGGCTCCCCGCCCTGGTGGTGCTCATCTCAGGTCGATGACCTCTCCGGCGGTGCCGGTGCGGCGGCGGCGGACGATGCGGCCGTCGTCGACGATCTCGCCGTCGAACAGCGACACCACGCGGTCGGCCAGGCTGGCCACGCGGGCGTCGTGGGTCACCATGACGATCGTCTGGCCGTCTTTGTGCACGTCGCCGAGCAGGCGGAGCACGTCGCGGGTGTTGCGGCTGTCGAGATTGCCGGTGGGCTCGTCGGCGAGTAACAGCGCGGGCTCGTTGGCCAGCGCCCTGGCCAGCGCGACCCGCTGCTGCTCGCCGCCGGAGAGCTGCGCGGGCGCGGCGTCGGCCCGGTCGGTGAGGTTGAGCGCCGCCAGCAGGCTCTCCCTGCGCCGGCGGGCCACCTTGGGTGAGGCCCCGGACAGCAGCGCGGGGAGCTCGACGTTGTCGCCGACGGTCATGTTGGCGACGAGGTTGAAGAACTGGAACACGAAGCCGATCTTCTTGCGCCGCAGCAGCGCCCACGCGCTCTCCGACAGCGTGTCGACGCGCTTGCCGTCGAGCCAGATCTCGCCGCTGGTGCGGGTGTCGAGGCCGCCGAGCATGTGGACGAGCGTGGACTTCCCCGAGCCGGACGGCCCCATGACGGCGACGAACTCACCCGGCTCGACCTGCAGGTCCACCCCGCGTACGGCCGGCACGGGGACCGCGCCGTCCTGGTAGATCTTGACCAGATTGACCGTTTTTGCGACGGCGTTCACGCGAGGTCCTCCTGACACCGTTCGAGCCAGTCGAGGTCGGCCTGCAGGTGCAACATGGCGCCCTCGATGAGCAGCATCGCCACCCGGTCGGCGGGCGGGGTGCGGGACAGCAGCTCGTTGAGGTCGCCCATGAGCGACAGATAGTGGCGGCGCTGCCGGTTGATCAGGGCCATCCGGTCGGCGATGCCGGTGAGCGGGGCGAGCACGAGCTTCATGAAGAACTCGTCGCGCACGCGGGGGCCCTCGGTGGGCTCGTCGACCCAGATCTCGAGCACCTCGCGGCCCTTGGCGGTCAGGTAGTAGACCTTCTTGTTGGGCCGGTTGGACTGCTCGACGTCGACCGCCCTGACCAGGCCGTCCTTCTCCAGCCTGCCGAGGGTGACGTATATCTGCCCGATGTTGGGGGAGGGATAGGCGCTGCCGAAGGTCTGCTCCAGCGCCTGTTTCAGCTCGTAACCGTGCGCCGGCTCCTTCGCCAGCAGCGCCAGCAGGTGAAGCCGCACCGCCCCACCTCCCCGCGTTGTGTTACGCATGCGTTACGGAGTTATCCGTTGACCTACAGATTACAGGTGTGCATAACATAAATGCATCTACCTAACACGTATGTAAAACAGTCTGAACACGGAGGAAACAGCGTGCTTCGCCCGCTTTCCCTGCTGCTGGCCGTCACACTCGCGGCCGGCTGCGCGGCAGCGGGTGACGAGGGCGGCGGCGCATCCGGTACGGGCGGAACAGGGCCCATCACCTTCGCCACCGGCCGCGACACCACGGCGTACCTGCAACCCCTGCTGGACCGCTGGAACCAGGCCCACCCGGCCGAGAAGGTGACGCTGCTGGAGCTGCCCGAGGCCGCCGACGAGCAACGCGCCCAGATGGTGGCCAACCTCCAGGCCCGCAGCAACCGCTACGACGTGCTCGGCCTGGATGTGATCTTGACCGCCGAATTCGCGGAGAACGGCTGGATCATCCCCCTGGAGCGCGGGCTGTTCCCGCTCGACAGGTTCCTGCCGCCCGTCGTGGAGACGGCGATCTACAAGGACAAGCTCTGGGCCGTCCCGTACACCAGCAACGCCGGGCTGCTCTACTACCGGACCGACCTGGTGGACAAGCCGCCCAGGACGTGGTCCGAGCTACGCGACCAAGCACGCAAAATCACGAAAAAGCACGACATTGGAGGCTACGCCGGGCAATTCCTGGCGTACGAAGGGCTCACCGTCAACTTCTCCGAGGCCGTGCAGTCGGCCGGCGGCGAGATCGTCAGCCGCGACGGCACCGAGGTCGCCCTCGACCCGGCCACCGGCGGCACCGCCCTGGAGTTCCTGCTCCAGGGCGTACGCGAAGGCTGGATCCCGAAGGAGTCGCTGAGCTACAAGGAGGAGGAGTCCCGCCTGGCCTTCCAGGAGGGCCGGCTGGCCTTCGCCCGCAACTGGCCGCACGCGTACGGCCCCGCCAAGGCCGAGCTGGGCGACAAGGTGGCCGTGACGCGGCTGCCGGGCCTGAACGGGCCGGGGTCGAGCACGCTCGGCGGCGCCAACCTCGCCGTCAGCGCCTTCTCCAAGCACCAGCAGACCGCGCAGGAGTTCATCCGCTACTTCACCAGCCTGGAGAACGAGCGGCGGGTGCTCACCGAAGGCTCCTTCCCGCCCGTGTGGACGGAGCTCTACGACGACCCCGAGCTGATCAAGCGTTTCCCCTACCTGCCCGTGCTCAAGGAGAGCATCCTGACCGCGAAGGCACGGCCGGTGAGCGCCAACTACAACCAGCTGAGCCTGGTGATCGCCAGTTCGGTCGCCAAGGTGCTCGGCGATCCCACCCCCGAGTCCGCCGACGACGTGGCGGCCTCGATGAAGTCCGAACTCGAAGAAATCATGAGAACTCAGTGAGGCAGCCATGCGAAAAGGCAGAGCAGCAGCGATCCTGGCCGGGCTCGCGGTAGCCGTCGCCGCCTGCGGCAACGCGCCGACCACCACGGCGCCCACCGGCTCGGCGTCGGCTCCGGCGAGCGGAGGCGCCAAGCCGCTGGAGGGCGTGACGCTGGAGGTGGCCGCCAAGTGGACGGGCGCCGAGCAGAAGAACTTCGAGCAGGTGCTCAAGGCCTTCTCCGACAAGACCGGCGCCAAGGTGACGTACGCCTCCACCGGTGAGGACACCGGGGCCTACCTCGGCCCGCGCATCCAGGGCGGCAGCCCGCCCGACGTGGCGATCCTGCCCCAGCCGGGCCTGGTGCAGCAGTACGCCGACCAGGACGCGCTCAAGCCGCTGAGCGACGAGGTCATCAGCGAGATCGACGCCAACTACACCCCGTACTGGAAGGAGCTCGGCTCCGCCGACGGCCAGGTCTACGGCGTGCTGATCAAGGCGGCGCACAAGTCGCTGGTCTGGTACCGCGGCCAGGCGTTCGAGGACGCCGGCGTGCAGCCCCCGACCACGTGGGACGAGATGGTGACGGCCGCGCAGACCGTCGCCGACTCCGGCACCCCGCCCTTCTCCTTCTGCGGCGCCTCCGGCTGGACGCTGACCGACCTCTTCGAGAACGTCTACCTGTCCACCGCCGGCCCGGAGAACTACGACAAGCTCTCCAAGCACGAGATCCCGTGGACCGACCCCACCGTGACCACGGCGCTGGAGAAGATCCAGCAGATCGTCAAGAACGACTTCCTGGTCGACGGCACCTCCGGCACCATGCAGACCGACTTCCCCACCTGCGTGAGCAAGGTCTACGGCACCGACGACGCCGCCATGGTCATCGAGGCGGACTTCGTGGCCGTCGAGGCCGTCCAGTCGGGCGCCAAGGTCGGCGACGAGGCGAAGTACTTCCCCTTCCCGAAGGTCGGCGACACCGCCCCCGTCGTGCTCGGCGGCGACGTCGCCGTGGCCATGAAGGACTCCCCCGGCGCCATGGCGCTGCTGCAGTTCCTGGCCTCCAAAGAAGGCGGTGAAATCTGGGCCAAGCTGCCCGGCTACCTGTCGCCCAACAAGAACGTCTCCCCCACCAACTACCCCGACGAGCTGACCAGGCAGCTGGGCCAGACCATCGTCTCGGCCGGCGACGCCGTCCGCTACGACATGTCCGACCTGGCGCCGAGCGCCTTCGGCGGCACCGACGGCAAGGGCGAGTGGAAGGTGCTGCAGGACTTCCTGCGCGACCCGAGCGACATCAAGGGCGCTCAGGAAGCGTTGGAGTCCGAGGCCGTCAAGGCCTGGAAGTAAAGAGGTAAGGCCGTGACCGAACGGTTGGACGGCCGGCAGGCCCCGCCCGCGGACGCCGCGGGCGGGCCCTCCACCGGACCGGCTGCACCCCCCAGCAAGAAATCACGCCTCGGCCCCTCGCCGGCGGTCGCCATCGCCTTCCTCCTCCCGGCCGCGCTGCTGCTGGGCATCTGGGTGGTCTACCCGATCGTCTACTCCCTGTTCCGCAGCCTGTTCGACGCCACGGGCCAGGGGTTCGTGGGGCTGGGCAACTACGCCACGATCTTCACCGACTCGGGCATGCTCACCACGATCCGCAACAACCTCATCTGGGTGGTCGTCGCGCCGATCGTGGTCACCACGCTGGGTCTGATCTTCGCGGTGCTGACCGAGCGCATCCGCTGGGCGACCGCGTTCAAGCTGATCGTCTTCATGCCGATGGCGGTCTCGCTGATGGCGGCCGGCGTGATCTTCCGCCTCGTGTACGAGGAGAACCCGGACCGTGGCGTGGCCAACGCCATCCTCACCACCGTCCACGACACGTTCTCCTCCTCGCAGGGCTATCCGGAGGCCCGCCCGCGCGAGGGCGACCAGTCGCCGATCACCGACCAGGACGGCGCGGTCGTCACCAAGCAGCCGGCGCAGGCGGGACAGCCGGTGCTGATCCCGATCGTCGGCGTCCGACAGGAGTTCATGCCCGGTGACGCCCAGCCGGCGCGGGCGCCCGCGGGCGGCGACGGCCTGGCCGGGACGGTCTGGTTCGACTTCACCCCCGGAGGCGGGGGCGTGAACGGCGCCGTGGACGGCTCGGAGCGCGGCCTGCCCGGCATGACCGTGGAGGCGGTGGGGAGCGGCGGCGAGGTCGCCGCGACCGCGACGACGGCCGAGGACGGCACTTTCCGGTTCGAGGGGCTCCCCGCTGGCTCCTACACCGTACGGCTGCCGCAGTCGAACTTCGAAGCCTCGTACGGCGGGCTGACCTGGCTCGGGCCGACGCTCATCACGCCCGCCATCATCGGCGCGTTCGTCTGGGTGTGGGCCGGCTTCGCCATGGTCCTGATCGCGGCCGGGCTCGCGGCGATCCCGCGTGACGCGCTGGAGGCGGCCCGCATCGACGGCGCCTCGGAGTGGCAGGTGTTCCGCAAGATCACCGTCCCGCTGCTGTCGCCGGTGCTGCTCGTCGTCTTCGTGACGATGATCATCAATACGCTGAAGGTGTTCGACCTGGTCTTCATCATCGCGCCGGCCTCCGTGCAGCCGCAGGCGAACGTGGTGGCGCTGGAGATGTGGCGGGTGTCGTTCGGCGGCGGGGGCAACCAGGGCCTGGGCAGCGCCCTCGCGATCTTCCTGCTGATCCTGGTCCTCCCCTTCATGATCATGAACATCCGCAGGTTCCGGAGGGGAGACTCATGACCACCGCGACAGTCCCGGCCCCGTCGAGGCTGGAGGCGGGGGCGCCCCGCAGGGGCCTGGCGGGCAGGATCGTCGACCGCCTGGGCAGCGGCGTCGTGCAGGTCGTCATGGTCGTGCTCGGCCTGTTCTGGCTGGTGCCGACTCTGGGCCTGCTGGTCGTCTCGCTGCGCACCACGCAGGTCAACAACGCCGAAGGCTGGTGGACGGTCTTCACCAAGCCGGCCGAGCTGACCATCCAGAACTACGCGAACCTGCTGGGCAGCGGCTTCACCGCCTCCTTCTGGAACACCGTGCTCATCACGGTGCCGACGACGATCCTGGTGATCGGCATCGCGGCCATGGCGGGGTACGCGTTCGCGTGGATGGACTTCCCCGGCCGCGACACCGCGTTCCTCGTGGTCGTCGGGCTGCTCATCGTGCCGATCCAGATCGCGCTGATCCCCGTCGCGAGCCTGTACGGCGGCGCCGGCATCTTCGGCACGATCCCCGGCGTGGTGCTGTTCCACGTGGCGTTCGGGTTGCCATTCGCGATCTTCCTGCTCCGCAACTTCTTCGTCGGCATCCCCGCCTCGCTGCTGGAGGCGGCCAGGATGGACGGCGCCTCGGAGTGGAAGATCTTCGCTCAGGTGGTGTTCCCGCTGGGCAAGCCCGCCATCGCCTCGCTGGGCATCTTCCAGTTCCTGTGGGTGTGGAACGACATGCTGATCGCGCTGGTCTTCGCCGACACCGGCAACCAGCCGATGACCAAGTACCTGCAGTCGCAGATGCGGCAGTTCGGGTCGAACGTCGACATCCTCTCGTCCGGCGCGTTCATGTCGCTGGTCATTCCGCTGGTCCTGTTCTTCGCCTTCCAGCGGTACTTCGTCCAGGGCATGATGGCCGGCTCCGTCAAGTGACCTGGCGGGCGCCCGCCTCCCGAGAGGGGGGCAGGCGGGCGCCCGCCCTGTGATCATTCCGGTACGGCTTGAACCGCCGTTTCGGCAACAAGCCGTACCAGACCTGGCTAAGCTCATCGGCCATGGCCGGTCGTCCACTGAACGAAGTCGTCGAAGCAGGGTGGGCTCGCGCGCTCGAGCCCGTCGCAGAGCAGATCTCCTTCATGGGAGAGTTCCTGCGGAAAGAGATCGCCGAGGGCCGGCAGTACCTGCCGGCCGGGCCGAACGTCCTGCGGGCGTTCAACCAGCCCTTCGACGAGGTCAAGGTGCTGATCGTGGGGCAGGACCCGTACCCGACGCCCGGCCACCCCGTCGGGCTGTCGTTCTCGGTGGCGCCCGACGTGCGACCGTTGCCCGGCAGTCTGGTCAACATCTACAAGGAGATGGAGACCGACCTCGGCCTGCCCCGGCCGTCCAACGGCGACCTGACGCCGTGGGCCGAGCAGGGCGTGCTGCTGCTCAACCGGGTGCTCACCGTGATGCCCGGCAAGCCCGCCTCCCACCGCGGCAAGGGCTGGGAGCAGGTCACCGAGCAGGCCATCAAGGCCCTGGTGGGGCGCGACAAGCCGATGGTGGCGATCCTGTGGGGCCGCGACGCCCGCAACCTCGCGCCCATGCTCGGCAGCGTGCCGCGCGTCGAGTCGGCGCACCCGTCGCCGCTGTCCGCGCGCAGCGGGTTCTTCGGCTCCCGGCCGTTCAGCCGCGCCAACGAGCTGCTCATCCAGCAGGGCGCGGCTCCCGTCGAGTGGAAGCTGCCCTAGCATCGTCGCCATGAGTGATGAACCGAAGTTCCTGCGCCTCACGGTCGAGCTGACCGTCGAAGTGCTCGACATGGAGGCGCTGCAGGCCGCGGCGCTGGCCGAGATCAGACACCCCGACGCCGACCTCAGCGACGAGGAGCGTACGGAGCAGGCCGAGCTGGTCGCCTCCGACGACACCGGCGCCTCGGCGTTGCAGTGGCTGATCGAGCCTGACCACGTGCTGCAGCTCGTCGACCACATCGGCGAGATCGAGCCCCGCGAGGCCGTGCTCGGTGTCGAGCCGTCGGAGGGGCTGAGCGAAGAGGACGACGAGGAGCACGACCACGCGTGACGCGTACGCGGTGAGGTAGGGCGGCGGCCACGGCGTTCAGACGTCGTGGCTTTTCGCTGCCTTGACTAAGATCGGAAGCCTCCGGATCGCGCGAGAGGGCAGCCGATGATCGTCGCATTCTCCATCACCCCGCTGGGCGTCGGCGAAGGGGTCGCCGAGCCCGTGGCGCGCGCCGTCAAGGTGGTCCGTGACAGCGGCCTGCCGAACCGTACGGACGCGATGTTCACCACGATCGAGGGCGAGTGGGACGAGGTCATGGACGTCGTCAAGCGGGCCGTGGACGCCGTGGCCGAGGTCGCGCCGCGGGTGGGCTTGGTGTTGAAGGCCGATATGCGTGCGGGCGTCACCGACGGGATGACCTCCAAGCTGGAATCCCTGGAACGCCACCTGCCCTGATATTTCACGACAGCGGTGCCGGTCGGCCGGCGCCGCGTCCACTCTTGCCGCTCTGGCTCTACTTTCGAGATATGTCTTGAAAGCCTCTCCGACGCGACATATCGTGTTGCACCACTAGACGCGATAGTACGCGTTTCTCTGGAGGCGGTCATGGAGTACGAGCGAGTGCCGGTCCTGGTGGTCGGTGCGGGGTATGCGGGGCTGAGCGCGGCGACGTTGCTGGCCTGGCGTGGGATTCCGGTCATGCTGGTCGAACGGCATGCGAGCACGTCGGTCCAGCCGAAGGCGTTCGGCGTGGGGCCGCGGGCGATCGAGTTGCTGCGTCCCGTCCCGGGGCTGGAGGAGCGGCTCGCGAGCGTCTGGGCGGGCATCGGCGACAACATGCGCATCGCCATCGCCAAAAGCCTGGTTGACCCGGAGCCGCACATGATCATGAACGACGAGCAGGAGGAGCTCGCCTTCCTGGCGGACATCACGCCCGCCAGGCTGGTCGGCGCGCCGCAGGCCGAGATCGAGCGCATCCTGCGGCACAAGGCCGAGGAGCTCGGCGCCGACCTGCGGTTCTCCACCGAGCTGATCTCTCTCGACCAGGACGCCGACGGCGTCACGGCCCGCGTCCGCGGGCAGGACGGCGACCGGCTCGTGCGCGCTGAATACGTGGTGGCCGCCGACGGGTACCGCAGTCCGCTGCGGCAGATGCTGGACGTCCCGGTCTCGGGCAAGGGCGAGCTGGGCCGGATGTGCTCGATCATGTTCGACGCCGACCTGACCGGGCTGGTGCGGGAGCGCGAGGTGACCCTCTGGTACCTGCAGAACGACGCCTTCACGGGCGTCATCGTGACCGGCACCGGGGTCGGGTCACACGTGCTCGGCGTCAACCACGCCGAGGGCGAGGGCGACTTCACCGAGCGGCGCTGCGTCGAGCTGGTACGGATCGCGACCGGCCGGCCGGATCTGGACGTACGGGTGCTGGACACGGCGTCGTTCGCGATGGCACACGTGCTGGCGGACACGTACCGGGCCGGGCGGGTGTTCTTCGCCGGTGACGCCGCCCACACGATGCCGCCGACCGGCGGGCAGGGCGGCAGCACGGCGCTCCAGGACGGCTGCGACCTGGCCTGGCGGCTGTGGCTGGTGCTCACGGCGCAGGCCGGGCCGGCCTTTCTGGACACGTACGACGCCGAACGCCGCCCCATCGGCGCGGTGACCGCCGACATGCAGCTCGCCAACCTGGGCCGGCGCATGCCTCCGGCCGCCCGGATCGGTTATCCGGAGCCGCTCGACGACCCAGCGGGCGTGCTCATCGGCTACCGCTACCACTCCACAGCGATCATCGAAGGCCCCGGCGACGACGGCTCCGTCCTGGAGGATCCCCGCGTACCGGACGGCCGCCCCGGCAGCCGAGCCCCTCACGTCACGCTCGACCGTCACGGACGGCGCCTGTCCACGATCGACCTCTTCGGCCGCGATTTCGTCCTCCTCACCACCGCCCAGCCCTGGATAGACGCGGCACAGCTGGTCAAAACCCGCCTCGGCATACGCCTGACGCCGATCCTGGTGACCGACCCCTCGACAACGCAGCGAGAGCACACACCAGCTCACCCGCTGACGGACACGGAGACCCGCCACCTGACGGACGCGGGGAGCCACTCCCCCACGGACGCCCTCACAGACGCACAAGACGGCCACCTGACGGACGCGGGGAGCCACTCCCTCGCGGACGTGGAAGGCCGCTTCGCGGAGCAGTACGGCGTACGCGGGGGCGGCGCCGTACTGGTCCGCCCGGACGGCTACGTGGCCTGGCGCTCCCGGGATCTCGTCCCAGACCCCACCACCGCCCTGGACCAGGCCCTACGCCACATACTCAGCCGCTGACCCCACCCACGCGCCGCCGGCCTCCGCCACCACCACGATGCCGCCGGCCTCCGCCACCACCACGATGCCGCCGGCCTCCGCCACCACCTCGATGCCGTCTGCCGACCCCACCGGTGCCGCGCCCCGGCATCCGGCAGGGAAGCGGATCCTCGTCCGGCTCCCTACCGGAGCAGGCCGGCGCCGGGGCTTGGCCGCCGGTGGGAGCGGTGTCCGTCGCAGGCACATCATCCGTGCCGCAGGTCGGCAAGAGCGACAAGTTGTGCCGGTGACGACCACGACCACGACCACGACCAGCAAATCGTCCGGTCACGACCACGATCAACAAGTCGTCCGGTGACGGCCACAACCAGCACCGCTCGCCCTGGCCGTCGCCGAACCCAACGGCATCCAGACCGCCTTCGGGCCTCGCCGGACCCGACGCAGTCAGACACCGCAAAAGCTCACAGGAGCCGACAAGCGCAACCGCGGCCCGCCTTCGAACTGTCCTGACCCAGCAACGGCCTCCGGCCGGATCAGAACCCGCGCCGACCGGACCGGCGGTTCCCCTCACCTGCCGCCGACCTCGCCCGACCCGGGAGACGACGCGAGCTGGAACCCACACAGCACCGTGCGGCCCACCAGTGGTTCCCACCACCTGTCCCGCCTCGCCTCGGGGAAGAGACATCCGGCGGAGGCCGTCCGCCGTCGGTGCCGGCCGTGGCGCGGGCTGGGAGCTCACAACGCGATGAGCGTCGCCCGGAAGGAGTCGGTTTGCCGCCGACCGGTCCGATTGGATAGGAAGCCTTGCATGCTAAGAGGTAACAAGGTCGGGCTCAGGGCCCGGCACGAGGACGACATTCCGATCCTGCGGGCCGAGCTCTACGACGACGTGGTCAACTCCTCGCGGGCCGAAGGCAGCCCGTGGCGGCCGATCACACCCGGCTCGAACGATCCGCGGCTCGTGGTGGACGACAAGGAGCAAGGGAACGTCCGGTTCTCGGTCGTGGAGCTGGACGGCGGCACGCTGGTCGGCACCGCGACGCTGTGGGGCATCGACAACCACAACCGGTCCGCGCACATCGGGCTGGGACTGCTGCCGTCGGCCCGTGGCAAGGGCTACGGCACCGACGTGGTCGCGGTGTTGTGCCACTACGGTTTCGTCGTGCGCGGCCTGCAGCGACTGCAGATCGAGACGCTGTCGGACAACGTCGCGATGCTGCGCTCCGCCGAGCGCAACGGTTTCGTCCGCGAGGGCGTGCTGCGCCGCTCGGCCTGGGTCATGGGCGAGTTCCTGGACCAGGTGCTGCTCGGGCTCCTCGTCCAGGACTGGAAGCCGAACTCGTAGGGCCAGGCCGCCACCCCGACGGCGGGCCGCGGAACCGACACGGACGGGCCGGGACAGCTCATCGCGACAGGACCGGTCAGGGGCGGCGGCGGTTGTGGAGGAGGCGTTCGCGGCGGGTGCGGAGTTTGTCGTGAAGGTGTTCCAGTTTGCGGCAGCGTTCTTCCAAGCGGTCGACCAGTACGTCGACGGCGCCGGAAGTACGGGGGTCCGGTGCGGTCATGCCCAGTGCCGCGACCTGCTGGGAGAAGTCGGCCAGCGCGTCCCGGTCGGCTGCGCGCCGCAGGAGCGCGAGGCCGGATTCGCGGGCACGTACGCTGGCGGGCAGCTCGACGTCCAGCTCGGCCAGCAGCCGTCCGATCTCCAGCAGCTCGGAGCCGCGCGGATCGGCCGACTCGATCAGCCGGCGCTCCTCCCGGACGAGCAGCTCCTCGTAGAGCTCCTCCGCCGGGCCGAGCTCGGCGAGCTCCCGCTCCACGGTGTCGAGCGCCATCGTGTACGCCTGCAGCTTGGCCTCCTGGGCGGCCACGGCCTCCTGATCCCATACCGCGATCGCGTCGAGCCTGCGACGCGCCTCCCGAACTAAGCCGGCTATGGCCGTACAGCGCTTGGCCAGCTCGTCCCGGCGACGCGCCCGGCGACGGGCGATACGCAGATCTTCATCGATCATCTCAAACGGGATCACGTCACTTGGACGGGAGCACCCGCCGAAACGGTTCACAACAATCTTCACTTTTCTCACATAACCGGTCAGAACCGGCAAGCAGTCTTACCGCCTCGGCCCACGCAGCCCGTGACCACGCCCGAGCCACGCGACGATCAACGGGCCAGGATCCGCAGCCCGATGCGGAGGCGCCGGTCGCCGGGGCGGCGAGAGCCGCCCCGGCGACCGGGCCTTGCCACCGTCCGTTTGCCCGGCGGGTCGGACGGCCACGGCCGGGGTGGCCGATCCGTTGACCGTCGGCGGCAGTTCAGCTCATCCACCGGATGCCCGAGCGGCCGTTCAGCAAGGGCCGCCACGCCCGCCGGGTCTTCTCCGTCGTCTGCCGTCGCCATCGTCTGCTTGCTCGGTGAGTCAGGCGGCCAGGGCGCGAGTGGCGGAGTGGGCGAGGGTCAGTGAGGAGCGGGGGGCGAGGTGGGCGGTGCAGAGCCAGTCGTTCATCGAGCCGGGGAAGCCTGAGGGTGGACCGACCTTGAGGCAGGTGATCTCGCCCGTGCCCGGGGTGGGGCCTACCTTGAGGTGGCGGACGCCGGCGGCATGGCCCCGCTCGCCCGGCTCGGTGTCGTACGGGGTCAGGCGGACGCCGAAGGGCAGGTCGCCTTCGGGCCGGTCGGAGGAGCGGATGTGGAGGAAGTCGTCGATCACGCGGGTGGTGGCCTCCGGATGGGCGGCCAGGTAGCCGAGGTGGTCGGTGGCGAGGTGGGTGGCGACCCTACGCAGGAGGTCGGTGGCGCACAGGTGGTGCGCGCAGGCGGCGCCGTCGAGGGTGATCTCGGGGAGGGCGAAGCGGCACAGGCCGCGCGACGTGACGCGCAGGCAGTCGCACAACCCGGGGTCGGCCGGGCCCCAGGGCGGGCAGGTCGTGGCGTCGTGGACCTGGACGTCCCATGACACCCAGTCGTCGTCGAGGCGGAACGCCGGGGGCTCGGCCGCGCACCTGCCGCACGTGAGGACGGCTGCGCCGGTCAGCGGGTCGATGAGCAGGCCGTCGCACTCGCGGGCCAGGGCTCGGGCGGCGGCCCTGGCGACCTGCGCGGCGGCCGGCAGCCTGTGGGGCGGCGCGGTCGCGGAGACGACGACGTGTTGTCGGGTGCGGCGCAGGCGGCGTCTCTCGTCGCCGGTGAGCGTGGTGCCGGTCGGTTTCCACGGGGTTCGGTGGTGCGTCACGGTCAACGTGCCGTTGGTGATCGCGTCGATCGCCGCCCGTCTGTACGGGCCGCCGACGCGCCAGGGCACGTACGAGCCGGCCTCGAACGGCAGGTGCTCGACGGCGACGATGAACACCGACGTCATCGTGGCGGGCAACGGAAGGACGATCTTCATGGTGCCTCCGCACGGAAGGAAAGGGGAGGCCCTCAGCATGGGCTCGACGCCGGTCGGCACGAGCTGTCGAACGCGATTCTGTGGATGAGCGTTCCGTCCCACGACCGCCCTGTGGATAACGCCCCCGCCCTGGGCCTTCTCGCCGGGTGCACACGACCTTGTGTGCCTCTCGCGAAAGGGGCGGGGTCAGGCGGGGAAGGGCTGGGAGCCGGGCAGGGTGGCGGCGGTTCCGGATCGGGCGGGGCGGGTGATGGCGAGGGATTGGGCGGGGAGGCGCAGGCCGGCTCCGTCCGAGGTGACGGGGTCGTCCGAGGCGAGCAGGATCGTGCCCGCCGGCAGGGGGAGGGTCACGGATTCCAGGGAGAAGTTCACGGTCACCGCGATCGAGCCGCGCCACATCAGCAGCCACTTCCCGAGCGGGTCCAGCTCGACCCGCACCCGGTCCAGCCGCGGGTCCGACAGTTCGGGCAGCGCCTTGCGCAGTGCGATCAGGTCGCGGTACCAGCACAGCAGCGACCAGTGCGCCTCCTCCTTGACCTCGCTCCAGTCGAGCTTGGAGCGCAGGAACGACTCCTTGTCGGACGGGTTGGGCGCCTCCCAGACGTACCCGAAGCCGTCGAACTCGCGCTGCCGCCGCGCCCCCTCCGTGTCCCGAAGGTGCGGCTCCACGTGGTCGGAGAAGAACAGGAACGGCGAGCCCGCCCCCCACTCCTCCCCCATGAACAGCATCGGCGTGAACGGCGAGGTCAGCAGCAGCCCGGCGCCCAGTTTGAGCGCCGGCATCGGCAGCCGGTCGCCCGCCGGGCGGTTGCCGATCTGGTCGTGGTTCTGCAGGCAGGCCACCAGCCGGTGCCCTGGCACTCCCGCGAAGGGCGCGCCGTGCGTCCTGGAGCGGAAGCTCGAATAGCAGCCGTCGTGCACCACCCCGTGCGTCAGCACCTTGGCCAGCACCGGCAGCTGGGCGAAGTCGCGGTAGTAGCCGTGGCTCTCGCCGCTGACGGCGCAGTGCAGGGCGTGGTGGACGTCGTCGTTCCACTGCGCGGTCATGCCGAGGCCGCCGGCGTCGAGGGAGCGCACCATGCGCGGGTCGTTGAGGTCGGACTCGGCGATCAGCGACAGCGGCCGGCCGACGGAGCAGGCGAGGACGTCCACCTCCTCGGCCAGCTCGGCGAGCAGGTGCGTGGCCCGCCGGTCGTGCAGCGCGTGCACGGCGTCGAGCCGCAACCCGTCGATGTGGTAGTCGCGCAGCCACTGCAGCGCGTTGCCGAGGAAGTAGCGCCGCACCTCGTCGGAGTCGGGCCCGTCGAGGTTGACCGCCTCGCCCCAGAAACTCCCCTCGAACCCCGCGAAGTACGGCCCGAACGGCCGCAGGAAGTTCCCCGACGGCCCCAGGTGGTTGTAGACGACGTCGAGGATGACCCCGATCCCGGCCCGGTGGCAGGCGTCCACGAAGGACTTGAGCCCGTCGGGCCCGCCGTACGTCTCGTTGACGGCGTACAGGTCGACGCCGTCGTAGCCCCAGTTGCGCCCGCCCGGCACCGGCGCGACCGGCATGACCTCCACGAAGTCGACGGAGAGCTCCACCAGGTGGGGCAGTTTCTCGATGGCCGCGGCGAACGTCCCCTCGGTGGTGAACGTCCCGATGTGCAGCTCGTAGATGACCGCGCCGCGCAGGTCGCGGCCCTTCCAGTCGTGGTCGGACCAGGTGAAGCGGGCGTGGTCGTAGACGGCGCTCGGCCCGAACACCCCCTCGGGCTGCCGGCGCGAGCGCGGGTCCGGGTACGGCCCGTCGCCGTCGACCACGAAGGCGTACCGGGTGCCGTGTCCGGCGTCCTCCACCTCCGCCGTCCACCAGCCGCCTTCCCCGGGGGACATCGCCCGCCGTCCGCCGAGGACGTCGATTTCCACCGCCGTGGCCTTGGGGGCCCAGACCTCAAAGATCATGTCTCTCCAGCAGTGCGACCGGATATTGACCGAGCAGATGCGCGAGGGGGGTGCGCCCGGAGACGAGCGCGCCGGTCAGCAGGTCGCGCCAGGCGCCCGGGGGAAGGGGCAGCGTGGTGGCCCCCCAGCCGGTGGCGGCCAGGCGTACCGGCAGGCGGGTGGCGACGGCCACCGCCTGCGGCCGCTCGCCGCGGGCGAAGGCGATCACGTGCTCCGAGCGCTCGCCCTCCGCCTGCAGCGGCGTGTACGGGGCCGCGCCCCCGATCCGCCGGCGCAGCCGCAGCGCCTGCGTGGTGACCAGCAGCTTGGCGGAGTCCCAGGCGGTCTCCGGCTTGCGCGGGTAGCTCACCGGCCGCCGGTTGTCCGGGTCGACCAGCGAGAAGTCGGTGGTCTCGTTGCCCTGGTACACGTCGGGCACCCCGGGCATCATGAGCTGCACGAGCTTGGCCCCGAGCGAGTTGGACATCGCGTACGGCTCGATCCGCTCGGTGAACCCGCCGATCGGCAGCCGCACGGCCGCCTCGGCGAAGGCGCGCAGCCGCCGCTCGTAGCCGGGGTCGGGGTTCACCCACGAGATGGCGGTCTTGGCCTCGCGGGCGGCCTTGAGCAGGAAGTCGGTGAGGCGTTCCGCCGAGATCGGCCAGGCGGCCATGAGGTTCTGCCAGGCCAGGTAGTCGAGGTGGGGGTCGAAGCCGACCTGCGCCGACCATTCGGCCACTGCCGCCGCCCACTCCCCGGGCATCTCCGACAACACCGACAGCCGCGCCCGCACGTCCTCCGACCGCTTGGTGTCGTGGGTGGAGAGCGTGGTCATCGTGTACGGGGACATCTCCGCGCAGAAGTCGTGGAACTCCTCCACCGACACCCCGAACGCGTCCGGCTCCCCGCCCACCTCGTTGAGGCAGGCCAGCGGGAACCACCGGTAGAGCGCGGTGTCCTCCACGCCCTTGGCCATGACGGGCCCGCACGCCTGCTGGAAGCGCACGATCGACTCCGGGGAGCCGTACAGGACCTGGCGGACGAGCGGCTGGACGGCGGGAGAGCAGGACTCGGCGGCCATCTCGACGATCTCCACCGACTCGGGGGGCGGCGGCTCCCCCGGCACGACGTACGCGCGGTAGACCGGCATCGCGGCGAGCAGCTCGCGCACGGCGGCCGGGTCGCAGGCGGTGGCGCGGGCCAGCCGGTCGACCTCGGCGCCGAAGAACAGGTCGAGCACGTCGCGCTTGGACTGCGCCATCACAGGGCGATATTCGGCAGGCTGCCCCGTCATGTCCGTAAAAATTTGGATTAGTGGATCCTTGCCGGACGGGTCGACGAACAGGCCGTTCACCCGGTTGAGCACCTCGTAACCGGTCGTCCCGTCGCACGCCCAGTCGCCCGGCAACCGCTCGGGCCCGATGAGGATCTTCTCCACCACCGTCCACCGCTCGCCCGCCCGCGTCCGCAGCCGCTCCAGGTAGCCGCGCGGATCGGCCAGCCCGTCAGGATGGTCGACGCGCACCCCGTCGACCAGCCCCTCGTCGAGCAGCCAGAAGATCACCTCGTGCGTGGCGAAGAGGACCGACGGGTCCTCCACGCGCAGCCCGATCAGCGACGAGACGTCGAAGAAGCGCCGGTAGCCGGGCCCCTCGCGCCAGTCGACCAGCCGGTAATGGCCCGGGTGGGGAAAGGCGTGCTCGTGGTAGCGCAGCACGTCGCCGTCGACCACGGGCTCGACGTCGTCGCCCAGCACGGGCAGCGCGACCTTCCCGTCGACCCACTCGATGTCGAACCAGTGCGCGTACGGCGAGGCCGGCCCCTCCTTGAGCACCGACCAGAACTGGGCGTTGACCGTGTTCATGTGGTTGGGCACGATGTCCACCACGATGCCCAGGTCGTGGGCGGCGAGCTGCTGCGCCATCTCCCTGAAGCCGTTCGCGCCGCCGAACTCCTCGCGGATCCTGGAGTGGTCGGTGACGTCGTAGCCGTGGCGCGACTCGGGCACGGCCTGCAGCACCGGCGACAGGTAGACGTGGCTCACGCCGAGGTCGCGCAGGTAGCCGGCGATCGCCGCCACCTCCGCGAAGCCGAAGTCGGGGGTGAGCTGCACCCGGTAGGTCGAGGCCGGTCTAGACACGGCGCAACACCCGTACGCTGCGGCCGGGCACGTCGGTGCCCTCGCCCGCCCGCACCATCCGGGCGTCGAGCCGGATCGGCATGGCCGTGTCGATCTCGGTGTGCCACATCTCGCCGTAGTCCTTCGGGATCGTGAACTTGATCGTGTCGTGGTGGGCGTTGAACAGCAGCAGGAACGAGTCGTCCCTGATCGGCCGGCCGCGCCGGTCGGGCTCGGTGATCGCTTCACCGTTGAGGAAGACGGCCAGCGACTTGGCGTAGCCGACGTTCCAGTCGCTGTCGGTCATCTCCTCCCCTGACGGGGTGAGCCAGGCGATGTCGCTCAGCCCGCGTACGGGCTTGCCGTAGAAGAACCTCCTGCGCCGGAAGACGGGGTGCTTCTTGCGCAGCTGGGACAGGCTCTGGGTGAACTCCAGCAGCAGCCAGTTCTCCCGTATGTCGGACCAGTCGACCCAGGTCAGCTCGTTGTCCTGGCAGTAGCCGTTGTTGTTGCCCTTCTGCGTACGGCCCAGCTCGTCGCCGTGGGAGAGCATCGGCACGCCCTGCGAGAGGAACAGCGTGGTGAGGAAGTTGCGCTTCTGCTGCTCGCGCAGCGACTCGACGGCGATGCCCGCCGGGCCCTCTTCGCCGCAGTTCCACGACCGGTTGTCGTCGGTGCCGTCGCGGTTGCCCTCCTTGTTGGCCTCGTTGTGCTTGGTGTCGTACGAGACCAGGTCCTGCAGGGTGAAGCCGTCGTGGCAGGTCACGAAGTTGATCGAGGCGGCGGGGCGGCGGCTGTCGTCCTTGTACAGGTCGCTCGACCCGGTGAACCGCGAGCCGAACTCCGGCAGCGTCGCCGGCTGGCCGCGCCACAGGTCGCGGATGGTGTCGCGGTAGCGGCCGTTCCACTCCGTCCACCGCGACGGGAAGTTGCCCACCTGGTATCCGCCGGGGCCGACGTCCCACGGCTCGGCGATGAGCTTGACCTGCGACAGCACCGGGTCCTGCTGCACCAGGTCGAAGAACGCGCTCAGCCGGTCGACCTCGTGCAGCTCGCGCGCCAGCGTCGAGGCGAGGTCGAAGCGGAACCCGTCGACGTGCATCTCGATGACCCAGTAGCGCAGCGAGTCCATGATCATCTGAAGGACGTGCGGCGAGCGCATGAGCAGGCTGTTGCCGGTGCCGGTGGTGTCGACGTAGTAGCGCCGGTCGTTCTCGACCAGCCGGTAGTAGTTGCTGTTGTCGATGCCGCGGAAGCCGAGCGTCGGCCCCAGGTGGTTGCCCTCGGCGGTGTGGTTGTAGACGACGTCGAGGATGACCTCGATGCCAGCCTCGTGCAGCGAGCGCACCATCGCCTTGAACTCCAGCACCTGCCCGCCACGCTGCCCCTGGCTGGAGTAGCGGTTGTGCGGCGCGAAGAAGCCGATCGAGTTGTAGCCCCAGTAGTTGGACAGCCCGCGCTGCTCCAGGATGTGGTCGGTGACGAACTGGTGCACCGGCATGAGCTCCAGCGCCGTCACGCCCAGCTTGGTGAGGTGGTCGAGGATCTCGGGATGGCCGAGGGCCGCGTACGTGCCGCGCAGGTGACGGGGGATCTTGGGGTGGCTGATCGTCAGCCCCCGCACGTGGGCCTCGTAGATCACGGTGTCGTGGTACGGCGTCGCGGGCGGCCGGTCGTGCCCCCAGCCGAAGAACGGGTTGATGACGATCGAACGCTGCACGTACGGGGCCGAGTCGAGGTCGTTCCTGGTGTCGGGCTGGCCGAAGCGGTAGCCGTACACCGCCTCGTTCCAGCGCACGTCGCCCTCGATGGCCATGGCGTACGGGTCGAGGAGCAGTTTGTTGGGGTTGCAGCGCAGGCCGCGCTCGGGGTCGTACGGCCCGTGCACGCGGTAGCCGTAACGCTGGCCGGGGCCGATGCCCGGCAGGTAGCCGTGCCAGATGAACCCGTCGACCTCGGTGAGCGGCACCCGCCGCTCGACGTTCCGCTCGTCGAACAGGCACAGCTCGACCTTGTCGGCGACCTCGGTGTAGAGCGAGAAGTTGGTGCCGGCGCCGTCGTAGGTCGCCCCGAGCGGATAGGGGTCTCCCGGCCAGATCTCGATCATCGAGGCTCCCTTGCGGTCTCTCCCCATGTTCTGTTCCCCTGCTCTGCCCGACAACCCCGGCCCCCGGCCGATCACCATGGTTCTTTTCCACACTCCGCGTCCGATTACTCCCCGTGAGTGAGCCGCCCCCGACGGCGCGGTATCGGAGACGGCTCACTCACCAGCATGCACCCGTCCTGTTTGCCGCCGCCGTTCTCGGCTACTTGGCGGTGGCATGGGCGGTTTCAAACAATTCTTACTTCGAGGCAACGTCGTCGAGCTGGCGGTCGCGGTGATCGTCGGCGCCACGTTCAGCGGTCTGGTGCAGGCGTTCGTCACCGACCTGATCACACCGCTGATCGGCGCGATCACCGGAGGCCGGCAGCCGGACTTCGCGTCGTACTCGTTCACCGTCAACGGCAGCCGCTTCCGGTACGGCGACTTCCTCAACCACCTGCTGAGCTTCCTGATCATCTCGGGCATCGTGTACTGGCTGGTCGTGGCGCCGATGGCGCGGCTCGTCGGCCTGCTCGAACGCCACAAGGAGGCCACCACCAAGCAGTGCCCCGAATGCCTGTCGGAGATCCCGGCCGAGGCGCGGCGGTGCGCGAACTGCACGGCCCGCCTGGTCCCCGACTCGGAGAAGCCGAGCTAGCGGTTTGCGGACGCCTGCCCCTGTCCGGGCCTCCGTTTGGCATGGGATGAGGGCGAGTCCGACAAGATGGACCGATGAGCGTTGAGTTGATGGTCTGGGACGAGCCGGTGCCGATCGACCGGGACCGGGCCCGTGCCACGTACCTCGCGGTCAAGCGGACCGAGCCCGGCGGCGGTGACGTGCCCGACGTCGCCAAGGAACTGCCCGGGCAGGTCACGCTCTACCCGGGGCACGTGCTGGTGACGATGGACCTCGACACGATGGACGAGATGTCCGCGCGGGTCTTCGCAGTCGCCCGCGCCCACGGCATGGTCTGCTACGACCCGCAGCGCGACCTCGTGCACAACGTGGCGCCGCTGGGGGTCTACGAGGGCATGCAGCTGCACACGGGAGACGGCATGATCGTCCACGACCCCGACCTCGGGCTGGTGCACGACGTGCTGGCCACGCTCTCGCCGCAGAACCCGTTCGTCGCGCTGGTGAGCTTCGGCCGGCATTTCCTGCAGGTCTCGCCGGGCTACGAGCTGGAGTACAAGGAGGGCACGCTCATCCGCGCGATGGTGCCCGAGCTGGCCGAGGTGCAGCAGGCCTTCCACGAGTACGCGACCGGCGGGCGGGGGTTCCTCGATCGGCACACCTGGCAGGATCAGGCCGTATGAGAACCCTGTATCCCCCGATCGAACCGTACGACTCCGGGTTGCTCGACGTCGGCGACGGCAACCAGGTCTACTGGGAGGTCTGCGGCAATCCGCACGGCAAGCCGGCCGTCATGCTGCACGGCGGCCCCGGCGGCGGGTGCGACCCCAAGCACCGGCGCCAGTGGAACCCCGAGCGCTACCGCATCGTCCTGTTCGACCAGCGCAACTGCGGCCGGAGCCGCCCGCACGCCTCCGACCCGGCCACCGACCTGAGCGCCAACACCACCTGGCACCTGGTGGCCGACATCGAACGGCTGCGCGAACACCTCGGCATCGAGCGCTGGCAGGTGTTCGGCGGGTCATGGGGCAGCACGCTGGCGCTCGCGTACGCCGAGACCCATCCAGGCCGGGTGACCGAGCTGGTGCTGCGCGGCATCTTCACCCTGCGCCCGCAGGAGTTGCGCTGGTTCTACCAGGAGGGCGCGAGTCACCTCTTCCCGGACCTGTGGGAGCGCTACGTCGCGCCGATCCCGCCGGAGGAGCGCGACGACCTGATCGCGGCCTTCCACCGGCGCCTGGAGGGCCCCGACGACGAGGCCAGGCTCGCGGCGGCGCGGGCGTGGGCGCAGTGGGAGGGCGCGACCGTCTCGCTGCTGCCCGATCCCGGGCGGGTGGCGGAGTTCGGCGAGGAGGACAAGGCCGTCGCCTTCGCCAGGATCGAGAACCACTACTTCACGCACGGCGGCTGGTTCGAGCCCGGCCAGCTGATCAAGGACGCCGGGAAGATCCGGCACATCCCGGCGGTGATCGTGCAGGGCCGCTACGACGCCTGCACGCCCATGGCCACCGCGTGGGACCTGCACAAGGCCTGGCCGGAGGCGGAGTTCCACGTGGTCGACGACGCCGGGCACGCCTACTCCGAGCCCGGCATCCTCGACCGGCTCATCGCGGCGACAGACGCGTTCGCGCCAGACGTACCGCAGGGGTGACGGCGCCCACCAGCAGCAGCGTGAACAGCGGCGCGAGCCCCACGCCGAGCAGGAACCCCGCGACCACGTCGTGCGGATAGTGCACGCCGATGAACACCCGCGAGAACGCGACGAGGGCGGCCAGCGGGAACACCAGCCAGGCCAGGCCGCGCCAGGCCAGCACGAGCGTGGCGGCGGCGCCCGCGGCGATCACCGTATGGTTGCTGGGGAACGACCAGTCGGCCGAGGGCGGGCAGGCGGCGATCGTCGCCACCCCGCCCCGGCACGGCCGCTCCTCCCTGACGAACACCTTGACGACCTCGCTCACGAGGTACGCCAGCGTGATGCCGACCGGGCCCGCCACCACCAGCGCCAGGTCCCGCGCCGGGCCGCGCCACGCCCGCAGCGCGGCCACCGCGAACAACGCCGCGAACAGGAAGAGCCCGCCGTCCGTGCCGACCTCGGCGAGCGTGTGCAGCCACTCGGGCGTGCCGACGGCGAAACCGACGATGTCCTGATACACACGTGTCCAATCCCTTAATGATCAATGGACACGACCTTACGGACATCGCCGGTCAGACGCCTCGACCGAAAGAGGGAAATTCTCGGCCCGAAAGGCCGGAGACGTGGGTCAGGTGAGGAGCTGGCGCGCCAGCGCGGCGTGCTTCGTCTCCAGCTCGGCCCGGGTGATGAGGCCCCGGTCGAACGCCTCTGTGGTGGCGTCGCGCTCGGCCACGTAGTAGGCCGCCATGATCTCGCTGCGGAGCGGCGTGAACCCGCGCTCCACGCAGTCGGAGAAGAGGCTGACCTTCCGCTCGACCGTGTCGGCGGCCACGGTGCAGGCGAGGTCGTGCTTACGGAGCTGCTCGACCGCTTCGAGCAGCGTGATCGGGCCGAGGGACCCGACGAATTTGGTCTCTAGGGTGATCTTCACTTTCTTTACTCCTCCAAAGGTTTCCAACGTTCGGATCAAGGTCGCGTATTCCCTGGTCGGAGCGGGTAAGAGGGCTTTCGTGATCGGGGGGCACGTGATCGTCGGGTATGCGGACGACCGGGGTGGGCGCGACGCGCTCGCCCTCGGCGCGTCGATCACCCGGCTCACCGGCGGCGAGCTGACCGTCGCGACGATCTACCCGCCCGGCAGTCCCGGGCTGGCGGTCGAGGCGCAGGCCAACCTGGCGCACGCGGCCGAGGAGCTGGGGCCCACGCCGGCCGGCTACCTCACGTTCGAGAGCCGCGGCACCGGGCGCGGGCTGTCGGTGCTGGCCAGCAGGATCAGGGCCGACCTCATCGTGGTGGGCTCGGCGTCCGGCGGGCAGCACGGCCGCATCGCGATCGGCGCCACCTCCGACCACCTGCTGCACCGCTCGTCGGAGGCCGTCATGATCGCCCCCGCCGACTACGAGCCGCCCGAGGAGCACGACCGGCTCACGCTCGCGTACGTGCACCGGCCGCAGTGCGACGAGGCCGTCGAACGGGTCGCCCAGGCGGCGCTGCGCTTCGGCGTGCCGCTCCGGCTCATCACGCTCGACCTGCGCACGGAAGACCCCGACCGGCTGCGCGACGACCTCGCGCTGGCCGTACGGCTGGCGTGGGAGACGACCGGCATCGAGGCCGAGTCGGACGTCGCGGAGGGCCACGACGTGGCCGCCGCCATGCAGAACGTGGAGTGGCTGCCCGGCGAGCTCCTGGTCTGCGCCGCCAGCGAGGACGCCGAGCCCCACCGCGTCTTCCTCGGCGAGCTGGCGATGAAGATGCTCCGAGCCTCCGACCGCCCGGTCGCCGTCCTCCCCCGAGGCTTCTCCTAGCCCGCTCGGTCTCCCGGTGGCCGTCGCTCGCCGGGATGCTCCTAGGCTGCCGGATGTGGTTGTGGCGCGGGTGATCGTGGTGGCGGTGCTGGCCGCCCTGTGCGGCGTGTACGTCCTGGCGGGGGCGACGGGGGCGCTGCTCGTGTTCGCCGTGCAGTGTCTGTACACGCTCTGGTCGCGGAGGTGGTGGCTGCTCGCGGCGCAGGCGCTGCTGGTCGTCTGGGTGAGCGTGGGGGCCGGGGCGTCGGTGGTGATCCTCGGCTTCCTGGCCGGGTCGCTGCTGGTCACCCGGTTGTGGGCGGTCGTCCCCGGTGTGGTGCTGGGGGCGGCGGTGATCGCGTACGCGCGGAGCGGCGACGTGCTCGTCACGCTCGACCTGACGATCACCACGGTGCTGATGACGCTGATCGTGCCGGGGCTCATCCGGCTGGTCGAGCGGGTGGACGAGCTGCACGCCACCCGCCTGGCGCTGGCCGCCGCGGCCGTGGGCGAGGAGCGGCTGCGCATCGCCGCCGAGATCGGTGACGGCCTGGGCCGCGGCCTGCAGACGATCGTCGACGGCGTGCGACGCGCCCTGACCGAGCCCGCGGACGCCGCGGTGGGGCTCGCGGCGGTGGTGGAGGCGGCGCGGGGGGCCTTGGGCGCGGCGCGGGCGGCCGCGGCGGGGTATCGGGCGATGTCGTTGACCCCGGAGCTGACCACGGCCCGTGGCCTGCTGACGGCCGCCGGGGTGGAGGTCGAGGTGCGGTCGGGGCACACCGAGCCGCTCGGGCCCGCGGGCGCGCTGCTCGCCACCGTGTTGCGCGAGGCCGTCACCGACGTCGTACGCCGCGGCGCCGCCCGTACGTGCCTGGTGGAGACCTCGGAGGAGGGCGGCGAGGTACGCCTGCGGGTGACCGACGACGGCCGCCGTACCGCCGAGGACGACGCCCTGGCCGGGCTCGTCCCGCAGGTGCGGGCGGCGGGCGGGCGGCTGTCGGGCGGCCTGTCTGAGCAGGGGCGGCACACGGTCGAGGCCGCGTTGCCCGCGCCGCAGCGCGGGCCGGCGGAGCGCGAGCCCGCCGACGTGTCGGTGCTGCTGCTGGCCGCCGTGCTGATCGGCTTCAGCCTCAAGGCGCTGCTGCAGGTGCCGGCGGCGCTGCTCGCCCCCGCCGTCGTGATCCTGGCCGTGATCGTGATCATGCAGCTCAGGTCGGTCAACGGCCGTCACATGGCCGCGCTGGCCGTGATGGCCGTGCTGGCCTTCGCACCGGTCCCGGTGTTCGGCCCGATCTGGCTGGGCGTGACCGGGTTCCTGGCGGGCCCGGTGCTACTGGCGTTCCGGCCCCGTACGGCCTGGCCGCTGGTCGCCGCGATCGTGGCGGCCACGGGCGCGAGCGCCGCGCTGTACGGGCTGCCGCCGGCCCAGTGGGCGAACGTCACGGTGAGCACGCTGGTCACCGGCCTGGTGGTCTACAGCCTGCTGCGCCTGGCCCAGATCGCCGACGAGCTGCGCGCCGCCAGGGAGCACCTCGCCCGCTCGGCCGTGGTCGAGGAACGCCTGCGCGCCGCCAGGGACCTGCACGACCTGCTCGGCCACAGCCTGGCCGCGATCCTCCTCAAGTGCGAGCTGGCCCGCCGCCTGCCGCCGGAGCGGTCGCGGGCCGAGCTGGCCGAGGTGTTGGAGATGGCCGAGCGTGCCCGGCACGACCTGCGTTCGGTCTCGGGCGAGCAGCGCGACCTGTCACTCACGGCGGAGGCGGAGTCGGCGGCGTCCGTCCTGCGGACGGCCCGCGTGGAGGTCACCGCCGACCTGGCACACCCGCCGCTCCCTGCCGACGTCGAGACCGTGCTCAGCGCCGTGCTGCGCGAGGCGGTGACGAACGTCCTGCGCCACAGCGCCGCCCGCCGCTGCGAGATCGCGACGTCCGCCGACGGCGGGCGGGTGCGGCTGCTGGTCGGCAACGACGGCGCGCGCCACGCCGGGCCGCGCCGCGGCTCGTCGGGGCTGGGCAACCTGACCACCCGCCTGGCCGCCCTGGACGGCCGGCTGACGACCGGCGTCGAGGACGGCTGGTTCACGCTCGACGCCACGGCGCCGTACGGGCTAGATCCAGCCCGACTCGGTGGCGATGCGGACGGCGTCGGTGCGGTTGCGGGCGTTGAGCTTGGCGACGATGGTCGTCAGGTAGTTGCGCACGGTGCCGGCCGTCAGATGCAGCCGGGCGGCGATGTCGGGGGCGTCCGCGCCTCCGGCGACCAGCCGTAGCACGTCGGCCTCGCGCGGGGTGAGCGGGTTGTCGGCCAGGTTCCAGGCCGTGACGGCGAGGGACGGGTCGAGTACCCGCTCGCCGCGCACGACCGTGCGGATAGCGGCCACCAGCTCTTCGGGCGGCGCGGTCTTCAGCATGAACCCGCCCACCTGGGCCGCCAGCGCCCGCTTCAGGTGCGCCGGCTTGCCGTGCCCGGTGAGCATGAGCGTCCGGCACGAGGGGACGCGCTCCCCGATCCGGGCGGCGGCGTCGAGGCCGTCCAGCTCCCCCGGCATGTCGATGTCGAGCACGGCGACGTCGGGCCGTTCCACGGTGGCGGAGGCGACGGCGGCGGCGCCGGAGTCGACGGCGGCCACGACCTCCAGGTCGGGCTCCAGGCCGAGCAGCGCCGCCAGGGCGCCCCGGATGACGGCCTGATCCTCGGCCAGAAGTACGCGAATCACGCAGACATGTCTATCAGTGTCCGAATCATGACGACGTCATGAGTGACGGGTGACCGCCTCTCTGGGCCGCGTACGCGCTGGTCGGCAGGCTTTACCGCATGGATGTCGTGCGGTTGGACGCGGTGAGCAAGGTGTACGGGAAGGGCCAGGGCGCGGTCGCCGCCCTGCGCGAGGTGTCGGTGGGAATCCCGCGCGGGTCCTTCACCGCCGTGATGGGGCCCTCCGGGTCGGGCAAGAGCACGTTCCTGCACTGCGCGGCGGGGCTGGACGTGCCGTCGTCCGGCTCGGTGCGCCTGGGCGGCACGGAGTTGTCCGGCATGGGCGAGGACGAGCTCACCGAACTGCGCAGGAAGCGGGTCGGCTTCGTGTTCCAGGCGTTCAACCTGGTGCCCGCGCTCGACGTGGTGGAGAACGTCACCCTCCCCCTCCGCCTGGCCGGAGCGCGGGTGGACCGCGGCCGGCTGGAGGAGATCCTGCGCAGGGTCGGGCTGGAGGGCCGCGCCGGGCACCGTCCCGCGCAGCTGTCGGGCGGCCAGCAGCAGCGGGTCGCCATCGCCAGGGCGCTCGTGACCCGCCCCGAGGTGGTCTTCGGCGACGAGCCGACCGGCGCCCTCGACACGATGACCGCCCGCGACGTGCTGCGCCTGCTGCGCGAGGTCGTCCAGAGCATGGGCCAGAGCGTGGTCATGGTGACGCACGACCCGCTGGCCGCCGCGTACGCCGACACGGTGTTGTTCCTGGCCGACGGCCGCATCGTGGACGCGATGACCGGCCCGACGCCCGAGAAGGTCGCCGAGCGGATGACCAGGCTGGGGGCGTGGACGTGATCGGCTTCGCGCTGAAGACGCTGCGCCACCGCAAGGGCGCGTTCGCCGGGGCGTTCGTGGCGCTGTCGTGCGCCGCCGCGCTGGTGTGCGCCTGCCTGATGCTCCTGGAGACCGGCCTGCGCGGCACGGTCGCGCCCGAACGGTACGCCGGCGCGCCCGCGATCGTGGCCGCCGACCAGTACGTCCGCGAGACCGTCGACAAGGGCGACGGCGAGACGAAGACCAAGGCCAAGCCGTTGTCGGAGCGCGCCTGGCTGCCCGCGGAGGTCGCCACGCGCCTGGAGCGCATGCCCGGGGTCACGAAGGTGGTGACCGAGGTGACGTTCCCGTTCGGGTCGTACACCGGGCACGGGTGGGAGTCGGCGGCGCTCACCCCGTTCACCCTCGCGGAGGGACGCCCGCCGCGGGGGCGCGGCGAGGTGGTCGTCGACGCCCGAGCCGGGCTCGACGTGGGAGCGGACCTGCGCGGCTACCGCGTCGTGGGCGTCACCGCGCAGGCGCTGCCCAGCCAGGACACCGTGTTCTTCGCCACCGCCGAGGCCCGCCGGCTGGCCGGCCGGCCCGGCATGGTCAGCGCCGCGGGCGTCTTCCCCGGCCTCGCCCGGGCTCCCGAGGGCGCGGTGCTCCACACCGGCGACGAACGCGGCAGGCTGGAGTTCCTGGACGCCGAGCAGGCCCGGGTGAAGCTGATCAGCTTGGGCGGCGCGCTCGCCGGCACCTCGCTGCTGGTCGGCATCCTCGTCGTCGTCGGCACGTTCGCGTTGTCGATCGGGCAGCGTCAGCGCGAGCTGGCACTGCTGCGCGCCGTGGCGGCCACGCCGCGGCAAATCCGCCGGCTCGTCGGCGGCGAGGCGCTGCTGGTGGGCGCGCTGGCCGGGGTGCCGGGCGCGGCGGCGGGCATCGGGCTGGGGCTGGCGCTGCACGCGGTGTTCACGGCGCTCGGCGCGACCCCGGCGAACCTGGGCGCGGTGGTGAGCCCGTTCCCGCCGCTGGCGGCGCTGCTCGCCACGGTCGGCGCGGCGTGGGTCGCGGCCCGCGTCTCGGCCCGCCGCCTGGCCAGGATCCGCCCCGTCGAGGCACTCGGCGAGGCCGCGCTCGGCGCCGCGCGGGTGCCGTGGTGGCGCCTGGTCGCCGGGGCCGTGCTGCTGGCGGGCGGCACGGTGCTCACGCTGGTCCTGTCGGGCCTGGACACCGAGGCCGCGGCCACGCCGGTGACCATGCTGACGGCACTCGTCTGGACGATCGCCGTGGCCGTGCTCGCGCCGCTGCTGGCGAGGGTGGCGCGGCTGGTCCCGCTGCGGGCCGCCGGGGCAAGCGGTTTCCTGGCCGGGCGCAATGTCCGCGCCGTGCCCGCCGCGCCGGCCTCGGTGCTGTCGCCGGTGAGCCTGATGGTGGCGATGACCTGCACGATCCTGTTCAGCCAGACCACGATGGGGCACGCGGCGCAGGAGCAGGCCGACGCGGGCACCCGCGCCGGTTACGTCCTGACGGGCGCGCGGGCCGAGCAGGTCGGGCGGGTGCCGGGGGTGGCGGCGGCCACGCCCGTGCTGCGCACGTCGATCCGGGTCGGCCTGGACAAGTACGCCGCCCAGGCCGTCGCCTACGACCCGCGCACGCTGGACCTGGGCGTGGCCGGCGGCTCGATGGACGGCTTCGGCGCGGGCTCGGTCGCGCTCAGCCGCACCGCGGCCGGCCACCTCGGACTCGGGCCGGGCGACCGGGTGCGGCTCACGCTCGGCGACGGCACCCCCGCCGCGCTCACCGTGGCCGCCGTCTACACCCGCGGTCTCGGCTTCGGCGACGTCACGCTCCCGTACGAGCTGGTCGCCGGCCACGTGGACGACTCCTCCGGCACTCTTCTGGTCTCGGCGCCCACCCTGACCAGGGACGCCCTGGCGCGGGCGGTGCCCGGCGCGGTCGTGCTGGAGCGGGCCCGGGCCATGGCGGTGGCCGCGGCGAACCCGCAGGTCACGTTCGTGGCGCTCGGGCTGGTCATCGCGTTCACCGCGATCGCCGTGGTCAACACGCTGGCCATGGCCACCTCGGGGCGGGCGCGCGAGCTGGCCGTGCTGCGGCTGGCGGGGGCCACCCGGCGGCAGGTCAGGCGCATGCTCGCCCTGGAGACGCTCTGCGCCGTGCTGACCGGCGCCGTCGCCGGCACTGCCGTGGCGTTCGTGACGCTGGCGGCCTTCGGCGCGGGCATGACGGGCTCGGCCACGCCGTACGTGCCGCCGGTGGCGTACGGGCTGGTGGTCGCGGCGGCGGCGGTCCTGGCTCTGGCCGCCACCGCCGTCCCGGCCCGGCAGGCCATGCGCACCCGCCCGGCCGAGGCCGTCTCACCGGCCTGACGCGACCTGCTCGTACAGCTCCAGGTAGCGGTCGGCCATCACCGACGGGGAGAAGCGGCGGCGGGCCTCCCTGCGGCACTCCTCCGGGTCGATCTCGTCCACCCGCAGCACCCACTCCGCCAGCTCCTCCTCGCTGTCGGCCAGGAAGCCGGTGCGGCCGTGGTCGATCAGTTCCGGCAGGCAGCCGCGGCGCAGGCCCACCGGCGGCACCCCGAGCGCCAGGGCCTCCACCACGGCGGTGCCGCCGGGCTCGTCCCACTGGATGGGGAAGAGCGCGGCGCGGGAGGAGGCGTACAGGCGGTCGCGTTCCTCGCCGCCGACCGCGCCCACCCACCTGACCAGGTCGCCGTCGAGATAGGGAGAGACCTGGTCGAGGTGGTAGCGCACGTCGGGGTGGCTGTGCAGGGGGTGGTAGGGGTTCTGGGCCACCACGTCCAGCTCGGCCGGGGTGTTGCGGCCGCTCACCGGGCCCGCGAGCACCAGCGGCTGGCCCAGCTTCTGACAGATCCTGGCGGCCACGTGCTGGCCCTTGAGCCCGCAGATGCGTCCCATCACCACCATGTGCTCCCCCCGCTCGGCCCGCAGGTCGCGGTCGGCGAGCGGGGTGGCCAGGTGGACGGCGCCGAGCGCGGCCTCCCGCAACGAGCCGGGGGCGCGGGCGAGCTGCGACTCCGAGACGCCGTTGACCGCGATCGCCGGGGGGAACGCCCCGTAGAAGGCCGGATGTTTGCGCAGGTCCCAGTGGAGGGTGTGCAGGACGGGCGGCCCGGCCAGCGCCGACAGCACCGCCGGGCCGACCACTTCCACGTGGTCGTGGACGAGGTCGATGTCGTCGCGCGAGCGCAGCTCGGCGATCACCCGTGCCTGGTGCGCGTGTGTGATGCCCATGACCTGGTTGTACGGTTTCTGCAGCTCGGTGAACTGTCCGTCGTCGAAGACGCCGATGAGCTCGTCCACCTCGAGGGAGCTGGCGCCGACCGAGGCCAGCACCACGTGGACGCCGCGTTCGCGCAGGGCGGGCACCAGGGTGGCCACCACGTTCTCGATCCCGCCGTAGCCGGCGGGTGGGACCGCGAGCCAGGGGCCCGCGTTCACCAGGACTTTCATGCCACATCCTCCTCCAGTACGAGGGAGGCGAGCGGTGGTCGCTCGGCCACGGCCACGTCGACAAGGTCGGCCTGTCCGTCCAGCCCGAACTGCAGCAGCGTGTGCGCCGGACGTTCCGACGCCACCACGCGGCCCTGGCGTTCCAGGCGGGACCAGGCGGTGAGCATGATCTGCCCGGCCATCCGGCCGAGCGCGGACATCGACTGATGCGTGTGCGTACGGCGTCCCAGGTCCACCTGGGCCATCGCGTCCAGCCCGACGAGCTGGAGCAGGTCGACGAGGAGGCCGAACTCCACGCCGTACTCGGTGACGAAGGGGACCCGTTCGAGCACCTTCCGGCGGGCGGCGTACTCGCCGCCGAGCGGCTGGGCGAAGCCGGCCAGCTCCGGCCAGAACAGGTTGATCAGCGGCCGGGCCACCAGCTCGGTCACGCGGCCGCCGCCACCCGGTTGGACGACGCCGTCCGCGCCGGTGTACGGCCGTTCGTAGGTGGCCTTGACGAAGTGGGTGCCGGGATCCACCAGCAGCGGCCCCACCAGGCCCGACACGTAGTGGGCGCCGAAGCTGCGCAGGTCGGCGTCCACGAAGACGACGATGTCCCCATGTGAGGCGGCCAGCCCCTTCCACAGCGCCTCACCCTTCCCGCTCAGCGGCGCCAGGTGGGAGAGCACCTGGTTCTGCGCCACCACCCGGGCGCCCGCCTGTCTCGCGCGTTCGGCGGTCGCGTCGGTGGAGTTGGAGTCGACGACGAGGATCTCGTCCACGAGTGGCATGCGTTCGACCAGGTCACGGCGGATCACGTTGACGATGTCACCCACGGTTTCCTGTTCGTCGCGGGCGGGCAGCACCACGCTCACGGTGGTGTCGCCCTTGGCCATGATTAACGCGTCGAGCGGCCATTCGGCCGCGGTGCTCGAGTGCGGGCCGTACCATTCCTGAACCCTGGTGATGGCTCGCAGATCAGATTCCATGCAGTCAGCCCCGATCTCATGAGGTCACGGCTTTCTGCCCGCCGAGAAGGCGAACGAACATGTTTGTTTGATACTCGCTAGACGTGGCATATGCCGGGTTGTGTCATCAATGACCCGAGTCGGCATCGTAGGTGCCGGAAATGTCGCCGCCCGCCACGCAGACGTCCTGTCCGGCTTCCCCGATGTCACGATCGCTGGAATAGCCGACACGGATCCCCACAAGGCCGAGGCTCTGGCCTCGAAGCATGGCGCCCCCGCCTATGGCGGCCATGCCGACCTGCTCAGTGCCGGCGGTCTCGATGCTGTCTACGTCTGTGTTCCTCCTTTCGCGCACGGTAACCCGGAACTAGATGTTCTGTCGTGCGATCTACCGATGTTCGTGGAAAAACCCCTTTCGCTGGACCTGCAAACAGCGGAAAACATCGCAGCCGAAATAGAACGGAGATCTCTGCCATCCGCAGTAGGCCATCATTGGCGTTACCTGGACATTCTCCAGCAGGCTCATGACCTGCTCGACGGCCGTCCGGTACGCCTCGCGCTCGGCCACTGGCTCGACAAGGTGCCGCCCGTCGGCTGGTGGCTCGATCCCGGCATGTCCGGCGGCCAGATCGTCGAGCAGGCCGTCCACGTGCTCGACCTGGCGCGGCTGCTGGTGGGCGAGGTGTCCATGGTGCACGCGGTGCCGGCGGAGAACACCGTGGACGGCGAGGTCGACCGCGCCACGTCGGCGGTCATGCGTTTCCGCGGCGGCGCCTCCGGCCTGCTGGCGACCGCCTGCCTGCTCTCCCACAAGCACCGGGTGGGGCTGGAGGTCTGCGCCGACGGCATCGCGCTGGAGCTCAGCGAGACCCGCCTGCTCATCGACGGCGAACGCGTCGTCGAGGACGACGGCAACGCCAAGACCCGGGTGGACCGGGAGTTCATCAACGCCGTACAGGGCAGGGGGGCCGATGTTCGCGTACCGTACCGGGAAGCGCTCAGGACCCACCGGCTCGCCCTCGCGCTGGCGCGGTCCGCGACCGAACGGAGGCCGGTGATGCTGGATGAGTGACGCGCTCGCCGAAACGCTGAGCATCGAGGCGCCGGGCGAGGTCCGCCTGGTCGAGGAGAAGCTGCCCGACCTGCCCGACGGCGGGTTCATGGTGGCCACCACCCACAGCGGCATCTCGGCCGGAACCGAGCTGACCTATGTCAAGGGCACCAACCCCTACCTCGGCGCCTCCTGGGACCCGGCGCTCGGGCTGTTCCTGGAGGGCACGCCGTCGGTGTCCTATCCGGTGCGCGGCATCGGCTACATGCAGGTCGGCCTGGTCGTCGAGACGCGGACGCGGGCGGTGTCCGAGGGCGCGCTGGTCGCCATGTGCTACGGGCACCGCACGGCGTACGTGGCCGACCCGATGGCCGACCGGTTCGTGGAGCTGCCGGACGACCTCGACCCCATGCTCGGCATCTACGTCGCCCACATGGGCCCGATCTGCGCCAACGGCCTGCTGCACGCCGCCCACGACCTGTGCGGCCCGGCCGTGCAGGGCCTGGGCGACGGCGTACGCGGGCGGCGTGTCGCGGTCGTGGGCGCCGGCGTGGTCGGCCTGCTGACAGCCATGTTCGCGATCTCCGCGGGCGCGGCCGAGGTCGTCGTCGTGGACGAGACCCCCGAACGGCTCGCCATCGCCGAGGCCCTCGGCGCCAACGTGCTGGCCGCCGACCCGGAGACCGCCGTCGAGCTGAAGCGCCGCTGGCGCCACGGCCCCAACGACCGCGGCGCCGACGTGGTGTTCCAGTGCCGCGGCCAGTGCCGGGCGCTGGCGCTCGGCCTGCGCCTGCTGCGCCCCCAGGGCACGCTGGTCGACCTGGCCTTCTACACCCAGGGAGCCGAGGAGGTGCGGCTCGGCGAGGAGTTCCACCACAACGGGCTGACCGTGCGCTGCGCCCAGATCGGCCGGGTGCCGCGCGGCCTCGCGCACGCGTGGGACCGTGAGCGGCTCTCGCACGAGACGATCGCGCTGCTCAGGGAGCGCGGCCGGCTGCTACGCCGGCACGTGATCACTGACGTCGCCCGCTTCGCCGAAGCACCGCAGCTCATGACCGATCTGGCGGCCGGCCGCCGGCACACCGTTCAGGCCGTGCTCTGCGACGACGTCGAGGACGAGGGCGGCTGACCAGCTGAAGTCGCGGCTGCCGTGGCCGCTCAGGGTGAACGGGTCGAAGTACTCGCGCAACCCCGAGCGGGCCGCGGCGCAGAGCATGCCCCTGGCCAGCGGCCCGGCCAGGTCGGGTCGGCGGTCCTTGAGCCCCTGCCAGACGAGCCAGTCGAGGTTGATCCAGCTCGGGCCGCGCCAGTAGCGGGCCACGTCGAACCCCGGCGCGGACGGTGAGTAGCTGGGCAGCACGCCGTCCTTGAGCGCGAAGCGGTCGAGAGCGGTGTCGATCAGCGCGTCGGCCACCTTGCCGGGCAGGTCGGGCAGCAGCAGCGGGGTCAGCCCGGCGGCGCTGGCGGAGCTGATCAGCCGGCCGGTGCGCACGTCGCGGGGCTGGAAGAGCGCGCCGTCGAAGAGGTGGTCGACCATCGCCTCGGTCGTCGCCTCGGCCTCGCGCTCGTGCGGCCCGGGGTCGAGCCCGAGCTCGCGCGCGATCAGCGCGAGGATGTGCTCGGCCAGCCCGTACGCGGCGTTGAACAGCGGGTCCTCGACCTGGAACTGCCCGTTCACGCGGTAGCCGGAGTCACGGTAGGCGAGGGCGAGGGTGACGTAGCGCTCGTAGTCGCGGTCGGTGGGCCGCTCCTCGGCGCTGACGCTGTCGAGGTCCTTGCGGACGAACCCGGTGTTTCCCGGCTCCACGGCCCGCAGCGGCTCGTCCCAGGCCGGGCTGTTGTCCATGCCCGACTCCCAGGGGTGCACGATCGAGATCAGCCCCTTCGCGGAGCGCCGGGCCGCGCGCAGGAACTCCTGCTGCGCCACCAGCCGGGGGTAGATCCGGCGCAGGAACGCCACGTCGGGCTCGGCCAGGTACGTCTTCCACACGGCCAGGGCGTGCACGGGCGGCTGGACGATGCCGGAGGTCGCCGACCCGGAGGGGGCGTGTACTTCCCAGAAGCGGGGCCCCGGGAAGTAGGCCGCCTCCGGCACCTTCGGGTTGAACACGATGTGCGGCACCCTGCCGTCCTGCCACTGGGCACCGAACAACGACAGCAGCTCCGTCCTGGCCCGTCGCGGGGACAGGCGGGCGTTGCCGATCGCGATGAAGGCGGAGTCCCAGCTCCACTGGTGCGGATAGAGGCGACGGGAGGGGACCGTGTAACTGCCGTCCCAGTTGCTCACCAGAACGCGCACGGCGTCGCGGAGGATCATAGGAATTTCCTCACGAAGGCAGCGGTTTGGGGGAGAACGATCTCGGGCTCCCCGCGCAGGCGGCACTCGAGAGCGAGGTAGCCGTCATAGCCGACGGCGTCGAGCGTGGCCAGCTGCGCGCCCCAGTCGATGTGGCCGGTGCCGGGCTGGTTCCTGTTCGACTCGCTGATCTGCATGTGGGCGATGTAGGGGGCGGCCTCGATCAGCGACCGGCAGGGGTCGTCCTCCTCGATGTTCATGTGGTACGTGTCGCCGACGACCCTGATGGAGTCCATCGCGCAGTAGGAGACGGCCTCGGCCAGCGTGTTGACCATGTGGTTCTCGTAGCGGTTGAGAGGCTCCAGCATGATGAGGACGCCGTTGCGCTGCGCGTGCTCGCCCAGGACGCCGAGCGCCTCGGCCAGCACCTCGCGGTCCTCCTCCGGGCTGCGCGGCGGCTCGAACGGCGGCAGCCGCCGGGAGAACTGACCCCACGACGCCGGCGTCATGACCCCGATGCCGCCCAGCTCGGCGATCACCGTGAGCTGCGAGCGGAGCTGCTGGATCGCGTCCTTGCGCTTGGCCGGGTCGAAGTCGCCGATGAAGTGCGGCATGTCCACGCAGACCGTGGGCATGACGACCCCGTCGGCCAGGGCTCGCTTGAGCTCGGTCAGGCGGCCCGCGAAGTGGAAATCGCCCTTGCCGCGCAACTCGATGGCGTCGAACCCGGCGTCCACCGCGAACGCGAACTTCTCCTGCAGCGTGCGGCCAGGAAGAAGCTGCTCCTGTACGGCGAGCTTCATGTCACTCCTTGAATTCGAAGACGAGCTGGAGCACCTCGGACTGGTGCTTGTCGAGCAGATCGAAGGCCGCGGCGGCTTGGTCCACGGGCATGACGTGGCTCACGAGCGCCCGTGCGTCGATCTCGCCGCGGTACACGAGCTCCATGAAGGTGCGCTGCAGGCGTTCGACGTCCCAGCGGTGCGACAGCCAGGAGGCGACGCCGCCGATCTGGGAGGAGACGAGCTGGACCTGGTTGTGGTGGAACTCCTCGCCCAGCCGCAGCCCGACGCCGTCGCCCTGGTAGAACCCGGCGGCGACGACCCGGCCCCCCTTGCGGACGGTCCTGATGGCCTCGTGCAGCCCGAGGTTGCTGCCGCTGAGCTCGATCACGGTGTCGGCGCCCTCGACACGCTTGCGCATGAACTCGGCGACCGAGCCCGCGCGCACGTCGAACGTCTCGGCGGCGCCGAACCTCCTGGCCAGCTCCAGCCGGTCGGAGATGGCGTCGGCGGCGACCACGCCGGCCCCGCTCAGCACGGCCAGACGGGTGGCGAGCAGCCCGATGACGCCCTGGCCGAAGACGGCGACCTGGTCGCCGAGGTGCACGTCGGCGGCGTGGACGGCGTTGAGCGCGATGGCCCCGACCCGGGCGAGGACGCCGGTGATCGGGTCGACGCTGGCCGGCAGCACGTGGCCGACGAGCTTGTCGGCGGGCAGGACGGCCTCGGCGCGGTGGCCCCAGATGCCCCACACCAGGCAGCCGAGCGGCGGGTCGGCCACGTCGGGCGCGGCCTCCACCACCTCGCCGACCTCCTGATAGCCCCAACCGGCCAGCGGATACGCATGCGTCTGTCCTTCGACGAAGAGCCGGCGCTCGGTGTCCCACTTGCGACTGAGATAGGGATTGGTACCGCGGTAGGCGGTGAGTTCGGTGCCCGCTGAGACTCCTGAGTAAAGCGTGCGTACTCGCACGGAGCCCGGCACGAGATCGGCGGGCGCCTCCAGGCCGACGCGGACATGGCCTGGCTCTTCGAAGGTGATGACGCGCATTCCCCACACTTACGCTTTTTGATCAGACAAAAGACAAAGCTTTAGTCCTTGTTTGCAAACGATAGTTGCGCTCGTAACACTCACAAGTCTACGACTTCAGTCGAAGATGTGACTGATGAAATTGGGGTTCCTGACTGCGTGTCTTCCGGAAAGCGACCCTTCCGACATCGCCATGAGGCCGTCGAGCAGGGTTTCGAGGCCCTTGATGGAGCCGGCTGACCGGCTCGGGATGACACAAATCACACCAGGGTAGATCGTTGCCGCGAAGCAGAACGCGATCGTTTCAGGCGAATCTTCGGGGAGACCGGACTGACGCTTTCCTCTGTCGCGTACGACGAGAACAATCTTCACCCTGAGCAAGGGCCCCAGGTGAACGCGCATGTCAGGCGTTCCGTGGCCGACGCGGCCGCCCGACGACCGGCACGTCCGCCGGCCGCCGGCCCGGCCGGCCGTGCGCGACGACCTCCAACGCAGCCGAAGACCGCTGGCCGACTACGCGAAAGAGCGCCGGGGGGAGATCGTTGTCGGCGACCGCGTGAGGAAGTGCTGGCACCCCGATGGGCATCCCGGGAACCTCGCCGCCAAGCGCGAGAGACGCGGGCCTGAAACGGAGCACGGACAGAGTACAGAACGGTCTCTGTATCGCTTACCGCACGTTGCGTGACCTCATCCGGGGGTAAGGGCGGCATATCCCCAACCGGAGGAGCGTGTGATGCCCAACAAGGTTACCGCCGTCCTCTCCGTCGCCCTCCTGGCCGTCGCCTCCCTGGCGGCCTGCGGGGACGACGGCGGCGGGCAGTCGTCCGCGAACGAGATCACCGTCTGGACCGAGGAGAACCTCGAGGACCGGATGGCCATGCAGACCGCGATCGTCAACGAGTTCACGCAGAAGACCGGCATCCGGGTCAAGCTCGTCGGCGTGGCCGAGGACCAGTTCAGCCAGACCGTCACCGCCGCCGCCGCGGCCGGCGACCTGCCGGACGTCATCGGGGCGCTGCCGCTGGCCCAGGTGCGCGAGCTGGAGGCGAACGACCTGCTCGACACCGAGACCCCCGGTCGGATCGTCGACCAGCTCGGCCGTGACACCTTCTCCCCCCGCGCGCTGGAGCTCGACTCCTCCGGCGGCACGCTGCTCGCGGTGCCGAGCGACGGGTGGGCGCAACTCCTCCTCTACCGCAAGGACCTGTTCGAGAAGGCCGGGCTGCAGCCGCCCGACACGTACGAGGCGCTGGAGGCCGCGGCGGCGAAGCTGAACACCGGCGGCGTCGCGGGCATCACGCTGGCGATCGCGCCGCGCGACTCGTTCACCGCGCAGAGCTTCGAGCACGTCGCCCTGGCCAACGGCTGCGAGCTGGTGGACGGCTCCGGCAACGTCACCCTCGACTCGCCGCCGTGCGTGCGGGCCTTGGAGTTCTACGCCAAGCTCGCCTCCGACTACTCCGTCAAGGGCCGGCAGGACGTCGACTCCACCCGGGCCACGTACTTCTCCGGCAAGGCGGCCATGATGATCTGGTCGTCGTTCATCCTGGACGAGATGGCGGGGCTGCGAAAGGACGCGCTGCCGAGCTGCGCCGAGTGCCGCGACGACCCGCAGTGGCTGGCCGAGAACACGGGCGTCGTCACCGCGCTCAAGGGCCCCGACGGCGGCGCCCCCGCCCAGTACGGCGAGATCGTCTCCTGGGCGATCACCCGCGACGCGAACCGGGACGCCTCCGCCCGGTTCGTCACGTACATGATGAGCGAGGGCTACGAGCGCTGGATCGGCATGGCGCCCGAGGGCAAGGTCCCCACCCGCAAGGGCTTCGACACCGCCTGGGAGAAGATGCCCGCCGGCGTCGACGACAAGCGGCCGCTGGCCGACGTCTACCCCGCCGACGTGCTGGACGCGCTGCGCAAGAGCCCGGACACCTTCGCCCGCTGGGGCATCCCGCAGGGCCAGGGCAAGCTGGTCGGCGCCACGATGGGCGAGCTGCCCGTGCCGAAGGCGCTCAGCGCGATCGTCGACGGCTCCATGACCCCGCAGGCCGCCGCCGCCCAGGCGAAGTCGGAGGTCGAGTCCATCAAGCGCGGGATCCGCGAGTGACCCCCCGCACTCTCAGGCAGCAGGAGGGGCGGGCGGGCCTCGCGCTCATCTCGCCCACGCTGATCATCACGCTGGTGGTCGTCGTGCTGCCGCTGCTGTGGGCGATCATGCTCGCGTTCCAGGACGTACGGCTGATCAACATCCGGCAGGTGGGCCTGTTCGGCAACTACACGCTGGAGAACTTCGCCTACGTCGTCTCCGAGCCGGGTTTCTGGTCGTCGCTGGTCAACACGCTGATCTACACCGTCGCCGGCACGGCGCTGTCGATCGCCATCGGCCTGGTGACCGCGCTGGCGCTGCGCGACAGGTTCAAGGGCAGGACCATCGTGCGGGCCTCGATCCTGATCCCGTACGTGGCCCCGGTCGTCGCGGTCGCGTTCCTGTGGGAGACGATGCTCAACCCCCAGTACGGCATCGTCAACACCTGGCTCGACGAGCCGGTCGCGTTCCTGAGCCAGGCCCAGGGCGAGTTCCTCGGCATCCAGGTGCCGGTGGCGCTGCTGACGGTGATCGCGTTCGAGGCGTGGCGGTATTTCCCGTTCGCGTTCCTGTTCATCCTGGCCCGGCTGCAGGCGCTGCCGTCCGAGCTGGACGAGGCCGCGGTGGTCGACGGCGCCACGCCGACCCAGCGGTTCCGCTACGTGATCATGCCGCAGCTGTGGCGCATCGTCGCGCTGCTTGCGGTGCTGCGATTCGTGTTCACGTTCACCAAGTTCGACGACGTCTACCTGCTGACCGGCGGCGGCGCCGGCACCGAGGTGGTCAGCGTGCGGGTCTACAACTTCCTGACCGCCCGCGACGACATCGGGGCCGCCGCGGCGCAGTCGATCGTGCTGGCGGTCTTCCTGGTCGTCTTTCTGATCGTCTATCTGAAGTTCTTCGCGGGAGGCGAGCGTGAGCAGGGCCGTTGAGCCGACCATGAGCCGCGACAGGTTCGAGCGCGGCCTGCTGAGGGTGCTCAGACCGGTGGTGATCGCGTTCCTCTTCCTGATCACCGGGTTCCCGTTCCTGTACATGGTGATGCTGTCCGTACGCGACATCCAGGAGCTCATCCTGGATCCCGGCTCGTTGTGGCCGCGCGCCTTCACCCTGGACACCTACGAGAACGTGCTGACCCGGCAGGGGTTCCTGATCTTCCTCAAGAACAGCGCGATCGTCTCGGTCGCCTCGGTGCTGGTCACGCTGCTGATCTCGATCCCGGGCGCGTACGCCGTCGCGCGGCTGCGCTTCTTCGGCCGGCGGCAGGTGCACTTCCTCTTCCTCGCGGTTTACCTCTTTCCGGCGATCGTGCTGGCCATCCCGCTGTTCGTGTTCTTCACGATGATCGGGCTGCGAGGTTCGCTGATCGGTTTGGTGCTCGTTTATATCGCGCAGACCGTGCCGGTCACGGTATACATGCTGCGCAACTACTTCGAGACCGTGCCGCAGAGCGTGGAAGAGGCGGCCGCGATCGACGGGTGCACGAGGTTGTCGACCATCTGGCGTGTGGTGCTGCCGCTGTCCAAGCCCGCGCTGATGGCGACCGGCCTCTACGCGTTCATGATCGCTTGGAACGAGTTCCTGTTCGCCCTGCTGTTCCTCGTGGAGCGGCGGGAGAGCTGGACGGTTTCGCTCGGGCTCTCGCAGCTGGCGGGGAGCATCGAGATCCCGACGACGGTCCTGATGGCAGGTTCCGTGGTGCTCACACTGCCCATTGTGATCGTGTTCTTCGCCAGCGAACGGCTGCTGACGGAGGGCCTCACCGCAGGGGCGGAGAAGGGATAGATCATGCTGACGGCAGGGCAGATCCTCCAGCTCATCCGCGATGGCGCCTGCCGTACCCGCAAGGAGCTGATCGAGCACACCGGGCTGTCCCGCTCGACGATCACCGACCGGGTCGACCGGCTGATCGACGCGGGCTACATCCACGAGTGCGGCGTGGCCAGCTCCGGGGGCGGGCGGCCGCCCTCGGTGCTGGACGTGGACGCCGCCAGGAGGCTGATCCTGGTGGCCGACCTGGGCGCCACCCATGCCAGGGTGGCGCTGACCGACCTGGCCGCCCGGACGCTGGCCGAGGAGCGCACCGAGATGCGCATCGAGCTCGGGCCCGAGGCCGTGCTGTCGTGGGTGCGGCACACGTTCCAGCGCATGCTCGACCGGGCCGGGCGGATGCCGGACGAGGTGTGTGGGGTGGGCCTCGACGTGCCCGGCTCCGTCGACCAGACCAGCGGCCGGGTCATCCGGTCGTTCCTCATGCCCGGCTGGGACGACTACCCGGTGGGCGAGGCCATCGCCGCGACGTACGGCGTGCCGATCCTGGTGGAGAACGACGCCAACGCGATGGCGCTGGGCGAGTGGTGGTCCACGTGGCGCGGCTCCGACGCGCTGCTGCTGGTCAAGGTGTCCACGGGGATCGGCACCGGCATCATCTTCGACGGCCGCATCTACCGGGGCGTCGAGGACGCCGCCGGCAACATCGGTCACGTGCGGTTAAACGAGGACGACGACCGCGTCTGCACGTGCGGCTCGCGCGGCTGCGTGGCGTCGCTGGCCAGCGGCCACGCTCTGGCGGGCGACCTCGGCGTCGGCTCCAGCCGCGACGTCGTGCGCCTGGTCCAGGCCGGCGACCCGGCGGCCATCTCACGCGTCCAGGAGGCCGGGCGCACGCTGGGCGTGGTGCTGGCCACCGCGATCAGCCTGCTCAACCCGGCCGTGCTGGTGTTGTCCGGCGACATGGCCGCGACCGGCGAGCACTACCTGACGGGCATCAGGGAGATCGTCTACCGGCGCAGCCTGCCGTACACGACCCGCAACCTCAAGATCGCCACCGGCTCGCTGGGCGAGCGGGCGGCGATCGTGGGGATGGCGGTGATCGTCATGGAGCACGTGCTCTCCGCCGCCTCCGTCGACGCCGCGCTGGCCGCCGAGCCCGGCGCGGTGGGCTGAGGCGGTCAGCCGAGCGCCGCGCGCAGCAGGGCGGGGGCGTCCACGAGGGACGGGCCGTACCACGTGAGCAGGCGGCCGCTGACCAGGGCGCAGGTGAGGCCGGGGAACGACTCGGGGCCGTCGCCCGCGCTGAAGGTGTACGGCTCGTCGGGCAGGACCACGAGGTCGGGGCGGCGTGCGGTCAGCTCGGGAAGCGGGATCTTGGGATAGCGCTCGGGATGGTCGGCGTACAGGTTGTCCACGCCCAGGTGGCGCAGCACGTCGCCGGTGAACGTCTCACGGCCTGCCACCATCCAGGGGCGCCGCCAGATCGGCACGATCGCCGTGCGTCTCGGGCCCGCGTACGGCTCGCCCCACGCCCGCCGCGCCGCCGCCAGCCAGGCGGGCGGCTCGACGCGGCACGCCCGGGTGAACATGCGCTCCAGCGAGGCGAACGCCTGCTCCAGCGTCACGATCCGGGTGACCCAGACCGCGAGCCCCGCCGCGCGCAGGGCCTCGATGTCCTGTGGGCGGTTCTCCTCGAAGTTGGCCAGGACCACGTCGGGCCGCAGCCGCCTGATCGTGTCGAGGTCGGGGTTCTTGGTGCCGCGGACCCTCGCCACGTCGAGATCGGCCGGGTGGGAGCACCAGTCGGTGGCCCCCACCAGCGCGTCCGGGACGGTCGCCGCCACCGACTCGGTCAGCGACGGCACCAGCGACACGATCCGGCGTACGGCGCCGGGGATCTCCACGGTTGCTCCGGTGTCGTCCACACCAGCAGCCTAGGTCGTGAAACCGGCGCGAGGGGGCCGTGAAACCGGGGGCGGCGACAGTGCTGTCATGAACATCACAGAACCCGGAACGGAACCGGCCGTACGCGCGGAAGGGCTGGTCAAGGCGTTCGGCGAGCATCGTGCCGTGGACGGCATCGACCTCGACGTACGGGCCGGCGAGATCTTCGGCGTCCTCGGCCCGAACGGCGCCGGCAAGACCACCACGCTGCGGATGCTGGCGACGCTGCTGCCGATCGACGCCGGCCGTGCCGAGATCTTCGGCGTGGACGTGGCCGCCGACCCGCACGTGATCAGGCAGCTGGTCGGCGTCACCGGGCAGTACGCCTCGGTCGACGAGAACCTGACCGCGCGCGAGAACCTCTGGCTCTTCAGCCGGCTGCAGGGCATCCCCTCCGCGCGCGCCAAGCGGATCGCCGACCGGCTGCTCGGCCAGTTCGGCCTGGAAGAGGCCGCGGACAAGACGCTCGCGCACTTCTCCGGCGGCATGCGGCGCCGCCTCGACCTGGCCGCCAGCCTGATCACGAGACCGCCGTTGATCTTCCTCGACGAACCGACCACCGGCCTCGACCCGCGGACCCGCGGCCAGATGTGGGACACCATCCGCGGCCTGGTGGCCGACGGCTGCACGGTGCTGCTCACCACGCAGTACCTCGACGAGGCCGACCAGCTCGCCGATCGCATCGCCGTCATCGACCGCGGCCGGAAGGTGGCCGAGGGCACGCCCGACGAGCTGAAGACGGCGGTCGGCGACTCCACCCTGCAGCTGCTGCTCGCCGAACCCGGCGAGGTGCCGGCCGCCGTCGAGGTGGTCCGGCGCGTCCTCGGCTCCGACCCGGTGCTCAGCCCGGAGCAGGGCCGCCTCAACGTCGCGCTCGACCAGGCCGACCGGGCCGCGGACGTGCTGATCGCGCTGCGTACCGCCGGGGTCTCGATCTCCTCGGTGAGCGTGGCCAAGCCCAGCCTGGACGAGGTGTTCCTCGCCCTGACCGGTCACGAGACGGATGACAGGACCGATGTGGAGGAGAACCGATGAGCAGCACGATCGCGCCCGCCCGGCAGACCGTACGGGCGGCGGAGCGGGTGGCGGCCGCCCGCCGGCACGTCTCCATGGGCGAGACGCTCGCCCAGACCATGACGATGGCGTGGCGGGCCGTCAAGAAGATGCGCCGCAACCCCGAGCAGTTCTTCGACGTGGTGCTGCAGCCGATCTTGTTCACCGCGATGTTCGCCTATGTCTTCGGCGGCGCGATCGCCGGTGACGTGGAGAGCTATCTCCCGCTGATGATCCCGGGCATCCTCGCCCAGACCGTGCTGACGACGTGCATGGTCACCGGGACGCAGCTGCGCGAGGACATGGAGAAGGGCGTCTTCGACAGGTTCAAGTCGTTGCCGATCGCCCGGATCGCGCCGCTCGCCGGGCCGATGGTGGCCGACCTGCTGCGCTACGCGACCGCGGCGACCCTGACCTTCTCCATGGGCCTGCTGATGGGCTATCGCCCCGGTGGAGGGGTGACGGGCGTGCTCGCCGCGATCCTGCTGGCGATCCTCACCGGCTGGTCGCTGGCGTGGATCTTCACCTGGGTCGGCACGATCGCCAAGAGCGCCCAGGCCGTCCAGGGCATCTCCATGATGATCCTGTTTCCGCTGACCTTCCTGTCGAACGCGTTCGTCCCCGTCGGCACACTGCCCGGCTGGCTTGCCGCGTTCGTCCGGGTCAACCCGGTCTCACACCTGGTCACGGCCGCTCGCGACCTCGCCAACGGCGCTCTCGTGAGCGGAGAGGTGGCCTGGACGCTGCTGGCCTGCCTGGTCGTCGTCGCGATCTTCGCGCCGCTGTCGGTACGCAGCTACAAGCGACACATCTGACCCCCGGCCGTGGTGCCCCGAGAGTCTGCGGAGAAGAGCCAGTGCTTCGCCGAGGAGGTCGTCGCCGCGCCGGTCGCCGTACTCGGCGCGCACACGGGCGAGCATCCCCGGCGCGACGTCCTCGGCGTACGGCTCGATCTGCTCAAAGGTCATGCTGGGCATCATGCCGTTGTAGGAGAACCGCTCGGCCAGCACCAGCAGAGCGACCGCGTCGCGGGGAGCCATGGCCTCCCGCAACAGCCCCCAGACGCCGAGCGCGAAGAGCAGCGAGCCGCTCACCGGGTAGTCGATGAGCGTGCTCTCCGCGTTCAGCACATCGCGGGCCCGGCCGGTGGAGCAGGACAGGAACAACTCCTCACCGTACGGGACATCCGCCGGCCCGGCGTGGTAGGCGTGCGCCGTCAGGGCGAGCGCCTCCGCCGTGACCACCCACGGCTCGAACCCCGAGCTCGGCATCCCCGGCAGCCGCAGATCGCGCGCCCGCTGGACGGCCAGGCGGTAGTCGGCGAGGGCGGCCGCCGTCTCGCCGCGCGCGAGGGCGAGTTCGGCGGCGCACAACGAGACGATCGCCAGCCCGCCGAGAACCGCCTCGCTGTCGTTGATGCGGATGATCTCCGCGAACTCGGCTTCCGCGGTCGCGTGGTCGCCGTCGGCGATCGCGGTGATCAGCAGTATGGAGCGCAGCTGCGTCTCGTCGTCCGTGGCGCCGAGGCGGCGCAGGACCGGCAGCGCGACGCGCGCATGGGCGATCGCCCGCCGCCGGTCGCCGCGCTGCATGCTCAAGTGGCCCAGCACGTTGTGCAGGACGGCCGCGAACCACGGCCCCTCGTCCTCGCGGAGCAGCGTCAGGGCACGCTCGGCCGCCGCGATCGCGCCGGCCGTGTCGCCCGCGTTCTCCAGGACGTGGACGCTCGCCTGCGCCGCCATCAGCGCCACGTCACGGTCGGCGCTGCGGCACAACATCTCCAGCCGGCCCCGCAGATCGGCGCCTTCCGACGGGTCGCACGCGAGCGCCACCGTCACCATCGCCGCGAGGCGAGAATCCGTCGTGTCGTGGACGGGCAGCCGGCTGAGCAGCTCGCGCAGCTGCCCGTCGCGGCCGTCGACGACGATCATCGTGTTCATGAGCGTGACCAACAGGGCGGCCCGGGTGGCCTCCACGAGCTCCGGCGACGGGAACCACCCCCTGACCGCCTGGATGATCGCGTCTCTGAGCGCGATGACCCTGGCGTGGTCGCCGCGGATCGACCACAACGCGCCCACGCCGTTCAGCAACTGGACCGCCGTGGCGGGGTCGGGCTCGGCGAGCGCCTGACGGAGCAGATCGGTGAGATTGACCTCTTCGGCCCGCAACGCGTCGACCGCCGCGAACTGGTCCGGACTGAACACCTTGGCGGCGTTCTGCCGCGAGTAGTCCGTCGCCCACGCCCGCAGCGCGGCCCGCGCGGGCGGTTCTTCGCCGGCCTCCTTCAGGCGCACCCGGCCGAACTCCCTGACGGTCTCCAGCATCCGGTAACGCATGCCGTACGCCGTCTCCTGGACGCTCAGCAGTGACTGCTCGGCCAGCGCCTGCACGGCGTGCAGGGCGTCGGGGCCGAGCACGTGCTCGGCGGCGGCCAGCGTGAAGCCGTCGCCGAACCGGGACAACCACCGCAGGGCCCGACGCTCCGGTTCAGCGAGCAGGTTCCACGACCAGTCGATGACCGCGAGGAGCGTCTGATGCCGGTCAGGGGCGCTGCGATCGCCGCCGCGCAGCAGGGCGAACCGATCGGCCAGGCGCCGCGCGATCTCCTCGACCGACATCACCCGCGCCTTGGCCGCGGCCAGCTCGATCGCGAGCGGCAGCCCGTCCAGCCGGGTGACGATCTCGCGGACCGCCCTGTCGTCGATGCGCACGCCGGGGCGGGCCGCCGTGGCGCGCTGGCGGAAGAGCTCCACCGCGTCGCCGGGCTCCAGCTCGCCCAGCGGGTAGACCCGCTCGGCGGGGATCGACAACGGGGCGCGGGACGTGGTCAGCACCCGCAGGTCTCGCGTGGTGGCGGTCAGGAAGGCCGTCAGATCGGCGACGGCATCGATCACGTGCTCGCAGTTGTCGAGAATCAGCAAGGCCGGGGCCTGGTCGAGATGCCCGGCGATGCGGGCGCGGATGTCGGCACGCTGCTCGGACGTCAGCGCACGGCGCCCGCTGACCGAGTCGCGGACCCCGAGCGCCGAGCCGACCTCGCCGATGACTCCCTCGGGCGAGGAGACGCCGACGAGCGCGACGAAGTGGACGACGGGTTGCGTGGCGTTCCTGCCGACGACGTGGGCGAGGCGCGTCTTGCCCAGCCCGCCGGGCCCGATGACGGAGACCACCCGGTTGGCCCGCAGCAGGGCGTGCACCGCGCGGATGTCGCCGTCGCGGCCGAGCAGCGAGGAGCCGTCGTACAGCACGCCCGCTCGCACGGGCCGGTCGGCGGCGAGTAACGCGGCGTGCACGCGGGCGAGCTCCGGCCCCGGGTCCGTGCCGAGGCGCTCGGCCAGGTCCGCGCGATGGCGTTCGTAGCGCTCCAGCGCCGCGGCGGCGCCGCGCACCGCCGCCTCGCTGCGCAGCAGGCAGGCGAGCAGCTCCTCGTCGTGCGGCCGGACGGCCGCGGCCTCCTCCAGCAGGGGCAGCGCGTCCTTGTGGTCGCCGCCTCGGGAGCGCGCGACGGCCGACACCCGCCGCGCCTCGGCCAGCTGACCGGCGGCGACGGCCCTCAGGTCGGCCAGCGGGCCGGTGGCGGCCTCCAGGCCGCCGGCCACGAGGTCCATGGCCTCTTCGGCGTGGCGGCGCGCGCCCGCCACGTCGTCCTCGGCCAGCGCGGCGTGCGCCCGCTCGACCAGGAGACCGAGCAGCAGCGCGTCCACCTGCTCGTCGGGCAGGCCGAGGCGGTAGCCGCGGGCCGTGCGCGTCACGGCGTCGGCGCAGGTCGCGGCACGGGTCCGCGACACGACGACGTGCAACGCCTTCGTCGGGTTGGCGGGCGGGCGGCCCGGCCACAGCTCCTCGACCAGGCGCTCGTCACCGGCCCCGGCCCGGCCGTGCAGGGCGAGGACCGCCAGCAGGGTGTGCGCGCGATCGCCGATCACGCGCGCCCCTCGCCAGCGGACGCCGTCGAGCAAGGTCAGCACCGGAGCCACGCACCCCAGCTTACGAGCGTGCTCGTCGCGTCCCGCGCGGGCGTGAGAAGATCACTGCCATCCTGTGCGGCGTGGGCGGAAAGGGCCGGGGCATGCGTATCGGGCTGGCAGTACCGCAGTACGGCGTCTTCGCCGCATCGTCCAGTGTGCTGCGGGTCGCGCGGGAGGCCGAGGCCATGGGCTTCGACAGCCTGTGGGCGGGCGACCGGCTGATGACGCCGCTGCGCCCGAAAGACCGCTATCCGGGCGGCGACGGGGCGATCCCGGAGGCGCACCGGGTGTTCCTCGACCCGTTCGCGGTGCTGTCGGTGGCCGCCTCGGTCACCTCGGCCGTACGCCTGGGCACGAGCGCGCTCAACGCCTGCTGGTATCCGCCGGTGGTGCTGGCCCGTTCGCTCACCACGATCGACCACCTGAGCGGCGGCCGGCTGGAGGCGGGGTTCGGGCTCGGCTGGTCGTCGGACGAGTACGCCGCCGCCGGGGTGCCGTGGAAGGATCGCGCCGGCCGCTACGACGCCACGCTCGACGCGCTGGAAGCCATCTGGACGAGCGACCCGGTGGAGTTCGAGCACGACCTGTGGACGATCGTGCCCAGCCACATCGAGCCCAAGCCGGCCCGCCGCCCGCCGATCCACCTGGCCGGCTTCTCCGACGCGGCGCTGCGCCGCGTCGGCCGCCGCGCCGACGGCTGGCTGACCGCGTCGCTGCCGGTGCCCGTGCTCACCGCCATGTGGCGGACGGTGTGCCGCAGCGCCGAGGAGGCCGGCCGCGACCCCGGCGCGCTGCGCATGATCCTGCGGGCCAACCCGATCGTGACCGACGCGGGCACACCGCCGCGCAGCGGCACGGTCGGCGAGTTGTCGGCCTATCTCGCCACCGTGGCGGCGGCCGGGGTCGACGAGGTCATCCTCGACCTCCAGCACACCGCCACGGGCGATCAGCACCTACTGGAGCTGGCCGGAGAGTTCAAGACTCACTTGAGCGCCGCGAGCGCGGCGTCGTAGTCGGGCTCCTGGCTGATCTCGGGCACCAGCTGGGAGTAGACGACCTTGTTGTCGCCGTCGAGCACGACCACCGCGCGCGCGGCCAGCCCGGCCATCGGGCTCGACTCCAGCGCCACGCCGTAGTCCTTGAGGAACTCACGGCCGCGCATGGCCGAGAGCGTGGTCACGTTCTCGAGCCCCTCGGCGCCGCAGAACCGCTTCTGCGCGAACGGCAGGTCCGCGGAGATGCACAGCACGGCGATGTCGGGGTGCTCGGCGGCCACCTCGTTGAAACGGCGCACGCTGGCCGCGCAGGTGCCGGTGTCAAGGCTCGGGAAGATGTTGAGCACCTTGGTCTTCTGGCCGAAGTCGTCGAGCGACCGGTCGGCCAGGTCAGCCCCGACCAGGCGGAACGCGGGCGCGGTGTCGCCCGGCTTGGGGAAGGTGCCGGCCACGGTGACCGGGTTGCCCCTGAGAGTGACGTCGGACATGAAACCTCCTGTTAGCGATCTTTCTTCGCTGAGCGTGCCCCCTTCTTGATCCTATCCATGGGGCCCGGCCCACTCGATCACCCCGTCCGCCGCCGGCTCAGCCCGAGACGGCCCTGCCGCGATGTCAGCCGAAAGTGCCGAAGCGCTAGACGTTGCGGCGGTACTGGCCGCCGGCTTCGAAGAGGGCGTCGGTGATCTGGCCGAGAGAGCAGACGCGGGCCGCGTCCATCAGGACCTCGAACGCGTTTCCCTCCGACATCGCCACCTGGCGCAGGCGGGCGAGCTGGGCGGGGGCCTCGTCGCGGTGGCGGTCCTGGAAGGCGCTCAGGCGTTCCAGCTGGGAGCGCTTCTCCTCCTCGGTGCCGCGGGCCAGCTCCAGCTTGTGGGCGTCGGACTGGTCGGCGCCTTCCGGGTTGCGGAACGTGTTCACGCCGATGATCGGCAGCGAGCCGTCGTGCTTGCGCATCTCGTACAGCATGGACTCGTCCTGGATCTTGCCGCGCTGGTAGCCGGTCTCCATCGCGCCGAGCACGCCGCCGCGCTCCGACAGCCGCTCGAACTCGCTCAGCACCGCCTCCTCCACCAGGTCCGTGAGCTCCTCGACGATGAACGAGCCCTGCAGCGGGTTCTCGTTCTTGGCCAGGCCCCATTCACGGTTGATGATCATCTGGATCGCCATGGCGCGGCGCACCGAGTCGGCCGACGGCGTGGTCACGGCCTCGTCGAAGGCGTTGGTGTGCAGGCTGTTGCAGTTGTCGTAGATGGCGATCAGGGCCTGCAGGGTGGTGCGGATGTCGTTGAAGTTCATCTCCTGGGCGTGCAGCGAACGGCCCGAGGTCTGGATGTGGTACTTCAGCTTCTGCGAGCGCTCGTTGGCGCCGTACCGCTCGCGCATGGCCACCGCCCAGATGCGGCGGGCCACCCGTCCGAGAACGCTGTACTCCGGGTCCATGCCGTTGGAGAAGAAGAACGACAGGTTCGGCGCGAAGTCGTCGACGTTCATCCCCCTGGACAGGTACGCCTCCACGTAGGTGAAGCCGTTGGAGAGGGTGAAGGCGAGCTGGCTGATGGGGTTGGCCCCGGCCTCGGCGATGTGGTAACCGGAGATCGAGACCGAGTAGAAGTTGCGCACGCCGTTCGCGATGAACCACTCCTGGATGTCGGCCATCATTCGCAGCGAGAACTCGGTGGAGAAGATGCAGGTGTTCTGGCCCTGGTCCTCCTTGAGGATGTCGGCCTGCACCGTGCCCCTGACCGTGGCAAGCGTGCGGGTGCGCAGCTCGCGGTCCTCCTGCTCGCCGGGGTCGCGGCCGTGCTCGGCGCGGAAGCGCTCTCTGGCCTGGTCGATGGCGGTGTTGAGGTAGAAGGCCAGGATCGTCGGGGCGGGGCCGTTGATGGTCATCGACACGGACGTGTTGGGCGCCGCCAGGTCGAAGCCGTCGTAGAGCACCTTCATGTCGTCGAGCGTCGCGATTGACACCCCAGAAGTGCCGACTTTTCCGTAAATGTCGGGCCGAGGGTCGGGGTCGTGGCCGTACAGGGTCACCGAGTCGAACGCGGTGGACAGCCGCGTCGCCGGCTGGCCCTCCGACAGCAGCTTGAAGCGCCGGTTCGTACGGAACGGGTCGCCTTCGCCGGCGAACATCCGCGTCGGGTCCTCGTCGTCCCGCTTGAACGGGAACACCCCCGCGGTGAACGGGAACATCCCCGGCAGGTTCTCACTGCGCAGGAACCGCAGCAGGTCGCCGTGGTCGCTGTAACGCGGCAGCGCGACCCGGGGCACGCGGTTGCCCGAGAGCGTCTCGCGCCAGAGCGGGGTGTGGATCTCCCGGTCGCGGATCTTCACGACCAGCTCGTCGGCGCGGTAGCGCTCCTTGATGGCGGGCCAGCCGTCGAGCAGCGCGCGGCTCTCCTCGGTCAGGGCGCTTTCCGCCTGCTCGGCCAGCTCGGCGAGCCGCCCTCCGTCCTCCCCCAGCATCTCGCGGACCGCGGCGAGCTGCTGGCGGCGGCGGGCGATCTCGGCCTGCGCGAGCGTCTCGGCGTGGTACGCCCGCACGGTCTCGGCGATCTCCGCCAGGTAGCGCGACCGGGCGGGCGGCACGATGGCCGCCGACACCTCGGAGGTGCGCCCCTCCACCCGCGGCAGCAGCCCCGGGCCCGTCCCGATCCCGAGCAGCGGCTTGAGGTGGTGGTAGACGGCCGTGACGCCGGCGTCGTTGTAGCGGGCGGCGATGGTGCCGAAGACCGGCATGTCCTCGGGCCTGGCCCCGAACGCCTCGCGGTTGCGCACGAGCTGGCGGCGCACGTCGCGCAGGGCGTCCTCGGCGCCGCGGCGCTCGTACTTGTTGATGACCACGGCCTCGGCGAAGTCGAGCATGTCGATCTTCTCCAGCTGGGAGGCCGCGCCGAACTCCGGCGTCATCACGTAGATCGGCACGTCCACGTGCGGGACGATCCCGGCGTCGCCCTGGCCGATGCCGGGCGTCTCGATGATCACCAGGTCGTGTCCGGCGGCCCGGCAGGCGGTGACCACGTCGTCGAGGCAGGCCGGCACCTCGCTGCTCGCGCCCCGGGTGGCCAGGGAGCGGAAGTACGTCTGCGGGCCCAGGCTGTTCATCCGGATGCGGTCGCCGAGCAGGGCGCCGCCGCCGCGCCTGCGGGTGGGGTCGATGGCGATGACCGCGATGCGCAGCTTGTCGTCGTTGTCGACGCGGAAGCGGCGGACCAGCTCGTCGGTGAGCGACGACTTGCCGGAGCCGCCGGTGCCGGTGATGCCGAGCACGGGGGCCGCCCCGCCGTCGCGCTCCTTAGCTCCGGCCGCGCGCAGGCCCGCGACGAGGTCCTCGGGGGCGCGTCCTGACTCGATGAGGGTGATCGCGCGGGCCAGCGCCGCCTGGTCGCCGGAGACCACGGCCTCCACCGACGGCGGGTCGCCCAGCTCGACGTCACACTCCTCGATCAGCTTGTTGATCATGCCGGGCAGGCCGTACCGCTGGCCGTCCTCGGGCGAGAAGACGCGGGCGACGCCGCGCGAGTGCAGCAGCTCGATCTCCTCGGGGACGATCACTCCCCCGCCGCCGCCGTACACCCTGATGTGCCCGGCGCCGCGCTCGCGCAGCAGCTCCACCAGGTAGGAGAAGAACTCGACGTGGCCGCCCTGGTAGGAGCTGATGGCGACGCCCTGGACGTCCTCCTGGATGGCGGCCGTGACGATCTCGTCCACGGAACGGTTGTGGCCCAGGTGGATGACCTCCGCTCCCTGGGTCTGCAGGATCCGCCGCATGATGTTGATCGCCGCGTCGTGCCCGTCGAACAGGGCCGCGGCGGTCACGAAACGTACGGGGTGTACCGGGACGTGCACGCCTGATCACTCCTTCGTGGAGGCTTCACCTTCGAAGATACTAGGACGTCCTACTATTTCCCACAGTCGCCGGGGTAGGGGCAGAGGCGAGGGGGTGAGAGCGATGCGCGCACTGACGTTCGTACCCCGCACGAAAGGGACGCTCGCCGTGGAGGAGCTCCCCGACCCGCGGCCGGGCCCGGGCGAGCTGCTCGTCCAGGGGCTCGCCCTGGGCGTCTGCGGCACCGACCGGGAGCTGGAGCTGGGCGAGTACGGCTGGCCGCCGCCGGAACGCGAGCGCATGGTCATCGGGCACGAGTCGCTCGGCCGGGTGCTGGAGAGCCCCGAGGGCTCGGCGTTCTCGCCCGGCGACCTGGTCGTGGGCGTCGTCCGCCGGCCCGATCCCGAGCCGTGCGGGGCCTGCCGGCGCGGCGAGTTCGACATGTGCCGCAACGGCCGCTACACCGAGCGCGGCATCAAGGAGCTCGACGGGTACGCCAGCGAGCTGTGGACCGTGAAGGCCGCCTACGCCGTCCGGGTGGATCCCTCGCTGGAGAGCGTCGGCGTGCTGGTGGAGACCGCATCGGTGGTGGCCAAGGCGTGGGAGCAGATCGAGCGGATCGGCTCACGGGCCTGGTTCGACCCGCAGAGCGTGCTGGTCACCGGCGCCGGGCCGGTGGGGCTGCTGGCGGCGCTGTTCGGGCGGCAGCGCGGTCTGGAGGTCCACGTGCTCGACCGGGCCGCGCCGGGCCTCAAGTCGAGCCTGGTGGAGGAGCTGGGGGCGACGTACCACTCGTCCTCGACGCTGGAGGCGTTCGGGGACGACAAGCCGGACGTCATCATCGAGTGCACCGGGGCGGGGCAGCTCGTCATCGACGCCCTGACCACCACGGCCGCCGCGGGCATCGTCTGCCTGTGCGGCCTGTCGTCGGGCGGGCGCGCGCACCGCGTGGACGCGGGGGTGATCAACCGGGACATCGTCCTGGAGAACGACGTGGTCTTCGGCACGGTCAACGCCAACCAGCGCCACTACCGCGACGCCGCGGCCGCGCTGGCCAAGGCGGACCTGTCCTGGCTGGGACGCCTCATCACCCGCCGCGTCCCCCTCTCGAACGCCCTGGAGGCCTTCGAACCCGCGGGCGACGTCAAGGCGGTCGTCGACCTCACGACCTGACGATCAGGTCGGATCGTACGGCTTGCGCCTGGTGGGAGTGGACCGGCGGGCGGGACCGGCGGGGACGCGGGTCCGCTCGGGACGGGCCGGCGGGGTGGTCCGGTCGCGGGCTCCGGAGGTCCGGCCCGCGGTGGCGCGGGGGCGCGGCGGCTCCTTGTCGGCCGCCAGCGGGTTCCTGGGCGACGGGACCTTCGGGGGGCCGGACGCGGGCTCAGCGGGCTTGCGGGTGAATGGCGCGTTCCACGGCCAGGGCAGGCGGCGGTGGGAGCCGCGGCGGCGGCCGGTGACCCGGAGCGAGAGCACGAGGATGACGAGCACCATGACGGCCAGCAGCGCGGGCGGGGTGCCTAAGACGTCGAGGGGCGACGACGGCGGCGCCTCGGCGCGCGGCAGGGGGACGAAGGGCCGTTCGGTGGAGCGGATCTCGTCGCGCTCGGCGCGCTCCTTGACGATGCGCGGGACGCCGTAGCCGACGACCTTGTCGGTCTCCCTGGTCTTGCGCTTGAGCCAGACGCGGTCGACGTTCGCCTCGATGGTGTGGATCTTCGTGCCCTCGACGCGCTCGACGACGCCCACGTGGTCGACGCCCTTGTAGCTGCTGCCGCCGCTCCAGTCGAAGAAGACCAGCGCCCCCGGCTCGGGCTTCTGCGTCCAGGCGCCCTGCTTGATGAACCAGGCCGCGTGGGACGGCGTCCAGGCGAACTCACCGACGTATTCGGAAATATCCGCCTTGTTGGCCGCCCAGGCGAGGAACATGTCGCACCATGCCCCGTTGCGGAACTGGGAATCTTGCACGCGATCCGCGTACCACTCGCCGAACTTGGTGAACTGGCCGCTCTTCTCCTTGTAGCCGAGTTCCTGCCGCACCGTTTTCAGCAGCTCGTCCGCGATCGGGTCCAGGACGACTCCTCCAGAAAACCGATAAATCACGATGGACTGTAATAGCGCCATCGAGAAATTGCGCGGCTCACTCGGAAAATGTCGCGCTATGAGGCGAAATATCGGCTCTGTGACCGATGAGGCAGGTGATACGGCGTCAGATCCCCGCACCCACGCGATAAACGGCCACGTCCCCCGCGCCCGGCGCGACCACGTCGGCCACGATCACGGTCACGTTGTCGGGCGAGCCGCCCTCGTTCGCCAGGTCGATGAGCCGCTGCACGGCCGCCGCCGGGTCCACCACCGTGGTCAGCACCTCGTGCAGCACCTCGGGCCCGAGCACGGTCGTCAGCCCGTCGGAGCACAGCAGGTAGCGGTCGTCCGGCTCGGCCTCGCGCAGCGCCATGTCGGGCTCGGCCCGGCCCTCGCTGCCCAGCACGCGCAGCACCATGGAGCGCCGGGGGTGCACGGCGGCCTGGTCCTCCGTTATCCGGCCTTCGTCCACCATCGACTGCACAAGTGTGTGATCCTTGGTCATCTGATAGAGAGCACCATCGCGAAGCAGATATCCGCGGGAGTCACCGAGATGAGCCAGGGCGAACCGGTAACCGTCCCAGAGCATGGCGGTCACCGTGGTCCCCATCCCCCGGCGGGCGGGGTCGATCTCGGCCAGCTCGACCAGCCTGCGCGCGGCCTCGTGCACGGCCCCTTCCAGCGCGGCCTCCAGGTCGGAGCCCGTCTCGGGAAGCGTGGCGTCGAGCTCACGCATGACGGCGATCGCCGCCGAGCTCGCCAGCTCGCCGGCCGCGTGTCCACCCATGCCGTCAGCCACCACGAGCAAGCGGCCACTCGCATAGCCGGAGTCTTCGTTCTGCTCCCTGCGGCGGCCCACGTCTGATCCGGCGGCATAGCGGATGTTGTGCTTCATACCCTGCAGTAAATCATTGGTTGAAAGACTTCACAAGCAGATGCGCTGAAGACTCTTGTGAACTACTGTGGGGTCCATGAGCCACGACCCGACCGTCAACGCCGGGGACATCGCCCGGCTCGCCGGTGTCGGGCGGGCCGCGGTGAGCAACTGGCGCCGCCGCCACGACGACTTCCCCCAGCCCATCGGCGGCACGGCCAACCAGCCGTTGTTCTCACTGCGGCAGGTCGAGTCCTGGCTGCGGCGCTATGGGAAGTCCTACCAGGTCTCCCTGGGAGATCGGGTGTGGCAACGCCTGAAAGCCGCCGGTGATTTGCGGCTCGGCGAGCTGGTGGCCCACGCCGGAGCCCTGCTGACCGGCGCCGCCGACGTCTCCGACGCCGCGCTCGATCCCGAGCTGGCGCGGCTCGTCCTGGAGCTGGGCCAGGAGCACGGCCCGGCGGCCGCGTACGAGTTCCTCTGCGAGCGCTACCTCGAGGCCCACTCGCGCCGGCTCTCCGTCACCCGCGACGACGTGGCCGAGCTGATGGTGACCCTGGTGGGCGCGGACGGCGCCACCGTCCTCGACCCGGCCTGCGGCGTCGGCACGCTGCTGCTCGCGCCCGCCCTTACGGCGCCGGGTCCGGTCAGGGTGCTCGGGCAGGAGCTGAGCGAGACCTCGGCCGCCATCGCGGCCTTCCGGCTGCGGCTGCGCGGCGTCGAGGCCAGCGTGGTGCCCGGCGACTCCATGCGTCACGACGGCTTCGCCGGCGAACGGGCCGACGCGGTGGTGTGCGATCCGCCGTTCAACGAGCGGGCCTGGGGTTACGAGGAGCTCACGGGCGACCCGCGCTGGGAGTACGGCCTGCCGCCGCGCGGCGAGTCCGAGCTGGCCTGGGTGCAGCACTGCCTCACCCACGTCAGGCCGGGCGGCCTGGTGGCCATCCTGATGCCGCCGGCCGCCGCGAGCCGTCGGCCGGGCCGTCGCATCCGCGCCAACCTGCTGCGCGCGGGCGCCTTGCGGGCGGTCGTCGCGCTGCCGGGCTCCGACCTGTGGCTGCTGCGCCGCCCGGCGGCGGGCGAGCGCCCGCCGTCCGACGTGCTGATCCTCGACGCCGCGGCCGACCTGGCGGCGGTCGAGCCGGCCTGGCGCGCGTACGTCGAGGAACGCTCCGAGCAGACGGTGCGCATCATCGACCTGCTGGCCGACGAGGTCGACATGACCCCGGCCCGCCACCAGCGGCGCGACGACGTCGGGCGGGCGTTCGCCGAGGCGCGTGACCGCTTCCTCGCGGCCGCCGCCGTGCCGCCCGACCTGAAGGTCCTGGACCAGCCGCTCGACCAGCCCGCCACCACTCTCGGCGATCTGATCAAGGAGGGCCTGGTGACCACGTCGCAGGCGCCGCCGAAGATGGCCGCCGACGGGGGCGACGTTCCGGTCCTGACCTCCGACGACGTGTTCAGCGGCAGTTCGCCGTCGGGGGCGACCACGGTGCAGCAGGGGCTCGTCGCGATCCGCCCGGGCGACGTGGTGGCCTCCTACTCCGCCGTCCGGGTGGTGGCCGACGGCGGCGGGGCGGTGCTGGGCCCGCACCTGACGCTCTACCGGGTCGACGCCCGCCGGCTCGACCCCGACTTCCTGGCCGGCTTCCTGCGGGCCGCGGGCGGCCGGGTCACGACCGGCTCCAGCCGGTTCGACGTGCGCCGCACCCGCCTGCCGCGGCTGCCGCTGAAGGAGCAGAAGGCGTACGGCGCCGCGTTCCGGCAGCTCGCCGTGCTCGAAGACGCCATCCGTGAGACCTCGTCCCTCGGGCAGACGCTGATCCGGCTGGGCCTCGACGGCCTGGCCGAAGGCCATCTGCACCCGCAGTCCTGACGGTGTAGCTTTTGCCGAATGTAGTGATTTTCCACGAAAGGCAGCGCGGAGGGGCTAATGGTCATCGGCGACCGCTATGAGCTCGACGACCTCCCTCTCGGGCAAGGCGGCATGGGAGCCGTGTACGCGGGCCACGACCGCCATCTCGACCGCCGGGTGGCGGTGAAGCTGCTGCGCCTGCCCAGCGGCCCCGACCAGGAGCTGGAGCGCAGGTTCCTGCGCGAGGCGCGCATCCTGGCCCGGCTGGAGCATCCGGGCGCACCCGTCCTGTACGACTTCGGCACCCACGAGCAGCGGCTCTACCAGGTGATGCAGTTCATCGAGGGCGTCACGGTGGCCGACGTGGTGCACGAGCACGGGCCGCTGCCGGTGCCGTGGGCGGCGGCGATCGCGGCCCAGGCGTGCGCCGTGCTGTCGGCGGCCCACGCGCTGTCGATCTGCCATCGCGACCTGAAGCCGACGAACCTCATGCTCTGCCCCGACGGCAGCGTGAAGGTGCTCGACTTCGGCCTGGCGATGTTGCGCGAGTCGGACGTGACGACGTTCACCCGGATCGGGCAGATCATGGGGACGCCGGCGTACATGGCGCCCGAGCAGATCCAGCACGGCGTCGCCGAGCCGCGCAGCGACCTGTACGCGCTCGGCTGCGTGCTGCACGAGATGCTGACCGGGCGCCAGTTGTTCACCGGCCCGACCGACTACGTGGTCTTCGAGAAGCAGGTCAGGCAGAGCCCGCCGCCCGTGCCGGGGCTGCCGGAGCCGCTGGGGGCGCTGCTGGCGCAGCTGCTGGAGAAGAGCCCGGACGACCGCCCGAGGGACGCCGACGAGCTGTACGAGCGGCTCGACCCGTTCGCGGTGGACCTGCCGATGCTGCCCGGCTTCCTGACGAGCTCCCCCAGTCCAGGCCGCATGTACGCCCGCATGGCGGGGCGCGTCCTGGGCGGCTGACCCTGGTGCGCCAGGCCGCCGATCCCCCGCTAAGGTAAGCCTTACCTTAAAAAGGGGTAGGTCATGCGGTGGACGGGGCTGGTGCTGTCCCTGGCGGTTCTGGTGGTCGTGGGCGCACTGAGCCTCGCGGTCGGCGCGCAGGCGATTCCCGCCGGCGAGGTGTGGCGGCAGTTCTGGCACCCTGACGGCGGCGAGACGGCGGCCGTGATCCACGACCTGCGCGTCCCCCGTACCCTGCTCGGCCTGTGCGTGGGAGCCGCGCTCGGCCTGGCCGGGGCGCTCATGCAGGCGCTCACCCGTAACCCGCTGGCCGATCCCGGGCTGCTCGGGGTCAACTCCGGGGCGTCGCTGGCCGTGGTCTGCTCGATCCTGTTCTTCGGCGCGCACGACATGACGACGTGGGTGTGGTTCTCGATGGCGGGAGCGCTGGTGGCGGCGGTGGTCGTGTACGCGCTGGGCGCCCACCACCCCACCCGCCTGGTGCTGGCCGGCTCCGCCATCAGCGCCTCGCTGCTGGCGGCGATCAACGGCGTGCTGGCGCTGGACGCCGGGGTGTTCGACCGGTGGCGGTTCTGGGACGTGGGCGCGCTGGCGGGGCGCTCGCTCGACGTGGTGGCACAGGTGGCGCCGTTCGTGCTGGCCGGGGCGCTGCTGGCGCTCGGGCTGGGGCGCGGGCTCAACGCGCTCGCGCTGGGCGACCAGACGGGGCGGGCGCTCGGCGTGCGGCTCGGGCGTACGCGGGTGCTGGCCGGGCTGGCGATCACGCTGCTGTGCGGGGCGGCGACGGCGGCGGCCGGGCCGATCGGCTTCATCGGGCTGATGGCCCCGCACGCCGTGCGCTCGTTCACCGGCCCCGACCACCGCTGGGTGCTGGCCTACTCCGCCGTGCTCGCCCCGGCCCTGCTGCTGGCCTCCGACGTGCTGGGGCGCGTCGTCGTCCGGCCCGGCGAGCTGGAGACCGGCATCGTGACGGCGTTCGTCGGAGGGCCGCTCTTCATCTACCTGCTGCGCCGGCGCAAGGAGGTCGCCGCGTGAGAACCCTGCACATCTCCGGCCTGGCCCTGCGCGTCCACGTACGCGCCTGCGTCACGGTGGTCTGCATGGTCGCGGCCGGCGCCGGGGTGGCGCTGACCGGGCTGAGCACCGGTTCGGCCCTGTCCGTGGGCGAGGCGCTGCGCACCCTCGCCGGGTACGGCGACGCCGCCACCGAGCTGGTCGTCTACACCCTGCGCGCGCCCCGGGTGCTGCTGGCCCTGCTCGTCGGCGCGGCGCTGGGCGTGGGCGGCGCGGTGGTGCAGAGCCTGTCGCGCAACCCTCTCGGCAGCCCCGACATCATCGGCGTGAACGCGGGAGCCGCCGCGGGAGCCGTGCTGATGATCCTGGTCATGGGCTCGGCGAGCACGCAGAGCGTCTCGCTGGGCGCGCTGGCGTGCGGCCTGGCCGCCGGAGCCCTCGTGTACGTGCTGTCGTTCAAGCGCGGCGTCAAGGGCACCCGGCTCGTGCTGGTCGGCATCGGCGTGACCGCGATGTTGCACTCCCTGATCGCGTACCTGCTGACCAGGGCCGATCTCTACGAGGCGCAGGGCGCGAAGGTGTGGCTGATCGGCAGCCTGGCCGGGGCGGGCTGGGAGCGGGTCTGGCCGGTGGCGCTGGCGGTGCTGATCGGGCTGCCTGCGGTGCTCGCGCTCAGCCGGTCGGCGACGCTGCTGGAGATGGGCGACGCCACGGCGGCCTCGCTGGGGCTGCGGGTCGAGCGGCTGCGGCTGGTGCTGCTGCTGGTCGCGGTCGGGCTGTCCGGCGTGGCCGTGTCGTGCGCGGGGCCGGTGGGTTTCGTGGCGCTGGCGGCGCCGCAGCTGGCCAAGCGGGTCACCCGGGCTCCCGGGCCCGGCATCGCGTCGTCGGCGGCGATGGGGGCCCTGCTGCTGGCCACCGCCGACCTGGTGGCCCAGCGGCTGCCGACCCCCGGCCAGCTGCCCGTGGGGGTGCTGACCGGAGGGCTCGGCGGGATCTACCTGGCCTGGCTGATCTACCGCGAGTGGCGGACCGCGTAGGTCACCGGGGAAGAGCGGCGAAGGCGGCGATCAGGCCGTCGGCGAGCTCGTTGCGCCAGCAGTAGCGGTCGTGGCCGCCCTCGAACTCGCGGTACGTGCCCGTCTCCCCCAGCGTCTCGCGCAGCCGCGCCGTCGGGCCGTGCAGCGCCCACTCCAGCGTGCCGACCTGCAGGTGCACCCGGGGCGGCGCCGTGGCCGCGGCCAGCTCCCTCGTCAGCCACTCGGGCTCCGGGCCGTTGGGCCACCAGAAGGAGCCCGACTGCGACACGGCCGCCACGAACCGGTCGGGACGGCGCAGGGCCGCGTACACCGCCGTCAGGCCGCCGAAGCTCTGCCCGGCGATGACGGTCGATCCCTCGTACGGCAGCGCGTCCACGAACTCGGGGTTGCACGTCAGTTTGCTGACGCGGTCGGGGCCCGACTCGACGAGCCAGGCGGTGACCGGGGGCAGCTCGCCGGCCTCGATGAGGTTGTCCAGCATGACCGGCAGGTCGTCGGCCCAGTGCTCGCCGTCCAGCACGACGAGCGCGCCGCGTGGCGGGCGTACCGGGTCGTAGCGCAGGCCGGTCGCGTGCCGGGTGAGCCTGTGGAGCGGCTCGGCGCGGGCGGTCGTCCACGGGGACGGCGGCGCGGTCTCGGCGACGGAGAAGCCGTGCCAGACCCGCGGATTCAGCGGGTCGGCCACCGGCACACCGTCCACGGACAGCCGGTAGGACGCCCGCCAGCCGTGCCGCACCAGGTACGTACGGTGCCACAGGTCGCCGGTGCGCTCCATCACGGCGGCCTCGGTGTCATGGGTCAGTTTGTTGGCCAGGACCCGCACCTCGTCGGCCTGCCCGCGCCAGAGGAACGTCACCGCGCGATGGTCGTGGTCCACCTCGGTGACCAGCGGGGACACGGTCGCGTCCAGCGTGGGGGTGGGCAGGGTCTGCGGGGGTGCGGGCCGGGGAACCCGGGGAGGGAGATCACGCATCAGGAGAACTGCTGCTCGATCCGGCCGAGGATGTTGGAGGCGCTGTAGTGGTCGACGCGGAAGGCGTCGACCCCGAGGTCGTGGACGCGGTCGTCGGCGACGGCGGGCAGGTCCTTCCACAGGGGCTTGGCCGCGGTGGCGGCGATCTGCTCGGCACTGTGGCCGGCGAAGAAGAGCGAGCTGTCGCCGAACGCCTTGATCACGTTCTCCTGGGAGACGTTCACGATGTCCTTGCGTCCGCCGCCCTCCTTGGTGGACTCGGCGGCCAGGGAGGCGTCCACGGGGTGGAGTCGGAAGCCGAGCGAGGCCAGCAGGCCGCCCTGGGCCGAGGCATCGGTGAAGACCGGGATGTCGGTGTTGTTGTCGCGCAGGACGACGACGTCCTGCTCGGGGAGCTTGATCTTGCCCTTCACCTCGGCGACGCGCTTGTCGTAGGCGGCGACGACCTCGGCGGCCTTCGCGTCGAGGGCGAGGGCGCCGCCGAGCTTGCCGGCCAGTTCCTGCCAGGTGACGTTGTCGTGGCGGAAGAGCACGGTGGGGGCGATGGCGGCGAGCTTGTCGTAGACGTTGGCGCTGCTGTCGTTGCCGGAGGCGGCGCCGACGATGAGATCGGGCTCGGCCGCGATGACCTTCTCGAGGTCGGCTTCGAAGCCCTGGTAGAGCACCTCCACCTTGCGCTCGGCGGCCACGTCGGACCACTGCTTGAAGAAGCCCTTGTCGTCGGTGAACGGGCCCGGCGCGGTCGCCTGCGAGGCCACCACCGGGGCGCCCAGCGCGAGCAGGTGACCCGTCATGGTCACGCTCATGGACACGATGCGCTTCGGCGCCATGGGCACCTCGGTGGTGCCCTTCTCGTGCTGGACCGTACGCGTCTGGCCCTTCTCGGCCGAAGCGCCGGTCGCCGGCTCACCGTCGGACCCGCAGGCGGCCAGGCCGGCCACCATGAGCAGCGCGGCGAGGCCGGCGCGGAAAGGGGATGCCACATCCACTCCAAGTTAGGACAGCCTAAACTAATTTAGGGCAGCCTAAACTATCTACCTGATGAATATTCATGCAGGTCACCCTTGACTGATCCGACAATCGCCAGTCAGCGGAGCGCCTGCGGCCGCAGGCGCCTTCGGCGGGCTGCGCACGGCGTGTGGAAGATAGGGGGATGATCCCGAACAGCGCCGCCGTGTCCGCCGCCGTCGCCGTCGCCGAGGCCCACGGGGTGCGGGTCCGGGAGCCGGTCGTGCTGAACGACTCGTTCAACCTGCGGATCCACCTGCGGCCCGCGCCCGTCGTGGCGCGGGTCCCCACCGTCACCGCGCTGGGCCGGGCCCGGCCCGCCGACGCGCTGGCCCGCGAGGTGGCGGTCGCGTCGTTCCTGCACGCGGCGGGGGCGCCGGTGGTGCCGCCGAGCGACCTGCTGCCCGCCGGGCCGCACGTTCACGACGGCGTCACGGTCTCCTTCTGGGCCCACGTCGAGCACGATCCCGGCCACGCCGTGACGCCGGACGCGGCCGGGCAGGCACTGGCCGGCCTGCACGCCGCCCTGCGCGGCTTCCCCGGCGGCCTCCCGCGCCTCGGCCCGGTGCTGGACGAGCCCGTACGGCTCCTGTCGGCGCTGGCCGGCTCCGGCGTGGTCGAGCCGGACGTCCTGGCGCGGCTGCGCGACTCCCACGCCGAGCTGACGGCGCGGCTCCGCGACGTGGACGGGCTCCAGGCCGTGCACGGCGACGCGCATCCGGGCAATCTGCTCGCCACCCCCGGCGGCCTGCTGTGGAACGACTTCGAGGAGACCATGGCGGGGCCGCGCGGTTGGGACGTGGCCTGCCTGCTGCGCACCACCCGCCTCGACGGGCGGGCCGCCGTACGCGCTTACGGGGCGGATCCGGACGATCCCGGCCTGGCGGTGTACGTCGCGGCGCGCGGCCTGCAGGGCACCCTGTGGGTGCTGGCCAGGGCGGCGCACTCCCCGCAGTGGCTTCCCGCGGCCCGGCAGGCCCTCCAGGCGTGGCTGAACGACCCCACCGGCATGACCCGCGCCCTACGGTGAGACGCGGAAGACGCGGAGCTGGAGGGCGAGCGTCGTGTAGTAGCCGACCAGCGTGGTCAGCTCGAACAGCGCCCGCTCCCCCAGCAGGGCGTACAGGTCGTCGTCCAGGTCGCCCTTCGTCACCAGGGCGCGGGTGACGGCGAGCACCGCCGCCTCGCCCTCGTCCGGCAGGCTCAGCGGGGCGCCGTCGCGCAGCGCCCGCAGCTGCTCGTCGGTGAAGCCGAGCCCGCGCGCGATCGGCTCGTGCGCCGCCTGCTCGAACGCGCTGTCGTGGTGCCCGGCCACGACGAGCACCGCCAGCTCCCGCGCCCGGTCGCCGAGCGAGGAACGGTAGCGGACGGCCACCCCCAGCTCCTGCAGCGGATCGCCGACGGCGGGGCTGAGCAGCATCGCGTTGAACGGGCCCGTGAGCCCGCCCGCCGGATCGACCATGAACCGCCCGCGCGGCCCCGAGGTGATCTTCTCGTGCAGCGCCCGGGCCTCGGGGTCCAGCTCGTGCGGCGGAGTCCTGCGCAGCCGTGCCATACGCGTGATCGTAACCCGGAACCTCAGCGGGTGATCCGGTAGTCGAGGTGCGCGACCGCCCCGTCCAGCCCGACGCCGGCCGTGTCCGGCAGGCCGTCGAACAGTCGGATGCCTGCCCCGAGCAGCACGGGGGCCAGGTGGATGACGCCCTCGTCGACGGCACCCGCGGCGAGACACTGCCGGACGAGGTTCGCGCCGCCGGAGACGCGCACGTCCTTGCCGCCCGCCGCGGCCTTCGCCTGCGCCAGCGCGCTCTCGACGCCGTCGGTGACGAACGTGAACGTCGTGCCGCCCTTCCGCACCCACGGCTCGCGGGCCCGGCTGGTCACCACGAACACCGGGTGGTGGAACGGCGCCTCCTCCGGCCAGCCGACCTCGCCCTCGTCGAACATGCGCCGGCCCATCACCGAGGCCCCCGCGCGCTCGATGGTCCGCCGCACGAGGTCGTCGTCGGGCCCCGTCTCCCCGCCGTTCCCGCGGCCGATCAGCTTCATGAACGCCGCCGTACGGTACATCCAGGTGTGCAGCCGCTCGCCGCCGTCGCCCAGCGGGTTGCCGGGACGCGCGCCGGGACCGGCGATGTAGCCGTCCAGTGACATCGCGAGATCGAAGAACACCTTGCCCATTGCCTTCTCCTGCCTGTTCGGGGTTCCTTCACAGCAGAGTCGGAGCCACGATCCCCGTCTCGACATCCCCCGCGAAACTGTTCACGGCACATGGGTGGTTCGGGGGCCAGGCCGGTCAGCCGGCATCTCCTCGTACGCGGAGGTCAGGTCAGCCAGACCGTGGTGTCGGAGGGGACGGCGCCGTCCTCCAGCCGGCCGCTGGTCAGGAGTACGCGGCCGGGCGGGAGCGGCACCGGGGTGGGGCCGAGGTTGGTGATGCTGGTCAGGCCGGAGTCGCGGGTGAAGGCGAGGACCTGGTCGCCCAGCGGCAGCCAGGTCAGCGTTCCGTCGCCGAGCAGGTCCCGGCGCAGGCGCAACCCCGAGCGGTAGAGGTGGAGCATCGAGCCCAGGTCCGTACGCTGCGCCTCGGCCGTCAGCTTGCGCCAGCTCTCCGGCTGCGGCAGCCACGGCGTGCCGCCGCCGAAGCCGAACGGCGGCTCCTCCCCCGACCACGGCAGCGGCACGCGGCAGCCGTCGCGGCCCGGGTTCGCGCCGCCCGAGCGGGCGTACATCGGGTCCTGGCGCAGCTCGTCGGGGAGGTCCTCGACCTCGGGCAGTCCCAGCTCCTCGCCCTGGTAGACGTAGACCGAGCCGGGCAGGGCCATCGCGAGCAGCGCCGCCGCGCGGGCCCGCCGGTAGCCGAGCTCCAGGTCCGACGGCGTGCCGTGCAGGCGGCCGCCGTGCTCGAACGCGGTGTCGGCGCGGCCGTAGCGGGTGACGACGCGGGTCACGTCGTGGTTCGACAGCACCCACGTCGGCGGTGCGCCGATCGGGGTGTGCGTGGCCAGCGTGAGGTCGATGACGCGGCGCAGCTCGGCCGGGTCCCACGGGCACGACAGGAAGTCGAAGTTGAAGGCCGTGTGCAGCTCGTCGGGGCGCAGGTAGCGGGCGAAGCGCTCCTGGTCGGGCAGCCAGACCTCGCCGATGAGGACGCGCCCGCCGTACTCGTCGGCGATCTCGCGCCAGCGCCGGTAGACGTCGTGCACGCCGTCGAGGTCCTCGTACGCGCTGTCCGACTTGACCAGCAGGGCGGCCGAGTCGATGCGGAAGCCGTCCACGCCGCGTTCGAACCAGAAACGCAGCACGTCCTCGAACTCCCGGTGCACCTCGGGATTCGCCCAGTTGAGGTCGGGCTGCTCGGGGGCGAACAGATGCAGGTACCACTGGCCGTCGGGGACCTGTGTCCACGCCGGGCCGCCGAAGATCGACCGCCAGTCGTTCAGCGGCTCGTCGCCGAACCAGAACCGGTCGCGCTTGGCCGGGTCGGCCAGGGCCTCCTTGAACCAGGCGCTCTCGGTGGAGCTGTGGTTCGGCACCACGTCGATGACGACCTTGACGCCGAGCCCGTGCGCCTCCTCGATGAACCGCTCGGCCTCGGCGAGCGTGCCGAAGACCGGCTCGATCCCCCGGTAGTCGGCCACGTCGTAGCCGCCGTCGGCCATCGGCGACGGATACCACGGGTTGAGCCAGACGGCGTCGATCCCGAGGTCCCTCAGGTACGGCAGGCGGGCCCGCAGGCCGGCCAGGTCGCCGATGCCGTCGCCGTTCCCGTCGGCGAAACTCCGCAGGTAGACCTGGTAGATCGCGGCCCCCCGCCACCACGTTTGCGACATGCGCTATCCCTTGATGCTTCCGGCGGTAAGGCCCGCCATGATGTGCCGTTGGAAGACGAAGAAAACGATGATCATGGGGACGGCGGCGATGACCAGCCCGCCCATGACCTGGTTCTGGGTCACCGCGCCGGCCGTCTGCGACAGACCCACGCTGATCGTCATCTTCTCGCTGTCGGTCATGACGAGCAGCGGCAGGACGAAGTCCTTGAACGCGGTGACGATCGTGAAGATGGAGACCACACCGAGGATCGGCCGCGAGACCGGCAGCACGACCGACCAGAGCACCCGCAGCGGGCCGGCGCCGTCGATCTGCGCCGCCTCGATGAGCTCGCGCGGGATGGAGTCGAAGAACCGTTTCAGCAGGAAGATGTTGAAGCCGTTGGCCGCCGCGGGGAACCACAGGCCCCACGGGTTGTTCAGCAGCCCGAGGTCGACGATCGTGACGTACAGCGGGATGAGGATCACCATCGGCGGGATCATCAGCGTGGCCAGCATCGCGCCGAGGATCACGTTCCCGAACGCCGGCCGCAGCTTCGACAGCGCGTACGCCGCCGCCACGTCCACGCACATGCAGAAGATCCACGCGCCGAGGGCGTAGTAGACGGTGTTGGCCAGCAGGGTGCCGATGTCGAACAGCTCCCACGCCTCGAAGAACGGGGTGAGCGTCGGCTGCGCCGGGACGAGGGTCGGCGGCATCTGCGCGACCTCCTCCGGCGTCTTCATGGCGCCCGTGACCATCCAGTACAGCGGCAGCACGAACGCCAGGCTGAACGTCACGACGACCGCGGCGAGCACGAGCCAGTAGATCCGCCGCCCCCACCTGCTGTTCAGCTGCTGCGGCGAGACGATCGTGCGGAACTGGACTGTGCTCATGGCCTCACTCCGTTCGGCGGCTCGGTCACCCGGATGCCGCCGCCTTCCCCCACTCTGGTCGCTACGCTCCCGCCGCTCCCCCAGACGACGGCGCTCCCTCGCGCGCTCATGGCCTCACTCCGTTCGGCGGCTCGGTCACCCAGATGCCGCCGCCTTCCCCCACTCTGGTCGCTACGCTCCCGCCGCTCCCCCAGACGACGGCGCTCCCTCGCGCGCTCATGGCCTCACTCCGTTCGGCGGCTCGGTCACCCGGATGCCGCCGCCTTCCCCCACTCTGGTCGCTACGCTCCCGCCGCTCCCCCAGACGACGGCGCTCCCTCGCGCGCTCATGCCGGGTCCTCCCTGGTCCACCTGAGCTGGAGGGCGGCGAAGACGAGGAGCACGAGCATGAGCATCATGCCGAGCGCGCCCGCCTGGCCGTAGTTCATCTGCGAGAAGGCGAACTGGTACATCAGGTACGCCACCGTGACCGTCGAGTTCTCCGGCCCGCCGCCGGTCAGCATGTACGGCTCGATGAACACCTGCATGGTCGCCACGATCTGCAGCATCAGCATGAGCAGCAGGATCAGCCGCGTCTGCGGGATCGTGACGTGCCGGATGCGGCGGAAGATCCCGGCCCCGTCGAGCTCGGCGGCCTCGTACAGCTCGGACGGGATGTTCTGCAGCGCGGCCAGGTAGACCAGCGTCGCGCTGCCCATGTTCATCCACGTGGAGACGAGCACGAGGGAGATCAGCGCGGTGGAGGAGCTGTCCAGCCAGGCCAGCGGCGGCAGGCCGGCCAGGTCGAGGAGCTGGTTGAACAGCCCGGGCCCCGGGTCGTAGAACCACCGGAACAGCAGCACCGCCACGATCGGCGGCAGCATGACCGGCAGGTAGACGACGAACCGCAGGTAGGCCCGGGCATGGCGCAACTCGTTCAGCACGAGCGCGACGACGAACGGCACGGCGTAGCCGCACAGCAGCGCGAGTAACGTGAACTCCACGGTGTTCAGCCAGGCCTCCCAGAAGGCCGGGTCCTGGACGGCCCCCCGGAAGTTCGCCAGGCCCACCCACTCGGGCGGGTTGATCAGGTCGGTCTTCTGGAAGCTCAGGACGAACTCCCTGACCATCGGGTACCAGGCGAACACCGTGAAGCAGAACAGCGCCGCGCACAGGAACCCGTAGGCCGTCAGGTTGCGCCGCAGTACTCCCATCAGCCCTTGGCCGCCAGCAGGTTGTTGACCTTGGTCTCGGCGTCGGCGAGCAACTGGCCGATGTCGGCGTCCTTGCGGCTCAGCACGGCGGACATGGGCACGTCGAGGATGGCGTAGATCTCCTGGGCGTGCACCGGCTCCGACTTCGGCGGGATGCTCGCGGCGGCCTCGACGTAGCTCTGATAGTTCTCGACCGGCAGGGTGGCGTTCTTCACCCGGTCGGCCTGGATGGCCTGGCCGGTGGGCGAGTCACCGTAGACGGCGTTGTCGGGGACGCCGACGGGGTTGCCGATGGCCTTGCCGCGGGCGAAGTCGAAGCGGCCCTTGCCGACGGTGTTGAAGCGGAAGTCGATCCACGCCATGCCGGCCTTCACCTGCTCCGGCGTGGCCTTCGGGTTGATCATGTACGCCTCGCCGCCGCTCAGCGACGCCTTGGCCTCGGGGAAGCCGGTGATGCCGTAGTCGGAGACCTTGCCCCGGAACTTGGTGACCACGTCGGTGACCACGTCGGGCGCGCCGAGCATCATGCCGACCTTGCCGCCGCCCATCGCCACCATGAGCGACTCCCAGCCGATCAGGAGCTTGTTGCCCATGCTGTTGTCGGCCCAGCGCATGTCGTGCAGGGTCTGCAGCACGGCCCTGCCCTCGGGGGAGTTGAACGCCGCCTTGGTGTTGTCGGGGGTCAGGACGTCGCCGCCACGACCGTAGATGGCCTGGGTGAAGTGCCAGCCACCGGTGTTGCCGCCGGAGTACTCGCCGAAGCCCACGTGGTCGGGGCCGAGGGCGGCGATCTTCTTGGCGGCCTCGCGCACCTCGGCCCAGGTCTTGGGCGGGGTGTTCGGGTCGAGGCCGGCCTGGGTGAACAGGGCGCGGTTGTAGACCAGGCCGACGCTGTAGAGGACGTTCGGCACGCCGTAGACCTTGCCGTCCCTGGTGACCAGCTCGCGCGCGTCGGGCCGCAGGTCGTTCCAGTTCTTGATCAGGTTCGTGTGCGGCGTGACGTCGAGTGCCTGGCCCTGGGAGATGACGTCGTCGTAGTTGGTCACGGGCACCACGAAGACGGTCTCCATCTGGCCGCCCGCCAGCTTGGGGCCGAACGTCTTGGGGTCGAAGCACGGCTGCTGGTCCGTGCTCTTGACCGTCACCCCGGGGTTCGCCTTCATGAACGCGGCCACGTCGTCGTCCCAGGCCTGTCGTTCCTTCGGCGCGGTCCTGGCCGGCTGGCAGGCCACCGTGATCGTCACGGCCTCGGCGCCGCCGGTGGCCGGGGTGGCGGGCTCACCTGATCCGCAAGCCGTGGCCCCGAGCCCGAGCACGGTTACGAGCAAGAGTCCAGTGGATCTCCGCATGGTCTGACCCTTCTGATGCGAGGTGCCCACACCATAGGATCGCCAACCAAAATGAGCAATATTTCGACGGAATATTGCAAGATAACGACTGCGTTACGAGCGAACGCGCGCGGTGGACGCCCTGACCACGAGCTCGGGCTCGAACAACAGCTCGTCGGCGGGCACCACGGCCTTGCCGATCTGCGCGACGAGGAGGTCGACGGCGGCGCGGCCCATGGCGTCGATCGGCTGGCGGACCGTGGTGAGCGGGGGGTCGGTGCAGTTCATCAGCGCCGAGTCGTCGAAGCCGATGACGGACAGGTCGCCGGGCACGGACAGACCGGCGCGGCGGGCGGCCCGCACCGCGCCGAGCGCGAGCAGGTCGCTGGCGCAGATCACCCCGGTCGCCTCGCGCCTGACCAGCCGTGCGGCGGCCGCGTGCCCGCCCTCCAGCGAGAACATCGTGTGCTCGACCAGCTCGGGGTCGCCGCCCTGCGCCTCGAACGTCTCCAGCTTGCGCCGTGAGGGGAGGTGGTCCTTCGGGCCGAGCACCATGCCGATGCGCTCGTGCCCGAGCGCCCGCAGGTGAGCCAGGGCGATCTCGGCCGCCACGGCGTCGTCGCACGACACCTGGGGGAAGTCGAGGTGCTCGACGGCCGCGTTGACCAGCACCGCGGGCAGCTTGCGCTCGTGCAGCAACCGGTAGTGGCCGTGGGCGGCGTCGGCCTGGGCGTACAGGCCGCCGGCGAAGACCACGCCGCTGACCTGCTGCTGCAGGAGCAGGTCGACGTAGTCGGCCTCGGAGACGCCGCCGACCGTGCGCGTGCACAGCACGGAGGTGAAGCCCTGCTGGGCCAGGGCGCCGCCGACCACTTCCGCGAAGGCGGGGAAGATCGGGTTCTGCAGCTCGGGGAGCACCAGGCCGACCAGTCTGGCGCGGTCGCCGCGCAGCTGGCTGGGGCGTTCGTAGCCGAGCACGTCGAGCGCCGTCAGCACGGCCTCGCGGGTCGCGTCGGACACCCCGGGCTTGCCGTTGAGCACCCGGCTCACGGTCGCCTCGCTCACCCCGACCTTCTTGGCCACCTCTGCGAGTCGTCGCGTCATGCGCAAACTATACGGCCTTCTACGCAAGTACTTGCAATGACTTACGCTTACTTGCGCACGATGACAGAGAGGAGTCAGAAGACTTCACAACGTCATATCCGCGCGAAGGCGACTTCCTCTTCATTTGTACTGGTCAAGACTGTGATCAAATTTTTCTCAGATTTTTAGCAAACCTTCTTCCCTCCTGCGGACTCAAAGGAGTAGTGAGCCGGCCACCCCAGGCCGGTTCCCAGTCCGACTACGGGGAGAGGAATCAGCACCCTCATGAGAAAGATCGCAGTAGGCATACTGTCCGCCGTCGTGGGCGGGGCCATGCTCGTGTCCGGAGCAGGTACCGCATCGGCCGCCAAGCGCGACGCCGAGGTCAAGATCCGCGACATCAGCCCCAACCCGGTCGCCGTCGAGCGCGGCCGCACCACGACCGCGTACTTCGACATCGGGGCCACCCGCGACGTCAGCCGGGTCGAGCTCAGCGTGGCGCCCGCCGAGGGCATGCGCACGATGCGCACCAAGGACGTCAGGGATCTGGAGGGCTGGCGCTTCGCGATCGGCTTCAACCAGGACGACCCGACCGGCAAGTGGAGGGCCACGGCCACGGCCTTCGACCGCTCCAACAGGGTGATCGCGAGGGACGCGGCGTACTTCTCGGTCTACCTGAAGCGGAGCAAGGCCGACACCCGCATCGCGCGCTTCAGCGCCGACCCGTCGGCGGTGCGCTCGGGCAGGACGATCGGCTTCTCCGGCTACCTCCAGGCCGAGACCCGCGGCTGGAGGGGCGTCCGCGGCGAGCGCGTCAACGTCTACTACCGCGCCACCGGCTCCAGCGCCTGGAAGTGGGTCGCGGCCGGCACCACGTCGTGGAACGGCAAGTTCACGGCCCAGACCCGTGCCTTCCGGAGCGGCTCGTTCCGCGCCGTGTACGCGGGTGACGAGCGTCTCGACAGCACCACGGGCCGCACGGACTACGTGCGGGTCTATGGTCCCGTCTGGCGCCGATAACCCCCTCTCCGAAGGCCCGGCCTGTCCCGAGGGGCCGGGCCTTCGGCATGTCCGCGATTAACCCGAAACCGTGAAAGTCGGGGCGTGCGGGGTAGCGTCCCGATATGGCCGAGGACCTGCTCAAAGACTGGAACCCGTTCGACATCTTCGACGCCGAGGCGGCCCGGCTCGACCGGTTCTTCTCCGGGCTCGACGAGGCCGGCTGGCAGCGCCCGTCCCGGTGCGCGGGCTGGTCGGTGCGCGACGTGCTCGGACACCTCGCCGGTGAGGAGCTGTACAACCACGCCTGCCTCGACGGCAGCGTGGAGGAGCTGACGAGCCGGCTGACCGTCGAAGGCGTGAGCGGCTACAACGACTTCAACGAGTGGTCCGTACGCCGCCGTCGCGACGTGCCCGTCGAGGACGTGCTGGCCGAGTGGCGCACCAAGAACGGCGAGACCCGCGAGCGGATGCGCGCCCTCGGCCCCGACGCCCTGCTCGACACGATGGCGGGCCCGTACCCGGTCGGCAGGCAGACCTTCCACTACGACTCCGAGTACGCCACCCACGCCGACGACGTGGGCGCGCCCGTCTCTCCGGAGGAGACCGACGGCCGGCTGCTCTGGCGGGCGGCCGTGGGCCGGTTCGTGCTGGCCGAGCAGGAGGCCGACGTCCAGGTGGAGCAGACGGCCGAGCAGATCTGGGTCAACGCCGACGGCGTCAGCGCCACGCTGTCGTACCCCCAGTTCGTGGAGGCCACGGTCGGCCGGCTGCCCGAGGGGCACGGCCTCGACCCGCGCGTCGTCTCGGCCCTTCGGTGCCTGGCCTGAAAGGAGAGCCTGCCATGTGGCTGCGCAACCGCGAGGGGACCGAGCCGGTGACCGCCCGCAGCCCGCTGCGGCTGCGCCGGATCCTGTCGTCGGTCGTGCTCGTGATCGCCGTCGTCGCGGCGGTGGTCTTCGCCGTGCTGGCCATGAACACCGGCGCGCAGGTGTGGCTGTGGGAGGCCGCGATCGCCGCCGCCGTGGCCATCATCGCCGCCCTCGACCTGCTGGTGCTGCGCCACCGGCGCTCACGTGGCGAGAACGGCGGCCAGCAGCAGCACGATCACTAGGAGACCGAGCACGAAGATCACCCACACGTGGAAGGTCCGGCCGCGCGGGAGACGCCCCCGCCAGCGGCCGGCCCGCGCACGCTCCGCCTCGACCCTCTCGATCTCCGCGAGACGACGGGCGAAGTCGGGGTCGTCCTGTTCGAGGGCTCGCTCGATCTCGGCGAGGATTCGGCGTTCCCTTCCGGAGAGACCCATCGCACCACCACTGCTCTCACGCCGGTTCCCTTCTTCTACCCGTGGGTAGCGCACGCATTCCGCCCGTCTTCAGTGCGGGAAGACCCTGGGCGGGCGTGGCGTGATCTCGTCGCGGTAGTCCTCGATGATCGAGGCGATCTGGCGGGCCAGCACGGTGTCCTCGATGCGGTCGAGGTAGAGCGAGCGCGCGGCCAGCGCGTCGAGGTCCACGGCGAAGTAGAGGGACATGAGCGGGTTGACGAACAGCTCGCTGCCCTTGGTCCGGTCGGTGAAGCGCACGTCGCCGAACTCCCCGCGCACGGCCGCCGCGATCGAGCCGTTCACGATGCTGGGGTGGGAGGGCATCTCGCCCCGGGCGTGGGCGACCGCGTCGAGGTAGAGCTCGCCCGGCGCCGTGGCCCTGGACAACGAGAACGCGCCCAGGTAGCCGCCGTCGCGTTCCAGCGCGGCGAGGTACTCCAGCACCTGCGCGTGGTTGACGCCGTGGTAGGCGTCGACGCCGAAGCCGAGGCACACGACGGCCTTCACCGGCACGTCGAGGCCGCGCACGGCCGCGAGGCTCGCCATGTCCTCGACCGGGGTGCCGAGCCCGGCCTCGTCGCCGCGCATGAGGATGTCGGTGCCGCCGTCGGCCAGGATGATCGCGTCGATGCCCAGGTGGGCGGTCAGCCGCTCGTACGCGGCCTTGAGGGGACGCACGCCGACTCTCGGGAACGCGTACACCGTCGCGGGCAGGCGCCGCGAGTGGAGCCAGCGGGCCAGGGCGCGTTCGGGGAAGTACCAGTCGCGGGAGGGTGTGTCGGGGCCGATCGCGGCGACGTCCTCGGCGAGCCAGGCGTCCAGGCCGAGCCCGTCGAGGTGGCTGAACGACAGGTTCGCCAGGTACGCCTCCTTGCCGCGTTCGCGCAGCGCCAGGGCGAGGGGCAGGCCCGCGTACACGTCGAAGCCCCCGCCCGCGCCGGCGACGGGGATCCGGTGGGAGCCCTCAAGCCGGGCGGACAGGGGCGATTCGAGCACGCCTCACATCTTGCCGTAACGCTGGTTGAAACGCTCGACGCGGCCGGCGGTGTCCAGGATGCGGCCGCGCCCGGTGTAGAACGGGTGGCTGGCCGACGACACGTCCACGTCGATGACCGGGTAGGTCTTGCCGTCCTCCCACTCGACCGTCTTGTCGCTGGTCCTGGTCGAGCGGGTGAGGAACGCGAAGCCGACGCTCGGGTCGCGGAAGACGACCGGCCGGTACGCGGGGTGCAGGTTCTTCTTCATGGCCGCTGCAACCGTACGGGAACGGTTTTCATTCCCTCATCTCCGGGTCCAGCCCGAGCACGCTCCGACCGCCGTCCACGGGGATCGTCGCGCCGGTGACGAAGGCGGCGTCCGGGGAGAGCAGGTGGGCGACGACGGAGGCCACCTCGGCGGGCGCGGCGACCCTGCCCAGCGGGTGGAGCCGGGCGAACTCCGCCTCCACGGCCGCCGCCTCCTGCGAGCTCTTCGCGGCCAGGAACTCCTCGTAGCGCTCCGTGGCCACCGAACCGGGGGCGACGGCGTTGACGCGGATGCCGTGGCGGCCGTACTCGACGGCAAGCGCCCTGGTCAGCCCCTCGACGGCGGCCTTCGCCGTCGCGTACGGCAGGCTGCCCGGCACCGCCCTGGCGGCCTGGTGGGAGGTGACGTTGACGACGGCGCCCGGCCTGCCGGCGGCGAGGAAGTGCCGCACGGCGGTGGCGCAGCCGACCAGGGCCAGGTCGAGGTTGGCCGCGATCAGCTCTCTGACCTCGGCGATCGGGGACGTGTGGACGGAGGCGTCGCGGAAGACGGCGGCGTTGTTGACCCAGCCCGCCAGAGGACCCGCCTCCTCGGCGAGCGCGGCGGCCCTGGCCATGATCTGCTCGTCGGCCGCGTCGCCGATCAGAGGGACGACCCGGGGACCGGCCCAGGCCAGGGCTTCCGCGTCGCGTTCGACGGCGACCACGGTGTTCTGCTCGTCTTCGCCGAGCAGCCGCTCGACCACCGCCTTCCCGATTCCGCGCCCGCCACCGGTCACCACGTATGAAAAGCTCATGATTCGACGCTAGCGATGGTTTCTTCGGACAAGCGGGAACGAAAAAGGAATGATCGCCAGACCGACGTCGCCCGCCCGGATGGTCGCCGCGCTGGCGATCACGCAGACCGCCGGCTACGGGGTGCTCTATTACGCCTTCTCGGTGTTCATCCCGCCGATGTCGCGCGACCTGCGCGCCGGGGTGGCGGAGCTCACGGGGGCGATCACGCTGTCGGTGCTGGTGTCGGGGCTGGTGGCGCCGGTCGTCGGCCGCCGGCTCGACCGGCACGGCGGTCGCGGCCTGATGACGACGGGCTCCCTCCTGGGCGCGCTGTCCGTGCTGGCCTGGTCGCAGGTGCGCTCGGTGGCGGAGTTGTACGTCGTGTGCGGGGTGCTGGGCGTGGCGTCGGCCATGGTGCTGTACGAGGCGGCGTTCGCGGTGATCGTGGCCTGGTTCGACGCGGCGCGGCGGGCGCGGGCGCTGCTGGCGGTGACCGTGGTCGCGGGGTTCGCCTCCAGCGTCTTCCTGCCTCTGACGGGGGTGCTGGTCGAGCTGTACGGGTGGCGGCGGGCGCTGGTCATCCTGGCCGCCGGCTACGCCGTGACCGCCGTGCCGCTGCACGCGCTGGTCGTACGCGGGCGGGCTGCGCCGCCGCACGCCGACCGGCGTGAGATCGTGCGGACGGCGGTGCGCGAGCGGCCGTTCTGGCTGCTGGCGGCGGCGTTCCTCACTCAGACGGGCGCGGTGGCGGTGATGGGCGTGCTGCTGGTCACGTACCTGATCACGCTCGGGCACCCGCCCGTGTTCGCCGCCGGCGTGGCCGGGCTGCTCGGGGTGCTGTCGGTCACCGGGCGACTGGTCACCACGGGGCTGCAGGCGCGCTGGCCGGTGGCGCTGGTCACGGCCGCCATGTTCGCGCTGCAGGGGCTGGCGGCCGTGCTGCTGCCTCTCGTGGGACGCGACACGGTGGGGGCGGTGGTCGGGGTGGTGCTGTTCGGGCTCGGGTTCGGGGTGGCCACGATCGCCCGGCCCGCGCTGATGGCCGACCGGTACGGCACCGCCGCGTACGCGTCGCTGAGCGGCGCCTTGGCGTTGCCGATCACCGTGGCGAAGGCGGTCGCTCCCCTGCTGGCGGCCGGGCTGGCGCAGGTCACGGGGTATCCGGCCGTGATGGGGGCGGTGGCGGCGGCCTGCGCGCTCGGCGCCCTGGCCCTGGTGGCGTACGAACGGGACGGCCGCTCACGCGACCGAGCCGGCGAGCTTTCCGGCCATCCCGGCCAGGGCCGTTCTGTCGGCGAGGGCGAGCATACTGGCGGCAGCGGGCGTTCCGCCGGTGACGGACGTCCCGGCTCGGGCCCGCCTACCGGCGGCGGTGGGCGGTGTGGCGGTGAGGAGCGTTCCGGCGTGGACCTTCCCGCGGGTGACGGTGAACGTCCGAGTGGTGGCGGGCGTGCCGGCGGCGGCGCTTCTCCGGACGACCGGGGGCGTGCCGGCGGCGGCTCTTGTCCGGACGACCGGGAGCGTGCCGGCGGCGGCGCTTGTCCGGGCGACGGGCAGCGTGCCGGCGGGGATGCGGGGTCCGATCTGGGGCGTCGTCCCGGGGACGGCGGTGGGCGTACGGAGGGCGCGTCGGCGTGAGTACGGTAGTGCGTACCGGCCGATTCGCGGGCCGCGGAGGCCGCGTCCGCCGTCGGCGGAAATGACGATCCGTTCGCCCCCGAACACGTAAGGTAGCCGCATGGATACCCCCTCCGACGTTCTGCAGCGCGTGTTCGGCTACGACTCGTTCCGGGCGGGCCAGCAGGAGATCATCGACCACCTCGTGACCGGCGGCGACGCGCTCGTCCTGATGCCCACCGGCGGCGGCAAGTCGCTGTGCTACCAGATCCCGGCGCTGGTCCGCCGCGGCGTCGGCGTGGTCGTCTCGCCTCTGATCGCGTTGATGCAGGATCAGGTCGACGCGCTGCGGGCGCTGGGCGTGCGGGCGGGGTTCCTCAATTCGACGCAGGGCTTCGACGAGCGGCAGCTCGTGGAGTCGGAGTTCCTGGCGGGTGAGCTCGACCTGCTCTACCTCGCGCCCGAGCGGTTGCGCCTGGAGGCCACCCAGCGGCTGCTGGGCAAGGGTGACATCTCGGTGTTCGCCATCGACGAGGCCCACTGCGTGGCGCAGTGGGGTCACGACTTCCGCCCCGACTACCTGGAGCTGTCCAAGCTGCGCGAGCTCTGGCCCGACGTGCCGCGCATCGCGCTCACGGCCACGGCCACGCCCGCCACCCACGCCGAGATCTCCGCCCGGCTCGGCCTCGACCAGGCCCGTCACTTCGTGGCCGGCTTCGACCGGCCCAACATCCACTACCGCATCACCGCCAAGAGCGAGCCCAAGCGTCAGCTCCTGCAGTTCCTGCGCGAGGAGCATCCGGGCGACTCCGGCATCGTCTACTGCCTGTCGCGCTCGTCGGTGGACAAGATCGCCGAGTTCCTCAACGACAACGGCATCGCGGCGGTGCCCTACCACGCGGGCCTCGACGCCGCCACCCGCGCGCACCACCAGGCCCGTTTCCTGCGCGAGGACGGGCTGATCGTGGTGGCCACGATCGCGTTCGGCATGGGCATCGACAAGCCCGACGTGCGGTTCGTCGCCCACCTCGACCTGCCCAAGTCGGTGGAGGGCTACTACCAGGAGACCGGCCGGGCCGGCCGCGACGGCCTGCCCGCCACCGCGTGGATGGCCTACGGCCTGCAAGACGTGGTGCAACACCGGCGCATGGCGCTGGAGGGCGACGACGCCCACCGCCGCCGGCAGGTGCTCCACCTCGACGCCATGCTGGCGCTGTGCGAGACCGTGAGCTGCCGCCGGGTGATGCTGCTCGACTACTTCGGCCAGCAGGGCTCCCAGCCGTGCGGAAACTGCGACACCTGCCAGACCCCGCCCGAGTCGTGGGACGGCACGGTCGCCGCCCAGAAGGTGCTGTCCGCCGTGTGGCGGCTGGCCAATGAGCGGCGGCAGAAGTTCGGGGTGGGGCAGGTGGTCGACATCCTGCTCGGCAAGCAGACCGCCAAGGTCATGCAGCACGGTCACGACACGCTGAAGGTCTTCGGCGTCGGCGCCGAGCTGGGCAACGCGGAGTGGCACGGCGTGGTCCGGCAGCTGCTGGCGCAGGGGCTGCTCGCGGTGGAGTCCGACTACGGGGCGCTGGTGCTGACCGAGGCGAGCGCGGCCGTGCTGAAGGGCGATCGCCAGGTGCCGCTGCGCCGCGACACGCTGCGCCCGGCCCGCGCCAAGGTCTCCGCCCCCGCCAAGGCGCAGGCGGCGGCCGAGCTGCCGGCGGAGGCCGCCCCCGTGTTCGAACGCCTGCGTGCCTGGCGCGCCGGTGTCGCCAAGGAGCAGGGCGTGCCCGCGTACGTCATCTTCCACGACGCGACCCTGCGCGAGATCGCCACCCGCGCCCCGTCGTCCCTGTCCGAGCTGAGCTCGGTCAACGGCGTCGGCGAAAACAAACTCGCCAAATACGGCGAACAAGTCCTGGAGACCCTCCAGGCCACCACGTGACCCCTCGGTCGGACGGCGACGCGCACGCATGAGCAGCGCCACGACTTCACTTGAACGCTGGCACGCGCCCGTGAGCGGGGCGGGCGTCGGCCGAGCGGGAGCGGGCCGGGTGCGGTCCGGACCGCCGTTGCCGGTCAGGGAGCGAAGAACCGCGCTGCTGAACGCGGGCCTGTCCACGGAGGTGATCCGTGAGGTGCTGCCGTGCGCCCGGGGCGAGCGCCCGGAGATCGACTGGTGCACAGAGTTGTGGGAGGTCCTCAACAGCGAGCTCGCCGCCATGGACCACCACATCGACGATCTCCGACGTAGCCGCGGCACTCTCGCCGGCTACCTGACGGGATCCTGATCCGGCCCCGCGGGGTGGTGGCGACGGCCGCACGAAGAACGGTCGTCGCCACCACGTTGGCCGGCCCGTCCGCGGCCGTCAGGGTCCCGCCTGTGCGGGCCTGGCCGGACGGGGTTGCGCCCTCGGCACGGTGTCCTGCGTGGTCGTCCCGGGATGGCCGGGCCCTTCGGTGTCACCGTGTCGGCGGGGACGTACATGGTTCGCCCACCGGCGCCCATGGGGAGCGCCGTGACTTTTCCTCTAGGAGATCGTACGACCTGTGAGGCGGTGATGCGGAGTCGAAACAGGTCAATTATGGGCGAACCAGTCAGGGTCCCGGCCGAGATGGGCGAGCAGGTGGTCCTGCGCGGGCGCGTACGCGGGCACCACCGTCGGCGTGGCGAACCTGGACGGGCGGTCGGCGCACGTCACGAACAGGCGGGCCAGGTCGAGCAGTTCCTCCGCCATGAGCGGCGGGATCGGGCGGCGCTCGCCGCACGATCTGGCCACGTCCCAGCCGTGCACGGCGATCTCGATCGCGCCCGCCGCGGCCACCATCGGGCCGGTCAGCCGCTGATTCCCGACGCAGACCGTCCCGGCGTCGCCGTCTCTCAAGGCCGACCACCCTCCCAGCATCTCGGCGGCCCCGTCCCTGACGAGCAGTGCCGGATCGGCGCCGGACGCCGGCCGGTCGCGTAGGCCCTCGGTGGTGGGGGGGCAATCTGCGACGTGGCCGGTGGCGGCTTCGGTCAGGGTGCGGAGGGAGTCGTCCAGGTGTTCCAGCAGGTGGTGGAGTTTCCAGCCTGAGCAGGGTGTGGCGCGGCAGAGGGCGGCCGGGGTCACGCTGCGCAGGCTGCCGAGGGTGTAGTCGATCGCGCGTTCCAGGAGCGCCACGCCTGCCGCCAACGGTCGTCCGTACTCGCCCATATCGCCTCCTCGCCAAAGGAGACCCGTACGTGTGGGGAAAATCATCGGCCTTGGCCGCCGGGAACCTCCTGGGCCGATGCGGAGTAGTGAGGGCGAGGAGGTTCGATGGCGAACAGAGCGTGGATGGGTGGAGTGGCGGCGCTGCTGCTGGCGGGGGTGGGGCTGGTGGCCGCCGGATGTGGGGCGAAGGCACCGGCCGCCGGGCCCGCCGTGGGATCCGGCACGAGCCCGAGCCCGAATGTCGGCGGAGGCTCAGGTTCGAGTGCCGGTGCGAGTGCCGGTGCGAGTGCCGGTGCGAGTGCGCGGCTGAGTGCCGGTGCCATTCCCGCGGCCCGTGCCGGAAGCGAGAGCCCTGCGCCGGTCGTCGCCGAGGGAGGGTGCAACGGGAGCAGGGTGCTCATCGGGGAGGGGTTTCCCGAGGTGCGGGGGACGTCGCGGGACGCCGAGCTCTGGGCGCTGCTGTTCGTCAAGGAGGCGCCGCTCTCCCGGGGCCAGGAAGTCAAGATCGTGTGGCGGATGACCGGTGCGGGCCCGCTCACGATCAAGGCCACCCTCCCGGACGGGACGGCCGCCGAGCGGACCTGGGGTCCGGAGGAGCACACGGGGTCGACATGGGAGCGGCCCGGACAGGAGTGGGGCACCGGGTTCGCGTTCCCGAAGCGCGGTTGCTGGAAGATCGAGCTCACCCGCACCCAGGGCAAGGGCCACGTCTGGCTCGCCGTCGCCTGACCCCGGTGAGGACGTCAGCGCAGGGTTCGGTCCACGAAGGTGGTGACGTCGTCCAGGACCTCGTCCTTGTTGGTCTCGTTGAAGACCTCGTGGCGGGCGGCGGGGTAGACGCGTTCGGTGAAGTCGGTGCCGCGGGCGGCTTCGATGCCGATGCGACTGCCCGCCAGAGGCACCAGCCGGTCCTCCTCGCCGTGGATCCACAGCGTGGGCAGGGCGCCCAGCGTGCCGCTCTTGCGGATCGTGTCGAGCATGGACGAGAGGGCCTCCAGGGTGCGGCGCTTGAACGGGCCGTGCCACACGAGCGGGTCCTCGCCGTACGCGGCCCCGACCGACAGGTCGCGTGACAGCGTGGCCGGGTCGATCGGGGTGTCCGGCGGTTCCGGGTACGCCAGCAGCTCGGTCAACACCTGCCACTCCCCGATCACCGGCCCGGACAGCACGAGGGCGGTCAGGCCGGAGCCGTACCGCTGGGCGTACCGGGCCGCGATCATGCCGCCCATCGAGTGGCCGATCAGCACCACGGGAACGCCCGGGTGGTCGGCCCTGGCGCGTTCCTCGACGGTGTGGACGTCGGTGACCACGTCCTCGTAGTCGTCGATGAGCACCCGCTCGCCCTGCGACCTGCCGTGGCCCATGTGGTCGGGCCCGTAGACGGCGGCGCCGTGCCGGACGAGCCGGTCGGCCACGTACTCGTAGCGGCCGATGTGCTCGCCGTATCCGTGGCAGAGGAGCGCGACGTAGCGCGGATCGTCATGGGGCCATTCGCGGACCGTGACGCTGCCCCTGGTGCCGGTGAAGGTGTGCTCGCGGGACTCGGCCATGCTCTGCTCCTACCCTGCTTCGCTCCGGGGCTCGAAAGTACGCCGTCCGTCCTAGATCGTCCACCCGCGCTGGGAGACTGGAGGGGTGATTCCACTGCCGATCAGGGAGATCGCGCCGGGGGCGGTGCACCTGCCCGGGTGGCTGACGTCCGACGAGCGGCGGCGCCTCGTCGAGGCGTGCCGCGCGTGGGCGAGGGGGCCGGTGCCGATGCGGCACACCGTGCTGCCCCGGGGCGGGGTCATGTCGGTGCGGACGGTCTGCCTGGGCTGGCACTGGCAGCCGTACCGGTACACGCGGACCGCCGACGACGTGAACGGCCGGCCCGTGGCCCCGCTGCCGGAGTGGCTGGCGGACCTGGGCCGGCGCGCCGTCGCCGACGCCTACGGCGAAGCGGGCGCGTACGACCCCGACACCGCGCTGATCAACTTCTACGACGGCCAGGCCAAGATGGGCATGCACCAGGACAAGGACGAGAAGTCAGCCGCCCCCGTCGTGTCGCTGAGCATCGGCGACGCCTGCCTGTTCCGCTTCGGCAACACCGAGACGCGCGGCAGGCCGTACACCGACGTGCGGCTCGACTCGGGTGACGCGTTCGTGTTCGGCGGGCCGTCGCGCTTCGCCTACCACGGCGTGCCGAAGGTCTACGCCGGCACCGGCGATCCGGCGACCGGGCTGAGCTCCGGCCGGCTCAACCTCACGCTGCGCGTCACCGGCCTGCGGTGACGTAGCCGAACGCGTCGTCGGAGAGTGTGCGGCGCAGCGTCCGCAACACCTTGGCCGGGTCGTCGCCGGGGAACTCCACGTAGTACGGCTTCCCGTCCCGGCCGAACGTGATCGCCGAGCCGCCCTCCCACTCGCCGAGCAGGTCGGCCCCGGGCTCGAAGGCTCCGTCGGGCTCGAACCCGAGCGTGCGGGCGTGGTCGACGGACCCGAGCACGAGGTGCTGGGCCAGCTCGAACGGCGCCTCCTGCCAGCCCCGGTAATCGCTGAAGAAGTATTCGCGGAACTGGCTCAGCATGCGGTCGTCGATCACGTCGGGACCGATGGCGTTCTTCACGCCCATGCAGTAGACGTCGGCGAGGTAGCCGCAGACGCGCAGCTTGTCATAGCCGTGCCGCCGGGCGACGAGCACGCTGACCATGCCGCCGCCGCCCGATTCGGGCTCGTTGTCCACCCAGCCGCGCGCCGGGTCGACGCCGAGCCCTTCGCTCCAGCCGACGTTGATCCAGCACCCGGCCACCTCGGCCGCACCGGTGCCGGGCGTCTCGGCCGCGATGGCGCGCACGAGAGGCGCGACGACCGACGGCGCGACCTTGAGCGCGCGGGCGATCTCCTTGGGCGACTTGCCCTGCCGGCGCAGCTCACGTACCTGGTCCTTCAGTGTCATTGGGGCAGCGTAGCGCGGCCTTGGGCGAGGCGGCGGGCAAGCCAGGCCAGCGCGAGCGGGTAGCGGTATTCGATGCCGCCGTGACCGGCGTCGAACAGCTCGAAGAAGACCCGATCATCCGGTACGCCCGCCGCTTCCAGCGCCCGCCGGAAGGCGAGCGCGCCGAAGTCCAGGAAGTACTCGTCCCGTTCGCCGGCGTCCACCCAGATGGCCCGCATCGACCGCAGCGCCTCCGCGTACTGCGGCCGGCCGGCCATCGTGACGGGGTCGCGCTCCACCCAGCGCCGCCAGACCTCCGGCACGACCGCGCCCGTGTCGTCGAACGGCAGGCGTACGGTGCCGTCGTCGTCGGCGGAGTAGGCGGCCGCGTAGGCGTACGTCTCCAGCAGTTCGAGGTCGCCCTCCTTGGTGCCGGCGATCCTGCCGCGGAAGTCGTTCAGGAAGGTCTCGTACGAACCGTCGTACATGTCGCGCAGCCTGCGGGCCAGCACCGGGAAGGCGGGACGGTTGGAGACCTCGAACAGCGCGTCGCCGGCGTGCGTGGCCAGGGCGCCGAACACGTCGGGGGCCAGCATGGCGGTGACCATGGCGCCGTAGCCGCCGCTCGACTTGCCGGTGACCGCGCGGTGGTCGCGGTCGGCGATCGTCCGGTAGTGCTCGTCCACCCAGGGCACGATCTCGTCGCGCAGGTACGCGTGGTAGCGGCCGGTGCCGGGCGAGTCGAGGTACTGGCTGCCGCCGAGGGACGTCCAGGCGTCGACGTACACGACGATGACGGGCGGCACGTCGCCGGCCGCGAACACCGCGTCGGCCAGCTCCGGGTACGGCTGCCGGAACGGCGTCCGGTTCAGCCACATGGCGACGTGACCGGTGTAGCCCTGCAACACGTAGACGGCCGGGTAGCGGCGGTCCGGCGCGTCGTCGTAGCCCGGCGGGACGTACACCATGAGCGGCCGCTCGTGCGGGTCGCCCAGCCGGTTGCCGCGCAGCACGGCGCTGTCGACGACGTGGTGGTCGAGACGGCCGGCCAGTTCGGCGGACCAGGGCAGCATGCGTTCTCCTCTACTCAACCGGCGGACGAGGTCACGGTGTCGACGCCCGCCTGGCCGACGGACCGCCCCGACACCAGCACGAGCGTGACGTTGCGCAGGTCGGCCAGGCGTGCGAGCGGATCGCCCGCGACCGCTATGAGGTCGGCCCGCTTGCCGGGGTCGAGACTGCCGGTGACCTGCCCGACCCCGCAGGCGTCCGCGGCGCGTACGGTGGCCAGCTCGATGATCTCCGCGTTGCCGTGGCCCGCCATCGCGAACACCTCCAGGCCCCCGACGTACCCGTCGGTCTCGTTGGCGATGCCGCCGACGGCGAACCCGGCGTCGGTGCCGGCGATGAGCCGGACGCCGGCCTCGCGCATGGCGGTGACGCCGGCCAGCCAGGCGTCGAGCATCTCGGCGCCGTGGACCTTGCGGATCCGTTCGAACGCGCCGTGCACGGTGGGGCAGACGTACGTGCCGCTCGCCGCGACGAGGTCGGCGAGCGCGGGATCGTAGCGGTGGCCGGACGGGGTGATGAACGAGCAGTGCTCGATGGTGGTGACGCCGGCCTCGACGGCGCTGCGGATCGCGGCGTGCGCGTGAGCGTGGGCGGCGACGCCCTTGCCGCGGGTGGCGGCCTCCTCGACGACGACGCGGAGCTGCTCGGTGCCGTACTGGGGGATCCAGCTGGGCGGCGCGCCCGGGGTCATCTGGCCGCCGGAGGCCATCACCTTGAGGCAGTCGGCGCCGGCTCGGAGATTCTCCCTGGCGACGCGGCGGATGGCGGGCTCGTCGTCGGCCTCGCCGCCCATGTACCAGCAGTGGCCGCCGGTGATCGTGATGGGCCGGGTGGCGGCCACGATGTGCGGGCCGACGGCCATGCCCTCCTCGATCGCGTCGCGTAACGCGATGTCGAGGAAGCCACGCGCGCCGAGGTCGCGCGCGGTGGTGACGCCGGCGGAGACGAGCTTGCGGGCGTTCTCGGCCATGCGCAGCAGCAGGTGGTGGTCGCTCTCGGGGCTGCGCCGGGTCACCGGGTCGACACGGTCGTCGAACCCCAGGTGGACGTGCGCGTCGACGAGCCCCGGCAGCACCGTGTGGCCCGGCAGGTCGAGCACGTCGCCCTCCCCCGCCACGGCGTGCTCCCCCGCGTGACCTCTCGGGCCGACGGAGACGATCGTCGCCCCGTCGATGAGGACCTCACCGTCTTCGAGCACTTCCCCGGAACGTCCCGTGAGCACCTTGGCGGCGCGGATGATCCTCATGCGTCCCAGCGTGCCACGCGCCGTAAGGAGGTGAGAAGGGCATCGTAAGCACCGGCGGGCACCGTGGAGACGTCGCCCAGAGGAAGGACCGCCGCCATGACCCCGACCGCCGAGTACGTCATCACCCGCCTGTTCGACGCCCCGCGGAAGGCGGTATGGGCCGCCTGGACCGAGCCGGAGCGGTTCTCGCGCTGGTTCGGGCCGCCGCCGCTGACCACGCCGGTGGGCCGGATCACCCTGGACGCCTGGCCGGGCGGGGTCTGGCGGGCCACGCTCGTGGGCGAGGAGGGGTTCGAGGTGACGCTGGACGGAACGTACCGCGAGGTGGTGCCGTCGGCGCGGCTGGTGTTCACCACCGGCGACCCCGACGCGCCCGGTGACGGCCCCGCGTCCGTGGTGACCGTCGAGCTGGCCGACGTGGAGGGCAAGACCGAGATGCGCTTCCACCAGTACGGCGTCAACACCGACGACCGGCACGCCGAGCAGGCCAGGGCGGGCTGGGTCGAGTTCTTCGACCGTCTCGCCGCCGACCTGGAACGGGGCTCATAGCAGCTTCTCGACGTCCTCCAGCTTGCCGGTGGCCCCCTGCGCGTACGCGGCTTCGAACGCCTCGTCGCCGAGCGCCGCGCGGGCCCGGGATGCGGCCCGTTCGATGTCGGGACGCTCGGACGGGCCGACCGGCGTCTGGTTGTGCCGCCTGACCGCGTCCGCCAGCCCGAGGAGCCTGGCCGCCTGTTCGGGCGGCGCGGCGCCCGCGGCGCCCTCCACGGCGAACACCGTCGTGGCGGGGTCGCCGACCTTGCGCGCCATGCCCAGCGCCTCCATGTGCAGCAGCATGGCCGCGTCGGGGTCGCCGCGCAGCTCCGTGAGGTAGCCGAGCTCGACCAGGGTGTCGGGCAGGTGCATCGCGAAGTCGCCGTCGGGGTCGCGCGACAGCCCTTCGAGCAGGTGGTTCAGGTGTCTCTCCGCCAGGTCGTACCGCCCGGCACGGCGCGCGGCGAAGGCCAGGCCCATCTCGGCCATGCTCGTGTTCCTCGAGTAGCCCTGGGCGGTGGCCAGCTTCAGCGCCCGCTCGCAGATCTCGATGGCGGTGTCGTAGTCGCCCTTCCCGAGCGCGACCCAGCCCAGCCAGGCGGTGTGCGAGGCGACCTCGGGCCACAGTCCCAGGTCCTCCGCCATCCGCAGACCCTCGCCGAACAGCTTGGCGGCCTTCTCGGCGTCCTGCCTCATCTCCGCCAGCGAGGCCAGCCATTCGGTGGCGCGCAGCAGGCCCCACCGGTCCCCCAGCTCGGTGAAGAGCCGGGCGCTCTCGGTGCCGATCCGTTCCAGGGCGTCGTGGTCGCGGCGGGTGAAGGCGTCCATGGCGTGCCGGATGAGCGCGACCGCGACGCCCCACCGGTCGCCGACCTCCCTGAACGTGGCCAGTGCCCGCTCCGTCAGCTCCTGCCCGGTCGCGATGTCCTCGACGTGCATGCCGACGAACACCTCGACCCTGGCCCGTTCGCGCCGGTCGGGGACGGCCTCCAGCACCGGCCGCCAGTCGACGTGCTCGCCGGCCAGCAGCGCGAACGCGGCCTGCCAGGCGGCGGCCCGCGCGCGTGCGGCGCCGACGCCGGGCGCGGGCGGCGCAGAGGCCGGCACAGAGGTCGGCACAGAGGTCGGCACAGAGGTCGGCACAGAGGTCGGCACAGAGACAGGCGCAGAGACAGGCACGGACAGGGCCGTCTCCAGCGAGCGCCGGGCCTCGGCGAGCCTGCCGCGCAGGAACCAGTACCAGGCGAGCGCGTTCACCAGCCGGGCGGCGGCGTCCGCGTCGGCGCGGGCCACCGCCGTGTCGAGTGCGGCCCGCATGTTGGCGGCCTCGGCGTCCAGCCGCAGCAGCCAGTCGCGCTGGTCGTGCGCGTACAGCTCGGGCTCGGCGCGTTCGGCGAGCTCCAGGTAGTGGCGCAGGTGTGCGAGGCGTACGCGGTCGAGCTCGCCCGCGTCGGACATCCGGGCCCGGCAGTACTCGGACACCGACTCCAGCAGCCGGTAGCGCATGCCGGTCGGCGTGTCGGCGACCACGACCAGCGACCGGTCGACCAGCCGGGCCAGCAGATCCAGCACGTCGAGCTCGGTCGTCACCGCGTCGCCGACCGCCGATCCCGCCGCGTCACCGGACCCCGGAGCAGCCGCGCCACCGACCGCCGGTCCCGCCGCGTCACCGGGTCCCAGAACAACCTCGCCACCGACCGCCGATCCGGCCGCGTCACCGGGCCCCGGAGCAGCCGCGTCACCGTGCGCGAGCATCGGCGCGTCACCGGGACGGCGGGCGGCGGGGGTGTCGGCGAGGGCGCAGACGGCCTCGGCGGCCTCCAGCGTGCAGCCGTCGGCGTGCGACGCGAGGCGGCGCAGGACCGTGCGTTCGTCGCCGGACAGCAGGTCCCAGCTCCAGTCGATCACCGCGGTGAGCGTCTGCTGCCGGGCCGGCGCCCCGCGCTGCCCGGAGGCCAGCAGCCGGAACCGGTCGTCCAGCCGGGCGACGACGCCGTGCACGCCGAGCGCCCGCACCCGGGTCGCGGCCAGCTCCAGTGCCAGCGGGATGCCGTCGAGCCGCCGGCACAGCTGCGCCACGGCCTGCGCGTTGGACGCGTCCAGCGAGAACCCGCGGGCGGACGCCGCGGCCCTGGCCACGAAGAGCCGTACGGCGTCGGAGCGGGCCATGGTGGCCAGGTCGGCGGCGGCGGGCACGTCGAGCGGCGGCACGCTCCACAGCACCTCGCCGGACACGGCCAGCGGCTCGCGGCTGGTGGCCAGGACGCGCAGCTCGGGACAGGCCCGCAGCAGCGTCTCGGCCAGCTCGGCGACCTGCTCCACGACGTGCTCGCAGTTGTCCAGCACGAGCAGCGTCCGCCGGGGCTTGAGCGCGGCGACCAGGTGCCCGGCCGGGGAGCCGCCGGAGGCGTCCTCCCTGATGTCGAGGGCCGCGATGACGGCCTCGGCCGGCGACCGGGACGCCTGGTCGAGCGCGACCAGCCAGGCTCCGTCCGGGTAGGCGTCCAGCAGCCGGCTCGCCACCTCCACCGCCAGCCGGGTCTTGCCGACGCCGCCGCTGCCGGTGAGGGTGACCAGTCGTTCCTCGGTGACCAGCGCGCACACCTCGGCCAGGGCCTCTTCCCGGCCGATGAGCCTGCTGACGGAGGCGGGCAGGTTGGTCACCGGGCGTTCCGCGGGCACGCTCAGCGCCGGGTCCTGGCCGAGGATCGCCTGGTGGAGCGCGACCAGCTCGGGCCCGGGGTCGAGGCCGAGCTCCTCGGACAGCCGTTCGCGCAGCTCGCCGTAACTGGCGAGGGCCTCACTCTGGCGTCCGGCCCGGTAGAGGGCGCGCATGTGGACGGCGCGCAGGCGTTCCCTGAGGGGATGGCGGGCCACCAGGTCGCCCAGCTCGCCGACGAGCAGGCCGTGTTCGCCGAGCTCCAGCCGCGCCTCCGCGTGCTGCTCCAGCGCCGACAGCCGCTGCTCCTCCAGCCGCAGGACGGCCGAGCGGGTGTACTCCTCGTCGGCGAAGTCCGCGTACGCCGGGCCGCGCCACAGGGCCAGCGCGCCCGCCAACAGCTCGGCCTTCGTGCGCGGGCTGGTCGCGGCCTCCGCCTCGGCGAGCAGACCGGCGAATCGGGCGGCGTCGAGCGCGCCGTCGTCGCAGCGCAGCAGGTACCCGGGGGCGCGGGAGACGACGAGGTTCTTTCCACCGGGCTCGGCGTCCTCGAACGCCTTGCGCAGCTGCGAGACCCGCACCTGCAGCGCGCCCGCCGGATTCGCCGGCGCGTCATCGCCCCACAGGTCGTCGACCAGCCGGTCCACGGACACCGGATGGCCCTCGTGCACGAGCAGGTCCACGAGCAGCGCGCGTACCTTGAGACCGGGGATGGTGACGGGCTCCCCCGCGTCGGTCCAGACCGCCAGCGGCCCCAGCACCCCAAATCGCATGCTCGCCACCTTATGCGGGCCTCTGCTGGCAATGCCGCCCTTTTCGCGGACCTTCAGCCGGGCAGCGTCGCGGTGACCGTCCGGCGGATCGCGTCCAGGTCGACGTCCTCGGCCAGGGTCGCCGGCTCGGGGGCGTCCTTGATCGCCTCCTCGACGTTGAGCAGCCTGCGCAGCAGCCGCGGCAGCACGGTGCGGCCGAGCAGGTCCTCGGCGAGCGCCGCGCTGCCCGCGCCGCTCATCGCGAACCGTTCGGCGAGGTAGACGCCGAGCCGCTCGTACGTGCCGGCGAAGACGGCGTCGAAGTACGCGCGCGAGCTGCCGGGCAGCCGTTCGGCCTCGGCGATGCTCAGCCGGCAGGTCCGCACCTGCGGCTCCCACGCCATCAGCTGCAGGAACCGGCCGCAGAACAAGGTCACCGCCTCCATGGGCTCCTCGGCGTACGCGTCGGGGGTCTTCAGCCTGCCCAGGTACAGCTCGCGGACGAGGTCCATGACAGCGAGGAGCAGTTTGTCCTTGCTCTCGAAGTGCGCGTACAGCGTCCGCTTGGACGTTTCGGCGCGGACCGCGACGGTGTCCATCGAGGCGCGTTCATAACCGGTCTCGAGGAACACGTCCTTGGCCACGAACAGGATGTGGCGGCGGAGTTCCTCGCCACGCCGCTGACCGCTCATCGGTGTCCCACCGAAGTAAACGGTACGGTAGAGTTTACTTGTCCTCGCGTTCTTGGGAGATTCCTCATGATCGTCATCACCGCCCCTACCGGAAACATCGGACACCAGGTTCTCGACAACGTACTGGCCTTCGGCGAGCCGGTTCGTGTCGTCGTGCGCGACCCGGCCAGGCTGTCCGCCGACGTCCGTGACCAGGTCGAGGTCGTCCAAGGCTCTCACGGCGACCAGCGGGTCGTCGCGCGCGCGTTCGAGGGCGCCGACACGGTGTTCTGGCTGTTGCCGACCGACCACGGCGCCCCGAGCGTCGAGGCGGCCTACGTCGGTTTCACCCGCCCCGCGGCCGAGGCGATGCGCGAGCGGGGCGTCAAGCGCGTGGTGAACGTCAGCGCCCTGGGCCGCACCACCCCGTACGCCGGCCGGGCCGGATACGTGACCGCGTCGCTGGCCATGGACGACCTGATCGCCGGCACCGGTGTGGCGTTCCGTGCGCTGGCCCTGCCGTCGTTCATGGACAACGTGCTGCGGCAGGCGCGGGTGATCAAGGAGCAGGGCGTGCTCTTCGACATGATCGCCCCCGACCGGAAGGCGCCCACCGTCGCCACCCGCGACATCGCCGCCGTCGCCGCCCGCCTGCTGCTCGACACCTCGTGGTCCGGCCAGGAGGAGGTGCCGGTGCTCGGCCCCGAGGACCTGTCGTACGACGACATGGCCGCCGTCATCTCGGAGGTGCTCGAGACCCCGGTGCGCTACCAGCAGATCCCTGGCCAGGCACTGAAGGACCGCCTCGCCGGCTCCGGCATGTCCGCCGCCATGGCCCAGGGCATGGTCGAGATGATGATCGCCAAGGACAACGGCCTGGACCACGGGGTCACCCGCACGCCACAGCACGCCATCGACACGCCCACCACGTTCCGCCAGTGGTGCGAGGACACCCTCAAGCCGGCCGTGCGGGCCGCCTGATCCGCGCCCGTCAGACGGTGGGCGGGGCCGTGCGGGCCGCCTGATCCGGGTGATCACGCGTCGGTCAGGCGGTGGGCGGGGCCTTGCGGGCCGAGCCGCGGTAGCGGTCGGCGTCGTAGCGGCGGTCGTTGTGGTCGAGCTTGTCCCGCGCCGCCTCCACCAGGTCGACGCCCAGGACGTCGGCCAGGCGCACGAGATAGAGCGTCACGTCGCCCAGCTCCGTACGCATCCGGGCGAGCGCCTCGGCGTCGGGGTGGCGGGACTCCTCGGCCGTCAGCCACTGGAACTCCGCCACCAGCTCCCCGACCTCGCCCGCCAGCGCCATCGCGAGATTCTTCGGCGTGTGGAACTGCTCCCACTCCCGCACCCGCGCGAACTCCCGCAGCCGCTCGGCCAGCCCTTCCAGCTCCGTCGTCACGCCACAGGACCCTACCGACTCCCGCCTGTATGTTTCTGAGCGTGAATGGGGTCGAACTGTTCCTGCTGGGCCGGACACTGATGAAGATCGGCGAGGAGGCGATGCCGACCGAGGGCATCGGCGAGCACTCCACGAGCCTGCGCACCGTGCTCATCGTCGTGAGCGACCTGCGCGGCCATCCCGACACCACCGTGGGCGAGATCGCCACCCGCACCGGCCTGCCACAGAGTGCCGTGTCCGCTGCCGTCGCGCGGCTGCGCGAGACGGCAGCGGTGACCACGGAGACCGACCCGAGAGACCGCCGACGGACGATCATCCGCGAGGCGCCCGAGGTCTCCGACCGCGTGTCGCAGGTCCGCGACACCCCCATCGACCAGGCTCTGGCGGCCGCGCTGGGCACGGACGACCCCCAGCGCGTCAGCGAGACCGTCGCCGCCCTGGAAGCCCTCGCGGAACGACTCGTCCCAGGGACGCGATAACCCCATCATTTTTGATGCATCAAATTTGATGGACTAGGCTGGGCGACATGACCTCGCACACCTTGCGCGTGCCCGGCGCGTCCCTCCACTACGCGATCCGCGGCACGGGCCCCCTCCTGCTGATCTCCCAGAGCGGCGAGGGCGACGCCGACCGCACCACCGACCTGGTGGACCGGCTCGCGGACGAGTACACCGTGGTCACGTACGACCGGCGCGGGCTGAGCCGCAGCACCGTCGACGACCCCGGCGCGGGCGTGACCGTCCGGCAGCACGCCGACGACGTGCACCGGCTGCTCGGCCACCTCACCGAGAAACCCGCGATCATGCTGGGCCAGAGCCTCGGCGCGACCATCGGCCTGCACCTCGCCGTCCGCCATCCCGAGCAGCTCAGCCTGCTCATCGCCCACGAACCGGTCGCCCCCTGGCTACTCCCTCAGGCCGAGCAGGCCCGGCACCGCGCGGAGCTGACCGAGGTGCGCGACCGCTACCTCGACGGCGGCCTGGCCGCCGCCGTCGCGGAGATCCCGCGCGTCCTCGGCATCACCGCCGACGCCGAACCCGATCTGACCCCGCAACCCATGACGCTCCGGCGGCAGGCGAACTTCGATTTCTTCCTCAGGTACGACTTCCCCGCCGTGATCCAGGACGAGCTGGACCTGTCGGGCTGCCGGACCCCGATCGTGCCCGCTGCCGGCCGCGGCACACCGAGCGCCGTCTTCGACCGCCGCTGCGCCGTCGAGCTGGCGAAGCGCCTCGGGACCGAGCTCGCGGAGCTGCCGGGCGGGCACAACGGCAACACCAGCCACCCGCGCGCGTACGCCGCCGGCCTCCGCCAGCTCCTCCGGGTTTCTACTGGGTGGCGTCCTTGAGCAGGCCGCGCAGACGTTCGACCGGCTCCGAGCCGCCGGAGAAGGACGGGGTCGTGCCGCCCTGGCGGCCCCAGAGCCACAGCAGGACGTCGTGCGGCGAGCCCGTCACCGAGGCGTCGGTCTCGGCGGTGGAGCCCTTCGCCACCTCGACCCCCGAGGCGGACGGGCGCACCAGCCAGCGGTGGTCGCCCGCCTGGATCGACACCGTACGGCCCTCCGCCGCCACCAGGCCGTCGCCGAACTCCTGCGGCCACTTGGCCGCCGCGTAGGCGAGGAACGCCACCAGGATCTCGTCGATGCCGTCGAGCGCCAGGTCGTCGGGGATCGGGGCGAGCGGCTCGCCGGCCGCCAGCTCGGCGTCGACCCGGTGCACGACCGTCTCCAGCGCCATCCGGCGCACCCAGAAGCCGACCGTCTGGTCCGCGTCGTACCAGGTGAGAGCCGGCTCGCCGGGCTTGCGCGCGGCGAACTCGGCGCGCAGCACGGACAGGGCACGGTCGAAGTATCCGGCGGGCTCGGCCGGCTCGGGCGGCAGCGGCCAGGGGTCGGGCCAGGCGCCCCGGCGCATCGCCTCGACCTTGTGCAGGTAGACCTCGCCGACGTGCAGCAACAGGTCGGCGGCCGTCCACCCGGGACAGGACGGCACCGGCGCGCCCACATCGCGCACGGCGACCTCCCGCAGTCGCGCGGCGTCACGGTCGAACAGCTCCAGGTACCGGGGAGAATCCATACGCCAATTCAAACACATGATCGAGTGTCGTCGGTCACAATCGGATCGCCCATCATCGAATTCACCGGTGTCAGCACAGCCAAGGGGCGCGGCATCGAGGCGGCGCCGACGCGTTCATGCTCGACACCATGTCCGCGCGCCTGGAGCTCCGCGCCCGGCGGCTGCGCCCGGCGGCCGCACGCGGCGGTGCGCGCCCGAGCAGGTCAGCGGGAGAGGAAGTCGCGGACGCGGGGCAGCACGTCCGCCGGGCGGCGCAGGGCCGTGGCGTGGTCGGCGTCCGCCACCGAGAAGAACTCCGCGCCGTGGGAGCGGGCGTAGTCGCGCATCGGCTCGTGCCAGGGGCCGGCCGTGCCGGCGTACATGAGGGTCGGCACCTCCGAGGCGGCCAGCCGGTCGGCGAGGCCGGGCTCGCGGGAGAACGCCTCGTAGTTCGCGCGGTGCGCCGCCGCGTCGCCCGCCTCGATCACGGCAACCTGGTACGCCGACTCCAGCGCCCCGCCCCTGACCAGCTCGTACGGGTCATGGTCGGCGGGCAGCCCGAGCGCGGCCAGCACGACGGGCACCCGCGCCATGAACCCGTACGGGTCGAAGGCCCCCGCCACCAGCCGGGTCAGCCGCTCCGGCGCGCGGACGGCCACCGCGTAGCCGGTCAGAGCGCCCAGCGAATACCCCCAGAAGGCGGCCCGATCCAGCCCGAGGTCGTCGAGCACGGCGGTGACGGACGCGGCCCGCCGCTCCAACGTGTACGCCGCCGGAGTGCGGGGCGCGACACTCGCGCCCAGCCCGAGCGGATCGATCGCGATCACCGTGTGGGCAGCGGCCAGGACCTCGGTGTAACCGAGGTAGGCCCAGTGGCCCCCGTCCCCGAACATCCCGGGATGAAGCACCACGGGTGCCCCCGCTCCGGACACCGTGTACGCGATCTTGTAGCCGTCGGCATACGCAAAAGGCATGACATATCCCCTTACGACCAGGAACGTTACCTCTTGTAACGGGAGTTATCCTGCGCCACCATCGAGACGCTGAAAAGGAGGCACTTTCTTGGCGCAACGGAACACCGCGGTAACCGACCAGGCCGACTGCCCGCTCCCCGAGGTGCTGCGGCTGATCGGCGACAAGTGGTGCATCCAGATCCTGGTCGAGCTGGGCGAGGGCCCGCGCCGCTTCACCCAGTTGGAGCGCGCGATCGAGGGCGTCAGCCGCCGCATGCTGACGCTCAACCTGCGCAACCTCGAACGCAACGGCCTGGTCACCCGCACCGTCCACCCCGACGCGCCCCCGAGCGTCGAATATGCCATCACGCCCCTGGCCGAGGACATCCGCGACCCTCTGGAGGCCCTGGCGAACTGGGCCCGCCGCGCCGCCCCGGCCCTGGTCGCCGCCAGGCAGGCGTACGACGCCCGGCCTTTGGGCCAGGGCCGGCGGCGGACCGAGTCCGAGCCGGGGCAGGGATACGACAGCACTACGTGAAAGAGTCATTGCGAAAGAATTGTTTCGCACGTACGCTCAACCAGGTGAAGATCAAGGACCCGAAGGCGATGCGGGCCATCGCGCACCCCCTCCGCATCCAGCTCCTGGAGTCGCTGGCCATCGAAGGCACCGCGACGGCGACCCGGCTCGGCGAGCTTCTCGACGAAAACCCCTCCAACTGCTCCTTCCACCTGCGCGTCCTGGCGAAGTTCGGATACATCGAACGCGTCCCCGGCAAGACCGCGCGCGACCGGCCCTGGCGGCTCGTCGACATCGAACACTTCTGGGACACCGAGCAGCCGGACGAGGACGGCCGGGCCGCCGCGACCGCCCTCAACCAGGCGTATCTGGACTGGGAGTACGCGCGCATGAAGGCCGCGGGAGTGGCGGCGGTGCCGCAGGAGTGGAAAGGCAAGGTGTCGACCGGCGGTGCCACCGTCTGGCTGACGCCGGACGAGGCGGAACAGCTCCAGAAGGCCGTCTCCCGGCTCATCGACCCGTACGTCGAACGCTGGCGCAAGCCGGAGACGCGCCCGGCCGACGGGCGGCCGGTCCGGCTGTTCCACACCACCTATCTCACGCCGCACACGGACCAGCGATGAAGGGCGCACTCGCCAGCCCGCCGTTCCGAAGGCTGCTGGGCGGCTGGACGATCGGCAACTTCGCCGACAGCGCGCTGTTACTCACCCTCGGGGTATGGGCCAAGGACCTGTCGGGCAGCAGCAGCGCCGCCGGTCTGGTCTTCCTCGCGGTGGCCGCCCCGGTCACGCTCTCCCCGCTCATCGGCCTGCTCGCCGACCGGGTCAACCGCAGACCCCTCCTCGTCTGGGCGAATCTCGCCGCCGCCGCGGCCGCCACGACGCTCCTGCTCGTCCAGGCGCCCGACCGGTTGTGGCTGCTGTACGTCGTGGCGTTCGCCTTCGGCACCCTCGGCCTGGTCAACTCCGCCGCCCAGACCGGCCTGGTCCGCGACATGCTGCCCGCCGGGCAGCTCGACACGGCCAACGGCCTCCTGACCACCGTCGACCAGGGGCTGCGCGTCCTGTCCCCGATCGCGGGCAGCGCCCTGTACGCCGCGTGGGGCGGCGGCGCGCTCGCCGTGGGCGTGGCCGCCTGCCTGGTCCTCACGGCGCTCGCGCTGCTGACCATCCGGGTACGCGAATCCGCGCCGGAACCGCGCCAGGCGCGGCACGACTGGTGGCAGGAGACGACCGCCGGACTGGTCCACCTGCGGAGCATCCCGCTGCTGTGGCGCATGGTGATGGTGAGCGCCGCGGCGTTCGGCGTCGTCGGCTTCTTCGACACGGCCCTGTTCGAACTCGTGGACAAGGGTCTGGGCAAGGAGGCCGCGTTCTTCGGGGTGCTGGTGACCGTGCAGGGGGCCGGCAGCGTGCTGGGCGGCCTGACGGCAGCCTCGATGCTGCGCCGGCTGGGGCCCGCGGCGGTGGTCGCGACCTCACTCGCGCTGGTCGGCGCGGCCGGCGTCGCGATGGCGGCCGACCTGATCGGCGCTCCGCTGCTCGCCTTCGCGTTGACGGCCATGTTCGCGTGCGGGGTGGCGGTCCCGTGGCTGATCGTCGCGCTGGTGACCACCCGGCAGCGGCTCACGCCCGCCAGGCTGCAGGGACGTACCGCCGCGGCCACCGACGTCGCCATGACCGTGCCGCAGACGGCCTCCATCGCGGCCGGCGCCGCGCTCGTCGCCGTCGTCGACTACCGATGGCTGATGATCGTGGCAGGAGTGGTGCTGATCGGCTGCGCGCTCACGCTGACGTCGGCCTCCACGAGAGCCCTCGCCGCCTCCGCACCGCGACCACTCGACGACGCACCCGCCCCGTCACCGTGACCGGACCGCGCTACGCGAGTCGTGCCTTACTCGGTCGTCGGCGGCTCGCCAGAGGTTCGCAGACCCACGGCCTTCCCGTCGAAGCCGAACGCGTCAGGTGACAGGGGAACCGGGGTGCGCCTTCAGGAGTGGTGGAGAACTGCCACCCGGCCTTGGAACGTTCCTCCACAGGCGCCTCTTCACCGCCGGCCGCAGCACCGTCATTTTCGGCATTCGAATGTACAGCCGTAGATCGACACAGGTGCGTACGTGCGAGAAAGCGCCCGGCTAGGAGGGGCGGGCCGTGCTCTCGCGGACGATGAGCTCGGTGGCGAGTTCGACGCGTTTGGTCTCGGGGACCTCGCCGTGGCCCATGGCCAGCACCGTGCGGGTGGCGAGGGCGGCCATCTCCTGGAGCGGCTGGCGTACGGTCGTCAGCGGCGGCCAGGCCGACTTGGCCAGCGGCAGGTCGTCGAAGCCGACCACGCTCAGGTCTTCCGGCACCCGCAGCCCGCGCTGCCGGGCGGCCTCGAACACGCCGAAGGCCATCAGGTCGCTGCCGGCGAAGATCGCGGTGGGCGGCTCGGGCAGCGACAGCAGCGCGTGCCCCTGGTCGTGACCGGAGTCGACGAGGAACGTGCCACGCTTGATCAGCTCGGGCACCACCGGCAACCCGGCGGTCTCCAGCGCCGCGCGGTAGCCGTCGATGCGCGCCTGGCTGCAGAGCATGTCGGCCGGGCCGCTGATCATGCCGATCCGGTGGTGGCCGAGCTCCAGCAGGTGGCGGGTGGCGGCCAGGCCGCCGTTCCAGTTGGTGGCGCCCACCGAGACGACGCCCGGCGCGGGCTCGCCCTCCGGGTCGACCACCGCGAACGGCAGCGAGCGGGCACTGAGCTGCGCCTGGATGCCGGTCGACAGCCGGGAGGCGACGATCACGACGCCGTCGGTACGCCGCGCCGCCAGGCGTTCGAGCCAGTCGCGGCCCGGGCCGGCGTGGGTGTGCAGGACCGAGATGACGACGCTGGCGCCGGCGTCGTGGGCCGCGCTCTCCGCGCCGCGGACGATCTCCATCGCCCACGGTGACTCGATCTCGGCGAAGACCAGGTCGACCAGGCCGGCGGGGGTGTCGTCCTGACTGACGCGCCGCTGGTAGCCGTGCTCCTGCAGCAGCCTCTCCACCCGATGGCGGGTCGCCGGCGCGACTTCGGGACGCCCGTTGATGACTTTCGAGACCGTCGGGATGGAAACCCCGGCCTCCTCGGCGATCAGTGCGATCGTGACCCGCCTCTTGCCTGACACAAATTCGGAGTCTAGCCGAAAGTTTCGGTTTGGATCGCTCGCATACGAGGTGTTGACGCTTCACATACTGTTACTTACGATCCAGACATCGAAATTATCGGGGGTTTCACGAAACTTTCATCCGCCTGAGGAAGGGACCCCGATGAAACGCAGTCTGGTGCTCATCGCGGCCGCCGTACTCGTCGCCGGCTGTGGTGGGGCCGGCGGGAGCGCACAACAGGAGGGCACGGACGGCTCCCCCGGACAGGTCACGCTCGAGTGGTGGCACCTGTCGACGGCGGAGCCGCTCAAGTCGCTCTGGGACCAGCGCGCCAAGGAGTTCATGGCCCAGAACCCGAACGTCACCATCAAGGCCACCGTCCTGGAGAACGACGCCTACAAGGCCAAACTCACCACGATCACTCAGTCCGGCCAGGCCCCCGACCTGTTCGCCACGTGGGGCGGCGGCGTGCTCCAGCAGCAGATCGAAGCCGGCCTGGTCAAGGACATCTCGGCCGACGTCGCCGACGTCCTGCCGAACTTCACCCCGGCGGCGCTGAGCGCGTACCAGTTCGACGGCAAGACGTACGGTCTGCCGACCGACATCGGCGTGGTGGGTTTCTGGTACAACAAGAAACTTTTCCAGCAGGCCGGAATCACGGAGCCGCCCGCCACGTGGTCGGCGTTCCTGGAGGACGTCAAGAAGCTCAAGGCGGCCGGCATCACCCCGATCGCGCTCGCCGGCAAGGAGAAGTGGCCCGGCCACTACTACTGGGCCTATCTCGCCATGCGCATCGCCGGTCTGGACGCGCTCAAGCAGGCCGCCGTCGACAACGACTTCAACAAGCCCGACTTCGTGGCCGCCGGTCAGCAACTGAAGGCGCTGGCCGACCTGCAGCCGTTCCAGAAGGGTTTCCTCGGCGCCGGCTACGGCACCCCCGACGGCCAGGCCGCCACGATGGGCAACGGCCAGGCCGCCATGGAGCTGATGGGCCAGTGGGCGCCGGCCACGCAGGCCGACGCGGGCAAGGGGCTCGGCGAGGACCTCGGCTTCTTCCCGTTCCCCGCGGTGGAGGGCGGCAAGGGCTCGGCCGGTGACGCGTTCGGCGGCGGAGGCGGGCTCGCCGTGGGCACGGACGCTCCCCCGCAGGCCGTGGAGTTCGTCAAGTACATGACCGCGATGGAGAACCACTCCAAGGCCGTCGAGGCCGGCGGCGTGCTGCCGGTGCTCAAGGGCGAGGAGAACGCGGTCGAGGACCCGAACCTCAAGCAGGTCGCCACGATGCTGGCCGGTGCCACCGGCTACCAGCTCTACCTCGACCAGGCCTACCCGCCGGCCGTGGGCCAGCAGGTCAACGACAGCGTCGCCGAGCTGATCGGCGGCACGAAGACACCGGAAGAGGTCGCTCAGGACATCACCGAAGTGGCCAAGAGCGAAGGATGACGACGCTCACGAAAGGGCCGGAGGCAGTCAGGCTTCCGGCCCCTCCCCCTGCTGCCCGGCGACGGGGACGCTGGGTGACCATCGCCCTCTTCCTGCTGCCCGCCATCGTGCTCTTCCTGATGCTGGTCGTGGCGCCCATGGTGGTGGCCGCGTACTCCAGCCTGTTCCGGTGGAACGGGTTCGGCGGGCTGCCGACCGACTTCATCGGACTGGACAACTTCACCCGGCTGTTCAGCAGCGAGATCTTCGTCCAGGACATGTGGCACCTGGTGGTGCTGGTCGCGCTGTCGATCTTCGTGCAGCTGCCGTTCTCGCTGGCCGTGGCGATGCTGCTGCACCAGCGCATGCGCGGGCGAGCGATCTACCGGATGGTGTTCTTCGCGCCGTACGTGCTGTCGGAGGTCATCACGGGCGTGCTGTTCTCGCTCATCCTCAGCCCCGGCTCGGGGATGGCGAACCAGGTGCTGTCGGTGTTCGGGTGGGAGTCGGAGTGGCTGGCCGACACCGACACGGTGCTGCCGTCGCTCTTCCTGGTGATGACGTGGAAGTACTTCGGCTTCCACATGATGATCTATCTGGCCGGCCGGCAGAACATCCCGGACGAGCTCGTCGAGGCCGCGCAGATCGACGGGGCGACAGGCTGGAAGACGTTCCGGTACGTCACGCTGCCGCTGCTCGGCCCGACGATCCGGATCAGTGTCTTCCTGTCGGTCATCTACACCATCCAGCTGTTCGACCTGGTGTGGATCCTCACCGGCGGCGGCCCCTCGCACGCCTCGGAGACGATGGCCGTGACCATGATGGACTGGGGTTTCAAGCGCTCCCAGGTGGGTTACGCCAGCGCGATCAGCGTCGTGATGTTCGTCCTCAGTCTCGTCTTCGCGCTGTTCTACCAGCGTCTCGTCATGCGGCGGGACCTGGAGGGCGCGACCACCTCGATGGGAGGCCGGCGATGAGCCGCGCCACGAAGAAGGTGTCCCCGAGGCGCACCACCCTGCCGCTGCACGCGATCGCCCTGGTGGTGGGCGCGTTCATCATCGTGCCGGTGGTGTACGCGCTGCTCGGCGGGTTCAAGGACAACAGCGAGCTGTCCGGGAATCCGTTCGGCCTGCCCGGCACATGGGTGACGGCCAACTACACCGACGTGCTGGCCTCGGGGTCGTTCTGGCTGCAGTTGTGGAACAGCACGTTCATCGCCGTCGTCACGACCGTGCTGACGGTGGCGCTGTCGGCGCTGGCGGCGTTCGTGTTCGCCCGGTTCGCCTTCCGCGGCAGGGAGCTGTTCTTCACGTTGTTCACGGCCGGGCTGATGTTCCCGTTCGCGGTGGCCATCCTGCCGATCTTCGTGCTGCTGCGCACGTTCGGGCTGCTGGACAACCCGCTCGGGGTGATCCTCACGCAGGCGGCGTTCGGGCTGCCGCTGACGATCATCATCCTGCGCGGCTTCTTCCGCAGCATCCCCGGGGAGATCGAGGAGGCGGCGACGATCGACGGGTGCACGCCGTTCGGGTTCTTCTGGCGGATTCTGCTGCCGATGGCGCGGCCGGCCATCGCGACCGTCTCGGTGCTGGCCATCGTGGGGAGCTGGAACAACTTCATGCTGCCGCTGGTGGTCTTCAGTCAGGAGACCAGCTGGACGCTGCCGCTGGGCATCCAGCAGTTCCAGGGCCAGTACGCCTCCGACACCGCCCGCATCCTGGCCTACCTGATCCTGGCCATGGTGCCGGCGCTCGGCTTCTACGCCATCGCGGAACGCCATCTCGTCGGCGGCCTGACCGCGGGCGCCACGAAGGGTTGAGTCATGCTGCACGTGTCAGGAACCACGTTGGTCGGCGACGACGGCGCCCCGGTACGTCTGCGGGGCGTCGGGCTCGGCGGCTGGATGAACATGGAGAACTTCGTCACCGGTTTCCCGGCGAACGAGAGCTCCATGCGCCAGGCCGTACGCGCGGAGCTGGGTGAGGAGCGGGCCGAGCTGTTCTTCGACCGGCTGCTGTGCTCGTTCTTCACGGAGAAGGACGCGGCCCTGCTGGCCGGGCTCGGCATGAACTGCGTGCGGATCCCGGTCAACTACCGCCACTGGGAGTCGGACGAGCGGCCGATGGAGATCGACCCGGCCGGTTTCCGCCACCTCGACCGGGTGGTCGACGTGCTGGGCGAGCACGGCCTCTACAGCGTGATCGACCTGCACGCGCTGCCCGGCGCGCAGAACCAGCACTGGCATTCCGACAACCCGACGCATGTGGCGGCGTTCTGGCAGCACCGGCACTTCCAGGACCGGGCGGTGCACCTGTGGGAGGCCGTCGCCGACCACTACCGCGACCATCCGTGGGTGGCCGGATACAACCCGGTCAACGAGCCGGGTGACGTGTCGGGCAAGGTGATCGGCCCGTTCTACGACCGGCTGGTGAAGGCGATCAGGGCGGCCGACCCGCACCACATCCTGTTCCTGGACGGCAACACGTACGCCACCGACTTCTCGATATTTCGGGAGGTGTATGAAAACACGGTGTTCGTGCTGCATGACTACGCCGTGGCCGGATTCGCCCACGGCGGCCCCTACCCGGGCCGCACCCGCGGTGAGTGGTGCGACCGCGACGCGCTGGAGCGGACGTTCCGCAAGCGGTCCCAATTCCAGCGCGAGACGGGCACGCCGCTGTGGGTGGGTGAGTTCGGGCCCGTCTACACCGGCGACCCGGAGGCTGACCGGCAGCGTCGCCGGCTGCTGCGCGACCAGCTCGCGATCTACGACGCCCACGGCGCGGGCTGGTCGTTGTGGACGTACAAGGACGTGGGGTTGCAGGGGCTGGTGTACGCGTCCGGGGCGTACATGGACAGGTTCGGCGGGTTCGTGGCGAAGAAGCGGCGGCTCGGGGCGGACCGGTGGGGATCGACCATGGAGGAGACGGCCGACGTGCTGGCCCCGTTGCACGCGCTGGTCGAGCGCGAATGCCCGGCGTGGGACCCGTATCCGTGGGGCGCCCGCTACCAGACCGACGACCTGATCAGGCACATTCTGATCGCGCAGGCGCTGCTGCCGGAGTACGCGGCGTTGTTCCGCGGGCTGAGCGACCACCAGCTGATCGCGCTGGCGGACTCGTTCCTGCTGGACCGCTGCGTCCGCCGCGAGCCGCTGCTCGGTCTGCTCGCCGACGCCCTGGAGTGAACCCGAGTGTCGGACGGGTCTGGTAAGAGAGGAGCCCCTGGGCCCCCGGCCATCGAGCCTCCGACTGGTCCGGCATGGAGGTCGTCGAGCCGCTCATCCGCAACGCCGACCGGCTGCGCGCGCTGCGCTCGCTGTTCCTCGGCGCGATGACGTTCGAGCACTGCGAGCTCTCGTGGATCCAACATGACGACATCACGCCGCTGCTGGAGGCGTTCCCGAAGCTGGAACGCCTGGAGGTGCGCGGATCTCAGGGGCTGAAGCTGCGGCCGATGCGGCACGAGTCGCTGCGGATCCTCAGGTACGAGGGCGCCGGCCTGCCGGCCGAGGTGGTGCGGGGGACGGGCGAGTGCGACCTGCCCGCCCTTGAGCACCTGGAGCTCTGGTTCGGCATCGATCACCAGGGCGGCGACTCCACGCCCGCCGACTGCGCGGCCATCCTGAGCGGCGCCCGGCTGCCCAGCCTGCGCCATCTCGGCCTGCGCAACTGCCCCTTCACCGACGAACTCGCCGCCGACCTGGCCCACGCCCCCGTCGTCGCCCGGCTGGAGTCGCTCAGCCTGTCGATGGGCTCGCTGGGCGACGCCGGAGCCGAGGCGCTGCTCAGCGGCCAGCCCCTCACCCATCTGCGCATGCTCCACCTCGACCACCACTATCTGAGCGAGGCCATGACCGCCCGCCTGACGGCCGCGCTGCCGGAGACCGACGTCGTCCTCACCGACGCACGCGACCGCGCCACGGACCCCTCCTGGGACTACGTCGCCGTGGGCGAATGATGCCGCGTTCTCCAACGGCCACCGGCCGCCACTGCGCGGCCGTCATGAACGGCGCGCGGCTGTCGTGGCCGCGCCGTGATCCGATTTGCGGCATGATCAGCCGGCATGAGGAAAACGATCTCTGTCTTAGTCGTCTGCGGCGCCTTCCTGGTGGGCACGGCCCCCGCCCAGGCCGCACCCAAGGACCCGGTGCGCGTGCTGAAGTCCACGCTCATCCCCGGCCACGGCGTCCGGTACACCGAAATCGCCAACTGGTCCGACGGCGTGGAGACCTCGCAGGCGTACGACACGAAGGGCGTCCTGCAGTTCGGGAAGAAGGGCCTGGCCGCCTACGACATCGCCAGCAGCGCGTGGGATGAGGAGAAGGACCGCGTCATCTACAACGGCAAGGCCACGTACTACTCCGGCGCGCTCGCCGGAGAACTGCCCAAGGGCAAGACCTGGCTCGAGGTGCCCGGCGGCGGCGGCATGCCCAGCGAGTACGACCACGTCCTCGACCCCACCGAGCCCACCACGCTGTCGGCGCTGCTCAAGAAGGGCGGCAAGAGCGGGAACACCGTCACCGGCACCATCACCTTCGGGGAACTTCGCAAGGTGTCGGCCTGGTTCTCCCGCTCGGACCTGCGCTCCTGGGCCTCGGACACAGAGGTCTCCTACAAGCTGACGCTCAGCTCGGCCGGGCTGGTCAGCAGGCTGTGGAGCTCGTACACGGCCAAGGGCGTCTCGGAAGGCTACGAAGACTTCGAGGGCAGCACCGCCATCGTCGACACGCGCTACACCGGCTGGGGCGCCAAGGTGTCCGTCAAGACGCCCAGCCCCAAGACCGTCACCGAGTGACCTCGCGGGCAGACCTGCTCCTCCGGCCGCAACCGCGTGACGCCGTCGAGGGATGATCAGACCGGGCCATACGTCCGCGGATATCAACTCATCGTCCAGCGCGTATTGGACGTATCACCCCTGGTCCTCCTAGCGTTCGTCGGGTGACGGAGCGACGCGCGATCCTCAGCGGATCGACCTTCGAGGAACAGATCGGGTACGCCAGGACGGCCGTCGACGGCGACCGCCTGCACGTGTCGGGGACCACCGGGTTCGGCCACTCGACCATGACGTCTCGGCCATGATCAGGGAACTCCATGCGAACGAGGAGTTCGAGCAGGTCGACGCGTTGTTCGAGCGGATCTGGGGGTTCGAGCCGGACAGCCGGCCGATCAGCGCCGGGCTGATGCGGGCGCTGACCCACGCGGGCAACTACGTCTCCGGCGCCTTCGACGGCGACCGGATGGTCGGGGCGTCGGTGGGCTTCTTCGGGCAGGACTCCACCCTGCACTCGCAGAACACGGGCGCGGCGGCGGGACGCGGCATCGGCTTCGAGCTGAAGCTGCACCAGCGGTTGTGGGCGCTGGACCGCGGGATCTCCCGCATCACCTGGACCTACGACCCGCTGGTCCGCCGCAACGCGCACTTCAACCTGGCCAAGCTGGGCGCACGGCCGGCGGAGTACCTGCCGAACTTCTACGGCGTGCTGGCCGACGCCATCAACCACGGCGACGAGTCCGACCGCATCCTGGCCGTGTGGCCGCTGACCGATCCGCGGGTCGAGGCAGCCGTCCGGCGGGTGCCGTACCTGCCGGCGGTGCCGGAGGACGCCGTGGTCGGGCTGGGCGACGACGGCGACCGCCCGGTCGAGGGCCGTACCGACGGGCGCGTGGTGCTGGTCGCGGTCCCCGAGGACATCGAGCGGCTGCGCGTGGTGGACGCCGGCGCCGCCAAGGCGTGGCGGCACGCCGTACGCGACGTGCTGGGCCGCCTCATGGAGGAGGGCGCCACGGTGACCGGCTTCCACCGCAAGACCTACTACGTGGTGGAGAGGAACACCTGAGGACCACCGGGGTGGAGCTGCGGCGGATCACGGTGCCGCTGGTCGTGTGGTTCCTCGGCGACGGCCAGGCCACCGTCGCCGACGACCCGCTCTTCAGCCGCCCGCCCGAGGAAACGAGCCGTCGCCGACGCTCTGCCGCCTGACCTCACGCGGATCCCTTCTCCGCTCCTTCGCTCAGCCGGCAACGAGCGTCATGGACTCGACCGACCGTGCCTGGCCCGAGCGCGATACCGGACCATCAACCGATGCCCGTCCCTGACGGCCGGGCCGTCCCGGCGGCTGCCTGACTGGTGGGGGAGGAGCTTGCCACCGGGTTGTCGGTGCCGTCGAAGAGCTTGACGGTACGGCTGTGCGGGGTGAAGCGAGGCCAGCCCGGATCGCCGTGGGCGGCGAAGTCCACCCAGGCGTCGTGCATGGCCGTGGCCAGGGATTGTGGCGGGTTGGCCCCCACCAGCGCGGCCATGTCGGGGCTTCGCGGGTTGTCGAAGACGAAACCGAGCTCCAGGGCGTGGCCGGCGCCCATGTCGAGCTCGGGAGTGCGCCAGGCGAACTCGTACATCCAGACCTGAGGGTGGGCGTGGGCGATCCGCAGCGCGGGCAGGCGGAAATAGCCGTCGGTCAGAGCAGCGGCCAGCACGTCCGCGGGCGAGGCGTCGGGCATGGCCGCCCGATGGCTCTGGATCAGCGCTGGGTCCAAGCCCATGCTGGTCAGCACCCAGGACGCCACCTCGAAGGTGATCAGGCTGTCTCGGCCGGTGGCGAACAGGGACGGCCGGGATTCCTCGCTGGTGCAGCCGACCATCAGCGCCACCTCGGCTCCGGCGCCGTCGGCTATCGCCTGCTCGGGGTGCCGGGTGAGCAGGCGCCCGTCCAGCACCGGCATGAACGGCATCGACGCGGCAGAGGTGGTGGCGCCCCACCGATCAGGGTCGGGCCGTGCGGCGACCTCGGCGGCCAGGGATGCCTGGACGGGCAGGATGGCTGCCGGAGACAGCCTGGCGAAGCCGTCGGCGGTGGGTGCGACGCCGAGCCGGGCTGCCAGCTCGCGGGTGACCAGGCGCGCATCGTCGGGATCTTGGACGGCGTTGCCGAAGCCGCTTTGCGCGATGGCCCGCCAGAACAGGCCATGACGTTGCGATCGTTCCAGCGACAGCAGGCTGATCACGCTCACGCCACCGGCTGATTCGCCGAAGACGGTCACCTGGTCGGGGTCGCCGCCGAAGACGGTGATGTTGTCGCGCACCCAGCGCAGCGCCGCGAGCTGGTCCAGCAGACCGCGGTTGGGCGGGGCACCGGGCAGGTCGGCGAAGCCTTCCACGCCGAGCCGGTAGTTGATCGTCACCAGGACCACGCCGTCGCGGGCGAAGGCCGCACCGTTGTAGACGTCCAGGGCACCGGAGCCGCCCAGGAAGGTCCCGCCGTGGATCCAGACCATCACCGGCAGGCCGCGGCCACCGGCGTCCGGAGTCCAGATGTTGAGGTTCAGGCAGTCTTCGCCCGGGATGGTGGGGTCGGCCATCAGCCGGTCGAGGGGGGCGGCGTAGCTCGACTTGGGGACGGTGGGCCCGTAGTGGGTGGCGTTCCGGATGCCGTCCCAGGGCTGGGGCGGCGCAGGTGGGCGGAACCGGTGCGGGCCGAATGGCGGAGCCGCGTACGGGACGCCCAAGAACGCGGCCACGCCATCGGTGACGGTGCCGCGCAGTTGCCCGTGGGAGATTGTCACTACTTTCGGCATGACCTCAGGCTGAGGCTTAATGTCGACATGAAGGCAAGCCACCAGGAGACCCTGAGCATTGGCCAGGCGGCCGACCGCTTCGGCGTGGCTGCGCATGTGCTGCGGCACTGGGAGGCGATGGGCCTGCTCGCGCCGGCCCGCACCCGGACCGGCGAGCGCCGTTACAGCGCCGACGACCTCTACCGGATCGCGTTGATCGTCAAGGCGAAGGCGGCCGGATTCAGCCTGGATGCCCTTGGTGAGATGTTCACCACCGGTGATCCCACCGACCGTCAGGCCATGCTCCGGCAGCAGCGTGCCGACCTGAAGCGACGCATCGCCGAGCTGGAGTCCTCCGTGCACCTCCTCGACGCCGTCCTCAGCTGCAAGCACGAAGACTTCGCTCGCTGCCCGACCTTCCGGGCGGCGGTGGCTGAGCAGCCGTAGAAACGCTCTGCTGCCGCCCCGGCTCTCGGTTCAGATTGTCGGCCGCATGGCGTCATCAGGCCGGCCAGCGCTTCGTCCGCCTGACGGCCGCGCTGCTGGAGACCGAGTCGTGCTCACCGATGCACGCGACCGCCACAAGCCGTGGGCGCGTTCTCCAAGATCAACGGCGGCGGTGAGGGTGGGTCTGGTAGGACAGGGGCGGCCGATCATCCCCCGACTCCTGAGGAATCACCCCCATGACCCAACGCTGGAGCGTCAACAGCCATTGGGACGACTACACCGCCGGCTACGCGGGCCTGCCGGTGGTCACCGTCCCCCTGCCTGAGGAGGCGGGGCCGGGGCCCGATCCGGGGGCCGTCGCGTGGCGTTTCAGCGAGTTGGAGGGCTGTCTCGCCGACGGTTTCGAGTGGTTCTTCCGGCACGTCGACACCGCGAAGGTCACGGCCATCGTGATCGGCGAATGGGACGACCCCCTGAGCGGGCCGTGCGACGAGATCAACGAGTGGCTGACCGGCAACGCCGGCCGGCTGCCCGAGCTGCGTTCTCTGTTCGTCGGCGCGATGACGTCGGAGCACTGCGAGATCTCCTGGATCCAGCAGGACGACGTCACGCCGCTGCTGGAGGCGTTCCCGAAGCTGGAACGGCTGGAGGTGCGCGGGGCCGACGGGCTGCGGCTGCGGCCGGTGCGACACGAAGCGTTGCGGACGCTGAGGGTCGAGAGCGCCGGCATGCCGGCCGAGGTGGTGCGGGCGGTCGGCGAGTGCGACCTGCCCGCCCTGGAGCATCTGGAGCTCTGGATCGGCATCGAGGACCAGGGCGGCACCTGCACGGCGGCGGACTGCGCGGCGATCATGAACGGCGCACGGCTGCCGAGCCTGCGCCACCTGGGTCTGCGCAACTGCCCCTTCGCCGACGAACTCGCCGCCGGCCTGGCCCACGCCCCGGTCATGGCCCGGCTGGAGTCGCTCAGCCTGGCGATGGGCTCGTTCGGCGATCCGGGCGCGGAGGCGCTGCTCAGCGGCCAGCCCCTCACCCAGCTGAGCACGCTCGACCTCGACCACCACTTCCTGAGCGAGGCGATGGTGGCCCGCCTGACGGCGGCCCTGCCGGAGACCGAGGTCGTGCTGACCGACCGACGCGACGACGCCGGGGACGGCGCCTGGGCGTACGTGGCGGTGAGCGAGTGACGAACGACCCGGGCGAGACGTTCCTGCCCGAGATCACCGGCGGCAGTTTGGGCGGGCACCGCGACCATTTCGCCGGTCTCCCGGTCACGTTCCTCAGCGAGTCCGTCGACGCCCCCGACAAGGTCGCCTGGCTGCTCTACGACGAACCCGACGTCATCGAGGGCGAGGCGGAGTCGGACCTGCCTGGCGGGCTGGAGGCCCTGCTGACGCGGCACGACCCCGCCCTCGTGCGGGCCCTGGCGATCAGCGGTTACGGCGCGTCCCACGCGCCCGGGGTGCTGGCGGCTTACGCCGACCGGCTGCCCGGGCTGCGGTCGGTGTTCCTGGGGCTCGCCGAGGCGGAGCAGTGGGAGATCTCCTGGATCGGGCAGGGCGACATCACACCGCTGCTGGAGGCGTACCCGCGGCTGGAGCGGCTGGAGGTGCGCGGGTCACAAGGGCTGGAACTGCGGCCGTTCGCCCACGACCACCTCAGGGTGCTGCGCTTCGAGACCGGCGGCCTGCCGCCCGAGGTGGTCAGAGCCCTCGGGGCGAGCACGTTCCCCGCGCTCGAGCACCTGGAGCTGTGGCTCGGCGTCGAGGAGTACGGCGGCGGGGCGACGGTCGCCGACCTGGAGGGCGTCCTGTCGGGGGTGGGAACGCCCGCGCTCAGGCGGCTCGGCCTGCGTGACAGCCCCATCCAGGACGACATCGCCGCCGCCGTGGCGGCCGCCCCCGTGGTGACCCGGCTGGAGGAGCTCAGCCTGGGCATGGGGGCGCTCACCGACCGGGGCGCCGAAGCGCTGCTCAGCGGGCAGCCGCTCACCCACCTGCGCCGGCTCGACCTGCGCCATCACTACCTCGGCGAGGAGATGATGGCCCGCGTGCGGCAGGCGCTGCCCGGCGTGGAGGTCGACCTGGAGGAGGCGCGGTTCGAGCCGGGCGAATGGACGTACGTGGCGGTGTCGGAGTGATGGGCGCCTCCGGCCGGGAAGCCGGTCGCGGGGGATGGCACGGAGCGGGTCGATCTCATAGAGTAATGATTTGACTACGTTCCGTAAATCTTTGGAGGTGCCCATGAAGATCTCTGCCCGGGTGGCCAGTGTCCTGGCCGCGGGCGCGCTGACGCCCCTCGCGCTCTCCGCTCCCGCCCTCGCCGCTCCCCCGCCGGCGTACGCTCCCCCACCGGCGTACGCCCCGGCCCCCGCGTACGCTCCCGCGCCCGCGCCCGCGCCCGCGTACGCTCCCGCCCCGGCATACGCTCCCGCTCCTGCGTACGCGCCCGCACCTGCCCCGGCACCCGCTCCAGCACCGCGGCGGGACCCGGTCGGTTCCACGCTCAACAGCGTCAGCGGGCTCAGCGGAACGGTCAGGCATCTTCCCGAAACGGTCGAAGCGCTCACCGGCGTGCACCTCAAGTAAGAGTTCCCCGCCTGGTGGTCCCGCCGGGCTGACGGGTCAAGCCCGGGCCGGCGCGGGGAGCCAAGTCTCCAGTCGACGGTCTGGGGGGAAGTGTCGGGGACATCTGGTAGGACAGGTGCTCACATCGAATCCCCCCGACACGAGGACCACCCCGTGAGTTACCCCCATGACGACCACGTCGACGACTACGCCGGGCTGCCGGTGGCGTCCGTTCCCTTCTCCGAGGAGGAGCCGCAGCCGCGGGCCGATGCCGCAGCCTGGCGGCTGTGGGCGAGCGAATGGCAGGACGACGCGCCCGACCACGTCGCCGAGGGCCTCGACTGGTTCTTCGAGCACGTGGAGACGGAGAAGGTCCAGGCCATCGTGGTCGGCGAGTGGGAGGAGTGCTACGAGTCCGACAGCGGGCCGATCGTCGCCCGCCTGACCGCCGAGCGCGACCGGCTTCCCGCGCTGCGCTCGCTCTTCCTCGGCGCGATCGCGCGGGAGGAGGCGGAGATCTCCTGGATCCAGCAGTCCGACATCACGCCGCTGCTGGAGGCGTTCCCGAAGCTGGAGCGGCTGGAGGTGCGCGGCGGCACCGGGCTGCGGCTCCAGCCGGTGCGGCACGACTCGCTGCGGGTGCTCAGGTTCGAGACGGGCGGCCTGCCGGGCCACGTCGTGCGGGCGGTCGGCGAGTGTGACCTGCCCGCGCTGGAGCATCTGGAGCTCTGGCTCGGCGTCGAGGAGTACGGCGGCGACGCCACGATTCCCGACTGCGCGGCCATCCTGAGCGGCGCGCGGCTGCCCAGCCTGCGCCACCTCGGCCTGCAGGACAGCGAGATGCAGGACGACCTCGCCGCCGCCGTGGCCGCTGCCCCGATCGTGGCCCGGCTCGAGTCGCTCGACCTGTCGATGGGCGTGCTCACCGACACGGGCGCGGAGGCCCTGCTCAGCGGGCAGCCCCTCACTCACCTGCACACGCTCGACCTCAGCCACCACTACCTGAGCGACGAGATGACGCGCCGGCTGCCCGAGGCGCTGCCCGGGGCGCGGGTCATCCTCGACGACCGGCAGAAGCCGGACGGCGAGTGGCGCTACGTCGCGGTGAGCGAGTGATGGACGACTTCGACGAGGAGTTCTCCGGGGAGACGCCGGCCGATCCTCGCGATCCCGGCGAGACGTTCCTCTCGCAAGACGCGGTCTACCGCCATGACATGGGGGGCTCCCACCGGGAGAGGTTCGCCGGCCTTCCGGTGCCGTACGACATCCAGCCGGTGGCCGATCCCGGCCGCGTCGCCTGGGCCCTGTGCGACGAGACGGAGATCGGCCACGACGCGCCCGGATCCGCTCTGCCCGACGGGCTCGACAAGCTGCTGCGGACCGTGAACGGCGCCGAGGTCCAGGCTCTCGTGATCACCGGTTTCGGCGCGACCAACGCGCCCCGGCTGCTCGCGGAGCACGCCGATCGCCTCCCGGCGCTGCGGTCGGTGTTCCTCGGGTTCGTCGAGCCCGAGCACTGGGAGATCTCCTGGATCCGGCAGGGCGACATCACACCGCTGCTGGAGGCGTACCCGAGGCTGGAGCGGCTCGACGTACGCGGTTCCGAAGGGCTGACGATGCGGCCCGTCACCCACCGGCACCTGAAGGTCCTCCGCTTCGAGACGGGCGGGCTGCCCGGTGAGGTCGTCAGGGCCGTCGGCGCGTCCGCCCTGCCGAGCCTGCAGCACCTGGAGCTGTGGCTCGGCGTCGACCAATACGGCGGCGACTCCACGGTCGCCGACCTCGACGGCATCCTCTCCGGCGCCGGCCTGCCCGCGCTCAAGCGGCTCGGTCTGCGCGACAGCCCGATCCAGGACGACATCGCCGCCGCCGTGGCCGCCGCCCCCGTGGTCGCCAGGCTCGAAGAGCTCAGCCTGGGCATGGGGACTCTCACCGATCGGGGCGCCGAAGCGCTGCTCAGCGGTCAGCCGCTGAGTCACCTGCGCGCGCTCGACCTGCGCCACCATTTCCTCAGCGAGACGCTGACGGCCCGCCTGCGGCAGGGGCTTCCCGGCGTGGCCGTCGACCTCGGGGATGCTCAGCCCCGCGACGACGACTGGCTGTACGTGGCGGTGAGCGAGTGATGGTGCGCTTCGCCGTGGTGGGGGTGCCCGGGGATCGGCGGGTGGCGCTGTTCCGGGAGGCGGTGCTCGCGCGGGGTCTGGCGGAGCCGTACGTGATCTCGTGGCGGGACGTGCTGGCCGGGCGGGAGATCGGCGCGCCCGCGGGAGCCCTGGTGCGGATCGATTCGCCGGGCGAGGACGCCGAGGTCGACGCGCTGCTGCGGGGGCCCGGCGACCCGGCGCGGGTCGGCGGGAGCGCGGCCTGGTTCAAGGGGTTCGCCGCCGGCCTGGAGCGGGTGTCGGCGCTTGCGGGGGTGCGCGTGCTGGGAGACACCGGGGAGATCTTGACGATGTTCGACAAGCGCCGCTGCCACGCGGTGCTGGCGGCGGCCGGGGTGCCGGTGCCCGACGCGTTCGAGGCGGTGTCGTACGCCGATCTGCGCGAGGGCATGGCGGGGCGGCGCTGGGCGCGGGTGTTCGTGAAGCCGGCCCACGGCTCGTCGGCGTCCGGGGTGATCGCGCTGCACGCCCACGGCGGGCGGGTGCACGCCGTCACGTCGGCCACCTGGGTCGGCGCGACGCTCTGCAACTCGTTGCGGGTTCGCACCGTGACCGACGAGGCGGAGCTGCGGCGGCTGGTCGACCGTCTGGCGCCCGACGGGCTGCACGTCGAGCGCTGGTTTCCGAAGGCGTCGCTCGGCGGGCGGGCGTTCGACCTGCGGGTGGTCACCGTGGCCGGCACGCCGACGCACGCCGTGGCGCGCACCAGCCGCACGCCCATGACCAACCTGCACCTCGGCGGCGCGCGCGGCGATCTCGGTGCGGTGCGGTCGCGGGCCGCGCTGTGGGAGCGGTTGACCGAGGTGTGCGCCCAGGCCGCCGCCTGCTTCCCGCGCAGCGTGGCGACCGGGGTCGACGTGATGGTGGGGGCCGACTGGCGGTCGGTGGCGGTGGCCGAGGTGAACGCGTTCGGCGACCTGCTGCCAGGCTTGGGGGATCTTTCCGGAAATGACCGGAGTACGTACGACGAGCAGGTCGAGGCGGTCCTCCGTGAACATGCGTGAGATCGTCGGCAGCCACGACATCCTCCTGGTCACGCTCGACACGCTGCGCTACGACGTGGCCGCCGCGCTGGCCGAGGCCGGCGAGCTGACCGGCCTGCTCCCGCCGGGCGTGCGCTGGGAGCGCCGGCACAGCCCCGGCAGCTTCACCTACGCCGCCCACGCCGCCATGTTCGCCGGCTTCCTGCCCACCCCGGTCACCCCGGGGCCGCACCCCCGGCTCTTCGCGGCCACGTTCCCCGGCAGCGAGACCACGGCCGAAGACACGTGGGTCTTCGACGCCCCCGACCTGCCCGCGGGGCTCGCGCAGGCCGGCTACCACACGGTCTGCATCGGCGGCGTGGGCTTCTTCAACAAACTGACACCGCTCGGCTCGGCGCTGCCCGGCCTGTTCGCCGAGAGCCACTGGGCGCCCGAGTTCGGCGTGACGAACCCCGCCTCGCTGGAGCGCCAGATCGACCGTGCCGCCGAGGTGCTGCGCGACCGCCGCGAGCCGGTGTTCCTGTTCGTCAACGTCTCGGCGCTGCACCAGCCCAACCACTTCTACCTGCCCGGGGCCTCCGGCGACTCGCTGGAGAGCCACGCGGCCGCCCTGCGCCACGTCGACCGGCACATCAGCCGGCTCTACGCGCTGATGTCCCGCCGCCGCCCGTGCCTGGTGATCGTCTGTTCCGACCACGGCACCGCGTACGGCGAGGACGGTCACGTCGGCCACCGGATCGGCCACGAGGTCGTCTGGACGGTCCCCTACACCCACTTTCTCCTGGAGCACCATGCGGCCGTATGAGGGTTACGTCTACGCCTATCCCCACAAGACCGCCTACCGGCCGCTCGACCCGCGCCCGCATCTCAAGGAGGTCTGGGCCGGCGAACACCCCGGGGCGCTGTACGTGCACATCCCGTTCTGCGAGATGCGCTGCGGTTTCTGCAACCTGTTCACCCGGACGGGCGCGCCGGAGGAGCTGGTCGCGGCCTACCTCGACACCCTCGAACGCCAGGCGCGGCAGGTACGCGACGCGCTGGAGGAGACCGCCTTCACCACGGCGGCCTTCGGCGGCGGCACGCCGACCTACCTCAGCGCCGGCGAGCTGGAGCGGCTGTTCGACCTGACGGAGCGGGCGATGGGCGTCGACCTCGCGCGCATCCCGCTGTCGGTGGAGACGTCCCCGGCCACCGCCACCCCCGACCGCCTGTCCGTGCTGGCCGGGCGCGGCACGTCGCGGGTCTCGATCGGCGTGCAGAGCTTCGTGGACGCCGAGGCCCGCGCGGCCGTGCGCCCGCAGAAGCGCGCCGAGGTGGACGCGGCGCTCGATGCGATCAGGGACTGCGGCGTGCCGGTGCTCAACATCGACCTGATCTACGGCATCGACGGCCAGACCCCGAGCTCGTGGCTGTACTCGCTCGACACGGCCCTCGGCTGGCGCCCCGAGGAGCTGTACCTGTACCCGCTGTACGTCCGGCCGCTGACCGGGCTCGGCAAGCAGGGCCGGGCGTGGGACGACCAGCGGCTGGAGCTCTACCGGCTGGGCCGCGACCACCTGCTGGGGGCCGGCTACGAGCAGGTCTCCATGCGCATGTTCCGCCTGCCCGGCTCCGGCGCGGCCGGCGGCGACCACTGCTGCCAGACCGACGGCATGGTCGGCCTCGGCTGCGGGGCTCGGTCGTACACCAGCGGGCTGCACTACTCCTTCGAGTACGCCGTCGGCGCCCGCCACGTCCGCTCCATCATCGACGACTACGTGGCCCGCGACGACTTCGACGTGGCGAACGTCGGCTTCGTCCTCTCCCCCGACGAGCGCAGACGGCGGCACCTGCTGCAGTCATTGCTGCGCGCGGAGGGCATGTCGCGGCGGCTCTACGCCGACCGGTTCGGCACGGACGTGCTCGACGACTTCCCCCTGCGCGAGTTCCGCCCGTGGCTGACCGTCTCCGAGGAGACGGTGCGGCTCACCCCTGAGGGGCTCGCCCACTCCGACGCGATCGGGCCCGCGCTCTTCTCGCCCGAGGTGCGCCGGCTCATGGAGACGTACGCGGCATGCTGACCATCCTCTACCGCGGGCCGCTCGCCAGCTGCGACTACGACTGCGCCTACTGCCCGTTCGCCAAGCGCCGTGACACGCCCGAGCAGCTGCGTGCCGACCGGGCGGCGCTGGAGCGGTTCGCCAGCTGGGTGGCGGCTCAGGAGTCGCCGATCTCGATCCTGTTCACGCCGTGGGGCGAGGGCCTGGTCAGGTCGTGGTACCGCCGCGCGCTCGTGGAGCTGTCGTGGTTGCCGCACGTCGCCAAGGTCGCGATCCAGACGAACCTGAGCTGCCGTACCGACTGGTTGTCGGAGGCGTCGGAACGGGCGGCGCTGTGGGTGACGTACCACCCGACGCAGGTGCCGTACGAACGGTTCGTGGCGAAGCTGCGCTCGCTTCCGGTGCGCCACAGCGTCGGCATCGTCGGCGACCCCGCCCACCTGCCGCACGCGCGCCGGCTCCGGGCGGACCTGCCGCCGGAGACGTACGTGTGGGTCAACGCCGAGGAGGGCCGCCTCTACACCGACGCCGAGGCGGCCGAGTGGGCGGCGATCGACCCGCTCTTCTCCTACAGCCGCTTCCCCCACCGCAGCGCGGGGCTGCCCTGCCGCACCGGCGACAGCGTGATCTCGGTGTACGGCGACGGCACGGTCCGCCGCTGCCACTTCGTCCCGGAGGTGCTGGGCAACCTGTACGACGGCTCGTACCGCGCGGCCCTGCGCCCTCGCGCGTGCCCAGCCACGGCCTGCGACTGTCACATCGGCTACGTCCACCTGGAGCCCCTCGGCCTGTACGACGTCTTCGACGGCGGCATCCTCGAACGCATCCCCCACGCCCTCTGATCCAGCGGACATGAGGCATCCAGCCGATCAGTTGTCGTCACACCCTCCGAACCAGTGGGCGCGAGGCATCCGACCGATCAGTTCTCGTCACGCCCTCCGAACCAGCGCCGTAGAGGGACACGGCTGGTCAGGTTTCGTCACGCACCGCTGATCCAGCGGGGTGGGTGACGCGGCGGGTCTTGTTTTGTCACCCACCCTGATCCACGGGAACGTGGGCGGTGGGTCAGGTTTCGCGTCGAGGGCGGTAGTCCTCCTCGGTTGTCCCGAATGTCCAGGCGACACCCTGACGGGCCCGCGCCACCCACGGCGGGACGCGCAGGAAGTAGGTGCGGCGGGTGCCGTCGGGCTCGGGCGTGGAGTTGACCACCTCCACCATGACCAGCGGCTCGTCGCCGGGCAGCTCGATCCGCCACAGCACCCCGGTCTCGTCGGAGTGGACCGGCCGCGCCTCGGACTCGGCCAGGTAGCGGTCGAAACCGAAGTGCTCCAGCATGACGCGGCGCAGCTCGGCGTTCGGTTCGGAGCGGATGCGTTCGGGGGTGAGCTCGCCCAGCGTGGCCCCGAACCCGGCGGGGACCGGCATGCCGTGCCAGGCGTGCAGGGCGAACCCGTCGGCGTACGCCAGGGCCGGGCCGTCGCCGCGATGCAGCCGCCCCATGTCGTCGAGGTGCAGCTCGACGGGCCGCCGCGTGACGATCGCCAGCCGTTCGTACGGCCACCACCACCCGGCGCTCTCCGCCACCCGTCTGAGCCCCGCGAGCCCGCCCGCTCCGCCCGGCCCGTCGCTCCGCCCGTCACTCCGCCCGTCGCTCCGACTGTCGCTCCGGCCGTCGCCGCCCAAGGCGGCAGGCCCGCCGGCCGGGTCTGCGTCGTGGAACCCGTCGAACGCCGACAACCAGGGGGCGTCGTGCTGGCCCAGGACCGCATCGAGAGTCACCAGCCGGACGGCCTCACCGCCCAGGTCGGCGATGCCCCGGCGGATGTCGCGGACCAGCCGATCGACCGCCGGCCAGAGCCGCCCGCCCGTGTCGTCCCAGAGCGCCGCCCAGCCGGTGGCGCCCAGCTCGCCGTACGCGACCGCTCTCGCCCGCTCCCACGGACGGGTGCGAACGGCGTCGCGCACGCTCCGCCCGGGATCGCCGAACCCCAGCAGGGCCTGAAACGCCGGATCTGCGACGAGGGCCGACACCGCCTCGACGCCGCCCTGGGCACCGCCCGACGCCTGCTCCACCCTGCCGTCAGCGACGGCCGACGCCTTCTCGGCACCGCCCACGGCGACAGCCGACCCCTGCCCGGCACCGCCCACGGCGGCGGGCGGCGCCTGCGCGTCGCTGCTCTCGACGGCGGCCGGCACCTGCTCAGGACTGCCTTCAGCGAACGCGCCGAGCACGGACGCCGCCAGCGTGCGGCGCATCTCGTCGCCACCTGTCAGCCAGGCGGCGGCCAGGGCTCCGGCCGCGGGAGAGGCCAGCACGACCACCTGGTCGGGCTCGGCCAGCCCCGCCTCGCGGTACGCCTGCCGCACCGCTGCCTCGGCGTCGCCGCCCGGCCCGGTCGCGAGGGCGACGCCCTCCCACGTCAACGTCTCCATCAGTCGGCCACCACCCGATAGGAGCCCGGGACGTATTCGCGCTGCCGCACCACGCGATACCAGCCCTTCGGCAGGGAGATCGCCTCGTGCTCCTCGTGCACGAGACGCCCGCCCTCGGGCAGGTGCAGGAAGCCTCGGGACAGCGTGCCCGGCCCGGGGATCGCGTGGCAGTGCCCGGTCGCCTCGCCGTACGCCAGCACGAGCCGCCCGCGGGCATCCCGCGGCTCCGGCCGCACCGAGCTCGGCGCGGACTCATCGGCAATGGGGACGAGCAGGATGTCACCCTGTCGGTACATCGGCCAACCTCCATCAATCGGGGGGTGAGGGAAAGCTACCGACCCCCACCGACATTTCCCCGCCACGAACGAACACCCGTGTCAGACACGCCGGACGGCCGCGCCGGCCTCGGCGGCAACACCTGCCGGAGAGGGCATCGGCGACCGCCGGCCGGCGCGCACGGTCAGTCGGGTGACAGGCGCGGGAGACAGGGGCGCGCACGGTCAGTCGCTGACAGGCGCGGAGACAGAGGGGCGCGCACGGTCAGCGGTGGCGGGCGCGGGAGGCGGCGGCGTGGGCGCGGTTGGCGCAGCGGGTGGAGCAGAACTGGCGGCGGCCCGGGCGGCTGCGGTCGACGAACGCGTCGCGGCACGGGCGGGCGGCGCACAGCCGCAGGCGTTCCCAGTCGCCGGCCGCCGCGACGTCCAGCAGCTCCGCCACCGCGCGCACGGCGAGCCGCTCGGTGAGCGCCGCCTGCTCGGGGGCGGCGAGCCGCAGGACGGGAGCCCCGTCCGACTCCGCCACGACCGCGCGCACCGGCAGCTCGGTGGCCCACAGCGCCAGGGTGTGGGTGCGTTCGGCGGGTTCGTCGGCCAGGATCGCGCGCAGCCTCCGGCGCACCTCGCGCACCTGCCACAGCGCGTCCGGCTCGCCGGCCCAGGGCTCGCCCAGCTCGGCGCAGAACCGGCGCAGGGCCTCGGCGTCGGGCAGCCGCTCAGGGTCGTCCAGGTACTCGTCCCACGTGTTGGCGAGATCGAGGGCCACGAGACCCGTCTCGGCGTACTGGCGCATCCGCCCACCTCCTGTTACCGTCACGACTATGAACACAATAACCCCTGACAGGAGGTTGGCAGTCCTCGACGCCCCCTCCAACCTCGGCCTGCGCCAGCCCGCTCCCGACACGGTCCCCGGCTGCTACAAGGCCCCGTGGGCGCTGCGCGACACGGGCCTGCTCGCGCGGCTCGGCGCTGCCGACGCGGGAGCGCTGGTCCCGCCCCGCTACGTGGCCACGTGGAAGGAGGGCGACGGCGTGCGCAACGGCCCAGCGATCGCCGCCTACGCCCGCGCCCTGGCCGGCCGGGTGAGCACCATCAGGGCGGACGGCGGGTTCCCGATCCTGCTGGGCGGCGACTGCTCGATCCTGCTCGGCCCCGCCCTGGCGCTGCGCCGCGAGGGCCGCTATGGGGTGGCGTACCTGGACGCGCACGCCGACTTCCGCCACCTGGGCAACTCCCCTTACGTCGTCTCGGCGGCCGGCGAGGACCTCGCCCTGGTCACCGGCCGGGGCGAGGACCACCTGACGGACATCGACGGCCTGCGGCCGTACGTCAGGGACGAGGACGTGATCGTGCTCGGCGTCCGCGACGAGGAGGACCTGCGCGACGTGGCGGACAGCGGGCTGGCGTACGTCCCGGGAGCGGACATCCCGCTCGCCGCCGTCGAGGAGGTGCTCGTGCGCGACGACCTCGACGGGTTCTGGATCCACGTCGACGCCGACGTGCTCGACCCGTCGGTGTTGCCGGCCGTCGACAGCCCCACCCCGGGCGGCCTCGACGCGGACGGGCTGACCGGCCTGCTCCGTGGGCTGCTCGCCCTACCCGGCGCCGCCGGCCTGCAGCTCACGATCTACAACCCCGACCTCGACGAGGACGGCACGCAGGCGGCCCTGCTGGCCGACATCCTGGTGTCCGCCCTGACCTGAGACCTGGTGTCAGCGAAAGACGCCGCTGTAGGCGTCGAGCGCGAGCCGGCCGCCGAGGTGGGGCACACGGACGGCGAGCGCCGCTCCCTCGGCGCGCGACGCGGTCGTTCGTGCTGGGCGACCGAGGCCCGGCCTCAGGGTGGAACCGGCCTACGTCACGGCAGCTCGCGAGAACGGCCTGCGTACCCTGGGGCGAGTGAGAGGCGACATCTCCGATCAGGAGCTGCTGCGCGCCGCCCGGGACGGCGAGGTGCCCGCGCTGGGCGCGCTGCTGGAGAAACACCGGGCCGGCATGCGGGCGGTGGCCCTGAGCGTGCTGGGCAACGTGCCCGACGTGGAGGACGCCGTGCAGGAGGCGTCCATGATCGCCCTGCGGCGTATCGGCGACGTGCGGCGGCCGGAGTCCTGCGGCGCGTGGCTGCGCATGATCGTGCGTAACGTCTGCCGCGCTCACCTGCGCTCGGCGGGCGCCACGACGCCGGTCCCTGACCTGGCGGCGCTCGCGACGGAAGCGGGCCCCGAGCAGGTCATCGACCGGCACGCGATGCGCGACTGGCTCTGGCGGGCGATCGACGAGCTGTCCCCCACCCTGCGCATGACGGTGATGCTGCGGCACTTCAGCCCCCGCACTCCTTCCTACGAGCAGATCGCCGCCCTGTGCGGCGTGCCGGTGGGCACGGTGCGCAGCAGGCTCAGCGAGGCCAGGGGCAGACTGGCCGAGGCGATGGCCGCGACCGCGGACGCGGCGCACGGCGACGCGTCCGCGCGGTCACGCGCGAGCGCACTGGAGGCGGCGGAGACCCTGGCCGCGGTCGAGCAGGGGCGGTTCGCGGAGCTGGCGGCCGAGCGGTGGACGCCTGACGTCGCCTACTACTCCGGACGGCAGCGGGTGGGCGACCGGGACTTCCTGATCCGGGGCATGGTGAGCGATCTGGAGGCGGGCGTGCGTCAGCGCTTCGTGACCGCCGTCGCGAGCAGCGACACCACCATCTGGGAGATGGACATGGTGAACCCGCCGGACGATCCGCACCACTGCCCTCCGGCGGTCGCCTGGCTGATGTCCATGCAGAACGGCCGGATGCACCAGCTGCGGCTCTTCCACGCCGGCTGAGGGTGGCGCGGATCACTCTTCCCGCATCGAACTTCTCCGGCCCCGCCGCATCTTGTGGGTGTCCGACTACCTCCCACATGGAGATTTCGATGGAGAAAGACCTGTTGTCCCCCGGCGCCCACGACGTCGTGGTGGACGGCCTGACCCAGCGGTACCACGTGTACGGCTCGGGCCCGGTCTGCGTGGCCATGCCAGGCGGGCCCGGCGTGATCTGGGAGTCCCTGCGCATGCCGGCCGCGGAGGAGTTCCTCACCATGGTGTACGTCGAGCCGCTCGGCACCGGCGGTTCGCAACGCCTGCCGTCGCATCCGGACGGCTACAGCCGTGAGCGCTACACGAGAAGCCTGGTCGGCCTGCTGGATCGGCTGTCCCTGCCCCGGGTGATCCTCCTCGGGCACTCGCACGGCGGTTTCGTGGCCCAGTACTTCGCGCTGCACCACCCCGACCGGCTCAGCGGCCTGGTGCTGTACGAGAGCGCCCCGGTGACGGGCCCGCCGCACATCGCCGAGGCCGGCACCAAGATCGAGGAGTTCGTCCGGCGGCACGAGGGTCAGCCCGACCTCCCCAGGGTGCTCCACGGGCTCCGGTCCATGAGCGTCACCGACGACGAGGAGATCACCACAACACTGCGTGACCTGATGCCGGTCTTCTTCGCGCGCTACTGGGAGCGCGAGAACGAGTTCGGCAGCCTGCGCGAGACGATCTCCTGCACCTACATCTCGTCCCTCGACGAGAACCTGGAGCCCGACATCATCGACGACCGGGACACCCTCCCGTCGCTCGCCGTGCCCACCCTGGTCGTGGTCGGCCGGTACGACGTGCAGTGCGGCCCGCGGTGGGCGGAGGAACTCCACGCCCTGATTCCTGGGTCACGGCTGGTCGTGCTGGAGGACAGCGCGCACCTGGGTCACCTGGAGGAACCCGCCGCGTTCGCGAACGCCCTGCGGGACTTCACCCGGTCGATCCCCGCGTAACCCCCCTGCGGCCCCCGTCACCTGGGGACGGGGGCCTGACCCGGCATCACGTACGGGCTCGTGCTGGTGTGGCCGGCGCCGTTCGTGGCGGTGATCGCCGTCCACGGCCCCGAAGGGGTGTGCGGCGCCCAGGCCGACTCCAGTCGCCCGCCCGCGTGCCACTCCTGCGCCACGGCGGCCTCGCCGAAACGCAGCGTGCCGCCGCGCAGGTGGTAGCCCTCGACGAGGACGCCCGGCCGCCCGTTCATCTCCTTGGGGTAGGCGTTGACGATGATCGGCTGCTGCCACCCCTGCGCGATGCCGTCGGCCAGCGACGGCGCGCCGGGCCGGTCCTGGCAGGTGAAGAACGGCTCCCACCCGTACGAAATGATCTTCGCGGAGTACGGCGCCACCGCCATGACCTGCTGGTCGAGCCGGGCCTTGGTGGTGCGCCCGCGCAGCGGCAGGGGGTCGACGCGGCCGCACTCCCCCGGCACCGGGGTGGGCTCGAAACCCTCGACGTTCGCCCACAGCTCCACCCCGTCGGGCACCCGCCGGGCCGCCGCCACCATGAACTCGCGCGTGGAGCCGTAGTAACCCTGCTCGTAGGTCACCTGGCCGACGACCGGCGCCAGCCGGGGAGCCACCACGGCGCCGTCCTCCTGCTCGCCGTGCACCGGCACCTTGCCGGTGCCCCGCCCGTCCTGCACGGCGACGGCCATGGGCAGGCCGGCCCGCGTGGAGGCGATGTCGGCGAGCCCCTCCTCGGTCTGCTCCGGCGGGAACCCGCGGCCGCGCCGGCCGTCGATGTACGGGCTGACCACGAGCTTCTTGCCGGGCAGCGCCGCGGCCACGACCTCGTGCTGGGCCGCGTACAGGGCGATGATCGGGTCGGTGTCGGAGCGCGCCCGCATGGCCAGCTCGAACGACTGGTACACCCCGCCGAACGCCGTCATCGCCTGGAACCGCTGCCGGTAGTCGGCCAGCACCCGCGCGGTGAAGGCGTTGAGCGCGTCGACGTGGTCGAGGTCGGGCTCCCACGGCTTGCCCTCCCGCTGCGGCGCCGCGGGCAGCCCCGGGAAGACCGTCATGCCGTACGCGCTCGCCTCGGTCATGAGGTGGCCGATCCCGTCGCCGTCGGTGGAGACGATCACCAGGTCGTGCTCGGGGTCGGTGCAGGAGGCGGCCAGCGACAGCCGGTAGAAGATCCGCTCACCGACCACCACCCGCCGGTCGAGCCCGGGGCAGCGCAGCATGCCCTTCCCGAACTCCTCGCTGGTCGTGTACGAGTAGACGTGGCGGATCCGGGTGCCCGGCACCTCGGCGCACGGCCGGCCGTCGATCACGCAGTCGGGGTCGGACCCGACGGCGAACCGGGGGCCGAACGTGATCAGCGTGTCGCCGCCGATCCTGCGGATCCCCTCGACCATGCTGCGGGTGACGCACCGGTCGGCGCGCGGGATCACCCAGTAGCCGGTGACCGCGTAGGGGGCTGTCACGCGGGTGTCGCGCGGCGGGCACCCGTCGCCGGGCGGCTCTTCGGGGTCGTCGGGGACGACCATGGCCCCGACCATGACGACCACCAATGCCACTGCCGAGACGATCCACAGGATCCGGTGCACGCACGCCCCTTCCACGCCAACACCACCCTACGTATCACTGCCCCGGTGCGAGCGGTCGTGAGGTGATCGCGCAGAATGGGCGGGCAGGGGGGAACATCGTGCGAATCGATCTCAGCGGAAAGACGGCTCTGGTCACCGGCTCCACCCAGGGCATCGGGGCGGCCATCGCCACCGGCCTGGCCCGGGCGGGCGCCCGTGTCGGCGTCAACGGCCGCGGTGAGGCCTCGGTGGCGGCAGCCGTCGAACGGATGGAATCGGGCCTCGACCTGGTGGCGGCGCCCGGCGACGTCTCGACGGAGGAGGGCTGCGGGCAGGTGCTGCGGATGCTCCCCGACGTCGACATCCTGGTCAACAACCTGGGCATCTTCGGAGCCACGCCGGCGCTGGAGATCACCGACGAGGAGTGGCGGCGCTACTTCGAGGTCAACGTGCTGGCCGCGGTGCGCCTGACCCGCGCGTACCTGCCGGCCATGAAGGAGCGCGGCTGGGGCCGGATCCAGTACATCGCCAGCGACTCCGCCGTCGTCATCCCGGCCGAGATGATCCACTACGGCATGACGAAGACCGCGCTGCTGGCCGTCTCGCGAGGCTTCGCCAAGGAGGCGGCCGGCACCGGGGTGACGGTCAACTCGGTGATCGCGGGGCCCACGCACACCGGCGGCGTGGAGGATTTCGTCTACCAGCTGGTGGACCGCGAGCTGCCGTGGGAGGAGGCGCAGCGGGCGTTCATGCGCGAGCACCGCCCGCAGTCGCTGATCCAGCGCCTCATCGAACCCGAGGAGATCGCGAACATGGTGGTCTACCTCAGCTCGCCGTTCGCCTCGGCGACGACGGGCGGCGCGGTGCGCGTGGACGGCGGCTACGTGGACGCGATCCTGCCCTAGAGCTTCGCCCGGAGCGGCTTGCCGCATTCATCAATGCATGCGGCAAGCCGCTCACCGCGGTCGCCATTTCCGTCCCCGCAAAAGCGCCCGCGGGCCCAGCTAGTCAGTGAGCAGATCGAGATTGATCGCCGCCCAGAACAGAATGGTGGCCACGAACGCCACCTTCAGCAAAGTGCCGATACCGCGCCAGAAGTCGCCGCGGATGCCGGGGAGCGCCGCGACGGCCTTCGCGAGATTGGCGACGGCGTCCTGCCACTTGTTGTAGAGATCGATTGCGCGTTGCAGCCGTCGGCCGACGATGACGAACGCGAACGCGATAATGATCAGAATCATGACGTCACGGTCTCCGCCCACCAGACAAAGGTAAGCGGCCGGTCACACCATGGCCAGAAAATCGCCGCGATCGGCGAAACAGGCGCCCTCAATAAAAGATAAAATCGAAGATATCCCTCCATTGGGCGAATATCGCGATATCGGATATTGCGCCCGCTTTACTGCATTATTCGAGCGGGCTCACTTGGCGACGTTCGACCGAGCGGCGGCGCGGACGAGTGCGGAGCGTTCCTGGGCGCTGATCAGGTCCGCCGCGACGAGCCGGTCGGCGACTTCGGTCACGTGCCGCACGAACTGCCCGTGGTTCGGCCAGTCCTCCGTGTCGAGGATGTGATCGTTGACCGTGCAGGTGCCGGCCAGCGTACGGTTGGGCACCCCGCTGTCGACTTCGCCGACCACCACCGTCGGCCGGGCGTCCGGCTCGGCGCAGATCGGCATCGCGAGCGGCCCGCCGACGACGGGCAGGTCGACCGACGTTCCTGCGAGGTCGACGGTGAGCACGGTGCCCGGCGCGGGATGCAGGGTGAACTCGTGGTCGGTCGAGAAGATCATCAGCCCGATCCGCGACCCCGCGGGGACGACCTGGTCGTCCGGCTGCAACGGCACGGTCAGCTCGACGAACTCGCCGGGTTCGAGCGGGTCGCCGCGCCGCAGCGAACGGTTGTTCTGCGGGTCGGCCCAGCCACGGGTGATGATGCTGGTCGTCGAGCCGCGGGTGCTGGACTCGCAGCCCACCCCGCTGGTCCACGGCAACCGGACCAGCGCGATCGACAGGTTCGCCGCCGGCTTGCTCACGGCCAGCCGGATCCGGACCTGGGCGGTGCCGGAGATGTGCACGGGCGCGCTGAGTTCGGGGGTGACGTAGAGCAGCCGGTGCTCCGACGCCTGGGTGGCCAGGGTGCCCGCGTTGCAGGCCAGGTCACCGGCGTCGACGAGTTGCTCCGTGCCGCTGTCCGCCCGGGCCAGCGAGGTCAGCCCGCCGGTGGTGCCGCCGCCCTGCTGCAACGTCAGGCCGACCGGCGCCGCCTCGGGGTTCGGATAGTCGGCGTAGGGCGTGAGCCGGCTCTCCCCGGTCTCGTTGCGGACGATCCAGGCCCGGGGGTCGTTCTCGACGTCGTTGTGCTGCCCGTAGAGATAGCGGGTGAACCACCGGTTGCGCATGTCCAGCGGCGGCGCGCCGCCGTGCCCGCCCTGGTGGAAGTACGCCTGGACCGGTGTGCCCTGCGCCTTCAGCGCGTCGAGGATCCGGACACTGTGCTCCGGCACCACGTTCCAGTCGTTGAAGGCGTGCGCCATCAGGGTGGCCGCCCGGACTCCGCGCACCGCGTTGAGGAGGTCCCGCCCCGCCCAGAAGTCGTTGTAGTCACCGGTCGCCCGGTCCTGGTGCCGGTTCATCAGGTCGACGCGGACGTGCTGGGCGCAGTACTCCCGGCGGTCCGGATAGCCGCTGCTGATGTAGTCGAAGAGGTAGTCGATGTCCTCGCCCAGCCAGCCGCCCGGGTGCCGGACCAGCCCGTTCGAGCGGTAGTAGTGGTAGTAGGAGGTGTTCGGCGCGATCGGCACGATCGCCTCCAGCCCCTCGACCCCGGTCGTGGCCGCCGCCAGGGGAAGCGTCCCGTTGTACGACGTACCGGTCATCCCGACCTTGCCGGTGGACCATCCGGTGGCCGCGACCTGCTCGCCGCCGACGACGCTGGTGTAGCCCTTCGCCCGGCCGTTCAGCCAGTCGACGATCGCCTTCGGCGCCAGCGACTCGTTGGCCCCGCCCACCGTCGGGCAGCCTTCGGACAGCCCGGTGCCGGGCGAGTCCGAGTGCACGACCGCGAAACCGCGCGGCACCCAGGTGCTGACCTCGCTGGTCGACACGGCGGTCCGGTCCGGCCTGAACGCGATCGGGGGCGGCGAGGCCCGGGGCGGAGGCTCCTTGCCGAGCTCGGTGTTGACGTTCCAGAAGTACTGCCGCTGGGTCGAGGCCGTTCCCGCGTAGTACGGGCTGGTCTCGTAGACCACCGGCACCTTCAGCCCGTCGGCGGTCGGCCCCGGCCTGGTCACGTCCACGTGCATGCGGTCGAGCCGGCCGTCGCCGTCGGAGTCGAACTCCGTCTCCACCCATAATCGCTCCCGGATCCAGGTGCCGGGATCGGCGAACTCGGACACGATCTGGGCCTGCCCGTCGGCGAAGACCGGCCCCGGGAGCGGGTCGGCGGTGGCCGGTGCGGCGGTCACGGCGGCGGTGAGCGCCACCAGCGCCGGCACGACCAGCAGAGTGGAGATTCCCAGGCGTGGCGTTCCTCGCGTCATCGTGAATCACTCCATGTCAGCGCGGCGGCCGACGGAGGACCTGGCCCGACGGCAGCGAAGAGCGCGGCGCTGTCACCCGCGGTGCACCCCGTGGCCGGGCTGGATCTCCGTCTGGTCAGCCGACCCTATCCGCGGCGCCGACAGGGATCACCCGACATCTGACGGAACTTCGGCGGGCGGGATTCGACCACCGTAGCGCCGGGACGCGCCGCTGTGCGGTGCTGCCCGGCTGGTCCCGCCGCGGCGCGACGGGTCGCCGGTCTCCCTCAGGTCAGCCGCGCCGCCAGCCAGTCGAAGGCCTGCTCCTGCCGGGGCACGTCGAAGCTGTGCGGCACGTCGGCGAAGACCGCCTCGTACGCCTCGGGCGCGCCCCGGTAGCGCTCCTCGATCACGGCGTGCGCCCGGCGCATCCCCGCCTCCGGGAACAGCTCGTCGCGCAGCGCGTACTGCACCATGAGCGGCGCGGGCGCGCGCGAGGCGACCAGGTCGGGCCAGTCGCCCAGCCGCGGCAGCCCCGGCGGGTAGAGCATCCAGGTGTGCCGGTGCACGTGCGTGCCGATCAGATCGCGGTACGACGACATCATGGCCGCCACCACGACGGCCCTGATCTCGGGGTCGAACGCGCCGAGCAGGCCCGCCCTCAAGCCGCCGCCCGACAGCCCGGCGCAGCCGACCGGGCCCACGTCGGGCCGCGAGCGCAGGTAGGCCGCCGCGGCCAGGTCCTCCCCTGCCACCACACCCGCGAACGACGTGCCGAGCGCCGCGCAGTGCTTGGCCACGACGTGCTCGTGCTCCCGGGCGGCGGCGTCGTACCGGTCGGGCTCGCTCCCGGGGCCGTCGGGGACGTCCAGCGGGAAGCGGCGGCTGCCCCAGGCGAGCACGTCGTGCGCGAGCACGGCGAAGCCGCGCCGGGCCAGCGCCCCGGCGAAGGCGCGCCCGCCGTAGACGGCGTCCCTGAGCCTGCGCACCTCCGGCGACGGCCCTTCGGGACCATCGGCGATCTTGTCCTTGCCGGCCCACTTCATGCTGGAGTGACAGTGCAGCGCCACCACGCCGGGCAGCGGCCCGTCCGCGTCACGGGGCCGCAGCAGGTACGCCCCCGTGCGCGGCCCGAAGCCGACCGTCCAGGACAGCTCCTCGCCCCGCAGGTCGCCGTCGGTCCAGGTGCGCTCGACCCGCACGTCCCGCGCGGTCAGGTCGAGCACCCCCATGGCGTCCCGCGCCGCCGCCCGCAGCTCGACCCCGGGCAGCGCCGGCGTCGGCCCGAACTGCGCCGCGGCGACCCCGGCCAGCTCAGCGAACACGCGTGCCGTCGTCGGCCAGGTGGACGGGAGCCCCGGTGCGGGCCGAGACGTTGGCCGCGTGACCGGTCAGCACGCTGCGGATGCCGTCGCGGTAGCCGGCCTGCCGGGCCAGCGGGTCGCCGCCGGGGCCGCGGAAGACGTCGTCGAGCAGCAGCCGGTCGCCGCCGCCGTGCCCGCCGGCGCCGCTCTCGATGGGCACCTCCTCCGGCGGGCTCCAGTGGCGGCGCAGCGTGAGCCGCTCCGACGAGCCGGTCGCGTGCTCCTTGGCGGCCGCGCTCGGGTCGATGGCGGCGTGCGGCGGCGCCCACTCGCGCTCGACCACGTCGAGCTCCAGCCGGCCCTCGGTGCCGTTGAAGGCGACCCGGTAGCCCTCCCACGGCGCGTGCGCGTGCAGCGAGTACGTCAGGATCGCCCGGTTGGTGTAGCGGACGAGCACCGACATGTTGTCGTCGATGTCGATGCCCTCGCCGAAGACGTCCTGGTCGCGGAGGTAGCCGTCCTCGTGCTCGGCGTCCAGGTAGAGGCTCTTGAGCCGGGGGTCCTGGGAGATGTCGAGGATGAACGGGTCGCTGCCCAGGCCCGGCGCGCCCTGCCCGCGCGCGGGCCGCTCCTCCAGGCCGCGCTTCCTGGCGTTGCCGGCGCCGTAGAAGCGCAGGTCGGTCTGGGCGAAGACGAGCTCGGGCGCCGCGCCGAGCCACCAGTTGACCAGGTCGAAGTGGTGGGTGGACTTGTGCACGAGCAGGCCGCCGGAGTTGGCGCGCTCGCGGTGCCAGCGGCGGAAGTAGTCGGCGCCGTGGATCGTGTCCAGCGTCCACTCGAAGTGCACCGACGTCACCTCGCCGATCGCGCCCTCCATCAGCAGGCGGCGCACGGCCGAGTTGCGCGGCGAGTAGCGGTAGTTGAAGGTGACGACCAGCTTGCCGGCGCTGCGTTCGGCCGCCGCGGCGATGGCCGCGCAGCCCTCGGCGTCGGTCGTGAGGGGCTTCTCCACGATGACGTCGCGGCCGGCGTCGAGCGCCGCGCACACGTAGCGCGCGTGCGTGGCGTCGACGGTGGTGACGATGACCGCGTCGGCGAGCTCGAGCACCTTGTCGAACTCCGCGGGCCCGAAGCAGGGCACCTCGCCGCCGATCCGCTCGGCGTAGTAGGCCATGCGGGTCCGGTTCGTGTCGCACAGGGCGACGATGGTGCCGGCGTCGCGCCACTCCCCGAGCAGCGCGTCGACGTACATCTGCGCGCGGTGCCCCAGCCCGACGAACGCGTACTTCATGTCTCTCCTCTTGCTGTCAGCCCGCGATCGAGGCGTTGGCCTCGGCGATGAGTTTCGCCGCGGCGTCGTCCGGGGTCATCCGGCCGAACATGACCTCCTCGGAGTAGCGGGTGAGGATGTCCTCCATGGCGCTGGCGCCCTTCGGCGGGGCCGCCGGCGGGTCCTTCAGCTCGCTCTTGGCCTCGTCGAGGAAGGCCAGGGTCTTCTGGTCGGCTTCCGGCAGTTTGTCCCTGACCGCCGCCAGCACCTTGGCGTTGGCCGGCAGGCCGCGGTCGCTGAGGATGATCTGGCCCGCCTCCGGGTCGTTGATCATGAAGTCGATGAACTTGGCGGCCTCGGCCGCGTGCTCCGACTGCGACGAGGCGGCCAGGAACATCGCCGGCTGCATGAACATGCCGCCGGTCGTGGCGCCCTCCAGCTTCGGCATCCGCAGCAGCTCGAGGTTCTGCCCCGAGGCGCTCGCCGCCGCGCCGAGCTGGTTGCTCCACCACATGCCCATCGCGCCGGTGTTGGTGCCGAGCAGCGACTGGTCGACGCTGGTCGCGCCGACCTCGGCGCTCTTGGCCGCGTCGGGCGAGCCCTTGGTCTCGATCAGTTTCTGCATGATGGCCCACCATTCCTTGATGGTCTGGGGGGACATCGCGAGCTGGTTGCCCTGGTAGAAGGACTCGCCCTTCTGCGCGGCGTAGATCTCCAGGTACGCCGGGTTCCAGCTGAGCTGCGTGCCGGTGACCTTGCCGTCGCTCCCTGCGGTGATCTTGGAGGCCAGGTCGACGTAGTCGTCCCAGGTCCACGTGGTGTCGTCGGGCAGCTTCTGCCCGCTGCTCTCGACCAGGGCGGGGTTGACCATCAGGGAGAAGGCGTTGGCGCCGTTCGGGATGGCGAACTGCTTGCCGTCGATGGCGCCGGTGGCCAGCAGCTTGGCGTCGATGTCGGCGGCGTTGACCGAGCTGGACAGGTCGGCCAGGGTGCCGCGGTCGGCGTATTCGCGCAGGGCGCGGATCTCCAGCTGGATGACGTCGGGGGCGTCACTGGCCGCGACCTTCGTCGACAGTGATTCGTAGTAGCTGTCGAAGTCGGAGAACTCGCCCTCGACCTTGATGGTCGGGTTCTTCGCCTCGAACTTCGCGATGGCCTCTTCGGTCATCTTCTGCCGGGCGTCGCTGCCCCAGTAGGAGAAGCGCAGCGTGACCGTGCCGCCGGCGCCCTCGCCGCCGTCGCCTCCGCCGCCACAGGCCGCGGTGACCGCCAGCAGAGCGGCGGCGAGTAATGCCGCGGACCACTTTCTCTTGCCTGAGCTCACGGCTTGACCTCCTGTAGGGGGTTTCAGTTGGGGGGATGAGCTACTTCAGGCCCGTGGTGGAGATACCACGGATCAGGTATTTCTGGCCGGCCAGGAAGAACCCGAAGATGGGGCCGAGTGCGATGATCGACATGGCGAACATGGGCCCCCACGAGGAGTCGCTGCTGGCGTCCAAGAACGTGCGCAACGCTACCGGCACGGTGAAGTTGTCAGGATTGTTGAGGTACAGCAACTGGCTGAGGAAGTCGTTCCACGTCCAGATGAACGTGAAGATCGCCGTCGTGGCCAGCGCGGGCAGGCACAGCGGCATGACGACCCTGCTGAAGATCCGCCAGTAGCCGGCCCCGTCGATCTCCGCGGCCTCGTCCAGCTCGGTGGGCAGCGTCCGGATGAACTGCACCATGAGGAAGATGAAGAACGCGTCGGTGGCCAGCACCTTCGGCATGAGGAGCGGCCAGATCGTGTTGATCAGGTCGAGCTTCGAGAACATGATGTACTGCGGCACGATCGTCACGTGGTACGGCAGCATGATCCCGCCCAGCATGAGCGTGAACCACAGCTTCTTCAGCGGAAACTCCAGCCGCGCGAAGGCGTAGGCCGCCAGCGAGCAGGCCACCAGGTTCGCGACCACCGACAGCCCGGTGACGACCGCGGAGTTCCACAGGTAGTAGCCGAAGGAATGCTTGAGCGCCGTCCAGCCGGCGGTGTAGTTCTCCAGCGTGACCTGGCTGGGCCACAGCCCCGGCTCCCGGAAGATGAGATCCTCGGGCTTGAGGGAGCTGGAGATCATCCAGAGCAGCGGATAGATCATGACCAGGCCGAAGGCGATCAGCAGCGCGTGCTTGACGAGCCGTCCGCCCCTGATCGGGCGGAACAGGAACGGGATCGGCCTACTTGGTGTCGCCATAGAAGACCCAATACTTGGAAGCGAGGAAATTCACCGCGGTGAGCCCGGCGATGATCAGCATCAGGACCCAGGCCATCGCGGCCGCGTAGCCCATGTCGTAGTCCCTGAACCCTTGCAGGTAGAGGTAGAGCGTGTAGAAGAGCGTGGAGTCGGCCGGTCCGCCGCTGCCGTTGCTCACGATGAACGCCTGCGTGAACGACTGGAACGACTTGATGAGCTCCAGCACCAGGTTGAAGAAGATGATCGGCGTCAGCAGGGGCAGCGTGATCGCGCGGAACTGCCGCACCGGCCCGGCGCCGTCCACCGCGGCGGCCTCGTAGTAGCTGCTCGGGATCTGCCGCAGGCCCGCCAGGAAGATGATCATAGGGGCGCCGAACGTCCACACGTGCAGGAGGATCAGCGTGCCCAGCGCGTAGTCGGGGTGGGCGACCCAGCCGGTGCCCTGGATGCCGAAGATCGCCAGCACCGCGTTGACCAGCCCGTCGGCGCCGAACACCTTGCGCCACAGGATCGCGATCGCGACGCTGCCGCCGAGCAGCGAGGGCAGGTAGAAGATCGAGCGGTAGATCGGCAGGCCGCGTAACCCCCGGTCGAGCACCAGCGCCAGCGCGAGCGCGAAGGCCAGCTGCATCGGCACCGAGACGACCACGTACACCGTGGTCACCCAGAGGGAGTTGAGGAACCTCGGGTCCTGCGTGAACATCCGGACGTAGTTGTCCCAGCCGACCCACGTGGCCTCATCGAGCAGGCTGTAGTCAGTGAACGACAGGTACAGCGAGGCCACGATCGGGCCGATGGTGATGACGAGCAGGCCGGCGAACCAGGGCGCCAGGAAGAGGTAGGCGGCCCGCGCCTCGCGGCGGGAACGTTTGGTGGAGCGGTGGCCGCCGCGTGCGGGTTCGGTCACCGCGTCCCGGGGCTTCACCGCCACCGAGTCAGCCATGACGGAACTCATTCGTCATCACGGACCTTCCGGCGAGATGTGAATGGATAGCGCTTTCCTATAGCCGTCCGGAAAGTTCCGTCAACCCTTTGCAGACGTTACATAGCCGTTACCGATATATCGCCAGCACGTTTTCCCAGTTGAACGACGTGGCCAGCTGATAAGTCAGACGAATTTCGCTCCGGTTTAGTACAACCGTTTGCAGCAGCACGCTACCGTGGAGCCGCAGTGGAGTCTCTGACGACCAGGCGCGTCTCCAGCGAGGTGGTCGCGCTCACCTCCTGGATGAGCAGATCCACCGCCAGCCGCCCGGCGGCGGCCGTCGGCATGGCGACCGTGGTGAGCTTCGGGCGGTTCAGCCGTCCGGGCACGATGTCGTCGATCCCCACCACGCTGATGTCCTCCGGCACGCTCAGCCCCAGCTCCCCGAGCCCCTCGATGAGCCCGATGGCCACCAGGTCGTTGTAGGCCAGCACGCCGGTCACGCCGGAGTCGCGCACCCGCCGCGCCGCCGCGAAGCCGCCCCGCTCGATGGGCGCGTTGGGGCCGACGACGACCAGCTCCACGCCCGGCACCTGCTCGGCGGCCGTACGGATCTCGGCGCTCGTCCACGAGCCGGACGGGCCCGACACCAGGGCCACCCGGGTGTGCCCGAGCCCGGCGAGGTGCTCGACCGCGAGCTTCGCGCCGTGGCCGACGTCCATCAGCACCGTGGCCGCGCCGCGCAGCCGCCGGTTGATGACCACGAACGGCACCCGCTCGGCCAGCCGTTCCAGCGCCTTGTTGGACGAGCGCGGGCTGCACAGCACCACGCCGTCCACCTGCTTGGAGAACGCCTGCACGAGCTCCTCCTCGGCGGCCGGCTCCTCGTCGGTGTCGGCCACGAACAGGTGGTAGTCGCGCTGGCGGGCGGCCGCGTGGGCGGCCTTGATCAGCGGCGGGAAGAACGGGTTGGCGATGTCCGCCACGATGAGACCGAGGTTGTGCGTACGACCGGTCGTGAGCGCCCGCGCCGCCCGGTTGGGCCGGTAGCCCAGCTCCTCGGCCACCGCCAGGACCCGCGTGCGGGTGGTGGCGTTCACCATGTGGGGAGCGGAGAACGTCCGGGACACAGTGGACACATGCACGCCGGACGCCCGGGCCACATCACGAATCGTCACTGTCACAGTCGCCCACCATAACGCAACCGCTTGCAGAATCCCGGTCCGGCGTGAAAGCGCTTGCCCCTCAACCCCGCTTCTGCCCTCCTCGGGAACCCCCAGCTAGAGGGCCAGGCAGCAAATCACCTCTTGACGGCCCGGCCTTCCTGACACAAAGGTTTGGTGCAACTGTTTGCAGTCCTGAAGGAGCCCCTCACGGTGAGCAGAGTCCTCGTCACCGGAAGCGCCGGACGCCTCGGCCGCAGCGTGGTCACCACTCTCGCGGCGGCCGGGCACGAGGTCATCGGTGTCGACCGCGCCCCGGGCACCCCCGCCGAGGCCGCCGTCACGTTCCCGGCCGACCTGACCGACACCGGTGAGGCGTTCGAGGTGATGGCGAGGTTCCGGCCCGAGTCGGTGATCCACCTGGCCGCCATCGCGACGCCGTTCAGCGCCCCGGAGTCGGTCATCTTCAAGGTCAACACGCGGCTCGCTTTCAACGTGTGCGAGGCGTCGGTGGCCCTGAAGGTGGCGGGCGTGGTGGTGGCCAGCAGCCCCACCGTCATCGGGTACGGCGCGCCGGGCGGTTGGGCGCCGTCGTACCTGCCGATCGACGAGGAGCACCCGGTCCGGCCGTGGAACGCCTACAACCTGTCCAAGGTGGTGGCCGAGCAGACCATGAAGGCGTTCGCCGTGGCGGGGAGCACCCGCATGGCGGCGGTGCGGCCGTGCTTCGTCATCCCGCCCGAGGAGTGGGCGGGTGCGCCCACGCAGTCGGGTCACACCGTGCGCGAGCGGCTCGACCGGCCGGATCTGGGCGGGGTGTCGTTGTTCAACTACATCGACGCCCGCGACGCCGCCGAGCTGATCGCCGTGCTCGCCGAGGCCCTGCCCGACGTGCCGAACGGCGAGGTGTTCTTCGCCGGCGCGGCCGACGCGCTGGCCAGGAAACCCCTGGCCGACCTGCTCCCCCATGTCGTGCCCGGCACCGAGCCGTTCGCGGCCGGGCTCACCGGCACCCTGCCGGCCTTCTCGACCGCCAAGGCGACGCGCCTGCTCGGCTGGCGACCCCGGCGCAGCTGGCGTTCCGAACTCAAGGATGAGACCGAATGAATCTCAGCGGTGTGCTGTTCTTCCCGGTGACCCCGTTCGACGCGGGCGGCGCGCTCGCCGAGGACGTGCTGGCCGAGCACGTCCGGCAGGGCATGGAGCACGGTCCTGGCGGTGTGTTCGCGGCGTGCGGCACGGGCGAGTTCTCGGCCCTGTCGGAGGCGGAGCACGCGCGGGCCGTCCGGGTGGCCGCCGAGGCGGTGGGCGGCCGTGTCCCGGTGTTCGCGGGCGCGGGCGGGCCGCTGGGGACGGCGGTGAACCAGGCGCGGGCCGCCCGTGCGGCGGGCGCCGACGGGCTGCTGCTCATGCCGCCGTACCTGGCGCAGGGGCCGGGGCACGGGTTCACCGCGTACGTGCGCGCGGTCGCCGCGGAGCTGCCGGTGATCGTCTACCAGCGCGGCTCGGTGGTGCTCGACCCGGACGCCGTGGTGGAGCTGGCCGGCCTGCCGGGCGTCATCGGGCTCAAGGACGGCGTGGGCGACATCGACCGCATGCAGCGGACCGTGCTGGCGGTGCGCGAGCGGTATCCGGACTTCCTGTTCTTCAACGGCCTGCCGACGGCCGAGCTGACCATGCCGGCCTACCGCGGCCTCGGCGTGCGGCTGTACTCCAGCGCGGTGTTCGCCTTCGCCCCCGAGATCGCGCTGGCCTACCTGAACGGCGACGAGCGGCTGCTGACCGAGTTCTACGCACCGCTGGTCCGCCTGCGCGCCAAGGTCCCCGGCTACGCGGTCTCCCTGGTCAAGGCGGCCGTCCGGCTGCGCGGCCTGGACGTGGGCACCGTCCGGCCGCCGCTGGTCGAGCTCACCGACGAGCACCTGGGCGAGCTGGACGCGCTCGTCAAGACCGGCCTGGAGCTCGTTCATGATCGTTGATCTGCGGACGGAGTTGCGCACCGTCGCGCTGCCGAGGCCGTGGGGCGCGGACGTGCCGTACAACCACGTGGTCGTCACGCACGTCACGCTCAAGGACGGCCGCACCGGCACCGGGTTCGCGTGGACGCCGCAGATCGGCGCGCACGCCGTGCGGGCGCTGCTCGACCACGACCTGCGTGAGGCGCTGATCGGCCTGCCCGCGCACCCCGAGGTGGTGTGGGACCGGCTCTGGCGGCATCTGCGCGAGGCCGGCCCCGGCGGGATCACCACGATCGCGCTGGCCGGGATCGACCTCGCGCTGTGGGACCTGCGCTGCGGTGAGCGGGGCCTGGCCGACACGCTCGGGCGGCGGCGCGACGAGGTGCCGGTCTACGGCAGCGGCGTCAACCTGCACTACTCGCTGGACGAGCTGGTCGAGCAGGCCCGGCGCTGGGTGGCCGCCGGTTTCCACGGTGTCAAGATCAAGGTGGGCCGGCCGGACCTCGCGCGGGACGTCGAGCGGGTGGCCGCGGTGCGTGAGGTGATCGGCCCCGACCGGCTGCTGATGATCGACGCGAACCAGCGGTGGGACCTGCACCGGGCGCGGCGGGCGATCGCCGCGCTGCGCGAGTTCGATCTTCACTGGGTCGAGGAGCCGCTGCCGGCCGACGACGTGGCCGCGCACGTGGAGCTGCGCCGCTCGATCGACGTGCCGGTCGCGGTCGGCGAGAACGTCTACACCACCTACGGCTTCCGTGACCTGCTCGCGGCGGGCGCGTGTGACGTGGTGCAGCCCAACGTCGTGCGGGTCGGCGGGATCACGCCGTTCCTGCGGATCGCCGAGCTGGCCAGGACGTACGACGTGCCGGTCTACCCGCACCTGCTGAGCGAGCTGTCCGGGCAGCTGGCGCTGGCCCTGCCGCTGCCGGTCATGGTCGAGGACGTGGAGGACGCGTCGTTCGCCCGGCTGGGGCTGCTGGCTGAGCCGTACCCGGTGCGGATCGCCGCAGGCGTGCTGCGCGCGGGCGGGCACGCCGGGCTCGGGCTGAGGTGGTCGTGATGGCGCCGGTGAAGGTGGTGCTGGCCGGCGCGCAGGGGCACGGGCAGCACCACTTACGCAACCTGCGCAGGCTCACCGGCCTCGGCGTGGTCGAGCTGGCCGGGATCTGCGACCTGCGCCCGGTGGAGGTGGACTTCGCGGCGCCGCCGCAGTCGTCCGACCTGGGCGAGCTGATCGAGAAGACCGGCGCGGAGATCACGATCGTGTGCACGCCGATCCACACGCACGCCGACCTCGCGGTGACCGCGCTGCGCGCCGGCTCCCACGTGCTGCTGGAGAAGCCGCCCGCGGCCACGCCCGAGGCGCACCGGCGGATCGCCGAGGCGGCGGCGCGGACCGGGCGGGCCTGCCAGGTCGGGTTCCAGTCGCTGGGCTCGGCGGCCGTCCCCGCGCTGCGCGAACTGATCGCGAACGGGACTCTCGGGAAGGTGCGCGGCATCGGCGGCGCGGGCGCGTGGGTGCGGCCCGCGGCCTACTTCACCCGCTCGCCGTGGGCGGGCCGGCGCCGCCTCGACGGCGCGGACGTGGTGGACGGCGCCCTGACGAACCCGTTCGCGCACGCCGTCGCCACCGCGCTCGCGCTGGCCGACGGCCCCATCGCGCGGATCGAGACCGAGCTCTACCACGCCTTCCCGATCGAGTCGGACGACACCTCGTGCGTGCGCATCCGGATGGCGGACGGGCCGGTGATCACGATCGCGGTGACGCTCTGCGCCAAGGAGCGGCACGAGCCGTACCTGGTCGTGCACGGCGAGCGCGGCACGGCCACACTCGTCTACACCGAGGACCGGCTCACGGTCGAGCTCGCCGACGGCTCGCGCACGACGACCGTGTACGAGCGCACCGACCTGCTGGAGAACCTCGCCGACCACGTCCGCACGGGCGCGGACCTGCTGGTCCCGCTGCCGGCCACCGAGACCTTCACCCAGGTGCTGGACGCCGTGCGACTGGCCACCGAGCCGGTCCCGATCCCCGAGCGGCACCAGGTCGTGGAACGGGACGCCGCCGGCGAGGTCGTGGGCCGGGTGCTGCCCGGCGTGGCCGAGCTGACCGCGCGCAGCGCGCGGGAGCTGGCCCTCTACTCCGAGCTGGGCGCCCCCTGGACGCGGGTGGAACTGCTGGTGGCGGGTGAGCCGGTGGCGGCGTACGACTGGCGTCCCGACCTGCCGGCGACCGACTCGCCCCGGCCGTACCTGCACCACGTGCGCACGCGCGGGGGCGTGGAGGTCACCGAGGTCCGGCCGCCCGACCACGTGCACCACCTGGGCGTCGGCGTGGCGATCTCCGACCTCGGCGGCGCGAACTTCTGGGGCGGCCGCACGTACGTCAAGGACCGCGGCCCCGGCTGGCTGGACGACCACGGCACGCAGCGGCACGTGGCCTTCTCCCGGCTGGCGGACGACGGCTTCACCGAGCACCTGGAGTGGGTCGGCCCCGGCGGCCGGCCGATGGCCCGCGAGGAACGCACGGTCGCGGCGCGGCCGGTCGGTGACGCCTGGGCGCTGGACTTCGCGTTCACGCTGACGAACCTCACCGGCGCTCCCCTGGCCGTCCAGAGCTCGGCCACCAAGGGGCGGCCGGGCGCCGGCTACGGCGGCTTCTTCTGGCGCGCCCCCAGCACCTCCACCGCGCGCACCACGCTGCCCGGGGACGAGCGGGCGGTGCACGGCAGCCGGGGCCGGTGGGTGGCGATGTCCGGCACCACGCCGCAGGACAGGGACTGGACACTGATCTTCGTCCAGGCCGACGGCGACCCGTGGTTCGTCCGGGTGGCGGAGTATCCGGGGGTCGGGCAGGCGCTGGCCTGGGACGCGCCGCTGGTGGTGGAGAGCACGCTGACCAGGCGCGTCGTGACGATCGTGGCGGACGGGCGACTGGACGAGGAGGAGGTTTCCGCCCTGGCGGCCGACGTGAGACTCTAAATCGGGAAAAATCCTAAATTAATAGGAGTCGCGTTGATCGCCTACGGCGGTGACTACAACCCCGAGCAGTGGCCGGAGCAGACGTGGGCCGACGACGTCCGGCTGATGCGCGAGGCCGGCGTCACCCACGTCAGCCTCGGCATCTTCTCCTGGTCGCTGCTGGAGCCGGACGAGGGCGTGTACACCTTCGACTGGCTCGACCGCATCATGGACCTGCTGGCCGGCGGCGGCGTCAAGGTCTTCCTGGCGACGCCGACCGCCTCCCCGCCGCCGTGGTTCGGCCACCGTCACCCCGAGGCGCTGCCTGTCGACGCCGACGGCCGCCGGTGGTGGCACGGCAGCAGGCAGGCGTTCTGCCCCAGCTCGCCGATCTACCGGGAGAAGGCGCTGGCCATCGCCGAGCAGCTCGGCCGCCGCTACGCCGGCCACCCGGCGCTGGCGATGTGGCACGTCCACAACGAGTACGGCTGCCACAACGCCCGCTGCTACTGCGACGCCTCCGCCGCGGCCTTCCGCGCCTGGCTGATCGACCGCTACGGCACGCTCGACGCGCTCAACGACGCCTGGGGCACCGCGTTCTGGTCCCAGCACTACGGCGACTGGGAGCAGATCCTGCCGCCCCGGATCACCCCCAGCTTCGCCAACCCGGCCCAGCAGCTCGACTTCCGCCGGTTCAGCTCGGACGCGCTGTCGGCCCTCTACCGCGCCGAACGCGACCTGCTGCGCGAGCTCGCGCCCGGTGTCCCGGCGACCACGAACTTCATGGGCGGCTCCCACTGGGACATCGACTACTGGTCGTTCGCCCAGGAGGTGGACGTCGTCTCGACCGACCACTACCTGGCCGGCGCGGACCCGGAGCCCCACGTCGACCTGGCCTTCGCCGCCGACCTCACCCGCTCGCTCAAGCGCGACCGGCCGTGGCTGCTCATGGAGCACTCGACCGGCGCGGTCAACTGGCAGGGGCTCAACCGCGCCAAGCGGCCCGGCGAGATGCACCGCAACTCCGTGCAGCACCTGGCCAGGGGCGCCGACGGGATCATGTTCTTCCAGTGGCGGGCGTCGCGGGCGGGGGCCGAGAAGTGGCACTCGGCGATGCTGCCGCACGCGGGCACCGGCACCAAGATCTGGCGTGAGGTCGTCGCGCTCGGCGACCTGCTGCGGGAGGCGTCCGACGTGGCGGGCAGCACGGTCGAGGCGGACGTGGCGATCCTGCTCGACTGGTCGAGCGTCTGGGCCCAGGACCACCCGGCCCAGCCCACCGACCTGCTCAAGCCGGTCGAGGAGATCAAGCGCTGGCACGCCGAGCTGTGGCGGCAGGGCGTCACCTGCGACCTGGCCCACCCCGAGTCCGACCTGTCCGGCTACCGCCTGGTGCTGGTGCCCGCGCTCTACCTGGTCAGCGACGCGGACGCGGCGAACCTCGAACGCTTCGTCGAAGGCGGCGGGGTCGCGCTCGTCGGGCCGTACAGCGGGATCGTGGACGAGCACGACCGGGTCCGGCTGGGCGGCTACCCGGGGGCCTGGCGCGACCTGCTCGGGGTGACGGTCGAGGAGTTCTTCCCCCTGGAGGCAGGCGAGACGGTCCCGCTGGCGGGCGGCGGCGCGGGCACGGTGTGGAGCGAGGCCGCCCGCGCCACCACCGCCTCCGTGCTGGACGCGTACGCCACGGGCGAGCCGGCCTGGACCCGCAACGAGGCCGGGCGGGGCGCGGCCCACTACCTGACGACGCTGCTCGCCGGTGAGGCGCTGGCGCGCGTGCTGGCCGCGGTCTGCGCGGAGGCGGGCGTGGCCACCACCGACACGCCGGGCGTCGAGCTGGTACGCCGCTCCCACTCCGACGGCCGGTCGTTCCTGTTCGCCGTCAACCACACGGACGCGGACGCGGTCGTCAAGGCGACCGGCACGAGCCTCGACGGCACCCCGGTGGACGGCCGGCTGACCGTGCCCGCGGGCACGGCCAGGATCGTCCGCGAACGGCGCTGATCACAGCACGCTGGACAGGAACGCCCTGGTACGCGGCTGCTTGCAGGCGGCGAGCAGCTCGGCCGGGGCGCCCTGCTCGACGACCACGCCCTCGTCGAAGAACGTCAGCGTGTCGCCGACCTCACGGGCGAAGCCGATCTCGTGGGTCACCACGAGCATGGTCATGCCGTCGAGGGCGAGCTTCTTCATCACCTCCAGCACCTCGTCCACGAGCTCCGGGTCGAGCGCGGAGGTCGGCTCGTCGAAGAGCATGAGCGTGGGGTTCATGGCCAGCGCCCTGGCGATCGCGACCCGCTGCTGCTGCCCGCCGGACAGCTGGTGCGGGCGCTTGTGCGCGTGGTCGGCCAGCCCCACCCGGGCCAGGTGTTCCATGGCCAGCTCGCGGGCCTTGTCACCGGACATCCCTGCGACGTGGATCGGCGCGCAGGCGACGTTCTCCAGCGCGCTCTGGTGGGCGAAGAGGTTGAACCGCTGGAAGACCATGCCGATCTTCGTCCGGAAGGCCGCGAACCGCTTCGGCGACCAAGGATGGTACTTCCCGTCGCGCAGCGTGTGGCCGACCTCCTCCCCCAGCACCCGCAGGCTGCCGCCGAGCACCGGCTCCAGCCCGTTCACACAGCGCAGGAACGTGGACTTGCCCGACCCTGACGGACCGATGATGCAGCTCACCTCGCCGGGGGCGACGCTGAAGTCGACACCGTGCAGCACCTCGGTGTCGCCGTAGCTCATGCGGACGCCCGTGGCGAGCACGACGGGGTCGCCGGTCATCGGGTCACCTCCGGCTTCGGCTGGCGGGGCAGCACCCGGGCGGCCAGGCCGCCGCCGCGCACCAGCCGCACGGCGTCGGAGCCGAAGCGCCGCTCCAGCCTGCCCTGCAGGAACGTGGCGACGGCGGTCATCAGCATGTACCACAGGCTCGCCACGATCAGCAGCTCCATGATCAGGTTGTTGGCCTTGTAGATCTGGCTGGCGTTGGTCATCAGGTCGTGCCCGGCGACGACGTAGACCAGCGAGGTGGTCTTCAACATCGAGATGAACTCGTTGCCGGTGGGCGGAATGATGATCCGCAGCGCCTGCGGCAGCACGATGACCCGCATCCGCTTGCCGGGCGTCATGCCCAGCGCGTACGCGGCCTCGCTCTGACCCCGGTCGACGGCCTGGATGCCGGCGCGGACGGTCTCGGCGAAGTACGCCGCGAGGTTCAGCCCGAGGCCCAGCATCGCCGAGGTGAAGCCGGTCATCACCTGGTTGGTGTCCCACTTGAGCCCGATCATGGTGAACGGGATCTTCAGGATCAGCTCGGGGAACAGGAACGCCAGGTTGTACCAGAAGATGAGCTGCACCAGCACGGGCGTGCCGCGGAAGAACCAGATGTAGAGCGTGGCCAGCCACTGGAGCACCGGGTTGTGCGACAGCCGCATGACGGCCAGGAACACGCCGAGCACCAGGCCGAGCACGGTGGCCAGGATCGAGATCTCGATGGTGACCACGATCCCGCTGAGGATGAGCGGGTGGAACAGGTGGTCCCGCACCGCGCCCCAGTCGAGCCGGGGATTGGCCACGACGAGGCCGACCAGCCAGCCGCACACGGCCAGGGCGGCCAGCCCCGCGAGCCAGCGCCCCCAGTGCCACGTCCGCGTGACCGGGACGGCCTCGCCCGACGGGCCGATGATCGGTTCGGTACGCACGTCCGGCTACTCCCCGTTGACCAGGGCGGACTCGATCGCCAGCTGCTCCAGGTCCCACGCGGCGAGGATCTTGCCGTACTCGCCGCTCTGGATCAGCGCGTCGAGCGCGTCACGGACGGCCTCGATCAGCTCCTTGTTGTCCGGGTGCAGCGCGATGCCCCACAGCGCCTCGGTGCCGGCGATGGACAGCGCCTCCGCCCCGGTCTTCGGGTCACCCGCCTTGTAGGCGGCGGCGACGTAGTCGGTGATGTTGGCCTGCGCGCGGCCGTTGCTGACCTGGAGCAGCGCCTCCTGGTCGCCGGCGAACTTGAGGATGTCGAGCCCCTTCTCGCCGTTCTTCTCGCAGTCGGCGTGGGTCTGCTCGGCCAGCGCCAGCGACGAGCCGTTGTCGACCACGGAGACCGTCCTGCCGCACAGGTCGGCCGGGGTCTTGATGCCCTCGGGGTTGCCCTTCTGGACCAGCATCCCGGCGCCGGCCTTGACGTAGTCGACGAAGGTGACGTTCGTGCGCCGCTCGGCGGTGTCGGAGACCGATGACATGAGGATGTCGTAGCGGCCGGTGATGATGCCGGGGATCTGGGAGTTGAACTCCTCGTCGGTGATGTGCAGCGAGACGCCGAGCTTCCTCGCGAGGGCGCGGCCGAGCGACGGGTCGAGCCCGATGGCGGTCGTGCCGTCGGAGCCGATCATGTTCATCGGCGGGTAGCCGAGCGAGGTGGTCATCTTCAGGCCCTCGGCCCTGATGTCGGCGGGCAGCCTGGCGTTCAGCGCGGGGTCGGCGGCGATCGCGTTGATCACCGCGGCGGCCTTGTCCTCGGCGGGCGCCTGGACCTGCGCGGCCGGCTGGGCGCTCTTGCTCGCGGGGGCGGCCGGGTCGGCGCTGAGCGACTGGGCGCCGCACGCCGTACCGGCCAGGCAGGCGAGCAGCAGGGGGATGACGATCCTGATCTTCAAGGTGGGGGGTCTCCTTAGGGTGGATCGTTTCAGGTGGATCGCTGCCAGCGGATCTCGCCGCCGACGACGGTGGCCAGCACCTTGGTGCGGGCGATGGCGTCGAGGTCCGACGCGAAGGGGTCGGTGTCCACGGCGACGAGGTCGGCGAGCCGTCCGGGGGTGAGCAGGCCCTTGCGGCCCTCCTCCCCCGCCGCGTACGCCGCGCCGAGGGTGTGCGCGCGCAGCGCCTCGCCGACGCCGAGCCGCTGCTCCGGCTGCCAGCCGCCGGGCGGCGTGCCGTCCGGCCTGGTACGGGTCACCGCGGCGTGCAGCGCGGCGAACGGGTTCGGGTGCTCGACCGGCGCGTCGGAGCCGAACGCCAGCGGGACGCCCGCGTTCAGCATGGTGCGCCAGGCGTAGGAGGCCAGGTCCTGCCCGGCGAGCAGGGCGGAGACCAGGTCCATGTCGCTGGTGCAGTGGACCGGCTGCATGGACGCGACGACGCCGAGCCGGGCCATCCTGGTGATGTCCTCGCGCCGGACGTGCTGCGCGTGCTCGATGCGGAACCGCAGCCCCGGCGGCAGCCCGGCCTCCTCGTAGGCGTCGAGGACCAGCCGGTTGGCCCGGTCGCCGATGGCGTGCGTGGCCACCGCGATCCCGGCGCCCGCCGCCGTGCGGACCAGCTTCACCAGCTCGTCGTACGGCGTGACGGCGATGCCGTGGTTGCCCTCGTCGCCGGCGAACCCCTCGATCATGTGGCAGGTGTGCGAGCCGAGGGCCCCGTCGCTGAACAGCTTCACCGGGCCGGTGCGGAACCAGTCGTCGCCCTCCCCGGTGCGGCGGCCCTCCTCGACGGCGGCCTCCAGGTGTTCGGCCGGGATCGCCTTGTGCACCCGCAGCTTCAGCTCACCGGCGTCGTGCAGGCGCAGGTAGGCGGCGCGGCAGTCCTCGCCGTCGATGTCGTGCACGCTGGTCAGGCCGAGCGCCAGCAGGTCCGCCTGCGCGGCGCGCAGCTCGTCCACCAGGTCGCCCGCGGTCATCAGGTCGCGCAGCGGGTACGACGCCGACTCGCGCAGGATGCCGGTCGGCTCGCCGTGCTCGTCGCGGACGATCTGGCCGCCCACCGGGTCGGGGGTGGTGCGGTCGACGCCGACCATGCGCAGGGCGAGCGAGTTGGCCCACACGGTGTGTCCGTCCACGCTCGGCAGCGCGGCGGGCCGGTCGGGGCAGACCGAGTCGAGCGCGTGCCGGTCGGGCTGCACCGGGCGTTCCCACTGGTTGCTGTTCCACCGCCCGCCGAAGAGCCAGGCCCCGGGCGCGAGGCGGGCGGCGTGCGCGGCGATCGCGGCCAGCGCCTCGTCCAGCGAACGGGCGTGGCGCAGGTCGACCTGGCTGCGTTCGCGGGCGTAGTTGGCGGTGTGGATGTGGGCGTCGTACAGGCCGGGGATGACGGCGGCGCCGTCCAGGTCCACCAGCTCGGCGCCGACGCCGGCGGCGGCGCGCACCTCGGCCTCGGTGCCGACCGCGATGATCTCCTCGCCGTCCGCGGCCAGCGCCTCGGCCGGCGGGCGTACGGGATCACCGGTGTGGATTCTGGCGTTCCTGAAGACGCGGATGGTCATGCGGGCCTTTCGCTCGAACGGTGGCATCACTGTAAAGCGCCTCACACTAAAGTCTGAAGCGGGTGATATACGACATTTCATGCTCCTGAGGTGAAGGAATTCTTATGCTCAAGCCGGAACACCTGAGGACGCTGACCGAGGTGATCCGGCGCGGTTCCTTCGCCGCCGCCGCCAACCGGCTCGGCTACACCGCCTCCGCGGTCTCCCAGCAGATGGCCGTGCTGGAGCGCAAGACCGGGGTGCGGCTGTTCCACCGCTCGGCCCGCAGGGTGCTGCCGACCAGCGCGGCCGAGGTGATGGCGCGGCACGCCGCGATCGTGCTGGCCGACATGGACCGGATGCTCGCCGCCGTGGAGCGGGCGCACCGGAACACCGAGCAGGAGATCCGGCTCGGGGTCTTCCCCAGCTTCGGCCTGACCGTGCTGCCCGGCCTGCTGCGCGAGATGGAGCCGGAGGACCGCGCGGGCTTCAGGGTCTCGGTGGCCGAGCCGTCGCAGCTCATCCCCGGTCTCGGCGTCGGCGGCGAGCTGGACGCGGCGATCGTCTACCAGGTGGGCGACTCCGGCCTGTCCTGGCCGTCGTCGGTGCGGCGGCGCTGGCTCGGCGAGGACCCGTTCAAGGTCGTGCTGCCCCGCTCGTGGCCCAGCCTCGCGCCGTACGAGGTGGCGCAGCTCGTGGACCTGCCGTGGATCATGCACCACCCGGCCAGCAGCGACGCGTCCGTCCTCGACGGGGTCTTCGCCCGCTGGGACCTGCACCCGCGCGTGGTCGGCCACTCCGACGACCTCAGCGCGACGCTGGCGATGGTCGGCGCGTCACTGGGCGCGGCGCTCATCCCCGAGCTGGCGCTGCGCGGCCGGCCCGAGGACGTCGTCGTGGCCGACGTGCCGTGGCTGAACGTCAGCCGCAGCGTCTTCGCGCTCTACCTGCCCGACCGCGAGAGCGCCCGGCTACGCCTGCTGTTCGACGCCCTGGTCGGCGGCATGGTCGGCGCCTGCCCCTGACCGGGTGGACTTGAGCAGCCGCAGCGCGCCGCGCGACAGGGCCACCAGGATGTCGGCGGCCTCGTCGAGGTCGGGGTAGCGGCCTTCCAGGTGACCCATCGCAAGTGCGTTGGTGGCCGCGTTGATGCCGTCGGCGATCATCTCCAGGCGGCGCCGGTCGCGCTCGTTGTCGGCGGTGTAGCCGAGCGCGGCCAGGTCGGCGGCGTGGTGCTCGCGGTAGGCCGCGGCCGTCTCGGCGGCGAACTGGCGCAACGAGGACGACGGGTCGTGCCGGGCCCTGACCTGGATGCGCAGCAGCTCGGGATGCCGGCAGATGGCCTCCAGCGGGATGCGGAACGTCTCGCGGTGGCGTTCGAGGTCGTCGGGGTGCTCGCGGGCCTGGCGCCGCGCCTCCCGCATCGACTTGCGCAGCCGCTCCCCGCCCTCCTCGGCGAGCACCCGCAGCAGCTCCTGCCGGTCCTTGAAGTGCACGTAGAAGCTGGACTGCGCGATGCCGGCGGCCTTGGCGACCTTGACCGTCGTCAGGCCCGCCTCGCCCTCGGCGTCGAGGATCGAGAGGGCGGCGCGGATGAGCCTGCGCCTGGTCAGGTCCTTGGCCTCGCTCCTGCTGAGCTGTGTGCTGGTCACGGCAGTCCTCTCCCTACATCGACCCCCGGATAACGATTGTCCCGCGACACTTGTGCGCTTTTTCACCGATAGTACTATCGGTGAAATTGCTCTCGGGGGATCTACCGGGAGGAGGCGTGGATGAGACGCTGGAGGACTCCGGCCGTTCTGCTGCTAACCGCCACGGTGATGCTGGCGTGCAGCGGGCAACGGCCGACCGAGACCCCGCAGGCCGGCACGGCGCCCGGCGCTACGGGACCGACTCAGGGCGGACGCCTGGTGTACGGGCTCAGCGCCGACGGCAACGGATTCAACCCGATCACCGACCAGTTCGCCGTACAGAGCTACAGCATGACAACTCCGATCATCGAACCCCTGGTGAGCGTGGACGCAGGCGGCGACTGGAAGCCGTACCTGGCCGAGTCGCTCACTCCCAACGAGACGTACGACGAGTGGACGATCAAGGTCAGGCCGGGCATCACCTTCTCCGACGGCACCGCCCTGACCGGTGAGATCGTCAAGAACAACCTGGAGGCGCAGAAGGCCTCGCCGCTCACCGCGGCGGCGCTGGCGCCGGTGACCGCGATCGAGCTGGCCGACCCGAGCACCGTGCGGGTCAAGCTGCGTCAGCCCTGGGTCGCCTTCCCCTACCAACTGTCCGCCCAGATCGGCATGATCGTGCCGCCGTCCTCGCTGGCCGACCCCAAGGCGGCCAGTCTCAAGCCGGTGGGCACCGGGCCGTTCGTCTTCAAGGAGTACGTGCCGGACAACCGCATGGTCGTCACGCGCAACCCCGACTACTGGCGGCAGGGCCTGCCATACCTGGACGAGATCGAGTTCCGCATCCTGCCCGACAGCCAGACCCGGGCGCAGACCCTCGAATCCGGCGGCATCGACGCCATGGGCACCAACCGCGACGAGGACGTCACCAAGTTCGGCGCCCTGCAGGACGCCTACACCGTGCACCGCGCGGAGGGCATGTCGGTGGCCGAGTACGTCTTCCTGCTCAACACCGCCGCGGCCCCGCTCGACGACGTGCGGGTGCGCCGGGCGCTGGCCCACGCCCTCGACCGCGACACCATCATCAAGACCCTGCGCGGCGGCCTCAACGAACCCGCCGACGGGCCGTGGTCGAAGGACTCCGAGTGGTACGTCGAAGGCGGCTACCCAGGCTACGACCTGGCCAAGGCCACCGCGCTCGTCCAGGAGGTCGAGGCCGCCAAGGGCCCCATCCGCTTCGAGACGATCTCCACCCCCGACCCCAACACCATGCAGCTCGTCGAGCTGTGCCAGGACATGTGGCGCAAGGCCGGCATCGAGGTGTCGATCCGGCAGGCCGACCAGGCCGACCTGATCAACCGGGCGCTCACCGGCGACTTCCGCGCCACCGTCTGGACGTCGTTCTCCGCCGCCGACCCCGACGGCGAGTACAACGCGCTGCACCAGGCGTTCTCCCGGCCGCTCGGCGAGATCTCGCTCAACCCCACCAGACTCAAGGACAAGGAGCTCAGCGACGCTCTCGACGCCGGCCGGGTCACCCCGGACGAGGCCGCGCGCAAGGAGGCGTACGCGACCGTGCAGCGGCGGCTGCGCGACCAGATGCCGATCCTGTTCATCGACCACCTCGACACCGGGTCCGTGATCGCCAGGAGCAAGGTGCGCGGCATCGGCGAGCACACGCTGCCCGACGGCGAGAAGGGCCGGCCGCTGACCGGCTCGCCGATCCCGTACCACCCGTTCACCCAGATCTGGGTCAGCGAACGATGATCATCCTCCACCGGCTGGTCCGGCTCGTGGTGGTGCTGCTCGTGGTGACCTTCCTGTCGTACGCGCTGCTCAACCTGCTGCCCGGCGACCCGGTCACGCAGATCCTGGGCATGTCGGCGACGGAGGAGAGCCGCGAGCAGCTCCGCCGGGAGCTGGGGCTGGACCAGCCCCTCTTCGTGCGCTACCTCGACTGGCTCGGCGGGCTCCTCACCGGCGACTTCGGCGAGTCGTACATCACCCGGATGTCCGTCGGCGCCGAGCTGGCCGAACGCCTGCCGGTCACCCTGGAACTGCTGATCGCCGCGGAGATCGTCGCGCTGGGCCTGGCCGTCCCGCTGGGCCTGGCCGCCGCCCGCCGCGCCGGCCGCGCCCTGGACCAGGCGCTCACCGCACTCAGCTTCGCGCTGCTGTCGACCCCCGTGTTCGTGCTCGGCGTGCTGCTGATCCTCATCTTCGCGGTCACCTGGAACGTGCTGCCCGCGACCGGCTGGACGTCCCTCTCCGTCGACCTCGGCTGGAACCTCACCTCGGTCATCCTGCCCGCGATCACGCTCGGCTGCGGCCAGCTCGCGGTGTACGCGCGGCTGCTGCGTACCGACCTGATCGCGACCCTGCAGGAGGACTACATCATCCTCGCCCGCGCCCGCGGCCTGTCGCCCCGCCGCATCATGTGGCGGCACGCCCTGCGCCCGTCCGCGATCAGCCTGATCACCGCCATCGGGCTCAACATGGGCGCGCTCATCGGCGGCACCGTGATCATCGAGACGCTGTTCGGCCTGCCGGGCATCGGGCGGCTCATCGTCGACTCCATCTTTTCCCGCGACTACCTGACGGTTCAGGGAGGCGTCGTGCTCATCTCGGTCGGCTACGTGCTGGTCAACTTCGCGGTGGACGTGGTGTACGCCGCCGTCGATCCCAGGATCCGACGTGCGTAGGCGGTTCGGGATCGGCTTCTGGCTCGCCGTCGGCTGGGTCGGGGTGGTGCTCCTCGCCGCCCTCCTGGCCGACCTGCTGCCGCTGTACCGCTACGACGAGACGCTGGCCGGGCCGCCGCAGACGGGGCCGAGCTGGTCCCACCCGCTCGGCACCGACGGCCTCGGCCGCGACGTGCTGAGCCGGATCGTGTACGGAGCCCGCGTCTCGCTCGGCGTCGGCGTCGGCGCCGTCCTGCTCGGCCTGCTCATCGGCGCCCCGCTCGGCATCCTGGCCGGCTACCGGCGGCGGGCCGCCGACGCGATCATCATGGCGGTCAACGACGTGGCGCTGGCGTTCCCCGCGCTGGTGTTCGCCCTCGCCGTGGTGGCCTTCGCCGGGGCGAGCCTGCGCAACGTGCTCATCGTGCTCGCGGTGCTCGGGGTGCCGGCATGGGTCCGGCTCATCCGGGGCGCCACCCTTTCCTTCGCCGAACGGGAGTTCGTGCTGGCCGCGCGCGTGCTCGGCACCCGCGACCGGCGCATCCTGTGGCGGGAGATCGTGCCGAACGTCGCGATGCCGGCGGCGTCGTACGCGTTCATCGGCATGGCCGTGGTCGTCGTCGCAGAAGGGAGCCTGGCGTTCCTCGGCCTGTCGGTGCAGGCGCCCACGCCCACCTGGGGCGGCCTGATCAACGAGGGCCGCACGCTCATGGAGACCGCGCCGCACGTCGTGCTCGTCCCCTCGGTGGTCATGTTCCTGACCGTGCTCTCGTTCAACCTGGTGGGCGACCGGCTGCGCGCGCTGACCGACGTACGGGAGAGCGGCCTGGAGCCGGTGCGGCAGGTGACCGTCTCCCCGATGCCGGTGGCGGAGCACCAGGTCCGCGACACGCTGCTGCAGGCCGAGGACGTGCGCACCCACTTCGTCACCCCGCGCGGCCTCGTCAAGGCCGTGGACGGCGTCTCCTTCACCCTCGAACGCGGCAGGACCCTGGCCATCGTCGGCGAGTCGGGGTCGGGCAAGTCCATGCTGATCCGCTCGATCCTCGGCCTGCTGCCCGGCAGCGCCGTCAGAGGCGGCAAGGTCTACCTGTCGGGCGACGACCTGACCGCGCGCACCCCCGCCGAGATGCGCTCGGTGCTCGGGCCCCGGCTCGGCACCGTGTTCCAGGACCCGATGACCGCGCTGAACCCGGTGCGCACCATCGGCACGCAGGTCACCGAGCCGCTACGGGTGCACCGCGGCCTGGGCCGCAAGGAGGCCCACGCCGAGGCCGTGCGGCTGCTGGCCTCGGTGGGCATCGCCGATCCCGTACGCATGCTGCGCCGCTACCCGCACCAGCTGTCGGGCGGCATGCGGCAGCGGGTGACGATCGCGATGGCGCTGTCGTGCGGGCCCGACGTGCTCTTCGCCGACGAGCCGACCACCGCGCTGGACGTCACCATCCAGGACCAGGTGCTGCGGCTGCTGCACCAGCTGCGCGAGGAGCACCACATGGCCGTGGTGCTGGTCAGCCACGACCTGTCCGTGGTGGCCCGCTGGGCGGACGAGGTCATCGTCATGTACGCCGGCAAGGTCGTCGAACGCGGGCCGGCCGCCGAGGTGTTCCGCCGGCCGCGGATGCCGTACACACAGGCCCTGCTGCAGGCGGCGCCGCGGCTGAGCGACCCGGTGCACCACCGGCTGCGGGAGATCCCTGGCCGGCCGCCGGACCTCGTCGACCTGCCGCCGGGGTGCTCCTTCCGCCCGCGGTGCGCGTACGCGCAGGACCGGTGCGGGCAGGAGGCGCCGCCGCTGGTCGGCGGCGCCCCGGCCAACGGCGCCCCGGTCAACGGCGCCCCGGTCAACGGCAGCGGCCACCAGTACGCCTGCTGGTACCCGCGTCCCATCGAGACGGCCATCGCGGAAGGGGCTGAGAGCAGTGGCAGGTAGCGGGAAGGCCCACCTGCGTCCCCGTGACGAGGTGCTGCTGCGCGTGGAGGACCTGGTCGTGGAGTTCCCCGCGGGCCGCGGCCGCACCGTGCGCGCGGTCTCCGCGGTGAGCTTCGACCTCGCACGCGGCGAGACGCTCGGCATCGTCGGCGAGTCGGGCTGCGGCAAGTCGAGCGCGGCGCGGGCGCTCGTCCAGCTCCCGCCGCCCCGCTCGGGCTCGGTACGGCTCGACGGCCAGGAGCTGACCGCGCTGCGCGGTGAGGCCCTGCGCCGAACCCGCCGACAGCTCCAGATGATCTTCCAGGACCCGATCTCCTCCCTCAACCCCCGCCGCCGCGTCCGCGAGATCGTCGGCGAGGGCCCCCGCGTGTGGAACCTGCCCGGCGACCGCGTGGACGAGGTGCTGGAGGCGGTCGGCCTCGACCCCGCGACCGCCGCGGTACGCCGGCCGCACGAGTTCTCCGGCGGTCAGTGCCAGCGCATCTCCATCGCGCGGGCGCTGATCCTCGACCCGGAGGTGGTGATCTGCGACGAGCCGGTCTCCGCGCTGGACGTCTCGGTGCAGGCCCAGATCCTCGGCCTGCTGGAGGACCTCAAGGCGCGCTACCGGCTCACGCTCGTCTTCATCGCCCACGACCTGGCCGTGGTCAAGAACGTCAGCGACCGCATCATGGTCATGTACCTGGGCAAGGTGTGCGAGCTGGCGCCGAGCGCCGACCTGATCAGCCGTCCCGCCCACCCGTACACGCGGGCCCTGATCGCCTCGATCCCCGACGGCGGGCTCGATCTGCCGCCGTCGGACACGCTGATCAGCGGCGAGCCGCCGTCGCCGGTCGATCCGCCGTCGGGCTGCCGGTTCCGTACGCGCTGCCCGCGCGCGCGGGAGCGGTGCGCCGCCGAGGAGCCCCAGATCCGGCAGGTCGGCGCGGACCACTGGCTGGCCTGCCACTATCCGGCCCTGCCGGACGCGGAACCACCCGTTCAACCCGCGACATAGCAACCGTGATACAGCAACAGGGAGTGACCACCAGCATGGCCATCGATTTCACCCTCGCCCCGGAGCACGAAGAGATCCGCAAGCGGGTCCGCGCCTTCATCCAGGGCACCGTCGTCCCCGCCATGGAGGAGGTCGAGGAGGGCGACCGCGAGGCGTACCTCAAGACCATCTTCGGCCTGCGCAAGCAGGCCAAGGCCGAGGGCCTGTGGCTGCCGCACATGCCGAAGGAGTGGGGCGGCATGGGCCTGGGCCACGTCGAGCTGGCCATGGTGCAGTCGGAGGCGGCCAAGACCCGCATCGGGCCGTGGGTGTTCAACTGCCAGGCCCCCGACGAGGGCAACATGCATACCCTGCTGCACTGGGCGACGGACGAACAGAAGGAGAAGTACCTGCGTCCCCTCCTGGAGGGGACGAAGTCGTCCTGCTTCGCCATGACCGAGCCCGAGGTGGCGGGCTCCGACCCCACCCTGATCCGCACGGAGGCCGTCCGCGACGGCGACGAGTGGATCATCAACGGCCACAAGTGGTTCATCTCCAACGCCCGCCGGGCGAGCTTCGCCATCCTCATCGCCAGGACCGAGCAGGACGTGCCGGAGGGCTCGCGCGGCGCCAACACCGCCTTCCTCGTGGACCTGCCCTCCGAGGGCTGGAACGACGTCCGCGAGGTGGAGACGATGCACGGCTCCACCGGCCACAGCGAGATCGTCATCAAGGACCTGCGCCTGCCCGACAGCCAGGTCCTGGGCGGCCGGGGCAACGGCCACCGCCTCGGGCAGTACCGCCTCGGCCCGGCCCGCCTGGCCCACTGCATGCGGTGGATCTCGCAGGCGGAGACGGCCCTCGACATGATGGTCGACCGGGCGCTCAACCGTTACAGCCACGGCTCCCTGCTGGCCGAGAAGCAGGGCATCCAGTGGTTGATCGCCGACTCGGCGATGGAGCTCTACCAGTGCAAGCTGATGGTGCTGCACGCCGCGTCCAAGATCGACAAGGGCGAGGACTTCCGTACGGAGGTCTCGATGGCCAAGCACTTCGTCGCCAACAGCCTCAACCGGATCGTCGACCGGGCGATCCAGGTGCACGGCGCCCTCGGCTACTCGACGGACACGCCGCTGGCGAACATGTTCCAGCACGCCCGCTGGGCCCGCTTCGCCGACGGCGCCGACGAGATCCACCAGATGCGCATCGCCGAGCGCACCATCGCCGCCTACCGCGCCACCGGCTCCACCAGCTCCGCCACCGGCGACCTCCCCCTGTAACCGGAGCGGTGTCCCCCGGCCGGCGCGCCACCGGGGGACCCGCACCTGGGCCCGCGTGGAGATCAGCGACAAGAGGTCGTCGATCTCCCGCTCCTGCGGAACCACGGCAGGGCGTGTCGAGGGCAGGACACGGCCTGCCTGGCCGGCGACGAATCGGCCGCGTCACGCCCCGGCGCGTCTCGGGTCAGACGAGCGTCCGGGGTGCGGGCAGCGGGACGATCTCGCGTTCGTAGTACGCCCGCAGGTCCTCGCCCACCGCGAACAGCTTGTCCAGCTCGCCGCAGCAGGCGTCGATCACCTCGGGATCGTCGATCCGCCGCGCTCCGCTGTGGGCGCCGCCGGAGTCGTACGTCACCTCGTACATGACCGTGGTGCCCAGCACGACCAGCTCCGGCAGGCGACGGCTGCCCTCCAGGTCGAGCACCTCGGCGGCGTCGAGCACGCGCACCTGCTCGGCGGTCGTCCTGCGCAGCGCCAGGACGTGCATCTCCCACTGCAAGTAGGGCGTGACCGGCTGCTCGACGACGCGGATGCGCCGACACGGAAAGGGCCGCACCGGGCGCACGCCGTCGACCAGCTTGGCGGACCGGTCCCAGTCGCTCTCCCGCCTGGCGATACGGCTCTCGTGAAAGCCCTGGACGCGCTCCAGCCGCCAGAACACGCCATCGATTTTCCGGAAATTGGGCCAGAAATCACCGAGATATTCATCCGCACTCAGCAAGACAGCAGATATCTCGTGAATGCGCTCAAGCATCTGGAATATCCCTCGTCGGCCACGAGCGGCCCGGACGCTTCGGCCGCTCATCCTCGCAGGTCAACCTCTGACTATCACCGCAAAGTCACTATTGTCGAGCCACCTGGGTCACACCGGCCGCATTCGCTTCGACCATCGCCAAGCCCGAGCGTCGATTCCCCATATTCCCGGCGTTCCGCTTTCCCATTCCCCGCGAAAATGACAGACAGAACACGTCAATCCCCCCTCAAACCCCGGAACCCCCGTAAGCCCCGAGGCCAGGAAATCCCCTCAAACCTCTCAAATCCCACCGCTCACCGACGAACGAGGAGATCATCGCCGGCCGCCGCATACCGCGCCGCGGTCTCCTCCGGCTCCGGCCGTCGCGAGCGACGGCCGGGCGGCTCTCCTCCCGCGCGAGGCACGGCTCCTCCCGCGCGAAGTGCGGCTGTGCGAGACGCGGCGCGAACTCCTGCCACGGGAAGTGCGGCTGCGCCAGGTGCGGCGCGGACTTCCGCGGCGTCCCCGTTCCGTACGTTCGGACTGCCCGATCGGCGCTGCGCCGGCGTGCGGTCACCGGGCCGGCCCGGGGCGGCATTCCGCCGCGAGCCGGTGCTCCGGCCACGGGCGGGAGCCCGGCAGGCGGCCCGTGCCCGTCCAGCCGACCTCTACCCAGCGGCCGTCGTGCGCTCGGCGGCGCCCTGGACGGTGGTCGAGGTAGCGGTGGAGCACCGGGCGCCAACGGTTGGCGGGCAGGCCGCGGAGCGCCGCGACCGCGATGCAGTATTTGCTCACGCTGACCGGCCGCACCCCCAGCCCGCGCAGCACCTTGTCGATCAGCCCCTTGCCGTCGACCGACTTCGACTCCAGCAGCACCAGGTCGCCGCGCGCCGGCCTGCTGTCGTAACCGTCACGGCACACCAGCCCGGTGTCGCAGGTGACGCGCGCGCCACCTGCCCGGTCGATCAGGGTCACGCGCTTGTAGTCGGTGGCCAGCACCGGCCCCAGCGTCTCGGGCGCGACGAGGTGGAGCCTGCTCAGCAGGGTGTCGCGGACGAAGTCGAGCGCCTCGGGGGTCAGCGTCGCGCTGGGCACCCCGTCGTACGGGATGCGGTGTTTGTCGGTGCTGCCCCGCGCGCCGCTGAGCTTCAGCTCCAGCCACTGTCCGCCGCCGTCGAGATAGGTCCGCGTACGGAGCTTGAACCGGCGGCGCCGATCCTGCCGGTGCTGGTGGAAGGTGAGCAGCTCGGGGGTGTCGAAGTAGGTGGAGGTGTAGCGGAACTGCCGCCGCCCCTCGATGCGCAGCACGTGGAACCGGTCGCCCATCTCGGCCGCGACCCGCGTCATGATGGTGGTCGTCACGATGTACTTGCGGTCGACCCGGCTCATCAGCTCCGGCACCTCGTCGAGCCCGACGCCCGGCGTCGAGGCGGCGATGCCGGCCAGCAGCGCGTCGGCGTACGGCCCGGCGCTCATCGCACACCCACCCGCGCGTTGTCCACGTAGCGGACGTCGACCACGGTCACGTCGCGCACGTAGTCGATCTGGGTGACGACGTGGTAGAGCACCTTGGCCCGCAGCCGGTTCTCCAGGTCGACCTTCAGCATGTCGGCGTCGGTGTGCACGACGTCGAGGGTGACGATCTGCTGGCGGGTGCGGCCGAACAGCTTGGGGTGGTCGGCGGCGTACATCACGACCAGCAGGATGCCGTTGAGCAGCAGCGCGGTCAGCGGCCACGTGCCGCCGGCGATGCCGTTGACCAGGCCGAGGGCGATGGCGATGAAGTAGTACGCGATCTCCTGCTGCGTGATCTCGCTCGACCGGAGACGGATGATCGACAGGACGCCGAACAGCCCGAAGCCGACGGCGATGTCGACCCGCTGCACCAGCAGCAGCGACACCACCGCGAAGATCCCGACGTTGAGCGCGATGTACGCGAACAGCAGATCCCTGCGGTGGTGCCGCCGATAGTAGAGGCCGTAGGCGAGCACCACGATCGCCACGAGGTCCATCAACAGTCCGGTCGCCATGACCGCTCCTTCCGTAGTGCCTTCTGTGAACAGCTTGAAGGTGCGGAGTGAAGCGCCGGTGAGCTGATGATTAGGCGGCTCTCATGCGGTAGCCGGTGCCTCTCACGGTCTCGATGCGGTCGGAGCCGATCTTGCGCCGCAGATAACGGACATAGACGTCGACCACGTTGGAGCCGGGATCGAAGTCGAACCCCCACACGTGGCTCAGCAGCTGCTCGCGCGTCAGCACCTGGTCGGGATGGCGGCAGAAGATCTCGGCCAGCGCGAACTCCCGGGTCGACAGGTCGACCGCCCGGTCGCCCACGTACGCCCGCCGCGTCCGCAGATCCAGCGACAGGTCCGACACCCGCAGCACGGTCACCTCGGGCGTGCGGTCGGCGCGCAGCCGCAGCCGCACCCGGGCCAGCAGCTCCTCGAAGGCGAAGGGCTTGGCGATGTAGTCGTCGGCGCCCCCCTCCAGGCCGGCCACCGTGTCGCTCACGCTGTCGCGCGCGGTCAGGATGATCACAGGGATGGTCACCATCGACCCGCGCAGCCGCCGCAGCACCGTGAACCCGTCGCTCAGCGGCAGCCCGATGTCGAGGATCAGCAGGTCGAACCCGCCCGTGGCGGCCAGGTCGAAGGCCGCCACCCCGTCGCCGACCACGGCCGTCACGAACCCGTTGGCCCGCAGCCCCTTCTCGACGAAGGAAGCGATGCGGGCCTCGTCTTCCGCGATCAGAATCCGGTTCAATTCAACCTCCAGAGCTCCCACAGCGGAAGGGATATGACGAAGCAGGCGCCGCCCCCGGGGCCGTCCATCACCTGCACGGTGCCTCCGTGGGCCTGGGCGATGGACTTGACGATGGCGAGGCCCAGCCCGGCGCCTTCCTGGGCGCTGGTGCGGCCCTCGCCGCGGACGAACCGCCCGAAGATGCGCTCACGATCGGCGGGCGGGACGCCGGGGCCGCTGTCGCGCACCCACAGGTCGACGCGGCCGTCGCGGACGGCGGAGCCGACGGCGATCAGATCGTCGTCGGTGGTGTGGCGCACGGCGTTGGCCAGCAGCTGCATCATGGCCTGCGTGAGCCGCTGGCGGTCGGCGGGCAGGCGGGCCTCGGCCACCTCGTCGACGCGCCACTTGCGCTCGCCCAGCCCACGGGCCTTGGCCACCACGCTGACCGTGAGGTCGGCCAGCTCGACGTTGTCGAGATTGAGGAAGCCGGGCTGCTCGGCCTTGGCGAGGGTGAGCAGGTCGTCGACGATGCGGTTCATCCGGTCGAGCTCGTCGGTGACCAGCGCGAGGGTCTCGGCGCGGTCGTCGGGGTCATCGCCCATGAGCTCCAGGTGACCGCGGATGACCGTGATCGGCGTGCGCAGCTCGTGACCGGCGTCGTCCATGAAGTGCCGTTGCACGACGAAGGCGTGTTCGAGCCGGTCGAGCATGTGGTTGAAGGTCGCCGCGAGCGCCGCCACGTCGTCGTTGCCCGGCACGTCGAGCCGGCGGGTCAGGTCGGCGGAGTCGCTGATCTGCTCGGCGGTCTGCCGGACGAGCCGGACCGGCGCCAGCACCCGGCCCGCCACGAGCCACCCAGCGCCGCCCGCTAACGCCATCGCCGCCGCCGCGGACAGGACGAGCGTGCGTACGGCGTCGTCGATCTCGTCGCGGTGCAGGTCGGAGAAGACCGCCGCGACGAAGTGGCCGGTGCGCGGGTCGCCGGCCACGGTGACCGGGAAGATCGCGTACTGGACCTCTCCGCGGGGGGTGTCCATCTCCTTCCGGACGGCCCTGGTCTCCTTCGCCATCTCCGCCAGCAGCTGGAGGTCGGTGTCCAGGCGCACCGGCGGCGGGACGAACGTAATCTTGTGGGGCCCACCGTCGACGATGGAGAAGAACGTCTCCCACCGGTCGGGCGTGTTGACCTGCAGGTAGTTCTGGAGCAGATCGCCGACGTCGGTCACCGTGCGCCCGGTGCGCGGGTCGAGCGCGTTGGCGGCGTACCGCTTGAGCTTGTCGTACTCGTTGTCCAGCTCGAGGTTGATCCGGTTGTCGAGCCTGGTGGACAGGGCCATCCAGGTGGCGAAGATGGCGACACCGAGGGCGAGACCGACGACGAAGAGCATCCAGCCCACGATCCGGGCGCGGGCACTCACCCGCGTGTGCCTTCCCGGTCAGTCGTCGTCATCATCGCCTCCGTCGTCGTCATCATCGCCTCCGTCGTCGTCATCATCGTCTCCGCCGCCAGGTCTGGGTGACGGCGGCTTGACCGGCTCCGCCCGGGGCTCCCGGGTCGCGGCGCGTTCGCCCTGGGTCTGCGTGGGGGACGCGGGCGTCGCCGAGCGTCCCGGCCCCTGACCGGACTCCGAGCCGGGCTCTTGACCGGGCCCTTGCCCGGGCCCGGCCGTCTCGGTCGTCGCCCTGGTCGGCCCGTCGCCGGCGCGCGCGCTCTCGCCCGCGCTCGGCGTCGGCTCGGCCGTGACCTGCCCGCTGAGCTGGGCCCGCGGCGTGACCACCACGGGGCCGCCCAGGTCGGGCTCCTGCTCCGCCGCCTGGACGAAGCCCATCGCCGTGATCCCCGCCACTGCCAGTGCCAGGACAAGGAGAATCACCATTGCCCGGTGTTTCATGAGTCGACCCTCTCGCTCTTCGAGGAGACCACGCTGAGGCCAAGATGAGAAACCTCTCATCTGAGCTCTCCGGACGCCAACCACGGCAACTCCCGGGAATGGAGCTGCGCAAGAGGCGGAGAGGTACGTCGGTTTCGGCGCGGCAAGCTCGGTTACTAGCTGGTTGATGAATCTGTGGGAGTACGTCGAGGATCGCTGGGACCTCATCCTCTTCGAGACGGCGCAGCACGCCAGCATGGTCGCCCAATGCGTTCTGGTGGCGGCCGTCCTGGGCGTGCTCGTCGGCGTGGCCACCTACCGGCACCCCCGGATGGCCTCGTTGGCCACGTCGTCGGCGGGCGTGCTGTTCACCGTCCCGTCGCTGGCCCTGCTGGGCCTGATGATCCCGCTGCTCGGGCTCGGCGTGGCGCCGAGCGTGACCGCGATCGTCATCTACGCGCTGCTGCCCATCGTCCGCAACACCGTCGTCGGCCTGCAAGGCGTCGACCCGCTGCTGGTGGACGCCGCGCGCGGCATCGGCATGAGCCGGCGCAGGACACTGGCCAGGATCGAGCTGCCGCTGGCCTGGCCGGTGATCCTCACCGGCATCCGGGTCTCCACGCAGCTGGCCATGGGGATCGGCGCGGTGGCCGCGTACGTCTCCGGGCCGGGGCTCGGCGAGCAGATCTTCTCCGGCCTGGCCAGGCTGGGCGGCGCCAACGCGGTCAACGCCACGCTGACCGGGACGATCGGGGTGGCCGTCCTCGCGCTGCTCTTCGACGCCTGCTACGTGCTGCTCGGGCGGCTCACGGCGCCCGACGGGCCGCTGCGGCGGCTCGTGACCGCGAGGAGCGCCCATGTCTGAACCGAGCACGCGCGGCGTCCCGATCGAGCTGCGGAAGGTGACCAAGGCGTTCCCCGGCGGCCGGGCGCCCGCCGTGCAGGAGCTCGACCTCACCATCGCGGCCGGCGAGATCGTGGTCCTCGTCGGGCCGTCCGGCTGCGGCAAGACCACCACCATGCGCATGATCAACCGGCTGATCGAGCCCACCTCGGGCGACATCCTCATCGACGGCCGCAGCTCCCGCGACATCGACCCCGACCGGCTCAGACGCCACATCGGGTACGTGATCCAGCAGGCGGGGCTGTTCCCGCACATGACCGTGGCCTCGAACATCGCGCAGGTGCCCAAGCTGCTCGGCTGGGACCGCCGCCGCATCGCCGAACGCGTCGACGAGCTGCTCACGCTCGTGGGCCTGGAGCCGTCCACGTTCCGCGACACGTTCCCGCGCCGGCTCTCCGGCGGGCAGCAGCAGCGCGTCGGCGTCGCCCGCGCGCTGGCCGCCGACCCGCCCGTGCTGCTCATGGACGAGCCGTTCGGCGCGCTCGACCCGATCAGCCGCCAGCGCCTGCAGGACGAGCTGCTCAGGCTCCAGGACGACCTGTCCAAGACGATCGTCTTCGTCACCCACGACATCGACGAGGCGCTCAAGCTCGGCGACCACATCGCGATCATGCAGCGCCCCGGCCACATCGTGCAGTACGCCAGGCCCGCGGAGATCCTGACGAACCCGGCCGACGAGTACGTCGAGCAGTTCCTCGGCGCCGGCTCGTCGATGCGGCTGCTGAGCCTGACCAAGGTGGGCGACATCGAGCTGGACCAGGTGCCGTACGCGGCCGAGGACGCCGACGCGCGCGAGGTGCTCGCCGAGATGGAGCGCGACGGCCGCGGGTACACGCTGGTCCTCGACGGCATGCGGCGTCCGCTGCGCTGGGTCACGACCGCCCACCTCAAGGGACGGGAAGGGCCGGTCGGCACGACGGGTGACGAGATCAGCGGCGCCATCGGCCGCAGGAAGACCCTGCAGGACGCCCTGGAGGAGCTGCTCAACGCCGACACCGACATCGTCCCCGTGACGGGCAGGCACCAGGCGTACGAGGGGGCGCTGTCGCTGGCCACGGTGCAGAACGCCATCCAGTCGATCAAGGCCAGGGAACGCGGGCGCCGCATGCTCCGCCTCGGCCGGGAGGAGGGCGGATGAGCCTGTCCACCGCCGCCGCCGAGCGGGAGACGATTCCCGAGCCGCGGATCGGCCGCTCCTGGCATGTGGTGCTGCCGCCGCTGTGCTACCTCGCCGTGGCCGTCGCCATGATCGCCTACACGCAGATGGTGCCGCTGGACGGCATCGAACGCGGCTCGCTCAACCTGCCGTTCGTGCTGCGGCGCACCTGGGAGCACATCCGGCTGGTGTTCTTCTCCACGGTGCTGGTGCTGGCGGTGGCGCTGCCGCTGGGCATCGTGCTCACCCGGCCGGGCCTGCGCCGGGTGACGCCGTACGCGCTGGCGCTGGCGAACCTGGGCCAGGCGATCCCCGCGGTGGGCATGGTCGTGCTGCTGGCGGTGCTGTTCAGGATCGGGTTCTGGACGGCGGTGGCGGCGTTGTTCGCCTACAGCCTGCTGCCCACGCTGCGCAACACGATGGTCGGGCTGGAACAGGTGGACCCGCGGCTGGTGGACGCGGGCCGCGGGATCGGCATGTCGGCGGTCGGCGTGCTGGCCAAGGTGGAGCTGCCGATGGCGGTGCCGGTCATCCTGTCGGGCGTCAGGACCACGCTGGTGCTGAACGTCGGCACGGCCGGCATCGCGGCGTTCATCGGGGCGGGCGGGCTCGGAGACCTGATCACCGCCGGGGTGAGCACCCAGCGCAACCTGGTCCTCATCACCGGATGCGTGCTCATCGCGGTGCTGGCGCTGATCCTCGACTGGCTGGGCGGGCTCGCGCAGCGTCTGCTCTCGCCGAAGGGCCTGTCGTGAGAGCGCTCGTGGCGCTGCTGCTCGTGCTGGTCCTGGCGGGGTGCGGGCTGGAGCGGGCAGGGTCGTTCGTCCCGCCGGTCGAGCCGGCCGGCATCCGGCCGGTGGCCTCCCTGGAGGGCACGACCGTGCGGGTGACGTCCAAGGAGTTCACCGAGCAGCTCGTGCTCGGCAAGATCGCGGTGCTGGCGCTGTCCGCCGCGGGCGCCGACGTGGTGGACCAGACCAACGTCCAGGGCAGCGTGAACGCCCGCGCCTCCCTGACCCGGGGCGACGCCGACCTGATGTGGGAGTACACCGGCACCGGCTGGATCACCTACCTCGGCCGGCGCCGGCCGATCCCCGACCCGTGGCGGCAGTACGTGGCCGTGCGCGACCTGGACCTGCGCCGCAACGGCATCGTCTGGCTGCCGCCCGCACCGCTGAACAACACCTACGCCGTCGGCGTCACCAAGGCCACCGCCCAGCGGTGGGGCCTGCGGACGATCTCCGACATCAGGAAGATCCCGGTGCGGCAGCGTACGTTCTGCGTCGACCACGAGACCTTCGGCAGGGACGACGGTTTCCTCGGCATGCTCAGGGCCTACGGCCTGCGCTACGGCACCGACATCCCCGGACAGGGCGTGCGCCGGGTGTCGGTCGGTGTGCTCTACGACTCCGTCGCGAGCGACAGGTGCGCTCTCGGCATGGTGACCACGACGGACGGCCGGGTCGAGGCGCTCGACCTGACGCTCCTGCAGGACGACAAGAAGTTCTTCCCCCTCTACAACGCGTCGGTGACCATGCGGCGCGAGCTCGCCGACGCCCACCCGGAGATCGCCCGGATCTTCGCGCCCATCAGCGCCAAGCTGACCGACAAGGTGATGCGCGACCTCAACGCCCAGGTGGACGTGGACGGCGACGTGCCCGCCCTGGTCGCCCGCGACTGGCTCAGAGCCGAGGGTTTCGTCCGGTGATGGCGTTAGCCATACCGGGCCACGGGCAGGCCGCCTGATATGTCGGAAACACCACCACCACAGAAGCAGCCGTACCCGGGTCAGACCGGCGAAATGGCCCCCGAGCCGCGCGACGAGATGCGCGGCTACCAGGGCAGGGGCCTGCTGCAGGACAAGAAGTGCCTGATCACCGGCGGCGACTCGGGCATCGGCAGGGCGGTCGCCGTGGCCTTCGCCAAGGAGGGGGCCGACGTCGCGATCGCGTACCTGAACGAGCACGAGGACGCCGCGCACACCCGCAAGCTGGTCGAGGCCACCGGCCGGCGCTGCGTGCCGCTGCCCGGCGACCTGGGCGACCGCGCCCACTGCGCCTCGGTCGTCGAGCAGGCCGTCTCCGAGCTGGGCGGCCTGGACGTCCTGGTCAACAACGTGGCGTACCAGGCGCCGGTGAGCGGCCTGGAGGAGCTGACCGACGAGCAGTGGGAGCACACGTTCGCGGTCAACATCCACAGCTACTTCCGCGTGACCAAGGCCGCCCTGCCCCACCTGCGGGAGGGCGGCGCGATCATCAACACCTCCTCGATCAACGGCCTGCGCGGCAACAAGTCGCTCATCGACTACGCCGCCACGAAGGGCGCCATCAACGCCTTCACCTACTCCATGGCGCAGAACCTGGTCGAACGCGGCATCCGGGTCAACGCCGTGGCACCGGGCCCGGTGTGGACGCCGCTGATCCCGGCGACCATGCCCGAGGAGAAGGTGGGCAAATTCGGTCAGCAGGTGCCGATGCAGCGGGCCGCCGACCCGGACGAGATCGCCCCTTCGTACGTCTTCTTCGCCTCCGGGCTGATGTCGTCGTACTACACGGGCGAGGTCCTCGCCCCGATCGGCGGCGAGACGCTGCCTGGATGAGCGGAGGCGGCCACCGGTCAGGTTTCCGGCGTGGTGGCCGTTCCCCGATCGTGGGCAAGGAGGCCGGCGCCGCCGCCGGCCTCCTCATTCACCGGCTAGTCGACGTAGATCTCGCCGCCGAGGCGGCGGAACTCGGCGGCCTTCTCGGCGTACCCCTGCTCGCGGATCTCGTGGCTGATGCGCATCGAGCAGAACTTCGGGCCGCACATCGAGCAGAAGTGGGCCGTCTTGGCCGGCGCGGCGGGCAGCGTCTCGTCGTGGAAGGACCGGGCCGTGTCAGGGTCGAGCGACAGGTCGAACTGGTCCTCCCAGCGGAACTCGAACCGCGCGTCCGACAGCGCGTCGTCCCACGCCTGGGCCTGCGGATGCCCCTTGGCCAGGTCCGCGGCGTGGGCGGCGATCTTGTACGTGATCACGCCGGTCTTGACGTCGTCCTTGTCCGGCAGGCCGAGATGCTCCTTCGGGGTGACGTAACAGAGCATCGCGGTGCCGAACCAGCCGATCATGGCGGCCCCGATGCCCGAGGTGATGTGGTCGTAGCCAGGGGCGATGTCGGTCACGAGCGGGCCGAGCGTGTAGAACGGCGCGTCGTCGCAGAGCTCCTGCTGCAGCTCGACGTTCTCCTTGATCTTGTGCATGGGCACGTGGCCCGGGCCCTCGATCATGACCTGCACGTCGTACTCTCGCGCGATCGTGGTCAGCTCCCCGAGCGTGCGCAGCTCGGCGAACTGGGCCTCGTCGTTCGCGTCCGCGATCGAGCCGGGGCGCAGGCCGTCACCGAGCGAGAACGACACGTCGTAGCGGGCCAGGATCTCGCACATCTCGGCGAAGTTCTCGTACAGGAAGCTCTCGCGGTGGTGCGCCAGGCACCAGGCGGCCATGATCGAGCCCCCGCGCGAGACGATGCCGGTCTTGCGGCCGGCGGTCAGCGGCACGTACGACAGCCGCACGCCCGCGTGCACGGTCACGTAGTCGACGCCCTGCTCGCACTGCTCGATCAGGGTGTCGCGGTAGACCTCCCACGACAGCGCCTCGGGGCGCCCCTTGACCTTCTCCAGTGCCTGGTAGATCGGCACGGTCCCGACCGGCACCGGCGAGTTGCGCAGGATCCACTCGCGCGTCTCGTGGATGTCGTCGCCGGTGGACAGGTCCATGATCGTGTCGGCGCCCCACCGGGTGGCCCAGGTCATCTTCTCGACCTCCTCCTCGATGGAGGAGGTCACGGCGGAGTTGCCGATGTTGGCGTTGATCTTGACGAGGAAGTTCCTGCCGATGATCATCGGCTCGGACTCGGGGTGGTTGACGTTCGCGGGGATGATGGCCCGTCCGGCCGCCACCTCCTGCCGGACGAATTCGGGGGTGACCCCCTCGCGCACGGCGATGAACTCCATCTCCTTGGTCACGATCCCGCGCCGGGCGCAGCCGACCTGGGTGACCGGCTCTCCCTTCTCGCGGCGCTCGGCAACCCAGGGCTCGCGCAGCCGCGGCAGACCACGCCGCAGGTCAGGCTCGTACGAGGGGTCGGTGTACGGGCCCGAGGTGTCGTACAGCGTCACCGCCGATCCGTTGGACAGGTGCACCTGCCGCATCGGCACGCGCAGGTCACCGGTGTAGATCTTGGAGAATCGGGGCTGGTGCGCGTCAGTCATCGCGCAAACTCCCTTCGCCGGCATTACCCGGAGCAGGTTCTGGCGGTCGGCGGCTTTCAGCCGTCCTCTCAGCCCGATGTGCAGGGCTCCCGCGTTGGACGGCGGTGATCGTACCCACGCCCGGCATCGCCTGAAACATGGTGCGTTTGTGTGAATTGATGTTTGGTGACCCTCCTGGGCGGTACGGACCACTTCGGGGGGACTATGAAGAAGATCGTCGCTGTCGCCGGACTCGTGGTGCTGGCCGCGGTCGGCGCCACCGCAGCCGCTGGGGACGGTAGCGACCAGCGCGAAGTGAGCCAGGAACAGTACGACACGCTGATCGCCCAGTGTCGCTACGCGGACACCGGACCCGCGAGGTGCCGCGCGGAGGTCAGACGGACGTACCGCGTCGGCAACGAGGACACGGAGCTCGACTGCCGCGCGTACGCCGGCGTGGCCGTGTGCGGCGAGCTCAAACTCAGCAAGACCGAGCGCCGGTGCGTGCGCGAGTCCACCGAGCAGGGATTGTCCCTCCGCCGCGCCGAAGTGGAGTGCTACACGCGATCGTGAGGAGCTGACATCGGTTGATCATCGTGGGCGTGGACGGCTCCCGTACCGGCCTTGACGCCGCCGGCTGGGCCGCCACCGAGGCGAAGCTGCGGGGGGCGCCGCTCACCGTGGCCTACGCCGTGCCGAAGTGGTTGTGCGAGCAGGAGGCCCTCCACTACGCCGAGGTGGCCCGGTGGATGCGCGACTCCGCCCACACCGTGCTGACCGCGGCGCAGGACCGCGCCCGCCGCGAGTGGCCGCAGGTCAGCGTGGAAGGCGTGCTGCTGCCCGGCGACCCTCGATCGGCCCTGGTCAAGGCGTCGGAACGGGCCGAGCTGCTGGTCGTCGGCAACCGCGGCGTCGGCGGCGTACGCGGGCTGCTCATCGGCTCGGCCGCGCACGGGGTCGCCACGCACGCCCGGACGAACGTCGTGCTCGTCCAGCACCAGCCGGCCGTCTCACGCGGCGAGATCGTGGCCGGGACCGACAACTCCCCCGGCGCCGAGCGCGCGATCGAGTTCGCCTTCCGCGAAGCAGGGCTGCGGGGCGCCCGGCTGCGCGTCGTGTACGCCTGGGCCTGGCCCCGGTCCACCGGCTTCGAGCCTGCCGACCGCGACAGCGAACAGGACGCGCTGGACCTGCTGAAAGACCGGCTGACCGGCCACCGCGACCGGCACCCCGCGGTCGACGTGGTTCCCGAGGTCGTGCACGGGCACCCGCTGGAGGTGCTGAAAGAGGCCGCGGTGGGCGCGGACCTGCTGGTCGTCGGCTCGCGCGGGCACGGGCAGCTCGCGGGCATGCTGCTCGGCTCCATCAGCCAGGCCCTGCTGCACCACGCGCCCTGCCCCCTGGCCGTGGTCCGCACTAGTTCATGACGATGGGCGCCATCCGCGGCTTGGCCAGCCGTACGTAGTCGTCCGTGGCCAGCGCCACCGAGCGGTCGAGGCGGGCGGCGTTGAAGTACAGCTCGGGCTGCCCCAGCAGCGACGGGTCGGCGACCAGCTCCAGCCGCGGGTCGTAGCTGAACGGCAGCACCGTCCCGCTGACGCTGCCCGCCAGCTCCTCGGCCTTGTCCTTGCCGGCGAAGCCGACGTACGTGCCGTCGAGCAGCTCCTTGACGGCCTGCAGGTCGAGCCGGGCGTCGCCGGGCACGACGGCCAGCACGTGCCGCGTCTGCTTCTTGCCGATCTTGACCATCACGATCAGGCACTTGGCCGCCTGCGACACGTCGTGCCCGCGCAACGCGCTGACCTCGTCCGTACGCCCCTCGGGAGCGTGGTCGATCAGCCGGTAGCGCGCTCCTGCCGCGTCCATGTCGGCGATCAGCCGCTCGTAGGCGGCGTACGGCTCACCAGTCACTGCTCAGCATCTCCTTCACCGCGGCGATCCGGTCCTCGTCGCGCCGGTAGAACACCCACTGTTTGATCTTCCTGCCGCGGATCAGGCCCGCCTTCGCGAGCACCTTGAGATGCTCGCCGCAGGTCGGCTGGCTCACGCCCAGCTTCTCGGCGATGAACAGCGAGCAGACGCCGTCGCGCACGAGGTCGCCCTCGCGCTGCGGCGAGAAGTGGCGCGCGGGGTCGCGCAGCCATTCCAGGATCCGCAGCCGCTTGTCATTGGCCAACGCCTTGACCAGGTCGACATCCAGCACCACGGCATTATGGCAATTAGCTAATTCCCTGTCTATGGGGGCGCCCTCCACTTGGCTCAGCACCCTGGAGTGGGCCACCTACACGGCCCTTCACCCCGGCACCGGCGCTCGTGGCCGCCGAAGCGACGTTCTCCCACCCACGGAGAGAACCGCCGACGGCGACCTCGCGCAGCGGACGATCAGGAGGACGCCTCCACAACGGGCGGCCCTTTCGCTGACCGGCGCCAGCACGCCCCCCGCCAGGAGCACGGGAGGACCTTCGCCGGCCTTCACCAACACGCCCCTGTCAGGAGGACGCCTTCACCACAGAAGGACCTTCGCCGGCCTACACCAACACGCAGCCCGTCAGGAGGACGCCTTCACCACAGAAGGACCTTCGCCGGCCTACACCAACACGCAGCCCGTCAGGAGGACGCCTTCACCACAGGAGGACCTTCGCTGGCCTGCACCAACACGAAGCCCTGCCCCCGGAACGCCAACTGCATGGCCTCGCCGCTCCCCCGCCCGATCAGCGCGCCCGCCTTCATCGTCCGGTTGACGCCGACCTGCAACCCCGCACTCCAGCAGACCGCCGCCTGCCCATCGACGAACGTCGGCATGCGCGCCACGTCGAGCAACACCGGCGTGCCATGAGTGGTCACCGCGACCCATCCGGTGCCGGTGACCGTGGTGTTGAACAACCCACCGGCCGCCACCCCGGCCCCCTGGACCCGCTGGATGTCCCAGGTCATCTGCGGCTGGAACGCCAGCAGATTACGCCCGTTGACCGTGATCCCCTCGTTCTCCAGATAGAACAGGTGGATGTCGTCGGCATTGTCGGCCAGATAGAGCACCCCCTGCCCGCGCACCCGCATCAGCGAGGCACCCTCACCCGTCACTGCCTTCTTCAGCAGCTTGCCGAGCCCGCCGGCGCCCTCGTAGTCGAAGTCCATCTGCCCCTGAAAGGCGACCATCGACCCCTGCTTGGCCAGTACCTCGGGGAGCTGCACGCGCAACATCTTGCCGTTCTCCAGCGCAAAGCCAGGAGGCAACTGCCGAGGATCGAAATTCCCGAAAATCGAGCTACGCACGGTCCAGCCTTTCGCGGGGGAACTGACACCGCCACCCTACGAAGAACCCCACCACCGCGCGCGTCCGAACCCCGGCCACCCGCGCCCATCAGCCCTTACCAAGGCCAAGCCCCACCCCAGCAGCTCGCCCGAAGCCTCATACCGGACGCCATTGAGCAGAGCCCAGGACCGGTCAGCGCCTTCCAGCGGAACCCTCGATCAGCCGGCACCCCTGCCAAAGCCTCGCTCAGCCGCGCGCGCCCGCACCCGCAGCCAGATCCCGCACGACCTGAATCAACTCCGCCGGGTCGAACGGCTTGGTCAGGTAGGCGTCCACCCCGATGCCCCGGCCCCGCTTCTTGTCGTCGTCCTGCGCCCTGGCCGTGACGAGCACGACCTTGATGTGCCGCGTGGCCTCCTCGGTACGCAACCGCTCCGCCGTCGTCCACCCGTCCAGGCACGGCATCATCACGTCAAGCGTGATGACATCAGGCATGACGTCGAGCACGCGATCAAGGCAGTCCTGCCCATCGGTGGCGGTCACGACCTCGAACCCCTCAAGGTTCAGGTTGACCGCGATGAGCTGCCGGATCACCTCGTCGTCGTCCACGACCAGCACTTTCCCAAGAACCTCGCCCACGGCCGCAAAGGTACCCGCGCCGGCCCGATCACGTGCGGTTTCACACGAACTGTTCGCCGACCTTTATCTGGTGCCGAGTGGTGCTCAGATGCTGATAGCCTTGTCACGCATCGAGCCCCCTTAGCTCAGGGGATAGAGCACCGGCCTCCGGAGCCGGGTGCGTAGGTTCGAATCCTACAGGGGGCACTCGATCTCGATCAGCGGCTTAGCCAGCTGACCAGGGCGAACATCGTACGAACGGGCGGGCCTCCAGTCTCACGGAGTCCCGCCCGTTCTCGTTGTAGCTCGCTAGTTGTGGGCCAGTTGTTGGCCGGCGACGGAGTTGCCCTCCAGCCCTGACGGCGGGCCGGCCACAGATCACCTTTGCTTCCTCCGATGCGATCGAGGTCGCGTGCGGGTCAGTAGGCCCTTCGCATCAACGGTGCACCGATCAAGTATCGGCGGCTGCGATCTCGCGTGCTGTTTAAGTCCAATTGATAGCCGAAATCCCCAAGCTAACCATTTGTCCCCGAATCGGTGGGCCTTGTACTCGTCCAACCCGGCCCGCCACTCCGTCCCGGCTCGGCCCCTGAATGAAGCGCACTTTCTGCGTGGACAATGCCATTGGTCAGGAACGGCCATCCTCGGTGGCGTACGATCCTAAGCCGTTTCGCGAAGGGCAGTTCCGGCAGAGGAGAGGGTTTTGCGAAGGCTGGTACGACTGGCGTCCGCCGGGTTGACGGTGGCTCTGACCATCGGTCCCGTGACCGTCGCCGAGGCGTCCCCCTTGAGCGAGAAACAGTGGTGGTTCGACACCTGGAACATCGAGGAAACGGTCTGGCCGCGGACCAAGGGCGCGGGTGTGACCGTGGCGGTGATCGACACCGGCGTGAACGCGACGCTGCCCGACATGCGCGCCGCCGTGGTTCCCGGCAAGAGTTTTCAGGGCAGCAGCAGCCGGGACGGTCGCCGCGACACCCAAGAGGGCTTCGGACACGGCACCGGTATGGCGAGTCTGATCGCCTCGCGGGGCAACACGACCGGCTTCACCGGTGTGGCGCCGAAGGCCAAGATCCTGCCGCTGGTGGCACCCAATGTGGGCACCTCGACGACCGCGCCGGCGATCCGGTACGCGGCCGACCACGGTGCCAAGGTCATCAACATCTCGCAGGGCTCTCCGGCATTCGGTGGCAAGGCCTGCCCGGACGAGGTTTTCGAAGCGGTGGCCTATGCCGTGAAGAAGGACGCCATCGTCGTGGCCGCGAGCGGCAACGAGGGCGACACCACCAACGAGGTGACCTATCCGGCGTCGTGCCCTGGCGTCGTGGCGATCGGCGCGATGGACAACCAGGGCAGGCCCTGGGAGAAGACCCAGCGACAGGATTACGTCGCCTTGGGCGCGCCCGGTGTGAACATTCCCGCACTGAGCCAGGACGGCAGGGTATGGCCCAACGGTGCCGGTACCAGCCACGCCTCCGCGCTGGCCGCAGGTGCGTTCGCCTTGTTGCGTGCGGAGTACCCGAAGATGTCGGCCCGGCGGATCGTGCAGTTGGCCACCGACACGGCCAAAGACCTCGGTCCCAAGGGAAAGGACAACCGGTTCGGCCACGGGGTGATCAGCCTCCGTACCGCGTTGAGCCGAAGGTTCCGGCGAGTGCGCCCAACCCCGTGTACGAGCGGTTGGACCAGGCGCTGGCCGAACCGGACCAGAAGAGCGAGCCCCCCTCGGCCGCTCCTGCCGCCGAGGAGAGATCGAGCAACACGGGCGCGTTCATCGGCATCGCGGCGGTCGTGATCGTCCTGGCACTGATCAGCGGTGCTTTCGTCACGATGCGTTCCAAGCGGGGTCGTTCGCAGGGGCCCGGATCCTCGTCACCGCCTGCGGGATGGGAGCAGGGGAGCGCCGGGGCCATCCAGGGGGCCGCGCCTCCGCCGCCAGGACACCAGAGAACCTGGCCACCTTCGCCGTACGGTCCGTCTCCTCAGGGACGACCTGGTCCGACGCCCGGGCATTCCCCGGGACCTCCCCAGGGGCCACCGCCTGGAACTTGGGAATAGCCTCGTGGCGACATCCGGAGACCGAACTCCCGGTCAGCCCGTGAGCCTGCGTTTGACGGCTTCGCGGGTGGTGGCGGGGAGGCGGGACAGGAGGTGGTCGCGGGTGGAGTGGGGGCAGTGAGTGAGGACGTTCGCGATGGTGGCCGGTGATAGACGGTTCAGGGCGCGTACGGCCGGGTCCTCCGGCATGGCGGCGACCGCGAGGCCTGTCCGGCGGGGATCGGTGGCGGCCATCGCGTCGATGGCGGCGGCGGAGTTCCTGTCGTGCATGCCGCCGAGGATGTGACCGCGGTGGCGGGTGTCCATCGCCAGTACCACCCCCGCGACCAGGGCAGGGTCGCGGACCTGATCCAGCAGCCGGCACGCGCGGCGGGGAAGCAGCATCTGCAGGATCTTGGCGCTCTTGGCCGCCTGCCTGCACATCTCCTCCACCGCGTCGGCGGTGAACTCCTGCCACCGTTCTCCGAGCGCCGACGCGGCGTCGGCGGCGGGGAGCGCGAGAAGCTTCTCCCCTTGGTGCGCAACCGACCGCCGCGCATTCCCCACGGCGAGACCCCTTGGGGGCGGCACACCCCTCCGGACCGCCCCGCCTCCGCCCTGATTGCTCCCGGCCCGATCTGCCGGCGGATCACGCCTGACCGGTCCGCCTCCGGCAGGATTTCGCCCGGATCGAGGAGGACGGTCCCCGTTCCGGGGAGGGCGGGGCGGTTCGAGGAGACGGTTCAGGTCGTGGGCCAGTTCGGCGGCCGTCATGCGGGTGCCGGGATTCTTGTCCAGCAGGCGGCCGATCGTCGCGGCGAGCCTGTGGGAGCGGAGCAAGGGGTCGGGATCGGCACGGAGGATCGCGAACCTGACGGCCGCGTCGTTGCTCCTGCGGAACGGCGGCCGCCCCTCCAGCGCCGTGTAGAGCGTGGCGCCGAGCGACCACAGATCGGCCGCCGCTCCGGCCGGGTCGCCATGAAGCCGCTCGGGCGCCATGAAGTCAGGGGTCCCGACCAGCCGCCCGAGCGTGGTGAGCGAGGACTGGCCCTCGATGGCGGCGATCCCGAAGTCCACCAGCACCACCTCGCCGGAGGTGGTGATGAGGATGTTGTCCGGCTTCACGTCGCGGTGGTACACCCCCACCGCGTGCGCGGCCGTGAGCGCGTCGAGCACGCGGGCACCGACCCTGGCCGCTTCGAGCTCCGGCAGCGGTGAGCGGTCGATCAGCGTGCCGAGCGCGTCGCCGCGGACGTAGTCCATCACGATCCACGGCCCGTCCTGGGTGTCCAGGATGTCGTGCACTCTGACGATGCCGGAATGGTCGACCCTGGCCAGTGCCTGCGCCTCCCGCCTGGCCCGCGCCGCCAGTTCGGGCACTGGCCCCATGTCGGGGCGGATCTGTTTGAGCGCCACCGTCCGGTCGAGTGTGCGGTCCCTGGCACGCCAGACCCGCCCCATGCCGCCCCTGCCCAGGGGCGCTTCGATGACGAACCGGCCGGCGACGCGGTCACCAATCATCGTTCAGCTGCCCGGCATGCTCGTAATGCCCGCCGCCGGATCGGGTGTCGCGCAGGGTGCGCAGCGCGTCGTCCTCGGAACTGTGCGTCCCGTAGCTCTCCGTGGGGTAGGAGCCGGGATCGTCGTGGTCGGGCACCTCGTGGAAGGAGGTGAAGCGCCGCGTCTGGCCGGGCCCGTCGCGGATGTCGTCGAGCGCGTCACGCAGCCGCTTCGCGTCCAGCTTCTCTTCGATCGTGTCGTACGACCCCGGCCGCTGCATCAGCTTGACCAGCACCGGCAGGCACTCCATGACCAGGATGAACAGGAAGAGCAGGAGGCGCGCCATGTTGAGCGTGGCATTCTCCTGGGAGACCCGGCTCAGCGCCTCGAGCCGGAGCAGCAGGCCGTCGGAGTCGTGGTTCTCCTGGACGAACTGGTCGCGAAGGTCGGTTTGCTGGCCGGTCAGCCGCTCCAGCTCGGCCCGCACCTTCGGCAGCTCGTCCTGCGCCGTTTCGAGCCGCCTGGCCCGCCCGGTGGCCTGGGTGCTGGCGAGCTGGTCGCGGCGCTGCTGGATCTGCCGGTCGATGTCGTTCACCCGGGTGGCGGCCCGCTGGTAGGCGTGTTCGGCCGCCCGGGACAGCGGTCCTGGACCCTTTTTCGCGCATTTCGGCGGACCCACGTAAAGCTGGCACTGCCATTCGTCGTAGAACGTGTCCCGCTGTTTCACCGCCTCCTTGCGGGACTTCTCCAGCTCCTGGATCCGCCGGTCGGAGGCCGGGTCGAGCGCTGTCTCCCCTCGGGAGGCGATCACGGCTTCGAGCTCCGTCACCGTTTTCTCCAGGGCGTCCACGCGCTTGCCCGTCTCGCCGGTCTGCTGCGCGCGGGTGAAGACGTCGAGCCGTTCCTGCTTGATGTCGAGAATGGTGGCGTCGATCTCCGGCTTGAAGATCTGCAGAACCAGCGGTGTGGAGATGACAGCGCCGAGGAGGAGCGCCAGGAGGACGCGGGGCAGGGCGAGCCAGAACCGCCGCCGGCCCTTGACCGGCAGCGAGGTGGCGAGCCAGCGGTCCAGGCCCAGGATCACCACGCCCCAGACCAGGCCGATGGCTATGGCGAGCGGCAGGAAGACCTTGAGCGCCGAGGACAGCGCGAACGTCATGGCGAGCGCGGCGAGGCAGGCGGTGGTGAGGATGGCCCCGCCCAGGCCCACGAACCTGGCGCGTTCGCCGTCGTATTTCTCCAGAACGTCCTGTCGGGCGCCGGACAAGATGATCAACCATTTACCGATCACTTGCCGCTCCCGGAAGTCCCGCCGCTACCCTCTCGGCAGCGTACTTATTAGCATCAACAGTCGGCAACAACGAAGTAACGAACACCATCAACAAGATAAGTCTCAACCGCGTCTGACACCTTGACCCGTCACCGCGACACGAGATAACAAATATGTATGAAACGGACGTAATATTGACAAATCCCACCAACCTTTACGTTTTCGGTCAATGAACGCGTCCATCCACGACCTCATCGCGTCGTTCGTGGAGCGGCTGACCGTCGTGGAGATCGACGTCGCCGGCATCCGGTTCTTCGAGGTCCGCGCGGACGAGATCGGCACGCCGTACGTCATCCGCCGGGCCGCCGCCAAGTGGTCCACCCTGACCGCCACCGGCGACGAGGTGGCGGACGCGGTGGGCCGGATCGCCCGCGAGCTGGTCTCCCCCGACGGCCCGGACCCGGTCGTCGTGCTGCACACCGCCGTCGGGCCCGAACAGGAGGCGAGCCTGCGCGCGCTCACCGCGTGGTGCCCAGCCGCCCGGGTCGCGCGCCCACCGGGGGTCAAGGTGGATGACCTGCTGCGCGACCTGGCCGCCCGGGTGCCGCTGCGGCACTCCTACGACCTGGTCGTGGCCAGGGAACGGGCCGGGGACGGGCGGCTGGAACTGGCGGGGCAGCCGCTCTTCGGCGCGGGCGCGCTGCCGGGCCAGGACGCCCACGTCACCGTGACCTGCACCGACCCCGGCGGCATGCTGCTGGCGGTCTCGGCGTGGGCGGGCCCGCTCGAACCCTCGGGCCTGGTCTCGGTCGACCACGCGCCGCTGCCCGCGGGCCGGCACACGCTCAGGGCGGTGCTGGAGCGCCCCGGCCAGGTCCGCTTCCCCGGCGTCGTGGGCCTGCGCCCGCACACCGGCTCCTGGACGGAGGTGGTCGCCGACCTCCCCGTACGGCTCCGTCCCGCTTCTCCCCGCCCCGCCCACCTGATCTGCGCCATCGAGACCACCGGCGCCCAGGACGAGCTGGAGGCCCGCTGCCACTGGCCCGCGTACCTCATCGACCTGCTGGCCGAGACCCCCACGCAGATCTCGATCATGAGCTATGGCACCCACGTCTTCGGCGAACGCCACCCGATCCACCTCCCGCCCAGGGTGGCACTCTGGGCCGGCTCGGCGGCCCAGGCGAGGCTGGCGCTGGATTCGCTGCGCCCCGCTCCGCCGACGTACCCGAACGCCGCCCAGGTGGAGGACGTCCTGGCCGAGCTGCGCGGCCGGCTCAGGCACGACGGCGCCCGTACCGCCCTGCTCACGGTCGGCGCGCGCCCGCCGCACCCCCGCAGGGTCGGCAGGGACCGCGTGCCGCCCTGCCCGCTCCGGCACGACTGGCAGATCCTGCTGCAGGAGCTGGAGCAGCGCCACGGCGTGAAGTGCGCGGCCATCTGCGACGGCACCTCACCGGTCTGGGAGCGGCTCGGCCCGGCGGCGCTGTACCAGGTGGACGCGGTGGACGTCGAGGAGCTCGCCGCCCGCCTCGACCTGACGTCCACCGGGGGCACGCTCACCCTTCCCTTCGTCAGCTGGAAATGAGGACCGCGCGTGACCGAGACCGAACCGGCGCCCGACATCGCGATGTGGGGCGCCTCGGGTAGCGGCAAGACCGCCTTCCTCGCGGCGCTGAGCATCGCGTTGAACAAGGCCGAGACGAACTGGAAGCTGGTCGGCGAGAACCAGGCCTCAGGGGTCGAGCTGATCAAGCTCCGCAACAGGCTGCTGGACGATCGCAGGTTCCCCGACTCGACCGAGTCCCTGACGTACTACAACTGGCTGCTGATCGGCCCGGCGGAGGATCAGCGGCAGTGGTGGCGGCCATGGCGGACGCAGCCGGGCAAGGCCCCGAGGATCAGGCTCGACTTCCTGGACCCGCGCGGCGGCCTGTTCGCCGACCCGCAGGCAAGCGTCGACAAGGAGGCCCTGGTGTCCAGCCTGGTCAGGAGCCGCGGGCTGATCTACATGTTCGACCCCGACCGAGAGAGCCGGGTCGGCGACGCCTTCAAGCACCTTGACTCGGCGCTGAACGAGGTGGCCGCGCAGATGCTGGCGGGCAACGCGTACGCCGACGGCAAGCTCCCGCACCACATCGCCGTCTGCATCACGAAATATGACGACCCGCGGGTGCTGACGCTCGCGGACCGGTGGGGGTTCACCGAGCCCGACCTCAGTGACGAGCTGCGCATCCCGCGTGTGGCCGAGGACCGCGCCAGGGAGTTCTTCCACCGGCTCTGCCGGCACGGGCGCAACCACAACGCGGAGATGATCCTCGACCTGATCGAGACGTACTTCCACAAGGACCGCGTGAAGTTCTTCGTGACCTCGTCGGTGGGGATGTACATCGACGAGCGTTACGGCCGGTTCGACCCGGACGACTTCCTCAACGTCATCGACGACCCCGACGGAGGCCTCATGATCCGCGGCCCCGTCCGCCCCATCAACGTCATGGAGCCGGTGATCTGGCTCGGCGGCATGCTGAGGCCGCGCTCGATGAGGAGCGGGTGATGGTGGCGCGGCCGACCGCTCACTGGGCCGTCCTGGGCAAGACGCCGCAGAGCTTGGACGACTACGACGTGATCAGCTCCAGCACGGGAGCCTTGAGCAAGGCGGAGTTCTCCGACTGGCTCAAGTCGTTTTCCTCAGGCACCGTGGAGCCCAAGGCGCTGCCGCGCGTGGCGGCCAGCCACTTCGGCCGACGCGGCGAGTCCTGGCTCGGTCTGTCCCTGCAGACGAAGCCGGAGTCCCAGGACGGTTTTCACCGTCCGTACACGATGACCTGGCACGTCTGCCTGCGCTGGGAACAGGCCTCGAAGACCCCGATCTCCTACCGCGCCCTGTACGAGGCGCTGCTGAGGAAGGACTTCTCCGGCGAGAGCCCGTTCCGGCTCAGCCTGCGCGACTACGACCCACCCAGGCTGTCCGGCGTCGCGAACGCGACGGCGCGCCGGGCGGCAGCGCTCCTGCTCACCGGCAGGCCCGTCTGTGTGGTCCGCTCGGAGCTCCCGATGGAGCAGCGGCTCGACTTCCTCGACGCCGTCGCTGCGCTCCTCCCGTACGGCATGCGCAGCGGACTCGCCGTCTCCACCTGGACCAACAGCGCCTCCAGGCACCGCATCCGGCTCTCCTTCGCCGATGTCGCGCCCGCCCACGGCGCCTGGGAGCTGCCCTGGGAGAAGGACGTTCCGTACGATCTCCCCCCGGAGGCCCGCCGCTACGAGCAGGAACTCGCGCAGTACGAGCACGACGGCCTGGCCCGCCTGATCCGCCGCCTGGCCGCCCTCGACCGTCCGCTGGACCTCGACAGCGAGACCGATCGCGCCGAGGCCCTCGTGCGAGTACGCGAGCACACCGCGATCAGCTTGGCCTCCTCCGTGAAGCGGCTGCTCCCCGAGTCCCTCGACAGCCTCGCCGGCGCCGACGAGGCGCGGCTCCACGAGCTCAACGTCCACCTGTCGCAGGCCCTCGACCGCGTCACCGACGACGACCGCCGGGCCTATCGCGACATCGTCAGACGGAACCTGACCCGGCTGCCCGACCGGCTGGCCGGCTCCCCCACCACGGAGACCTTCTTCGAGATCCTCCTGCGCCTCCTGTACGGCCCCGCTCTCCACCGCCACGACGTCGAGAACCTCAGCCACGACCTCGCCGGCCTCATCGAGGTCCCCCGCCCCCTCGCCAAGGCGCTCAAGGCGGCATCCGCCCACTGCGAGCCGCTGGTCAAGCTGCTGATCGCCTTCTACATAGGCGACGCCAGGATGCGACAGCAGGTCGTCTCGACCATGACCGTCGACGAGCTGCTCCACCTGATCGGGCGCTCCCGCGACACCACCGTGCTGAACAGCGTCCTGCGCGAGCTCACCGGCCGCGACGGGAAGGAGGTCGGCCAGCAGCTCCGCCGCCACCGCTACCTGGTCAAGCCGATCTCCGCCTGCCTCGGCGACGCCGGCCTGGAGCATCACCGCAGCATCCTGCGGCTCGGCCGCGACCGCCTGCTCCTCCCCGCGGACGTCGCACAGATCTTCGAGGCCCTGGACGAGGCCCCTCCCCAGCCGTTCATGCTCGCGATCATGGCGGAGAGCGGCCAGGGAACGGGTACGGCGCTGCTGGCGGGGCTGACCGCGCACGCGTTGAGACAGGAGGGTCTGGAAGGCCCGATCAAGCGGGAGATCGAGGACGGGCTCACCAGGATGACCGCCCCCGCGCTCACCCGCGCGCTGCGGAGCCCGCGCAGGCTCTTCGGCGGCTGGACCCGGGTGACGGCGTCCTCCCAGACCGACAGGATCCGCAAGCTCCAGGGCGCGATCCGACAGCAGTTCCCCACCCCGCTCACCGAATGTGACGTGAAAGCGGCGCTCAACCGGCTCGACCACCCCGCCCGGCTCACGGACCTCCTCGCGATCATTGCGGAGAGCGGCCCTGGAACGGCTCGGGCGCTGATCTACTGGCTCGCCCAGCGCGCGGTCAACCAGCTGGGCTCACGCCTCACCGCGGAGTCCGTCGCCGACATCAACCAGGGCCTGCAGCGGATGACCGGCCCCCGCCGCGCCCTGCCCCTGCCATGGCGCTCCACCCGAGGCCAGGCCTGACCTGTCTCGCCCGTTGGCAGCGGAGCTGGTCACGCAGTCGTGCACGTTCGCGGACGAACCGGCTGCGGCCTCCGCTCGTCGCGTACGCCGTCACCCGCGGGATCGCGCCGCGCGCCCGCGCCCAGGTCGCCGTGACCGCCGCGAGCGCCATCGCCTCGGCGTGCACGACCGCCGGCCGCTCGCCGGGGCCGGGCAGCAGGGCGAGGGCTGAGGGGTCTGGGGATGCAGTACCAGGGCGGCTTCCGGAAACTTCGGACACGTGGAACCGGGCGCGAGTGCGGTCGACCGGGCGGCGGTGTGTGACCGGCTCGGCCCTCATTCGGTGATCTCGTGGAGCAGCCTCGCCCAGAACGCCGCCAGCTCGTCGCCGGTATACCGCCGGTAGTGGATGCGGACATGCCCGCCGCCGTCACCCGCCCGGTAGACGGACACCTCCGTGTACGGGGTGCCGTCGTCGACGAACCCGGTATAGAGGTGGGTCCAGTCGCCGGCTTGCGGCGCCCAGATCGGAAAGGCGAGCCGGGCGGCGCGGTCCTGCAACGCACTCACCCATTTGTCTTCGCTGGATGCGGCCACACTCAACGGTGCCAGGACGTGCGCCAAGAGCAGGCAAAACGAAGTGGTCGGCGTCCGCCCTGGGACACGTAGGTGCGGCCGTTCGACGCAACGCGCCAGGGCTGCCGCAGCAACCGCCCGGGTGTGCCGAGGCGAGCCGCTTGGTCGGGGTGTGCGAGCGGGCTCGGAGGGCCGGCCTCACAGGTGAGGTGTAGGCGCGCCGCCCGGCCAAGGCGGCTGAGTCAGCGCCGGGCGTCGGGTGATGGGGCGGGGTCGGGCGGTCGTCACGATCACCGGGTCGCCTTGTTGAAGATCGTCACCAGCTCGTCGGCATACGAGTCGAGATTGATGCCCTCGGAGGAGCCCTTCAACTGATGGGCGCCGTCGATGGCCTGCAGGATCGCCAGCGCCATGGCCGAGGAGGAGAACGGGCGGAAGCAACCGCTCTGCTGGCCCCATTCGAGGATGCGTGTCAGGCCATCGAGGCGTGGCTGCGCAGCGCTCGCTTCGGGCTTGGCGGTAAGGCTCCGGGTCCTGGCATGCACGACGATGCTCAGGACGGCGGCCATGTCCTGCCGGTGCTCGCCGATGAAGGCGAGGTTGCCCCGGATGAAGGATTCCAGCATGTCAGGGGGCGTCTTCGCCTCGGCGATCTTGGCTGTCATGTAGTCGGCAGCGCGGGTGTAGACCGAGGTCAGCACCTCGGCCACGAGCTCGTCCCGCCCGGCGAAGTGGTAGGAGATCAGGCTGCGGCTGATCCCCGCCCGGCGGGCGATCTCTTCGAACGATGCCTTGGCGTACCCGACGTCGGCGATCGTCTCGATCGCGTACCGCACGATCTGTGCGCGGCGGGCCGTCTCAGTGAACGTGCGCCCTTTCTGACCGGATGGTCGACTCTTTGACGGCATGGTCAAAACACTAGCAAAGGTGTCAGCATGGGTCTCATGGAGCTGGCGCTGGAATTAGACGAGCTACGGATGTCCTTCGCCGATCGCACCGTGGTCCATGGACTCGGGTTGCAGGTGCCGAGCGGCACGTTCTTCGGGCTGGTGGGGCCGAACGGCGCGGGCAAGACGACGTCGCTGTCCATGGCGACAGGTCTGCTGCGGCCGGACGCGGGCACCGTGCGCGTCTTCGGCGTCGACCTCTGGCGCGATCCCGCGCGTGCCAAGGCGATGCTGGGAGTGCTTCCCGACGATCTGGCGCTGCCTGAGCGCCTGACCGGGCGTGAGGTGCTGACCTATCTCGGCCTGCTGTACGGACTGACCGAGCAGGTCGTGGCCGAGCGGGCACAAGAACTGCTCGCGCTGCTGGGCCTGCTGGAGGCCGAACGTACACCGGTGGCAGGCTACTCGGCGGGCATGCGCAAGAAGATCGGGCTGGCGACGGCGCTCCTGCACGGACCCCGTCTGCTCGTACTCGACGAGCCCTTCGAGGCCGTCGACCCGATATCCGCCGCGACGATCAGGACGATCCTGCGGCGTTTCGTCGACACCGGCGGCTCGGTGGTGGTGTCGAGTCACGAGATGGCACTGGTCGAGCGGTTGTGCGAGCACGTGGCGGTCATCGTCGACGGAAGGGTCGCCGCCGCGGGCCCGCTGCGGGAGGTACGCGGTGCGGGAAGCCTTGAGGAGGCCTTCGTCCGCCTGGCCGGCGCAGAGAACACGGTGACGGAAGGGCTGTCGTGGTTGTCGTCCTGACCCGCATGCGGCTGGTGCTGCTGTGGCGCACCACGAACGTGCTGCTGATCGTCGGCGTGACGATGAGGCTCCTGCTCGCGCTGGCCACCTTGATCTTCGGAGTTTCCGCGGGCATCCTCGCCGTGGCGTTCGCCGGGTGGACGATCGGCTGGCTGCTCGGGCCGCTGTTCACCGGAGGCGGCGATGGCGGCCTGCGCCCCGAGTACTTCACCCGGCTGCCGATGACAGCGCGCGAACTCGCCACCGGGCTGCTGGCCGCCGCGTTCGCGGGCCCTGGAGCGGTGATCACCGCTGTGGCGTTCGCCTCGCTCGTCGTCTTCGGCGCCCGTCACGGCGTGCCCGCCGGGCTGGTCGCGGTGCCCGCCGCCGCCGCGCAGGTCGTGCTGGTGACCCTCGCCTCGCGGGTGGTCGTGGGCCTGCTCGGCGAGGTGCTGCGCACCAGGCTCGGCGCCGCGCTCGTGGCGCTGCCGTGGGCGGCGGCCGTCGCCGCGGCGTCCAACATCGGCATCGTCGCGATCGCACTCACCCGCTATGACCTGCACGTGACCGACTGGCTGCTGTTCCTGCCGTCGAGCTGGGGAATCGTCGCGGTGCAGGCCGCCGCCGACTCCGACTGGGCGCTGTGCCTCACCGCCCTGATCGGCCTCGTGGTCCTGGTCGTCGCGCTGCTGGCCGCCTGGGCGCGGCTGCTCGATCGGCGCGTGAGCGGCGTTCTCGCGCGCCGGACGCGGCACCCGTCCGGCGACGGGCTCCTGGTACGGCACCTGCCCACGACCCCGCTCGGCGCGGTCATGGCCAAGGAGTTGCGCAACTGGTCACGGGACACGCTGCGCTCCTACCACTGGTACTTCGCGATCGCGTTCGGCCTGTTCATGTGCCTGATGCCGCTGGTCGTCGATCTCACCTGGTACCTGCCGTGGACCGGCGCCGTGGTGACCTGGATGGCGGCGGCCGGCGCCGCGACGCTCTTCAGCACCGACGGCACCGCCCTGTGGCTGACCCTGATGCGCCCCGGCGCCGAGCGGGTGGACGTGCGAGGCCGCCAGTTCGCCTGGCTGCTGAAGGTGGCTCCGCTGACCGTCGCGTTCACCATCGCGGGGACCGGCCTGTCCGGGCTCACCTGGGCCTGGCCTGGAGCGCTGGCCCTGCAGGCCGTCGCGCTCGGAGCCGGCGCCGGCCTGATGGTGCTGCTGTCGGTGATGGCGCCGATCCGGATGCCGGACGCGCATCGCCGTAGCGGCAACGCCGCTGTCGACGGCCCGAACATCGTCGGGCTGGTCTGGGCGATGATCGGCCTCATCGCCGTATGCGCACTGCCGTCGGCCGCCGTCGTCGTCGCCGGCCTCGTCCTCGACGTGATCGCGGTGCAGTGGGCCGGGGTGGCACTCGCCGCCGTGACCGGAGCCGGCTACGCGTGGCTGTTCGGCCGGATCGCCTACCGCCGGCTGCAGACAGCGGGCCCGGAACTACTGCTCCGGTTGCGAACCGGCCAGTCCGCCGTGGCCCGGCAACGCGCGGCCCCGGTGCCGGGCCAAGGACGCCGCAGGCTCGTGATCGGTCTCTGCCTGGGGATCGCCTGGTCGCCGCTGTTGTCCGCGACGTTGTCTCTCATCAGCCTGGTGACCCGGACGCCAAGCCGCACCTTCTGGACGTTCCCGCTCTGGCTTGCGCCCGCGTTCCGCGTTCCCACCGTCATCGCTCTCGTCGCGCTCTCACTGCTGCTGTACACGATTGCGATCCGCACGCTGATGGCACTCGTACGTACGCGTGTCGTGCCGGCGGTCCCGCCCCGCTGAGCGGTCACCCTTGCGCAATTCGAGAGCCGGCCCTTCCGGAGATCATCGGCGCGCGATACTGGAGGGCGACGCGAGCGTCCCCTCCGCGGCTCTCTCCTACTCGAGGTGGCAATATGTCCGGCGACACGATGGAAGCGCCCGTACGACCTGATCGGACCGACGGGAACGCCCCTGCCTTCGCCGACCGCCTCGCCGAGACACTGGCACGGGGATATCGGCAGGCCTTGATCGTGTGGCTCGCGCGGCGGGTGGCCGTGCTCCTGTCGCGTACGCGGACCAACTGGTTCACCGCGAGCGTGTCCGTGCTGGCGATGGCCTCCTGGCCGTACCTCGTGGACCTGGTGCTCGTGTTCGTCGCGCCCGACCAGGCGTTCCACAACACGCGGACCACCCTGTACACCGTGGCGGCCACGCTCGTCTGCGTGACCGCGCTCGCCCTCGCCTGGGGCGCCTGGAAGCACGCCGAGAAGCTCGTGGCCCCGCTCGCCGATCTGGTCGCCGACTCGCCGGAGAGAGAGGACCTGATCCGCTGGCTCGACCGGCGGCTGAGGCTGCGCCGGCAACTGCTGTGCGCGTTCGCGGGGGTCGTCGTCTCGGCGCCGATCCTGGTGCTCACCGCCGTCCAACCTGGCGACGTCATCGAGCCGAACGCGGCCGTGTACGTGCACACCTGCTGGCTCGGCTTCCTGGGCGGCATCACGCTCTACTGGCTCATCACGGTGGCCGACCTGCCGTTGCGCCTGCGCAAGTACACCGGCCTGCGGCTGGCGTGGATCGACCCCGCCCGTACGTTCGCGATCGTGCGGTTGTGCCACTGCTACGCGCTGGTCTCCGTTGCCATGGCGCTGGGCGTCGTCACCATCGAGGCGGCCGCGATCGTGCTGGGCTACCAGAATCCTGGGCCGTACCTCCATGCCTTCCTCCTCGGTTTCCCGGTGGTGGCCGCCGGCATCGCGCTGTACGTGGGCGTCCAGCCGTACGTGACTCTCTCTCGCATGGTCCGCCGCCACCTCGACGAGGTCATCTCACCGCTGATGGCGCCGAGTGACACCCCGTCCGACGCGCTCACCCGTCACGGCGATTCCGAGGCCGACGTCACGGCGTACACCTATTTCGCCGCGCTGCGAACGCTGCCGATCAGAACGTCGGCGATCCTGCAGTACGTCGCCGGCATCCTGGCCTCACTGATCGTCTACTTCGTGCAGCAGACCATCTCCTGAGGCTCGTCCGTCCTGGCCGACCCTCTGGCGGGGACCGCATGACCATTGCCGCAGACTTGGGCGGATGGAGACGGCGGACGTACAGGCGCGGCTACGACGCCCCCGCCTTCTGCGGGATGCCGTACGGGAGTCAGGCCGGCGTCCGGCGCGGTTGACGACGCACGCGGTGATGGTGTTCGGGCCGCTGGGCGTGGTCATGTCGGTGACGGGCGCCCTGTTGGCCGGCGACTCGGGGGCGGCGCTGGTCAACGGGTGGGTCGTGCTGCTCGGCGAGCTCTCGACGCCACTTCTGGGCTGGTCGGCGGTGGCGTCGGTGGTATCGGCGGCCGCGCTGGTCATCGTGCTGTCCGCAACGGTGATCGCGGCCGCGGGGCTCGGGGTGGCCCGGCTGAGCGGTCGCCTGTGGCCGGCGATCGTGGTCACGGCTGTCCCGGTGCTGGTCGTGCTGCCGGCGCTGCTGGTCGTGCCCGCCGTCGTCCTGGAGCGACGTACGGCGTGGAACGCGCTCCACCGCGCCCGCCTGCTGCTCTCCGAGAACCGGTGGCGCGGCGCGTTCACGCTGACCGTCGGCGCGGCCGTGGTCCCCGCGGCTGCCGCGTTGTCGCTGTACGGGCTCGTCGACCTGGTGCCGACGAGCCTCGCGTCCGTGGTCATCGGCATCGGCGGCGCCGTGCTGGCGGTAGGCGTCCCGGCCCTCCAGGCGGTCGTCTCGGCGCGGACGTTCCTCTTCCTGCTGGCCTACCACCACGGGGAGCCGGCGTTCGAGGAGGTCGCGCGCACGCTCCCGGACGTCCCGGCGCACCGGTCGCGGACGACGCCGGTGGTGGTGGCGCTGTTGCTGCCCGGTCTTCGTCACTGGGGCGGTGTCCAGGCCGACCCGCTCGGCTGGCCGAGGACCGAGGAGTCGGACGTGGCCCCCGGCCTGACGTCCGACACCGGCCGGCCCCTGTTCAGCCGGGCGGACCTGCGGGATCTACGGGCGTGGCAGGGCCCGAACGGCCTCGTGGTCGTGGGCGACAGGATGTCCGGCACCTCGCTGCTCGCCTGCGACGGCGATCCCTGCCGCGCCATCTCGTCGGCGTGGGGCCTGCCGAATCGCGAGTGGGGGCCCACGGCGAGCGCCCGGCTGGCCGATGGACGCCTGGTCATGACCGGCTGGGCACGCGACCGCAGACGGTGGCCTGGACGCCTACCGGCTGGTGCTGCTGATCTCCAACCTGGAGAGCTGCGATCGCGCGCCGGGGCGGGGGCCGTTCCCCGCGATCAACGGGTTGCCGTCGGACACCTCCGTCGCGCTGGCCGTACGCCCGGACGGCGGCCTGGTGCTCGCGCTGGCGCAAGAACGTACGACGGCGGAGGGCCGCGAGTCGGTCTCCATCACCTCGTGCGCCGATCCGGCCTGCGCCCGTCCCGAGGCCACGAGGCCGCTGCTGCTGCCCGGCCGCTCCGCGGGCACGGGGCACGGACTCGCGGTGGCGGCCGGCCCCGACGGACGGCCGGTCGCGGCGCGGATCGACGCCCTGTCCGGCAGCGTCTCCGTGCTCTCGTGCGACGATCCGGCCTGCCGGCGGGCGCGCGTGACGACGCCCGTGAACGGCCGCGCCGCGGAGCATGAGCGGCCCTCGGGCGTGTCCGTGGCCGTACGCGAGGACACGAGGCCGGTGATCGCGTACCGCCGGCTACGCGACGCGGCGCTCGCCTTGCTCGACTGCCGATCGGCGGACTGCGCACGGGCGGACGAAGTGCCTCTTACCGGCCGCGGCCACACACGGACGCGTCCCGCGCTGGTGCTGGACCGGGGCGGGGGCGGGCACTGGTGGCGTACCAGGATCTCGAACGCCGGCGGCTGGTCCTGACCGCCTGTGCTGGAACCCACTGCCGTGAGCAGGATCCGGCAAGGACCGAGTGAAAGCCTGGCCATGACGCTGGACGGCGAGGCACGGCCGGTGATCGCCTGGGTGGACGGCAACGAACGGGACGACTGGTCACTCAACGTCACCACGCTGCTCAACGTCGAAGACGTCGTCCCGACGGCACCACCACCGCAACGTTGACCGGGCCCGTCCGCATCACGATCGCCGCCTGCGACGAAAGCGCCCAACTGCTGTGCGGTTGAACCTTTGGCTTCGCGGTTCACGTACCTCCTGACGATTCGTCGTGACGTCATATCGGTCTTGACATGAGATCTCAACGGAGGGCCGGCGCGGGATACGCTGGCCTCGCTGACCGTGTGCGTCCTGCCGTTCGCGCTGGAGGCCCGCATGAGCCACCCCGATCCCCACCCTCAGGTGAGCGGGGATTTTTCCGGCATCGACCCCGGTCTGATGGCGCTGTTCGAGCCTGCACTCGGCCGTACGGGCTCCGCGATCGAGAGCAGCGAGCCACAGATCCGGCGCGTCTTAAACCGGTTCGATCTGAACGCCTCGCAGCTGACCGCGTTCAGGGAAGCGGCGAACTGGATCAGTGCCAAACGGCCGGAGTTACGCCGGCGCAAGGAGACCATCACCGCTGAGAAGTCGGAATGGGGCGCCCCTGGCCAGGCGGTCAACGGGATGGTCGCTTTCGATGAGGCGCTCTACAACAAGGCCTCCAACGACCCGGATGTCTACGCCGCCGCCAGCCATCTGAGCGCCGACGGCGAGATGAGCGAATCGGCTCTCGCCGCACTGGAGAAACGGGCGCAGGAACCGGAGTTCGCCACCAAGCTCATGCACGCCCTGGGCCCGGGGGCCTTTCTCACGCTCATCCGCAGGACGACTTCTGAGGAGGACAAGAATTCTCCGCGTCTGCAGACCGCCCTGAGCAAGGGGCTTGGGGCGGCGAGCAATCGCCTGGGGGCCGACTGGCGAAAGAAGTTGACGGCCGGCCTCGACCGGGAGCAGGCGTTCACGCTGGCGCGAGCGCTCAAGCACGGAACGTTCGACCATGGCTTCCTGCTGGACTTGGCCAGGAAAGTCGACGCTGCCTCGCGCGCCGAGAAGGACCCGTCGTTTGCGGGGCAGCACGTGAGGAGACCCCTGCCTGAGTCCTTCTACCAGCCGGCGATGCTAGACGTGTTCGAGGCGCTCAGCCGCCACCCGAAAGCGGCCCAGGAATTCTTCGCCTACGACGCGACGGCGCTGAAGTACTACGTGACGGAGAAGCCGCTGAAAGACGGCGGTGTGGCGCTGGGCGCGGCACTGGAGGCCGCCACGATGACGTACCGCGATCACGCCGGTACCCCGATGGATCTCTCTCGTGGCTACCTCTCGGCCAAGCTCGCCTCGGAATTCGTTCATCTCCAACATGAACGGCTCACGACGGACAAGAGCCCGAAGTCCCTGGTGGCACCCGACGCCGTCGGCCGAATCCTGGCGGCGTACATCTCCGACGTCAACCGCGTGGCATCCACGCCCGGCTTGGAACAACCCGGCGTGTTCCTCCAGGACTACCCGAACCTTCCAGGACAGGAGGACTGGGGCGCGCGATTCAACAAGACAGAGCTCCGCGCCGTGATGCAGGAGGCGTTCAAGGAGGACGGGAAGGCCTTCGGGGTAGTGACCACCGCCCAAACAGCGTGGGGAAAGCAACTCCTCGACCACAACGCCGGCGAGATGACCACCAAAAGCGGCATCGACAGCATGCGAAGCACCTCGTACGAGGTCGGAGCCGGTTTCGGTCTCATCACCAACGCGGCGGGGCTCGCCGACATCGAAAAAGGGCGCGAGCTCGACGAAAGCCAGAAGCTGACCATGAAGATCCTCATGGCCGCAGTCACCACCGGGCTGTCCTTCCCGCAAACAGGGGCATGGCCCATCGGAGCGGGCGTCGCGAGCTCGTGGACGGGCGTGATCGAAGAGAGCGTCAAGGGCGACGCGGAGAAGGACGCCATCTTCGCCGCCAACAACGCCTCCGAACAGATGCGGTTCTACCTCCATCAAGTTGGCGCTCAGGCCCTGTTCAATTATGGCTTTTTCGGCTCGGCCGAGCCTCCCGCACCATCTCATCCGTGGGCCTCACTCACCGGCCTCCAACCCGGCGGCGACCCACGCAGCTCGCCGAACAACTTCCTGCGGGACGACGGCAAGACGCTGATGACGCCCAAGGAGATGATCGCGGGCAACGGCGACCGCTACGACGCCTACCGGAATTGGCTCTACCACCGTGCCGAGGGCAACCCATGGAAAACACAGAACATCCAGATCAGCTTCGACGACGGCTTCGGCTTCGGCTTCGCCCCTTACCCCTGATCACGGCTGGGCGCGGAACAGCGCTTGCATGCACTCTGGTCATCGCTTCGGCCTGTACGGGAGGCGCCGGTGAGGTCGATAGAACCCCGCTGCCCACCGCGTACGGTCCGCCCTTCGTCTGTGGGCACGTACCCGAGATCGCCGTAGAGCGGATGACGGGAGTCACCGACCCCATCACCACCGGATCGCTCGGCCTTGAGGACAGCCCAGTCGTCGGTGCCTGCATCGCCTACGAGCCGACCGGCGAACGGTGGACAGTGCTTCGCATCGCGCTGGACACCAACGGCTCTCGCGGCCAGGTCGACAACCAGCTCAGCGACGGCGTCTCCAAGCAGTTGCCCGAGATCGTCCCGGGCGGTCATGGCTTCTATACGACCGACCCCAACGAGAAGACCCGGGCGGGCGCGATGTTGGTGAAAGGCAAGGCCCGGCTGTCGATAGAACTGGTGAAAGGCGTGGAGGGCCGTGACAACGCCGCCGACGTGGTGGCGCTGATGAAGCTCATCGCCCCCGAACTCATCACCGCCTCGAACACCGACGAGAACGGCTGACCCGATGCCCGCCATGGTGCCCAACCCGCTCTACGAAGCGTTACGCGAGGCCGAGCAGCAGATCACCCCGCTCATCCAAGACGCGACCCAGGCCATCGAACAGTCCTACAAGGAATTCCACTCCGGCAAGATCTGGGCCGGCCCGACAGCCAAGTTGTTCGACGTCCAGCTCGAACTTCACCGCTCCCGCGTCGTCCGCGCCGGCGAGAACATCCTCGAAGACCTGCGCGAGAAGATGGCTCGCCTGCCGCACGAAGTGGACGAAACGCAAGCCCTGGCACTGAGCAGGCAGTACGACTTGCCTTGACGCGCTCCCCGGCCGAAGGTCCCGAGCCCAAGCCGAAGACGCCGCATCACGAGGCCGGGGCACTCCAACCACCAGTGGCACCACGCCTTCCGGTGATCGAGACGCGATCGTCACGCGCGCCGGTCCCGATGGGGTTGGCGGGTCGCATGTTCAGGCTGGGGAGAGGCGATCGTGTGCTACGCCGTGTCGGGGGCTGAGCTCGTGCGGTCACGGGCCAGGCGGTTCGGATGGTGACATACTCCGGGCATGCGTGTGGGGGTCGCCCATCATTTCGGTTGGGCCGTGGCTGTCACGGCATCGGCCGACCACCGCGTTGTGGACCGCCGGCGCCTCGCGCTGATCGAGCCTGGCATGCCGATGGCGCCCATCCACCACGAAGGCAAGCCTCTCGACGACGCCGGGGCCGCTGAGCTGGTGGCCCGGGTGCGGGCGTCGGCGACCCGGGCGACGTCGGCCTCGCTGGACGGACTCGCCTCCGCGCTGCGCGAACCGATCGTCTCGATCTCGCTCCGCGCCTGGCCCCTCGACTTCCCGGAGGACATCGCCGTCCAGCGACGCGCGCCCTACGAAAGCCACGCGGACTCCGTCATGTACCGCCAGGTGCTGGCCGAGCTCGCACACGCACGCGGGTGGAGCATCCACGTTTATGACGCCAAGGACGTGGAGGACCAGGCGGCCGGAATCCTGGCCGATCGGGCTCACGAGATCCTGTACGGCCCACGCGCGGTGCTCGGGCCGCCCTGGACGAAGGACCATCGCACGGCGCTCGCCGCGACGATCGTCGCCGCCCGATGACGCGAGCCGCCGGGCAGAGCCCGACCTCCACGGCCGAGCCGATCACGAGGTGGTCGGACCGCGCGGTTGTCCGGAGTCGGTGGCGCGGAAGCCACGTCATACCCCGGTCGCACTTCTGTGCGCGGACTACGACGGCAGGGGCGGATCAGGTTCCTCAGCAGTGCCGATGGAAGCGCTCCGACGAGAGATGAGGATGTGAAGCGTTCTTGATCTCTCAAGGAGAGGACTGTGCCCATGCGTGTTCGGTGGAGAGCGGGACTGCTCGCGTGCCTGATGGCGGGCGTGCTGGGGGTGGCGGCGCCGTCCCAGGCCGGCGCGGTGTCGGCGGCGGTGACCGACCAGCGCGCTCTGGTCCAGGAGGCGCTGGACGCGATGGTGGCGGCCGGTGCTCCCGGCGTGCTGGCGCGCGTCGACGACCCGCACGGTCACTGGATCGCCACCAGCGGCGTCGCCGACCTCCGGACGGGCGAGGCCGTGCCGCGCAACGCGCGGTTCCGGGTGGCGAGCCTCACCAAGTCCGTGATCGCCACGATCGTGCTGCAACTCGCCGAAGAGGACCGGCTGAGCCTGGACCGGCCGGTGGGCGCGTGGCTGCCCGGCATCGTCGCGGGAGCCGACCGCATCACCGTACGGCAGTTGCTGAACCACACCAGCGGACTGGCGGACTACGTCGCCCACCCCGAGTTCAAGGACGCCATGGTGTACGGCGGGCGCACGTACCGGCCGGAGCAGCTCATCGGGTACGCCGAGGAACTGGGCCCGGTGAGCGAGCCGGGGCAGAGGTTCGCCTACTCCAACGCCGGTTACATCGTCCTCGGCCTCCTGGTGGAACGGGTCACCGGTGACCGCCTGGAAACCGAGATGTCCCGGCGGGTCCTGCGGCCCGCGGGGATGAGCCACTCGTACCTCCCGCTGACCGAGCCTGCCATCCGGGGGCCGCACGCCACCGGCTACTACCTGCCCGCCGGTGTCGATCCCGGCGCGCCCGGGGCGCTGCGGCCGATCACCGAGCTGAACCCGTCGTTCGCGTGGGCCGCGTACGGGCTGGTGTCCGACGCGCGGGACATCAACCGCTTCTACCACGCGCTGTTCGGCGGACAGCTGGTCGGCGAGGGTTCGCTGCGCCAGATGCGGGAGGGGGTGGGGACGCCGCAGGCGCCCGTCTTTCCGTACTACGGGCTCGGGCTGGAAGCCGCCGGGCTGACCTGCGGTGTGACGTGGGGAGGCACCGGCTCCATCCCCGGGTACCAGACGATGGCGTTCGCCGACCGGTCGGGCACGCGCCGGATGACGCTGTCGATGAACGTGCAGCGCCGTGACCCGGCGGTCGCCCCGCTCCTGATGGCCGGCGTCGACGCGCTCAACCGGTACTTCTGCGGCACCTCCTACTCGGTGCCCCGATGACGCGATCGGCGCCGGCGGCCATTGGGCGGCCAGGTGGTTCGACGCACGCGGCATGTCCGGGGGCGTGAGCTCGATCGTGCGCCTGCGTGGTCCATTTCGCCCCCGCCTGCGGGCCTTGATGATCTATGTTGGTGCCCTGGCAGAGGGACCGACGAGGAGGCTCCGATGGGCGAAGAACCCCAGGAGACAGACGCAGCGGCGCTGGTCGCACGGATCGACACCTCCGTCCCGCACCCGGCTCGGGTGTGGAACTACTGGCTGGGAGGCAAGGACAACTACGCGCCCGACCGCGAGGTCGGCGAAGAGATCGTGAAGGTCATGCCGGACCTGCCGGTCAACGCGCGCGCCGAGCGGGAGTTCATCGGCCGCGCCGTGCGTCACCTGGCCGCCGAATGCGGCATCGACCAGTTCCTGGACGTCGGCACGGGCATCCCGGCGGCCGACAACACCCACGAGGTGGCGCAGCGGGTCAACCCCGGGGCGCGGATCGTCTACGTCGACAACGACCCGATCGTGCTGGCCCACGCGCGGGCGCTGCTGACGAGCACACCCGAGGGGGCCAGCGACTACATCGACGCCGACCTGCGGGAGCCCGCCGCCATCGTGCGGGCGGCCGCGCGGACGCTGGACCTGTCCCGTCCGACCGCGTTGATGCTGATGGGGGTGCTGGAGTTCGTCCCCGGCGCCGAGCAGGCGCACTCCTGCGTGCGTACACTCCTGGACGCGTTGCCGTCCGGCAGCTACCTGGCGATCGCGCACAGCGTGCGGAGTCCTTCGATGGAGGACGCCGCCGCCCAGTGGAACGCCAGCGGCGCCACCCCGCTCACCTTGCGCACCTCCGAGCAGTTGGGGGCCTTCTTCGACGGGCTGGACCTGGTGGAGCCGGGTCTGGTGTCGCTGCCGCGGTGGCGGCCCGAGGCCGGCACCAGCTACCAGGACCGCGAGGTGTTCCAGTACGGCGCCGTGGGCCGCAAGCGGTAGCAGCCCGCGCGTCGGCAGCAGGTCGTCCGTTTTCCCGCCGGACGACCTTTGCAGTTTGTCGAACGGCGAGTCCGGATTTTTCAACATTCGTTCGATGACACTTCACCGCACCCTACCTACGCTCATCGAAACGATCAGAGCGCTTGTGGGTCGGAGGCATTGAATGAGGTTCTCCAGAACGGTCTCTGTCTTATCGGTCACCGCCGTGATAACAGCATTGGGAATGGGCACACCGTCGTCGGCGGAGGTGCAACCGGCCGGCATTTCGGTCGAGAACGGCGTGACGCAACCGGTGTACACCTACTCCGACGCGATTCAGGAAGTCGTCTACGTCGAAACTCCGATGGACAGCGACGGCGACGGAAGCAACGACCTGATCGCCATGGACATCATCCGGCCCCGCGAGACCGAGTCGGGCGTGAAGATCCCCACCATCATGGAGGCGAGCCCCTACTACGGCCGCTCGTCCCAGCCGCCGCCGGACCGCACACGCGGCTTCCCCGGCTGGTGGGACGAGTACTTCGTGCCGCGCGGGTACGCCGTCGCCCAGGTCGAGATGCAGGGCACGGGCCGGTCCTTCGGCTGCCCGACGACCGGCGGCCCCGAGGACACCATCAGCATCAAGGCCGCGGTCGACTGGCTCAACGGCCGGGCGCGCGGCTTCCACGCCGACGGCAGCGCGGCCGTCGCCGACTGGAGCACCGGGAACGTCGGCATGCAGGGCGTCTCCTACGTCGGCACCCTGCCCAACGCCGTCGCCACCGAAGGGGTCCCGGGCCTGCGCACCGTCGTGCCGATCGCGGCGATCTCCAACTGGTACAGCTACGCCAACGACCAGGGCATCGCCTGGGCCAGCTGGGGCACCCGGTACACCGAATACCTGGCCAACTACGTCTCGGTCGGCCGGAGCGCCCCCGGTTCGGCGTCGGCGGAGGCGTGCGAGGCGCGCATCGACGCGCTCGGCGACGCCGAGCAGGCCAGTGACAGCGACTTCACCCCGTTCTGGCAGGAACGCGACTACCTCCCCGCCGCGAACAAGATCAAGACCGGCGACACCTCCGTGTTCATGGTCCACGGCATGACGGACTACAACGTCAAGACCATGCACTTCGCGAACCTCTGGTACGAGGTCGCCAAGCGTCAGATGCCGCGCAAGATCTGGATCCACCGCGGCGCCCACTCCAACCCCACGAGCTTCCGCAACGCCGAATGGCAGAGCGTGATGCACCGGTGGATGGACCACTGGCTGTACGACATCGACAACGGCGTCATGGACGAGCCGATGGCGGACATCCAGCGCCCCGACGGCTCGTGGGAGACGCATTCGAGCTGGCCGGACGCGAGCACGTCCCCGGTGAGCCTGTCGTTCGGCCCGGCCACCGGCGAGGTCGCCGGCACCCTGTCGCCCGACGCGCCCGCCGGTAACCCGACGCAGAGCTTCGTCGACCAGATCGAGTCGCAGGCCGTCAAGGTCGGAGACCCGTCCGAGGCCCGTCCGGGCCGGCTGGTCTACGTCACCCCGCCGCTGACCGAGGAGCTGCGGCTGTCCGGCACACCGAGCCTCGACGTCCGGATGTCCACCAACGCGACGGGCTCGCTGCTGTCGGCGATGGTGGTCGACTACGGCGAGGGCACGTCCGTCACCGTGGCCGGCAAGGAGCCGCTGGAGCTGGTGCAGGAGCCGTGCCAGCCGGAGGACCTGGTCAACCTCACCGGCTGCGCGACGCCCATGGAGGTCACCGAGGCCATCACGCCGCAGCGGGTGCTCGCCTGGGGGCACGTGAACGTGCAGAACATGCCGGACCTGCGGCGGAGCGACGAGCTCACCCCCGGCAAGAAGTACCAGGTGCGGTGGAACACCCTGCCGACCGAGCACGTCATCCCCGCCGGTCACCGCATCGGGCTGGTGCTGACCGGTAACTACAACGCCGACCCGGGCCAGGTGCGCCCGGCCCGCGACCAGGTGTCGGTCGGTAGCGAGATCACGATCGACCTGCACGGCAGCAAGCTCAGCCTCCCCGTCGTCGACGGAACCGACGGCCTGCGCTTCTGACGGAGACGCCCCTGTGCCCCGGCGACCGCACCCGGCCGCCGGGGCCACCCCCTGTGACCGACCCGAAAGCCCTGACCCGCATCCGGACGGCCGCGCCGAAGCTCGCCGGAGACAGGCGCGTCACGGCAGGCCGCGGCGGCGCGGCGCGGAGCCGTCTGACACTCCAGGACCACTTTCGGTTAATAGAGGATTGACGTGCATACGGTATTGCGTATACGAGTGATCAAGCGCATCTCGTAGTCCGAGAATGCCGCTCCTGAGGTCGTTCGACAGAGAGGGAGCCCATGAGGCGCAAGGGCCGATTACTGCCCCTGACCGTCACCCTGCTCGTCCTGCTCGGTGTGAGCCCCGGCCAGGGGCTCGCCCAGCAGCAACCCGGCTCGCCGACCCCGTTCGGCAAACCGAACGCCGCCACCCCCAACCCCGGCGTCGACAACACCGCGGTGCCGGCCACCCGCCCGGTCGGTTACCTGGACCAGACCCGCTCCGAGGTGCTGGCCCGCAACGGCATCGCCGCCACCAGCAACCCGCTCGCCACCGCCGCCGCCGAACGCATCCTGCTCCAGGGCGGGAACGCGATCGACGCCGCCGTCGCCGCGTCGGCGACGCTGGGCGTCGTCGAGCCGATGAGCACGGGCATGGGCGGCGACCTCTTCGCGATCGTCTGGTCGGCGAAGGACAAGAAGCTCTACTCGCTCGCGTCGAGCGGATGGGCGCCCAAGGCCTGGACGGCCGAGTACTTCACCGAGACGCTCGGCGTCGACGAGGTGCCCGGCAGGGGCATCAACTCGGCGGTCGTGCCCGGCACCGTCTCAGGCTGGGACGCGCTGCTGAAGCGCTTCGGCAGCATGGGCTTCAAGGACGTGCTGGAGCCGGCCGCCACGTACGCGGAGCAGGGTTTCCCCATCCATGAGCGAATGCACGGGCAGTGGCGGTCGTCGGTCAACACGCTCCGGCAGGACGCGGACTCGGCGCGGACGTGGCTGCCCGGCGGGCAGGCGCCCGACCTCTACAGCGTCTTCCGCAACCCGGAGATGGCCCACACCCTGAACGTCCTGCGCAAGAAGGGCCGCGACGCCTTCTACAAGGGTGAGATCGCCGAGGCGATCGTGGCGAAGTCGCAGGCGGCCGGTGGCGTGATGGCCCGGGACGACCTGGCGGAGTACCGCTCGGAATGGGTGACGCCGCTGTCCACCGAGTACCACGGCTACGACGTGCACCAGCTGCCTCCGCCGGGTCAGGGGTTCGCGGCCCTGGAGATGCTGAACATCCTCGACGTGTGCGTGCCGCGGCTCGGGTTCGACCTGGCCGGGCTTGGGCCGCGTGACCCGCGGTACTGGCACCTGCTCATCGAGGCGAAGAAGCTCGCCTACTCCGACCTGCACACCCACAACGCCGACCCGAAGTTCGCCGCCCCGCCGCTGGACCGGCTGCTGTCGAAGGAGTACGCGGCGACGCTGTGCTCGAAGATCGACCCGGACCGGGCGACCCCGCTCGAGGTCAACGGCAGTGATCTGGGCGGCACGGTCTACTTCGCCACGGCGGACCGGTGGGGCAACATGGTCTCGCTGGTGAACAGCAACTACTCCGACTTCGGCTCCAAGGTGACCATCCCCCGCTACGGCTTCGTGCTGGCCAACCGCGGATCCGGCTTCACCCTCGACGCGGACCACCCGAACGTGGTGGCACCGCGCAAACGGCCGTTCATCACCATCATCGCCAGCTTCATCACCAAGGACGGCAAGCCGGTGATGGCGTTCGGCAACATGGGCGGCGGCACCCAGCCGCAGGCCCACGCGCAGCACATCATCAACATGATCGATCTCGGCATGAACGTCCAGGCCACGACCGACGTCGCCCGCTTCGACCACAGCCAGTCGAACGACGTCACCAGCTTGGACGCCTACCTGTTCGACCTCGTCGGGCCGCGGCTGCAGGAGATGGGCCACCAGCTCAACCGGGCCAACGGGCACGCGGGAGGCTACCAGGGGATCCTCTTCGAACCTGACCCGCGCCTGCCCGAGCCCATCCTGCCCAGCGGCAGGGGCGAGCGGCGCGGCGAAGCCTACGAACGCCCGGTGAACGGCGTCTACCGGGCCGGCTCCGACCCGCGCAAGGACGGCCACGCCGGAGGCTGGTAACCCGGACGCTACGGACGGCCTGCGCGCCAGGCCGTCCGTAGCGCCGGAAGTTGTCACCACGAGCGTCGGCCGTAGTCGCTCCAGTCGTAGTGACCCACGCGGCCCTCGCCGATACGGAACTTGTAGCCGTCGAAGCCGCCGCCGGCGCTGTAGCTGAACCGGAACTTGCCGTGCCCGCCGGTCACCAGACGGCGGCCCTGGTGCCAGCCGCGGTCGTCGTGGTACCAGAAGTCCACGTAGGTGTTCTCACGGTCGCGGTCACGGTCCCACACGTCCACGTCGAAGTAGTAGCGGCCGTTCGCGGCGTAGTAGAAGCCCTTGTAGTACGAACGGTGACCGCTCGACTCCCCGCGGCCGTAACCGGAGTAACCCTCGAACCAGTGCTTCGTGTACGACGACGCCGTCGTCGCACCGGCGGTGGCCGCCTGGGCGGGAGCAGCCGCGACACCGGCCACCACGGCGCCGGCCAGGACCGTACCGGCGAGAAGGCTACGAAGCTTCGACATGACAATCCATCCCTGGCTGTGAGGAGAACCCCCGGAGCGATCTCTCCGGACGACCCTCAATCTAGGGATGGACGATGTGCCGCTCTGCGTACAAACGCACAGACGGCACAACGACACAGAAGCCGCGGGTCAGCCGCCGCCGTACGGGACGGTGATGATCTCCAGGTTGTGGCCGTTGGGGTCGGACCAGTAGAGGCCGCGACCGCCGTCGTTGGTGTTGATCTGGCCGGGATTCTGGTGGTGCGGATCGGCCCAGTACGTCAGGCCGCGCTCCTTGATCCGCCCCCAGATCTGGTCGAACTCCTCCTCGCTGACCAGGAACGCGTAGTGCTGCGACGGCAGCGTCTCGCCCGCCTGGACGACGTCGAGCGAGACGCCGTTGGAGAGCGTGACGACGCGGAACGGCCCGTAGACCGGCGCGGGCTCCAGCCCGAGCACGTCGACCAGGAACGCGGCGGTTCCGTCTCTGTCCCTGGCCGGCACGATCGTGTGATTCAGCTCGACGGACATGCCTCCAGGCTACGTGAAGCGGCCCAGCCAGTCAGGGCGCCGGTCAGGGCGCCGGTCAGGGGTCGAGGCGGGCCTTGGCGGCGGCGGAGACCACCGCGTCCTTCTCGGCGGGGGTCATCAGGCCGGCGCCGACCCAGGTCTCCGCGGTGCGGGCCACGGTGGACCGGAACCGTCCCTGGTTCTCGAACGGCGCTTCGGCCCACACCACGTCGAGGAACGTCACCGAGTCCTCGCGCGCGCGGTTCGGCACCCCGGAGTCCGACTTCCCGAAGACGATCTTCGGTTCGACGCGGTGGAAGTAGGCGTGGTAGCGGTCGGTGTCGTTGATGTAGAGCGGGACCAGCGGCAGGCCGTGCGTCGTGAACGTCATGGGCCCCGTGGACGTGACCGCGTCCGCGAGGTCGCCCGACAGCGTGAAGTCCCGGTAGAAGGAGAACTCGCGGAAGGTGGTCTCGTCGCTCTTGGCGACCATCGGAACGGGCCCGTACGCGATGCTCTGGGTGGTCGGGATGTCGAGCGCCTTCTCAATCCGCAGCGAGAACGGCATCGCGATCGTGATCCGGTCGCCGCGGCGCCAGCTCCGGTCGAGCGTGACGTACGCACCGGGCTTGGCGTCGAGTTTCTGCACGTCCCCGTTGACGCGTACGGTGAAGCCCTTCTCCACCCAGTACGGCACGCGCAGTTTCACCACGAGCCGGCCGTCGCCGTCCACCGTGAGCGTCGTCTCCCCGGCGGGGTCGGCCGGATAGTCGGTGGACTGCGTGACGGTGAAGCCCTTCTCCGGCCAGCTCAGCTCCGAGGCCAGATAAAGGTTCACGTAGAGGGTCGAGTCGTCCGCGGACCGGAAATAGATCGAGTCCTGGAATTTGGTGTGACTTTCCAGGCCGGTGCCGCCGCAGCAGGTGCCCATGTTGCCGTAACTGCGCGAGGCGCCCGGCCGCATGGGGATGAAGTACGTCAGCAGCGGATTCGTGGTGCTGTCGGTGTTCCGGCGGGAGGCGAGAATCTGGCCGTAGAGCGCCCGCTCGTAATACTGCATGTATTTCGGGTCGGCGGTGTGGAAGAACAGGGCCCGGCTCAGCTTGAGCATGTTGTAGTTGCAGCACGTCTCGGCGTTGTTGGTGCCGAGCGTGCCCACGATCACGCCGCGTGCGCCGAAGAGCTCGCCGTTGTCGGTCGGGCCGGCCATGCCGCCGGTGACGAAGATGCGGTGCGGCACGACCATGTCCCAGAAATTCTTGGCCGCGGTGAAATAACGCCGTTCGCCGGTCCGCTCGTAGATGGACAGATAGCCGAAGAACTGGGGGATGTGCTGGTTGGCGTGTTTGCGGTCCAGCGTGTCCTGGTCGGCGGCGGTGGCGGTGAGGAGCGGCGTGTTGTCGAAGCATTTGGCCGCGGTGAGATATTCCTCCTTGCCGCTGATGGCGTGGAGCTCGGCCATCACGGCGTTCATGGCGTTGTACTCACCGGCGATGTAGATGCTCCACATGCGGTCGAGCTGGGCGCGCGGCAGTTTGCCCAGCCGGCTGTGGACCCAGTCGCCCATTTTCAGCACGATGTCGAGCGCCCGCTCGCTTTCCGCGTACTGGTAGGCGTCGAGCAGGCCTCGCATGATCATGTGGCAGGTGTAGTACGGCGCCCAGATGCCGGGATAGGTCGCGTACTCCTCCAGCCGGATGAACTGCGTCTCCGGGTAGGCGGCCAGGTAGCCGGGATGACTCGGGCCAGGCTGGCCGCTGGCCTCGGAGACCAGCCGGGCGTCCGCTCCCCTGCCCGAGGAGTCGGCCGCGCGCTCGCCGCTCTCCTCGTCGAACCGGTAGGACGCGATGTTGCCGCCGCCCGGGCCGTCCATCAGTGCGGCTATTTCCGCCCGGGTCAGCGCGCGGTCGTAGATCTGGAGATCGTCCACGGCGGCCTTCAGGTACGGGTCGCCGTACTGCGATCTGCCGATCCAGTTGTTGCCGGTCGGGCCGAGGCTGGACGGCTTGAGGGTCATGCCGGTGTTCGTGCCGGCCGGGGAGCCGTTGACGTAGAGCGTTCCCGTGCCGCCGGACAGGGTGACCGCGACGTGGGTCCATTGGTTCGCCGGCAATGGGCCGTCACCGTTGACGCGTTCCTCTCCGCTGCCTCCGCTGACGGTGATGGCGAATCTCGGCGCGGAGCCCGCGCTCACGGCCAGGAACATGTTCCGCGTGGTGCCGCTGCCGAAATCGAAGATCCTGGACCAGGCGCTGATCTCGGCCGGATTGAGCCACAGGGCGACGGTGACGTCGTCCAGGCCGCTCACGATGTCGGCGGGAAGTGACACGTACTGCGGCCCGTCGAGTTTCACCGCCCCGCCGAACCTCCCGGCCACCCTGGCGACCGGCGTCGGCGGTGGCGCGGGTTGTCCGACCCGCTCGGCGAGGGCGTCCTGGCATTCGCCGAGCGCGGTCACCATGTAGTCGACCTTGTCCTTGTAGAAGTCGTCGCCGGAGCCCGCGTACGCCAGGGCCAGGGCGCTGAGGAAATGGCCGGTGTAGTGGCCGCGCAGATTGCCGGTCGCGTCGTCCCATCCGCCGGGCGGCTGGGCGCCCAGCGTGTCCAGTCCGGCGTTGGCCCGGAAATTGGCCAGCATCCGGTCGGCGGGATAGGCCCTCAGGAGGTTGAGGACGCGGTCGCGGTTGGCGCTGAACAGGCTGTCGCCCAAAGCGACCTGAGCATTGGCGAACGGCCTCACCTGCCAGCCGTCGGGCATCGGCGGATCGTGCTGCGCCGGCGTACCGGCCTGAGCGGTTCCGGGGAGGAGGGCGAACGCCGGGGGCGTGGCGGCCGCCAGCGCGGCCAGCCGTAACACCTCGCGTCTGGGCATGATGTGCGTCATCTGTGCTCCTTGCGCACGAGCGTTTTCCAGGAAATGAGGAGCCGGACTGATAGCGCTAACACTTGGGCTGTCAAACAACGAGTTTTGATGAAGTCACAGCACTCGTCAATATCGCGCCGGACGGCGCAGGCGGCGGGCGGTGCCTACGCCGCCGGTCGCGAGCAGGACGGCGGCCGCCCGCGATCGGCGCCCAGTCCCCGAAGCGGACGTACGGGGTCGGCTCGCGGGACAGCGGCACGTCGATGACGAAGACGCCGCGGTAGCCGGGCCCGATCCAGGCCAGCGGCCGGCCGCGCGCGTCGAAGGCGGCCGAGGTGCCGCGCCAGGCCGGCGCCCGTCGCGAGGGCGACCACACACGCGCCGGACGGGCCGCCGGCCCGCCTGGCCGGGACCTGGTCGGCACACGGAGCCGCTACCCGCCATCAGGCCCGGCTCACGAACGACCCCGAAGGCCCGTCCAGGCCCGGCTCACGAACGACCCCGAAGGCCCGTCCAGGCCCGGCTCACGAACGACCCCGAAGGCCCGCCCGGACCCGGCTCACGAGCGACGCCGGGGCCGTCCGAGCGGGCGGTACGCTACGCCGGTGAAGAGGCTGATGGCCCGGGTCTGGCGCGGCATCCGCGGCTCGGCGCAGTGGCGGCTGCTCTACCTGTCGCAGGCGAAGTTCATGGTGGGGGTGACCGGCGTCGTCCGCGACCGCGACGGCAACGTGCTGCTGCTGCGCCACCGGTTCTGGCCCGAGGGCCGGCAGTGGGGGCTGCCGACGGGCGGCGCGAAGCGGGGTGAGACGTTCGAGCAGACGGTCGTCCGCGAGGTCAGGGAGGAGACCGGGCTGGAGGTGAGCGTGGGCGAGCTGGTGCACCTCAGGAGCGGGTTCCGGCTCCGGATCGAGGTGGCGTACGCCGCCGGGTACGCCGGTGGCGGCACGCTCCGGCTGAATCCGATGGAGATCCTGGAAGCCCGCTGGTGCTCCCCCGACGACCTGCCGGAGGGCCTGCTGGAGTCGCATCGCCTGCTGATCGCCTCAGGTGGGCGGGGCGGCCGTGGTGGTGAAGGCGGCGGTGAGGTGCGCGGTGTCGTTGTAGCGGCGCAGGACCCACCGGGCCTCGGTCAGCACCAGGTGTGACACCGACGCGTTGTCGGCCCCGAGGAACGCGAACGGCCGCGACCGCGTGGCGATCGCCAGCGCCTCGGCGATCACGCCACCGTGGGTGACCACGACCACCCGCTGGTCGGGGTGGGCGGCGGCCAGCTTGGCGAGCGCCTTGCGCACGCGCTCGGAGAACGCCGCGGCGGGCTCCGCGCCGGGGATCACGTCCCAGCGTTCCTCGGCCGACATCCGCTGCGCGATCGGGTGGCCCTGGGCGACCCGCTGCCGGAACAGGCCGCCCTCCCACTCGCCGAGGTGCACCTCGCGCAGGTCCGGCTCCACCATCGGCGTCAGCCCGAGCCGGACGGCGAGCGGCGCGGCGGTCTGGGACGTACGCCGCAGCGTGCTCACGTAGATGGCGTCGATGCGCTCGGCCGCGAGCCGCAGGCCCACCCGCTCGGCCTGCTCAAGGCCCTCGGGTGCGAGCCCCGGGTCGCCTTGGCCGTCCACCAGGGGGAACGGGTGACCGGGCCGCGCGGGCTCGGACTCGCCGTGCCGGACCAGCAGCAGCTCTGTGGCGCCAGGAGGCGTACGGAACCGACCCTGCCGGTATTCGACCGGCTTTTCGCTCTCAGATCCCACAATTTCCGAACGTTACTCTACTTTTCGCCAGCTGTCCGGGGCAGCCGGCTCACAGCCCCACGTCCCTGCGCAGCAGGTCGTCGATGTCCTCGCGGCGGACGACCAGCCGCGCCGTGCCGTCCAGGACCGCGACGACCGGCGGCCGGCCGGTCAGGTTGTAGCTGGAGGCCATCGAGTGGTGGTAGGCGCCCGTGGCCGGCACCGCGAGGACGTCACCCGGCCTGACGTCGGCCGGCAGGGGCACGTCCTCCGCGAGTACGTCGCCCGCCTCGCAGTGGTGGCCGACCAGGGTGACCGGGCGCGGGGGCGTGCCGGAGCGGCGGCCGACCAGGCGGGCGGTGTAGCGGGCGCCGTACAGGGACGGGCGGGGGTTGTCGCTCATCCCGCCGTCGACGGCGACGAACGTCCTGGTGAGGGCGCGTTTGACGGCGACGACCCGGTACAGCGTGAGACCGGCGGGGCCGCTGACCGACCGGCCCGGTTCCACGATCAGTGCGGGAACGGGCAGGCCGAGGGCCGCGGCGCGTTCCTCGACCGCCTTGACGACCCGCACGGCGAAGTCGGCGGGCGCCAGGCCGTGCTCGTCCTCCACATACGCGATGCCCTGGCCGCCGCCCAGGTCCAGCTCGGGCAGGACGATCCCGTACGTGTCGCGGATCCGCGCGAGCTGCTCCACCATGACGTGCGCCGCCTCCTCGTACGGCTCGGCCGTGCGGATCTGGGAGCCGAGGTGGCAGTGCAGCCCTGCCAGCTCCAGCTCCGGCTGGCGCAGCACCCGGGCCACGGCCGCGGCGGCGTCTCCGGTGGCGACGGACAGGCCGAACTTCTGCCCCTCGCCGCCGGTGCGGACGGCCGGGTGCGCCCCCGCCTCGACATCGGGGATGACGCGCAGCAGCACCTTCTGCCGCCCACCGGGCGGGACCAGCCCCGCGATCCTGGCGATCTCGGCGAGGTTGTCGACGACGACGCGCCCCACGCCGCACTCCACCGCCTGGCGCAGCTCGGCGGGCGACTTGGCGTTGCCGTGGAAGACGATGCGATCGGCGGGGAAGCCGACGGACCGCGCGATGGCCAGCTCGCCGCCGGAGCAGACGTCCAGGCCGAGCCCTTCCGCACGGATCCAGGCGGCCATCGCCCGGCAGAGGAAGGCCTTGGCGGCGTAGACGACGCGGGCGCCGGGAAGGGCCGACCGGTAGGCGCGGCAGCGCTGCCGCACGTCGGCCTCGTCCAGGACGTACACGGGGGTGCCGAAGCGCTCGGCGATGTCCGCGAGCGGGACGCCCCCGGTGGCGGCGACCGGCTCGAAGCGGGTGGTGGCCGACCATGGTCCGCCGGGCGACCGGGGCTCTGACATCTGCTTTCCTCCTCGGAGAGGTCGTACAGCAGACGCTAGAACCGCCCGGGCGGCATATCCGTTGATCGCTACGGGATTCGGACACCGATCCCGCGAATACTGACGCGGCCTTGACGGGCGGCCGTCAGGCGATGCCGCCGTTGGCGTAGATGACCTGGCCGTTGATCCAGCGGGCCGGGCCGGCCAGGAAGGACACCACGTCGGCGATGTCGGCCGGGGCGCCGAGGCGTTCGAGCGGGGGCTGCGCCATCAGGCGGTCGATCGTCGCCTGGTCCTTGCCCTCCAGGAACATGGCCGTCGCGGTGGGGCCGGGGGCCACCGCGTTGACGGTGACGTCGCGGCCGCGCATCTCACGGGCGAGCACGAGCGTCATGGCCTCGACGGCGGCCTTGCTCGCGGCGTACGCGCTGTAGCCGGGGAAGCCCATCTTGGTCTGCGACGTCGAGAACCCGATGATCGCGCCTCCGGCGCGCACCCGGCGGGCGGCCTGCTGCGCGACCACGAAGGCGCCGCGGATGTTCGTCCGGTGCATACGGTCGAGCACGTCGAGGTCGAACGTCGCCAGCGGGCTGAGCGCCAGGATGCCCGCGGTGTTGACGACGACGTCGATCCCGCCGAACACCGCCTCCATCGCGTCGAACACCGCCGCCGTCTCGTGTTCGTCGGCCACGTCTCCCGTCACCGTGATCGCGCGGCCGTCGGCGGCCTCGATGGCTTTGACGGCCGCGTCCGCCGCTTCCCTGTTACCGGCGTAGTGCACGCCGACGGCCATCCCGTCGGCGGCCAGCCGTTCCACGACGGTGCGGCCGATGCCGCCGGAGCCGCCCGTCACGAGTGCGACCCTGGTGGGGGTGGACATGCGTGCCTCCTTCTGCGATCCGGCACTATATGAACACCTCGACCATATATCTTTATGAACACAGCGTTCATATCTGCGCACGAAGGGACGCGCCAGTGGAGGCGTACGGAGAGCGGAAGCCGCCACGGCGAGGGCGCGGACGGCGGCCGGCGGCCGAGGTGCGCGCGGACATCCTCGCGGCCACCGGCGCGCTGCTGCTCGACGAGGGCATGGCCGGCGTCACGATCGAGCGGGTCGCCGAGCTGGCCGGGGCGAGCAAGACGACGATCTACAAGTGGTGGCCGTCCAAGGGCGCCCTGGCCCTGGACGGCTACTTCCACGCCGTCGAGCCGACGCTGGCCTTCGACGACACCGGCGACATCGAGGCCGACCTGACCGCCCAGCTCCGCGCGCTGGCCCGGCTCCTCAGCGACACGCCGGCCGGGCGGGTCATCGCCGGCATCATCGGCCAGGCGCAGACCGACCCCGACCTCGCCGACGCGCTGCTGCGGCACTATTCGGGGCCGCGGCGCGACCTCGCCGTGGCGGCGATGCGGCGCGCCCAGGCCCGCGGCCAGTTGCGCGCCGAGCTCGACCTCGACGCGGTGGCCGACCAGCTCTGGGGCCCCTTCTACCACCGCCTGCTGCTCTTCCCCAACCTGCCCGTCACCGAGGAGTTCGCCGTTTCCCTCGCCCGCAACCTGCTCGCCGGCATCCGGCCGTGACAGCGCCGGCGAGGATCAGGCGAGGAAGCTCTCGGGAGGCGCCGGGCCCCAGCGGTTGACCGTGTTGCCGCGGTCGCTCATCTCCCACCGCGGCGGCGTGTACGACGCCTCGTCGTGGATGTGCGCCATGTCGCTGTACAGCTCCAGCCGCAACCCGGACGACGGGTCGCGCACGTAGACGAAGAGGTTGTGGCCGGGGCCGTGCCGTCCAGGGCCGTACTCGACCTTGTAGCCCAGGTCGGCGAGGTGGTCGCAGATCATCCGGTAGCTGTCCCAGCCCGCCACCTCGAACGCCAGGTGGTGCACGTCGGGAACGTCGGACCCGCCGCGTACACCCATGTTGTGGTGTTCGCTGCCGACCCGGAAGAAGAACAGCCCCTCCCCGATCTGCTCCGACAGCTTGAGGTCGAGCAGCGCGGTGAGGGCCGCGGCCGTCGCGGGCGCGTCGGGCACCTTGACGTTGACGTGGCCGAGCCGCCGGGGCCGCAGCGGCGTCGCGGGCAGCGCCTCGATGACCGGCGCGCCCGGCGGACGGCAGACCAGCCGCAGCCCGCTCGGGCCGGTGACGGCGACGCCGGCGCCACCGCCGGCGTCGGCCGCCACCGGTTCGGTGGTCATCCCGTGCGCGGCGGCACGGCGTTCGAGCTCGCCGAACGCGTAACCGGCCGGCACGTCGAAGGTGACCTCCCGAAGCCGCGCCGCCTCACCCGGCAGGAGAGTGAGGTGGCGGCGGGGAACCGGCTGGGCGTATTCGCCGCCGGTGGTCGCGTCCAGGCCGCCGTCGGCCCGCGGCGTGACGTGGAAGCCCAGACCGTCGTGGAGGAAGGCGCCCGTCGCCGCCGGGTCGGGCACCGTCACGGTGACCGAGCCGAGCCGCAGCGGCAGGGTGCTCTCGTGGCTCATCATGTTCCTCTCAGAGCTCGATCGCGAGGTATTTGGTCTCCAGGTATTCGTCGATGCCTGTCGGGCCTCCCTCGCGGCCGAGCCCCGACTGCTTCACCCCGCCGAACGGCGCCGCCGCGTTGGAGACCACCCCCTGGTTCAGGCCGATCATGCCGGTCTCCAGGGCTTCCGCCGTGCGCAGGGCGCGGGCCAGGTCACGGGTGTAAACGTAGGCGACCAGGCCGTACTCCGTGGCGTTGGCCAGCCCGATCGCCTCCTCGTCGGTGTCGAACGGCAGCACCGGCGCCACCGGCCCGAAGATCTCCTCGGCCAGCAGGGCGGCGTCACCGGGCACGTCGGCGAGCACGGTCGGCGGGTAGAAGTAGCCCGCGCCGCCGAGCGGGGCGCCGCCGGTCAGCACGCGCGCGCCCTTGCCGACCGCGTCGTCCACCAGCGCGCCGACCTTGGCCCGGCCGGCTTCGTCGATCAGCGGGCCGATCTGGCTGCCGTCCTCCAGGCCGGGGGCGACCCGCATGTCGGCCATCCGGGCCGCGAGCCGCTCGGCGAACGCGTCCGCGACGCCGCGCTGGACGTAGAAGCGGTTGGCCGCGGTGCACGCCTCACCCATGTTGCGGAGTTTCGCCAGGATCGCGCCGTCGACCGCCGCGTCCAGGTCGGCGTCGTCGAAGACCAGGAAGGGCGCGTTGCCGCCCAGCTCCATCGACGTGCGCAGGACGGTCCCCGCGGCCTGCGCCAGCAGCAGCCGGCCCACCTCGGTGGAGCCGGTGAACGACAGCTTGCGCAGCCGCCCGTCGCTCAGGAGCGCGCCGACGGCCCCGGCCGGGTCGGACGTGGTGACCACGTTGACCACACCCGACGGGACGCCGCAGTACTCCAGGATGGTGGCCAGCGCGAGCGTGGTGAGCGGGGTCTGCTCGGCCGGCTTGACGACGACGGTGCAGCCGGCCGCCAGCGCCGGTCCGATCTTCCGCGTGGCCATGGCCAGCGGGAAGTTCCAGGGCGTGACGAGCAGGCTGGGCCCGACCGGCTGGCGCATGACGAGGATGCGGCCGCGGCCGTTCGGCGAGACCTTGTAGCCGCCGTCGATGCGCACCGCCTCCTCGGCGAACCAGCGGAAGAAGTCGGCGCCGTAGTCGATCTCGGCGTACGCGTCGGCCAGTGGCTTGCCCATCTCCAGCGTGATGAGCGCGGCCAGTTCGTCGCGCCGGTGGTGGATCTCCTCGTACGCGCGGCGCAGGATCTCGGCGCGCTCGCGCGGCGCGGTCGCCGCCCACCCGGCCTGCGCGGCCACCGCGGCGTCGAGCGCGGCGACGGCGTCAGCCGGGGAGGCGTCGGCGACCGCGAGCAGCTCGGCGCCGTCGGCGGGGTTGGTCACGGGGAACGTCCGCCCGCCGGCGGCCTCGCGCCAGCCGTCCCCGATCCGCAGCCGGACCGGCACATCGGCCAGGACTTTCTCGTACGTCATGACGGCGTCCTCTCCAAACTCGCGGCGAACGGCTTCAGCTCGCAGACCTCTCCCAGGTCACGGCCGGACCCGCGGGAGCGGGCCGCGTCCAGCAGGCTGCGGGCCAGTGCCAGATCCTGCAGCGCGGTGCCGACCGACTTGAAGACCAGCAGGTCGCGGCCGTCGGTGCGGCGTACCGCGGCCAGGTCGGCGGCGGCGCGGGCGGCGGGCACGATGCGGTCGGCGGGCAGCGCGCCGTGCTGCAGCGCGTCGATGACGTCGCCCGACTCCTGGCGCACCTGGCGGTCGTCGTCCACGAGCAGGGTGCCCGCACGGGCGAGCGTGGCCCGGTCGAGCTCACGCAGGTCAGGGCGGGTCGAGCCGATCGACAGCACGACGGCGCCCGGCGCGAGGTCCGCGCCGTCGATCACCGGCTCCTTCGACTTGGTGGCCAGCAGGACCAGCGGCGCGCCGGTGGCCTCCTTGGCCGTCTCCACGGCCCGCACGTCGATGGCGAGCTCCTCGCTCATCCGGTCGGCGAACCGCTCCCGCCGGCTCGCCGACCGGCTGTGGACGAGCACCTGCTCGACGGGCCAGCGCCGGGCCATCAGCCGCAGGTGGCCGGTCGCCTCGAAGCCCGAGCCCACCAGCCCGAGCACGGTGTGCCCGGCCGCGCCCAGCAGCTCCCCCGCCACCAGGGTGTACGCCGCGGTGCGCAGCCGGGTCAGCTCGTCGGCGTCGAACATGCCGAGCAGCCGCCCGGACGCCACGTCGTACAGCAGGACGAGGTAGCGCGTGCCGAGCCCCTCGGCGAGCGTCATGACCTTCAGGCCCATGACGTCGCCGAGCACGGCGGGCATGGCCCGGATGAAGCCGGAGCCGCTCGGCACGTCGATGCGCGGCGGCAGCTCGGCCCGCCCGTGCGACTCCGTGTCGAGCACGGAGCGGGCCGCCTCCAGCACCACCTCATCGGTGGCCAGCTCCCGGATTTCGGCCCCGGACAAATGCAGCGTCATTCGTTTCTTTCCCGTGTCAGGCCGGGTTGCGCCCGGCGAAGAAGCCGTCGTCGCCGTCCGGCAGGTCGAATCCGGAGGCGGCCAGGCCGGCGCGCAGCGACCTCATCTGGCCGGGGTTCAGCCGCATCTGCGGCATGCGCAGCAGCCCTCCGTTGAACCCCTGCAGCCAGCCGAGGTACTTCCAGCCCACCCGGTGGATCAGCCCGGCGCCCTTGAAGCTCGCGTGGAAGTCGCCCTTGGCGGCGCGGGCCGGCTGGTAGCTCCAGAACACGTCCATGGCCTCGTCCCACTTGCCGGCCGTGGCCAGCTCGTGGACGCGCGGGACACGGTCGCCGAACGACTCGTACGCGCTGGTGCCGAACCACTGCGTGCCGAACCGGTCGACCAGCGCGGGCAGGTGCTGCTCCATCGGGTTCTCCACGAGCACGTGCTCGGAGACGCGGCGGTGGACGTCGGCCAGCCCGGTCAGCGAGGCGGCGCCGCCCGCCTCGTACTTGAGCGCGGCGGCGGTGTCGATCCTGGCCATCTCCTCGAGCGCGTCCGGCGGGAAGCCGGACGGGTGCAGCGGGGTGAAGCCCCACGTCATCACCGCGAACAGGATCAGCGCGAGGTCGGTGTGCTCGGCGACGTACCGGGTGTGCTCGACGATGTCGGCGGCCGAACGGGGCCGGAAGGACGGCGGATACGACAGGAGCGCGGCCTCGAAGCCGAGCCCCTCGGCGGCCTTCGCGGCGGCCAGCTCCTCCTCCACGGTGGAGAAGCTGAGGTGGGCGACGAGCCGGAACCCCTCGGGCGCCGACTCGGCGGCGATCTCCATGAAGCGGATGTACTCCTCCAGGGTGGTGCCGCTCTCGGAGGCGACGAGCGTGCCCCAGAAGCCGTAGCGGGCGGCCAGGCGTACGTCGTGGGCGATGCCGGCGGGGTTGAGGCCGCTGAAGTCGGCGGTGAAGGACGGCAGGGTCACGTTGCACAGTCCGCGCCACTCGGCACGGGCCCGGTCCTTCACCTCGGCCCGCGTGTAGGGGAGGCTCACTGGTGGTCCTTTCGATCGGTGGGCACGCCGACCCCGGCGTCGCCGGTGGCGTGGATGGCGCGGTACAGCCAGCGTCCTGAGCGGCCGAACCAGTCGTGCGCGGCGAGCGCCGCACGGCGGGGCGTGTCACGGGCCGCGGCCCGCTCAGGGGAGTCCATGACGGAGGGGTCGCGCAGCTCGTGCAGCGCGAGATGGGTCCAGGCCGGGCCCTCGAAGCCGGGGCGTACGGTGTAGCGGCGCACGCGCAGCCAGCCGTCGGCCTTCATGAGCAGCGGCACGTGCTCGTCGCCGTACCAGGCGTCGAAATCGGCGCGGAAGGCGTCGGGCACGCTGAAGGCGACAACCGAGAGATATCCCGATTTTTCGTCGCTCGGCCCGGTATCGGAGATCTGCTCGCCCAGGTAGCGGGTGAAGCCGCGCACGCGGGCGAGCATCCGGGCGGTCCGCTCCCCCGGGTCGCTCTTGAGCTTGCGGTAGCCGGGCGTCTCCAGCGCGGTCAGGTCGTCGACGTGGTAACAGGCGAGGAAACGCGGTTCGCCCTCGATCGCCTCGTAGCGCACGGCCGCGGCGAACCCGGGCAACGCCATGCGCACCGCGATGTGTTCGGTCTCGTACCAGTCGTGGAAGTCCTCCTCCTCCCCGGGAGGCGGCTCCATCTGCGAGAACAGCAGGCCCTTCACGGTGGTGTCCTTTCTGCTTTACGGGAGCGGCTGGGGCGCGCCCGCCGTCACACGGGCCGGGCGCCGAGCGGGCGGGGTGTTGCGGCTCCTGACGAAGCGCACCTCGCCCTGGGTGACCACCGCGGAGACCGCCGGCAGGTCGCCCACCTCCAGCGCGCCGCGCCAGTCGGCGGCCCGCGAGCCCAGCGGGGCGTCCAGGACGACGAAGTCGGCCGGCCTGCCCACCGCGACGCGGCCCGCGTCCAGGCCGTAGGTGTCGGCGACGTTGCCGGTGGCGGCGGCGATCGCCTGCGCCGGGTCGAGCGGCCCCAGCGAGACCAGCTCGGCCATGGTCCGCAGCAGCGCGAGCGGGATCACGCCGGTGCCGGTGGGCGTGTCGGAGGCGATCAGCAGCCGGTGCGCGGCGCCGTTCTCCAGGGCCAGCTCGGTGATGTGCAGGGCCGACTTGAGGTTGCCCGCCTGGACGAGCTGGAGTGCCATGTCGTGGCCGTGCGCGACCAGCTCGGCGTTCTCCTCGGGCGACAGCGAGGTGGGGCCGCCGTTGACGTGGCCGAGCACGTTGGGCCGCATCTCCAGCAGCGCCCGCGCGTCGATGAGCTCCAGGCTGCCGCGGATCGATCCGCCGCCGGTGTGGACCATGACGACGAGGCCCGCCTCGCGGGCGGCCCGGACCACGGGCGCGTAGTCGCGCGGCCCGGCGAAGGCCCCGAAACCGCCCTTGGCCAGCCGCACCCCGGCGGCGTACAGCTCGGCGAAGTCGTCGGCGGTCAGGCCCGGCTCCAGGATCACCGACCCGGCGTGCACGGTGACGCCGCCCGGCCGGTAGTCGAGGAAGCACCGCTGCGCGGCGATCGCCAGGGCCTTGACGCCGACGACGTCGGTCGGCCTGCCCGGCACGTGCACCTCGCTGGCGCTGATCGCCCGGGTCATGCCGCCGTGCAGGTAGCTCTCCAGGAAGCCGACGGTGCGCTGGCGCGGTGTGTAGTCGCCGAACGTCACGTGCACGTGGGAGTCGATCAGCCCGGGCACGACGGCGGCGCCGCCCGCGTCGAGGACGGTGGTGCAGCCGCCGAGGTCGGCCTGCTCGGCCGGGCCGATCCAGGAGATCACCCCGTCCTCGCAGATGATCGCGTCGCCGCCGATCGGCGAGCCGGCCAGGTCGCCGGCGTGGGAGTCGCCGATGCCGACGATCGCCGTACGCCGGGCGTCCGTCGCCTGGGGCTCGGGGGCGCTCATCGCAGCCCGTCCCCCTTCGCGTCGGCCTTGGCCAGGCCGCCGAGACGGCTGTGCACCCGGCCCCGGGAGGCCATGGCCACGATCACGGCGATCTCGTCCGGCCGCGGCCCGTCGGGGACCGTGACGGTGACGCTGTCGTAGAACTCGCGGACGAACAGCGCCTGCTTGTAGGCCAGCGGGATGTCGATCGCGGCGCCGGCGGCGGCGACCTTGGTGTTGGAGGTGACCCACGTGGTGCCGCCGATGCCGTCGCGCAGCGCGTCGCCGAACGGCGTGGTCAGGCAGGCCACGCCGTGCTCCTGCTCGCCCGCCACGCCGACGATCGCGCCCTTGCCGCAGCTCTCCGCCTCGGCGCCGAGCGCCGTGCGGCAGCGGGTGACCAGCTCGGCGGCCAGCGCTCCGGACGGCTCGACCAGGTCCGCCAGATCCTCCGACCAGCGGCCGGCGTACGGATTCCTGATCACCGCGACGACGGCCGCCTTGCGCAGCGGCGGATCCACGCGCGGCCCCCCGTCGTGGGTGATCTCCTCGACCGTGGTCAGCCACTTGCGGACCTGCAGTTCCATGGGTGTTTTCCTCCTCAAAGTGGAAACTGTATTCAGTTAATGTACTGGAGCGGCCGAGGCGGACGCCGCGGGGGCCCGCTTCACCCTCCAGGCCAGCACCGCGGCCAGGGCCGTGCACGCCCCGCAGACCAGAAACGAGACGGTGTAGGCGCCGCTCGCCGGGATCTGGGTGCCGGGCAGCGGATTCGCGGCGAAGAGCACGCCGACGACCGTGCTGCCGAGCGAGTTGCCGACCGCGTACACGATGGCCGTCACGCCGAGCGCCACGCCCGACTGCGACGGCGGCACGGCCTGCATCACGATGATCTGGGCGGCCGCCAGCCCCATCGTGTTGCCGAGCGCGTAGACGGCCAGGCTGACCAACATCGGCGCCGGGAAGCTGTGCGTGGCGGCCAGGCCGAAGTAGGCGACACTGCAGCACAGGACGCTGACCGCGGCGGCCCCGCCGAAGCCGATCCGCCTGCCGATCGGCTGGAGCGTCCAGGCCGCGAGCAGCCCGCCGATCGCCACCGGGACGGCGAACAGGCAGGCGTGCAGCGGCGTCCAGCCGAAGCCGTAGCCCGCCACGGCCGGGTCGGTCTGCGCGAAGCGGGTGACCGCCGAGATGGCGCCGTAGATGCCGAACGCGATCAGGAACACGACCAGCGTGGGCAGCCGGGTCGCCGCCTTGGTCATCACGGAGAGGTCGACGAGCGGATGCGACGAGCGCCGCTCGACCGCCAGCCAGACGCCGGCCAGCACCAGACCGCCGATGATCAGGCCGAGCACCTCGGGCGAGCCCCACCCCCAGACGGGGCCCTTGCTCGTGCCGAGCAGGAAGGTCACCAGGCTCAGCGCGAGCAGCACCGCGCCGGGCAGGTCGAAACCGCCGCTCGCCCGGTACGGCGACTCGCGGACGGCCAGCAGCGTGCCGAGCAGGCCCAGCGCCAGGGTCACGGCGGCCATCCAGAAGTACAGGTGGTAGTCGCCCCCGGCGGCGCCGACCAGGCCGCCGGCCAGCAGCCCCGCCGCCACGCCGACGCTGTTGCCCGCGTGGATCATCGTGACCGTGCGGCGGGCCCGGCGCGGGGCCATCGTGTCGTTCGCCACCGCCTCGGGCAGGGCCAGCATGGGGGCCTGGGCGCCCATCAGTGCCCGGCCGACGAACAGCAGGGTGATGTCGCGCGTGAGCGCGCCGATCAGCGCGCCCACCAAGGCGACGGACAGGCAGACGATCATGATGCGGCGCTTGCCGTACAGGTCGGCGAGCCTGGTGAGCACGGCGAGCCCGACGGCGCCGGCCAGCAGCTCGGCCGTGAGCAGCCACGCTACGTCGCCGGGGGCGAGGCCGAGCTGCTTGCCGATGCCCGGCAGCAGGGGGACGATGCCGACTTGGAGCAGCAGGACGGTGAAGCCGAGATAGGACAGCACCCCCACCGCCACGCCGCCGTTCGTGTCGGGGGCCGGGGAGGACGAAGGGGTGCCGGGCTTGGAGGCCATCGTGGCCATGGGCCCTCCTCAGGGGGAATTGAATGCTGAAAACTGTAGCCACTTTTATCGTCGCGTCAATGACCTGCGGCTTCCCGCCGGCCTCTCCCGTCAGGGCATCAGGAGTCCGCCGTTGACCTGGACGACCTGGCCGGTCATATAGCGGCTGGCGTCGGCGAGCAGGAAGAGCACCGGGCCCACGACGTCGTCGGGCAGGCCGACCCGGCCCATCGGGATCGCCCGCGCCCGGTCGGCGGCGCGGTCGTGGTAGTCGGGGAAGCCGGTGAGCATCGGCGTCTCCACCGGGCCCGGCGCGACGGCGTTCACCCGTACGCCCGTGGCGGCGGCCTCCAGGGCGGCCGACTTCACCAGAGCCTCCACGCCCGCCTTGGCGGCGGCGTAGTGGGCGCCGTTCGGGTAACCCTTGGTCGCCCAGCCGGTGGACATGGCCACGATGCCGCCCCGACCGCGGGCGGTCATGCGCGGGAGCACGGCGCGGACCGCGTGGAACGTTCCGTACAGCGAGATCTCGACGACGCGCCGGAACTCGGCCGGGTCGAGCTCGGCCAGCGGCGCCTCGGAGACCACGCCGGCAGCGCAGACGAGGTGCCGGACCGGGCCGAGGTCCTCTTCCACGCGCGCCACCGCCGCCTCGACGGCCGCCGCGTCGCGTACGTCGCAGCCGATCTCCAGCGCGGCGCCCGTCACGGGGTCGTCTCCCGACCCGGCGACCGGGTCGAGCACCGCGGTGGGCACGCCCTGCGCGCCCAGCGCCGCCACCACCGCCCGGCCGATGCCGCCGCAACCGCCTGTGACGACGGCCGTGCCGCCGCCGACACCGAGATCCATCATGGGAAACCTCATTTCTGCCGGAGTAAGGTGTATACACTAGCCAGGTGCCGAAAAAGAAGACCGTCCTCCCTCTGCCTGTGAGCGAAGAGCTCCAACAGCGCCGGACGGCGCCCGACTACATCGTCAGCGTGCTCCGCGAGGCCATCTACGAAGGCTCGCTGGCCGACGGCGCGATCCTCAACCAGGTAGCCGTGGCCGAGCACTTCGGGGTCTCCCGGGTGCCGGTGCGCGAGGCGATGCGGCAGCTCCAGGCCGAAGGCCTGCTGAGCGCCGAGGCACACCGCCGTCCCGTGGTGCGCGGCCTGACGCTGGAGCGCGTCCTCGAGATCTTCGACCTGCGCGCGATGGTCGAGGGCTACCTGGTGGAGAAGGCCACCCCGCACATCGACGACCAGCTCATCGCCCGGCTCGAAGAGCTCGTCGAGCGCATGCACGAGCCGCTCGACCACGGGCGCTGGCTCGCACTCAACGCCGAGTTCCACCAGACGCTCTACGAGCCGTCCGACGCGGTGACGGCGCTGGAGCTGGCCGGCCAGATGCGCGGGCGGGCCGAGCGCTACCTGCGCCTGTGGAGCGCGGGCCGGGGCGTCGACCGCAACGCGGAGGCCACCCGCGAGCACGAGCGGATACTCGACTACGTCCGCAACCGTGACGCGGCCGCCGCCCGCCGCGAGGTCGAGCAGCACATCCTGCACACCCGCGACGAGGTCGTCCGGATGTACCGCAACCGCCCCAAGCCCGCCCCCGCCACCTCCGCCTGACCCTTCTCCCTCCGGTGCCCTGCCCCCCGTCGGGGGGCAGGGCACTTTCACATGGGCGCCCGTCCGAGGGGTGACCGGACCATTGCCAATTCCGAATAATTCTGTATACAGTTTCCAGTCATGCAATCCGTAGTGGTGGTGGGCGGGTCGCTCGCCGGCCTCCGTACCGTCGAGGCGCTACGCCGCGAGGGGTACTCGGGACGGATCGACCTGATCGGCGCGGAGCCGCACCCGCCGTACGACCGCCCGCCGCTGTCCAAAGGCGTGCTCACAGGACAGGCCGCCCCCGAGACGGTGGCCCTGCGGCAGCAGCCCGACCTCGGCGTCGACTGGCATCTCGGCGAGCGCGCCGTCGCCCTCGACCCCGCCGGCCGCGAGGTCGTGGTGGCGAGCGGGCGGCGCTTCCGTTACGACGGCCTCGTCGTCGCCACAGGGGCCACGCCGCGCCGGGTCCCCTCGATCCCGTACGACCTCGCCGGCGTCATCTCGCTGCGCACCTTGGAGGACGCGCTGGCACTGCGGCGGGAGCTGTCCGGCCGCCCCTCCGTCGTGATCGTCGGCGGCGGCTTCATCGGCACCGAGGTGGCGTCGAGCTGCCGGACGCTCGGTCTCGACGTCACCCTGGTCACCCTCGACCCCGTGCTGGCCCGCGCCCTCGGCCCGCTGGCGGCGAGCGCGGCGGCGCGTGCGGCCGACCACGGCGTCAAGGTCCTGCACCCGGCGGCCGTCACGGCGGTCAAGGGCGACCGGCGGGTGGCCGAGGTCGTCCTCGCCGACGGCCGCGTGCTGCCGGCCGACGTGCTCGTCGTCGCCGTGGGCGCCGTCCCCGAGACGCGATGGCTGCGGGACTCGGGGGCCGTGCTGGACGACGGGGTGGTGTGCGACGCCGGTCTGGGCGTCGCCGGCCTGCCCGGCGTGGTGGCCGCCGGCGACGTGGTGCGCTGGCCGCACCCCATGCTCGGCGGCGGGCTGCTGCGGCTGGAGCACTGGACGAACGCCGCCGAGACGGCGGTGTCGGCGGCGCGGCGGCTGCTGCACGGGCCGGGCGCGGGGTCGTGCGCCCCGATGCCGTCGTTCTGGAGCGACCAGTTCGGTGTCCGCATCCAGGGCGTCGGCCTGCCGGCTCTGGCCGACGAGACGCGCGTGGTCGACGGCGACCCGGTGAGCGGCCGGTTCGTGGCCGAATACCACCGCGCGGGCGAGCTGGTCGGGGCGGTGACCGGGGGATCGGCCAAGGCGCTGCTCCCCTACCGGCGCCTGCTCACGGCGTCGCCGCATCCGGCCGCGGTCCGCTGACGTTGGTAAAAGAATCCTCGGAGCAGGAAATTGTCTGATATACACCGAAATATCACGAGTGGGAGCGATTGACATGGATACTCTCACGGAGACCGTTGAGCGCCTCCACAAAAGCGTGCTGCCGGAGGAAGGACTGATCCCGGCGTACGTCCACACCGACCCCGACGTCTACCAGCTGGAGATGCGGCGGCTGTTCGGGCGCAGCTGGCTGTTCGTCGCGCACGAGTCCGAGATCCCCCGGCCCGGCGACTTCGTCGTGCGCGACATGGGCGAGGCCAACGTGATCGTCTCGCGGGGCGACGACGGGCACGTGCGGGTGTTCCTCAACTCCTGCCGGCACCGCGGCATGAAGCTGGCCTGCGAGGACATGGGCAACGGCCCCTCGTGGCGGTGCCCGTACCACGGGTTCACCTTCCGCAACGACGGCTCGTTCCTGGGGGCGCCGTACCAGCGGTTCGCCTACACCGAGGGGCTCGACCGGGAGGCGCTGCGGCTGGTCGAGGCGCGCTGCGAGGCGTACAAGGGGCTGATCTTCGCCACGTGGGACCGCGGGGCCGAGCCGCTCACCGACTTCCTCGGCGCCATGACCTGGTATCTCGACATCTTGGTCGGCCGGGCCGAATTCGAGGTCGTGGGCACGCCGCAGCGCTGGATCGTTCCAACGGCCTGGAAGCTGCCCGCCGAGAACTTCGCCTCCGACGCCTACCACACCGCCACCACGCACGCCTTCCTCGCCCAGCTCGGGCTGGTCAGCGGGGTCGACTTCGGCCGCCTCGGCTACCACGTCGACGCCGGCAACGGCCACGGGCTCGGCATCGGCGTGCAGGACGAGGGCCCGTGGTATCCGCCCGAGCTGCGCGCCGAGTACGAGCGCAACCTCTCCCCTGACCAGCTCGCCCTGCTCGACCGGATCAAGAACTTCCACGGCAACGTCTTCCCGAACCTGTCCTTCCTCATCCCCAACGTCATCGAGTTCGGCGGCCGCCGGGTCACCGGCATGACGCTGCGGCAGTGGCAGCCGGTCGGGCCCGGCAGCATCCAGGCGTGGTCGTGGCACCTGGTCGAGAAGGACGCCCCGGACTGGTGGAAGGAGCTGGGGCGCAAGGCGTACATCCAGACGTTCGGCACCTCCGGCATGCTGGAGCAGGACGACACGGAGAACTGGGAGGCGCAGACCCGAAACTCCCAGATCGCCCTCACGCTCGACGAGCCGGTGGTGCTCCACTACGGCATGGGCCTCGGCCGCGAGCCGCTGACCGACTTCCCCGGCCTCGGCACCGTGTACGACGGCAAGTTCAACGAAGCCGCGGCCCGCTCGTTCTACCGCCGCTGGCTCGACCTGGTGGCAGGTGAGACGCGATGACCGTGACCTTCGACCCCGGCCTGCTGGCCTCCTTCGTCCCCGCGGGGCCGGTCCCCCTGGGGCTGCGGATTGTCGTCCAGGACTTCCTGGTGGACGAGGCCGAGCTGCTCGACTCGCGCCGCTTCGACGAGTGGCTGGCGCAGTTCACCGACGACACCGAGTACCGCGTGCCGGTGCGGATCACCCGGCGGCTCGGCAACCCTGACGTGGTGGACGACATCTTCCACTTCGACGAGAACAAGGCCAGCCTCGGCCTGCGCGTGCGCCGGCTGGGCACCAACGTCGCCTGGGCGGAGGACCCGCCGTCGTTCACCCGGCGGTTCGTCACCAACGTGAAGGTCGCCTGGGGCGAGCGGGACAACGAGTTCGCCGTACGCAGCTACCTGCTGCTCTACCGCAGCCGCGGCGACCGCGGCACCCACGACCTGCTGTCCGGTGAGCGGCAGGACCTCCTGCGGCTGGAGGACGACCGGCTCCGGATCGCCCGCCGCCGCGTCGTCCTCGACCAGGCCACCCTCGGCACCAAAAACCTCGCGATCTTCCTCTGAGCGCCGATCCGGAAGGAACCCCGTAAGATGCGCGTCATTCTCGACCCCCAGAGCTGCCAGGCGTACGGCAACTGCCTGCTGACCGCGCCGGACGTCTTCGACCTCGACGAGGAGACGGGCGTCGCCATCATCCTCCAGGAACGCCCGCCGGCGGAGCTGCACGCCGCCGTCGAGGAAGCCGTCCGCAGCTGCCCCGTCCAGGCCCTCACGCTGGAGGACTGACCCGCTCGAGAAAGCGCCGACGAGCTGCCCACCTCGCCCGTGCAGGCCATGATTCATCCCGTACGATCCCAGCGGAAAGGGGACAAGCGGATGGCGCTGGAGGTCGAGAGCCGGGGGTCGGACTCGCCGTTCATCGAGCGGGTGTGGCGGAGCCGGAGTCACGGGGTCGGGCGGATGACGTCGGTGGCGGCGGCCACGTGGGACCTGGTCTTCTGGGAGCAGGGCGGCAAGGTCAGCGTGGCCGTGCAGGGGCCGGAGTCGAAGGCGAGCCCGGCGCCCGTCCCTGACGAGGCGACGTTCTTCGGGATCAGTTTCGCGCTCGGCACGTCGATGCCGCACCTTCCGATCCTGGTCGACGTCTCGACCGAGATTCCCGGCGCGACGCGCAGGTCGTTCCACCTGAAGGGGTCGTCCTGGCACCTGCCCGGCTACGACGACGCCGAGGAGTTCGTACGGCGGCTCGTCCGCGAGGACGTCATCGACCGTGACCCGGTGGTGACCGCGGTGCTGAACGGCGCGCCGCCTGAGGTGTCGGAGCGGACCGTCCAGCGGCGGTTCCTGGCGGCGACCGGGCTCACCCAGGGCGCCGTCCGGCAGATCGGCCGCGCCCGGCGGGCCGCGGAGCTCGTCCGCGAGGGCGTGCCGGTCCACGACGTGGTCCACCGGCTCGGCTACTTCGACCAGCCCCATCTGGCGCGCTCGCTGTCCCGGTACGTCGGACGGACCGCCACGCAGCTGACCGCCCCCGACCCGGCCGAGCCGCTGTCGCTGTTCTGAACGAGACCGGCCGTTCCGGCTTCTGGACACGTCTGAATGCAACAGGGCTGTTCCGGCTTGTGGACACGTCTGGATGGGACCGGCCCGTTCCGGCTTCTGGGCGCGCGGAACGAGCCGGTGCTCGTGAGGCGGGGGTCAGACGGCGAGCTCGACGCGGTACTCGCGCAGCCACGTGTCGAGCTGCAGGAACCGCTCCAGCGCCGCCCTGATCGGCGAGGCGCCCGGCAGGCCGACGGGCCCGTCGACGATCGCGCGGACCTTGTCCCAGTCGATCAGCTGGGCGGCCGGTGAGTCGCCGTCGCGCAGCAGCGCCCCGGCGTGCTCACGCAGGACCCGGTCGTACGAGGGGTCCTGCGTGGCCGGGTACGGGCTCTTGACGCGCCGCAGGATCGACTCGGGCAGCAGGTCGGCGGAGGCTCCGCGCAGCAGGCTCTTCTCCCGCCCGTCGTACGTCTTGTGCGCCCACGGCGCGTTGAAGACGTACTCCACCAGGCGGTGGTCGCAGAACGGCACCCGGACCTCCAGCCCGACGCGCATGCTCATGCGGTCCTTGCGGTCGAGCAGGATCTGCACGAACCGGGTCAGGTGCAGGTAGCTGACCTCCCGCATGCGCCGCTCGTGCCCGGTCTCGCCGGGCAGCCGCGGCACCTCGTCGAGCGCCTGGCGATAGCGCTCGGCCCGGTAGCGCTCCAGGTCGATGCGGCGGGCCAGGTCGTCCTTGAGCAGCCGCTCGGATCCCGTGTGGTCGTCGAAGCCGCCGGCGAGCCACGGGAAGGTGTCGGACTCCACCGCCTCGCGGTCGTGGAACCACCGGTAGCCGCCGAACACCTCGTCGGCCGACTCCCCCGACAGCGCCACCGTGGAGTGCCCGCGGATGGCCTTGAACAGCAGGTAGAGCGAGGAGTCCATGTCGCCGATGCCCATCGGCAGGTCACGGGCGCGCAGCACCTCGGATCGTACGGCCGGGTCCATCAGCTCGGCCGAGTTGAGCACGATGTCGGTGTGGTCGGAGCCGACGTGCTCGGCCAGCGCGTGCACGTACGGCGTGTCGGGCGTCGAGCGGGTGAGGTCCGGGTGGAAGTTCTCGGCGTACCCCACGAAGTCGACGGCGAACGAGCGCACCGTGCCGAGGCCCTGCTCGCGCAGGTCCTTGGCGGCCAGCGCGGTCACCATGCTGGAGTCCAAGCCGCCCGACAGCAGCGTGCACAGGGGCACGTCGCTGATGAGCTGGCGGGACATGATGTCGTCCAGCAGGCCGCGGACGTTCTTGACGGTCGAGTCGACGTCGTCCGGGTGCTCGTACGACTCCAGCTGCCAGTAGCGGCGCTTGCGGATGCCGTCCCGGTTCACCCGCACGATCTGGCCGGGGCGCACTTCGTACATGCCCTGGAAGATGCCGTGCTCGGGTGTCTTGACGAACGCCAGCAGCTCGCACAGCCCCTCGGCGTCGAGCACGCGCCGGGCGAGCGGGTTGGCGAGGATGGCCTTCGGCTCGGAGCCGAACAGCACCCCGTGCGGCGTCGGGTAGAAGTACAGCGGTTTGATGCCCATGCGGTCGCGGACGAGGAGCAACTCCTCGGTACTGGCGTCCCAGACGGCGAAGGCGAACATGCCGTTGAGGTGCTCGGCGACGTCCTGGCCCCATTCCAGGTACGCGCGCAGCAGGACCTCGGTGTCGCTGTGGGTGCGGAAGCGATGGCCGCGGGCGGACAACTCCGAGCGAAGCTCCAGGAAGTTGTACACCTCTCCGCTGTAGGTGAGCACGGCGGGCTCGCGGTCCTGGTCGGCGGCGACCATGGGCTGACGGCCGCCGGCGAGGTCGATGATGGCGAGCCTGCGGTGTCCGATGGCGGCGTGCGGCGCCAGCCACAGCCCCTGGTCGTCGGGACCGCGGCACGCCATCGTGTCCGTCATCGCCTGTGCGGTCTCCCGGGCCCCCCGCAGGTCCCGTTCGAAATCGACCCATCCACAAATGCCACACATTCTGGATCCCCCCAGATTCCGGAGGTTCCAAGCCATGCCCGATTTTGGGCTGTTTGTCCCAAAAAAGAATGAAATGTGACATATATCGCGTTATTGGGGCGACCGGCGCCAGGCCGCGAACCTGCGTACGTACTCCCGACCGGCCAGGACGAACGCCAGCGACTCCTGCCCCAGCAGCAGCCCGGTGCAGAGCAGCGCCCACCAGAACTGCCAGGCCAGCGGCCCCAGGGCGACCCCCGCCACCGCCCATTCCAGCACCACCACGACCACCGGCAGCAGGAAGAACGCGAACCAGGCGAGCACGCCCAGCGACCCGGCCAGCCACACCCAGCGGAACCACCGCGCGGCCCGGACGTCGGCCGGCGAGGCCGCGTCCAGCTCGGCGGCCTGCTCCGGCGTCAGCCGCCCGAACGCCCGGCGCAGCATGAGCGACTTGACCTCCCAGAGGTTCCGGCAGCCCAGCGCGTTGACCATGACGGCGTACAGGTCGGTGCGCAGGAAGATCATGCACTGCCACAGGAACCCGGCCAGCTTGACGAACACCCACACGGCGAGCGTCGCGTCCACCGTCTCCGGCGGCGACCACACCCCGGTGTGGATCAGCAGCCGCAGGCCGACCAGCACGGCGAGCACCACGGCGTCGATCGCCATGCCGCCGAGCAGCGGCCCGTACCGCTGCCGGCGCGGCACCGCCCACACCTGCGTGAGGTCGGTCTCGAAGACGAGCAGCATGAGCCTGCGGTCGACGCCGAACCGCGACCGGATGCCGATCGCCCGCGCCGCCAGCCAGTGCCCGCACTCGTGCAGGGCCATGGAAATCATGGAGAACGGCATCAGCAGCACGGCGCTCAGCCCGATGTCGCCGAACGCGAACGCGTCCTCGGCCGGCCGGGGGAACAGCTCGGGCCGCGTGACGAAGACGGCGACGCTGAAGACGGCGCACGCGGCGTAGACGGCCCAGGCCACGGGGCCGAAGAACGGCCGGATGACCTCCTGCCGCACGCCGGCCAGCCACCGCCGCGCCTGGATGGGCGCGGTCCGCACGGCCTCGGGCTCCGCGGAGCCGCCATCGGGCGCTCCTTCGTCCACGAAGCCGAGCTCGCGCAGGGTCTCCACGAACGACGGGATGTCGACCGGCTCCCCCGCGAACGCCTCCGCCTCCGCGGCGGTCTCCTCCAGCGTCGCTCCCCGCAGCAGAGCGTTGATCACGACCCCGCCCACGGCCGGGATGGTGATGAAGACCCCGGTCTCCGGGTCGCCGACCAGGACCTCGTCGTCGTTCTCCTCGACCACGCTGAGCGGGCGCAGCCGTACGGTCGTCGCCTCGGGGATGCTCACGCCGGCCTCACCGGGGCCAGCGCGCACGCCGGGCACTCGGGGTCGCGCGGGAACGGCTCCCAGACCGGCACCAGCCCTGTCCGCAGGTCGAGCATCACGCGCGCCCCAGCGGCCCGTGGCGGCTCGAAGGCGGTCAGGTAACGCAGCGCCTCGTACGCGATGAGCGATCCCATCTGCATGGCGATCGGCCCGATGAGGGCGTTGTTGAGTCGCATCTCGCGGGTGAGCCGCTGGGCCACGCCCGCCGAGGTCGGCTCGCCGGGGTCGGGCCGGTCGGACTCGTCGCACAGCAGGCACGCGCTCCTGCCGGGGTCGACGGAGCAGTACATCAGCTGGGTGCGTTGCATGCCGCCGCTCACGAGGGGCACGCCGGCCCGCAGCGCCGCCTCGTTCACCCACAGGTGGGCCTGGGGCTCGCCGTCGAGGCCGCCCGCGATCAGGTCGACGTCGGCGGTCAGGTCCTTCAGGTCCTCGGGGCCGGCGATCCAGCGGTCGACGGCGCGGACCTCGATCGTCGGGTCGTACTCGCGCACCCATTCGGCGGCGCGGTCGACCTTCGAGCGGCCGATGTCCTGGTGCCGGTAGAGGAACTGGCGGGCGAAGTTGCGCGGCGCCACGTCGTCGCGGTCCACCAGGGTCATGGCGCCGACGCCGAGCCCCGCCAGGCACTGCACGATGGAGGAGCCGGCCCCTCCCGCACCGAGGACGAGCACGTGCGACTCACGCAGCCGCCGCACGTAGCCGGCCCGCGAGCGGCCGAGGCCGGCGAAGCTGCCGAAGAAGGTGAGGGTGGAGAAGTGGCGCTCGTCGGCGACGGGGTCGCCGAGACGGCGCTCGCCGGCCTCCTCGACCAGCCCGAGCGAGTCGAGCCCGGCCAGCCCTTCCGCCACGTCGGCCTCGCTCACGTCGAACCCGCGCGCGGCCAGGGCGGATGCGAGCTCCGCGGCCGTACAAGGCCCGGCGGAGAGCTCGGTCAGGAACGCCGCGATCTGCCCGTCGGGGTCGGCCAGCGTGAGCGCCTCGCGAGGGTCGTAGATCACGATCAGGTTGTCGCCGAGCGGTTCCCAGGCGCATTCCTTCAAGACGACACGCATCGGGGTCTCCCAATCGAAGGTGCGGGGGCGGCGGTCGCCGCCCCCGCCATGAGGACTGCTTGACTACGCGTCCCTCACGGTGGCCTTGACGGCCTCGACCTTGCGGACCTCGATCTTCATGACAATCCTCCTCTCACCCGAGCAGCGGAGCACTGCGACCATGGTGCGCGCAGGCGCCACACAACCCCTACACATCCGCCATATGGTCGATCTGAGGCGAGGGGCAGCCTCCTGAAACATCGCCGTGATAGACCGGTCGTGATGCCAGCGATCTTGCGTCGGCGGGCGCGGACCTCGGCGCCCGCAGAGCCCGCCGCGTGCCCGGGCGCGCCGCGGGAAGTCACCGCGGTGCGCGACCGAACTCAGGAGGTTCCGCGGTGACCGATCTGCCCCGTCCGGACTTCTCGATTCTCGGGCCGATCCAGGTGCGCGGGAAAAGCGGCCCCGTACGGCTCAGCGGCAAGTCCCGCGCACTGCTCGGCGTGCTCCTGCTGCACCTCAACACGCCGATCTCCCGAGACCGGCTGATCGCCGCCTTATGGGACGAACCGCCCTCGTCGGCCGTGGCGAACCTCCAGACGTACGTCTCGCAGTTACGCCGCTCCCTGTCGGGCATCGCCTCCTTGCACACCCAGGGGTCGAGCTACCTCCTCCCCCTCGAACCCGACCGGCTGGACCTGCTGGTCTTCGACGACGCCGTGCGGCGGGCCCGCCGCGAGGCCAGGAGCGGCGACCTGGCCGCCGCCGACCGCTGGTTCGGCCGGGCGCTCTCGCTGTGGCGCGGCAGGCCGGCCGAGGACGCCCCACTCGGCAGCACCATGACCGCGCGCCTCACCGAGCTGGAGGAGAAGCTGGCACAGGCGCGGGCCGACTGGTTCGACGTCCGCCTCGCCCTGGGAGACCACGACCGGCTGACCGGCGAGCTGCGCACCGTCGTCGCGGCCCATCCCCTGTGGGAGCGGGCCAGGGGCCAGCTCATGCTGGCGCTCTACCGGGCCGGACGCCGGGCGGAGGCGCTCGACGTCTACCGCGGGGCGCGTTCGGTGCTCGTGGCCGAGCTGGGCATCGAACCCGGCCCCGAGCTGACCGAGCTGCACGCCGCGATCCTGCGCGACGACCCGTCGCTCAACCGGCCCGCCGTGCGTGAGCCGGTCCGCTGGACGCCGGTCTGCCAGCTTCCGCCGGACATCGGCGACTTCGTGGGCAGGGACCGTGAGCTGGAGTCGCTGAGCGCGGTCATGCTCGGCGACCGCTCCGGCGCACCGGTCATCGCGACCGTCCACGGCACCCCGGGCGTCGGCAAGAGCACCCTCGCCGTGCACCTCGCCCACCGGCTGCGGCCGCACTTCCCCGACGGGCAGCTGTTCCTGCGGCTGGCGGGCGCCTCCCCGGCGCCTCGCGACCCGAGTGACCTGCTGGCGGAGCTGCTGCGCGCACTGCACGTCGACGGCGCGTCCATCCCCGAGTCGTGCGACGAGCGCGCCGCGCTCTACCGCTCGCGGCTGGCCGACCGCGCGGTCCTGCTGCTCCTCGACGACGCGGCCGACGAGGCCCAGGTACGTCCCCTGCTCCCCGGCACCTCGCGCAGCGCCGTCCTGGTCACCTCGCGCACCCGTCTCATGCTGGAGGGGGCCGCCGCCGTCTCGCTCGAACCGCCGCCGGGAACACACGCCCGCGAGCTGCTCGCCCGGATGGCCGGACGCTCCCGGCTCGACGACGACCCGGAGGCCGCCCAGGCGATCCTGCGGGCCTGCGGACGGCTGCCGCTGGCCATCAGGATCGCCGGCGCCCGGCTCGCCGCCCGCCCGTCGTGGCCGCTGCGCGACCTCGCCGCCCGCCTGGAGGACACCAGGAAGCGCCTGGACGAGCTGGCACTCGGCCAGCTGAGCGTGCGGGCGAACTTCGCGGTCGGCTACGCGGCGCTCCCGCCGGCCGCCCAGCGGGCCTTCCGGCTGCTCGGCCTGGCCGGTTTCGAGAGCGCGGCCGAGTGGGCGGTGGCGGCGCTGCTGGGTGAGCCCGCGGGCAACGCCGACGCGGCGATCGAGGCCCTCGTCATGGCCGGGCTGCTCACGCCGCGCGAGACCGACGCGGCCGGTCAGCTCAGGTACGGCATGCACGACCTGCTGCGCGTGTACGCCCGCGACCGCGCCGAGGCCGAGGAGAGCGAGCAGCAGCGCCACGCGGCGCTTTCCGGGCTGGTCGCCGAGTGCCTGGCGCGGACCAGGGCCGCGGTGTGCGACCTGCCCCAGCCGTTCGCGCCGCCGCCGCCGTCCGCGCCCGCCCAGCGGAAGACCGGGTACGAGTGGCTCGCCGCCGAGCGCCGCAACCTCGTCGCCACCGTGGCGCTGGCGGCCGAGCTGTCGTGCACGGCGGACGCGGCGCGGCTCGCCTACCACCTCACGGCGTACCTCGCCGCCCACCACTACGACGACGACGTCGTACGCGTCCAGCGGGCCGTCATGACGCTCGGCGACCCGCAGGAGGTGATGAGGGCCCGGCTCATCCTGGCCAACACCGACGTCGACCGCGGCCGCTTCCACACGGCGCTGGCCGAGTTCGAGGAGCTGCACCGCCACTTCACGCGGACCGGGGACCGGCACGCGGCGACGTACGCGATGACCGGTCGCGGCGTGTGCCGGCACGTGCTGAGCGACCACCGGGCGGCGCTCGCCGACCTGACCACGGCGGTGCGGCTCTTCCGCGAGCTGGGCGACGACGGCGGGGCCCTGCACGCGCTGCTCGACCTGTCCGCCGTCTACCAGGAGGTCGGCCGGTACGACGACGCGATCGACGTCTGCCATCGCGGGCTGGAGCTGACCTCCGGCGGCCGCAACAGCCTCGACCGCTCCCGCCTGCTGCGCGGCCTCGGCATCGCCTGCTACGAGAAGGGCCGGGTGGAGGAGGCCGTCCGCTACTACGAGGAGAGCCTGCGCCTGACCCGCGAGCTCGACTACGACGGCGGCGAGCCGAAGACGCTGCGCCGGCTCGCGGAGGCGTACGGGGCACTGGGCAGGTACGCCGAGGCCACCCGCGTGCTGGAGCAGTGCCTGAAGGAGTTCGCACGCTCGGGGAACGCGCTCGGCGAGGCCCTGACGACCTATGCCTTCGGCGAGCTCTGCCACCGGCAGGGCCGGATCCGGGAGGCGTTGTGCCACTTCACCCGCAGCGGTGAGCTGATCGGCAGGCTGGGGGCGTCGTTGTGGCGGGCGCGGGTGCTGCGCGAGATCGGCCGCGCGCACGCCGACCTGGGCGACCGGGACGCCGCCACGGCCGCCTGGAAGGAGGCGCTCGACCTGTTCGCCGGCCTGGGATCGGCGGAGGCCGTACAGGTGAGGGAGCTTCTCGAAAGAAGCAGCCCGGCAGCCGCTCGTGTACCCGCCCGGACCGGGCGGCTGCATCGCGGGCAGCGAGGCGGGTGAACCCTGACCTTTTCCGCCAGCCCGGACGTCATGCGATATTCCGCCTTCTCCCTACTGCGGGTAATACTTGGCGAGTACACTCCGGGTATGCCCATGGAGAAGACCTCGATCAGCATGGAAGCCTGGATCCTCAAGGCCGCGCGGGAGCACGCCGAGGCACGCGGCATCAGCCTCTCGGCGTTCCTCGCGCGCGGCGCCCTTCGCGAGATCGCCGCCGCCCACTCCCCCGCCGCCAGGGCCGCGGTCTACGGCGCCGGCGCCGGCCAGGAGGCCGACGAGCGGATCGTCGCCGAGGACGTCGCCCGCGCCTCCGACGAGCACCACGGCGAGGCCGCGTGAACCACCGCTTCGGCGAGCTGTGGTCCGTCGAGCTCGGCGATCGCGACGAGGTCCGCCTGGTCGTGTCCGGCGACTTCTACCACACCCTGTACGGCGACAACGTGCTCACCGCCCACGTGGAGCCCGCCGACATGGCGCGCGCCCTGACCGCGTTCGCGATCGACGTCGGCGAGGGCCGCGCCGCCATGGTCGACCGCATCAGCACCGTGGCCGCCACCCGGCTCAAGTCCAAGGTCGGCGACCTCTCCGACGACCGGCTCGCCGCCGTGCGCGGCATGATCGCCACCATCTTCGGCACCGCGGGCTGATCCCGCCCACCCGCCGGTCGACGCTCAGGACAGGTGTCCGAGCGCGTACAGCACGCTCTGACCCACGTTGATCGCGCCGTGGACGACGAGGATCGGCCACATCATGCGGTAGTTGCTCCACAGGTAGCCGAGGAAGAGTCCCTGGACCCCCTGGTTGACGAAGACGGAGGCGAGGTCGAGGGTGAGGTCGCCGGTGCCCATGATCCCGACGTGCCAGGCGGCGAAGGCCGGCGAGGCCAGCAAGATCGCGGGCCACCGGCCGAGGATCCGCTCCCACCGGGTCTGCAGCCAGCGCCGGTAGAAGACCTCTTCCAGCAGCGCGTTGACGGCGAACACGACGACGACGCCGGCCAGTACATAGGCCGGGCTCGCGCCGGCCCAGGAGGAACTGGGCGGCACGGCCGCCGGGCCGACGTGCGAGAGCAGCAGCCAGACGGCCACCGGCGCGACCGGCCCGTACCGACGCCAGGTCGCGGGGTCCGGCGCCCCGACCCGCACCGCGCGGGTCAGCCGGAACAGCACCAGCGGCACCGCGAGCAGCAGAAGGAGCTTCAGCAGGGTGTGCGCCGGCTCACCCCCGCCCACCAGCCGGAGCGTCACGGCGAAGAGCACGCCCGCGGTCAACAGAACGCCTGCCTGAACACCAAGCGCCCGCTCCGGCGGCTCGTACGTCTCGGGAGGAGTCCTGGGCGGCACCAACCGGGCGACGAGCAGGCCGGCGGCGACGGGGATCCAGCGCTCCCACATCGGGATGGTGCCGTCGTGGTCGGCGGAGTGCCGGATGCCGGTGGCGTCGTTCAGCACCAGCCAGACCGCCGACCCGGCGATGAGGAGTAACCCGCCCAGCGTGATCGCTTCTGATTTATTTCGCACAACTGTACTTTAAAGGAGACCGTACAGATGTGCTGTAATAGTTTTCGTGCCGAAGATCGTGGACCATGAGCGGCGGCGGGAGGAGCTCGCCCGCGTCGTGTGGGAGGTCGTCAGCCGGGAGGGCATCGAGGGCGCCACGGTGCGCAAGGTGGCCGAGGCGGCGGGGGTGTCGGTCGGCGGGCTGCGCCACTACTTCGACAGCCAGCGCGGCCTGCTCGTCTTCGCGGCGCACGCGGTCGGCAGGAGCGTCGGGCGGCGCGTCGCCGCCCTGGTGGAGGCCGAGCTGCCAGGTGAGGAGCGGGCGCGGCGGCTGCTCGAAGAGCTGCTCCCCCTCGATGACGAACGCCGCGTCGAGGTGGAGGTCTGGCTGGCCTGCCTGGTGCGGTCGCAGGTGGACGAGTCGCTGGCCGAGCTGCGCGGCGCGGCGTGGACGGCCGAGCGGCACATCTGCCGCGCCGCCGTCGCCTCGCGCCTCGGCCTGCCGCTGCCCGAGCGCCTGGGTGAGGAGCTGCCGGAGGCCGAGCTGGAACGCCGGGCCGCCCGGCTCCACGTGTTCATGGACGGCCTCACGCTGCAGACGGCGACGTACCCGGAGAGATTCACCCCGGACGCCGTCCGCGCGGCCGTCCGCGACGGGCTCGAGACACTGGCCGGGTCGCGTTAGTGGGTCGTGCTGATCCTCTGCGCGCCGGGCGGCGACAACCGCCCCGGCGCGGCGCCCGCGGACGCTCCGAAGGCGATGCGTTACTCCGAGATCTCCCGGCTCCTGGCCGGGGTCAGCCAGAGGATGCCGACCCAGACGCTACGCTCGCTGGAGCGCGACGGCCCGCTCACCCGCACCATTACGCCGGCCCTCCCCGTCACCGTCACCTACGAGCTGACCGACCTCCGTCTCTCGCTCCACCACATGACGCGCGGACTCACGGAATGGGCGCGGACGCACATGGCCGAGGTCCTCGAAAACCGCGAGAGCTACGACGCTCGCACCCCCTGACATCCAGCCGTCCCACAAGAGAGGCGAGTGCTTCCATGTACGTCGAACCGGCCGGCCCCCAGCCCGAGATCCCGCTCGCCGGCGGTGACGTCACCGAGGGGGTCGTGCGCGTCGGCGACACCGTGCGGCGCCCCGTCGGGCCCAACGCGCCGCTCGTCCATGCGCTGCTGCGGCACCTGGAGGATGTCGGGTTCGCGGGCGCGCCGCGGTTCCTCGGGATCGACGCGGCCGGGCGGCCGCGGCCGGAGTGGCTCGCCGACGAGGGGCGGCTGGCCTCCGTCGGGCGCCTCGTCCGCGCCTACGACGACGCCGTGGCCGGGTTCGTCATGCCCGAGGGCGTCCGTCCCGACCTGGGGTTCTCCCCGCCGCCGGGCATGCCGCCGGAGCCGCCGTACCCGGCCGAGGTGGTCGGGCACATGGACTACACGCCGGACAACATCGTCTTCCGCGACGGCGTGGCGGCGGCGCTGATCGACTTCGACGTCGCCAAGTCGGTGACCAGGGTGGACGAGGTGTACAACGCGATGCTCTACTGGGCGCCGCTGAGCGACCCCGCCGACGCCGACCCGACGCTGCGCGACGTGGACGTCCCCCGCCGCTGCCGCATCCTCGCCGACGCGTACGACATGTCGGACGTCGACCGTTCCCGGCTCGTCGAGGTGGCCGTGCTGCGGACGCGGCGTTCGTGGTTCTCGATGCGGCGGCTCGCCGAGGAGCGCGGCGGCGGCTGGGCGCGGATGTGGCAGGAGGGCGTCGGCGACCTGATCAAGCGCCGCGAGGCCTGGCTCGACCGCAACGGCCCGTCCGTCCACGCCGCCCTGACCGCCCCGTAACCCCGGATCACCCGGCGGGCGACCGCATCGCCGACACGGTCGTCTCGCCCACCAGGTAGAGCAGGTCTCCGGCCGACCGGAGGGAGAACGTCAGGGGCACCCGCTGCTCACGGATGATCCTGCCGGAGCCGACGTCGATCGAGACCACGGTGTTCACGCCCTTGACATGCACGGCTCCCCGCGTGGCCACCGGCCACCGGTTGATCTGCTTCTCCACGCTCCTGCGCCAGTGAACCTCTCCGGTCCCCTGGTCCATGGCCAGCAGCTGCCCGGCGTGGTCGTACATGAGCATCCGTCCGGAGACCACGAGCGGCGTGAGCCCGTACAGGTCGAGAAGATCCCGCGCCGGCCTGGTGATGGCGATCTCCTGCTTCCAGGCGCGATCCCCGGTGGAGCCGTCGAAGGCGTAGACGGTTCCGTCACGGTCGTGGAGGAGCACCTGCGACCCGACGACCACGGGCCTGGCCATGAGCGGCAGTTCCCCGTCGACCGTCGCGCGCCACCGCACGGACCCGTCGGAGCCGTCGATGGCGTGAATCCGCTCCTCGCCCACGATGTACGCGCTCCCGCTCGCCGCCACGACCGGGCGGTTGAGGGCGAAGCCCTCCACGGGACGCGTCCACCGCGTACGACCGTCGCGCGGGTCCAGCCCCAGGACCACGCGGCTGCCGCGTTCCGACGCCGCGACGCAGAGGATCTGTCCGCTCACCGCGGGGGTGCCTCCTGGGCCGCTGAGCGACCGGGCCCAGCGCCGCTGCCCGGTGGCCGCGTCGAATGCGACGACCTCGTCAGCGGTCACGGCGACGATCACGTTCGCCGCGGCCGTCACGACCTCCTCCCGCAGGGAGCCCCGCGGCCTGCCCGTCCAGCGGACCTCGCCCGTCCGGAGATCGCGAGCCTCGACGGTCTGGGCGTCGCAGACGTAAGCCATGCCGTCCCGGACGAGTGGGGCGAACCGGGCGGTGTCCGGTCGCAGCGGAGCCTGCCACAATGACTCCCCGGACACGCCGTCGAGGGCGTGTACGCCGCTTTCCCCCGCCGCCACGAACACGACGCCCTCCGCGACGGAGACGGCTTCGATCCGGCCGACGGGCAGCTCACGCCGCCACGAGGTGACGGCGGGCGAAGGAGCGTGGGTGACGGGCGGCGTGGGACCGGCCGTAGTGGTGGTACGCGCCCACCGGACCAAGGTCACCCCCAGGACGGCGGCGGCGATGCCGGCCAGACCCGACCCGGCGACGAAGAGAACCGCCCGGCGGGACGGAGAAGCGGCCGGTTCTGGTGGAAGGGGAGGGACGACGATCCGGCCGGCGATGTCGGCGGAGAACGTCTCCGGCAGCCAGTCCGTCCCGAGCAGCATCTCTGGCGCGGGCGCCAGCGGGGCCAGCTCGGCCAGGATCCTGTCCGGCGTCGGTCGCCGTTCCGGGTCCTTGGTCAGGCAGCGCTCAACGAGCCGGCGCAGATTCGCGTCCGCGATCGCCGCGAGGTCGGGCTCGCCCCGCAGCACCCGGTAGAGCAGCACCTCGGCGGGACCCCGCCCGAAGGGGTTGACGCCGGTGGCGGCGTAGCCGAGCACCGCGCCCAGGGCGAAGACGTCCGTCGCGGGCGTGGAGCTCGCCGAACCCCTGCCGGACAGCTGCTCGGGGGCCATGTAGCCCGGCGATCCCACGGCCGACCCCGTGGCGGTGAGCGGGGCCCCGTCGGCGGCGCGGGCGATGCCGAAGTCGATGACGCGCGGCCCCTCCGGGGTGAGCATCACGTTGGACGGCTTGAGGTCGCGGTGCACCACGCCGGCGTCATGGATGGCGACGAGCGCCTCGGCGAGACCGGCCGCCAGGGCGATCACGCTGGACAGAGGCAGTGGCCCGTGCTGGGCCACGGCGTGGTGCAGGGACAGCCCCCGCAGGTAGACGGTGGCCAGCCAGGGAACGGGGGCGTCGGGGTCGGCTCCGACGACGGGCGCGGTGAACGCCCCGCTGACGGCGCGGGCCGTGGTCACCTCGCGGCGGAACCGCGCACGGAACTCCGGATCGCCGGCCAGCGCCGGATGGACGAGCTTGAGCGCCACCTCCCGGCCTGCCCGCGACCTGGCCAGGAACACCTGCCCCATCCCGCCCGCGCCGAGCCGGGCCAGCACCTGGTAGTCGCCGACGTGCCGGGGGTCGCCGGGCTGCAGCCGCTCCACCGCGCGCTACTTCGCCAGCGCCGCGGCGGCGTCGGACGCCACGAGCGTGGCCGCCGCCCACGCGGCCTCCTCGGGAACGTCGGCGCAGTACGTGATCTCGGTGAGCGAGTGCCGCAGCCGGAAGTAGATCACGGCGCATTGGGCCGAGCCTCCGGCGTCCATCTGTGAGTAGGCCGTGTAGGTGGAGACGAAGGCCTCGTCTCCCAGCCCGGAGAGGGTGCGGAACCTGAGGCTGGGCCGGTCGAGTGTGTCGACGTCCATGCCTTCCCTGGCGTGGTGGTAGCGCTCCAGGTACGCACGGTGCGCGAGCGTGGCGGCGTCACTGCCGACCTCGGCGTTCATCACGCCGGTCCTGATCTGCAGTCGCGGCATGCCGTCGCGCAGGCAGATGCTGCCCGCGGCGCCGTCCGCGACGTCGGAAACCCCGATGGGGAGCGGTTCGGAGCGCACCGCCAGCCGTTCGAGCGTGGCCGGCGCGGCGAAGGTGCAGGGGTCGCGCGGCCCAGCCGGTGTCACCGGCGTCCCGGCCGGCGCTCCGATCCCGACCTCGCCCACCGCCCCGCCGACGGCCGCCACCACGTCCCGCGCAGCCCGCAGCGCCCCTTCGACGGCAGGTTGTTCGTCGAGTTTGTCCGTGCTGTAGATGGCTCCGGGTCCCTTGGGCTTCAGGTCCCCCGAGTAGCCGACGGTGATGAGCACGGCGCCGACCCGCGCCAGGAGCACGGCGCCGATTCCCTCGTCCTCGAAGTCGACCAGAGCCTCTTCACCCAGCCCCGTGACCTCCTCCCAGGATGCGTTCGTGTCCTCGCGCGCGAGGCTCATCAGGCTGATCGCCTCGGCGGCGGACGGGGTGGCGTCACCCCGCAGGTCCTCCACGGACTGGAACGTGACGTACAGACCGCCGAGCAGGAGCTTCCTGCGCCCCCACTCACTCATGGGGATGTCGCTGCGCCACCGGCAGCCCGGCAGCGTCCCGCTCGGCTCGCTCTGGCCGGCCCGGGGCACCAGGTCCTCGAGGGTGCCGGGCTTGACCCCGCACGCTTCGGGCGGCTCTGTCAGCTGGACCGGCTTCGGGTGGGGGTCGGCGACCGCCGGGAAGACCGGCTTGACCCCGGCGAGGTCGGGCGCGGCCGTCGACGTCCGCCCGGCCGGCTCCTCGTCCAGGAGCACGAACGCGGTCACGCCCAACCCGGCAAGGAACGCGGTCGCGGCGGCCGCGACGAGCAGGGCATGCCGGCCCAGGCCGCGCTTGCCGGCCGGTGGCTTCACGTCTGCCGGACCCTCCACGCGGGGGACCCGCGCAGTGGGCCCGTCATCCGGCTGGCGCATCGCTCGAACCCCGTCCAGGAGGGCGGTACGGACACGTGCATGGTCGCCCATGAGGATCTTCGGCGCAACCGTATGGGGCCTCCGTCAGGCGCTGCCGAGCAGCGACGTGGCGCGGTGGAGCATGGCACGCCTGCCGCTCGCGGGAGAGCTGGCGCTCCGGGCTTGCGCGGCCGTGTCAGGGGGGTCGGCAAGGGGAACGAAGATTTTCATGACGTCCCCCGTACCCGAGACAGGGCATGTGCCACTGAAGCGGGCGATCGGCCCGAAGCTTCTCATTCTCTTCATCGTCGGTGACATCCTCGGCACCGGCGTCTACGCGCTCACCGGGTCCGTGGCGGGTCAGGTCGGCGGCGCCCTGTGGTTGCCGTTCCTGATCGGATTCGTGATCGCCGGGCTGACCGCGATGTCCTACGTCGAGCTTGTCACGAAATATCCGAAGGCGGCGGGCGCGGCGTTGTACACGCAGCGTGCCTTCAAAAAACCGTTCTTCACCTTCATGGTGGCGTTCACGGTGATGTGCTCCGGGCTCACCTCGGCCAGCGCGGCCGCCCGGGCCATCGGCGGCGACTACCTGGAGGCGTTCGTCTCGGTGCCCGGCCTGGTGGTCGGCATCATCTTCATCGTCGCCGTCGCGGCGCTGAACTACCGGGGCGTCTCCGAGTCGGTCAAGACCAACATCGTGTTCACCCTGATCGAGCTCACCGGCCTGCTGGTGATCATCGCGATCGGCGTCTACGCCGTGTTCACCGGGGCCGGGGAGCCGTCCCGGCTCGTCGAGATCGACGTCGAGGGGGCGGGCGGCCTGATGTACGCCCTGCTCGGCAGCACGGCGCTGGCCTTCTTCGCCTTCGTCGGGTTCGAGGACTCGGTGAACATGGCCGAGGAGACCCAGGACCCCTCGCGCAACTTCCCCCGCGCGATCTTCCTGGGCGTGGCGATCACCAGCACCGTCTACATCCTCGTGGCCATCACCTCCTCGCTCCTGGTCCCGACGCACGTGCTGGAGGGGTCGTCGGGCCCGTTGCTCGAAGTGGTGAAGGCGGGCGGGCTCAACTTCCCGCCGCAGCTGTTCGCCGCGATCGCCATGTTCGCCGTGGCCAACTCCGCGCTGATCAACATGATGATGGCCTCCCGGCTCGTGTACGGCCTGGCCAACGAGCGGGTCGTGCCGAGCGGCCTCGGCTGGGTGGATCCGCGCCGCCGTACGCCGGTGGTCGGCATCCTGTTCACCACGGCGCTCGCCATCGCGCTGATCTCGACCGGCGAGATCCGGGGGCTCGGCGACACCACGGCGTTCCTGCTGCTGTGCGTGTTCACGGTGGTCAACGTGGCCGTGCTCGTGCTGCGCAAGGACGAGGTGGACCACGCCCACTACCGGACGCCCACGGTGTTCCCGGTGGTCGGCGCGGTGCTGGCGTTCGTGCTGGCCAGCCCGCTGACCGGGCGTCCCGCCGAGGTGTACATCCGCGCCGGGGTGCTGCTGCTCATCGGGCTGGCGCTGTGGGGGATCAACTGGCTGGTGCTGCGCTACCAGACGCGCAGGGCCACTCCGGCCCGGTGATCAGGGCGCGCCGATCGCGGTCAGGGCTTCGCGGCAGCGCTTCACCAGGTCCTCGTCCGCGGTGACCTGGTCGCTGCTGTAGGAGCCCTCCCGGGCGTTGTGGCGGCGGGCCCTGGCCAGCTCGTCCGCCAGCAGGGTGCCCGCGCCGGCGGCGGCCGGGCCGGCCTCGGCCCAGAGGGTGGCGACCTCGCGCCGGGTGTGGGCGTTGGTCTCCCACGCCCGTTCCAGCACCGGGAGCAGCGGCTCGGGGTCGCCGGTGACGCGCCACAGCGCCCGGGCGGCCGACAGGACGAGCCAGCAGTGCGGATCCTTGCGGCGGGTCAGCCGGCGCAGGCGCGTCAGCTGCGGTTTCGTGGCCTGGCCGACGACGGCCAGGAGCTCGGCTGCATCGCGCCAGGCGAACCGGTCGTCGCCGTCGAGGTGCCGGCCGGCGACGGCGAGCGCCGGCTCGGCGTCCCCGGCGGCCTCCCAGAGCGCGCGTGCGGCGGTCACCGCGGTCCTCCGGTCATCGGCGCCGGCCGCCCCGCGCAGGGCGTCCGTGATGTCTCCCGCCGTGCCCGCGACCTTGGCGAGCGCCCTGATCACGGCCTGGGTGTGGGGACCGGCGAGCAGGGCGGGCAGGGCTTCGGCGGCGGCGGGGCCGATGGCGGCCAGCGCGTACGCGACGTCGTCGCGGCGGTCGTCGAACCGGTCGTCGGCGGGCAGGTCACGCAGTCGAGCGACCAGCAGGGGCACCAGCGGCGCGGCCCGCGTCGCCAGGGAGACCACGCACGAGGCCGCGTGGTTCGGCATCGGCTCGTGGTCGAGCGCCCAGGCCACCATCGGCAGCGCGCGCGGGTCGCCCGCGCGCGCGAGCACCCGCACACCGGGAGAGACGCTCGGCGGGCCGCTCGCCCACTCGATCACCCACGGCAGGTCCGCGCCGTCCGCCTCCGGGTGCGGCACGGCACGCCGGGGCGTGCTCTCCAGGGCCTCGGCCAGCGCGTCGACCGCCGGGAGCGCCAGCTCGCCCAGGTCCTCCAGCGCGCGGACCGCCGCCGGGCGCGTGCGGGGATGCCCGTCGCGGATGCGGTCGCCGACCAGGGCGACCAGCTCGCGATAGTCGCCGCGCCACCCGGAGACGAGGTGGTCCGCCACCGGAAGGGCGTCGACGTGGCACTCCCACTCCGGCGACCGCAGCAGGCCCGTCAGCAGGCGTACGCGCTCGGCCACCCGGTCCCCGTAGGACCTGCTCACGCCGCGTACGAGATCGGCCGCCTCCGGCGCGCGCCTGCCCTGCGCGGCCTGCTCGCGTAAGCGGCGCACGGCACCGACCAGGGTGGCGGTCTCGAAACCGGCGGTCTCGAAACCGGCGGGTTCGGTGACGGCCGTGCCCGTCCGGTAGACGGCGGCGAGCAGGTCGAGGGCGTCGTCCGCGCCGAGCTCGGTCAGCGCCACCAGGCGCAGCCGTACGTCGGGCTCCGCGGCGGCGACGCCCGCCAGCCAGTCGCTCGGCTCGGGGCCGGCGTCGTCCTCGGCGCGGGCCAGCGTGCCGACCGTGCGGACGATGGCGATCCGGACGGACGCGTCGCTCTCGTGCGGCAGGCGGGCGGTCAGGAGAGTGAGCGCCGCGCGCCCGCGGCGCGTGCAGGCGGGCAGCACTTCGGTGACGGCCTCGCGCACCCGCGGGTCGGCGTCCTCCAGCAGCTTCTCCCACAGCGGGTACGCCTCCGCGACCGCCTGGTTGGCCTTCCGGTACGCCCCCGCCAGCTCGGTGGGATCCTCGGCCGAGCCGATCCCCGCCAGCAGCCGCACGACCTCGGCGCGGCCCGGCACGCCGGGGCCGGCCGCGAGGCGCAGCAGGAACGGGATCGCCGCGACCGTGCACGGGTAGACGTCGCCCTGGTGGTGCACGGCGCCGTACATGCCGTCGAGCGCGTTCTCGCGGACGGCCGGGTCGGGGTCGGCGAGGCCGCGCAGCAGGGCGGGCACGTCGGCGGCCGGCCCGTAGGCATGGCGCATGCGCGCCCAGCGGATGTCGTCCAGACCGGCGAAGATCTCCTCTGCCATGGGCCGACATCCTGCCAGAGGTCAGCGGCCGAGCAGCTCGTCGATCTGGCGCAGCTGGGTCTCGTCGAGCGGGCCGTGCTGGAGCGCGCCGGCGTTCTGCTCGGCCTGGGCGACCGTCCGGATGCCGGGGATCGGCACCGTGCGCTCGCTGCGGGCCAGCAGCCAGCCCAGCGCTCCCTGGGCGAGGGTGCGGCCGCCGGAGGTGAGCACGTCGCGGATCGCGTCCAGCTTGACGAGGAACTCGGGGGCCGGGCGGCCGTCCGCGAAGTACCTCATCCACGGCGGGGAGTCGCCGCGCACGTCGTCCATCGGCAGGCGCGTGTCCGGGCCGTACTTGCCCGACAGCAGGCCCATCGCCAGCGGCCCGCGATTGACCGAGGCGAGGTCGTGGGCGTCGCAGGCGGCCAGCATCTCCGGGGCGTCGTTCAGGACGTTGAGCTGGTGCTGCACGGCGGCGCAGTGCGGCCCCCTCGCGAACGCGGCCGCCCGCGCGGGGTCGTCGGTGCTCCAGCCGTACGAGCGGATCAGGCCCTCGGCGACGAGGTCCTCCAGCGCGGCGATCATGTCGTCCACCTGCTCCAGAGGCGCGTCGCCGATGTGCAGCTGGTAGAGGTCGATGCGGTCGGTGCCGAGCCGCTCCAGCGAGGCCCGGCACGCCTGCCGGATGTACGCGGCCGAGACGTCGCGGCCGATGACGGTGCGGGTGGCGGGGTCGAAGACGTTGCCGAACTTGGTGGCGATCACCACCTCGTCGCGCCGTCCGGCGAGCGCCCGGCTGAGCACCCGCTCGCTGCGGCCGGTGCCGTACACGTCGGCGGTGTCGAAAAAGGTGACGCCCAGGTCGAGGGCGCGGTGCACGGCGGCGACGGACTCGTCGTCGTCCACCTCGCCCCAGCCCGCCGGCTTGCCGCCGGAGACGAACGGTCCCCCGATCGCCCACGCGCCGAACCCGATCGGGCTCACGCGGATCCCACTACGACCCAGAGTTCGACTACTCATTGCGCATCTCCTTCATATGTCGGACGGGAAGACCCTTTCAGCTGGAGCGGACTCCAGGTCAAGGTGCTGTTGCGCTGGCGCGTTGGTGAGGCGAACGTGGCCTGACACCCCCTGCCCAAGGACCGTGACTCACCGTAATCATGTGCATGCGGATCGCTGACAAACAGGAGGGCGATGTGCACCTGACACCGCACGAGCAGGAACGGCTGCTGATCCACGTGGCCGCAGAGGTCGCCGCGAAACGCCGGGCGCGCGGACTGCCACTCAACTACCCGGAGGCCGTCGCGTTGCTGACCGCGCACATCCTGGAGGGAGCCAGGGACGGCAGGACCGTCAAGGAGCTGATGGATTCCGGGCACGGCGTGCTCACCCGCGACGAGGTGATGGACGGCGTACCGGAGATGATCGACATGATCCAGGTCGAGGCGACCTTCCCCGACGGCACCAAGCTGGTGACCGTCACCGACCCCATCCCGCCGCGCGACCACGTCGTCCGCCCTGGGCAGATCGAGCACCCGGACGACCGGCCGGTGTACGTCAACGAGGGCCTGCCGGTGGCCCTGGTCGAGGTCCGCAACGTCGGCGACCGCGCCGTCCAGGTCGGCTCCCACTACCACTTCTACGAGGTCAACCCCGCTCTGGAGATCAGACCGGGCCCCGGTGGCGAACCCGACCGCAAGTGCGCCTACGGCATGCGCCTGAACATCCCGGCCGGCAAGTCGCAGCGGTTCGAGCCGAACGACCCGGTCGACGTCGAGCTGGTGCCGCTGCAGGGCGACCGCGAGGTCTGGGGCCTGCGCGGCGAGGTCGGGGGGCCGCTGTGAGAGAACCGCTCGCGCTGACCCGCGCCGACTACGCCGACCTGTACGGCCCCACCGCCGGCGACCGCGTCCGGCTCGCCGACACCGACCTGCGCATCGAGATCACCGAGGACTGGGCGGGCGGCCCCGGCCACAGCGGTGACGAGATGGTCTTCGGCGGCGGCAAGGTCATCCGCGAGTCGATGGGCCAGTCCCGCGTGAGCCGCGCGAACGGTGCCCCCGACACGGTGATCACCGGCGTGGTGGTCCTCGATCACTGGGGCGTCGTCAAGGCCGACGTCGCGCTGCGCGAGGGCCGCATCGTGGGGATCGGCCGGGCATACAACCCCGAGACCATGCCGGAACGGCACGGCACCGACGCCGTCGCCGGGGTGTCCGGCCGGCCGGCGCCCGTCGACATCGTCGTCGGCCCCGACACCGAGGTCATCGCCGGCAACGGCAAGATCCTGACCGCCGGCGGCGTCGACACCCACGTCCACTTCATCTGCCCCGAGCAGATCGACGAGGCGCTCGCCTCGGGGGTGACGACGCTGATCGGCGGCGGCACCGGCCCGGCCGAGGGCAGCAAGGCCACCACCGTCACCTCCGGCTCCTGGCACGTCGCGGCGATGTTCGAGGCGCTCGACGCCTCCCCGGTCAACGTCGGGCTGCTCGGCCAGGGCGCCACCACGTCACTCGACTCGATGCGCGACCAGCTCGTCGCGGGTGTCATGGGCTTCAAGGTGCACGAGGACTGGGGCGCCACCCCGGCCGTGCTGGACGCGTGCCTGCGGGTGTGCGACGAGTCGGGCGTGCAGCTGGCCATCCACGCCGACACCCTGAACGAGGCCGGTTTCCTTGAGAGCACCCTGCAGGCCATCGGCGGGCGCTGCATCCACGCCTTCCACGTCGAGGGCGCGGGCGGCGGGCACGCGCCCGACATCATCGCGCTGGCCTCCCATCCGCACGTGCTGCCCGCCTCCACCAACCCGACCCGGCCGCTGACGGTCAACACCGTCACCGAGCACATCGACATGGTGATGGTCTGTCACCATCTGAACCGGCTGGTGCCGGAGGACCTGGCGTTCGCCGAGTCGCGCATCCGGCCCTCCACCATGGCGGCCGAGGACGTGCTGCACGACATGGGGGCCATCTCGATCATGTCGTCCGACGCCCAGGCGATGGGCCGCATCGGCGAGATGATCACTCGTACGTGGCAGACGGCGCACGTGATGAAACGCCTGCGCGGCAGCCTCGACGGCGACGGACCGGCCGACAACCTCCGCGCCCGCCGCTACGTCGCCAAATACACCGTCAACCCCGCGATCGCGCACGGCATCGACCACGTGGTCGGCTCGATCCGCCCCGGCCTGCTGGCGGACCTGGTGCTGTGGGAGCCCCGGTTCTTCGGCGTCAAGCCGCACATGGTGCTCAAAGGCGGGCAGATCGCGTACGCGCAGATCGGCGACGCCAACGCCTCCATCCCGACGCCGCAGCCGATCCTGCCCCGCCGCATGTTCGGCGCGCTCGGCCACGCGCCGGGCGGCAACTCGGTCAACTTCGTCTCGGGCAGCTTCGGCGGGCTGGACGGGGTGCGCAAGGCGTTCGAGACGATCACCGACACCCGCGGGCTGACCAAGTCCGACATGCGGGAGAACGATGCCACCCCGGCCATCGAGGTCGACCCGGACAGCTTCGCCGTCACCGTCCCGGGCAGCGGCGGCACCACCCGTCCCGACGACCGGACACCCGACGTGAAGGTGTCGGTGGGCGACGACACGATCGTCCCCGAATACCGCACCGAGCTCCCCATGGCCCAGCGCTACTTCCTCTTCTGACCCCCACCTCCCGCCGGCCCTGGCCGACCACACACCGACGAGGCCGGGCCGGCGGCCGATCCCCCTTCTTCCTTCGGGGCCGAACAGCCGTCCCGACGGTTACCTGTTGAGGAGCGACGATGAGTCACGCGGCGCTGTTGCTGCTCAGCGACGGCCGGTTCCCCTCCGGCGGGCATGCCCACAGCGGAGGGGCGGAGGCGGCCGTCGCGGCCGGCCTCGTCCGCGACACGGCCACGCTGGAGTGCTTCTGCCGCGGCCGGCTGCACACCTCCGGGCTGGTCGCCGCGGCACTCGCCGCCGCAGCGGCCTGCGGCTGCGACCCGCTCCTGCTGGACGCCGCCGCCGACGCCCGTACCCCCTCCCCGGCCCTGCGCCGGACCTCCCGCAAGCTCGGCCGCCAGCTGTCGCGCGCCGTACGCGTCACGTGGCCTGGCCCGCTCTGGGACGAGCTGGCCACCGCGTGTCCCGGCGGGGCGCATCAGCCGGTCGTGCTGGGACTGGCCGCCCGCGCGGCGGGGCTCACCCCGCTGGACGCCGCGCGGTCGGCCGCCTACGACAGCGTCTGCGGCCCGGTCAACGCCGTGGTACGCCTGCTGGGCCTCGACCCGTTCCGCGCGAACGGCGTCGTGGCCGCTCTCGCCGACGACATCGACGAGGTGGCTGACCGGGCCGCGCGCCACGCGGAACGGGCCGCGGCGGAAGGCGTCGACACCCTGCCCGCCGCCTCCGCACCGCTCCTGGACATCACCGCCGAACAGCACGCCACCTGGTCGGTACGCCTCTTCGCCAGCTGAACGATCCAGGTCCGCACCTCACACCATGAGCCGACGAACCGCGAACCCGACGACCCGCATCCACCCACACCAGACCCCGCCCCTGAGCAACCAACTCACCCCCGGCTTCAGCCCATCACCCGATGAGCCGAATCCACCCGCAAACCCCTCGAACCGCACCCCGGAGGCGCCATGCATCTGCACCACACCGAACCCCCGCTCTTCGACACGGCCACGGGAGGCGGCGGCGCGGCGGCCCACGACGGCCGGCGTGCCCTGCGCATCGGCCTGGGCGGCCCCGTCGGCTCGGGGAAAACGGCCACGGTCGCCGCCCTGTGCCGCGAACTGCGTGACGCGCTGTCCATCGCCGTCGTGACCAACGACATCTACACCAGGGAGGACGCCGAGGCCCTGCTGCGGCAGGCCGTGCTGCCCCCCGAGCGGATCACGGCCGTCGAGACCGGGGCCTGCCCGCACACCGCCATCCGCGACGACATCTCCGCCAACCTGGAGGCCGTCGAAGACCTCCAGACCCGCCTCGACCCCCTCGACCTGGTCCTGATCGAGTCCGGCGGCGACAACCTGACCGCCACCTTCTCCCAGGGCCTCGTCGACCACCAGATCTTCATCATCGACGTGGCGGGCGGCGACGACATCCCCCGCAAGGGCGGCCCCGGCCTGACCTCGGCCGACCTGCTCGTGGTCAACAAAACCGACCTGGCCCCGTACGTCGGCGCCGACCTCGCCGCCATGGAACGCGACGCCCGCGCCGCACGCGGCACGCTCCCCGTGATCCTCACCAGCGTCAGAGCCGAGGGCGGCATCCACCCCGTGGCCGCCTGGGTACGCCGCCGCCTCGCCGAACGCCCCACCCAGCACATCCCCCGCCCCACCACGACCCCGGCATGACGATCACCCCAGCCCCGGGAGTGACGGCGTGTCGTGTGCCGGATCCGCGCCCGGCGGGGCACGACGCCCACGGGCTGCGGGCCACAGCGCGGCTCACCGCGGCCGTCGAGGAGGGGGCGACCTGTCTGCCTCTCCTGTCCGGCGACGGCCCGTTCGATCTGCGCCGCCTGAGGTCTCGCGGTGGGCAGGCGCGCGTCTGCGTCGTCGGCGCGATGAGCGCCCCGCACAACGGCGACCGGCTGCGCATCGAGATCGTGGTCGGCCCGGGCGCGGACCTCGAGGTGACCTCCGCCGCCGCGACCGTCGCGCTGCCCGGCCCCGTCCCCGGGCATGCCACGCTGGACCTCGTCCTGTCCGTGGCGGACGGCGCACGGCTGCACTGGCTGCCCGAGCCGGTCATCTCCGCCGGCGGCAGCGACCTGCGCCAGCGCATCGGCGTCGACCTCGCCCCCACGGCCCGGCTCCTGCTCGGCGAACGGCAGATCCTCGGCCGCGCGCACGAACCGACGGGCCGGCTGACCAGCCGCCTCACCGTGCGCCGTGACGGCCGGACGATCCTCGACCAGGAGACCGCGTACGGCCCCGGCGCACCCGGCTGGGACGGCCCCGCCGTACTGGCCGGCCACCGTGCCACCGCGCAGTTCCTGCTGATCGACCCCGCTCTCGACACGGAGCCGGCCCCGGCCCGGTTCCTCTGGGACGACCCGGCGGCCGGCCACGCCATGATCACCCCGCTCCCCGGAACCCCCGCCCGGCTCCTCACCGCCATGGCCCCGGACGCCGGCCCCCTCCACCCCGCCCGCCTCCTCCACCACCTCCACTCGGCCCCCTGATCAGGCAGCCCCCCGAGGAAGCGACGGTGGTGGTGCGCTCTGCGCGTAAAGGGGTGTCCAGGACGGGGGTGGGGTGGGGAGCATGGGGGCGATCGTCCGGCGTGGGAGGGGTTGTCGTCAGTAGGGTCGCGGCGCTTGCGAACCCACGGTTCCGCCTGCTGCTGGTCAGTCAGACGGTGGCGGTCATGGGGGAGCAGATGCTCGCCGTGGCGATCACCGTCGCCGTCGTGGCGGCCGGCGGTGACGCGGTCGCGCTCGGCCTGGTCCTCGCCGTACGCGGGATCACCCTGGTCGCCTTTCTGCCCGTCGGCGGCGTGTGGGCCGACCGGCTGCCGCGCCGGCTGCTGATGACGGCCGCGTACGCCGCCCAGGGGCTGGTGGCCGGGGCGCTGGCGGTGCCGGCGGCGCTGCCGGTCGGGGCCGCGGCCGCGGCGGTGTTCGTCCTGGGGATCGCCGAGGCGTTCGTGCGGCCGGCCTTCAACGGGCTGCTGCGCGGCGTCCTCGCCGACGAGGAGCGCGTGTCCGGGAGGTCCCTGGTCAGCGTGTCCATCCGTACGGGGATCATGGTGGGGCCCGCGGTGTGCGTGGCGGTGATCGCCGCGTCGGGCACCCGGGCGGCGTACGCGATCACGCTGGCGGTGTTCGCGGCGGCGGCGCTGGCGTTCTGGCGGGTGGCGGAGCCGCGGCGGGAGCCGGCGCCGCGGGCGTCGTTCGCGGCGGACATCCGCGCCGGCGTGGCCGAGGCGGGCCGCCGTCCGTGGGTGCGCGCGATCCTGGCGTTCTCGGCGGTGAACCTCATGTTCGTGCTGGCGCCGACACAGGTGCTGTTGCCGATCGTCAGCACCGCCGAGTTCGGCTCCGCCGCCGTGTACGGCGTCGCGCTCACCTGCTACGGGGTCGGCGGCCTGGCCGGCGGGCTGCTGACGATGGCGTGGCGGCCGCGCAGGCCGGGCGTCGTCGCGCTGGCCGCGATGACCCTCTACGCGGCCGCCCCGGCCTCGCTGATCTTCTCCACGGACGCCTGGCCGGTGTTCGCGGCGTACGCGGTCGCCGGGGCGGGCGTGGAGATCTACGCGATCCACTGGGAGGTCGCCCTGCAGCGCGAGATCCCCGACCACCTGATCGGCCGGATCAGCTCGTTCGCCTGGCTGTGCGGTTTCGGGCTGTTGCCGTTCGGCCAGGCGCTGACCGGGCCGCTGGCGGAGCTCGCCAGCCCGGCGGCCGTGCTGGGCGCCGCGGCGGCCCTCATCCTCGTCCTGCCGCCCGCGTTACTGCTGGTCAAGGGGATGCCGCACTTCCGCACCCAGGCCTGACGACCGGTGCGTCCGACGCCGATGCGCCGGCGCTGACGTAGCCGATCCGGATCGTGCCGGCGGACGTGACCTGCGTCACGAACGATCCGTGCACATCGACGGTACGCCTCATGGGCGAAGGCGACATCCAACCATGACCAACGATCTGGCCGACGGTTCGGGTCGAGATGATGTTACGGGGGAAAATCATGAACCACGCATATGATCCGGAACTGGCTCCGTCGCGGATGCCGTTCGCCCGTCTTGATCTGACCGACCCGATAGCCACACGGAACCTTCTCTTCGAGGCGCAGACCGCGATGCCCGCGCCGGAGGTCCCCGCCGACCTGCGGGTACGCGACGCCGTCGTACCGGGCCGGGCGGGAGCGCCCGACGTACCGGTGCGCGTCTACACGCCGACGCACGGTGCGAGACCGTTGCCCGCGCTGCTCTACATCCACGGCGGCAGTTTCGTGCTGGGCGACCTGGAGATGACGCACCCTCTGCTGATGCGACTGGCTCTCGACCTGGAAGCGGTCGTCGTCGCCGTTGACTACCGGCTGGCGCCGGAGAACCCGTTCCCGGCCGGCCTCGAAGACTGCTACGCGACCCTGACCTGGATGGCGCGGAACGCCGCCGACATCGACGTCGACCCCGACCGGATCGCGGTCGGCGGCGACAGTTCCGGCGGCACGATGAGTGCCGGGCTCGCCCTGCTCACGCGGGACCGCGGCGGCCCCCGTATCCGCTTCCAGTACCTGGGCGTTCCGGTGCTGGACGATCGGCTGGAAAGCGACTCGATCCGCGAACTCGTCGACGTACCCGTACTCGACCGGGAGATCCTCGAACTCACCTGGCGGCATTACCTCAGCGGATCCTCCACCGTCGACGGCAAGGACGGGATGAGCTACGCGGCCCCCGCCCGTGCCGAGGACCTCTCCGCGCTGCCTGCGGCCTTCGTCGCCGTGAGCGAACTCGATCCGCTGCGGGACGAGGCACTCGACTACGCGCGGCGCCTGATGAAGGCCGGCGTCAGCGTCGAGCTGCGTCTGTACGCCGGCACCGTGCACGGCACGTACCTGCTGGCGCAGACCAAGGCGGCTCAGCGCATGCGCGCTGACCTGGTTCAGGTTCTGCGGAGGGCGCTCTCGCCTGAACGGGCATGAACGCTCTTGTCGTCCGCGTCCGTTCGGTGACGAGGTGTCGATCCACCGGCTGACGGGGGTCACACTCTCCGGCGATTCTGTCGGTGCCGGCGTGCAGGATGCCGTCATCCCGTACGGCGAGGACAGGAGACGCCCGATGGCGCTGACGAATCGGCAGGTGGCCGGCCACCCCTTTCTTCAGGGCATGTACGACGACGGCTGGTTCCCCGGCCACCTGGTCGACAAGGGCCGGGCGATCCTGCTGCGGTTGTGCGCCAGGATCGAGGCCGAGCGGCCCGCCGGCCTGACCGCCCTCTACGCGCTCACGGATGCCGCGACGGAGGAGTTCCTCGCGGCCGACAGCGAGATCGAGACCGTCGCGCGGGAGCTGATCGCCGCCGACTTCGCGTTCGTGGCCGCCGCGTACGGATTCCCCGACGCCGACACGGAGACGCTGATCGGGGCACGCGACTGGTGAGCGGGCGCCGCCGCAGCGGGTAGGGGCCGTACTGGAAGGAAAGGGGCATAGTTGTGCAAACCAGACAGATGGCCTTGGTCACAGGAGCCTCATCGGGGATCGGGGCCGAATACGCCCGCCGTCTGGCCGCCCGAGGCTGGCACACCGTCCTGGTCGCCCGCCGCGGGTCGCGGCTCGACGAGCTCGCCCACAGATTGCGCAAGGAGACCGGCACGACGGTCGAGACGCTGGTCGCCGATCTGTCCGCGCCCGGCGACCTGACCCGGGTGACCGAGCGGGCGGCGGCCGGTGACATCGCGTTCCTGGTCAACAGCGCGGGCATCAACGGCTACGGCCCCTTCGCCGAGCTGGAGCCCGGCCTCATGACCAAGGTCATCGACGTCAACGTGACCGCGCTGACCACCCTGACGCGCGCCGCCGTGCCGGGCATGCTGGAGCACGGGCACGGCACGATCGTCAACGTGGCCTCCCAGATCGCCTTCGCCGGGTCGTTGCCGCCACACCCGCTTCCCCACCGCGCGATCTACGCCGGCACGAAGGGCTACGTGCTGACGTTCACCCGCACGCTGGCCAGCGAGCTGTCCGGCACGCCGCTGCGCGTGCAGGCGCTGGCTCCGGGGCTGGTCGACACGGAGTTCCATCTGTCACGCGGCCTGGAGCCGGTACGCGAGCACGACACGCCGGCGCGTCCCCTGGGCGGCATCCCGGCGACCCAGGTCGTGGAGGCGTCGCTGACCGCGCTCGACGCCGGCGAGGTGGTCTGCGTCCCCGGCCTGCCCGGCCACGACCCGATCGAACGGCTGGTCGAGGCCGAGGTGGCCATCAGGAGGTCCTCCCGCGCCGCCGGCGGGAGCGTCCCGACCCAAGGGGCCAGGAGCCGTCAGGCGTAGTGGCGGTAGAGGGCGCGGGCGACGCAGGCCGGTTTCGCGGAGCCGTCGACCTCGACGGTGAGGTCCACGACCATCTGCACGCCGTCTCCCGGCACGTCCTCCACCGACACGACCGTGGCCGCCAGCCGGATCTTCGAGCCGACCTTGACGGGGCTGGGGAAGCGGACCCGGTCCAGACCGTAGTTGACCCCCATCGAGATGCCCCGGATGTCGAGCAGCTCGCCGAAGAGCGGGATGACCAGCGACAGGGTGAGGTAGCCGTGCGCGATCGTGACGCCGAACGGCCCGTCCTTGGCCCGCTCGGGGTCGACGTGGATCCACTGGTGGTCGGCGGTGGCGTCGGCGAAGGTGTTCACCCGGTCCTGGGCGACCTCCAGCCAGGAGCTGTGGCCGAGGTCGCGGCCGGCGAGCTCCTTCAGCCCCGCGAGGCCGTGCACGGTGACGGTCATGGTCGCTTCCCTTCGTGGAGGCCGAGCAGGCGTACGGCGTTGTCCTTGAGGATCTTGGGGCGGACCTCCGGCTTGATGTCGAGCCGGTCGAAGTCGGCCAGCCACCGGTCCGGTGAGATCACCGGGTAGTCGGAGCCGAACAGCACCTTCTCCTTCAGCAGGCTGTTGGCGTACCGGACGAGCTGCGGCGGGAAGTACCTCGGCGACCAGCCCGACAGGTCGATGTGCACGGTCGGCTTGTGCACCGCCACCGCGAGGGCCTCGTCCTGCCACGGGAACGACGGGTGCGCCAGGATGATCTTCAGGTCGGGGAAGTCGGCGGCGACGTCGTCCACCAGCATCGGGTTGGAGTGCTTCAGCCGGATCCCGGCCCCGCCGGGGACGCCCGCGCCGATGCCGGTCTGGCCGGTGTGGAAGAGGGCGACGGCGCCCAGCTCCTCGATGGCCTCGTACAGCGGGTAGGCCATCCGGTCGTCCGGGGAGAAGCCCTGGATGCTCGGGTGGAACTTGAAGCCGCGCACGCCGTACTCGCTCACCAGGCGCACGGCCTCGCGGACGCCCGCCCGCCCCTTCCACGGGTCCACGCTCGCGAACGGGATCAGCACGTCGGCGTGCTCGGCGCAGCTCTCGGCGATCTCCTCGTTGGAGATGCGCGGGTGGCCGGTGGCGTGCTCGGCGTCCACGGTGAACACCACCGCGGCCATCCTGCGCCGCCGGTAGTACGCGGCCATCTCGGCGACGGTCGGGCGCTCGTGCGAGCCGAAGTACTCTTCCGACGCGCCGAACAGCCGGGGGCTGAGCGACCCGTGTCCGTCCTTGGAGACCTCGGCGTGGGTGTGGACGTCGATGGCGACCAGGTCGTCGACGTTGACAGGACCCGGCTTGCCCGGCAGATCCATGCACGCCACCTCTTCACGAGATATAGGGCAAATTTCAGACCTGCGCCACAGTTTTGCCGAGTAACCGTGATCCGTCCACACCCCGACCAGCGCCCCGGGCGTAGGTTCGCCCCTATGGGAAGCACGCGCCTCGGCGACGAGTGGGAGCTGCACCGACCCGCCGTCTTCGGCGCCGCGTACCGGCTGCTGGGGAGTGTCGCGGAGGCCGAGGACGTCGTCCAGGACGTCTGGCTGCGCGCGGCGGCGGCCGACCTGTCGCAGGTGGCGGACCTGCGGGCGTGGCTGGTGACGGTGGCGGCGCGAAGTGCCTACAACGTGCTGAACTCCGCGAGGGTGCGCCGGGACGCCTACGTCGGCCCGTGGTTGCCCGAGCCGCTGCTGACCGGCCCCGACGCCGGTCACCGGGTGCTGGTCGACGAGTCCGTCAGCACGGCGATGCTGCTGGTCATGGAGGAGCTGCCGCCGCCCGAGCGGGTGGCGTTCGTGCTGCACGACGTCTTCGAGCTGCCGTTCGGCGAGATCGCGGGCGTGCTCGGCCGGTCGCCGGTGGCCTGCCGCAAGCTGGCCTCGCGGGCGCGCGCCCGCCTCGCGCGGGCGCGGCGGCGGCCGTCCGCGAGCCGCGCCGAACGGGAGCGGGTGCTGGACGCCTTCCGCGCCGCATCCGAGAAGGGGGACTTCGCCCGGCTGGTGGAGCTGCTGGACCCCGACGTCGTGTACGTGGCCGACGGCGGCGGCAGGGCGACCGCCGCCCGGACGCCGGTACGGGGCCGCGAACGCGTGGCACGCCTGCTGGCGCGGCTGGGCATCCGCCGCCCGGGCACCACGATGCGGGTGGTCGAGGTCGGCGGCGAGCCGGGCCTCGCGACGTACCGGGACGGGGCGCTCGTCTGGATCGACACAGTCGATATCTCCGGCGGGCGCATCACGTCGTTCCGCCGGGTGGCCAATCCCGACAAGTTGCGGCACGCCGGTCACGTTCCTGTCTCCTGACTTGTCTCCCTCGCGGCATGACGTTCCGAAGGAGATGAGGACATGTCACACGTTGTGATCGTCGGAGGCGGGTTCGCCGGGGTCTGGGCCGCCGTCGCGGCCGCCCGCGTACGCGGGGGCCTGCGCATCACCCTGATCGCGCCGGGCGACGACATGGTGCTGCGGCCCCGGCTCTACGAGCCCGATCCGGAGCGGGCGGCGCTCCCCCTGCGCGCGGTGCTCGCCCCGATCGGCGTCCGTCACCTGCGCGCCACCGTGGAGGCGATCGACGTCGAGGCCCGCGTGGTGCACGCCGATGGGGCCGCCCTCGGCTACGACCGGCTGGTGCTGGCGGCCGGCAGCCGGCTCGTACGCCCCGAACTCCCCGGCGCGCGGCGGTTGTTCGACGTCGACACTATCGAGGGCGCGCGGCGGCTGGCCGCGCATCTGAAGGGCCGCCGCGACGTGACCTCCGTGGTGGTGGGTGCCGGGTTCACCGGGCTGGAGATCGCCGCCGAGCTGGCCGCGCGGGGCCGGGTGGTGCTGGTGGAGCAGGCGGAGGTGATCGGCCCCGACCTCGGCCCGGGCCCGCGACCGGCGATCGAGCAGAGTCTGGACGACCTCGGCGTCGAACGCCGGCTCCGCACGACCCTGGCCGCCGTCGAGGACGGCGTCGCCGTGCTGTCGGACGGGACGCGGATCACGTCCGACACGGTGGTGTGGGCGGCCGGGATGCGGGCCAGTTCGCTGACCGCGCAGATCCCCGGCCGCCGGGACGCGCTCGGCCGCCTGGAGGTGGACGCCCGGATGCGCGTGACCGGTGATGTCTTCGCCGCCGGTGACGTGGCGGCCGCCCGCTTCGACGCCGAGCACCGGGTCGTCCAGAGCTGCCAGCACGCCACCCCGATGGGCAAGACGGCCGGGCACAACGCCGCCGCCGACCTCCTCGGGCTCCCGCCGATCGACTTCGACCCGGCGCCGTACGTCACCGACCTGGACCTCGGAGCGGCCGGCGCGGTGTACACCCGGGGCTGGGAACGCGAGGTGGCCTTCACCGGCGCCCGCGCCAAGGAGATCAAGCGGTGGATCATGGAACGGATCCATCCGCCGGTGGACGACGTCCGGCGGCTCCTGGCCCTGGCGGGCCAGGTGAACCTGCCGGTGCCGTTCTGACCTGATCGTCAGGCCGCGACCAGGTCGGCGAAGCGGCTGACGTCGATGTTGCCGCCGGAGATGACGACACCGATGCGGCGCGGGACCTCGGGCGACCGTCCGGCGAGCAGCGCGGCCAGCGAGACGGCGCCGCTCGGCTCGATGACGATCTTCATGCGTTCGAACGCCAGCCGCATGGCCGCCACGATCTCGTCGTCGCTCACCAGGACGACGTCGTCCACCAGGCGCCGGTTGATGGAGAACGTCAGCTCGCCGGGGATCTCGGCGGCCAGCCCGTCGGCGATCGTCCGCGTGACCGGGACGGGCACCCGCTCCCCCGCCTCCAGCGACCGCTTGGTGTCGTCGCCCGCCTCCGGCTCGACGCCGACCACGGTGATCCCCGGCAGCAGCCCCTTGGCCGCGGTGGCGCTGCCGGCGATCAGCCCGCCGCCGCCGACCGGCACGACCAGCGCGTCGAGCTCGCCGACCTCCTCGATGAGCTCCAGTGCGGCGGTGCCCTGCCCGGCGATGACGTGGGGGTGCTCGTACGGGGGGATCAGCGCGAGCCCGCGTTCGGCGGCCAGCGCCTGGCCGATGGCCACGCGGTCGCCGGTGTAGCGGTCGTAGGTGACGATCTCGGCGCCGTACCCGGCGGTGGCCTCGCGCTTGAGCCGCGGGGCGTCCTCGGGCATGACGATCACCGCGCTGCTGCCCAGCTCGCGCGCCGCCAGTGCGACGGCCTGCGCGTGGTTGCCGGACGAGTACGCCGCGATGCCCCTGGCGAGTTGCGCCGGCGAGAGCCGCGAGACGGCGTTGTACGCACCCCGGAACTTGAACGCGCCGACGCGCTGGAAGTTCTCGCACTTGACGAAGACCTCGGCGCCCACCAGGGCGTCCAGGGTGCGCGAGCGCAGGACGGGCGTACGGTGGGCGACCCCCTTGAGCCGGGCCGCGGCGTCGTGGACGTCGTCCAGGGTGACCGGCAGTGCGTTCGTCATGCTTGCGGCTCCTTCGCTAGGTGTCTCAGCAGGAAGTCAATCAGGCCAGGAACGCGGCGACGGCGGCGAGCCAGCGGTCCGGCTGGTCCACGTGGGCCATGTGCCCGGCCTCGTCGAGGACGACCGCGCGGGCGGAGGGGATCAGCTCGGCGCCCTCTTCGGCCAGCGCGGCCGGGAACGTCATGTCCTGCCTGCCGTGCAGCAGCAGGATCGGCAGGCCGAGCGCGGCCAGCCGTTCGGGGGCGCGGTCCGGCCGGGCGGGCGGCAGGGTGCCCGCCCGCCAGGGACGGGCCCACTCGGCCGAGAAGCGGACATGGGAGAGCCGTTCGCGGTAGGCGTCGAGGGCCTCGGGACGCCAGACGTCGGCCTCGGCGCCGGCCAGCGCGGCGGCGCGGGTGAGGTCCGGTCCTGAGAGCCGCGGGTCGGACCAGATCGCGGCCTCCGCGGCGCGGCGCCGGTCGCGCTCGGCCCAGCCGTCGTACGCGTCCGGGGGCACGGGGAGCACGGCGCTGGAGGCGATCACGAGCCGCCGCACCCGGCCGGGGGCGGCCACGGCCAGGCGTTGCGCGAGGAACCCGCCGTAGGAGAAGCCGAGCACGTCGGCCTGGCGTCCACCGAGCGTGTCGAGCAGCGCGACGAGGTCGTCCGTCGCCGCGGCGGGCGTGTAGTGGTCGTCGGGGAGCCCCCGGGTGGATCGTCCGCATCCGCGCAAGTCCGGAAATATCAGGTTGTGACGGTCGGCGAGCTGCGTCAGAGGATCCCTCAGATAGGTGTGGTCCCAATCGGGCCCGCCATGGATCACCAGCAAGGGGCATGAACCAGCCGCCTCACCGGTGTACGCGACGAACAGCTCCATCGCCGGAGACACCCGGATGAACGTCTCCGCGACCATTACCGTCCTCCCACCGAGCCGCCACAGGCCTGAGGCGTCATGGAGCCCGACGTACCTCCCGAATCGATCCCACCACACCACTCGCGCCACTCCTCCGGTCTCTTCTTCAGCGCGGTTTTCTCCTCATGAGTCGCACGTCATCCCCCAGGGCCTGACCCACCACAACATCCTCGCCAGGCCTCGCCCCTGATCACCTCCACAGGGCGGACGCGTAATGCGCCGACTCGGGGGGCTCATGTCGCTGACTGATTCATAACTGGCGATCTTCCTGTCGAGTGAGGCGGGTCAGCCGCCCGAGAGGGGGACCATCAGCGTCGTGATCGGACGTTCCTCCACCTGGCTTCACTGGTGCCGCTTTTCTCCGGCTGCGACAGAATCCCCGCGTGACCAGCCTGTTCATCACCGGGATGCCCATCGGTATCGCGGTCTTCCCAGCCATTTCCACCTACCAGAACGAAAACCGGCACGCCGCGGCTTTCCTGCGCTACGGCATGTCCTGGCAGACTTCGCGCAAGACGATCCTGTACCCGCCCGCCCATTCGGAATTCGAATGGGTCGGAGACGCCGGCAGGGTGGAGTGAGCCACCCGCCTGCTAGCTTCGTCCCGATCTCCGGCGGAGCACGACGGCAGCGGCGAGCACGGCGGCGGCCGCGGCGAGCCGGCCCACGCTCACGTTCGTGAGCCAGGCGGTGAGCGCGGACTGCGCGGACGTGACCGCGCCCACGATCGGGTCGTCGGCGGCGGCGCCCGCCAGCACGCGGAGCTCGTACCAGCCGTAGTAGGCGACGTACAGGCCGGCCAGGACGAGCAGGGCGCCGCCGGCCCGCGAGACGTACGGCAGCAGCCGCCGCAGCCGGGCCACCGCGGCGGCACGGGCGAGGCCCACCGCGAGCGACAGGACGGTGACGACCAGGCCCATGCCGAGCGCGTACGCCGCGAAGGCCGCCGCCCCGCCCGCCAGCCCGCCGCCGGACAGCGAGGCCGAGGTGACCGCCAGGAACGGCCCCACCGTGCAGGACAGGGAGGCGACCGCGTAGGAGAGGCCGTAGCCGTACAGGGAGAGCGGCGCGGTCGTGGGGCGGCCGGTGGCGAGCCCCGGGACGCGCACGATCAGCTCCCGCCCGGACACCAGCCAGACGCCGAGCCCGAGCAGGAGCAGCCCGATGACGATCGTCGCCCACGGCAGGTACGCCCCCACCGACACGGCCAGCCCGCTCACCGCCAGCCCGAACAGCCCGAAGACGGTGACGAACCCGGCCGTCATCGCGCCGGAGAGCACCAGCGCCCGCACGACCGGCCGCCCACCGCCTCCGTCGCCGCCCCCGTCGCCGTCGCCGTCGCCGACCAGCAACGTCAGGTACGCGGGCAACATCGCGAAGCCGCACGGGTTGAAGGCGGCCACGGCGCCGGCGGTGACGGCCAGAGCGAGGGGCAGCTCCGTCATCGGGACAGCAGGGTTCGCAGGTGCCCGTCCAGCTCGTCCTGGGTGAGCGGACCTGAGGCTTTCAGAGTGGATCCGTCCGGCTTCATGAAGACGAACGTGGATTGTGAGCTGACGCCCAGCTTCGTCCAGACCGCGCCCTCATGGTCGGACAAGTGGGTGAGGTCCCCCGTTCCGGTGCTCCGGACGAAGTCCTTCATCGCCGGCTCGGTGTCGAGGCCCGCCACGCCGACGAACGCCACGTCACCGTGCTTGGCGGCGGCGGCCTTGACAGCGGGGGCCTCGGAGCGGCACTTGGGGCACCACGGCGCCCAGAACCAGAAGGCCACCGGCTTGCCGGCCAGGCTCGTGCCGTCGAAGGTCCGCCCGTCCAGCGTCTTCGCGGTGAACCGCAGCGCGTCGGGCACGCCGGCGCCGGACGAGGACGCCGGCGGGGAGAACGTCGTCTCGGTCGGCGTCGTGCCGCCGCACGCGGTCGCCAGCAGGACCGCGGATAACGCGGCCGTCGTTCGCATCGCCCTCATGGCGCCGAGCGTAGAGCGGCGCGGGCAGGCGGGATCTTACGTCCCGATGACGCTTACGTCCCGCTGACGGCCGTCAGGAGGGCTCCGGCGGGAGCAGGCCGGCCTGGCGGTAGACGGCCCGCAGGTAGCGGAGCATCTCGTCCGTGTCGGGCGGGTCGGGCTGGAGCGCGCGGTACATGACCGCGCCCACCATCATGTCGATCAGCACGTCCGCGTCGGCGTCCGCCGCCAGCAGGCCCTCCTGCCGGGCCCGTTCGATCAGGTACGCGGCCAGCCTGCGGCGCGGCAGGATGTACCGCTCCCAGGTCACCGCCATCAGCGACGGGTGACTCACGGCGGAGCCCCAGATGCGGGCGATCAGCGCCCGGTATCCGGGGCTCGCGGCCAGCTCGGCCGCCGCCGGAAGCGCCCGCTCGGTGATCTCGTACGGCGACAGGGCGTCCAGGTCGGCGAGCGAGAGCGTCAGCTCGTCGCTCACCATGGTCTGGATCGCCTGGGAGACGAGCTCCTCCTTGGTGGCCCAGCGCCGGTAGACGGTGAGCTTGCCGACGCCGGCCCGCTTGGCGACCTGCTCGATGCTCAACCCCTCGATGCCCCGCTCGACGAACACCTCCAGCGCCGCCCGCAGGATGGCGGCGTCGGTCTCCGGATCACGCGGACGCCCACGCCCCCGCGCGGGCGCCGTCACCGGCCGCCCCCAAGCGCGTCGCCCAGCCAGCGTTCGATGTCAGCAGCCCCACCCCGGCAGGCGAGATGCCCATCCGGCCGAACCAACCACACCCCACGAGCCTCCTTGCCGGTCGCGACCTCACCGGAGCCCATCTCACCATGCGCCTCGACGGGCGGGAGCCCGCCGGGTGCCTCTCGGAGCTGAGTCACCGTCGTCCCGCCGAGTCGTCTCCGGGCGGCGGCCAGCGTCTCACCGTCGCCTCCGAGAACAACCCAGTGCTCGCGGAGCTCCTCGTACAGCCGGACCCGGGCGCCGTCGGGACGCACGCAGGCGAGGTCGGCGACGCGCTCGCCCGGCCGTGGCCGGCGCCCGCCGCCGCCCAGCGGGCCGCGCCGGTAGCTCACCCAGAGCTGCGAGGTGGCGTACGTCGTGTACCGCTGGATCCATGGCATGCCGAACACCCGCACCAGGACCCGGTCGCGCAGGAAGCGGCCGATCGGGGTGGCGGCGATGTTCATCCGCGTGGTGGCGGTGCTGCCGCGCAGCACCTGGGTGGCCAGCGGCCGGCGTTCGGCCTCGTACGTGTCCAGCAGCCGTTCGTCCGCCCGCCCGGCGACGACCAGGGCGAGCTTCCAGGCCAGGTTCTCCGCGTCGCCGAGCCCGGTCAGCATGCCCTGCCCGCCGAAGGGCGCGTGCGCGTGCGCCGAGTCGCCGGCCAGCAGCACCCGCCCGCTCCGGTAGGCGTCCGCCAGCCGCCGGTGCACGCTGAACAGCGACGCCCAGCTCGTCTCGGCCAGCCGCGTGCCGGTCCGGCCGATGCGTTCGGCCAGGATGTGCCGCATGCGCTCGGCGATCTGCTCCTCCGACGGCTTCTCGTCGCGGAACTCCGGGTCGTACGCCAGCAGCCGCCACTGACCGTCGCCGGGCATCGGCATCGCGCCCAGCATCCCAGCGGGATGCACCCAGCCGTGCGAGCCCGAACGATCGAGCGGCGTCTCCAGCCGGCCGTCCACCAGCAGGAACCGTTCGCTGACCCGCACCCCGGGGAACCCGATCCCGGCGAGCTTCCGCACGGTGCTGCCCGTCCCGTCGCACCCGGCCAGCCACGCCGTACGCACCCGGCGCCCGTCGCCCAGCACCGCCGTGACGCCCGAGCCGTCCTGCTCGATCGCGGTCAGCGCGGACCCCCATTCGGGTACGACGCCCAGCTCGGCCAGCCGGTCGCGCAGCGCCGCCTCGACCCTGGCCTGCGAGATCATCATCGGCGGCGCCGCGGTCCTGAGGCCCGGGTCGCCGAACCGCACCTTCATGATCGGCCGGTCGCCGGCGTACGTCGTGATCGTCATGGCGCGTACGGACTCCTCCGGCAGACCGCCCAGCGCTCCCAGCCGGTCGAGCACCTCCGAGGCGCGGGCGTGCACGAAGTTGGCCCGTGACGTGGTGGCCGGTCCGTCGGCCCGGTCGACCACGCGCACGGAGAGGCCGTGCTGCCGTAGCCCGCAGGCCAGCGCCAGGCCGACCGGTCCGGCCCCCACCACCAAGACGTCCGCGTCCATGATCTCCTCCATTTTGTTTACGGAACGGTACCGTTAACAAAATCGAGTCTAACTCCATGTGGTGAACCGGCGCAGCACGTATTCGACGGGGCCGTAGCGGTGGCCGCGCAGCCAGAGGGCGCTCAGCCACAGCAGGACCGTGTAGATCACCAGGGCCACGCCCATGACCGCGAGCGGCGAGAGCGTGCCCGCGAGCGCCAGGCCGTACCCGGTGAAGACCAGACACGCCAGCACGGACTGGCCGATGTAGTTGGAGGCCGCCACCCGCCCGGCGGGCGCGAGCGCCCGACCGGCGGCCGGGTAGCGGCGTACGAGCCTGAGCAGCGTCGCGACGTACGCGGCGCCGAGCAGCGGCGCGGTGACGGCGGTGACCGCGAGGCCCACCAGCTGCCACGGGCCCTCGTCGGCCCCCGTCAGGGCGAACAGGACAGCGCCGGGAAGGCCCGCGCCGAAGCCGACCCACTGGACGCGCGGCAGCAGCCGCGACCACCGCTCGGGCTCCTCCAGCAACCTGGACTTGCCTGCGGCCAGCCCGAACAGGAACATCGCCAGCGCCATCGGCCCCTGAAAGCCCCAGATCACCGCCACGAGCATCGGGTAGAGCTCCAGCTGCAGGGTCAGGTAGTCGAGCGGCCCGCCGGTGGCCAGCGAGAGCGCGCGGGCCGCCGCGGCGGGATCGCCCACCGGCGCCTGGCCCGCCTCAGGGGCGAGGGTGGACAGCCACGCCAGCGCCAGGAGCAGCAGCGCCGGCACGCTGATGAGCGCCGAGCCGACGATGACGGCCTTCCTCGGCCGGATGTCGCGCAGGCCGAGCAGGATGAGGCCGAGCACGGCGTAGAGCGTGAGGATGTCGCCGACCCACAGCAGGATCCCGTGCAGCACGCCGATCACGAACAGGCCCAGGCACCTGCGCAGCGTCCTCGCCCGGACGCTCACCCCCGCCCGCTCCGCCGAGCGCATCTGCAGCGTGAACGAGTAGCCGAACAGGAACGAGAAGATCACATAGAACTTCGTCAGCACGAGGATCGTGATGGCGGTGGTCACCGGGTCGTCGGTGCTGGGCAGGCCGCCCAGGAAGCTGTGGCCGGGGTCGGCGAAGAAACCGATGTTGGCCACCAGGATCCCCGCCAGGGCGAACCCGCGCACCACGTCGATCTCGTGAACGCGCTGGGCTGGGGGTGTGCGGCTTTCCGTCATGCGGGGAGGCTACGGAGATCAGGCGCGACGACGCCTCAGACCTTGGTCGCGACCTTGGTGACCGAAGCACCGGATGAGGGCATTGGTGGGGTAGCCGGGGCAGAAGGTGATGATCTGCACCAGAATGGTGGGATGGCACAACCCCCTCAGCCCCCGCAGCCGCATCCCCACCAGCCAGGCGCTTGGGGCGGCGACCAGGGCGGCCAAGGAACGCCGCAAGGCTACGGCTCTCCCCAGTTCCCCGGACACGGCCCTTCGCCCGCCTCCCAGCAGAGCGCGCCGCCGTACGGCCAGGTCCCTTACGAACCGGCAGCCGCCGCTTACGGCCCGACCGGCCAGGGGCCCGCCTCCCACGGGACGCCGGGGAACGAGGCGCACGGGAGCCGGCAGGGGCCATACCAGCACGGCGGCCAGCCGAGCGCTTACCACCACCCTGGGCAACCAGGCGCCCACCAGCAGCCAGGCGCCTGCCCACCCGGCCAGCCGAACGTCTACCAGCAACCAGGCCGCCATCACCAACCTGGCCAGCCGGACGGCTACCCACCGGCACAACCTGACGCGTACCCACCCGCGCAACCCGGCGCATACCAACAACCAGGCCCCCATCACCAACCTGGCCAGCCGGACGGCTACCCACCGGCACAACCTGACGCGTACCCACCCGCGCAACCGAACGCCTACCAGCAACCAGGCCCCCATCACCAACCTGGACAATCGGACGCGTACCCACCCGCGCAACCCGGCGCATACCAACAACCAGGCCCCCATCACCAACCTGGACAGCCGGGCGCCTACCAGGCTGGGCCGCAGGGCACCTATGAGCACCCGGGCCGGCCGGGTGCCTACCCTCCCGGGCAGCCGGGGGCTCACCAGCAACCGGGCCGACCCGGGGCCCATCAGCAAGCCGGGCAGCCGGGCGCGTTCCAGCACCATGGGCAGCCGGGCGGCTACCACCAGCCCGGTGGGCAGCCGGGGGGCCACCCGTTCCCAGGGGGTCGTCCGGGGGCGTTCCCGCCCGGCGGCCAGCCCGGCCCCACGGGCGCCAAGCGCAACAACGCCCTGGTCATCGGCCTGGTGATCGGCGTGGCGGTGCTGCTGCTGGGCGGCGGCGGCGTCGGCGCGTACCTGTACGTCAACAACCCGCCGGAGCCCCCGCCGACGCTAGCCTTGCCGAGCACCGCCCCGCCGACGCCGACGACCACGCCGACGACCACGCCGACGCCGTCCGACCCGCCCACGTCAGAGCCGGCGGTGCCGTCCCCCAGTGAGACGCCGTCCGGCACCCACCGCGCGGCGCCGGGCTCGCCGATCACGCACAACGAGTTCGACGACTGGCGTTTCTCCATGGGGACGGTCAAGTTCAACGCCAACAAGGTGGCCGGCTGGACGTACGACTCCTGCGACCCGGTGGACGGGCGCGGCGTGCTGGCCAAGAACAAGTGCCAGCGAGCCATCCAGCTCGCCTACTCCGCGTACGGCGGGCACCTCAAGGCGGTCCAGATCGCGATGTCCTTCCCCACCGACCAGGCGGCGAAGACGACCGCCGACCGGCTGGCGAATCTGAAGTCGGACGCCGTCCGGTGGCGCGTGGACAAAACACACACCACGTACGCGTACGGCAAGATCATGTCGGCGGCGTCGAAGAAGTACCTGGTCATCACGATCGTCACCGCCGACAAGTCGGCCCGCGCGGCGGCCACGAACTTCCACGCCTACCTCCAGGCCGACCACGCCGGCTACTTCATGTCCCGCGACATGACCATCACCAGCTGAGCCCAGGAGCGCGACGGTCAGTCGATGCTGAAGCTGCCCTCGAAGGGCGCGCTGCGCACCCCGCCGAACAGCGCGCCCGCTTCACACCTCCCCGCCCCGCCGAGCAGGCTCGTGTCGAACGCGCCCCGGAAGCGCCGCCCCTCGAACGCGCCCTCCCGGACGACACCCCACATCGTGACCCGGTTGGCCGTGGTGTCCTCGATGGTGACGTCCGCCGTGCTCGTCGGCTTGGCCTGGCCGAGCCGCCACTGGAGCGTGGCGGTGCCCGTGCCGCGGCCGAAGTCACGATCCACGCACGCGAGATCCACGTCCTCGAACTCGGCGCTGAAACGGACGGCCGTGATGCCGAGCGCGCTGTGGTCGATGCAGTCCTGCTGGGTGCCGCGATAGGTGACGTGCTGCGACTGCCCGGACATCTGCACCCCGGGCAGGAAGTGCGCGTTCCCCGCGGCCCGGCACGAGATCTCGGTGGCGGCGTACGCCGGAGAAGGAGCGGTGAGAAGCGGCAGAGCGACGAGAGCGGGCAGTGCCCGGACGACAGCAGACAAGAATCTGCTCCTTTCGAGACCAGGAGGAGCCCCCGGCCTCCCGTGAACGAAGGGTTTCCCGGTCACCGGACGCTACGGCGCACCCCGCAAAGACCCCCCAAAGCCGCCACCCGTGGCTCCCCAGATCTCACCCCACCCCGGGGACGGATCCATGATCTCCACGTCGGGGCCGGCGGCACAGGTGGAAGTGCAGCGGCTTCGTGGTCTCCTCACCACCGCAGCAGCCGGATCCTGCGGCTCAGGCCGCTGCGGTGGTAGAGGTGGGCGACTCGGCCTCGGGCGCCGGCCCCGCGGGCGCGCGCGGAACCCGGAGCCGGTCAGCCGAGGAGGCCGCGTCGGCGGGCAGTGGCGGCGGCCTGGGTGCGGGTGGAGACGGCGAACTTGCCGAGGATGTTGGACACGTGGACGCTCACCGTCTTCTGCGCGATGAACAGCCGCTCCGCGATCTCCCGGTTGGTCAGCCCCTCGGCGACCAGCCGGAGCACCTCGACCTCACGCGCCGTCAGCCCGGCATCGGCCGGCGCCGCGGGACCGCCGCCGAACCGGGCCCGCCGCCCGAACTCCAGCAGCGCGTTCTCCAAGGGCACGGCCCGCAGCTTGCCCGCCACCTCCCGGGCGAGCTCCCACTCCGCGTGCGCCGCCTCCCGGTCGCCGGCCGCGAGGAGCGCCTCGGCGAGGCGCCACCGGGCCCGCGCGGTCTCGTAGACGAACCCGAAGTCGAACGCCTCCACCACGCGCCGCCACAGCTCCACGTCGAGCCGCCCGTGCACGCGGTGCCATTCGGCCTCGACGCGCAGGCCCCACGCCTGCCCTTCAGGCCCGATGTGACCGCCTTCGCCGGTGGGCCCGAGGTCGAGGGCGAAGCGGGCGCGCTCGCGCAACTCGTCGGCGCCCTCGGTGGTGCCGAGCTCGGCCAGCGCCCACAGCCCGGTGGCGGCCAGCCGGATGCTGCCGACGTCGCCGTCGATCAGCCGCGCCATGACGGCGCGTACGTGGTCGAGCGCCGTCGCCGGGTCGCCGTGCCACAGGGCGTGCTCGGCGGCCAGACCCCGCGACATGTAGGCGATCAGCTCGTCATCCCAGAACGGCCGCAGCCACCCCAGCCGCCCCTCGACCGCGGGCAGGTCGCGCCCGACCTCGACGAACAGCGCGAACGACGACAGCAGCGCCTCCGGCAGCGTGCCGACCCGCGCGCCGAACATGGCGGCCACCGTCTCGGCCTGGTCCCACTCGCCGGCCGCGTAGTGGACGAGGAAGCGCAGGAACCGCAGGTCGGTGCCGTATGTGCTCCACTTGAGCCCGGTCTCGGACGCCATCTGGATGCCCTCGTCGGCCGCCCCGGCGGCGTAGGCGAGCAGCCCCTGGTCGTAGTGGATGCGGGCGTGGTGGAACCGGGCGCGAAGGTCCATCGCGAGGTCGCTGCTGCCCTCGGCGCAGGCGGTGTCGACCAGCTCGTGCGCCCTGGTCAGGTCGCCGCGGTGCTCCAGGAACGTGGCCAGCGTGAGCAGCGCGCCGACCTCGGCGTCGCGGGCTCCGGCCGCGCGGGCGGTCTCGAGGGCCCGCAGGCAGTAGGTCTCCACCTCCTGGTGGCGCGAGCTCCACAGCAGTGTGCGGGCGTAGGTGGCCTGGGCGCGGGCCAGCTCGGACGGGCTGCCCGCGCCCGCCACGGCGTGCTCGGCCGCCGCCATCGCGCCGGCGCTGTCGTCGAGCTCGTAGAGGTAGTACGCCAGCCGCTCGCTCACCTCGGAGGTCTGCGGCAACGCGCGCAGCTGGGTGACGGCCCGGTGGTTGTCGCCGCTGTCGGCGGCCATGACGGCGCTGCGGAAGGCCAGCCGCTCGCGGCTTCCCCCCACCAGCCGCGCGGCGTCGTCGACGCGATCCCACAGGCCGAGGGCGCGGTCGTAGTGGCGGTGGGCCTCGGCGGGCGCGCCGACGCGCTCGGCGGCCCGCCCGGCCTCGGCTGAGGCCGCCAGCGCCCCGGCCAGGTCATGACCGGCGAGGTGGTGGTGGGCCAGCTCGGCCGGCGAGGTGAGCAGCCGGGCGAACGCGGCGTGCAGGCGGGTGCGCTCGCCGGGCAGCAGGTCGGTGTAGACGGCCTCCTGCAGCAACGCGTGGCGGAAGGCGTAGCCGGGGCCGTCGATCCTGAGCAGCCCCCGCGAGACGATCTCCCTGACCGCCTGCTCGAACTCCGCCAGCGGCAGCCCGGACACCTCGCGCAGCAGGTCGTCCTCCACCCGGCGGCCGGCCACGGCGGCGGCGCGCAGCACCCGCTGCCCGGCCTCGGACAGCACCTCGACCCGTGACAGCAGCAGGCTGGCCAGCCCGTCGGGCAGGCTGTCGCCCTCGGCCACGGCGGCGAACAGCTCCTCGGCGTAGAACGGGTTGCCCTCGGCGCGGGAGACGATGAGGCCGAGCCCGTGGGCGTCGAGGTCGCCGAGGCTCGCGACGTAGTCGGACAGGGCGCCGGGGTCGAGCGGGCCCAGCTCCAGGCTCATCACCGTGGGCAGCCGCTTCAGCTCGGCCAGCACGGACCTGAGCGGGTGGCGGCGGTGCAGGTCGTCGGTGCGGTAGGTGCCGACGACGCAGACGCGCTCGCTCTGCACCATGCGGCTGAGGAAGACCAGCAGGTCACGGGTGGAGCGGTCGGCCCAGTGGAGGTCTTCGATCACGAACAGCACCGGCTGCACCTCCGCCAGCAGCCCGAGCAGCGAGCCGAACAGCCGCTGCTGGGTGAGCCCGGTCGAGGGCGCGCTCTCCGAGCCGGGCAGGAGCTGGCCCAGCATGGGGTGGGCGGCGGCGGCCTCGCGCACGGCCGGCTCCGCGCCGCGCAGCGCGTCGGCCAGCGGGAGGTACGGCAGCGCGTCGCCGAGCTCGGCGCACTGGCCGACCAGCACGTTGAACCCGCGCTCGCGGGCCTCGGCGGCCAGCTCGGAGACCAGCCGGGTCTTGCCGATGCCGGCGTCTCCGCCGACGAGCGCCACTCCGGCCACGCCGTCGGCCGCGGATTGGAGCACACGCGCGAGCCCGGCCAGCTCGATAGAGCGCCCGACGAGAAGACCGTTCACGTCAAGAAACTATGCCATGCGCCACCGACAAGTAATTGGTCCAGAGAACGAGGCTCATATTGGCCTTCATGGAGATACCAAAGGCCGCCTACGCTGCTGTTTCGTGATCCCACCGACGACTTTCGCGCTCTTCGCGGCCGCCTCCCTCGCGATGGTCCTCATCCCGGGCCCCAACCATCTCTACATCACCGCGCGCGGGCTCGCCCAGGGCAGGGCGGCCGGGCTGGCCAGCGCGTTCGGCGTGGAGGTCGGCACGCTCGTGCACATCGCGGCCGCCGCCGCGGGCCTGTCGTACGTGATCGCGCAGTCCGCCACGCTCTTCGCGGTCGTCAAGTGGGCGGGCGCCGCGTACCTGATATATCTGGGCGTCCGGGCGCTCATCGGACGGCAGGCGAGCGCGCAGGCGCCGAAACCGCAGCCGCTGCGCGCGGTCTTCCTCGAAGGCGTGCTGGTCAACCTGCTCAACCCCAAGACGGTCCTGATGTTCCTGGCGTTCCTGCCGCAGTTCGTGGACCCGCGCGCGGGGTCACCGGCCCTGCAGGTGGTGCTGCTCGGCCTCACGCTGCTGCTCCTCGGCCTGATCTCCGACATCGTGTACGCGCTCACCGCCGGCGCGCTCGCCCACCGCCTCACCCGCGCCGCCCGCCCCATGCGGTACGCCAGCGGTGTCGTCTACCTCGGCCTGGGCCTCGCCACCGTGCTGACCGCGCGACAATGAGCCCATGGCGCCGAGGAAGCAGCAGGAGATCTTCGACGCGACGCTGCGGCTGGTCGCGGAGAAGGGCTACGACGGGCTGACCGTCGAGGGGGTCGCCGAGCGCTCCGGCGTCAACAAGACGACGATCTACCGGTGGTGGCCGTCGAAGGCCGCGCTGCTCGGGGCCGCGCTGGTCGAGGCCGACGTGCTGGGCTTCGAGCCGCCCGACACGGGCAGCCTGCGCGGCGACCTCGTCGCGCTGGTCGACGGCGTCAGGCGGCTGCTGACCGAGCCGCCCGCCAGCGACATCGCGGTGGCCGCGCTCGCCGCCGCCGTCCGCCACCCCGAGCTCGACGGGCGGCGCTTCTTCGCCGACCGGTTCGCCAGGGAACGCGAGGTCTTCGACCGCGCGGTGCGCCGGGGCGAGCTGAAGGCGTCGGCCGACCCGATGCTCATCGTCGACCTGCTGGCCGGGGCCGTGTGGATGCGGGCGGTCCTCCGCGGCCTGCCGGTGCCCGACGACTTCCCGGCCGAGGCGGTCGCCGCGCTGCTCGACGGCGTCTAACCGGCTTCCGACAACGCCTCGGGGATGCGTTCCAGCACCGGGTAAGGCACCAGCCCGTAGGCGTAGAAGTCGAGCGCCGCCGCCCCGGCCGCCTTGGCCCCGCGGGCCTTGGCCACGAGCCGGTCGGCGGAGTCGCTGTCAGGGTGGCCGGGCCGCAGCACGGCCCGCACCTCGCGGTCCTTGCCCACCGACCGCAGGTAGGCCCCCACGTCGTCGGCCACCCGCGCCGCGTCACGCGCGTACGCGAGCACCCCGAACGCGGGCACGAGGTCGCCCAGTGCCACCAGGTCGACGCCGAGCTGCCAGGCGTCGTGCGCAGCCAGGCCCGGTGCGGGCAGCCCGTCGGCGTACCCCTTGACCGCGCCGGTGGAGTCGACGAACACCAGCTTGGAGCCCTCCGCGGCCACCGCCGAGGCGACCTCGGACACCAGCGTCGTGACGCTCTCGGAACGCGCGCGTGCGTAGGCCACGACGTCGGGCCCGGCGTACGCGGTCAGCGCGGCCCTGGTCACCTCGCCCTGCGCGGGCGGGTCGCCGTCGAGCACGCCGCCGACGATGCGCGCGCACTCCTCGCGCGCCACCTCGGCGTCGACGCCCAGGTTGACGGCCCGGCGCATGCAGTGCTCGCAGAAGCACAGGCCGAACAGGTAGGCGTCCATCGGGCCGAGCGGCACGAACGACCGGTGCCGCCGCAGCGGCCGGAAGTGCAGCGACTCGGCGACCACGCTGTCGACGCCGAGCCTGGCCACCGCCCTGGCGAGAGCGACGGCGTAGTCGCGCGCGTCGGGGTGGGCGGGGCACAGGTCGGTCAGCGAGCCTCGGTCGCCGAAGCAGTCGCGTACGGTCACGTCCGGATGCCGCGCCCCGAGCGTGGCGTTGTACAGGAAGACCGTCCATGCGTGGAGCTTCAGCGACCTTTTCTCGCAGGCTTCGCGAAGCCCGTCGAAGACCTCGGGGTAGCCCGGCACGGGAGAAAGGCGGAGCCCGCCGAACAGGCCGGGCGCCGGGGTGAAGTGCGCGCCGTCGTGGCGCACGGTCAGCCGGGACAGCCCGTGCGGGGTGACGTCGCGGGTGGCGTGGTGGACGGCGCCGACGGTGACGCCGGCCACGCCGTAGCCGCGGATCCTGTCGAGCACCCGCTCGACGCCCTCACCGCGCAGGTCCTCGGCGAAGACGTACACGGAACTGTCCACACTGGCCACGAGCCGACTTTACGCGCTCTTGCAGGCGACGAAGTCGATCTCCACCAGGATGTCCAGCAGCTCGGACCCGACGGTCGTGCGCACCGGGTAGGGCGCGTTGAAGTACGACTTGTAGACCTCGTTGTAGGCGGCGAAGTCGCGCTTGAGGTGCTGCAGGTGCACCGTGGCCTTGACCACGTCGTCGAAGCCGAGGCCGTGCGCGGCGAGGATGGCGCCGAGGTTGCGCATGACCTGGTGGGTCTGGGTGGCGACGTCGTCGCCGGCGACCTCGCCGGTGTGGGGGTCGAGCGGGCCCATGCCGGAGGTGTAGACGAAGTCGCCCACGACGAGACCCTGGGAGTACGCGCCGATGGGGGCGGCGCCCTCCGTCGTCCTAAGCTCCTTTTTCACGAAATCTCCCTAGAAGTACGTGTGTATCGTGCCAACGACACGGTAGTCCCGGTCCACCAGCGGCAGCACGCGCCACTTGTCGAATGCCGTACACGGATGGGAAATGCCGAACGCCAGCAGGTCGCCGGGCTTGAGCCCCTCGGCGCGCACGACGGTGTGCTGGTCCTGCATCTTCACGACCGTCACGCCGCCGCGCCGCGGGATCGGCAGCCCCTCGTCGTACGGAGCGTCGCGCTTGCCCATGCCGACGATCGCGAGGCCCGGCTCGGGCGTGGACAGCACGTGGGCCCACACCTCCAGCGCGGGCCGCAGCTGACCGGCGATCCGGTTGAACGGCGTGCGCTCGCGGTAGAAGCCGTCGTCGTGGGTGACGTACGCGCCGCTGCGGAGCAGGATCCTGGCCCGGGCGCCGGCGAGCTCGCGCCCGATCACGTCGAACCACTGGCTGCCGCCCACGGACAGGATGGGCGTACGGACGCGGACGTGCTCGACCGCCTCCTGCAACAAGTCGAGATATTTCCGGACTTCTGCGGCGGTCGCCAGCCCGCCCTCGTACCCCGCCACCCCGGCCAGCTCGACGCCCGGCGTCTCCTGCGCGTACGCGGTCACCTCCAGCAGCTCCCCCAGCGTCCGGCAGCCGGCCCGCCCGCCCTCGTGACCCAGCTCGGCCAGCACCCGGAACGGCCGCGCCCCGGCGTGCCGGGCGAGGAGGTCGATGCCCGCCGCGGAGTCGGCGAAGCTCAGGAACTCGAACTCCGGGTCGCGCTCCAGCTCGGCCGCGGCCCAGGCGAGCCCGGCGGGGTCGACGACCTGGTTGGCCACCATGATGCGGCCCGCGCCGAAGCCCCTGACCGTCTCGGCCTGCCGCGGCGTGGCCACCGTCAGCCCCCAGGCGCCGGCCGCGAGCTGCCGATCGGCGATCTCGGGCGACAGATGGGTCTTGGCGTGGGGCGCCAGCTCCAGACCGTGGTCGCGGGCGAAGGCCGCCATCGTCGCCACGTTGTGCTCCAAGGCGTCGCGGTGCACGACCATCGCGGGAAAGCCGAGAGCGCCGTCGAAGATCGACCGATCGAGCACAATACCCCCTTCGTCCGCGCCCGACCCTATCTCCTGAATCCCGTGACTCTGGTGTGTCACGGCCGTAGCGCGCGCCCGGGCGTGGCCCCCGTGAGCTCGCCGCCGGCCAGCACCGGCACCCCGGAGACGAGCACGTCGTCCACACCGTCGGCCGGCGTGCGCGGGGCCTCGTACGTGGCCCGGTCGCCCACCATGGCCGGGTCGAACACCACCACGTCGGCCGCGAACCCGCGCCGCAGCAGCCCCCGGTCCGCCAGCCCGAACCGGCGCGCCGGGTGGCCGGCCAGGTGCACGACGGCCTGCTCCCACGTCCAGTCGCCGAGCTCCCTGACGTGCCGGCCGAGGAACCGGGCGAACGCCCCGAACCCGCGCGGATGCGGATGGCCGCCCACGTAGATGCCGTCGGAGCCGCCGGTCTGGGACGGGTGGCGCAGCATGCGGCGTACGGACTCCTCGCCTTTCGGGCCCTCGTCGGGGCGGGCGGAGACGACGCCCGCCTCCAGCCGTGTCTCCGTCAGGAGGCGGCGGCAGAACTCGGCCGGCGTCGCCCCGGCCCGCTCGGCCGCCGCGACCATGGTCAGCCCCTCGGCCCACTCCAGGCCGGGCGCGTGCGAGACGGTCAGCCGGGGCCAGACGTCGTCGAGCGTCGGCCACCAGGCGTCCAGCTCGGGCGAGGCGATCATCTCCAGGGCCCGGCCCGGCTCGGCCCCCGGCACCTCCGGCGGCAGCACGACCATGGCCAGGATCGTGTTGCCGCGCAGGTAGGGATAGGTGTCGAAGGTGAGGTCCACGTCCTGGCCGAGCGCCCGCTCGACCAGCGGCAGCAGCACGTCGGCCGGGCCGTGCAGGTGGGAGACGTGCATGGCGGCGCCGGAGCGCCGGGCGATGTCCACCACCTCGGCCATCCCGATCCCGGCGCGGGGGCCGTAGGCCCGCATGTGGGTGACGTACGGGAGGCCGCCCAAAGGGGCGCACAGGGCGGCCAGCTCCTCGGCGGAGGCGTAGCGGCCCGGGAGGTACTCGAGCCCGCTCGACAGGCCGACGGCGCCCTCCGACAGCCCGCGTTCGACGTGGCGGAGCATCCTCGCCAGGTCGTCGCGCGAGGCCGGCTCGGGCGAGGGGCCCATGACGTCGTAGCGGATGGTGCCGTGCGGCAGCAGGTACGCGGTGTTCACGGCGACGGCCTTGTCGTAGCCGCCGAGCAACTCGCCGACGGTCAGCGGCCCCACGGTGAGCGCCCCGTTGACGGCGGCGAAGTAGCGCGAGACGTAGGCCACGGTCTCGGCCGAGCCGGGCGCGAAGGAGAGCCCGTCCTGGCCGAGCACGAACGTGGTCACTCCCTGCCGCAGCGCCGCCCGCTGCACGGCCGGGTCGAACACGGCGGCGTCGCCGTGGGCGTGGCAGTCGACGAAGCCGGGGGCGACGAGGCGTCCGGTGGCGTCGATCACGGTCTCCGCCGCGGCGCCGGCGAGCCGGCCGACGACCTCTATGCGCTCTCCCGTGATCGCCACGTCCGCCCGGTACGGCGGGGCGCCCGTGCCGTCGAGCACCCGGCCGCCGCTGATGACTACGTCGAAGCTCACCCCTGGATTCAACCAGAGCCGCGCGAGAACGCCGGGGGGCAGTCCGCGGTGGAGCGGATCGGGTGCTTCGCCAGCAGGTCGCGGGCCTGGGAACGGGCCAGGTTCCAGCCGTTCCACGGGTCGGGGCGGTCGAGGTCGTTGGCCGCGACCACGTCGGCCAGCACGCAGCTGCGCTGCGGCTCCGGCAGCCGGTCGAGCGCCGGGACGGCCTCCGCGCCGAGGTCGCCCAGGTAGTCGGAGTCCATCTTGGTGACGCCGCGCACGTCGACCTGCGACTGCGCGACCCGCAGGTCGGGGTTGACGATCGCGAACGCGCCCAGCGCCAGCCCGGTGACCAGGACGACCGTACGGGGCAGCCGGCCGGAGCCGCGGCCGGCCAGCCGCGCCGCGCCCGCCACCATCACCAGCGTGAACAGCGCGCCGAGCCACCACACCGTCGCCTCCACCGACAGCCGCAGCCGGGACAGGCCGTAGGCGTCGGTGTAGAGGTTCATCCGGTGCAGCGCCGAGGCCAGCACCACCATCGTCAGCCCGCACAGCACGCCGAGCAGCCCGGCCAGCACCCAGCGTTCACGCCGCTCAACCTTGAGCAGCCCGGCGGCCACCGCCACGATGCCGAGCACGAACACGCTGACCACGACGAGCTGGAAGAACCCCTGCCTGGCGTACTCGGCGTAGGTCAGGCCCGCCGTGCGCAGCACCAGGGTGTCGCCGCCGAACAGCGCCGTGATCTGCACCGCGACGAACGCGGCGAACAGCAGGTTCACCGCCGTCAGCGGCAGCAGCCAGATGCTCCTGCTGACGGCGAACTTCGTCCCGGGCCCCACGGGGTCGGCCACCGGCCGCAGCGCGACCAGCACCACGGCGGCCAGCAGCACCCCGAAGAGCACGAACAGGAAGATCCGCAGGGGTGCGGAGTCCGCCCAGTCCGGCGTGGTGGTCAGCCACTTCACGTACGAGGCGAACACCGCGTCCGCCGAGGCGAACAGCAGCCCGAACACCGCCAGCAGCACCGCCGTGATGCCCAGCGCGGCCACCGTCGGCAGCACGCGCCGCCGGTTCGTCAGCTTCTTCACCGGCCCGGCCAGGAACCACGGCACCGGCCCCAGCGCGAGCAGGACGGAGGCGCCACCCCTGATCACGCCGAGCCAGCCGGCCCCGGCTCCCGACACCGCCAGTGCGCCCAGCCCGGCCCCCGCCACGAGCAGGATCGCGACCAGCCAGTCGGCGTCACGCACCGCCGCCATGGAGATCAGCCCGTACGCCGTGAGCCCGAACGCGACCGTCCACGGCGTCATCCGGCGCGTCACCGCGGGCAGCGCCCCCGCGCCCAGCACCATCGCGACCAGCACGAGCCCCAGCCCGGCCTGCGCGTCCGGCAACGCCACGGCCGCGAACGCCCCGGCCCCCGCCGCCGCCGGCAACAACCACCGCGGCGCGTCGGGCACCTCGGGCCGCGGCAGCAGCGGCGGCGGCACATACGCCGGCGGCTGCCCAGGCCCGCCCCCCTGCCCGCCGGGATACGGCCCGCCCCCCTGCCCGGGATACGACCCCCGCCCGGAATACGAACCCACCTGACCGGCGTGCGAACCCACCTGACCTGGGTGCGAACCCACCTGACCTGGGTGCGATCCCACCTGACCGGCGTGCGAACCCACCTGTCTTGGATGCGGCCCCACCTGACCTGGGTGCGAACCCACCTGACCGGCGTGCGAACCCACCTGACCTGGGTGCGAACCCACCCGACCTGGGTGCGAACCCACCCGACCTGGGTGCGATCCCACCTGACCGGGATACGGCCCGGCCGCCTCGTACGTGGCGGTCGCCGCCCGACGCCATGACCCGGCCCCCACGGCGGCCCCGACGCCGCCCATCAGCGCGACGCACAACACCAGCGTGACCAGCGCCGCCTCATCCCCGACGGTCACACTGACGAACACCGCCGCGAACATCCCGACGAGGAACCCGAGCAGCAACCCGACGACCCCGCCCCCGACCATCCGCAGGAACCCGCCACCAGGCGCCGCCCCACCGGCCGGCTGTCCACCGCCGTTCCCCGCACCACCAACCCCCGCGGGGACACCGGTGGAGCCCGCATCGGTACGGCCGTCGTCACTGAGGCGGCCGCCGGCCCCAGCCACCCCCGTGAGGGTTGTGTCGCCAGTGGTGTCACCACCGGCCCGCCGACCGACGCGCCCCCCATCGGAGTGGTGGCTGTCCCTGGGGTGGTCGGGGGTGGACGGATCGACGGCCGCGCTGGCGGCGAGGCGGCCTCCGGCATCCGCGTCACCGCCGGTCGCGGTGGCCAAGGCAGGCGCGGTGGCGATCGGTTCGGGCTCGGCGGCGAACCGCTCGGAGGTGGACGGGCCGGCAGTGGACGGGCCGGCAGTGGACGGGCCGGCAGTGGACGGGCCGGCAGTGGACGGGCCGGCGGCGGGCTTCGCGGCGCCGGCGCCCTCGCGGGCTACGGCAGTACGCTCCTGCGCCCCCATGCCGACCCCGGACGACGTGAGCACGCCTCTCGTCTCGTCATGCGTGCCGACCCCGGACGACGTGAGCACGCCTCTCGTCTCGTCGCTCGTGACGATCCCGGACGGCGTGGGCACGCCTTCCGTCTCGTCCCCCGTGTTCGGTACCAATGGCACGTCGGCCACAGTCGTCCTCCCTGGTAAGTCCACGACCATGCGGCATCCCGCACAGTCGTCGATGCGGATGGATCCCCCGTGCAGTTCGACGATCTCCTTCACGATCGCCAGCCCCAGCCCGGCGCCCCCGGCGTCGGCCGCCCGCCCGGCGTCCAGGCGGGAGAAGCGTTCGAACACCCGCCCCCGCGCCTCGGCCGGGATCCCCGGACCCGAGTCGGCGACGACGAGACGGATCCCGTCCCCCTCGGCGGAGCCGCCCACGGTCACCGAGCCACCCGGCGGGCTGTGACGTACGGCGTTGTCGAGCAGGTTGGACAGGACCTGCGCGAGCAGGTCGGGGTCGGCGCGCACCACGAGGTCGTCCGGGACCGCCGCCTGGATGACGACGTCCTCGCGCGCCAGCGACGCCTCCAGCACCGCCTGCTCCACCAGTGCCGCCGGCTCGACGTCCTCGGCCTCGATCAGCCGCGTCCCCGAGTCCAGCCGCGACAGGTCGAGCAACTGGGCGACGAGCCGGCCGAGGCGCTCGGTCTGGGCGAGCGCGGTGCGCATGGTGACGGGGTCCGCGGCGGAGACGCCGTCCACGACGTTCTCCAGGATGGCGCGCAACCCGGTGATGGGCGTGCGCAGCTCGTGGCTGACGTTCGCGACCAGCTCGCGCCGCTGCCGGTCCACCTCGCCGAGGTCGGCCGCCATCGCGTTGAACGCCCTGGCCAGCTCCCCCACCTCGTCCCTGGACGTGGCCCGCACGCGCAGGGTGTAGCTGCCCTTGGCGATGGTCTGGGCGGCGCGGGCCATCTCCCGCAGCGGCTTGGTCATGCCCATGGCCAGCACCTGCACCATGATCAGCGCCAGCACCACGGCGACCGCGATGCGCACCTCCCGCGACAGGCCGGAGTTGATGCCGACCTCGTTCACCACGAACGCGGTCGCCACGGCGAGCACGATGACGATGCCGAGCTTGACCTTGATCCGGCCGAGGAAGTCGAGTGGTCTCATCGCCGCACCAGCGCGTAGCCGACGCCGTGCACCGTCCGCACCACGTCGGGGCCGAGCTTGCGGCGCAGCGCCCTGACGTGGCTGTCGACGGTCCTGGTCGCCGCCGCCTCGGAGAAGCCCCAGACGTCCGACAGCAGCCGGCCGCGCTCGAAGACCTGCCCGGGACGCTCGGCCAGGCGGCGCAGCAGGTCGAACTCGGTACGGGTGAGCTGCGCCTCCGCGCCCCGCACGAACACCCGCCGGGCCGCGGTGTCGATCTCGACCTCGCCGACCCTGATCACGGTGTCCTCGGCGGCGAGCTGGACCGCCCGCTCCACCCGGCGCAGCAGCGCGTGGATCCTGGCCACCAGCTCCCGCATGCTGAACGGCTTGGCCAGGTAGTCGTCGGCCCCGACGCCGAGGCCCACGAGCACGTCGGTCTCGTCGCCGAGCGCGGTCAGCATGAGCACGGGCACCGGCCGGGCCGCCTGCATCCGGCGGCAGACCTCCAGTCCGTCGAGCCCGGGCAGCAGCCGGTCGAGGATCACCAGGTCCGGTTCCCCTCTGGCGTACTGGACGAGGGCGTCCTGCCCGTCGCCCGCCACTCTGACGTCGAAGCCCTCGGCGGCCAGCCGGTTCCGCACGGCCAGCGCGATGGTCTCGTCGTCCTCGACCACGAGGATGCGTCGCTGCTCAAGCACGAACGAAAGCCTAGAAGCGTGCCGTGCAGACGACACTCCTAAATGTGTGCACAAACCGTGCAGACTGTGGTGGTGAACACCCCCGCATACCTTCGCCGTCTCGGTCTGCCCGAGCTCCTTCACGCCCCCGTCACCGCGGAGTCCCTGCGGGCTCTCCACTCCGCACACGTCGAGAAGGTCGCGTACGAGGTCCTGGAGATCTGGCTGGGCCGCCCGACCACGGTCGATCCGGTCGAGTCGGCCGGGCGCATCGTCCGGGGCCGCGGCGGCTACTGCTACCACCTCAACGGCGCCTTCTCCGAGCTGCTCACGACCCTTGGCTACGACGTGACCCGGCACGTGGCGGGCGTCCAGTTACGGGGCGGCGAGCCCGGCATCAACGGCAACCACCTGGTGCTCACCGCGCGCGGCCTGCCGTCCGCCGCCAACCCCGGCGGGGAGTGGCTGGTCGACGTCGGGCTCGGCGACGCCCTGCACGAGCCGCTCCCCCTGGTGCCGGGGACGTACCGGCAGGGGCCCTTCACCTACGGGCTGCGGCCGTCGGAGGTGGCGCCGGGCGGCTGGCGGTTCGATCATGATCCGAGCGGTTCGTTCGAGGGCATGGACTTCGGCATGGAGCCAACGGGGATGTCGGCGTTCGCGGAGATGCACCGGCACCTGACCACGTCGCCGACGTCGGGGTTCGTCCGGATCGCCACGACCCAGCGGCGCGACGCGTACGGCGTGGACATCCTGCGCGGGCTCCTGCTGACCCGCGTCGGCAACGGCAAGCAGTCCGTCACGCTCCACTCCGCGCACGACTATTACGCGGCCCTGGCCGACATCTTCCTGCTGCCGCTGGAGGACGTGACGCCCGGGGAGAAGGACAAGCTGTGGCGCAAGCTCAGCGAGGCCCACGAGGGCTGGCTCGCCGCGGGCTCCCCCTGATGGATTCGCCCGCGTTCGTAGCGCTATCGTCGCCTCGACATGGCTGAGACCAGGAAGCTGCATGGTCGTTACCGGCTGCTGAACCCCCTCGGCGCGTCCGTCCGCCTGGCCTTCGACGAGGCTGAGCACCGCGACGTCGCGGTCAGGGAGCTGCGGGTGCTCCCCGAACTGCGCGAGGCCGCGGTGGACGAGGCGCGCCGCGCCGCCGCGCTGCGGCACCCCTTCGCGGTGCCGGTGCTCGACGTGCTGGTCGATGAGGGCACGCCGTGGCTGATCATGGAGTTCGCCTCAGGGGTGTCCCTGGAGCAGGCCGTACGCGCGCGGCGCCCGCTGCCCGTCGCGCAGGCGGCCAGGGCCGGCGTGTGCGTGCTGGCCGCGCTGACGGCCGCGCACGAGGCGGGCATCGTGCACGGACGGGTGGATCCGGGCAAGGTGCTGCTCACGCCGACAGGGCGGGCGCTGCTCACCGGGTTCGGCTCGCCCAGCCTGAGCGTGCTGCCCTCCGCCGACCTGTGGTCGCTGGCCGCCACACTGCACTTCGCGGTCGAGGGCCGTCCTCCCGGCCAGGTGCCCGCCGCGGGCGCCGACCCGCTCAGGTCGCTGATCAGGGCGATGCTGCACCCGTCGGGGCCGCCGCCGGTGGAGGTGGTGCGCGAGACGCTCGACCGGCTGGCCGTGGACCGGTCGCTGGACGCGGTCGTCGCGGCCTCGGGCCCGCTGCCGCCCGCCCACGTCGCGGCGATCGGGCTGGGCGTGCTCGACGGGCTGGCGGCGGCCGGGTTCCACGGCGGGGTGCAGCCGGGCAACGTCTTCCTCGACGCGGACGGCCGGGCGCGGCTGCTGCCGCTGCTTCACACGGGAACGTTCCCGGCGTACACCGCTCCGGAGGCCGCCGCGACCCCGGCCGCCGACCTGTGGTCGCTGGGAGCCACTCTCCACACCGCCGTGGAGGGCGCGCCGCCCGCCCCCGGCGCGACGCTCACCAGGGCGGGCGTGCTCGGCCCCGTGCTGCTGCGGCTGCTGTCGGGGGATCCGTCGCGGCGTCCGACGCCGGCCGAGCTGCGCAGGGAGCTACGCGCGATCGCCGGCGAGCCCGTCTGACCGACCGGCGAGAATTGAGATACATCGCGAAAAGGAACCCGGGGGTGGGTTCACACGTTGGACTTGAGACGCAGAATGTGAGAGAGGCGGGGCGTGCGCTCCGCGTTCGGAGGAAGTTAGAGGATGTCGCCAGTCCAGAAGTACGCCATCGGCGCAGGCGCCGCGGTCCTGCTCTCGCTGATCTTCCTTCCAGGGTGGCTCACCCTCCTGGTGGTCCTCGGCGTGGTCGCCGCCCCCGTGATCGGCTATCTGATGCTCGACCCGTCGCAGCGCGAGCGGCTCAAGCGGGCCCGCAGGCGCGGCATCGGCCACTGAACCCGGGTGGCGGGGGCCTGAACGTCAGGCCTCCGCCGCGGCCTGTCCCGCCGTGGCCGTCCCCACCCGCCGGGTCACCCGCCGCTCGACGTAGAACGACAGGAACGGCACCGTGCCGCCCAGCATCACGCCCAGCATGTACGGCCACGCCCAGCGCGCCTTCATGCCCAGGTTCATGACGGCAACCAGGTAGAGCATGTAGAGGCCGCCGTGGATGGGCGCGACCACCTTCGACAACGAGGGCTCGCCGAAGCCGTAACGCAGCACCATGCCCACGCAGAGCACGAGCAGCATGCAGCCGACCACATACGCGAGCACCCGGAAGGGCTTGAGAGCCGATTCCACCGTTCAACCTTCCAGAACCATCTCGGGGGAGGACTTGCCGCGCTCTCGATCCGCTCGCACGGCGTCGCGTACGAAGTGGAACCACATGAAGACGGCGAATCCCGCGAAAATCCACCAATTGGCGGCGTAAGCCAGGTTACGCCAGGTCAGCGTGCCTCCGACCACCGGCGGGGCGGCCTTCACCTGCGTGAGCGAGCCCGAGGGCGGCTGCGCGACCACGAATCCGGTGCGCACCTTCTGCCCCACCCACAGGTTGACCAGCTCACCGGTCGAGACCGTCTGCACCTGGCCGGCGGGCAGGCCCTCCGCGCGCCGCTGAACGCTGTCGGTGCCCTGCTGCGGCCGCAGCCGGCCGGCCACCGTGACCCTGCCCTGCGGCACGTCGGCCACGGCGGGGTCGTCGGCCGTGGCCGTCCAGCCGCGTACGACCGGTATGAGCGTGCCGTCGTCGAGCCGGATCGGCGTGAGCACCCAGTAGCCGTGGTCGCGCGAGACGTTGCCGCCCGGCGCGTCGACGTCGGCCCGCCGGTCGGCGACCAGCAGCTGGCGGCCGGCTTCGTACACGCCCTGGGCGGTGACCTTGCGGCCCACGACGGGGCCGGTCATCTGGGCGCCCACCGGGGCCAGCGACGCGACCGGGACGGGCGCCGGGTCGGTGGCGGCGTGCGGCTTGCCAGAATCCTGGAAGACGCCGAGCTGCCAGCGCCCGAGCAGGATGAACGCGACGAGGACCCCGATGGTCAGCAGGTGCAGCCCCAGCAGCCGGGGTGAGAGCAGGGTCCTCAGCATGTCTCAAAACTATCCGGCGGGGGGCGTGGTCCCGTCATCAACCCGTGCCGGGGCTCCGCGGTACGGCAAAGGTTGTGCCCTGTGGATCCCGCCAAACAGTGCAAACTTCGCAAGCGATCACGCTAGGCTGCTGGCCATGTCTGACCAGCACATCGACCCGGCGGGCAACACCCAGGCTTTCCGCGCGTTCGCGAACGCGCGCGAGCAGGAGTCCGCCGCGGCCAAGCCCAAGAAGTCGCCCCTCCTGCCCATCCTCGCGGTCGTCCTCGGCATCGCGATCGTCGGCGTCGTCGCCTTCCTGCTGCTGCAGTAGTCGCCTCCGACTGAAGTCACCCGCCGCGGGGGCCGTGGCGGGTTTCCGTCGTTCCCGGACACACCGGGCGAACGCCGTGGCCTCGCCGTCGAGGTGTCGAAGCTGGATGAGTGAGCGCCCTGCTCGGCGGGGCGGCCCGCCGGGCAGGGCGACACGGGGTCATCCGCGGGAGGAGACGACCATCGCGCTGCCGCCGCCGCGGCGGGTGGGTTCGGCGACGGCCTGGACGCGGTCGCGGCTCAGGAATTCCAGGGCCGTGGCGGCGCCGATCTCCGGGTTCGAGGTGAAGCTGTGCCCCTTGGCCTCCAGCTCGGCCCGGTACCTGTCCAGGAACGCCGGCTCGGCCTGCGTCTGCGCGGTGTTGCGCTGGGTGGCGCGCGGCGCGGCCAGGGCCTCGGGCAGGCTCATGCCCCACTCGTACCGGTTGAGCAGGATCTGCAGCACGGTCGTGATGATGGTCGAGCCGCCGGGCGAGCCGACCGCCAGCACAGGACGCCCCTTCTCGAACACCAGCGTCGGCGCCATCGACGAGCGCGGGCGCTTGCCGGGCCCGGGCAGGTTCGGGTCACCGGGGGCCGGGCCGAACGTGAAGTCGGTCAGCTCGTTGTTGAGCAGCACGCCGCGGCCGGGCACCACGATGCCGTTGCCGCCGGTGGACTCGATCGTCAGGTTGTAGGCGATCACGTTGCCCCAGCGGTCGGCGACGACGAGGTGCGTGGTCTCCGGGCCCTCCTTCGCGACCGGCGTCGCGGTGCCGCCGGGCTCGGCGCACGGCCCGTACGAGCCGTCGGGGCTGCCGGGAGCGGCCGGGTGGGGCATGGCGCGCTCGTCGATCAGGCAGGCGCGTTCCTTGGCGAAGCCGTCGGACAGCAGCTCGTCCAGCGGCACGCCGGGGATGTCGCCGACGTACTGGCCGCGGTCGGCGTAGGCCAGCCTGGACGCCTCCAGGTATTCGTGCAGGCCCACCTCGGGCAGCGCCTCCATGATGTTGAGCGCCTCGCTGACCGTGGAGCCGCCGGACGAGGGCGGCGCCATGCCGTACACGTCGAGGTTCTTGTACGACACCTTCGTGGGCTCGCGCAGCAGGGCGCGGTAGTCGCGCAGGTCGGACAGCTCCATCAGGCCCGGCCGCACGTTGCGGGTGCTGCCGGCGGTGACCGGCGGCCGCTTGACCGTGGCCACGACCTCCTTGCCGAGCTGCCCGCCGTACAACCATTCGGGGCCGCGCCTGCCCAGCTCCCGGTACGTGGCCGCGAGCTCGGGGTTCCTGAACACCGAGCCGACCCGCGGCGGGGCTCCGTTCGGCAGGTAGAGCTCGGCCGTGGAGGTGAAGTCCTTGAAACGGTCGGCGTTGGCGGCCGTCTGGTCGTGGAACGTCTGGTCCACGACGAAGCCCCTGGAGGCCACCTCGACGGCCGGCTGGAGCGCCTGCCTGAGCGAGAGCGTGCCGAACCTGCGCAGGGCCACGTCCCAGTTGGCGACCGTGCCGGGCACGCCCGCCGACAGCCCGCTGGTGACGCCCTCCTCGAACGGGACGCCCTCGAACGCGGTCGGCCCCATCGCCTTGGGCGCGGTCTCGCGGCCGTCGATGGTGAAGACTTTACGCTTGCGCGCGTCGTAGTAGACCATGAAGCCGCCGCCGGCCAGGCCCGCCGAGTACGGCTCGGTGACGCCGAGCACCGCGCCCGCCGCGACGGCCGCGTCCACGGCGTTGCCGCCTCTCTTGAGCACGGCGATGGCCGCCTTGCTGGCCTCCAGGTCGACGGTGGCGACGGCGCCGCCGTACCCCTCGGCGACCGGTGTCTTCCGTGGCGGGTCGGCCGACGCGGGTGGCGCGTGCAGGAGAGAGACGGCGAGGACTGCTGCTGCTGCTGCGGGAAAGATCACACGGCGCATGTTGTCCACAATGACGCAGATACGCCCATCGCGGTAGTGCTCCGTCACACGCTGGGATGATGCGCGGGGCACGGTGCTGGCCTACGTTGGTGCTCGTGCGCAGGACGTTCGACCCTTATCTCGCCCTCATCGTGGCGGCGGTCACGATGGTGACCTCCAGGGGCGCTGCGTGGGGCCAGCCGGACCGCGTGCCGCCCGACGCCTACGCCTACGCGCTGCTGCTGGTCGGGCCGGTCGCGGTGCTGCTCAGCAGGCGCTTCCCGCTGCTCACCACGGCCGCCGCGCTGGGCGCCTGCGACCTGTACCTGATCGCCGGATACCCCTACGGGCCGTGCTTCTTCAGCCCCGCCGTGCTGCTGTTCCTGCTGGTCGCGCGGGGCCGCAGGCTGGTGGCGTGGAGCATGGCGGGGCTGACGCTGGTGTCGTTCCTGAGTTACGCCTGGCTGGTCGGCAACCGCGACTTCTTCCACAACGTGTGGATCCTCACCTCCATCATGCTGCTGATGGTCCTGGCCGAGCTGGTCAGGATCGTCAAGGAGCGCCGGGCCGAGCGCGAGCGCACCGCCGAGGAGGAGGCCAGGCGGCAGGCCAGCGAGGAACGGCTGACCATGGCGCAGGAGCTGCACGACGTGCTGGCCCACAACATCTCCCTCATCCACGTGCAGGCCTCCACCGGGCTGCACCTCATCGACGCCAACCCCGAGCAGGCCAGGACCGCGCTGGCCACCATCAAGACGGCCTCCAAGGAGGTGCTCGGCGAGATGCGCTCGGTGCTGAACGTCCTGCGCGAAGGCGCCCCCCGCTCCCCCACCGCCGGGCTCGACCGGCTCGACGAGCTGGTCGAGCGCTCGGGGCTCACGGTGACGCTCAAACGGGTCGGCTCCCGGCCGCTGCCGTCGCAGGTGGAGCGGGCGGCGTACCGGATCGTGCAGGAGTCGCTCACCAACGCCGCCCGGCACGCGCCCGGCGCCGATGTGGGCGTGCGCCTGGAATACGCCGATAAGGAGCTGGTCGTACGGGTCACCGACACCGGCGCCACGACACCACCCGCGCCGTCGGAGTCGTTGTCGGAGTCGGGCAGCGGCAACGGCATCCCCGGCATGCGCGAACGCGCCGCCGCGCTCGGCGGAACGCTGGTCGCCGGCCCGTCAGGGCCCGGCTTCCAGGTCGAGGCTCGGTTCCCCCTACCCGAGGAGACCTCATGATCAAGGTGCTGCTGGCCGACGACCAGGCGCTGGTACGGGCGGGCTTCAAGGCGCTGCTCGACGCCCAGCCCGACATGACCGTGGTCGCCGAGGCGTCCGACGGCGCACAGGCCGTGCGGCTGGCGGCCGAGCATCAGCCCGACGTCGTGCTGATGGACATCCGCATGCCCGGCACCGACGGCCTGACCGCCACCCGGCAGATGCCGCCGGGGCCGCACATCATCATCCTGACGACGTTCGAGCTGGACGAGTACGTCTTCGAGGCGCTGCGCGGCGGCGCCAGCGGCTTCCTGGTCAAGGACACCGAGCCGGCCGAGCTGATCCAGGCCGTGCGGGTGGTGGCGGCCGGGGAGGCGCTGCTGTCGCCGAGCGTGACCCGCCGTCTCATCGCCGAGTACGCCTCCCGCGCCAAGGAGCCGGTCGCCGCCGACGGCCTCGACCAGCTCACCGAGCGCGAACGCGAGGTGCTCTCCCTCGTCGGCACCGGCATGACGAACGACGAGATCGCCGCGAAGCTCTTCATGTCGCCCGCCACCGCCAAGACCCACGTGAGCCGGGCCATGATGAAGCTGCACGCCCGCGACCGCGCCCAGCTGGTCGTCATCGCCTACGAGTCGGGCCTGGTCAAGCCGGGCTGGCTGTGACCGTCGCGCCGAACCAGCGTTCGGCCGCCTCCTCGATGCCGTCCGCGCCCCACCAGGCCACGTAGCCGTCGGGGCGGATCAGGAGCGCGTCCGCGGGCGGGTCGTCGCGGCGGGCCCGGATCACCTCCATCCAGTCGTCCCCCGCCCAGCGCTCCCCCAGAGTGCCGCCGGTGAGGTCGAGCAGCACGGGCCGGCCCTCGCACAGCGCCCCGCGCGCCAGTTCCGCCAGGCCCGGATCGGTGAGGAACCGGCCGGCAGGTTCCGTGCCGGTGTCGTACCGGATGCCGGAGTCGTGCAGCAGTGTGGCCAGGTGGCGGGCGGGCTGCTCGAAGGCGAACACCTCGGCGAGCAGGTCGCGCAGCGCGGCGCCGTCCTCGCCCTCCGCGCCGTCGATGGCCGCCTGCGCGCGAGTCTGCATGAGCGTGCGCTCGCCGACCGGCCGGCGTTCGGACTCGTACGTGTCGAGCAGCGCGTCCGGCACCCGCCCGCGCAGCCTGGCGGCCAGTTTCCAGCCCAGGTTGACCGCGTCCGTCATGCCGACGTTGAGCGCCGACCCGCCCGCCGGGAACAGGTGGGCGGCGTCACCCGCGAGGAACACCCGCCCGGCCCGGTACCGCTCGGCGAGTCTGGCCTGCGCGGCCGTGCTCGACAACCAGATCGGCTCGTCGAGCGGCATGTCGGCGCCGAGCACGCGGCGGACGGCGGCGCGGAAGTCCTCCGGCGTCACGGTGTCGCCGGTGACGCCGCCCCGCTCCCGCACGGCGGCGACGAGCACGCCCTCGTGCAGCGAGTTGAACAGCACACGGCCGTTCGGCCGCCGGGTCCAGCCCGGCTCGAGGCCTGCCTCCTCCAGGGACTCGAACACCTTCATGTCGGCCTTGAAGTGGCCGATCAGCATCCTCTCCTCGTCGGTGGTTCCGAGGAAGGCGATCCCTGCCTGCTCGCGCACGAGACTCCCGGCGCCGTCGCAGCCGACCGCGTACCGGGCCCGTATCCGCCCGTCGCCGACGTCGAGCGTCACTCCTTCCTCGTCCTGGGAGAGCGAGCGGACCTCGCACCCTCGTCTGACCTCGACCCCGAGCTCCCGCGCCCGCTCGGCCAGCAGCCGCTCCAGCCGCGGCTGCTGGATCAGCAGCAGCCGCAGCGGGCTGTCCTCGATCCCGCCGAGCCACAGCGGCACCGACCCGAACGGGAACCCCGGTGCCCGGCCGACGAACGGGCCGGCCTCGGCGAACCGCTCCAGCAGCCCTCTGTGATCCAGTAAGTCGACGATCTGCCCGGCCAGCCCGTTGGCCTTGGGCAGCTCGCTCGGCTCGGGTCTCTTGTCCAGCACGACCGGGCGGGCTCCGGCCAGGCTCAGCTCGCACGCGAGCATCAGCCCGACCGGTCCCGCCCCCACGATCAGCACATCCTCCATGCCTGTCAGGCTAGATTGACAAATCCGCCGTTGTCAATCTAGCCTGACACCGTGGACGTAACAGAGCTGTCCGAGCGGATCCGCGCCAACGACCCGGCCATGGGGCTGCGGGCGGTCGGCGCGCTGCACCGGCTGGCCGAGCAGGTCGAGGCGCTGTCCGTGGCGCTGGCCAGGGAGCAGGGGTGGACCTGGGAGCAGATCGGCGACGCGCTCGGCATGTCACGGCAGTCGGTACACGCCAAATACGGAAAATGAGGGCGAGGCGATGTTCGGCAAGGAGAAGAACCCGCTGGCAGTCGTGATCAAGGCCTCCTTCGAGGAGGCCCGGCTGCGCGGCGACCGCCGCATGGGCACCGAGCACCTGCTGCTCGGCCTGCTCCACCACGCCGAGTCCGCGCAGGCGCTCGGCGTCGACCTGGCCGCCGCCCGCGCGGCGCTCGAAGACCTCGACCGCGCGGCGCTGCGCATGCTGGGCCTGGAGGTCGGCGACCTGCCCGGCACCCCCCGCAAGCACCCACGGGTGCCCGACACGGCGCTCACGTCGAGCGCCCGCTCCGTGCTCAACCAGGCCGTCAAGGCCACGACCATGAAGACCAGACACGAGGTGCCGCGCCACCTGGCGCTGATCCTCCTGGAGCAGCCCCCGCCCGACCCCGTCGCGCAGCTCGTCGACCAGCTCGGCATCGACCGGACGACGGTACGCAGCCGCATCCGATGAGGAAATTTGGTTGTCTGCGGAGGTCGTCCACTGCCAAGGTCATAACATGCGGCGCTCGTATGACGACCTCGTCCAGGAGGCCAACACGGTGTCCGTGGCGGGCTGGGACTTCTCCTGGCTCGACGGCCGGGCCAGCGAGGAACGCCCTTCGTGGGGTTACGCCCGGCTGCTGGGCGAGCGGATGGCCGGGGCGCGGGCGGCGCTCGACGTGCAGACCGGCGGCGGCGAGATCCTGGCCGGCGTGCCCGCGCTGCCGCCCGTCACTGTGGCCACCGAATCGTGGCCGCCCAACCTGGCGCTGGCCGCCGCCCGGCTGCGGCCGCGCGGCGCCTGGGTGGTGGCCGACGACGACGAGCCGCGCCTGCCGTTCCGCGACGCGTCCTTCGACCTGGTGACCAGCCGCCACCCGGTCGAGACGTGGTGGGAGGAGATCGCCCGCGTGCTGCGGCCCGGCGGGTCGTACTTCTCCCAGCAGGTGGGGCCGCGCAGCGTGGCCGAGCTGACCGAGTTCTTCATCGGCCCGTACGACGGCACCGCCCGCGACCCCGAGGAGGCCAGGAAGGCCGCGCAGGCAGCCGGGCTCGAAGTCGTCGACCTGCGGTTCGAGCGGTTGCGCATGGAGTTCCGCGACGTCGGGGCGGTGATCTACTTCCTGCGCAAGGTGATCTGGATCGTGCCGGGGTTCTCCGTCGAGCGCTACGCCGAGCGGCTGCGCGAGCTGCACCAGCTGATCGAGTCGGAGGGGCCGTTCGTGGCCCACTCCTCCCGTTTCCTGGTCGAGGCGAGGAGGCCCGATGGCGAGACTGCATGACGTGGTGATCGACTGCCGGCATCCGGCCTCGCTGGCCAGGTTCTGGGCGCAGGCGCTGGACGGCTACGCCGTGGCGCCGTACGACGAGGAGGAGCTGACGCGGCTGCGCGCGAAGGGCGTCCTCGACCCGGAGGACGACCCGACGGTGCTGGTCGACGGCGGGCTGCCGCGGTTGTGGTTCCAGCGGGTGCCGGAACGCAAGGTGCACAAGAACCGGCTCCACCTCGACCTGCGCGCCGACGACCTCGACTCCGAGATCGACCGCCTGCTCGGCCTGGGCGCCCGGCTGATCACCACGTTCGACGACTGGGTCGTCATGATCGACCCCGAGGGCAACGAGTTCTGCCTGGCGTGACCCCCGTACGCCCGTCGTCGTAGGGCGGCAGGGGCCTGGGCACTCCCTGCGGCGGATCGGGGAACGGGACCGGGGTGCGATTCGGGGTGGGCTTCTTCGGCGGAGTCTGGAGGCATACGCCGAAGGAGGAGAAGATGCACACGATCGCACAGATGGCGCCGCACTGGGGCGCCGGGGGTTTCACGCCGGTCTTCCCGATCATCTGGGGGCTGGCCTGGGTCGCCGTCATCGCGCTCGCCGTCACCGGCCGGCGCAGAGGCTGGTGGGGGCCGCGACGCCCGGCCGCCGCCACCGCGTCCCCGCCGTCGCCGACCGCGTCGGCGGAGCAGATCCTCGCCGAGCGGTACGCCCGCGGCGAGATGAGCGACGACGAGTACATGGAGCGGATGTCCGTCCTCAAGGGCGGTTCATCCTAAACCTCACGAAATTGTTACTGGCCGCATCCATGGCGTCGCGTTACGTTGCGTATACCGACGTCATGGAGAGTGGGGACGGACATGAGCGTCAGCTTCCGCGGCCGGTACACCGCCGAGCTCCTCGCCCGGCCCTGAGCGCGCAGGCCGCCGCCCTGCTCGCCGGCGGCGTCGCGGCCGGTCTGCTGGCCGGCACCGCCACGTGCACCGCGACGCAGGGCGGCCTGCTCATGGGCCTCGTGGACGACCGCCGGGCGACGGTGGGCTGGTTCCTCGCGGGCCGGCTCGTCTCGCACACCGCGGTGGGGGCGCTGCTCGGCCTGCTCGGCTCGGCCGTCAGCCTGCCGCCGCAGGCCCGGGCGGTGCTGCTGGTCACGGCCGGGCTCACGATCGTCGGCTTCGCGGTACGGCTGTGGCGGCGCGGCCCTGACCGCTGCGCGCCCGAGCCCCGCACGCGCCGTGCGTACAAGGCTCCGCTGCTGGGGGCGGCCACCATCCTGGTGCCCTGCGGGGTGACGCTGAGCATGGAGATGATCGCGATCTCCAGTGGATCGCCGCTGGCGGGGGCCGCGGCGATGGCGGGGTTCGTGCTCGGCACCGCACCCGCCTTCGCGCTGCTCGGCTGGGTGCTGCGGCGCGTCTCGCGCACCAGGCTGGCCCGGCTGGCCGGGGTGGTGGCGATCGCCGCCGGCCTGTGGACCGCGGCGGCGGGCGTCAGCCTCGGCGGCTGGCTCACCGCACCCGCGCCGGCCGCGGCGGGGCCGCCGCAACCGACCGTCACCGTCTGGGCGACCCGCGACGGCTACCGCCCGTCCATGGTGAACGCGCCGGCGGGCGTGCCCGTCGAGGTGGTCTTCAAGGTCGCCGAGCCCGGCTGCACCGGCACGGTGTCCATCGACGGGCGCGACGTGGCGCTGCCGGCCGTCGTACGGCTGCCGCCGCAACCGCCCGGCTCCCTGCGGTACGTCTGCGGCATGGGCATGTACGCGGGATTCATCATGTTCTCGTGACGGCTCGCTGGACGCGGGCGAGGATGTCAAGTGTCGGCCATTACGGTGGGCAACCGGGCGATCACGTGCCACTCTGTCGCCATGGCCTGGCAAGGAGAGGCGCCGGCGCCGTCCGTACCGGCGCCGCGCGTGGGAGACGAGGCCGAGTTGCTGGCCACCGCGCGGGAAGGCGACGCGCAGGCCGCGCACCGGCTCGGCAAGCTCTACGCCCAGTTCGGCGACCGCGCGGCGGCGAAGCTCTGGTGGGAGCTGGCCGCCCGCCTCGGCAACATCGACAGCGCCTACAACCTGGGCGTCTGGCACGAGCAACACGGAACCCTGGAGGAGGCCGTCACCTGGTACGAGGCCGCCGCCAGCACCGGCGACGCCGAGGCCGCGACCAACCTGGCCACGCTCCTGCTGGAGCAGCGCGGCGACGTGGCGGCGGCGCGGGTGTGGTTCGAGAGCGCGGCCATGGCCGGGTCCAGGACGGCCGCCCGCCGGCTGGCGCAGCTGTGCGAGGAGGAGGGCGAGCAGGCCGCGGCGCGCGAGTGGCACCGCCAGGCGGCCGCCGACGGCGACGTGGCCTCCGCCCACGACCTGGGGTTCCTGGCGTACTCGGCGGGCGACGACGAGGAGACCGTGCGCTGGTGGGAGTGCGGGGCTCGGGGCGGGCACGCGGAGTCGGCGTACTGCATGGGTCTCTACCTGCACGCCAGCCGCGATCCCGAGGGCGCCGAGGCCTACTACCGGCTGGCCGCCAAGAACGAGCACCCGGGTGCGGCCTCCCGGCTCGGCGGCGTGGCGTTGTCGCGGGGCGACCTGCGTACGGCGCGGGCCTGGTTCGAGCAGGCGGCGGGCGCGGGGCGGGTCGAGGACCAGCGGATGGCCGGGTTCGTCTGCGTGGAGCTGGGTGACACCTCGGCGGCCAGCCACTGGTTCGGGCGGGCCGCGGCCGGCGGGGACGCCGAGTCGGCGTTCAACTACGGCCTGCTGCTCATCGCCGAGTACGGCGACCTGGCGGGCGGCCAGCACTGGTTCCGGCAGGCGGCCAGGGCCGGGCACCACGCGGCCGCCGTCGAACTGGGCGGGCTGCTGTCGGTCGCGGGCCGCCACGGCGAGGCGCAGGCGTGGCTGTCGGATCCGCCGCCGCCCGCGTGGGGGCGGCCGACCGAGCCGGAGCTGACCGCGCGGGCCGAGCTGGCCGCCGCCGCCACCGGGCGCGGCGGCGGGGTCGCGCTGGACGTGGCCGACCTGGCCGAGGTCCTCGGCACGTGGGACGTGGTGACCAGGCCGCTGCACGACCACTCCGACGTCATCGGGTGGCTGGTGCGGCGCAGCGGGGTGCACGCGAGCGCGGTGGAGCACCTGGCGTCGGTACGCGGCACGCTGCTGCGCCCGGGCAGCGCGCCGTGGCCGAGCCCGGGCGAGCTCCAGCACGTGCTCGCCACCGCCCGCGACCTGCGCCGCCGCCTCGGCGTACGGTGAGGCGGCGCGTCCTGCGGCGTCCCAGCGCCGTACGGCGAGGCGGCGGGGCTACCACCTCAGAGGACCGCACGTCGGGACCCCGACCTTGCACTTGTAGCTGCCCTCGTAGATCGGCGGGTCGTAGATCTTCCCGGGGTTGCGGAAGGGCTTGCCGGTCGGGGTGCCGTCGGAACGCACGACCGTCTCCTCCGCCTTCCCGTCGACCGAGAGCTTGACGACGAGCTCCCAGTCGACGTCCCAGGTGCTGACGGTGATGACCTCGAAGACGATGGGCTCGTTGAGGGCGAGATGCACGAATTTCTCGTCGAAGTACGCGCGGCCCGGCCGGCCGTCCTCGCCCAGGCTTTTCAGGCGTTCGACCGTCGAGTTCTCCCCGAAGAGGAGCACGCCAGGCTCGATCTCTTCGGCGCCCGCCGTCGGCCCCGACAGGAGGGCGCCCTTCGGCGGCTCGCGGCGCTCCAGGACCCGGCCGACGATGTCGGTGATCCTGACCTCGCCCCTCCTCCGTCCGGTGAGCGCCAGCTTGAACCGGGTCCGCGCCGCGTCACATGCCGCGGAGGCGAGGCAGGACTTCGAGAAGCGCAGGCCGCCGTGAGCGGTGGCGAAGCCGACCACGGACGGCCCGTCGGTCGGCAGGCTCATCAGCTCGCCGACGGCCTGGGCAGGCAGCGGACGATCGAAGACCCACTCCATGTCGACGTCCTCGTTCCAGGACTCCTCGACGCCCACCCGGACGGGCGGCTCCGAGACCGACACCCCCTCCTTGACGTCCTCCTGGAACGGCCCGATCACCACCGTGGCCACGAAGACGACGACGGCCAGGACGATGGGCAAGGTGATGCCGGTGACGATCGCCATCCTCCGCTGCGACCGATCCTGCGCCGGCGGGGCCGGGGATGCCGGCGGAGGATCGGGAGGTCCGCTGTGAGGAGGAGCGGACGCCGGCGGGACCCACCTCGTCGCGGGATCAGGAGGAGGAGCGGGCGCCGGCGGGACCCACCTCGTCGCCGGATCGGGCCGAGGGGCCTTGCGTGATCGGCGGGATGCTCCAGAACCGTCGTGCGGTCGTGAGGAGCGATCCCCTGGCGTGGTCATGAGATCATGATGGGGCGGCGCATCGGCGCGGTCCAGAGAAACTCAAAGGCCGGACACCCGGTGGGCCACGACCCGTCCGTCGCGGTAGGCGGCGATCAGCACGTCGGGGGCGGCCCAGGCCAACGCCGCCACGGCGGCCCCGCCGTCCAGCGTGCGGGCGGGCCGCAACCTCGCCTCCGGCCGGCCGGAGGTGGCCCGCCACAGGGCGATCGTGCCGTCGTCGCCGCCGCTGGCCAGATGCCCGTCCGACCCGGGCCGCCAGGCCAGCGCCGTGATCGTCTCGTGGCAGGTCAGCGAACGGGGGGCGGTCCCGGCCGGGCCCTTGCCGGAGAAGTCCCACACGGTCACCTCGGGCGCGCCGTCCGCGGCCAGCCAGGTGCCGGTGTCGTCGAAGGCGAGGCGGCTCACCTTCTCCGGGTAGCCGGACATCGTCAGCTCCGACCCGTCGCGGCTGCGCCAGATATGGATGGAGGCGTCCTGGTTGCCGCTGCAGATCCACCGCCCGGTGGCGGGGATCGCCAGCGCCAGGTGGGATCCGACGTAGCGGTAGGTGGCCACCGGCACAGGGGTGTGCCGTTCGTGGCAGCTCACCGCGCCGTAGGCGGCCACGGCCAGGCGGCGGCCGGCGCGCATCCAGGCCACGTCGGTCACGGTGCTCGCGGCGGGTTCCGGAGCCCAGAGCTCCCGGCCCTCGGTGTCGAGGACGAGGGCGCGCCGGCCGGAGGCGATCGCGACCCGCTCCTTGTTGGCCCAGGCCGCCTTCGACGACCACGCGCCGGTCTCGAGGACGCTCGCACGGCCGCCGTCGCGCGCCCACAACGCGTGGCCGAGAGGTCCGGCGGCCGCGAGATGCCGCGCGTCGGGGGCCAGCGCCACGTCCAGCGAGCCGCCCGGCAGGTCGAGGACCTTGGCGCCGGCGCCGGTGGCGACGTCCAGCACCCAGACCGTGCCCTCGGCGCCGGCGACGGCGACGAGGTCGCGCCGCACGCTGAGCGCGACAGGCGCGTCGTCGACGCCGGACTCCCAGGCGAGGGCCTCGGGGATCGCCGTGACGCTCATACGGCGGCCCCCGCGGTGACCAGGCAGCCGGCGAAGGCGCGTTCCAGGGCGTCGCGGTCGAGGTCACGGCCGATGAACACCAGCCGGTTGCGGCGGGCCTCGCCCTCCTGCCAGGGCCGGCCGAACTCGCCGTCGAGCAGCATGTGCACGCCTTGGAAGACGTACTGCCGGGGCTCGTCCGCGATGGCGAGGATGCCCTTGGAGCGGAAGATGTCGGCGCCCTTGGCGCGCAGCAGCTCTCCCAGCCACCGGTTGAGCCGCTCCTCGTCCAGCTCGCCGGGCAGGTCGATGCCGACCGAGGTGACGGTGGCGTCGTGCTGGTGCTCGGTGTCGGTGAGGAAGGCCGGGTCGTCGCGGAGCACCCGGTCGAGGTCGAACGCGCCGACGTCCATGACGCGGGCGAGGTCGACCTCGGCGTGCCGGGCGGGGATGACCTCCACCGGAGCGTTGATGGCGCGGATGCGGGAGATCACCTCATCGATGGTGTCCTGGCCGACCAGGTCGGTCTTGTTGAGCACCACGCGGTCGGCGAAGGCGATCTGCTCGACGGCCTCGTTCTCCACGCCCTCGGGCTTGGCCTCGTCCAGGTGCCGCAGGACGTGGGCGGCGTCGACCAGGGTGACGATGGCATCCAGGCGCAGCTGCGCGGCGATCTCGTCGTCCATGAAGAAGGTCTGGGCGACGGGCGCCGGGTCGGCCAGGCCGGTGGTCTCGATCAGAATGTGGTCGAACTTGTCGCGCCTGCGCATGAGCGCGCCGAGGATGCGGATGAGGTCGCCGCGCACGGTGCAGCAGATGCATCCGTTGTTCATCTCGAAGATCTCTTCCTCGGCGTCCAGCACGAGGGCGTCGTCGATGCCGACCTCGCCGAACTCGTTCTCGATGACGGCGATCCTCAGCCCGTGCTGTTCGGTGAGGATGCGGTTGAGCAGCGTCGTCTTGCCCGAGCCGAGGAAGCCGGTCAGGACGGTGACGGGAACACGCCCGTCCGCGGAGGTGGTCATCGGGTCAAACTCCTTGAGGTACGAGGGGGACGGGCATCATTGCTCTCCTTCGCCGGCGAGGGGAGGGGTGGCGGAGCGGCAGGCCGCGCAGATTCCGCTGAGCTCGACGGTGTGCTCGACCGCGTCGAACCCGGCGCTCTCGCCGATCTCGTCGACCCACGCCTCCACCACCTCGGCGTCCACCGGCCGGCTGCGGCCGCAGGATCGGCAGACGAGGTAGTGGCGGTGGCTGCCGGACGGCCGTAGCCGGTACAGCCGTTCTCCGGCGTCGTCGCGCACGACGTCGACCCCGCCGTAGGCCTCCAGCTCCCGCAGCGTGCGGTAGACGGTGGTCAGCCCCACCCCGATCCCGTCGGCGGTCGTCAGGGCGTGCAGCTGCTGGGCGGAGACGAAGTCCGGGCAGTCCACCAGCACGTGCAGGACCGCGCCCCGCTGCCGTGTACGGCGTCCGGCCGGCAGGGCGCGCGCCAGTTGTTCGACGTTCCCGCAGCTCATAGCGAATCCCCCCAACTGGACATTCATCGCCGGATCCGGCTGTAGCACCATATATGAAAATGAATACCATTTCTATTGGGGACGGTCGTCGAAGGGAGGCGTGATCGTGGACTCCGGCACCAGGCGCCAGCGTTCGAGCGCCTTGCGGATCTGCTCGGCGGCGTCGATGTTCAGGGGGCTGCTGGTCCACAGGGCGTAGGGCAGGTTCAGGAACCGCCGCTCGGCCACCGCGGGCAGATCCTTGATGCCGGCCCGCGAGGTGAGCAGGCGCACCTTCTGCTCGAAGGTCTGCGGCGGGTAGTCGACGAAGACGAACGCGTCCGGCTCGGCCGCGGCCACCCGTTCCCAGGACACCGTGGTCCAGCTGTCGTCGACGTCCTCGATCGCGTTGCGGCCGCCCGCGCTGTCGATGATCGCCTGCGGCGCGCCGAACCGGCCGCTGGAGAACACCGTGTCGCCGGCGCTGTCGAACAGGAAGATCGTGGGCCGTTTCCCGGGTTGCGGCGCGTTCCGCAGCGCGGTGAGCCGCCGGTCGATGTCGTCGATGACCTGCCGGGCCCGCCGGGTACGGCCGGTGATCGTGCCGAGATTGGCCAGGTCGTCGCGCAGGGCCTGCCACGGTTCGGCGATCCCCCGCCGCCGGCCGCCGTTCTGCCGGCAGCTCTCGGAGAGCACGTACGGGGCGATCCCTCGTTCGCGGAGGGAATCGGGGGTCAGCCGGGTCTCTTCGCTGTAGCCGTAGTTCCAGCCGGCGATCATGACGTCCGGCCGCTGCGCGAGCACGGTCTCGCGGGAGGGATATCCCGGCGCGACGACGTTCAGCCGGTCGACGACGCCGCCGTAGTGGCGGCGCAGCGTGCCGGCGTCACGTTGCAGACTGGAGACCGCGGCCAGCTGGTCCTCGGCCCCGATGGCCAGGGCCATGGCGATCATGTTGCCGTCGTTGACGAACAGCCGCCGCGCGGGCGAGGGGAAGCGGGCGGGCTCGCCGCAGTTGGTGACCGTGATCGCCGCGGGGTCCGGCCGTGCGGCGGCGGTCGTGCCGCAGGCGGCGAGCGAGACGGCCGCCGCGACGGTGGCGGTGGCGAGGACGATGCGGTTCATGGTGTGCACTCCGGGCGGAGCGGGGTGATCAGCAGGTGCGTGTCACCGGTGACGGGATGGCGGATCGGGGTGGCGTCCACGCCGAAGACGGCGCCGACGACGCCGGGCGTCAGCGCCTCGCCGGGTGGCGCGAGGGGCAGGGCCCGGCCTTCGTGCAGCACGAGGACGCGATCACAGGTGGAGGTGGCCAGGGTGAGGTCGTGCAGCGCCAGCACCACGGTGCGGCCGAGCCGGCGCACGAGCCGCATGAGGTCCAGCTGGTGCCGTACGTCGAGATGATTGGTCGGTTCGTCGAGCAGGAGGAGCGGAGTGCGCTGCACCAGCCCTCTGGCCAGGAGCACCCTGCGGCGTTCGCCGCCGGACAGCTGGTTCACGGGCCGGTCGGCGAGATCGGCCAGCGCGACCTGGGCGAGCGCGTCCGCGACGGCGGCACGCTCGCGGGGGCCGACGCCGTTCCACGGCGATCGGTAGGGGGTGAGGCCCAGCGCGACGACTTCCCAGGCGAGCAGGTCAGGGGGCAGGTCCTGCTCCTGGGCGACCAGCGCGACCTTGCGTGCCCGCTGCCGGGCGCCGAGGCCGTGCAACCGGACACCGCCGACGTGCACATGACCGGCCGAGGGGTTGCGCAGCCCGGCGAGGACGCGCAGCAGCGTGGACTTCCCGCATCCGTTCGGCCCGACGATCCCGATCGTCTCCCCCTCGCGGACGTCGAGCCGGACGTCGCGGAGGACGACGCGCTTCCCCGCCGAGCAGGCCAGCCCCTCGGCGCGCAGGTGGACGCTCACCCCTCACCCCCGAAGCGGTAACGCCGGCGCCCGAGCAGGACGAGGAACGCCGGTGCGCCGATCAGCCCCGACACGACGCTGAGCGGGATCTCGGTGGGCGGCACGAGGATCCGGGTGACGACGTCGACCCACAGCAGGAACAGGGCGCCGCACATCGCCGAGGCCGGCAGCAGGACCCGGTGCCGGGCGCCGACCAGCAGCCGTGCCGCGTGCGGCACGACCAGCCCGACGAAGCCGATGCCGCCCGAGACCGCGACCAGCACGCCGACGAGGATCGCCAGCAGGACGAACAGGCCGACGCGCACCGCGCGGACCGGGACGCCGACCGACGCCGCGGTGTCGGAGCCCGTCGCGAGCGCGTCGAGCCAGCCGCTGCCGGCCAGCATCGCCGCGGCGACGGCCCCCACCGTGATCGCCGGTATCGCGAGCTGGTACCACTCCGCGCCGGCCAGGCTGCCGAGCAACCAGAACAGCACGGACTGCGCCGCGGCCGGATCGGGACTGCGGAAGACCAGATAACTCGCCACCGCCGAGAACGCCGAGCCGAGGACGGTCCCCGTGAGCACCAGCCGCAACGGGGTCAGCCCGCCTTGGGCGGTGGCGATCACGAACACCAGCACCGCGGCGCCGAGCGCCCCGATGAGCGCGCCCCCGGACAACGTCAACGCCCCCGCGCCGGCGAACAGACCCGAGGTGATCACCGCGGTGGCGCCGACGCTCGCGCCGGAAGAGACGCCCAGCAGGTAAGGATCCGCGAGCGGATTGCGGACGAGCGTCTGCATTCCGACTCCGGCCAGCGCGAGACCGGCGCCGACGAGGGCCGCCAGCAACGCGCGCGGCACCCGCAGCTGCCACACGATCGTGTCGTACGCGAGGTCCGCGACCGGCCCGCCGGTCACCCGCCCGACCAGCACGTCGATCACCATGGCCGGCGACAGGGGCTCCGCCCCGAACGCGGTCGACAGCGCCAGGCTGGCGAGCAGGACGAGCGTGACGAGGAAGAAGGCGAGTGGGGCGCGGAACCGGCGCCTGCCCCGCGGAGCGTCCGTCACCGCGGTCGGCGATAGGGGGCCGGACCGAGCCGATGCGAGTTGCACTGATGACACAAAGCCTCCTCGGGCTCACGTGACCGAGTCATCACCGGAGCAGCTTTGGCTCCGGTCTCTCGCAGCGCACTCTATTTGATAATGATTTTCATTCCCAACTCGGGGCACGGCCGGGGGCGGGCAGTACCGCAGAGCGGCCCCGCCGCATCGCCCCGACTCCAGCCGGCCGCCCTGCTTGGCAGTGAAGAGCCCCAGAACGCCGACGAGGCCCCCGGCATGCCGGGGGCCTCGTTCGGAATGGCAGGGTCTAGATCACTTCGGAGACCGGCGTGTACGGGAGGTCGAGGGCCTCGGCGACCGGCTGGTTGGTGAGCAGGCCGGCGTGCGTGTTGAGGCCGCCCGCGAGGCCGGCGTCCGTCCGGACGGCGTCGCGCCAGCCGAGCCCGGCCAGCTTGACGGCGTACGGAAGGGTCGCGTTGGTCAGCGCGTACGTCGAGGTGTTCGCCACGGAGCCGGGCATGTTGGCCACGCAGTAGAAGATCGACTCGTGCACCTTGTACGTCGGGTCGGCGTGCGTGGTCGGGCGCGAGTCCTCGAAGCAGCCGCCCTGGTCGATGGCGATGTCCACCAGCACGGAGCCCGGCTTCATCCGGGAGACCAGGTCGTTGGAGACCAGCGTCGGGGCCTTGGCGCCGGGGATCAGCACCGCGCCGATGACCAGGTCGGCCTGGAGGACCTCCTGCTCGATCGCGTACCGGGTGGAGACCAGCGTCTTGAGTCGGCCCTGGTAGATCGCGTCGATGTGACGCAGGCGGTCGATGTTGAGGTCGAGGACGGTGACGTCGGCGCCCATGCCGACGGCGATCTGCGCGGCGTTCAGACCGGAGACGCCGCCGCCGATCACGACCACCTTCGCCGGGGCCACGCCCGGCACGCCGCCCGGCAGGATGCCCCGCCCGCCGTTGAAACGCATCAGGTTGTACGCGCCCACCTGCGGCGCGAGCCGGCCCGCGACCTCCGACATCGGCGCGAGCAGCGGCAGGGAGTTGCCCACCTGCACGGTCTCGTACGCGATGCCCGTGGTGCCGGCCTGCAGCAGCGCGTCGGTGCAGGTGCGGGAGGCGGCCAGGTGCAGGTACGTGAAGAGCACCAGGCCCTCGCGCAGCCGGTGGTACTCCTCGGCGATCGGCTCCTTGACCTTGAGCACCATGTCGGCGCCGCCCCACACGTCGTCGGCGCTGTCGATGATCTTCGCGCCCGCGGCGAGGTACTCCTCATCGGTGATGTGTGAGCCGAGGCCTGCCCCACGCTGGACGGTCACCTCGTGGCCGGCCCGCACCAGTTCGTGAACGCCCGCCGGAGTCGCAGCGACACGATACTCGTGGTTCTTGACCTCGGCGGGTACGCCGATCTTCATTGCGGTGAATCCTTTCGGGAACCCGGCACGTCGTCGTGCCGGGGTTTGAGGTTCAGAGGCGTTTCCACGCCTCACTCAGGACGCCGCGCAGGATCGACGCGATCTCGTCGAACTCCTTCTGACCTGCGATCAGCGGTGGGGAGAGCTGGATCACGGGGTCGCCCCTGTCGTCGGCGCGGCAGTAGAGGCCCGCGTCGAACAGCGCCTTCGACAGGAAGCCCCGCAGCAGCCGCTCGGACTCGTCCGCGTCGAACGTCTCCTTCGTGGCCTTGTCCTTGACCAGCTCGATGCCCCAGAAGTAGCCGGAGCCGCGTACGTCGCCGACGATCGGCAGGTCGCGCAGCCCTTCGAGGGTCTCGCGGAAGCGCGGCTCGTTGGCGGTGACGTGGCCGAGCAGATCCTCGCGCTCGAAGATGTCGAGGTTGGCCAGGGCCACGGCGGCGGAGACGGGGTGGCCCCCGAAGGTGTAGCCGTGGGCGAACATCGTGTCGCCGCCCTTGAACGGCTCGAACAGGCGCTCGTGCGCGATCATGGCGCCGATCGGCGAGTAGCCGCTGGTCATGCCCTTGGCGCAGGTGATGATGTCCGGCACGTAGTCGAACTTCTGACCGCCGAACATCGTGCCGAGGCGGCCGAAGGCGCAGATGACCTCGTCGGAGACGAGCAGCACGTCGTACTCGTCGCAGATCTCGCGCAGGCGCTGGAAGTAGCCGGGGGGCGGCGGGAAGCAGCCGCCGGCGTTCTGGACGGGCTCGGCGAAGACGGCGGCCACCGTGTCGGGGCCCTCCATCTCGATGGCGCGGGCCACCCGGTCGGCCGCCCAGATGCCGTACTGCTCGGCCGTCATGCCGGGGACGCCGGTGATCTCGTCGGCGCGGTAGTGGTTGGTGTTCGGCACGCGGACCGAGCCGGGCACCAGCGGCTCGAACATCTGCTTGAACGCCGGGATGCCGGTGATCGACAGCGCGCCCTGCGGGGTGCCGTGGTAGGCGATCTGGCGGCTGATGACCTTGTGCTTGAGCGGCTTGCCGACGAGCTTGTAGTACTGCTTGGCGAGCTTCCAGGCGCTCTCGACCGCCTCGCCGCCGCCGGTGGTGAAGAAGACGCGGTTCAGCTCGCCGGGAGTGTGGGAGGCCAGCCGCTGGGCCAGCTCGGCCGCCTTGGGGTGGGCGTACGACCACAGCGGGAAGAACGCCAGCTCCTGCGCCTGCTTGGCGGCCGCTTCGGCGAGTTCCTGCCGCCCGTGGCCCACCTGGACGACGAAGAGGCCGGCCAGACCGTCGAGGTAACGCTTGCCGTGGATGTCGTAGACGTAGGACCCCTCACCGCGGACGATGGTCGGGATCTCGGACTGCTCGTAGGCGCTGTGTCTGGTGAAGTGCAACCACAGGTGGTCCTGCGCGGCCTTCAGGACGTCGTTTTCGGGCTGCGTCATGGTTATCTTCCCTCGTGTCTGAACTCTCCACAGTCTGCATCGAGACGTCCGGTTTGCCAAGCGAATCGGTCGTGACACTCTGCAAGAAATCCGAGATCCGCAGAACCGTTTTGTAACAGCAACGAAATCCGCAGGATAGATTCGTCACGCGCGCGCGAACCCGTTTTCCCCAGCGTGGCCCGCCGTGATCCAATGTGAGCAAATCGCTGTGAACTGGTATGCACTCCTGTGAGCTGCGACGATCGTCGGAAGCCGGTGTCCGCCGGCCGCGACCGCCGCGGACAACCGTAGACCACCCGTTGAGAACAACCCCCGGGGGACCGTCCCGTGACTCCTGACCAGATCGAGAGCGCCGTCGCCGCCGCGATGCCGCAAGCCGTCGACGAGCTGCGGCGACTTGCCGCCATCCCCTCCGTGGCCTTCCCCGGGCACCCGGAAGAGCCCGTGTACGCCGCCGCCGCCATGACGGAGGAGCTGCTGCGCTCCGTGGGCCTGCCGCGCGTCCAGCAGGTGCCCGTCGAGGGCAGCTTCCCCGCCGTGTACGGTGAGGCCCCCGCGCCTCCCGGCATGCCGACGGTGCTGCTGTACGCCCACTACGACGTCCAGCCCGCCGGTGACCTTGCCGCGTGGCGGACCCCGCCGTTCGAGCCGACCCTGATCGACGGCCGCCTGTACGGTCGCGGCTGCGCCGACGACAAGTCGGGCATCATCTCCCACGTCACCGCCCTGCGTACCTTCCAGGGCCGGTTCCCCGTGGGCATCAAGGTCATCATCGAGGGCCAGGAGGAGTACGCCGGCGAGCGGCTCGAGGCGTTCGTCGAGCGCAACCCAGACCTGCTGCGGGCCGACACCATCGTGGTGGCCGACGTCGGCAACCCGCGGGTGGGCGACCCGGCGGTCACCACCTCGCTGCGGGGCATGGCGGCCTTCACCATCGAGGTCGGCACGCTGCAGGAGCCCGTGCACAGCGGCTCGTTCGGCGGCGCCGCGCCCGACGCGCTGGCGGCGCTCATGCGCATGCTGACCGCCCTGCACGACGACAACGGCGACGTCCGCGTCCCGGGCCTGCCGCGCGGCACGTTCCTCGGGCAGGGGCCGTCGGAGGAGGAGTTCAGGCGGACGGCCGGCGTCCTCGACGGGGTGTCGCTGGTGGGCTCGGGCTCGCTGGCCGACCGTCTGTGGTCGTCGTTCTCGATCACCGTCACGGGGCTCGACGTGCCGACGGTGTCGGGCGCGATCAACGCGGTGCAGCCGAGGGCGCGGGCGCGGGTGACCGTGCGGGTGCCTCCGGCGGGCGACCCGAAGACGACGGTGAACGCGATCGTGGAGTTCCTGCGGCAGGTGGCCCCGTGGGGCGTGCAGGTGTCGTTCGGCGACTTCACGGTCGGCTCCGGCTTCCAGGCCGACTCGGGCGGCAAGGCGCGGTTCGCGCTGAACCGGGCGATGGAGCGCGCCTTCGGCCGCCCGCCGCGCGACGTGGGCGCCGGCGGCTCGATCCCGCTGGTCAACACGCTGCTGAAGCAGTTCCCCGCGGCGGAGATCCTGCTCTTCGGCGCCGAGGACGAGGAGGCCGCCATCCACGCCCCCAACGAGCGCGTGGACCTGGAGGAGCTGCGCCGCGTGGCCACCACGGAGGCCCTCTTCCTGCACGAGCTCGGCCAGCCCTCCGTGCTCGGCGTCTGACCACCGGCGCGTCGAAGGCCCGTGCGGCGGCGCACGGGCCTTCGCCGTTCCCGGACGGAAGTTCCCGGACGGAAGTTCCCGGACGGAAGTTCCCGGACGGAAGTTCCCGGACGGAAGTTCCCGGACGGAAGTTCCCGGACGGAAGTTCCCGGACGG